>NZ_BAABHA010000011.1:0-96677 GCF_039541855.1 Hymenobacter koreensis
CCCGGATGCTGACCCCGGCCAACCGCGTCGGGTTCCTCTTGCAGTGGGGCTACTTCCAGATTAGCCAGCGCTTCTACGTGGCCACCCGCTACCACGCGGCCGATATCGCCTATGTCGCCCAGCAGGTAGGCCTGGGGCCCGCCGACTTCGACCCGCTACGCTACGCCGATGCCCGGTACTACGCCCACCAGCAGCTCGTGTGCGAGCAACTGGGCATTGCGCGGTTCGACGCGGCAGCAGCCGACCGGCTCTACCAGGAAGCCGTGCGCCTGAGCAGCCAGCACCTCAAGCCGTCGGCGGTCTTCGACTACCTGGTGCTGTTTCTGCACGAGCACCGGCTGGAGCTGCCCACCTACAACACGCTGGCCGACCTGATCACGCGGGCCCTGCTCGCGTTTGAGAAACGGTTGCTCCACCGCTTGCAGCAGCACCTGCAGCCCGGCGAGCAGCGCTTGCTGGACCGGCTGCTGGCCGCCGACGACCCCGACGCCCGCGAGACGGACGCCGACCGCCGCTACCCGCTCACCTTTCTCAAGCGCATCCGCCAGGGCCTGCGGGCCGGGGAAATCCGCGAACGGGTCACCCATTTCGCCTCCCTGCGGCAGCTCTTTGAGCAGCTGCAGCCGCTCTGGCAGCGCCTGCGCCTCTCCGACCAGGCCATCACCTACTACGCCGAGTACGTGCTGCGGGCCCAGGCCGCGCAACTCTACCGCCGCGACGAGCGGCGCTACCTCTACCTGCTCAGCTTCGTGGTGCACCAGTACTACGAGTTGGGCGACGCCCTGGTCGATACGTTGCTGCACACCATGACCAGCGCCGCAAATCAATGCCGCGAGCAAGTCAAGGAGACGCTCTACCAGCAACGCACCGCCACGCAGCAGCTGACCAGCCAGGTCACGGGCCGGGGCTACCGGCACCTGCAGGCCCTGACCCAAATCCGCGCCCTGGTCGATGCCCCCGACGTACCGGCCGAGCAGAAGCTGGCCCGCATCGACGCGCTGCTGCAGCGCCACCAGGTCACGGCCGCGCAACTCAGCGAAGACCACCAGCACCTGGAGCAATTGCGCGTGGCCACCGAGCAGCAGGCCGGCGACGCCCTGTTTCACGAGGCGCTGGCCGCTGCCTCGTTGCGCCTGCAGGCCAAGCTCGGGGCGTTGGTCAAAGCCTTGGTCGTGGACGAGGCGACCAGCCGCGCCGACCTCTGGCGGGCCGTGCACTACTACCAGCAGCACGACGGGCACCTGGGCGCGCAGGTGCCGCTGGACTTTCTCTCGCTCACGCAACGCGCGTACGTGCTCGATGCGCAGGGCCGGCTGCGGACCTCCCTCTACAAAGCGCTATTGTTTCTGGAGATGGCCACGGCCGTCAAGTCCGGTCAACTCAACTTCACCTGCTGCTACCAGTACCGGGCCTTTGAGCACTACCTGCTGCCGGCCGCGCAGTGGGCCAAGCAGCGCGAGGCCTTGCTGGAGCAGGCGGGGCTGAGTGCCTGGCGCGATTTTGCCACGGTGCAGGCTACGCTCCAGGCGCAGCTGCAGGCCCAGTTTGCCGCCACGAACGCCCACCTGGGCGGGACCGACAACCCGCACGCGCACCGCACCCCGGCCGGGCGCTACCGCCTCACCACGCCCCGGCTGCCGGCCGAGCAACCGCGCCTGCCGGCCCACCTGTTTCCCCGCCACCGCGTGGTGCCCCTGCGCGAGGTGCTCACCAGCGTGGCCCGGCTCACCCAATTTGACACGGCCTTCGGCTCGCTGCCCAGCAAGCACGCCCGCACCCCGCCGCCCTTGTCGCAGCTGCTGGCCGCCCTGGTGGGGCTGGGCTGCAACCTGGGCCTGCGCCGCCTGGCCCAGGTCGCGCCCCAGGTGGACGAGACCGCCCTGCAGCGCCTGGCCAGCACCCATTTCACGCTCGACAACCTGCGCCAGGCCAACGAACTGATTCTAAACTTTACGCGCCAGCTGCGCCTGCGCGACGCCTTTCGGCTCTCCCCCGACGTGCTCCGCAGCAGCAGCGACGGGCAGAAATACGACCTGGCCGTGGACTCGCTTGGCGGCAGCGCCTCGTTCAAGTACTTCGGCAACCGCCGCGGCCTGACGGCCTACTCCTACGTGGACGAGACGCTGCTCGTCTTCGACTCGACCGTGTTCAGCGCCGCCGACCGCGAGGCCACGCACCTGCTGGATGGGCTGCTGCGCCACGCCGTGCGGCCCACCGACGTGCACAGCACCGACACGCACGGCTACACCGAAGTCATCTTCGCCGTGACCCGCATGCTGGGCATCGCCTACGAGCCGCGCATCCGCCAGCTCACCAACCAGCAGCTCTACAGCTGGGAGCCGGTGGCCGCCCATCGGCAGCTGGGGCAGACGCTGCTGCCCGACGCGCGCCTCGACCCCGAGCGCATCGCCCGGCACTGGGACGAGGTGCTGCGCCTGGTCGTCACCCTGAAGCTGCGCCACAGCGAGGCCTCGCGCCTGTTCGGCCGGCTCAACTCGTACGCCCGGCAGCACCCGCTCTACCGGGCCCTGAAGGAGCTGGGCCGGCTGGTCAAAACCGAATTCCTGCTGCGCTACGTCGACCAGGTCGAGCTGCGCCAGCGCATCCACAAGCAGCTCAACAAGGGCGAAAGCGCCCACCGGCTGGCCCACGCCGTCTGGCACGGGCGCAACCAGGAGTTTCACGCCGCTACCCGCTCCGAGCAACTGGTGGCCGAAACCTGCAAGCGCCTGCTGATGAACGCCATCGTCTGCTGGAATTACCTGCACCTTTCCCAGCACCTGGCCCGGCTACCGCCCGAACAGCAGGCCGCCACCCTGGCCACGCTCTCGCCATTCGCCGTGCTCTCCTACCGCCACCTGAACCTGCACGGCGAATACGACTTCTCCGACCAGCCCCTGCCGGCCGAAGCCCCGTTTGACATGGACCTGATTGCTGCCTGGCAGCCCCCAAGCAAACCCGCCTAGGCCCGAGTCGGAGGTTTTACCCTATTTGTTTAACAACACCCTAGGCGCGCCTGCAAGTGCTGCCACAGGGCTATCCAAGCGGGTGCCAGCACGGGCTTGCCCGCCGACACGTACGGGTCTGCCTCAAAGGCCAGCACGCCCGGCACTGTTTCGTGCAGCAGCTGGCTGCGCACAAGTCCCTGCAGCACCACGGGCCACGCGGCGGTCGGCACGCCGGGCACGGCCGCGGCTACAAACGCCCGCAGTTCCGGTTCCGGCAAGTAGTCGCGGCCGCGGAAGTGGCTGCGCAGCAGGGGCCAGGAGCGCAGCATGGACTCAAGGGGGGCGAGCGGAGAAGACATGCGGGCAGGGGCAAGCACCGGCAAAGGTACCCGACTACCACTTTACGGCTGCGGTTACAAAGAAGCTGCGCCCGTCCGAGGGCAGGATGCCGGGCCCGGGGTAGCCCGTGGCGCGGCGGGTGAAGTAGCGGGTGTTGGCCAGGTTGTTCACGCTGCCTTCCAGCTTGAGCCAGCGCCGCTCCCACGACACGGAAGCATCGAGTATCTGGTAGGCTGGTATCCGCCCAATGACTGCCAGGCTGGGGTCCGGGCGGGCGTCGTTCGGGCTGTTGGGGGCGTTGGTGGCCTCCGAATACTGGTCGGATAAGTAAGTGAACTGTACGGATGCTTTTAAGGGCCCAAAGCCGCTCTGCATTCCGGCTTTCAGATTGACGTTGGGCACAAACTCCACTTGCTTGCCCACCACTTCTTGATTCTTGCTCTGCGTGTAGCGGCTGCGTATCAGCGACACGTTGCCGAAGGCGGACCAGCGCCAGCGGCCCGGTTCGGCGCTCGGGCGCAGCACCTGCAGCACGTCGGCCTCGGCATACGACTCTACGCCCAGAATCAGGGCCCGGCCGATGTTGTCGCGGTAGCGAAACGGGCGGTCAAACCGGTCGTAGGTGCCGATTTCGCCGATGCGGTTGTTGTAGGCCAGGGCAAACAAGCTCACGTCGTAGGTCAGCCACTGGCCCTGCTCGCCGCGCAGCCCCAGGTCCGCCGAGTAACCGCGTTCGTCCTGCAGGTTGGGGTTGATGACGAGCGAGTTGTTGACGATCTGCATGTCGCCGAAAGTGATGGAGCGGTAGTTCTGCGTGGCGTTGGCGTAGAACTCGCGCTGCTCCACCGGCTTGTAGGAAGCTCCCAACCCCCCGATGACAAAAGAGCGCGTGCTCGTGCGCTGCTCGGCCGTGGTTTGCACGGCGGTGATGTTGCCGGCCAAGTCCCGCGACACGGTCTGGTAGGAGCCGTCCGCACAGGTACGGATGTACTCCAGGCGCAGACCGGGGGTAAGCGAAAAACGCTCCCCGAAATAGAAGATGTTCTCGGCGAAGGCGGCTGCGTTGTAGTTGGGAAAGCGGTAGTCCGACGAGGCCGACGGGGCGTTCAACCCTGCCCCCGGCTCCTCGAAGCGAAACTCCGCCCGGCGGCCGGCCGGGCCGGCACCCTGGAGGCTGTGGTTGTCGCCGCGGTAGAGGCGGGTGCCCACCAGCAATACGCCGCTGCGGGTGTTGCTTAAGCCGTAGCGGGTCAGAAAGCGAGCTTCCGCACCCGCGTTGCGGAAGTCGCCGGTGATGAGCTCGCGCTGCTGGGTGTCGGCATCGGGGCGCTCCACAAAGTTGGTGCGAAAGCCCAGGGCGTCGCGCGAAGCCAGCAGCCCGAACGTGGTCAAATTCAGGTTGGAGCGCGGGCTCAGCTTCCAGTCCGCCGAAAGATTGAACAGGTTCCAATCGACGGCAAACCAGTTGCGCGCCCGGTTGCTCTGCCGCGGGTTGTCGGCAAACTGCCGGTCGCTCAGCCCCCCCGGCTGCTGGGCCAAATAGTCCATGTGCGTGAGCTGGGCACCGATCTTGAAGTTCTCGGTGAACTGGTAGCGCAGGTCGGCGTAGGCCGTTTTGCTGGCAAACCCCGAGTTGGGCCGCCAGCCGTCCCCGCGCTTGTACTGGGCAAAGGCGTAGTAGCTGAGCTTCTTCACGGTGCCGCTCACGCTGTTAAACGAGTTGAAAAAGCCAAAGGAGCCCGCCGTCTGCCGCGACACCACCGACACGGTCTTGTCGGGTTCGGGCGTGCGCAACTCGAAGTTGAGCAGGCCGCCGAACTGGGTACCGTACTGCAGCGAAGCCGCCCCGCGCACGAGTTGGATGCGCTTGACGGCTTCAATGGGCGGGGTGTAGTAGCTCTCGGGGTAGCCCAGGGCATCGGCCGAGATGTCGTAGTTGTTTTGCCGCACGTTAAAGTTGCTGGTGCGGTTGGGGTCCAGGCCGCGGCCGCCGATGCTCAGCTGCAGACCGCCCTGGTCGCTTTCCCAGATGTTGAGCCCGGCCACCCGCGAGTATACCTGCCGGGCGTTGTTGGTGGCCAGGTTGGCCACTAGGTTGTCGGGCACGATGACCTCGGTTTTCTTGGCCGCAAAAATGGCCGTGCCTTCCACCTCGCGCAGACGCTGGGGGCCAAAGCGCGACTGGGGGGCCGCCACCACCACTTCCTGCAGCTGCCGCTCCCGGCGGGTCAGCGTGAACTCCTGTACGCTGCTTTCCGCTGTCACTTCAACTATAGCTTTGAAGGGTTCGTGGCCGATGGAGGAAAGCTGCAGCTGCTGCCGGCCGGGCGCGACCTTGGTCAAGGTAAAAAGGCCGGCCGAGTCGGTGCGGGCAATCAGGCGGGAGCCGCGTACGTACACCTCGCAGCCCACCACGGGCGCGTTGGTGCTGGCTTCGCGAACGCGGCCCTGCAGGCTCACTTGCTGGGCGATGGCGGAAAAGCCGGACAGCACACTTACGGCCAGGACGGCGCTAAAAACCGGTGATTTCATCGTCAAAAGGTAAAATCCAGGGCTTGGGCTGCAAGTCGTCTTTGACGCGGGCCAGGTCCACGGTGGGGTCGATAAAGCTTTTGCCCAGCCGCCCATTCAAGCTCACGTAGGCGTCGGCGTATACTTGGGGACGCTGCACCCCCTGCCCGGCGTAGTAGTCGCGCAGGTAATGGGCGAACTGCACCAGCATGTCGGGCTGGGTGCTCATCATCTTTTCCTGCAGCACGCTCAGGTGCGCGCGGTTGTCCACCTGCCGGATGCGGCCCGTCGCCCCGTCCACGACCTTGAACTGCACGTAGCCCATTTTCTCCATCAGCATCACCCGCCAAGAAAAGCGGTAGCCTTCCTCGGTCCAGAACAGCTCGTGGGGGTAGAGTAGGTAGCGGAAAGGCAAGACCAGCTGCACGGCAAAGAACACACCCAGGGTCAGCAGCAGTAGCTGCCGGCGGGCCGGGCCGTAGCGCAACGGCGTGGGGGAAAAGAGGGCCGTGGGGGACGAGCGCAGCAGCCCGCGCAACCGCTGCAGCACCCGCTCGTGCCACGCGCCCGGAAAGAACACCAGTGCCGCGACCATCATCACGTAGGGAAACATGCCGATGGGAAAGAGCACTGCCGTCAGCACGTGAAACACCACCACGGTAACGTAGGCCCAGGGCCGGGTGCGGCGGTAAAGCAAAAAGAAGGGCACCGTCAAATCATACAAGGCCCCAAACCAGCTGAAGGCATACGCCACCCATACCTGCCCCAGCAACGGGCCAATCAGCGGCAAGTCGTTTTTGGCTGGCAGCCAGATGCGCAGCGGCATGGCTTCCACCAGCCAGTCGGAGTTGAGCTTGGCCAGACCCGCGTACACGTAGACGATGCCCATGAGCAGGCGCAGCGCGTCTACCGTCCAGCGCGGCACCTCGCTGCGCCAGCGAGCGGGGTGCCGGTGCGTGTCGAGGGCAAAGTAGCGCCCGGCGGGCAGCAGGGCTAGCAGCAGCGCCGCCAGACTCACGAAATAGTAGTGGTTCAGGTAAGTGCTTTTGTCCATGAGCTCGATGTAGGTGAAGCTCACAAACAAGCCCAGGGCCGCCGTGCGGTACCAGTTGCCGATGGTTACCAGCAAGGCGCACAGCCCGCAGAAAGCAAACAGCCCGTAGGTGTAGCCGCCCAGGGGGCGCACCCACTCGAACCCATAATACGGGAAGAAGAACTTGGGCTGCAGGTAGAGCTCGTCTATCCAACCCTTGGCCCAGAAACGCACCACGCTGGCCAGCACCAGTAGGCCAAAGGCCATCCGGAACGTAGCCAGCGGGGCAGCTGGGGTGTAGGCGTGGAGGTAGCGCTGCAGCCGGCGGCTCTGCATTAGTCGCCGTCGTTGTCCACGTAGGTCACGGTCACGCTCAGGGCGGAGGTCATGTCGACCTTAATCAGGCGCACCGCCTTCTGCATCTCATTGTAAGATGCCACCGCGTCGGCATTGCGCGCCGTGATGGTGGCGTGCAAGTCGGGGCCGAGCGAGGCCAGCTGCTGGGCCGATACCCCAAACTGGGCGTTGATGATGCTGGTCAGGCTCTGGCCCGTGCGGCTGTCCTTGGCCCCCAGCGCATCCAGGTAGCTTTTTAGCGAGGGCTGGCCCGTACGGCCGGTGAAAAATTGCTGCACCGCGGCGTGAGCAGTGGTGGCCAGCTGCAGGGGCAGCGCGCCGCGCTGGTAGTAGGCTTCGATTTTGTCGGGCAGCGGCGCGCCGGTCATGGCCCCGGCCGGAATACCGATTTTGCCGGCCCGCAGGTAGCGCTCGTAGTACAAGGAATAAGCGTTGATGACCCGCGACAAGGACGAACTGGCGTCGGTGCCAGCGTTGTTGATGAAAGTGTCGCGGTAGGAGCCGTTCCACTGCGCGTACACCGTGCCGAAGGTCTGCTCCATCTTAGCCACCACGTCGGTCAGGTAACGGCGGTGATTAGCCGAGGAAGCGTATCGCTGCGCAATGGCCGCGTCGCCCGAGGCCACGCCGTTGAGCAGGTAATCCAAGGTCGGGAAACCCTGCTGGGGAATGGCGGTCGACAGCTCGAAGTCATACGAGCCGCTGGTGATGTTGCGGTTGATGCCCGTCACATCGGCCGGGTAGATGTTGAAGTGGTTGCGCAAGCTCACCTGCTCGGCGGGGCCGAACTCGTAGAGTTCTACCTTTTGCCATTCCACGTACGCGGCCTGCCAAGCCTGGCGCAGCTCTTCAAGCGTCGCCGGAGCGGGGGCGGCCGTAAACGCCGTGGTCTTGGCCTTGAGAACTACCAGCTTGTCGTTGAAGCGCTGATAAGCGGGCTTTACCAGGCTGTCGGCCCAGTGCGTGAGCAAGGCTTTGCGGTCAGGCTCCGTGCTGGGCTCGGGTGAATCGCCGGCGGGGTCTTTCCGGCAGCTGAACATGCCAACGGTGAGCAACAGCAGCGTCAGAGCAAACAGAAGGGACTTTTTCATGAAAAGCTGATTTCGTAGCGAAGGCCAACCCGCCTGGCAGCGGGGCTGACAAACGGGTTGGCCTAACGGTTTCGCCGGGTGGGCAGTTCCGGGTTACTGCAAATTGAACTTGGCTTTGATGGCGTTGATGGCCACGTCGGCTTGGGCGTTGGTCAGGCTCCAAGCGCCGTTGGTGCCGGCGGTCAAGGGATTCAGGACCCCATCGGAGAAAGCCGCGTCGGCGCCGTACTTGGTGCAGAATCGCAGCGAGTAGATAAAGCCAAGGCCTTCACCCAACGCGTGGGCTTTAACGGCCGGGTCCGAAGCCGCTTTCCAGTTGCTCAGGTACGACACGGCCGAGAGGGCAATGGTCTTTTCCAGCTCGGTTCGGATGATGGCGGCCTGGGCCTGCACGCCGGCGGCGTCGTTGTTGACGATGGCCGCGCGGCCCTTCAGAAAGGCCAGGTACACGCCGGGCGAAGCCGGGCCGTTCTTCTCGTTGAGGTAACCGGCCAGGAACCGCTCGCGGGGCGTCAGGCTGATGTCCGTGGTCATGATGGGGTTGCTCGTGAGGTAGCCGTACGCCAAATCCCAATTGTGCTCCAACTCCGAATACGCTTTGCCGTCCACCACTTTGCTGTTGTTGGCTTTCAGTGCGTTGTCGGTGAGCAACACGTTGCCAATCTGGTCAAGCAGCAGGGCGCCAAGGAGCGACTTGGCAATAACTTGATTCACTTCAATGCCTTTCTCGTCCACCAGGTAACGGCCGATGCGCCCGGCGGTGCCGGGGGCAGCCACTTGGTTAACCGACTGGCTGGCGGTGGCCAGCTTGGTGATTTGCCCATCGATGTAGGTGCGCACGGCCTCGGCCGGCGTGCCAGTGAGGGAAGCGGCCGTGGTGGCGCGCAGCGACAAGCCCGAGCCGTTCAGGCCAGCGCCGGTAAAGTAGCCGCCCGTGTTGGCGTACATACCGCGGAGCTTGGCTACGTCCAGGGTCTGTGGGGCGGCCGGCGGCGCCACCGCTACCAACGACATGTAAGTGTTAAACTCCGTGAACATGTCCAGCCGCTGGTTCGACGTACCCAGGTCTACCGTGCTCTGACCGCTGGCATCCTTGAAGGACTCGGTGTAGCGCGAGGTAGCCGTTAGGGTGCTGGCGTCCATCTTGGCGCGCAGGGTCGGCGCGGCTTCGTTGTCGTTCTTATCGCAGGATGCGAAACCAAAAGCAAGTGCAAGCAGCGCGACCGAAGCGTATTTAAAGGTCATGGGGTTGGGTGTGGAGCGAATGATAAGGCAAAGGTATTAGCTTATCTGTAATCATTCCAAATAGACTGAAAAGTTTTTTAGAACGCTTCTAAATGACTCAGGGTCGAGCCCTATAATTGGACGGGAGCGTTCTGCTGGAAAGCGCTGTCCCTCAGGCAGCCGGGAAGTACGCGGCGCTGGCTTTTTGCTCGTCTAAATACGGGGAGCTGTAACCGGCCTCGGACTTGTGCATAAAAAGTCCCGCGCCACCTTTTAGGCTGTCGATAATGGGCTCATACAGGTCCAGGGGCAAAGCCGGGCACCCTTGGCTGCGTCCCAGGCGCCCGGTTTGCTTAATGAAGTTTTCGCTGACGTAGTCCGCTCCGTGTACCACGATGGCGCGGGCCGCCGCGTTGGAATTAAACCCCTCGTCTAAGCCGCTAAGTCGCAGGGAGCGGCCGTGCTTGCCCACGTACGCCTCGCCGGCCACGTAGAAGCCCAAGCTGCTCATGTGACTGTTTACGGTGTTGGAGAAATGAGAGGCTTGCAATTGCCCGGATTGATTGCCGTGGGCCACCAGCGTACGATAGAGCACTTGGTTGGCGGAAACATCAAGCACCCACAGCCGCTTTTCGGTGGAAGGCAAGTCAAAGTCCACAATGGCCAGCCGCTGCCTAGGCACCAAGCCTTGCTGGCGTAGGTTTAGGTACCCGGTCATGGCTTGCTCGAACACCGCAAAACGCAAGCCCTGGGCCGCGTCCCCCAGCGCCCGGTAATGCTGGCGCAGCTGTGCATCCAAGCGCGGCACGTGCCCGGCCGAGTCCGGAAGTACGACCGGACGAGATGCCGAGGCAGAAACGGGCGTTTGCCTGGTAACCGGCTGCCGGCAGCCCACCAGCAGAAGGGTTATGAGGGTGAAGAAGGGCAGCGGCCAGCGCCGTCGTGAAATACGGGAAAGAGCCATGTGATCCGACAAGTAAATACGCCTCATGCGTCGGGCTGCTAATTCAAAAAGCACACCAAAGTAGGTGTGGCGACAGCCGTACCTCCTTGGAATAACCGCGCCGGATGTTAGACTTCCAGCACCGTTTACTCCGCCGACCCTTGCCTGGGTGTTTTGTCGCTCACGCGCAGGCCGCAGGCCTTGCGGCTGACGAAACTGCGAGCAACAGGCATAGCAGGACAAACAACGGCGCGTCGAGACCTGCAGGACCACCGCGTGAACTTCGGTCTTCCCGCATGAAAAGCGTAATTTGCCTGTTAATCAAGCTTCCACCCGCTGCCCACCCATCAATGATGTTCCCTCTTTTTAAGAATCGCTTTGCCCTCCTGCTAGCAGCCACGCTGGCCGGCTGTGGCAGTGCCGGCACGGAGCCTACGCCGCAGCCGGACGGCGGGCTCGTCGTGGAGTTGCAACACGTGGTGGGCAATGTGCCGCTGGCGCTGCACGAACGGTTTACCACGGAGGCCGCCGAGCCGTTCGTGCTCAGCCGCTTTGATTACTACCTCTCCAACCTGCAGCTGCGCCGGTCGGATGGCAGCCACTACGCACAGCCGGAGAGCTACCATCTAATCAAGGAAAGTGACCCCGCCAGCATGCGGCTTCCTCTCTTGGACGTGCCGCCCGGAGACTACACTCATCTGGTTATGACCGTCGGCGTGGACAGCGCCCGGAACGTGGCCGGTGCTCAAACAGGGGCCCTAGACCCCTTGAACGGCATGTTCTGGACCTGGAACTCGGGGTATATCTTTCTCAAAGCCGAGGGCTACGCGCCGCAGCCGGGCAGCACGAACCTGCCGTTCGCCCTGCACGTGGGGGGCTTTCAGGGGCAGGACAATTCCATCCGCCGCGTTGTGTTGCCGCTGCCGGGCGGCAGTGTTCAAGTCCGCAAGGGAATCGAGTCAGTGTTGCACGTGCAGGCCGACATACGCAAACTGTTTGCCGGCCCCCGACCCGTCGTCATGACGCAAGTAAACACGGCGGCCAGTACGCAGGTTGCTGATAATGTCGCCGCCGGCATGTTCCGCGCCGACGACCTGCATCAGCGCTGAAAGCAGATTGGCCACGTGCGAGACAAATCATTGGTTACCGCATTGCCCTATTGGTGATGTACGGAAAACACGATTCCGGCGGTCAACTCACCAATGAAGCGGCGTACGGTGGCCGCCTTGGGCGCTACATGACCCAAATGCCGCTCCTGTTCAGGGCCGCAGCGGGTATCGACTTGAGGACTCTTACTTGCATAACGATTGAATTACCATGCAGAGCTAATTTTGTCGACGTGCGGCGTTACATGTTTAGGGCCCCGACGCCGGCCGCGTTCAAGCAAGCTTCCTTGAAAGCTTCGGCGTAGGTAGGATGGGCGTGCGACATCATACCCACGTCCTCGGCCGCGGCGCGGAAGTGCATGACCCCCACGGCTTCGGCGATGATGTCGGCAATACGGGGCCCAATCATGTGTACGCCCAGGATTTCGTCGGTTTGCGCGTCGGTGAGCACCTTTACCAATCCCTCGGTGTCGCTCCCGGCCACGGCCCGGCCCGAAGCCGAATACGGGAAGGAGCCCGCTTTGTACGCTCGGCCCAGTTCCTGGAGTTGCTCTTCGGTGTAGCCCACGCCGGCCACTTCGGGCCAGGTATAGACCACGCCGGGGATGAGCAGGTAATTGAGGTGGGGCTTCTGACCGGCAATGCGCTCGGCGACGAACACGCCTTCGTCGGAGGCCTTGTGCGCCAGCATGGCGCCGCGCACCACATCGCCGATGGCCCAGATGCCGGGCACCGTCGTTTGGAGGTCCTCGTCGACTTTTACCCGCCCTTTCTCGTCCAGTTCCACCCCCGCCGCAGCTACGTTCAGCCCGTCGGTATAGGGGCGACGGCCTACCGAGACCAGGCAGTAGTCGCCCGCCAGTTGCAGGTCGGCCCCGCCGGCGGCCGGGGAGGCCGTCAGCTTCACGGTTGCTCCCTCGCGCGTCACGGCCGTGACCTTATGCGACAGGTAGAACTCCAGGCCCTGCTTTTTCAGGGAACGCAGCAGCTCCTTGCCCAGGGTGCGGTCCATGGTGGGAATGATGGCGTCGGTGTATTCCACCACCGACACCTTGCTGCCGAGGCGGGCGTACACCGAGCCCAACTCTAGGCCGATGACGCCGCCGCCCACGATAATCAGGTGCTGGGGCAACTCGCGCAGGGCCAGTGCCTCGGTGCTGGTGATGACGCGCTCCTTGTCCAGGGTGATGAAGGGCAGGCTGCTGGGCTTGGAGCCGGTAGCAATGATGATGTTCTTGGCCGTGAGTTGCTGCGGTTCCCCATTGCCCCCTTCCGCGGGCACGACCTGTACGGTAGCGGCGTCCACAAACGAGGCCACGCCGTGAATGACGTCCACTTTGTTTTTCCTCATTAGGAACACCACCCCGTCGCACACCTTTTTCACCACTTGGTCTTTGCGCGCCATCAAGCGGGGCAAATCGGCCCGCAGGTTATCGGCGTCGATGCCGTGCGCCGCAAACTGCTCCGTGGCCTTGTGGTAGAGTTCGGTGGATTCGAGAACCGCCTTGCTGGGAATGCAGCCCACGTTGAGGCAGGTGCCGCCCAGGGTGGGGTACTTTTCGATGAGGGCGGTTTTGAGGCCCAGCTGTCCGCAGCGCACGGCCGCAATGTAGCCGCCGGGGCCGGAGCCGATGATGAGAACGTCGTAAGCAGTAGCGGGCATGAACCGGAGCCAGTTAAAGGTGGGAAAGCAACCAGAAAGGTTTTACAAGTGGGTTTCGTGCTGGGCAAAGCCGCCGCGCTCCACCTGAATGGTGGCGTGCTGGATGGCAAACTTACTGGTCACGTAGGCGTGGGTTCGCGCCAGCACCTCGTCGTGCTGGGCCCCCTCGGCGAGCACCACGTGGGCGCTGAAGGCGTTAACGCCGGAGGTAAGCGACCAGGCGTGCAGGTCGTGCACGGCTGCCACCCCCGGCTCGGCCAGTAGGCCCTGGCGCAGGGTTTCCAGGTTTACCTCGGCCGGAGTCCCTTCCAGCAGCACGCCCACCGCTTCCTTGAGCAGCGTCCAGGTGCGGGGCAGAATGAACAGGCCGATGCCGGCCGAAAGCAGCGGGTCGGCGTAGTACCAGCCGGTGGTGAGCATGATGACGCCCGCCGCAATAACGCCGATGGAGGTGAGCATGTCCGAGAGCACTTCGAAGTAGGCGCCCTTCATGTTCAGGCTTTCGCTTTTGCCCTGGCGCAACAGGTACATGCAATACAGGTTGATGAGCAAGCCTACGCCGGCGACCCACAACATGCTGGTGCTTTCTACCTGGGGCGGGTCGAGAAAGCGGAAATAGGCTTCGTAGAGGATGTAGAGCGAAATCAGGATGAGCACCACCGCGTTGGTGAGCGCGGCCAGAATCTCGAAGCGGTAATAACCGTAGGTACGCTCGGGTGTGGCGGGCTTTTCGGCGAAGCGGATGGCCAACAGGGCCAGACCCACGCCGGCCACGTCGGTGAGCATGTGGCCGGCATCGGCCAGCAGGGCCAGACTGCCGGTCCAGAACCCGCCCACGACTTCAGCCACCAGGTAGGTTAGGGTTAGGAAAAACACAATGGTTAATTGCCGCTTGTTGCGTCCGGCGGCGCTGCCGCTCATGCCGTGGCTACTGCTCATGGGGTGTTGGGTAAAGAAGGGATATTACTTACTGCCATTCGGATGCGGCGCAACCCATCAAAAGGCAAGCTCGCGGCGCACGAGCCGTACCCACCGCCGCTGGCGCCACCAGTAGAACCCGGCGGCAAAGCCCGCTACCAGCGGCGTCAACAAGCCCGCATCAATGCTGACCTCGTCGGTATACACGGTTTGCCCGGCACCCAGTGGCCGCAGGGTGATGCGGTGGTCCCACACGCGGGCCAGCGGGCCGTGGCCGTTGTCGCGCAGCCGGTAACGGGCGGCATCCTGCGAAATCACAATCCACTGCGTGCCCAGGGGCAACCAGCCGCCCAGATACAGGCGCACCAGGTATTTGCCGTCCTGCCACGTTTGCGGCAGCTGCCGGGGTGCTACGGGCCGAAAGCGCAGCACGGGCCAGGCCACGTAAAACAGCAACCGGGGCTGGATAACGGCCTGCCAGACCTGCTCCGGTGGGCAGTTTAGCACAGTCGAGCGGTGGATGCGCACGCGCCTAGCGGGGGTGGGGTCCTTGACGCAGTTCCTCGGGCATTTTTTCTACCACCGACTTGTTTGCCGGGCGGGGGATGGTTACCGGGGGCACCGCAGCCAGCGGGGCGCCGCCCGGGGCCGGCGTGGCGTAGTCCATGCGCTGGATGCGCACCGCGTTGAGAATGGCCAGCAGGGCCACGCCCACGTCGGCAAACACGGCTTCCCACATGGTGGCCAGGCCCCCGGCGCCGAGGATGAGCACGATGCCCTTCACGATAAAGGCCAACCAGATGTTTTGCCACACCACCGTGTGTGTGGCGCGGGCAATGCGCCGGGCGGTGGCAATTTTGCTGGGGTGGTCGGTCTGAATCACCACGTCGGCGGTTTCGATGGTGGCGTCGGAGCCCAGGCCGCCCATGGCAATGCCCACATCGGCCAATGCCACCACGGGGGCATCGTTTACGCCGTCGCCCACAAAGGCCAGCTTGCGGCCCGCGTCCTTGTACTGCTGCACGTAGCGGGCCTTGTCTTCGGGCAGCAGGCCCCCGTGGGCCTCGTCGATGCCCAACTCCTTGGCCACGCGCTGGGTGATGCTGTCCTTGTCGCCGGAGAGCATGACCAGCTTGGTGATGCCGTCGGCCCGCAGCTCCTGCACCGTACGAACGGCGTCTTCCTTCGGCGCGTCGGCCACGGTCAGGTAACCGGCGTACTGGCCATCCACCGCCGCCACCACGATGCTGTCCACCACTTGGTCTACTTCAGGCGGGTAGGCCACGCTGAACTTGGTGAGCAGCTTGGTGTTGCCGGCCAGCACGTCGCGCCCGTCTACGCGGCCGCGCATGCCGTGGCCACTGATTTCCTCCACGTTTTCCACGGGTACCCCGACCGCGGCGGCGCCCGCGTGGAGCACGACGGCCTTGGCAATGGGATGGGTGGACTTGGTTTCGAGCGCGCCGACGAGGCGCAAGAGTTGCGGGGCATCAAGGCCGGCGGCCGTTTGCACCTGCTGCACGGCAAACACGCCCTGGGTGAGCGTGCCGGTCTTGTCCATGACCACCGTGTCGAGCTCGCGCATCTGGTCCAGGAAGTTGGAGCCCTTGAACAGGATGCCGTTTTTGGACGCCGCGCCGATGCCGCCGAAGTAGCCCAGCGGGATGCTGATGACCAGCGCGCAGGGGCAGGAAATGACCAGGAACACCAACGCCCGGTAGAGCCAGGTGCGAAACACGTAGTCGTCGACTACGAAAGCGGGCACCACTACTAACAGTACGGCCAGGGCCACCACGATGGGCGTGTAGACCTTGGCAAACTTGGTGATGAACTGCTGGGTCTTGGCTTTGCGGCCCACCGCGTCCTGCACCATGGCCAGGATTTTGGCCAGCTTGGTGTCCTGGTAGCCGGCCGTGACGGCCACCTGAATCAAAGATTCTAGGTTGACCATGCCGGCCAGCACCACGTCGCCAGCCTGCTTGGTCTGGGGCACGGACTCCCCGGTGAGGGCGGCCGTGTTAAACGACGCCGGGCCTTTGGTTAGCGTGCCGTCCAGGGCCACTTTCTCGCCGGGCTTGACCTCGATGGTGTCGCCAATCACCACCTGTTTGGGGTCCAGCACCAGCGGTTGCCCGTTGCGGATAACGGTGACTTCAGTGGCTTGGATTTCCAGCAGGGCACGGATGCTGCGCTTGGCGCGGTTCACGGCCGCGTCCTGGAACAGCTCGCCCACGGTGTAGAACAGCATCACAGCCACCCCTTCCGGGTACTCGCCGATGGCAAAGGCCCCGACAGTGGCGATGCTCATGAGCAGGAATTCGTTGAACACGTTACCCGAGGGGATGCTCTGGATGGCCGAGCGGATGACTTTCCAGCCCACCAGCAGGTAGGACACGCCGTACCAGAGCAGGCGCACGTACCCGGTAAACCAAGCTGCATCGTAGTAATCCAGGGCAATGCCGCCCAGCAGTAGCGCCAGGCTTACGCCGGGCCACAGGTACGGGTTGGCCCCCGCCGGGCCGTGGTCGTGGCCCCCGTCGCCGTGGTCGTGGCCGGCGTGAGCGTCGGCGGCGTTGCCGGCCAGGTCCACGACTTGTTTGCCGGCGGGGTGGTTGTGGCCGCGGTGGTCGTGGCCGGGCACGTCGTGGCCTTCGGGATTGGCGGCGGCCTCGGGGGTGAGCTGCCCGCGGGTCAGGGCGCCCACGTTTTCGAGCTGCACCTGCTTGGCGGTGTTCAGCTCCTCGTCGGTGTTCTGGGATGAAGGGTCAGGCATGAAAAGGCAAGTTTGAGCGTGAGAAAAGAGCACCGGTTACCAGTGCACGAAAAAGCCAGCCAGGCCCACCAGCACGAGCACCGCGCCGGTAACGCGGCGCTCGTGCCGGGCCAGCCGGTTAAAATTTAGCCGGCGAATACCGGTGTAGGCTGCGGCCACCAGCAGGCTCATGGCCGACACCGATACGAGCGTATACGTCGCCATGACCAGGGCCAAGGCCAGCGCGCCGCGGGCGCCGGCAGCCATGAAGAAGGTTTGGACTTCCACGCACGGCGCCAGAAACATGGTAGCGGCCAGGCCGAGGACGACCCGGCTGCGGGGCCGAACGGCAACCGGCCCCGGGTCGGGGTGGGTATGGCCCGGGCCGGAAAGGGCGTAGGCCATCCCGATGCCGATGAGCAGCAGCGGTGCTACCCAGCCGGTAAACTCTTGGAAGCGGGCCGCAAGCTTCCAGCCCAGCAGGCCCAGCGCCAGGCCCAGCAACAGGGTGCTGAGCACGTGCGCCAGGCCTGCGGCTAGCGTTACTCCCGCCGCCCGCCGCAGCGTCCACTGCTCGGCCCGCGCCACGGCCAGCACCGGCGCCCAGTGGTTGGGTATGGCGGCGTGAAGCAAGCTTAGCACAAGGGCACCGGTGAGCAAATCAAACATGGGCGGAAAGTGTCAGGTCAGGCACTGCCGGGTACGAGGGCAAACCTCGGCTGCTGGGCAATGCAATGCTATTGCATTGTTTCGGCAGCGGCGGCGCACCGCTCGCACAGGCCTTTCATCACCAGGCTGGTTTCCTGCACCTGGTAGGTGCTTGGCAAGGAAATGGGTGGTACGGCCACCGCGAGCAGGCAGCTGGTCTCGCGGCAGCGGGTGCAGAAGAAGTGCGCGTGCAGGTCCTGGTGGTGCTCCGGCGTGCAAGCCGGGTCACACAGGGCGTATTTAACCGCACCGCTGCCGCCCTCGACGCGGTGCACCAATCCTCGGTCGGTAAAGGTTTTCAGGGTGCGGTGCATCGTAATGCGGTCCGCGTGCCCCAACTGCTGCTCCACGTCGGCCAGGCTCAACGCGGCCGCCTGCCGGCGCAGCACGTCCAACACCAGCAGGCGCATGGGGGTGGGCGTGATCTGCTTGGCGAGTAAGGTGTTTTCCTGCGGGTGGGCCATACAAGTAAGCTAGAGAAGAGTAATCAGGAACGGGGCCAGAACAGGATGACTCCCAGGCCCAGCAGCATGATGGCCCCGCCTAACACGTCAAACCGGTCGGGCCGGAAGCCGTCGAAGTACCAGGCCCAGCCCACGGACATGAGGACAAACACGCCGCCGTACACGGCGTAGGTTTTGCCAAAAGAGGTGGGCTGCCACGTGGCCACCCAGCCGTATACCACGAGCAGCAGCGCCCCCAGCAGCCCCGTCCAGCCGGGGCGGTCCGCTTTCAGCCACTGCCACATCAGGTAGCCGCCGCCAATTTCGCACAGGCCGGCCAGCACAAACAGGGCCAAGGGTTGGAGGTAGCTCATGGTTCGGGGAAGATGGATACCGGAGGATGAGAGGCTGGATGCCTCAATGGCCTTCCTCTTCGGCATTTTTCATTTTGGCCAGCAGGGAATAAGCGCCGTCCGTCACGAAGGTGGTCGAGGCCGGCACGGACTCGGGCAAAGTAACTTCGGTGTAGCCGTCCTCGCTGCGGCCCGGCGTGACGGGCACCATGCGGAAGCGGCCGGCCGCTTCCACGGCGTAGGCGTAATACTTGCCTTCGAAGCGCACCAGGGCCGCGTCGGGCAAGGCCGCCGCGTCGGTGCGGCCGGTTTCGATGAGGGCCCGCACGTAGAGACCGGGCAGCAGGGCCGGGTCGTTTTCCTGGTCGAGGTGGCCGTGCACGCGCACGGTGCGGTCTTCGCCGATGGCTTTGCCCACCAAATACACGCGAGCCGTCCGCTCGCGGCGGGTGCCGGTGGAGTCGCTGGCCAGGGTGAAGCGGATCAGCTGCCCGTTTTGTACCCGGGCCACGTCGCGCTCGAACACCGTCAGCTCCACGTGCAGGTGCTCGGGGTCCACGATTTCAAACAAGGGCTCGGTGGCCGTTACGCTTTGGCCCACCGTCACGTTGACGGCGCGCACAAAGCCGGTCCGCGGGGCGCGCAGCGTGGCCGTGGGGGTAATAGCCCCGCCCACAGGTAGCCCGGCGATGCGCAGCTGCGCAGCCTGGGCGCTGGTTTGTACCTGCAGGGCTTCCACCTCGGCTTGGGCGCGCTGGAAGTTTTTGAGCGGGGCCACTTCCTGCTGGTAAAGCTCCCGCTGCCGGGCCAGCTCGGCGTTGGCAAACTTGAGGCGGCTGCGCAGCTCCAGGTACTCTTTCTGCAGGGTTACGAACTCGGGGTTGCGGATGACAGCGAGTGCCTCGCCCTTACGCACCCGGGTGCCTTGCAGCAGCTCGGTGCTCTGCACATAGCCACCCAGCGGGGCGGTGATGGAAACGGCGCTTTCCGGCGGCACGTCCAGCGTGCCGTTCACGGCCAGCCCGGCCCCCATCGGGCGGGTGGTCAGGGTGCCGGTTTTCAGGCCACCGGCCTGCTGCTCGGCGGGGGATAAGGTAACCACGTCGGTGGCTTCTTCCCCTTCGTGGGCTTCCCCACCGGCCGCCCCTGCTTCACCGGCATGCTCCCCGGCTTCGGTGGTGGCCTCGGCGTGGTCGGCGTCGACAGTTTCGTTTTGTTCTTTGCTGCAGCCGGCCAAGGTCAGGCTCAGCAGCAGCGCCAGGGTTGCTATGTTTTTCATGGTTGATGCGTCGCAAGCGGGGTTATTGGGCCGTACCGAGCAGGTAGTCCAGGTCGATAACGGTTTGGTTGTGCTGGAGCAGGGCGTCGAGGTAGGCCGTGCGCACGCCTAGGGCGCGCTCCAGGTTGAGCAGCAGCTCGGAGTAGGTGGTTTCGCCGGCCTTGTAAGCGAGCTGGCTCAGCCGCACAATAGTCGCGGCCTGGGGCAGAGCGGTCTGCTCGTAGAACTGCACCCGCCGCTGTTGCTCTTGCAGGCGCGCGCGCAGCTCGTCGAGTTGGGCAGCCGCCTCGGCCTGGTAACGCTGGTAGTTGGCCGAGGCAACCTGCTCCTGCAGCTTGGCGGCCTGCACGCGGGCGCGCTGGGCCCCGCGCAGCAGCGGAATGGCCACGCCGGCCTGCACGCTCTGGAACCGGTCCCCGGTGCCGTAGGCCTGGGTCTGTCCGTCCACCTCATAAGTGCCGCGCAGGGTCTGGTTGGTGTAGCCCACGTTTACCTGGGGCAAGCCCTGGGCCTGCTCGACCCGGGTTTCGGCTCGCCGCTCGGCGATTTGTTGCTGCAGCGTCCGCGCCTGGGGCGTCGCGGCCAAACGGCCGGTGTCGGGTAGAGCCACCGGAGCGGCCAAAGCCTGCAGCGTGCTGTCGGCCACCGTAACGGGCTGGGCAACCTGCAGCAGGGCTTGGAGCTGCCGTTGCGCCACCGCCAAATCGGTCCGGGCCTGCGCCAGCAGGTTCTGGGTTTCGCCCTGCTGGATGATGGCGTTGGCTGGCTCCAACCGGTTTACCTCCCCGGTTTTGAAGCGCAGCTGGGCAGAGCGTAGGAACTCGGCGTAGATGCTGTCCTGCCCGCGCAAGGTGCGCAGCCGGTGCCGGGCGTGCACGGCCTGCTCGTAGCTGCGGCGCACCTGCCGGCGCAGCTCGGCCTGCACCTGCGCCAACTGCTGCTCGCGGGTGGCAATCTGCGCCTGGCTCAGGCCCGCCTGGGCCCGGTAGTAGCCCGGCAAGGCCAGCGACTGGCCGATGCTGAGCACGTTGTCGGAAAGCGGGGAGTTTACTTGTCCGTAGTTGCCCAGGATGGTGGTGCGGCCCACGTCGAAAGCGGTGCGGCGCAGGGCCTGTTGGGCTTCCAGGGAGCGTTGCGCGGCCTGCACCGTGCCGTTGGCTTGCAAGGCCTGGCCGACCGCCTGGTTGGCGGTCAGCGGCGCCTGCGCCCGGGCAGCCGGAGTGCTGAGAAGCCCGCCGAGCACCAGCAGTACCAGTAAGGCCGTGGGCACGACCGGGCGAGGCTGGGGTTCCGGCTCCGTCCGGGGTTTGGCATTGCGCTCCGAAAGGGCGTAGAGCACCGGCAGCACCAGCAGGGTCAGTAGGGTAGCCGTGACCAGTCCGCCGATGACCACCGTGGCCAGGGGACGTTGCACCTCGGCACCCGCCGACTGCGACAGGGCCATGGGCAAAAAGCCCAGCGAGGCCACGGTGGCCGTCATCAGCACCGGGCGCAGGCGCACCTGCGTACCTTCCAGGATGCGCTGGTAGAGGTCCTGGTGGCCCTCGGCCTTGAGCTGGTTGAAGTAGCCGATGAGCACGATGCCGTTGAGCACGGCCACGCCGAAGAGGGCAATGAAGCCCACCCCCGCCGAGATGCTAAACGGCATGTCCCGCAGCCAGAGGGCCAGCACCCCGCCGATGGCCGAAAGCGGGATGGCCGTGAAAATCAGCACCGATTGCTTCAGGGAGCCAAAGGTGAAATACAGCAAGGTAAAAATAAGCCCCAGGGCCACCGGCACAGCGATGCCCAGGCGCTGGCTGGCTTCGCGCAGGTTCTCGAACTGGCCGCCGTAGGTGGTGTAGTAGCCCGGGGCGAACTTGATTTGCTGCTCTACCCGGCCCTGCAGCTCGGTGACGACGCTTTCCACGTCGCGGCCCCGCACGTTGAAGGCCACGGAAATGCGGCGCTTGGCGTCGTCGCGCTGAATCTGGTTGGGGCCTTCCTGCAGGTTGACCGCGGCCACCTGCTCCAGCGGGATTTGCTCGCCGGCCGGGGTGGCAATGAGCAGTTGCCGCACTTGGTTGATGTTCTGGCGCAGCTCGGGGGCTAGGCGCAGCACCACGTCGAAGCGCCGCTCCTGCTCGAATAGCTGCCCGGCGCTCTGGCCGGCAAAGGCCGTTTGCACCGTGCGGTTCACGTCCTCGGCGTTGAGGCCGAAGCGGGCCAGGCGGTTGCGGTCCAGCTTGACCACGATTTGGGGCAGGCCGGTGACCTGCTCCACGTACACGTCTTCGGCGCCTTCCACCCGCCGCACCAGGCGGGCGGCCTGCTCGGCATACGAGGCGAGCTGCAGCAGGTCTTCCCCGTAGATTTTGAGCACCACGTCCTGCTTGGCGCCGGAAATCAGTTCGTTGAAGCGCATCTGGATGGGCTGCTGGAAGCCAAACGTCACGCCCGGAATAACGCTCAGCGCTTCGGCCATTTTCTCGGCCAGCTCCTCGCGGTTGCTGGCCGAGGTCCACTTGTCCGGATCTTTTTCCAGGATGACCATCACGTCAGCCGCTTCCACCGGCATGGGGTCGGTGGGAATTTCGGCCGCGCCGATTTTGGCCACGACTTCCTGCACTTCGGGAAACCGCTGTTTGAGGATGGCGCCCGCCTGCAGGCTCCGGTCCACGGTGTAGCTCAGCGAGGAGCCGGTGAGCGTGCGCAACTCCACGGCAAAGTCGCCTTCCGAGAGTTGGGGAATGAATTCCCCGCCCAGGGTGCGAAACAGCAGCACGGAGCCTGCAAAGAGAACAACCGCCGAAGCGAGCACCACCGCCTTGCGCCGCAGCGCCCACTCCAACACGGGCCGGTAGCGGGCTTCGAGCCAGCCCATCATGCGGTCCGAGAAGTTGGGTTTGTGCGCAGTGTTGCGGCTCAAAGCCAGCGCCGACATCATGGGCACGTAGGTGAGCGAGAGGATAAAGGCGCCGACGATGGCAAAGGCCACGGTCTGGGCCATGGGCCGGAACATCTTGCCCTCGATGCCGACCAGGGCCAGCAGCGGCAGGTACACGATAAGAATGATGATTTCGCCAAAGGCCGCCGAAGAGCGGATTTTGGAGGCCGCCGTGTAGGTTTCCGCGTTCATCTGCTCGGTGCTGAGGCGGTTGCCCGGAACCTGCAGCTGCCCGCCGTGCAGGCGGTGCACGATGGCTTCGACGATGATGACGGCGCCGTCCACCACCAGGCCGAAGTCAATGGCCCCGAGCGAGAGCAGGTTGCCCGACACGCCGAACAGGCGCATCATGGCGATGGCAAAAAGCATGGCCAGCGGGATGACCGAAGCCACGACCAAGCCCGCCCGCCAGTTGCCCAGGAAGAGCACCAGCACGAAGAGTACGATCAGGGCGCCCTCAATCAGGTTGGTTTTGACGGTGCCGATGGCGCGGCCCACCAGTTCGGAGCGGTCCAGGTACACGTCGATGGTCACGCCCTCCGGCAAGGACTTGCGTACGGTTTCCATGCGCGCTTTCACGTCCTGGATAACGTCGTTGGCGTTGGCGCCCTTGAGCATGAGCACGATGCCCCCGGTGACTTCGCCTTCCCCGTTGCGGGTCATGGCACCGTAACGCACGGCCGAGCCCAGGCGCACGTCGGCCACGTCGCGCACCAGCACGGGCAGGCCGCCCTGGGTATTGCGCACGACGATGTTGCCCAGATCGGCGGCGTTCTCGGCCAAGCCTTCGGTGCGGATGAAGTAGGCGGTGGGCTTCTGGTCGAGGTAGGCCCCGCCGGCGTTCTGGTTGTTGCGCGACACGGCTTGAAAGACTTGGTCTACCGTCACGTTCAACGAGCGCAGGCGGGCCGGGTCCAGGGCAATTTCGTACTGCTTGAGCAAGCCTCCGAAGCTGGCCACGTCGGCTACGCCGGGCGTGCCCAGCAACTGGCGGCGCACAATCCAGTCCTGAATCGTGCGCAGCTCGCGGGCGTTGTACTTTTTCTCGAAGCCCGGCTTGGCGCGCACCAGATACTGGTAGATTTCGCCCAGGCCGGTGGTCACGGGCGCCAGCTCGGGCCGGCCGATGCCGTCGGGAATCTGGCTTTCGGCTTCGCGCAAGCGCTCGGCCACCTGCTGGCGGGCCCAATAGATGTCCACGTCGTCCTCGAAAACGATGGTGACCACCGAGAGGCCAAAGCGCGAGAACGAGCGCACCTCCTCGCGGTTGGGAATGGTAGCCAGGCTTTGTTCAATGGGAAAGGAGACGAGCCGCTCGATGTCGCCGGCGGCCAGCGAGGGAGCCACGGTGTAGACGACGACCTGGTTGGTGGTGATGTCGGGCACCGCGTCAATCGGCAGCCGGCTCAGGGAGTAGCCGCCCCAGGCCACCAGGGCCAGGGTCAGTATTCCAATGATGAGCTTGTTGTGAATGGAGAAATGGATGAGCCGGTCAAACATGCTGGCTGGGTAAGGCTAGAAATCCTGGGAAAGGGGGCCGCTCGGAGCGCCGGCGCGCTCGGTACGAGCCACGGCCGGGACGCGCAAAGGCGTCACGCATCCACGGGGGCGGGCACAGCAGCGTGCCCGCCCCCGCGAACGGAGCCGGTTGGAACAGGAAACTAGGCTTGGGGAGGCTGCCAGATGCTGCCGCTCCGTTCAGGAACGGGCGGGGGCGTGAGCCGGGCAAAGCGCGGTGCCGCCGCATACGCACCCCCTTGGGCAGGAAGCGCTACGACGGACCCCGAAGGCAAGGAGGTGCCGGCGCAGCAGTGGCACTGGCAGAGGGGCGAACACCAATCCGCTACGCCGTGGTCCGCCGTGTTGTGTTGCGGGGCCTCCACGTAGGTTTGCACGCCGTCAGCCGGCGTCGGCACCTCATCGGCACAGGGCAGGCAGGCCAGAATGGCCAGGTACAGCGCAAAAAAGACGGAAAAGAAGCGCATGGCGTGCGTTCGGAACGGTGCAAACATACGCAGCCGGCGGAGAAAGGATGTGCTTAAAGCACAATTCGCTGTTTTCTCGCACCACGACGGGCCGCACCCATCCGAGCCCTACCCGGACGGGGTATGACAAGCCCCCCGCGGCGAAGGCGCGGGGGGCTGCACGCCGTAACAACCGCTTGGTTGTGGGAATTGGTTTCGCTGGACTGGGTAGCGGCCGGGTACGCCTGCCCCCAAGTTTACACGCGGGCCCGCCCGCTGCAGCAGTCCGACGGTGGCAGCTCGGGGTTGGTTAAACCAAGCAAGAAAGAGAAAGAGCAGCAGGCCCCTGGCCAGAGGCGTTAGCTAATCAAGTAGTCTACGCCGGTAGCGGTTTAGAAATACGTGGAAAAGCCCAGCTGCACGGCGGCCGTGCGGGCAGGCGGGTTGCCCAGAAAGTCTCGGGCCCACTGGCGGCGGTAGTTGAGGCGGATAACCGTTTGGGCCGTGGGGCGCCAGCTCACGGCCGGCACCACGGCCAGGGTTTCGTCGCCAATGAGCCCGCCGGTTTCGGCGAACCGGTCGCGGTTCCAGTCCACGTATTCCAGGCGCAGGGCCGCGTTGAGCACCGCCTTGTCGAACCCGAAGATGGTACCCCGGAATACGGGCTGTACCAGGTCCACGAAGCCGCCGGCTTGGCGTTGGCCGTACTGCGGCGAGTAGGCATCGGGGATGTTCGCCCGCACCCAGGCCCATTCCCCGGTAACCACGGTGCGGGTTTGGGGTACGGTGGACGTAAGGTCCACCGCCCACACCTGCACGCCGCGCCGGCGGTCCAGCCGCAGCCCGTCGTCCTCGAACTTGTTGTACACCCCGCCCATGTAGGAAACGCCCACTTCGCCCACGCGCCGGTGGCGCAGGGCCGCCTTGCCGGTCAACAGGGGCACGCCGTTGAAGCTTTCTTCGAAACGGTCGGGGTTGAGCTTGCTGGCCGGCAGGTACGTGCGGTTCTGGGTATTGGAGATGATGTGGTCGTCGAACCCGTTGGTCAGGTAAGCCTCGTAGGCCACCACCCAGGTCGTGCCGAATTTCTTGCCGTACAGGCCCGCGCCGACGTTGCTCCAGGTGGCCGGCAGCAGCTGTGTGGCCGAGAGGGGCCGGTCCACGAACTCCCACTTCGGGCCGTCGTGGTTTTGGTTGAAGGCGCCGATGGGATTCATGACCACCCCGCCGCGCACGTTGAGCAAGGGGCTGAACTCAACGTCAACGGAGGCAAACTCGATGTTGATTTCCTTCGTGCCGTCCTCGAACTCGATTTCCGTCAGGAACCTGATGCGCTTGGCAATGCTGCTGGAGACGAACAGCGTGAGCCGCCGCATCTGGAACTGGTGGCCCTCGCTTACCCCGTCCGTGGCGGCGTACTGGTAGTTGGCTTCCACGTAGCCACCCAAGGCCACGGGCAGGCGCCCGGGCTGCACGAAGGGCCGGTTGTACACCGCGTCCATGTTCAGATGCAGGCGGCTCGTGTCGCGGGGCACCCGGCGCAGCAGCACGGGGTCAATCTGCGCCGCGGCGGGCAAGGCCCCGGCCAGCAGCAAGAGGGCAAGCAGGTGCTTCATGAGGTGGCCCGCAGGTCGATGAAGAGGTGCTGGGCGGCTACCTGCACCGGAAAGCGGCGCAGGTTCTGGTCGGCCGGGCCGTTGGTGACCACCCCGCGGTTGTCGTACTCGCTGCCGTGGGCCGGGCACTGCAGCGCCTGGCCGCTGACTTGCAGCTCGGCCCCGAGGTGGGCGCACTGCATCCACAGGGCCGCATACTCCGTGTCGCTGAAGCGGAACACGCAGATGGGGAAGTGCAGCGCCTCGTTGCGCACCACCACGTAGGGACGCAGCGCGCCGTCCGGGGCCAGAAATTCGCTCACCTCCAGCAGCAGCCCGTCCCGGTTCAGGGTGCCGGTGGCGTAACGGGTGGCGGCGCACCCCTGCAGCAAGGGGGCCAGCAGGGTGGCGCCCACGCAGGCGGCACAGCCGCGGCGCACAAAATCACGTCGGTCCATGAGGCTGGTCATCAGAGGCTTTGAAGAAAGCGCACGAGCTGGCGCTGCTGCTCGGCGGATAGGGAGTCAAACCGCTCGCGGCTGGGCTGGCCCTCGCCGCCGTGCTGGCGGATGGCGTCTTCGATGCTGCGCGCGCGTCCGTCGTGGAGCAGGAAGTAAGTGCCGCCTTGCGAGTTGGGCGACAGCCCCAGGCCCCAGAGCGCCGGCGTGCGCCACTCTGCGGGGGCAGCCGTGCCCTCCGTATAGCCGTCGTTGAGGCCCGGGCCCATGTCGTGCAGCAGCAGGTCCGTGTAGGGGCGCACCGTCTGGTGGGCCAGCGCCGCGATGGGCGAGGCACCGGTGGTCAGTTGGGGCGTGTGGCACTTGCCGCAGCCGATGCGCAGAAAGGCTTGCTCGCCGGCCAGCACATCCGGGTGGTTGGGTTCGCGTTGCACCGGGGCCTTGAGCATTTTCAGGTAGGCCACCACGTCGAGCACCGTCTGGTTGCTCACCTCCGGGTCGGCAAGCTGGCCGCTGTGCGCGTCCACGGCTTCGTAGCTGGACACGATGCCCATGTCTTGGTTGTAGGCCGCGGCCGTTTGGTGCAGCAAGTCGTAGGCCGCCGCTTTTTTGCCGTAGCGGCCGATGTAACGTCCCGCCTGCACCCTAGTCCCAGGACGTGCGGTGATGTAGCCCGGGGCACTGATCCAGTTGGGCCGGCCGCTGATGCCGTCGCCGTCGGCATCATTGGGATCGGCCAGGGCCAGCAGGGCCGCGTCCGGCACGGCGTCTAGGAACCCCAGGCCCGTGTTGGCCGGCGGTGTGAAACGGCTGTGGGCCGCGCCGGCCGGCAGCTGCTCGGGCTGGAAGCCGGGCAGGGCCCGGTGCTGGAGTTGGGGGCCGCCGCGCTGCAGAAAGAGGTTGCCGGTGCTGTCCACCTGCCCAAAGCGCGTGAGCGTGGTCGTCGGGTGGCCCTTGCCGTCGCCGGCGTGGCAGCTGCCGCAGCTGGCGGCCACGAACACCGGGCCCAGGCCGGTGCGGGAGGTAAAGACCTCGTCGTTAAACGCCACGTCCCCTCGCAGAAACTGCGCGTGTTGCTCGGGCGTGAGGCCCGCCACGGGTCCGTCGAGCACCGCGTCATCGGCGGGGGCTTGCGGAAAAATCAGCTCGCACGAGGCGAGCAGCAGCCACACCGCAGCCAGTCCGCTTAAGCGCATGCTGGGCTTGGACATGTGCGAGTCGAACTTCATGGGCGCAGCGTAAAGTTTTAGCAAAGAAACACTTTTTAGACTAGTCTAAAAATATTTTTAGCGTGACTTAATATGGATGGGTCTCATAGAGGGTTGGGTGGATGCGTTGGTGTTTATGGCCTCCCTTGGAGTTTGGTTGGACCGCTGAGCAAGGGTGGTGACGCGTGTTGGTTTAGCCGCGTTGGTCACAAAACGGGAAAGCCACCCGCCAACCACGCGCGGGCGGCCAACGGTCAGCCAGAACAGTCTTTTGCCACAGGGAGGACGCAAGGGTGCGCTCTTCCTCGCGGCGTTACTGCAGGCACCCCGCACAAATCCCAACATGTCTTCGGCTACGCAAGCGGCTCCCTGACAAGGGTTATACAGGAGCGTGTAAAAAGGGATTGAATGGTTGGTAAATGTCCAGCCCCCTTGCACCAGCTGATGGGCGTGGTGCAAGGGGGCTGGTTGGCTTGGCAGTACTGGCGTTAACTCCCTACCATACAGTCTCGGATGGAAGCCTACTACTCGCCTTTTTTATGCTTGTGAGGTTTTAAATCGGGGTGTTTCGGTCGGTTTTCCTCCGTGACCCGTCTTCTTCTGTCGGGGGTACCGTCTTCCTTGTTTGGTTTGGGGCCGGGTTTAATAGACATATTGATGCGTGGTTATTAGGGTTGAGATTTGGTTCAAGACCTAAAGAGCAGCAGGACTTGTCACTTTGGAAGGAATATATGAAAACTCACGACACCACGAAAACCGAACGCCCGGAGCGCTAGCCTGGATTGATGCCCAGATAACTCCTCCCTTGCGCCCCTGCAGCATAATGTAGAAAATGGACCTAGCCAGCGTCCGCACCCTTGAGTAGCAAGCCAACAGGAATAATGGCGGCTAAGCACAAGTCTAGGAGCGGTTGAAAACCAGGTGACCTGTATAGATTAGCGTAAACCCTGCATTTTCAGGAATAAGCCGCCCGGATTCTTAGTAGCCTTAATCTTGTCAGTCTTCAGCTTGTACACAAAAGCAAACAGGGCATCCACATGCTTCGCGGACTGCAGAATCTCCTGCACCAGTTTGGGCTCGGCAATGCCCAGCGTGTCGAGGTGCTTGCGCGCCAGCTGCACCTTGGCATCGTCAGCCTCCAGCTCGAAGGGAATGGGGAGCTGCTGGGGTACCTGGGTGTTGACGTAGAACTTGATGCTCTGGTAGGAGCGCCCTTTTTTCAGCAGTTCGTACTTGATGCGCAGGTCGGTGTGCTCGTTGATTTGGTTGGTGGCTACGTCAAGCACATACTTCTGCAGGGCTGAAATCTGGGCGTACTGCTCCGGCTCCTTGCCCGCCGGGTCCTTGAGCTTAAGCATGCCCTTGAACTCATCCAGGGAGTAGGTTTTGGTTTCCCCGATGTCCTTCCACTGCGAGGCCAGCTGGTAGATGCGCTTGGCGTACTTGCTCGACAAGCTGAACGCGGCCTGCAGGCGGTAGGAGGTGAAGTTGCTTTTCAGGTCAATCAGAAAGGGCCGCATGCGCTCGGATATCTCCAGCTCAATAGTGCCCTCGCCCTTGCGGTACAGCGCCGAGGCGAGCAGACTCACCTGTAGCAGGGTCTTGCCGTTCTCGATGTGGTAAACGCGGCTGTTGAGGTTCTCGGTGGATTCGAGCAGCTGCTTGTAGTTCCAGGTGCGGCCGGTCATCTCCATCAGCTCCTGCACCCGGATTTCATAGATGGTGCCGGCCTTGTCCTGCTTGGTGAGCTTGGAGAGCAGCGAAAAGACGATGTCCATCTCGCAGGCGCTCATCTCGTAGCGGGCCGTCGTCAGCGCGTTGTGCTGCCGTATTTCAATCGGGACGGTGGACTCGGGCGCGGCCATAGCTACTCTGGTAAGGGATACAGAACAAACATACGGCTTAAACCGGAAAGTAATAGAGACAAATTCAGTCTCTATCAACTTGCGAATTGCCGCTAAGCAGCCCGGCTTATAAAAGCTATTAGTTAGACTTATGAAACCTATTAGTTAGCCAAGCACGAGTGTTTTGCGAGACTTATAAAAGCTATTAGTTAGGCTTATAAAACCTGTTAGTTCAACCCTCCTGGAAACAGCTCAAAGCTTCTTCAGCGGCCCAAGTGACTTATGAAACCTATTAGTTAAGTCGCAAGACCGAACTAATAGACGTTTTTAAAAGACCTGTTAATAAGCTTATGAAAGCTATTACTTGCGCTTATAAAACCTATTACGCAGCTTATAAGACCTATTACTTCGCTTATGAAACCTATTAGCCCGCTTATGAAACCTATTACTAAAGCCACTTAAGTAACTGAGGTATAAAAAGTTGCGAGCCCTGCAAATACCTTAAATACTTAAAATACTCACAAACTTGTTGAAGCTGCAGTACAAAAGCTTATAAAGTGGTGGTTTAGGGCGAAATCCGAACGAAAACAACAAAAAAAGGGGTCTAAACAAGCACAAAACAGCATTGCACTTTTTAAAGATTTTTTTACCTTTTTCTGCTATTTAGAACATCCTTATATACCTCAAAGGTAGCTTGTAGACTCTGCTGAAAGCTATGATAGGGCTCATTAATAGTTTTCATAAGTGTCGTGAGAGGTTCTTGACAGCTTATCTGCGAACATCAGAAACAACCTATGGAGTAGCCTTGAACATAGTAGCAGTGCTAACAGTACGCTATTGGCTTATAAAACCTATTCTTTAGCAGAATTGGCGGCCTGCAGTTCCGCTGAGCAGGTAAGTGAACTAATAGGTTTTATAAGTCGAAATGCGAGGTAACAACACGTGGCAGCAGATTATGGAATACTAAAGGAGACCTTAGCGTGATACTGTCCGGTTTCCTTAGATTGCAACGGAGCGAGTGTAGGCGTGTCAGGGCTAACAAGCGGCTTCTACGTACCTCTGAAGAGCTGATGACTTAATCATCACCAATCTAGTGGAGGGTGAGCATGAATGGCTAACCTTAGGTGTAAGAACGAAGGTACGGAAGCTAAAAACGGGGAGCTAATCGGTTGCCAGCACTATAAAAATTGGTTTCCAAGATTGCCAGCGCCTTAGTCAACAAGCCGCGTGCTAATATGAGAACCCGAAAGCACTATCTTCGTTAGCATTCCGGCCGATGCTAGTCTCGTTAGGCAAGCACTGCTGTAGCCACTGTCCTGCCTATGTCGAAAATCGTACGACCATCCCATATTATTGGCGAGCGAGGCGTCAACGTCTTTGCGGATTATTGCAACCGGCACCAGCCCTATATCATCTGGCGCGAGGAAACCAAAAACGACTTTGGCATCGACGGCGAGGTGGAGTTGACCGAAGTGAACGAGGACGGCAAAATCAAGCCCACCTCCCAAACGCTCAAGGTCCAAATCAAATCCACGCAAAGCAGCGCCAGCTATATTCAGCAGGAGACCGACGAGTCATTTAGCTTTTTCCCCCGCGAGGAAGACCTGGAATACTGGAAGAATTACCGGGTGTATGGCTACGACGTGCTGCTCGTAGTCTTTGACGGCCGTGAGGGTGCTGACATTCTGTATTGCAAGAAAATAACCAACATCGACGAGGCGCTGGCCCGGCCCAAAGGCAAGCGCAAGTCGCAGCCCATCGTGTTTTCCAAAACTGAAAACCGGCTGGTTACCGGGCAACACGATTTCGACACCAAGTACCGGGCCTCCTTCAAAAGCCGCGTTAATTACCAAGCAGCTGAAGTGCTCGATACCAACATGTTTCCCTTCAAAGCGGTGCCACGCTGGCTCTATACCTACCCGACGCACTACAAAACCAAGAAGGACATTTTCAAGAACATTGCCAGCGGCGAAGCTCCCTACTTCGTTATCTACAATTCAGTCATTTACACGTTCGTGCCCATTGAGAAGGACTTCAAACCTTTCTATGAGCACGTGGTGTCGGAAGGACAAAAGCGCACCGAGCACCGATACACCGAAGTGGTGGATACGGCCACGCTACGCAACCACTTTGTGGAGCTGCTGAATGAATACCTGAAGGACTTCATGCGCAAGCGGGGCCTGTATTACCAGCGCGACTTCCGGCGCTACTACTTTTTCCTGCGCAAAGACCAGACAGAATATAAAGTGCCTTACCGCACCCGCCGCGCCGAAAAAGTGACTGAGAAAAAGGTGGTAGAATACTACGAATACGGCAAGGACAATTTCTTTCGGCACTTAGCTGTGGCCGTTAAGCCGCTGTTTATCGAAGACAAAGTCTATCTGATTGTCAGCCCCAAATACTACTTTACTTCCGATAGAACGGCCCCACTGGAGCCGGAAAAGACCACCAAGTTTACGAACTACCTCAATCGGAAAACCTTCAACGATGGGGTAGTCGACCAGCTGCATTTCTGGTGGCATCATTTGGCCCGGGGCTCGCACGAAGCCACCATTTTCGATGGGTCCACCATGAACCAGCCGTCCATTCTGTTGAGTCGGCCCATTGATTTTACCGTCTCCTTCGGTATTCCGCTCGATGGAGAAAAGGTAGCCCAGAAGAAAAAGGCCGGGTCAAAATCAGCCCCGGCCACTCCTTTGCCTAGCTTATTCGACAACCAATGACGCCGGAACTACTCCCCGAACCGCTGCTGGAATTCGGCAACGACCGCCTCAGCGAAGACCCCAAGCAGGGCATTGCAATTGGCAGCTTCTTCTCAACCAGCTCGCGCACGCACCGCTCCGAAATTCACTATGCCCTGTTGGGTACCAACTATAATATTGAGAAGGCGCAGGAGTGGATTAAACAGTTTGAGAACCCCATCGAGGCCTCTGATATCGAGGTAAAGATGAAAGGTAACCGAATTGAAGCCGGGCAAGTAGTGGACTACGACGACGAGGAAAGCCTGCTTTTCGGTGCCGACCCCGTAGGCGAGGAAGAACTGGACGACGAGGAAGAGGAGCCATCCAGCTTCAAGAATAAGCGCCTGAACCCCGATTTCCCCGGCTTCAACGCGGAGTCCATTTTCCAATGCGGTTTCGTGAATGACGCCGCCAACAACCGCAGCGTCAAGGAAGCTAAGATTCAGGCCATTCTGGATGATTCCGAGCTAACCAAGTTCGACCGGGTCGTTCGCATCTGCGACCTCTACAAAGAGCAGTACCGGGACTTGCTCGAAAACTCGATGTCTCCGCCCGATATCTGCTTCATTGTCATTCCGGCCGCTGTTTTCAAAAAACACTCGTCCATTCCCTACAAAGGCAACCTGTATTTCAACCTGCGCCGCTACCTGAAAGCCCAGCTGATTGTCATGCCAAAGGCCATTCCTGTGCAGATTATTCTGGAAGACACGATACTTAGCAAGAAGAAGTCGCTACAGGACCTATCCATGCAAGCCTGGAATTTTGTGGTGGCCAGCTACTACAAAAACGCCGGCACCCCCTGGACGCTGACCTTGCAGGATAAGCACACCTGCTTCATCGGAATCAGCTTCCACAAGGTGCTGAATTCCGACAATAACCTAGTGCGCTCCAGCATTGCGCAGGCCTTCAACTACGAGGGCAAAGGCATCGTCTTCATCGGCAAGAAATTCAAGTGGGATGCGGATAAAAACAACACCCCCGCGCCCCATTTAACCTACGACTACGCCAAAGCGCTCATTGAAGAGATTGTAGATAAGTACAAGAAGTTTAATCAGAATATAGCGCCTAACCGGATAGTCATTCACAAAACGACGGACTTCTGGACCTCTGCCCAGCACGAGGAATACGCGGAAGCCGAAGGCTTAAAAGACGGAATACGGGCGGCTCTAAACGACGACGTCACCATTGATTTAGTGACTATCAAGAGTGCCAATATTAAGCTGCTACGCCGCAAGGGCAGTTACCCCGTCATGCGCGGCACCCACCTGCCGCTGGACCGCCAAACCGGCATCCTATACACCACGGGCTACATTCCCTACTACGAAACCTTCCCTGGCCAATATGTGCCGCACCCGTTGGAGGTTTCGATTTTTGAAGGCGAGTCAACGCTAAAACGCGTCTGCACGGAAATCCTGGCTTTGACTAAGCTCAATTTTAACAACTGCAATTTCTTTGATAGCCTCCCGATTACACTGCGGTTTGCGCAGAAAGTAGGAGAGATTATTCAGTATGCTGAGGATGATGATATGCTGCCGGATAAATACTACTACTATATGTAGAGGAGAGCATTAGTCGTCATAAATGACGGCCTTGTGCAATTCTGCATAAACGTTTCCTACCGATTTTCTTTAGATACGATGGTTTGCTTGTCGCGTTTTCTCATAGCCCTGTAACATTAACCACCTTCTGATGTCAGCCTTTTCGGACGCATACCAACAATTTTGGCTCAAGGAGCAGATTAAAGAAGGGGAAACGGTGCTGCAAAAAGGCTTGCGTGAGAATCAAGTAGGAGCCGTTGGAGCTATTCTAGCCCACTTCAGTGTCCGAGACGACGCAGCGCTTGTAAGTATGCCAACGGGCACAGGCAAAACAGCGGTTATGATTGCTGCTTGCTATGCACTCCGGGCAAGCAAAGTACTGGTTGTGACGCCTAGCCAGATGGTTCGAAAGCAAATTGCGAAGCACTTCAAGCTTCGCAAGGATTTGATAGATAATGAGGTGTTGAGTCCAGATGCCCCAGAGCCACGGGTATATGAGTTGAAAAGTGTCATCCACAGCAAAGTGGAGTGGGACGAAATCTTAGAAAATAATGATGTGGTAGTGGGTATCCCAGGTACCCTCAATCAGATAGAGGAGTTGCCCCAGGTACTGGAAGCAAATGCTTTTGGTGTGGTGTTGGTCGATGAGGCCCATCATAGCCGAGCTAAGTCGTGGGCTTATTTACTAAACCATTTCTCACCAGCTAAGCGCATACTTGTTACTGCGACGGCCTTCCGGAATGATAAGAAAGACTTAAAGGCCCGCTTGGTCTACAACTACCCATTGAAATTAGCTTATGACCGGGGCCAATTCAGTAAGATTGAATATATACCGGTGGAAACGGCCGGGATTCAGGAACCTGCGGCGCGTGACTTGGCCATTGCCCAAAAGACCCAACAGGTATTTGAGGACCACAAGCAGTATGGCCACAAAATCATCATCCGCACTGATTCCCGGCCCCGTGCTGAACAATTAAAGCAGCTCTACGACTCCCAAACCGACCTCAAGTTGGTGCTCATCTACAGCAAGCTGGCCCAAGCCACAATAGATAAGCGCATGGAAAAACTAGAGCAAGGAGATGCCGATGGAGTAATCTGCGTGGACATGATGGGAGAAGGCTATGATTTCCCCCTCTTGAAAATAGCCGCGATTCACGCTCCACATAAATCATTGGCCATCACCCTTCAGTTTGTTGGGCGAATTAGCCGAACAAATGTAGAAGCGGCAAAAACAGCAAGGGTTATTGCAAGTACGCACGATTTTGAGATTGACAAAATCCAGCTGTTTAAAGACACTAGGGATTGGGCAGCTATTTTGCCGGAATTGCATCGCGCAAGAACTGACCGCACGGAAGATGAGCAACGCTTCTTCGACACATTGGAGGAAGTAACGCCACCCGATGACTCTTATGTGGTCGATACAGAAGAAGCCCTGATGCTGGATAACTCAGAGCTGATTCCCTTCTTTCACACCAAAATCTATCGGCTGATTCCCAAAAGCGTTGCGGAGGTAGAAGAAGACGAAGAAGCCCCTGACTTAGTCGATTTAAGCATCGTCCCCAACTTCAACGGTCTGGCCAACATGAGCCGGGTGATTTTACGGCATCACCATGTGAGCACAGAATATCGACTCGCAATATTTGTGCTGGGTGAATTGATAACGCCCGCTTGGTATGGTGCAGACGACAACTTAAAAGACGTTAAGAATAGCTTGCTTCTGGTTTATTACGATAAGCCAAACAACCTGCTTTATGTATGTTCCTCGCTAAAGGATAACGAGTTGTACAAAGAGTTGGCCTCAAGTTATGTAGTCGACAACATGGCATTTGCCGAGATTCTTTCCCTACCAATGCTGAAGCGCATACTTGCTGGCTGGGAAGGTTGCAAATTTTATAACATCGGCATGCGGAGCCGGAAAGCAAAAGGAAGCAACGAGTCCTATCGCCAGCTTTTAGGAGGCAGTACCCAAGAACTACTTACCCAAGCCGATGCCTTTAACTATACCAGAGGCCATTCCTTTGGTGCTGGTTTTGATTCCGTATTAAGTGAGGATATGCTACTCGGCATCAGCACTAGTTCCAAAGTGTGGTCTATCATAGATGGCAAAGTCCCGGAACTGCTCGATTGGCTCAACAAATTGAGTCGTAAGATTTCAGATGCCGAGATGGACAAACTAAAGTCGCCTCTTACCGAGCTTGATTGTGGTCGAGATATCAGCGAGTTCCCCATCAATGCAGATAACGCACTGGTGGCTGCCGACTGGGACGGGTCCATTTACAACCGGGAAACACGGGTCGCTTTCTTGGATGCGGATGATGAAGTTGTCGAAGAGGCCTTGCTCGTGGCCTGTGAAATCAACATATGCCGCGAGGAGTGTACGACAAATCAACTCGTTTTTTGTGTTCAACGAGGTCAGGCTTCGGCCAAAATAGGTTACCGTATTAAGCCTGATATCGCTTTCTATTACCTCGATTCATCACCCTGCAGGCTACACGAGACACGAGGTAACAACGTACTACGCCAGAAGAGCCTGTTTAGCTTGCTTACGGATGCACCAATCAACTTCTACTTTGAAGATTGGTCAAAGCTCGTGGGACGCACTTTAATGGACTTTAACCCAAGCCTTGACCTTATTCCTGAGGGTGCAATTCAGACCATCGGTTGGTCGGGCTTGAATGTGAACGTAAACCGAGAGTTTTACACGGCTGATGACATTACTGCCAATGCGCAGGCTGGAGATGCTAGGCTTTCAATTCACCAGTTCATTGAGCAAATGGTGATGCCAGATTATGATGTGGTCTACTATGACCATGCTTCACTGGAGGTAGCCGACATCTTAGCCTTTCGCCCCGATAGTATCAAGTTCTTTCACTGCAAAAAGCAAAGCGGAGATGAGCCTCGATGCTCCGTGGATGATATCTATGAGGTCTGTGGCCAAGCAGTAAAATCCGCGGTTTGGACAAACAAGAAAGTGTTGCTGAACCGGTTGGTGTACCGAAACAAAGAAGGCGATACGGGCAATAGGGTAAGAAAAGGGTCACTTGATAAGCTACGTGACATCCTGACGGGAATCAGTAACCCTAACCTAACGGTGGAAATTGTGATTGTGCAGCCAGGCCTAAAAACCACTAACCACTCAGGCACTCAGATAGAAGCTTATCAACGCATTAAGAAGCTGTTTTCAGGCGCACATGCATACTTGCAAACAGTGGGGTCTTGCTCGCTAACAGTGCTTGCTACCTAATGTATTCAGCAAAGTCAGAGGCGATAGCAATGACCGCAGGCATAACCCTCCAAGGCTTATTCCTTCTATGTGCCCGAAGGCTGCGCCGAGGACACCAGGATAGTGTCGCAATTAGCCTACCTACTTGATGCTAGTTGAGGTTAGCCTAATACTCAATCCTGAGTTCGACCCAGCCGGCATGCCAGGCCCCCGCTGGCTGCCATCTAGGCTGTTTCTTATAATTAGAAGCACGCGGTTAGGTGCCTCTAAGTTGCCTTCAATTAACTCAGAACCCTTACGGTGTACATCGGTCTTTTTGGCCCTGTAGACCTGCACCATGTAGCCGTCTTGTATTGCACGGTGGCACACACCCCGCATGTAAAAGGCATTGAATTCACCTTCCGCAAAGGTGGTAGCTGCGTTTTCGGGTACTTGGCGCGTTACCGCCCCGCGCTTCTCGTGGGTATTGAAGCACTGGTGTTGTTGGAGGGCAGCAGCTAAGGTAGCTTCGGTGCCACTTGTGACAGCTTCGCGAAGCAGCTGCGGGTAGAGCTTGAGGCCAGTTTCGTTGAAGCGCTTACTAAAGTTGAGTTGGCTGGATTTGATGGCCTGCTCAACTTCGAGGAGCATGTATTGACGGGTCCTTTCGTCGAGGTTCTCAAAATTAAACATGGTTGATACCCAGCTGGTAGTGTGCTGCAAATTGCGCATTAAGAAGTTGGCAATGCAATGGAAGCAATAGCGCGTACTGTTTTTAGCTATGGGTGCGAAGGGTAAGATAATGGCTTCGGGACCAATACCCAGAAATTAGTGAGGTAATCATCATGCAGGCAGCATTACATCGGAGCGTACACTACAGTCCTAAACTTTGGGCAGCGTTATAGGATACGACGTTGTTTAGTTGGGTGTACCGCTCAATCATGGCATCTGTTTTCTGCTTGGTTTGGTTCTTAATGGCCTTGTGGGATTGCCCGTTAAGCACGGCCACGGTCACAAAAGACACGCGAAGGGAGTGGGCCGAGTAGGCTGACCCGAGGCGCTTTTGCACCAGCTTGTTGATGGAGATGTCGGAGAGGCGCTTTAGTGAGGGTATGGCCATATGTCCTGGAGCCGCCCGCGGAATCTTCACAAACAGCGGCCCCGTGGTGCGGTCCAGCAGATTAAGCCAGGCCCGCAGGCAGCGCACTGGGCAGAAATCGGCGTTGGGCGCGTAGAAAATGGCCTTGTCCTCCACCGCCCCGTACTGGTTGGTCTTGCTTTTTGCCAAGTGCACGAGCAGGGCGCGCTCCGTGAACTCCAGCTGCTCGATGTTCAGGTCCACCAGCTCGGAGCGCCGGAAAGCCCCGGCGAAGCCGAGCAGCAGCAGCGCCCGGTCCCGCAGGCCAGCCGTCGTTTCCAAGTCGATGCGGCGGATAGCCTGCTTCAATTCCTCGACCGTGAAAGCCGGCGCCTGGTCCTGGCGTTTGCCCAGGGTGCGGGCAATACCTTCCATCACCGTGTTGAGCGCGTCGAGCGTAGCCGGGAGCCGGTGGCCGGCAAGCTGGTGAGCTTTGCGGATGGCAGCCAAGTGCCGCTTGATGGTGGCCAGCGCGTGCGGTCGGGTGAGTGGCTGTTGGCCTTTCTTTTTCTTCCCACGGTTCCCGCTTACGAGTTCGGATTTCTCGGTAGCCAAGTAAGCTACGTATTCAGTCAGCGTGTCCACGTCGGCCGGCATCGCTTGCAGTCCCTGCTGCTGGCAGAAGGCCACGTAGCTTTTCAGGTCCGAGGTGTAAGCGCGCTCCGTGTTGGCCGCACCCTGCAGGCCGGCTTCCAGGAAGCCGGCGACTTTGGCGGAAGCCCGGGCCAACTGAGCGCTGACCGACTGGTTGGAATCAGGTGACGGGACTAGAGAAAGGTCTTCGCTCATGGGTAGAGTTTAGGGAATCAAAGTGAGCGCGCCCGCATACCTTATATATAAGGTATCAGAACCGACTGAAACGCCTCGTTTTTGCCCTTCAAAGATAAGTTATGATAAGTAAAGATTATCATAACTTGTTTTCATAACTACCGAAACTCTGGTTAGGTATGAGAACTAAGACTTATTATATCTTATGCACCGCCTATGCTGGCCGGTCAGCTTCACCCAAAACGGTTTTTAGTTTTCGCAGGTCTGCTTTGATGCGCGGGACAATGCTCTTGCCGTGACAGTTTTTGTAGCGGTCGAGTCCCTGGCAAAGGCAACGCTTCTTGGGCGTACCGCCCATATAAATAAATCCCTGCAAAGCGTTTTTCAACGCCTCGTAATATTGGTGCAGCTCTAAGGCAGCGTCGGGCAGGTACATATGCATGTCGCTTTCCCGCGTTCCGTAGGCATGTATCTTGGAAAGCGTTTCGTTGACTCGAATGAAGTCGTCCACTATGGGGTTGCCGGTGATGTTGATTCGCACGTTGTCTGTGTCTTGGCCGGTGTACTCAAACCCTTCGTTGTCTGAAACGAATAGCGTGTGTTCGGCCTGCACTTCCGTTGGAGTAACGTCTACAAGCTCTTCCTCTTCATCTTCCCATACCGCGTGCCTCTCCGCTTCGCATAGGATAGTTGTTTTATGGATAGCCCATCCATAGTGAATCCTCCCGCCATCTCGCTTTACCTTTTCCTCAACATTGTGGAAGCAGTTTAGCATTTTGGCATAAGGCTCCGGCCTAATAGGTACCAACTCGGGTTCGAACTCAACCTTCAACTTGTCGAGTAGCCGGGTAACGAAAACGTCATCCTTGGCTGGGGTAGTGGAGTGTAGCATAAGCGTAAGTAGAAGGGAACAATGGGTGGAATTAGTCCACCAAAATACGCGGCCAGCTACTGACCAGCTTATTGGGCCGCTTTGATTAGTACTCAAGCATCTTGTTAGTACATTTACCGACCGCCCTCCTGCTTATTTTACTAGCAAAGTCCCTATGGCAAAACTTTACTTTCTGCAGCTTCTACTCCTTATTATAAGTTTCCCCGCCCTGGCCCAGCGACCCAAGCCCGCCGCGGTTTCGCTGCCGCCCGCCGATACGGTCTACTTCGACCGGGACTGGGAACGCACCGAAACGCTGGAGGAAGTTGCCTACGCTCGCATTGCCCGCCACGACGCGGCCGGCAAAACTGTAGGCACGGTGCGCGACTACTTCTACCCGTCTTGGAAAAAGCAGTGGGAAGGCAAGATGGCCAGCGAAGCCCCCGACAAGCCCACGGGACTGTGCTGCGGCTGGCACGAAAACGGCCAGGTCAGCTTCAAGGGCACGTACGTGAACGGCGTGCAGCAGTCCGACTTTCGCAGCTGGCGCGACGACGGCCGGGAAATCAAGTGCAAGTCTCTCATGCAGGAGGCGTTGCCGCTGAGCACCGCCTCGATTCACTGCAGCAACTGCATGCACATCAGCCGCAAGGTCTTCACCGTGGACATTCCCGAAGGCACGGTGGGCATCGTCTACAAGCTGGATGTGCGCGACGAAGGCCAGCCCCCGGTGTCGTGGTCCACAGCCCTGGCCCTGGCCGGCGTCGTCGGCACGGGCGGCATGTCCGCGCCCGCCCTGCTAACTACGGCTGCTACGGCTCTCACGAAGCAGGGCAACAATGCGCCGCCCACCGTGAGCACCAAATGCCACTGGTACATTACCCCCGACGAAACCTCAGCGCAGCAGTTTCTGGACACGAAAGGCTACATCAAGGACGTAAAGAACTGCTTGCGGGTAGCGTCCAACACCCCCCAGGAAACCCGGCCCATCAGCCTGCCACCCGGCATCCGGCGCTTGTATGTGTGCGTGAACAACGATAACTATACCACCGACGCAACCGCGACGCTGAGCGTAACGGCCCTGGTGCAGACCTGCAAGTAAAGCGTCGCTTTCCCTAACCAAGTTGCCCCCGTTTCACTGGTGGCTTGCTTAGGCAGCCGTGGGGGCCCGGCTGGTCGATACCGTGCCTGGAGCACAGCGCGGTAACAGGGCCCGTGACTAGATTATCAAGGCGGGGGGCTATTTTCTGCCAACTCACTTCCACCTCTTTCGCAGACGATGTGGGGTAATGCTGGGCAACTCGTTGCAGTAAACGCTCAAGCTCGGGGATGGACATGGCAAAGGAAAACAGGCTGGGCACCTAGATGGAAGCGGCGATACTGTAGGACGAAGAAAAAGCAGGGTTCGGGTTCTGTTTCTTGCTTACTACCTTACTCGCATCTGGTCTGTTAAGCGGTTGCTTGACAAGAAATTATGCAAGGTTGCTCCTGTTTTATGTAAGTATTCGGGCCGCCCTTAGTAGTGGAGCGTCAGGCCGGCACCCCACTTGTAGTCGCTGTCGTAGTTGGTGCTCAACGACACGTACTTGCTGACCATGTAGCGGAAGGCGACGTTGTACTCGCGGTCCGTATTCACCAGCAGGTCGGCGAAGAAGTTGTTGCTCAGCGGCAGGTCCGTGCGTTCCAGTTGCAGGCGCACCTTGCCGTTGCTGTCCAAGCGTAATTCCGAGCGCACGAGCAGCGGCAGCAGGTAGTACAGGCCCACGTCGAACACGCGCCGGTTGTTTTTGGTGTTCCGCTCGCCTTCCGCCAGCAGCGTGCGGTTGTTGCGGTAGTCGAAGCCCACGAAGGCGGCGAGAAACTGCCGGTTGTCGAGGTAGCGCAGCAGGTGGGTTTCGGTTTCGAAGTTGCCCTGGTAGTTCACGCGGCCCTCGAATTCCAGCGCGTGGCGGTTGTTGGAGAGGGTGGTTTCCAGAAACGACCCCTGCGAGTGCGCCATCAGGTCGGCCCAGAGGTAGGGCCGGTTGTCTTCCTTTTTCAGCTCCTTGTAGTCGGTGCGGGCGTACTGGTTCTGCGGGGTGCCCTCGTAGCTCACGATGCGGGCCATGCCGGCCATCATGTGGTAGAGGATGTGGCAGTGGAAAAACCAGTCCTGCTCCTCGTTGGCGTCAAACTCGATGGAGACCTTGCCCATGGACTGGATGTCGAAGGTGTGCTTCATCGGCGAGTAGGCGCCCTGGGCGTTGACCAACCGGAAAAAGTGCCCGTGCAGGTGCAGGGGGTGGCGCATCATGGTGGTGTTGGTGAAGGTCATGCGCACGTTCTCGCCCTTGCGGATGGGAATCTTGTCTGCCTGCGAGAGGGTCTTGTTGTCGAACGACCACACGTAGCGCAGCATGTTGCCGGTCAGGGTCAGGTTTATTTCCCGCCACTGCTTGGTCGAGTCCAGCGTGGTGGGGTTCAGGGCCCGCAGCATGTTGTAGTTGAAGTCGCCGGCGCTGCCGCCCATGCTGCCCATCCCGGCCATGCCCCCCATGTCCATGCCCGACATGCCGCCCATGTCCTGCATGGTGCCCATGCTTTTTCCGGCTTTTTCCTGGGCATTCGCGGGCCGGTTCTGCGGCGAGGGGGCCGTGGTAGCGGGCGCCGTGCCGTGCTGCATGTCCATGCCCGGCATCGGCGAGCCACTGGCTGGCTTCTGGCCCGACATGTCCATGCCTTTCATTTCCCCACCGCCCTGCTGCTTGGTCATGCCGGCCCCGCCCATGTCCATGCCGCTCATGTTGCCCATGCTGCCCATTTCGCGCATCATCTGGAAGTAGTTGATGCGGGGCAAGTCCGGCGCTTTCATCGGCTCACCCTCCCCGATGTAGGTGGAGGTGTAGCCCGTGATGTCGTTGGCCGTGGCCCGAAACTCGGCCGCGCCCATGGTGGGCACCGTGACCAGCAGGTCGTAGGTTTCGGCCGTGGCGATTTCGAGCTTGTTGACCGGGAAGGGCTCCACGTTGATGCCGTCGGCGGCAATCACCTGCATGGGGCCGCCGGCGTACTGCAGGAAAAAGTACGAGGAAGCGCTGCCGTTGATGACGCGCAGCCGCACCACCTCCCCGGGCTTAGCGTCTTTGAAATAGCCCTTTTCCTGTCCGTTGGTGAGGAATTTGTTGTAGTAGATGTCGGTCAGGTCCATGGCCGGCATGCGGCCCCACTCCTGCTTGAGCTTGTCCTTGAAGTAGCCGGCGGCCAGGGCCTCCCCGTAGCTCTGGGTGGCGCCCTTCTGTACGGCAAACCACTCGCCCGTGCGCTTGAGGTAGCGCAGCACTTCCTTGGATTGGTGGTCGGTCCAGTCGGAGAGCACCAGCACGTACTCCTTCATCTCGTAGGGAATCCGCTTGGGGTGGATGACGATGGAGCCGTACACGCCGTCTTGCTCCTGCAGCATGGTGTGGGAGTGGTACCAGTAAGTGCCGCTCTGAATCAGGGGGAACACGAACGTGTGGGTGCCGCCGGGCGCGACCGGGGCCGTGTTGAGGTAGGGCACGCCGTCCTGCTCGTTGGGCAGCAGGATGCCGTGCCAGTGAATGGAAGTTTCCATGTGCATCTGGTTGTGCACCCGAATCACCGCGGTGTCGCCCTCGTTGAAGGTGAGCGTAGGTGCCGGAATCTGGCCGTTGATGCCGATGGCCCGGCGGGTGCGACCGGTGAAGTTGACCAGGCGCTCGTCGACGTATAAGTCGTACTCCACCCTTTTGCCCACGTAGCCGGAGCGGGGCGTCACGATTTTGCCCTGCAACTCGGCGGCCGGGGGCGCTGACTGGGTCAGGTGGGGCTCGGTGCCCTTGCCCATGCGCATGCCCGGCATGCTCTGGGCCCAGGCGGGCAGGGTGGCCAGCAGCGCAGCCAGCAGAAAGATTACTCGCATCGTCACTTAGTTATTGCTTTTGGGTTGGGTGCGCGCCGGGTTGTTGTCCTCGAAGCGGTACTTGTCCATCGGGCTGGGCATAGCCATGCCCGGCATTGTCCCGGCGCCTTTCATATCCATGCCTTTTCCATCCTTGCTTTTCATGTCCATCCCCTTCATATCGCCCATGCCGGGCATGGACTCGCCCTTTTTCATGCCCGGCATTCCCGACATGTCGTTCGTTTGTTGGCGAGTTGCGCCGGGCTTTTGACCGCCGGCGGGCTGCATGCCGGGCATGTTCTCCATGCCCTTCATCGTGCCCATATTGCCCATGGCAGGCTGATTCCGGGACGTGTTTTTCGGGCGGGTGGGCCCCATGTCCATGCCCGGCATGTTGCCCATGTCCATTGGAGCAGGCTGCGCTTTGCGGCCGGGCGTTTGGGCAGAGGAGCGCGGCGTGCTCATGCCGGGCATGTTCATCCCCGGCATATCCGCCATGTTCCCCGGCCGCGCGGCCCTACTGGCCGGTGCCGGCTGCGATTGGCCGCCCCGCGGTTGATTGGGCATGTTCATGCCTTCCATCTGTTCCATGGGTTGACTGCGCTGGCCTGGCTGAGCGGCCTTGGGGTCCATGTTCATGCCCTCCATTCCGGGTTGGGCGTTGTCCGGCACCGTACCGGCTGGTTGGCGGGTCTCGTCGGTTGCGCCGGGTCCCTCGTTGTGGGCGTTCGCATCCGAAGTCGGCATGTCCATCCCGGTCATTGCTTCCTCCCCGCCGTGGCCGTGGCTTTTGTCGAGCAGGTTGCCCTTGGGACCCACGCCCTCTACGTACACCAGCTGCGCGCCCCGGTGCCCGGCCACGGAAAGCGCGCCGGCCGCGGCTACCGCGGCCACTAGCACCAGCACCTCGTAGGCCCGGCGCTGCACCTTAAAGTAAAATCCGATGCCGGCCAGTAGCAGCGTGATGCCCGAGAGCCAGGTGGTGTAGCTGGCAAACTGCTCGTGGGCCGCGAACACCGCCGCTGCCCGGGGCGACAAGCCCATAGGCAGGGCATGAAACACGGTGCTGGCCGCCACCGCCCCGGCAAAGCCCCCGGCCATTACCGCCAGCGCAATCCAGCGCACCTGGGGCCAGTCCTTGAATACCAGCAGGGCCTGCAACGCCGCGGCCAGCATAATAAGGACGATGGGTAGGTGCACCACCAGGGGGTGCAGATTGGGAAAATCTGAAAACATAGAGCCGAATTGAATGAGGCTGGTACACGGAAAAACCCCGGCTCACCGCAAGCAGCAGTGCCGGGGCAAATCCTGATGGGTGATGGAGAGGCCGCGCGGACCACTGGCCCGCGCCAGGTGGTCGTTGCTGTTCTCTGTGTTCTACCATACGTAGTCGGGCCGGAACAATGTTTATACGCCATGGGCCACCCAGTTGCATAATTTCAAGCACCACGGTAGCCGAAAAGGAGCCCCATTCTTGGCTGCAAGCCGTTCAATGAGTGCCAAAACGTAAAACGCCCGGCCATCAGGCCGGGCGTTTTACAGGAGCATCGGGTAGCTTACATAGCGGCGCAGCAGCCAAGGGCTCCCGCCGTGCAGGCCGGAGTGCCGGCCTGGGCGCAGTTTTGCACCAGCGGGCAATCGGGAGTGCCCTTCAGCGGGCAGTCAGCCGCGGTGGGTGGGGGGCTGGTGAAGCCAAACAGGGCGCCGCCGGAGAGCAGCGCCGCGGGGAGGCTTAACGAGCCACGGTCCGTACGCCGTGGGTAGCACTCATTAAAGTGTTTAGGCCTTGGTAGCCTTGAAGCCAGCATCTTCCACCAGCGCCAGTACCTGCTCTTCGGTGATGTCGCCGGTCACGGTGAGCACCTTGTTGGGGTTGGCTGTGTCGACTTGCCAGGTAGTGATGGCTTTCTCGCCGTTGAGGGTGGGCGTTACGGCTTTGATGCAGCCGCCGCAGTTGATGTTGGTGTTGAATTGGAGCGTTTTCATGGAAGTTGAGGGAGTGTCGCCCAAATCGGGCAGGTTCGGTTTAAGAACACCCAAAAATAGCGCGGGGTGCGCCGTTAGGGGTACAGAATTAGGCTTCAGGCTTGCATGATTTGTAGCCGCTATTTCACCAATAGCCCACCTGCCACGGTCGAGGACAGGCTTTAATGGTGGCTCATGCCCCCGATTAACAGGTGCTTGCCTACGACAAAGAGCAGCAATAGTACCAGCCCGGCGATTAGCAAATAGCGGCCCCAAAGCGTCGGCAGGGCAGTTGCCTGGCCGGCGGCCACGGCCTGGGTATGCGCCTGCTTTTGCAGCCGCCACTGGCCGATGCGCCCCCAGGGCTTGTACACCGAAATGGCCGTAGCTGCCAGCAAGACCACCAGGGCGGCTACCGCATCGGCCAGCAGCTGCAGGCGCAGCCCGCGCAGGTCAGTCGTGGAAAGGTCGGTTTTGGCGGCTACCTCGGCCAGGTAGGTAACGGGCTGCATGTGCAGCAGCAACAGCAGCGTGGCGCCCACCGTGAGCATCAGCTTGACCAGCACCCAGTAGTGCTTGAACAAGCCCCAGGGTGTGCCCAGAGCCTGCACCACGCCGGTGGCCAGTGAACCCAGGCTGGAGGGCACGATGACAAACCAGCCGCTCAACCCCATGGCCAGGTAAGCTGCCCGCACCAACTGCGGGTCCTCGCTGGTCAGGCCCGCGATGGCCAAAGCCAGAAAAGCGGCTACGGCCCCCAGCCAGCCCACGGAAAACGTGATGTGGGCGGTGAGCACGAATTTGCGTAGCGGCGGAGAGAAGGTCATCAGCTCGTACTAAAAGAATGGATAGCCGCCGACAAATCTACCCGCCTCCGGGCTGGGCAGTCGTACAGAATTGCGCCACAAGCTTGTTTAATTTCCGGTTGGCCACCCACGTAAAAGCCGGCCCGTACTGCTACAAGCCGGCTTTTCAGCAATAGATGTTCAATTAAGCCGTCACGCCGGCCAGGCAGGCTTCTTCGCACTGCTTGCAGGCCTCGGCGCACATGCGGCAATGGTCCATGTGCTGGGCGTGCTGGGCGCATTCCACGCCGCAGGCGTGACAGATTTGGGCACAGACCTGCAGCAGGTGCTGGGCGTGCTCGGAACCGCGGGCTACGTAGCGGGCCGTCAGGGCGCAGATGTCGGCGCAGTCGCGGTCGAGCTGAATACAGCGGGCCATCATCTTGACGTCCTGCTCTTGCAAACAGGCGGTGGCGCAATGCTCGCAGGCGGCGATGCAGGCGTTGAGGGCGGCGAGGAGGCTTTGGTTTTGAGCGTGCATGGGAAAAGGAATTAGGTGAACGAATACGGCGACCCAACCGGGCCACTGCCTAAGTATACCCTGCCTGGAACCCACGGTTTTACATATCATTCCCCTTTCCTTGCATGATTTGGGGCTTCCTCCGCTACTGTCGGAGCCACTCCCGCCCGCAGCAACCGGCGATACATGGAGGGCGAGCAGCGGTTCAGGCGGCGGAACTGGCCGGAGAAATGCGCCAGGCTGGCGTACCCCAGGCGCCGGGCCACGAGGCCCACGCTCAGGGAAGACGAGGCCAGCAACTCCTGGGCATAAGCCAGGCGCTGACTCAGGATGTAGCCCGCCAGCGTTTCCTCCCCGGCCAGGCGGGCAAAGGCCGCGCTGAGTTGCCCGTAAGTTAAGCCCAGCTCGCGGGCCACGGCCGGCCCGAAGGCCCGGTGCCGCAGGCTCTCACCCGGCTCGCGCAGCAAACGGTTTACCGCTACGCTCACCCGTTCCACCAGGGTCTGGTGGAAGGTTTCAAGCAGGGCAAACCGGGCTACTTCCAGCGTAGCCCGCAGGCGGGGCCAGTCCAGATCCTGGGCCGTGCCCGCTACCGTGGCCGCGCCCAGGCGCACGTCGAGCACCTCTAACCCCATTCCCTCCAACTCCTGCCGTACCACCCGGATACCACGCGGGCATACCATGTGCTTGATGTACAGCACAGTGGTGGGCGAAGCGGTATCGGAACGATTAGGCATCGGCAGTCGGAGTTAAGGCAGGTAGATGCCGCGTTGCCAGCACTCGGTGTAGTCGAGTACCATGTGCAGCAGAAAGCCCACGGCCCACACCCGGGTCCGGGCGGGCAATAGCAGCAGCACATAGCCGCCGATAGCCCAGTAGGTGTGAAAAGTGTGGAAGTTGATGCTGCAGCGATTTGGGTCGTAGAAGGGCGTGGCCCACAGGTGGTCCAGGTCGAGCAGCAGGGCACTGGCCAGCACCGCCCACACCCGCCGCCAGTGGGGGCGGTGGAAGGCCAGGGCATACAGCCCCGGCACCGAGATGTGCAGAAAGGCGTGCAGCATCGCTTAGCGGGTGGGCAGCACCGGATTTAAATCCGACGGCGGGGTGAGCGGCTGCGCGTCGAGTTCCTGCGGGTGGTCATCCAACCCCGTTTCCTGGTGGGAAGCGAAGTACTGCGCCAGCGCTTTTTCGCCCACCAGCCAGAAGACCACGGGCGTCACGATGATGTCGAGGAACGTGGAAGAAAGCAAACCGCCGAGAATGACGGTGGCCACCGGGTAGAGAATTTCCTTGCCCGGCGCGTCCTTGGCCAGCGTGAGCGGCACCAGGGCCAGCGCCGCCACCAGCGCCGTCATCAGCACGGGCACTAGGCGCTCCAGAGAGCCCCGCACAATCATGGGGATGCCAAACTTCTCGCCCTCGTGCTCCACCAGATGGATATAGTGCGAAATCATCATGATGCCGTTGCGCGAAGCGATGCCGGTGAGCGTGATAAAGCCCACGAGCGAGGCAATGCTGAACGTGCCCCCGGTGAGCAGCACGGCCACCACCGAGCCAATGAGGGCCAGCGGGATGTTGAGCATGATCTGCCCGACCATGAGCGAGGACTTGAAGTGGGAGAACAGCACGAGAAAAATACCCGCCAGCGAGAACAAGCTCAGCCAGAGAATCTTCTGCGAGGCCGATTGCTGGCTTTCGAACTGTCCGCCGTAGGTCAGGTAGTAGCCCGGCGGCAGCTTGACCTGCGAATTCACCTTGGCCTGTATCTCCTTGACGGTGGAGCCCAGGTCGCGCTCGGCCACGTTCAGCGAGATGGTGATGCGCCGCTGGGTGTTTTCGTGGTTGACGGTGTTGGGGCCCGGCTCGTAGACGATGTCCGCCACCTGGCTCACGGGTATCATCGCGCCGGTGGGGGTTTCGATGCGGGTCTGGCCGATGGCGGCGATGTCGTTGCGCTGCGCTTCCGGCAGCTTTACCACCAGGTCAAAGCGCTTCTGCCCGTCGAGCATCTGCGACACGACGGCTCCCTGAAACAGGGTTTCCAGGTCGCGCACCACTTCGCCGCGGGCCATGCCGTAGGCGCGCAGGGCATCGTCCTTGGGCCGAATCAGCAGCTGGGGAATCTGCACCTGCTTTTCGACCTGCAGGTCTACCACGCCGGGTACCGTGCTGGCCACCCCGCGCACTTCGTTGGCGTAGCGGCGCAGCTCCAGCAGGTCGTTGCCAAATACCTTGATGGCTACCTGCGCCCGCACGCCCGAGAGCAGGTGGTCGAGGCGGTGGGAAATGGGCTGGCCGATGTTCACGTTCACGCCGGTAATCAGGCTGAGCTTCTGACGCATGTCGGCCAGAATCTCATCCCGGCTGCGCATGGTTTTACCTTCCTTCTCCAGCTCCGCTTCGGTCTTAAAGGCTACCTCAATTTCCGAGTTGTTCACCGACTCGGCATGCTCATCCAGCTCGGCCCGGCCCGTACGGCGGGCGGTGTAGGCCACTTCCGGAATCTTGAGCATCTGCTGCTCGCCCAGCGTGCCCAGGCGGTTGGATTCGGCCAGCGAGGTGCCGGCCGGGGCCGAGAAGTTCACGGTCAGCGAGCCCTCGTTGAAGGGCGGCAGAAACTCGGTGCCGAAGAACGGAATCAGCGCCATAGCCGCTACGAACAGCGCCCCGGTTACCCCAAGTATGGCTTTGGGGTGCTGCAGGCCCCAGCCCAGCAGGCGCGTGTCCTTTTTCTTGAGCCAGCGCACCAAGGCTCCGTCGGTTTCGGGGTGGTCCATCTGCTTCATCTTGGGCAGCAGGTAGTAGCAGAGCACCGGCGTAATAGTGAGCGACACGAAGAGCGAGGCCACGATGCTGGTGATGTAGGCAATGCCCAGCGGGGCGAAAATGCGGCCTTCCATACCTTCCAGCGCAAACAGCGGCAGAAATACCAGCACCACGATGATGGTGGCGTACACGATGGAGTTACGCACTTCCGAGGAGGCGGCATAGATGACCTTGAGCACCGGCTGTGGATTGGCCTTGTGCTTGTTTTCGCGCAGGCGCCGGTACACGTTTTCCACGTCCACGATGGCGTCGTCGACCAGCTCGCCGATGGCAATGGCCAGGCCGCCCAGCGTCATGGTATTGATGCTGATGCCCACGAAGCGAAACACCAGCGCCGTGACCAGCAGCGAGAGGGGAATGGCCACCAGCGAAATAAAGGTGGTGCGCACGTTCAGCAGGAAGGCAAACAGCACGATGACCACCAGAATGGCTCCGTCGCGCAGGGCCTCTTCCACGTTGGTAATGGACGAGTTGATAAACTCCGACTGCTTGAACAGGCGCGTGTTTACCTGCACGTCCTTTGGCAATGAGGGCTTGAGCTCCACCAGGGCTTTTTCCACGGCCTCGGTCAGGCCCACCGTGGCCGCGCCGGGCTGCTTCTCAATGCTCAGAATCACGGCGGGCTGGCCGTTTACGCTGCCGTCGCCGCGCTTGAATCGGGCTCCAAACTCCACCTTCGCTATATCGGCCACCCGGATGGGCGACTGGTCGCGGTAGCCCACGATGATGTTCTCGATATCCTGCACCGAGCGCAGCCGGCCCAGGTTGCGGATAAGTACCTCGGAGCCGTTGCGGTCGAAAAAGTTGCCGGTGGTGTTCAGGTTGGACTGGCGCAGCGCTTCTTCCACTTGGTTCACGGTCAGCCCCGTGGCGTTCAGGCGCGGCATGTCGAGCAGCACCTGATACTGCAGGTTGTCGCCCCCAATGGGAATCACCTGGGCCACGCCGGGGATGCTGAGCAGGCGCTGGCGAACGGTGTAGTTGGCCAGGGTGCGCAAATCGGCCGCGTTGGTTTCCTTGCCGCCCGACAGCCCCACCAGCATTATCTGCCCCATAACCGAGGAGATGGGGCCCAGCACCGGCGTAATGCCCTCCGGCAGCTGCTCGCCGGTGGTTTGCAGCTTTTCTGAGACTATCTGCCGGGCCGTGAAAATGTCGGTGCCGTAGTCGAACTCCACGAACACCATGCCCAGGCCAATGGCCGAGTTGGAGCGCACCGCCGACACACCCGTGGCCCCGTTCAGAGCCGTTTCCACGGGCAGCGTCACCAGGGCCTCCACTTCCTCCGGGGCCATGCCCGGGGCCTCCAGAAACACCGTCACCCGGGGGCGGTCGAGGTCGGGCAGCACGTCTACGGGCAGCTGGTTCGCGGTATAGCTGCCGGCAATAAGGAGGCCCACGGCAAAGGCCAGCATGAGCAGGCGGTTCTGCAGGGCAAAGCGAATTATCTTGTCAAGCATCGGTTGTTAGCGCAAAGGGGAAGAAGCGAGAGCGGCCGGATGGGTCCCCTCTCCTTCCGGAATTGGCAGCGAGTGGGCAGTCGCCCAGGTTCGCCGGACAGCTTATTTTTTGATGCGGGGCGTGCGGGCCGAGGAGTGGGTGCTCATGATTTGCCACTGCCCGGCGGCGTTCTTGCGCAGCACCGAAGTGGCCACCCCGCGTCGCACAATGGGGGCCTTGGCTTCCTTGTCCTGAGGGCCTTTTTTGAGGTTAATGGTGTAGGTGTAGGTTTCCGTCGCGAAGGCGTAGGGGCCGTCTACCTGCACGGCGGCTTTGTAGTCGCTGAAGGTGAAAGCGCTGAATTCCTTGAGCTCCGGCCCCAGGTGGTGCTCGGCGTAGTGCCGGTAGGTGCCTTCCACCCCACCCGACTCAAACACCTGGGAGTTGGCCGTGAACAAACGGTGCGTGCCCGTGGTGTCGAGCTTTTGCACGGCCTGCTGGTACTTGGTCAGCACCGCTTTCACCGCAGTCTCGTCGGCGGCGGAGCTGGCGGCCGGGGCCGTCTGGGCCTGCGCTGCCACAGCAGTGAGAGAAAGGGTGGCGGTCAGCGCCGCGTGAGCAAAGAGGTTTTTCATGGGGAGGATTGAAGCAGCCACCGCTATGCGGGACTTATTGGTTGAGGTAAATGGACTTGAGCTGGTAAGTGCCGGTGGTGACCACCCGGTCGTTTTCGTTGACCTGGCCCTGCACCAGCACCGTTTGCTGGCCGTTCACGGCCCCGGGCTGCACAAAGCGAATCTTGAACCGCTCGGGCTCGGTGTGCACAAAGACCACGGGCTTGCCGTTGAGGTCGGTGATAGCCGAGGTGGGCACCACCAGCTGCGGGGTGCCCCCGCCGGTCTGGCCGACCACCTGCACGTTCACGGCCTGGCCGGCGCGGTAGGCGCTGCCTTCCTGGGCATCGAGCTCCAGCACCAGCTGACGGGCCTGGTTCACGGGGTTCACCACGTTGCTGAACACCACGAGACTGGCGGGTACGCCGGCCTGGCCCTGCAAGCCTTCTACCCGAAACCGGGCGCCGGGCGTCACCTTGGCCAGGTCCTGGGCAAATACCTGGGCTTCTACCCGCAGCTTGCCGGGGTTGATGACGCGAAACAGCTCGTCGCCCTGGTTGACTTGCTGTCCGACGGCGAGATTAAACACGTCCACCGTGCCGCTCACGGGCGAGGTGATGGACACGCGGCGCTGGCCTGCCTGCCCATTCTGGATGCTGGCGTTCTGGCGGGCCTGGCGCAGGCGCAGCTCGGCGGCCACCACGTCTTTGCGGGCGGCGATGTCGGCAATGCTCTGCAGACGGGCGTAGTCCTGCTGGGCGGCGCGCAGCTCGGCCTGGGCGTTGGCCCGCTCAGTGCTGAGGCCGATCTGCTGGGTGGCGTCGAGGGTTTGCTCGATGACGGCCAGGGTTTGCCCGGCCCGCACGGGCTGGCCCACCTGGGCGGTCAAGCTCACGATGCGCCCGGTTTGGGGCACCACCACGCGGCCTTCACCGCCGGCTGCGGCCGATACCGTGCCGTAGAGCGTGGCCCGGCTGTAGGTGGTGGAGTACGCGGCCAAGTTGGTGCGCACCTCGAACAGGAACTGGCTTTCCTTGGGCAGCAGTACTTCGTCGGTCGAGGCCACGCCGGTGCTGGCCTTGGCCTCGCCGCCGTGGTCTTCGCCCCCGTGGGCCTGCACCAGACCCGGGGGAGGGAGCAGCACCGTCAGGACCAGTCCCGCGGCGGCCGTGGCCGCCAGGAATTTATGCTTGGTTTTCATATTGGGGTAGCATTAAGGGAAGGGGGCGCGGCGGCTGGCGGTCAACGCCTGCTCCGAGGTTTGCAGCACGGGCTCTAATGGCTGACGCCGGCGGCGCAGGAGCAGGGCCGTAAGGCCAATGCCGAGCACAAAGGCCCCGACTAAGGCCAGGATGGTTTTCCAGGACGAGAAAAGCGAAGTAGCCGCAGCGGGAGCCGCAGCCGCCACGGGCAGCTTCTCGCCTACCTTAATGCCGTCGAGCAGCAGCAGGTCGGCCGTTTCGCCGGCCACGACGTTGAGGGCAAAGCTGTAGGCCTTGTTGGCCGGGAACTGGCCTTCCACCAGGTACACGCCCGGCTCCTGCTCGGTCACTGCCCATTTCAGGTTGGCATCTTCGGGGTTGGTGAGCGTGAGCTTGGCCCCTTTGATGGGAGCATTGGTGGCGTAGTCGGAGAGGAACAGGCGCAAATCGGCGGGCTTGCCCCCTTCCAGGGGCTCGTAGCGCAGCAGCGCTTCGAACTGTTCCGAGAGCGCAGCCACCGAAAACGACGTCGCGCCCGCGGCCGTGCCCGCTTTGGGTCCGTCGCCGTGGTCCTCGCCCCCGTGGGCGTAGGCCGTACCGCAAAGCAGCAGGCCCAGCAGCAAAATCAGGAGTTGTTTCATGATGGTTGACGGTTATTCGCCCCGCAGGTAGTTAAGCTCGACCAAAGCCTGGCGGTAGTCGCGGATGGTGGTCAGGTAGGTATTCTGGATGGCAAAGGCCTGGTTTAAGCTCAAAATGAGCTGCAGGTAACTCACTTCCCCGGCCCGGAACAGGCGCTGGGACTGGCTGATGATGGCACGCGACTGGGGTAGGCCGGTTTGCTCGTAGTAACCCAGCGAGGCGGAAAACTTGCGCGAGTCGGCCAGCGCCTGCTGGTACTGGGTGCTCAGTTCCAGGCGCTGGGCCTGCAGCTGGTAGCTGGCGGCCTGGGAGCGGGCCGTGGCCGCCTGCAGCTGCGAGCGGTACGTCCAGAACCAGATGGGAACCGACACGCCAAACTGGAAGCGGTACTTCAAAGCCGAGTTCTCAAACGCTTGGTTCTGATAGCCCACCGTTAACGCCGGCGTGCGGCGGGCCCGCACCAAACTGATGCCCGACTGGCTCAGGGCCACGTTCTGGGTGGCAGCGGCCAGCGTGGGGCTGCGTATTAGGGCGGCACTGTCTTCGGCCGGCAGCCCGCTGAGCAGGGTCGTACCGGTTTGGGCCAGCTCCGCGCCGGTGCGGCTCAGGTCGGTGCTGGTAGCCAGGACTTCGCTAGGGCGACCGAGCAGCAAACCCAAACGGCGCTGGGCGGCCTGCCGGTCGGCGGTGGCCTGCTGCAGCAGCACGGTCACCTGCCGGGCTTCGGCGTCGGTGCTGATGCGCTGCAGCGAGGTGACTTCACCAGCCGTGAACAGGCGCTCGGTGGCCAGGCGCAGCGCCCGAAACAGGCTGTCTTGGTACGTGAGCTGCCGCACCTGCGCCTCCGTGAACTGCAGGCTCAGGTAGGCCAGGCGCGTGTCGCGCAGCACGCTGGCCCGGCTCACGTCGCGGTTGCGTTCGGCCAGGGTGATGCCGGCCTGTGCTACCCGCCGCTGCTGGCGGTAGACGTTGGGCAGGTCGATGGTTTGCACCACGCCCGGGGCCCACATCTCGCCCGTGGGGGCCGAGAACAGAAAGTCCGGGTTGGCCGGCGCAAACGAGCCGCGCTTGAGGGCGCGCTGCTCCTCGATTTCGCGGTCCGCCTGGCGCAGCCGCGGGTGCTGGCGCATTGTCTGGGCTTCGGCGCTGTCCAAACTGACGACGGTTTGCGCCCAGGTCCTTTCCCGCCCTAACCCAAGAAGCAGCACGGCTAGTACCAGCAGCCCAAAGGCCCTGCTATTTATTTTCAAAGACTTCATACAAACAGGTTATAACCAGTCAGTGGGCCGCCTGCCGTTGCAGCAGCAAGCGGCCCAGACGGAGGGTAGCCAGACGCGAAGCGCCTGGTACATGGGCTCCGCCTACGACTTTTTCACGAGGGCCATGCCGCACTTGGGGCAGCTGCCGGGCTTGTCGCTGGCGCTACCCTCGCAGTTCATCGGGCAGGTGTAGGCCGCAGACACGGCCTTGGTGGATTTCGCCGCCTTGTCGAGCTTCTCAAAGCGGGCGCTGAGCGAGCTGCCGTTGGCTTTCAGGCTCACGATGGCCGTGCGCAGGGTGGTGCCGGCGGGCACAGCGGCCACGAAATGGTCGCCGGTGGGGGTCAACTTCACGGAGCTGGTTTTGCCCGCCGTGCTCAGCAGCATGGCCGTGCCGGTGGAGCGGTCCAGGGGCAAGGCCTTTTCGTTGGCGTCGAGCAGGTACACGTGTACTTCGCTGGCTTGCTGCACCAGCTCGATGTGGTACTTGCCAGCCGTGCGCACGATGCCGCCGTGGGGTGATTTGTGGGCGTGGGATTCGCCGGCGGCCTGGTGGCCGTGGGCGGCGGTGCCGGGCTTGTGGCTGTGCTGGGCCTGCGAGGCCAGGGGCACCAGGGCGAAAAGAGCAGCGGCAATAAAGGAGATTCTTACAATCTTCATGGAGAATGGATAAAAAGGTATGGGGTGGGTAAAGGGCAGGCTGCATGGCGCCGGTCGGCGCCGCGCAGCCTGCCGGTGAATTACATCTTGTCGGCGTTCCGGGCGTGCCAGGCTTTGAAATCGGCGATTTCCTTCTGCTGGGTGTCGACCATGTGCTGGGCCAGTTCCTTGAGCTTGGTGTCCTTGCCGTGGGCCAGCTCGGCCTTGGCCATGTCCATGGCGCTTTGGTGGTGCACCGTCATCATCATGTTGAAGTTCATGTCGGGGTTGGCCACCGTCTTGGGCATGTTGTTCATCATGTTGTCCATCGACGTTTTCATCTGGGCGGTGAAGGGGTCGTTCGGGTCCTGCGGCTTGTAGTTGGTCGGGGCGTTGTCAAGCCGGGTAGCGAAGGCTTCGAGCTCGGCGATTTCCTTTTGCTGGTCGGCTTTGATTTTCTCGGCCATCTGGCGCATGGTGGCGTCCTTGCCGTCGCGCAGCTGGATGTCGGCCATCGCCACGGCCCCGCGGTGGTGCTCCATCATGTGGTGGGCAAAGTCGTGGTCCACGTTGCCCTTCATTTTCATGGCTTCCATCTTCTGCATCATCTCGTTCATGGCCACTAGCTGCGGCGAGTCACCGCCCGTGGCACCGGACGAATGGTCCATGCCGGCCATGTCACCCGCGGCCGAGTCTGCCGGGGCGGTTGTTTCGGTGGTGGCCGTCGTATCAGCGGCCTTGTCGCTGTTGCAGCTGGCCGTCAGCAGGGAGCCCGAGCAGAGGGCAGCGAGGTAAAAAGCGGACTTTTTCATGGGGTTTGGTTGGGGTTAGTGGAAAAAGGAAATGAGGCGGTTAGTAGAAGGCGCTAGGCCTTCACGTTGATAGTGAAGTCGCCGGTGTGAATCTTCCCGCCGTGGTTGAACTGCAGGAAGACACGGTAGAGGCCGGGCTTTTCGAAGTTGGTGTTGAAGCCAATGTTGGGACCCTTGTCGGCCTGGTCGTTGGGGTGCACGTGCAGGTACTGCTCGGTGTCCTCGCTGATGACCACCACGTGGCCGAGCGCCCCGAGGTAGTTCTCCAGGTTCGTGACGGGCTGCCCGCCCTGCGTAATGTTGATTTTCATGCCCAGCAGCTGGCCCACTTTCAGGTCTTTGTCAAAGGAGAGCGTGGCCTGGTAGCCGTCCTTGTCCGACTGCATGTCGTCGTTCTTGAACTTGACCGGCGCATACGCCGCACCCTTCACGGTGAGGGGCTGGCGGCCCAGCTGGTGGCCCGAGCCGGTGGGCGTGTAGTCCTGAAACAGCACGTAGTCGCCGCCTTTCGGGAAAGTGTACTGCACTTTATAGTCACCGGCGGCGGTGTACTCGGGGTGCTCGTGGTAAAACTGGCCCAGGTCTTTGGAGACGATGATGAGGTGAATTTTCTTCTCGTGCACCACATCCAGGGGCACAGGAGCCGAACCCTTACCCGTTTCCACGGGCGTAAAGGCCAGCGTGGTGGGCTGCCCGGCGGTTACCTCCGTGGGGGTGGGCACCAGTTTCATCTCGTAGGTTTTGCCGTTGGCTACTTTGTCGTTGTGCTCCAGGTTCATGCCGCACTTGGGGCACTTGTCGCCCTCCTTAGTGCTGGTCACCTCGGGGTGCATGGGGCAGGCGTAGGTGTGGCCCCCGCCGTGTTCGGCGGTGCCTTCGGCCGGGCCGTTGGTGGGCGTCGTGACGGTGTTGGTGGCGCTGCTGGACTCCGTTTCGGAAGAGCAGCTAACAGTGGTAAGCAGGCTGGCCAAAGCCAGCAGGGAAAGCGGTAAGCGGTACATAAGATGGGAATGGGGGTTGAACATGGAGCAGCTCAGCGGGAGAGCGGCCCGGGGCTCCGGCGTGGGGGTTAGGCCTGCCACTGCTGCCAGAGCGCGAAGCCCAGCACGGCGGCCACCACGGCGTAGAGCAGGTAGGAAAGCAGGCGGCGAACCGGGCCCCGGGGAGGGGGAGCGCCTGCTTCCTGGCAACAACTCTTCATTGTCAGGCGGGTAAACCAGGAAGAATAAGGGAGGGGTGGCGGGCGCACCTAAGCGCCGGGCGGACACGCAAAAGCAAAGGCTCGCCCCGGACATAGCATAGCTATACCGGGGCGAGCCTGGAACGCGTCAATCAATCAAACAGTCAGCGACTGAATGAAAATGCGGATGTCGGGAATTTTGGGGGGCAGGTGCTCGCGGAGCACCAAAACGACCGCATTCGTGCGGTCCCACTGGCCGGCGGCCGGCCGGAAAAAGAAGTCGTTGCTGGCCGGCAGCACCGCGGGGGCCGGCGAGAGCACTGGCTTTTCGCCGGGCGTCGCGAGCGACTTGAGTACGGCGGCCGAATTATCCTGGCAGCAATCGTCCTTGCCCGTAAGCTTGGCGTTGTGCTTGGCCAGGTCAGGCTTGACCTTGGCCGGCTTCTGCTGGGTAGTGGATTTGCCGTGGCCGTGGCAGCCGGGATGCCCGGGCTTTTGAACGGCAGAAGCTTTGGCCGCCGGCGCGGGCGCGGCCAGTACCGGATTCAGGGTTGCGCAGTAGCACTGGCCCACGAACACGTTGACGAAGACGAGCAGGAAGCTCGTCGCCAGCAAACGGCGGAAAGGGAACAGGCTACGGAACATGACAGGCGCTAAGCAACTGCAAAAATAGTCTTCTGTGCAGAAAGTGCAGGACTGATTATTTACTGCCATTCCCGGCTAAGAGTTCCGGCATGGCTTGCCTGACAAGGGGCCAGAGATAATGAAAAGGGCTTAAATATGAGGTGCAGGCCGCTTTCTTTTGCCTCGCGCAATAAACTTGCAAACCAGCTGACCGCCAAATTATGCAAGCCTAAAGCAAGATTATGTAAATCTATTCCGGCTAAGTAGCTGGGAATTGGGAACGAAAAATGAGAATTGTACAGGTTTTTTTCCAGCAGCGGGGTCGGATTACGTATTTATGAGTGGGACGGGTCGTCAGTCAACTTTCGGGTGGCCCCGACCAATAACTTATTTTTTATCCTTTTACCGTATGGCTATTACGCCAACAACTCTTCAGCTTTTTCGCCAGATAAAAGCCCAGCAACTCAGCATCGCCACCGAGGCGATACTGCAATCCACCCTCCAGTTTTACTGGTACAACGAGGAGAAGCAACTCAAAGCCCTCGGCAGTGGCGTGCTGCTCACCATCGACAACCGCTTCTTCGTGGCTACCGCCGCCCACGTCATCCACCAGGGCCACGGTAACACGTTTGTGCTGCTGGGCGACTACGAGGTGACGCTGGCGGGCACGTGGTGCGCCACCACCCCGACCGTCGTTGACCTGGCCGTCCTCGAACTCAGCGACGCCGCCCAACTAGCCGAGTTGCAGCGGGCCTACCGGTTTCTTACCCTGACCGACCTCTCCACCCGGCGCCGGCACCTCAACGACCTGTACCTGATTGTCGGTTATCCCGCCACCAAGACCAAGGTATACGGGGGGTACTCCCACGCCAAGCCCTACCCGTTGCAAGCGCAAGAGGCCAGCGGCTTTGATTTTGCGACCCATCAACTACAGCCGGCCACCCACTTGGTGCTGGACGGCACCGGTCTGGTCGTTTCCGCTTCCAATCCAAACCCGCACAGAACGCCGGACCTGGAAGGCAGCAGCGGGGGCGGCGTGTGGCACAACGGCAACTACCTGAAAGGCGACCCCGCCCGGGAGAAGCGGCTGGTGGGCCTGCTCACCCGGGAAGTATACGAGGGCCGGGGGCCGGGCCGGCGCCGGAGTCTGCTGGTTACGCGCACCGCCGTGCTGCTGGAGTTCATGCGGCAGGCCTTTGGCCTGAGCATCCCGGCACCCAACACGCGTAAGTCGAAAGCGACGCCTGTCGTATAGTAAACAAGCATTCCGAACAGCGGCGAGGCGAGGGGGCGGTAGCTGGAGATAATCTGGCTACCGCGCCCTGCTCCTTTTTTGAGCCGGACCAGCCCGAGGGCTGGCCGTCAAATTATGCAAGTCTGCGGCAGGATTTAGTACGAACTTCCGGCAGGGGTCCGCGTTTCTTTGTAGGGTGATTTCGTCTGTTGACCACCGCAACCGGTGGCTTGCAAATCAGCTTATTCTTTGCTACTTATGGAACCTACCACCAAGACCGAGACGCTCGATATTGAAGGCATGACCTGCGCTTCGTGCGCGTCCTTCGTCGAGAAGTCCCTGACCCGGACGCCCGGCGTGCAGCGGGCCGTGGTCAACTTTGCCACGGAGAAAGCCACCATCGATTACCTGCCCACTCAAGCGACCCCCGCCACGCTGAAGGAAGCTGTGGTGAATGCCGGCTACGGCGTAACCGAGCGGGCCCCCGACTCCTCCGCCACCGACCGGCAGGCGGAAATCGACCAGCAGAAGGCGCTGGCCTACCAAAAGCTGAAGCGTCGCTTCTGGGTGGCCACGGCGCTGGCCGTTGTCATTATGCCGCTGAGCATGCTCATGTTCTGGCCGGCGATGATGCAGCGCATCAACATGCAGTGGCTTAACTACGGCCTGCTGGTACTGACCTTGCCGGTGCTGCTCTACAGCGGCCGCGAGTTCTTCACCTCGGCCTGGAACGGCTTCAAGCACCGGGCCGCCAACATGGACACGCTGATTGCCGTGGGCACGGGCGCCGCGTTTCTCTACAGCCTGGCGGCCACCGTGGTGCCGGACTGGTTTATGCGCCGGGGCATCATGCCGGAGGTCTACTACGACACCACCGCCACCATCATCGCCCTGATTCTGCTGGGCAAGGTGCTGGAGCTGCGGGCGAAAACCCAGACCTCGGCCGCCATCAAGGCCCTGATGGGCCTGCAGGCCAAGACGGCCCGGGTGGTGCGCCCCGACGGGCAGGAAGTCGACGTGCCCATCGAGCAGGTGCAGCTAAACGACCTCATCGTGGTGCGGCCCGGCGAGAAAGTGGCCACCGACGGCGTCATCGAAGCCGGGCACTCGGCCGTGGACGAGGCCATGCTCACCGGGGAAAGCCTGCCGGTGGAGAAAAAAGAAGGCGACCCGGTGTTCGGGGCCACGCTCAACAAGACGGGGTCCTTCCGCTTCCGCGTGACGAAAGTGGGTGCCGATACCATGCTTTCGCAGATTGTCAAGCTGGTGGAAGATGCTCAGGGCAGCCGCGCGCCCATTCAGCGGCTGGCCGATAAGGTCAGCGCCATTTTCGTGCCCACAGTCGTGGTCATTGCCATCCTGACCTTCGTGGTCTGGTTTGACCTCGCCCCCGTGGAAGCCCGCCTGCCCCTGGCCCTGGTCAACTTCGTGGCGGTGCTCATCATTGCCTGCCCTTGCGCTCTAGGCTTGGCCACGCCCACGGCCATCATGGTAAGCACCGGCAAGGGCGCCGAGCACGGCGTGCTGATTCGCAACGCCGAGGCGCTGGAGAAAGCCTACCAGGTGAACACCGTGCTGCTGGACAAAACGGGTACTATCACCCGCGGCGAGCCGGCCGTGACCGACTTCGTGCCGGCCGAGGGACAGGACGCAACGCACTTGCTGCAGGTGGTAGCGGCCGTGGAGCGGCAGAGCGAGCATCCGCTGGCCGAGGCCGTGGTGCGCTACGCCGATGCCCGGCAGACCGCCGTGGTTTCTGCCACGGGTTTTAAGGCCATCGAAGGTAAGGGCGCCCAGGCGTCGGTGAACGGGCAGGCGGTGCTCGTCGGCAACTTCCGCCTGCTGGATGAGGCCGGGATCAGCCTTTCGCCGGCCGTGCGCCGGCAGGCCGACGAGCTGCTGGCCCAGGCCAAGACCGTGCTCTACGTTGCCGTTGACAAGCAGGCCGTGGGCCTCGTCGGCGTGGCCGACACGGTGCGGGAGACGTCGGCCGCCGCCATTAAGCGGCTGCAGGGCATGGGCATTGAGGTGGTGATGATGACCGGCGACAATCCCCAGACGGCTGCCCAGGTAGCCGGGCAGGTGGGCATCAAGCGCTACTTTGCCGAGGTATTGCCCCAGGACAAGGCCGGCAAAGTGAAGGAGCTGCAGGCCGAAGGGCGCGTGGTGGCCATGGTAGGCGACGGCATCAACGATGCCCCGGCGCTGGCCCAGGCCGACATTGGGCTGGCCATGGGCGGCGGCACCGACGTGGCCATGGAAGCGGCGGGCATCACGCTCATGCGCTCCGATTTGCAGGGCGTGGTCACGGCCATTGACCTCTCGCGCCAGACCATCCGCACCATCAAGCAAAACCTGTTTTTCGCCTTCATCTACAACACGCTGGGCATTCCCATCGCGGCCGGGCTGCTCTACCCCGTCTTCGGGTGGCTGCTCTCGCCCATGCTGGCGGCCGGGGCCATGGCCCTGAGTTCGGTGTCGGTGCTCACCAACTCGCTGCGCCTGCGCGGCTTCTCTCCCGTTAAAAACTAAGGTTATGGATACCACCGAAATCATCGTGACGCTGGCGGGCCTGGCTTTGGCCGGGTTCGTCCTCTGGTACTTCTTTTTCTCCGCCCGGCAAACGGCCAGCGCGGTTTCCACGTCCAGCGGGGTGCAGGAGGTGGACATCACCGTCAAGGGCGGCTACTCGCCCGACGTGATTGAAGTAGAACGCGGCAAGCCCGTGCAGCTGAGCTTCTACCGCGACGAGGAGAACAGCTGCTCGGAGGAGTTGCTCATGCCCGACTTCAGCATCCGCCGCGACCTACCCGCCTTCAAGACTACATTGGTGGAGCTACTGCCCCAGCAGGCCGGCACCTTTACCTTTACTTGCGGCATGGGCATGCTGCGCGGCAGCCTTGTCGTGAAGTAAGCCCGCTCCATGAACACCGAACTCCGCTCCAACTACACGCTGCCCGCGCCCGGTACGCACCGGCTGCTGATTAAGAACATGGTCTGCCCCCAGTGCATCCGGGTAGTGGGCGAAGAACTCACGGCTCTCGGCCTGCAGGTGCACCGGGTGGTGCTGGGCGAGGCCGACGTATCGGCGCCCGGGGGCCAGGAGCCGGACTTGGAACCAGTGCGCGCCAGCCTGCAGGAAGCCGGCTTTGCCCTGCTGGAAGAACCCCGGGCGCAGCTGGTCGAGCAAATCAAGACCCACTTGGTCACGCTCATTCACTACCCGCCGCCCGGTCCGCGCCTGCTCAACTACTCCGACTCGCTGGTCGAGCAGCTGGGGCGCGACTACCACTACCTCTCCCACTTGTTTTCGGCGGAAGAAGGTCTGACCATTGAGAAGTTTATTATCCGCCAGAAGGTGGAGCGGGCCAAGGAGCTCATCGGCTACGGGGAGCTGAGCATGGCCCAGGTCGCCGAGCAGTTGGGCTACAGCTCCCCGGCCCACTTATCGCGCCAGTTCCGCCAAGTGACGGGCCTGACGCCCACGGAGTTTCAGCGTTTGGGACCGGCCAGTCACGCCCGGCGCAGCCTGGATGCGCTGCTGTAGCAACCGAAATTATGCAAGTAAAAACGTTAACCGCGTAAAAACCGGAGGGTTAATCTGGGCGTTTGTATGGCTCACAATTCATCCGCACGCTCATGCAATTGAATCGCCTTTTCCGCTTGCCTTTCCTGTCCCTACTTGTTTTTAGCGTCCTGTCCACGGCCTGTAAAAAGCACGACATGGACGACATGAAGCACGATAGTCCTCTCATGAAAATCATGATGGACATGATGACGCAGATGGACGCGCAGGCCAAAACCCAGGACCCTGACCACGACTTTGCCGCCCAGATGGTTCTGCATCACGACGCGGCCATCAAGATGAGCGAGGAAGAACTGCGCGCTGGTAGCAACCAGGAAATGAAAACCATCGCCCAGGACGTCATCACCAAGCAACGTGCTGAAATCACGCAATTCAATACCTTCCTTGGTAGCCATCAGCCCATGCAGCCCCTGGTGCCGCAGTTTAATCAAATCCAGAAAACCAACATGGACCGCATGATGGCTGCCAGTAACGGGCGCGCCATGACTATGCGAACCGATGTCGACTACGCCCAGATGATGGTCGACCACCACCAGGCCGCCATCGACAACTCCGAGGCCCTGCTGCAGCACGGCCGCAACGCCACGATGCGTCAAATGGCGCAGGCCATCATCACCGACCAGCGCCAGGAAATTGCAGCTCTTCAAAGCTGGCTCTCGCGCAACCGCTAGTAACCAGTGTGTAACTAAAAAAGGCAGCTCTCGCGGAGCTGCCTTTTTGCTTTATGAGCGGTTAGGGTCAATCAAGGCATTAGCCGGCTTATCCACAAGGACATGTTCATCGTGCTACCCTTGCCTGTTTTCCGCTTCATTTTATCCTTCGCCGCCGGCCTGGTCTTGGTACTAGCCGGGTGCCGGTCAGCCGCGGTAGTCCCCAGGTTTCCAGCTAGCGCGGGGTACCGCCACCCGCGGCCGGTCCAGCGCGTCGACACGGCGGCCGTCGCCGCCCCTGAGTACTCTCCCAACCCGCCGCGACGGGCAAAGGCGGCCGTGCGGCCCCGAGTCGCCGGCAAGCCCGACCACGCGCCCTTAGAGAAAAAGGAGCCGGCGGGCGAGCCGGGCAGTAGGAGTGCAAAAGCAACGATGGCAGATACCGCGAGCAGCGTAACCCAATCGGTAGCACCACGTGGGCCTCGCCAGTACGCCTCTCCCAAGCTCTTCAGCGCCCAAACCCTGGTGCATTATGGCCTGCACTTTGTGTTTCCGGTGGTGCTGGCGCTGGTGTTTTTCCCTTTGGTGTGGCAAACCGCGTACTTGATTATGCTGGCCACCATGGCCATTGATTTGGACCACTTGCTGGCCAAACCCATCTTCGACCCGCTGCGCTGCAGCATCGGGTATCACCCGCTGCACTCCTTTTATGCCGTACCGGTATATGCGCTGCTGCTATTGCTGCCGGCTACGCAAATAGTTGCTGTGGGCCTGCTTTTCCACTTGTTCACGGATACGGTGGATTGCTTGTGGAACTTCAGCCACTGCCGGGAGTGCTACCTCAACTCCCGTATTTACGCCTTGCGCAACCGGGTGCGGAGGCTACTGGGCCATGAGGTGGTCGAATAAGCAAGGCCGATACGCAAAATTGCGCGGGCTGGCGCGCCTGAAGAGGAGAACGAAAGAATTAATATTCAGATTGGTCACTAGCTAGAACTTTCCTGAGCGACTGATGCTTTTTAACAGCTGATTCTGTAGCAGTTGGTCCCGGTAGGCTCCTTCCACGGCCTGTCGCGCGGGACCAGGCCGGCCCGCTTCGTGGATGAGGCGGTCGGCTTCCTGCCGCAGCTGCAGGGCCTTCACCATGTTGTCGTTGGCCTGGCCCATGGCCCGTAGGCGCTCAGCTTCCGTCATGGAATAACGGCCGGGATTCTTGAGCGTGGCCATCAGTTCAACGCTTTGGGCCGTCATCTCATCGGCAATCTTTTGGTAGTTGAAGGCCGTTTCGACGTTCTTTTTCTTGAGCACCTCCTCGTAGGCATAGGCCGACGCAAAAGCTTCCTGCCGCATGTTTTTGTAGTCGCGGTAGGTAAAGGACTGGGCTCCATTGCGGCCAATATCCAGCCCTGAGAAGGCCTGGTACACCGTTTCCACGTCCTGCTCGGTGCGGCCCTGCAGCGCTTGGCGCAACCGCTGGGCCTTGTTCACCGGCGGCATGTAGTCAGGTTGGGAGCTGGTATTCATGGCCATGGCCCGGCCGAATAGCTCCAATGGGTTGGCGTAGCGCAAATCCTTCACCGACTCTACCTTGCGCAGGTCGGCCTGAATCTGGCGCTGCAGCTCTAGTCCCTCGTAAGTAAGCTCCTTGACCTGGCCGGTGATGTCGCGGGTGACGCCAGCAATTTGTCTGGCGTCCTTGATGACCTGATAGTTCTTGATAGTCTCGGTCCATTGCTTGAGCTGCTTAGCGAACTGGCCGATGTGTATGCCCATGTGCGGAGGGTCGTTGACGACCATCTGAGCCGAGGCGAAGTAGGTGGTGCCGGCCAAAGTGGCCAACACCACGACAAACAGTCCCTTTTTCATGGCTTAAGAGCTAAAGTGATGTTTAGTTGCTGGACGTCGGCGCACCGGCATCCGTCGCACCCGTGGTGATGAGCACGGGGTAGCCATCGGGTAGACGCACGTCGCGCAGCTTCTGGCGGGGCGTAGAGGCCCGGCCCACCATAGCCGCCGCTACCCGGCCCCCTACTCCCACTACCGAATTAGCCGCAGAGGCCGAGCGGTCAATGGCCAGGCCTACTTCCTGGGCGCCGATGGTACGGGCATCGTTGAGGGGGTTGTCACCGGCCGGCAGCGGCTGGCGCTTCTGCGGGTCTATCATCAACCCGGGCAGGTAGTGGTAGTCGTAGATGTCGGCGGCAACCCGCGTAGGACCCAGCCGCGAGATGCGGATGGCCACGTGGTTGGTTTCAACGCTGGCCACGCCGGCAAATACCAAGTTTTTAGGAAAGGTCTGCCCGCTGATAACCGCATCCTCCACCAAGCGCAACAGCACCACCGAGCCCGTCCTAATCTTCTGTTCACCGTTGATAACGGCTTTATAGAAAATGTCCGGCAGCAGCTGCGTCTGGTTGTCGGAAGCATACCGGAAGCTGCCGGCTTTAATGGTGCCGAAGGCATCGTATCCCGAAGCATTGCTTGCCGCGGCAGTAGCCGCCCCGCCGGCCCGCAGGGCAGCTCGCCGGTCAAAGTAACGGCGTCCCGTCATTTGCTCATAGGAGGCGCGGGAGGCGGCAGGGGCTGCGTCGAGCATGTCCAGCACGTCGTCGTTTTGCTCATAGGGCACCCCGTCGGGCGCCGTGCGGGGTCGGGCTCCGGCCCGCAAACGCCGACGCGGGTCTGCGCTGGCACTGCTACCCCGGTAACTAGCCTGCACCACCGGTATGCGTACGGACCTGTAAGCGCCGGTCTGCGCATCGACGGCGGTTACTTCCGTGGAATCAGGGGGCGGTAAGGCCGCCCGGTTAGCCGCGGCGCGGGCCTGACGCTCAGCAGTAGCTAATGCCGTGCGGCGGCGCAAGGCTGCCTGACCAACCGTGTCGACCGCCATACCACCGGCCAGTTGGTCGGGGGAAGGGACGGTGCCGGGCAGCTGCACCCCGGCCTGCCGGGCGGCCGCCTGCTTTTGCTCCAGCACGTCCGTGGGGGCCGGGGCCGCTTCGGGCGTGGCCGGCGCAATCGTGGGCTCCAGATTTTGAGAGGTAGCCGCCACGGGGCTGGTCTGCTGCGCTACTTCCTGGGAAAGAGAACGGGCATAGAAAAACAGCGTCACCGCCGTCAGCAGGCCGATGCCGACGAGCAGGGGTAACCAGTGCCGGCGGGCCAGTTCTCCCACCGAGGGCCGAGGCATAGCGGGGGGAGTGGGTACAGGATGACCGGAAGCAGGTTGGGATTCGGACTGGGAGGTATCGCCGGCAGGATACACCGGCTGCATGTTGTGCTCGGACATGGAAAGAAGGGTTAAATGGCGGCAGCCGTGTTGATGACTTTGCTCGGCACTTTCAGCACCAGCACCCGGGCCCCGAACTTCTCACGTAGCGTGATTTCGAGGTGGCCCCGGTCGGTGGCCGCGTACAGCGGCACGGCGTAGAGCAGGTAGCCCGTGGCCCGGGCCGGGATGGTTTGGCTTTCCGCCCCGCAGGCGGGGGCCAGGGGCCGGCGGGCCTCGTTCTTCTTTTTGCCCAGAAACTTCTTGCGCGAGTTTTCCACCAGCTCGAAGTCAGTGAAATCCACGGCGTAGTCGATGGTGGTGGTATTGCGCAGCTTCAGGCGCAGGTAGGTAAAGTCTTTGTCGTTGCGCACGTTGGCCAGCGAAAGCACCAGGTCGTTATCGGCCGTTCGCAGCCCGCTGGTATCGGCGTGCTTGGCGGTGGCCAGCTTGGCCAGGCGCGCTTCGGCCAGCTCCCGCTTTTCGTGGCCTTGGTCCAGGGCCAGCGCGTCATCGACGCCGGCGCCGTTGCGGGCCTTGCCGCCGACACTAACGCCCAGGGCGCCGCCATCCTGAAAGTCGTAGAGCTGCAGCACCGGCCGGCCGGTATACACCAGGTGCCCCATCCAATAGCGCGAGCCGTAGCGCACCAGGATGGGCGTGGGCGGTGGGTTGCGCCGTTTGGCCCGCACGAAGACGGCGTTGCTTTCAATCTTGACCAAGTAATGCGGTGCTTGGCCCACGTCGACCAGGGAAACCGGCCCCGGGAAGACCAGATACGTCGTCGAAGAGTCTGAAACAGCTATTTCCAGCTGCATTTTCGGCGCCACGTTAGCCGGATGCGGGACCTGCACACCGGCGGAATGGGAGGCAGCCGAAGCAAGAGACTGCGCTTGCGAAAGGCTAGGTAAAAGCGCCAGCAGCGCGCAGGAAGCAAAGGAGAAGGGAAAACGCATAAGAAGTGGATAGGAGTAGCTTACTGAGCAGGTTGAGCGGCAGGAGCGGGTGTGGTCGGGGCTGGTTGCGTCAGGGGCACGCCGGCGGCTTCGGCTTCTTCGCGCAGCTTGCGCTGCCGGGCCTGCTCCTGGTCGCGCAGCTGGTCTTTCTCTTCCTGCGTAACGGGTGGGTTGTAGGGAATGAAGTCGAAATCGGTGATGAGCAGCCCGAAGGGGTTGGCGTCGGAGCGGTCGGTTTCGATGAGGGCGAACTTGGCGCCCAGGGGCTTACTTTGGCTTTGCTGGTCGCCGATAAACACCGTCTGCTTGATGTAGGCGCGGCCGGTGATGGGCCGGTGGTTCATGTCCAGGTGGATGCTGTCCACGGTCACGGCCTGGCGGGCGCCGTAGCGGATGTAGTTCTGCAGCACCTGCCCGCGCTGGAAGCTCTCGAACAGAAAGCGCCCGCCGCGCTCCTCAATCAGGGGCAGGCCGGCGTCGAGGTTGTGCTTGAAGCTGTATTGGTCGTGGCCGAACATGGTCAGTAAAAAGGTCTTGACCAGGTTGCGGGCCTCGAAGGGCGTGTGGCCGGCGCCGCGGCCAATCTGGGCCGAGAAGGAGCCGGTATCACTGACCACGTACACACGCTGGCCCGTGGATTCATAGGCCCGGTAGAGCAGCGCGCCAGCTGCTAAGGTGACCACACCCAGCAGCGCCAGCGCGGCCAGCGCCATGGTGCGCATGGTGATAAACGTCTTATTTAAGTCTTGGACAGAGTTCATGAGTGAGTGGAAGAGGTTGGAGAAGAGTAGGGGCTTGGCCGCCTGGGCTTTTTACCCCACCGCCCGCCGCTAAAGCGGCAGATAGACCATCTTGCGCGCGTCGGGCGGCCCCAGCGGATTCCGGTAGGGATACAGCACCAGGCGGGGCGCCTGGCCGGCGGCTGGGGGAGTGGCATAGGCATAGGCCACCCCGCGCACGGTTACGGCCTGCCCCGGCTTAAGCAGCATGGGCGCGGTAGCCGCCTGACCGGGTACGGTAACCTCCGGCTCTCGCAGCGAAAAGGTGTTCAGGGTATCGGGCGCCCACGGGCCATCCAGCGCCATGGCGGCGGGTATTTTCTCACCCGGCGCGTAGCCCGTCGGTTTCCATTTGAGCACTGCTTCGAAGGGCAGCCGGTAACCGGGAGCCACAGGCGGGTAGTTGCCTTTGATGGGGCGCCACAGAATGGGTAGCAGCAAGATAGCCGGCTGGGCTGCACCCGCTGCTTTAACCGAAACGAGTTGCATGTAGCCATCCTGCGGCAGGAGCTGTTCCAGGGCCGGGCGCAAATCAACCGGCTTATCAGCAGCCAATTGCGGCGGTTTGGTTGTAGCAAGCCTCCAAGCGGCTGCCCGGGCTTGGGCTTCGGGGGAATTGGCGGCCGCAGTGGCTACCTGCTGCAGCTTTTCCGCGGCGGCTTCGTTGTCGCTCTTGCATCCCGTCAATAGTGCGCCTGCACCCAGCAGGCTAAAAAGAAGCTGTTTCATAGCGGTAAATGGTTAGCGCCGGCGGCGCGTGGGCGCGCTAGAGTCGGCGGAGGACATGGTAGGCAGGTCGGAAGAGGCCGAACCCGAAGGCGAGCTGCTGGCGCCGGCACCGGAGCTGCTGCCCCCTTTATCGGGGCCGAAGCCCAGCTTGCGGCCCAGCGCGCCGCTGGCCCCGCCGCCGTAGGCCCCCGGAAACACGACGCTGTTCACGGCACCGGCAGCCCCGGCCACGGCCCCGCCGAACATGCCCACGAAGCCCTGCACGGCCGAGGAGCCGATGAGGAAGCTGGTCAGCCAGGGCACCATGCAGTAAAGGATGACGAAGCCGATGGAGTTGATGAGGTAGGTTACATCGTTGGCGTAATCGCCCGGGGTCATGCCGGTGGGCAGCAGCACGTTGCCCGTCGCGGGCCGGATGCCGGCGTAATTGGCATAGATGGTATCCAGCAGTGAGTAAGTCAGGGACCAGAACTGCACAGCCATGAAGTTCTGCAGCCACTGCTTGCCCAGCTGCGCAAAGGGCGGCAGCGCGGAGAGGCAGATGGCAATGGGCCCGCTCACGTACAGGAAGGCCACGATGTACTGGCGCACCATCACCAGCACCTGCCGGATGAGCACGACGGTGCTGGTCGTGAACAGTTCGGTGAGCAGGTTGAGCAGGGAGAAGTTGGTGAGCTTGTCCCAGAAGGAAGTGATAGCGCCAATCTGGTCGTTGACAAAGCCGGCCGTGTTGGTGGCCTTGTCGGGCTCGATGGAGGCGGCGCCCGCTGGATTCGTCAGGCTTTGCAGGGCCTCGGCAATGAAACCGGGCTTAGCCGGCGCCACCAGGCTGGAAAACCCGCCGATGGCCCCGCCAATCAAATCCATGAAGTCCCGGTAGAAAAACAGGATGAAGTACACGAACAGCGCCTTGAGCAAGGGCGAAAAGTCCATGCGCAGCTGCCCGCCCTGCAGGTAGCCGCGACCCACAGTGTAAAGCAGCGCCACCGAGAGAAACGGCGGAATCAGGTAGAGTTGGCAGGCCTGCAGTACTTTGCGCAGGGCCCCGTCCGCCGCCGTGATGAAGTCGGTATCCAGGTCCATGCCGACGAGCAGCAGCAGGGGCGCACTCATGCCGGCAGCGCCCCCTTGCGCTTTTGCTTTTCTTCCACAAACTGGTCAACAGCGAAGTCGAGCCGCTGCTCGGTGACGGTGGTGTAGGTGGGCCGGCCGTCGGCGTCGCGCACCAGGTTGCCCACCGCGTCGCGCACTTCCACCGGCCGCTGGCGCTGATAGTGGCGCACGAGCTGGTTGAGGTAGTTGCGCTCGGCCGGCCGCGAGGTCAGTACCGCATCGAGCTGGGGCGAGGCTTCCAGGGCATACACCTTCGCCTGGGCACCTTGCTTGATGAAAAACTCCCGGAACGAGTCGGTGGAGCGGACCGAGCGAATCAGGTCCATCTCGTGGCCCGTGAGACCCAGTGGCGCCTGCAGACGGGTGAGCGAGGCCTCGTTGGAGTGGCGCAGGATGATTTTGGTCGAGGAGTTGTCAATCAGCGTGTAGCCGATGGGCGAGTCGATGATTTCCTGAATGCCCTGGGTGATGATGGTGATGGAGCCGTTGGTTTTGCGGATGGTGCGGTACATCGACACGATGAACTCCTCCAGCACGCCTGAGAGCAGCGCCCAGGCCTCGTCCAGGGCGATGTACTTCACGGCGTCGGGAAACTGCCGGAACAGGTCCAAACTCAGCTCGGTGATGAGCATGGCCACCACAGGATACAGCGTGGGGTCAGTCTTCACGCGTGCCAGGTCAAAGCAAAGCAGCGGGTACTGGCTCAGCTGGGCCTCGCGGGTGGAGTTGAGCACCTTGGCGTAGCGCCCGCCCGTCACGAATTCGCCCAGCACGAGAAAGAACTCGTGCATGTCGATGTACTTCATGTCGGTCTGGTACTGGGCCCGCTGCAGGGCCAGCACGGCGATGCTCTCGTCGGTGGCCTCGTTCTCCCCGGCCGACGGCGTTTCGGCCCGCATCCACTGGTCGTAGCGCTGGACGTACTTATAAAAACTTTCCATTCCCGGAAACTCCTCATCCGACTGGCCCAGCCGCTCGTGCTGGTTCAGGTCGTGGTAGTACCCGGTCAGAAAGCGCGAAAGGATGGTGCGCTCGGATTTACTTAGGGCTCGGTCCTTGCCGCCCTTCCAGAGGGCGGCCAGCAGGGCCAGGTGGAAATTGAGTTTTTCGTCGGAATAGTGCCAGGGGCCGTTTTCGCCTTCGCGCGGCAGCAGAAAGGGATTGAACTCAATCGGGTTTTGCGGGTCGTATTCGAAGTAGGTGTTCTCGAAGTCCGGCCCCATCAGGCTCTGGAACACGTTGCGGTAGGTGCCCCCGATGTCGATGATAATCTGGCGGGCGCCGCGCTCGTAGCGCTGCACGATGAAGTTGCCGAAGGTGTAGCTCTTGCCCGAGCCCGAGGGGCCAATGACCAGCGCGTTCTGGTTGTCGAGGTCAGTGTTGAACAGGTTTACCTTAACCAGGTTGCGGAACCGGTCGCATAGATACTCGCCGGTGGGCTCGGGCCGGTAGGTGGTGGTCCAGTGGAAGTAGCAGGCCGCCCGGTCGGCCGAAGTGGTCAGCCAGCGGTCCGGCACCTGGTAGGCATTACCAGGGGCCAGGCCGAAGAACAGCGGCAGGGTCAGGTAGCTTTCCACCACCGCTTCCGCGCCGAAAATGGACCGGAAGGCCGCCGTGGTCTTTTCCACATGCTCGCGCCGGGCTTGGTCGTCCACGTCCCAGAGCAGCACCGACAGGTGCAGGCCCACGACCTGCTTGCTGCCTGAGCGCACTTCGGCAGTGAACTCGTCAATCTCTGCGGCCCGCAGGTGGTTGTCCTGCGTGGCCAGAAAGGACAGCGAATTGTTGATTTTCTTGTCGTTGTCGAGGCTTCTGAGCTCGGCGCGGGAGTCCTGAATCAGCATCGCCTGCGTCAGCACGTGCGGGCAGGAGAGAAACGCCGTGAGCGGGTAGAGCATGGGCGAGGTGACACCGTAGCCGTTGCGCACGGCGGGGTGGGCCTCACTCCCCTGCCCCACCAGCGAGACGATGCTCACGCGGTTCTCGCCCACGGTGAAGGCGCCCGGCACGTTGCTGATTTCACGGGTCAGGCCAGCGGGCTGCTGGTCGAACTCCAGGTTGAAGTACTGGGTGAAGACTTGCGGCAGCTGGGCCTGGTTGAGGCGGCGGTAGTCCAGGCCCCCGAGGCCGCGCAGGCTCTGCAGCAGCTCGGTGGCGATGCGCTCGGCCGCGTCCAGGGTCTGCACCACGCCGGCAAACGGGTTCTTGGCCAGCTTCTCGCCGGCGCGGTTCACGAGGGCGCTCAGCGCGTTGGGCCGCACGGGCTTGGCTTCGTCGGCGGGCGCAAACGAGACGAACAGGTAGGCCCGGTGGAAGAGCACCAGCCGGTCGGAGAAGTGCGCGTTCATCTTGCCCTCGAAGTAGCCGGGGCGGGCATCGCCGCCAAGGCCTTGAAAGGGCCGGTCGTAATAGATGTCGGTTTTCTGCACCACCGTGCCCACGGGCAGGGTGCGTAGGGCCCCGAGCAGCGCTGACTGCAGGTTGGCAAACTCTTCGGCCTGCCAGCTCTCCATTTCGGGGCATTCGAGCACGAAGCCGACGCCCACGCGGCCATCCCGGAAGATGACCTTGTCGTCCTGGTAGGCGTAGGCCGGATGCAGGTCCGCGAAGTCGGCGGTGCGGTCGGCAGCCTTAGCGGGGAGAATGTTCATGCGAAGGGGAAAGTGCGGTAGCGCTGCCCGCCGAAGGCCCGGACCGGGCGCGGCCCAGGGCGATGCGGCGCGGCTGCCGCCGGTGGAAGGAAAGCCAGCTGAGCAGAAAGCCCGGCGGGCGGTGCTTAGCCAGGTAGCGCAGGGCGTAGAGCAATACCACCAGCACCACCAGAATCAGCAGGTAGAGGAAGCGCGGGACGGTGACGACCAGCCCCGCGACGCCAATGGCCAGCACGGCGGCCAGAAACAGGCCCACCACCAGCCCCAGGTCCGGCAGGTTCATGCCCAGCACCTGCGCCGGGCGCTCGATGCTTTTGTAGGAACGCATGGGCCGGTTTGCTTAGGGCGTTACGCCGCCTTCGCCCCCGCCCATGGCGCTGGCCAGGTCTTCTTTGAAGTAGTTGAAGCCGAACCAGAGGATGACGCCGCCCATGAGCCAGCCCAGGGAGCCGAGCGCGTCCGGCGCGCCGCTGATGAACTTCTGCACCACCCGGACCAGGCCGATGGCCAGCACGATGATGAAAAGCACCTGCACGATGCTGATGACAATGGTCTGCACGCTGCGCAGGGCGCCCACGGCGCGGCCGCCGGCGCCGGCTTGCCCAAATACCAGGGCCGGGGAAGTGGTCAGCAGCAGGGCCATGGCCAGGCGTTCGGCGCGGGAGGGTTGGTAGGTGTGGCCCGCCGCGAGCAGGCGCAGCCCGCCAGCAGCCGCTTGGGCGGCGCCGCGGTGCAGGCGCGTAAGCAAGGGAGTTTGCATGGAAAAGGAAGTGGGTGAATGGAGTGGAAAAGCAGATAAGGGAAAGGACAATCCTTAGGCGGAGGCCGGCGCTGCGCGGCGGTTTTCGAGGGCGGTGCCCATCAGGGCGCGCATTTTGGCCCGGCGCTCTGCGGCGGTGAGCTCCACGCCGCGGTTGTGCTCGTCGGTGGCCGTGGGGGCCGGCGCCGTGAGGTAGTTGTGCAGGGCGCCCGCCGGCAGCTGCCCGGCTTCGGCCGCTGGGGTGGAAGGTTCCTCCGGTTCGGTCGGCGCAGTTTCACCTGCTGGTATCTCTTCCGGGCTGAGGGTCGGCTGCTCCGGGTCGGGAGTGGGGTACGGAGCCGGCGGCACGACCAGGGGCGCGGGGTGGAAATCAGCCAGCCGATAATGGCGGGTGCGCAGCGAGGGATGGTTGCCGCTGAGCACCGGCGGCGCCACGGCAGCCCCGGGGACCGTGGGCATGGCAAAGCGCCACCAGAGCACGCCCAGGGCCGATAGCAGCAGAAAGAGCAGCAGCCAGAGCATCGATTTCAAGCAAGCGGGTCAAAGTTTTTTGTGAGCATTTGCGGCAACTATACGGAGCACTTCCGTATAAGTTCTGCTTTATGAGAAGTTTTAAAGCAGCTATGCCGAAGCTTTGGAGTCATTTGACTGCAAGTGCGGCGTAGCCATGTACCGACAGCAATCGGGTAGTGCACACGGCCGGCTGGTTTGCTACCTTGCGCGCCCTCTAATTGCTGCTACATGACCACCTCAGTACCCACTCCCCCGGCTTCCACCCCCGTTGAGCCGGTTAATGCGGGCTTTCCAGACCCCGCGCTTATCGTTTCCTATGCCACTGTTCTGCGCTATATCCGCCACCGCCTCAACACCCTGCTGCACGGGCAGCTCAAGCCCTGGGCTCAGGAGCACAAGTTCAACTACGCCCGGCTGATTGAAATCAAGAAGCTGGAGGAGGAAACCCAGGCCGTGCTGCTGCAGCGCCTGATGGCCCACTTCCAGTTTCCCACCGAGCTGCTGCGCATCATCGTGCACCAGTCGCGCCGGCACTTTTTCATGTTCACCTCCCTGGAAAATCTGGCCCGCTTCAAAGCCGAGCTGAACCTCTTCGACAACCCGCCTTTTGACGCTCCGGCGTCGCCCACCACCACTAACTAGCGGAAAGGCCCTGGAGCCTGCCCGCTCCACGTTGCCCTTTTCCCTATGTCTGTTTCCCTCGCTTCCCGCCGCCCGGCAAAATCCATTTCTTCCCCGGCCGCCCTGGGCCCCCAGCTGCCCGACCCGGCGCTGGCCATAGCCTACGACGAGGCCCGCCGCTACGTGCAGCTGCGGCTGCGCAGCCTGCCTCACGGGGGCCTGCGGGCCACCTGCACCGCCTTTGGCTTTCCCTACACCACCAGCGTGGGCCTGAAAACGGGCAGCCTGCAGCGCGAGGAATACCGCCTCGTGCAAAAGCACCTGCGCGTGTTTGGCTTCGAGACCGAGCTGGTGCGCCTGTATGTGGGCGGCCAGCTCTGCGAGCATTACCTCTTTGCCGACGCCGCGCTGCTGGCCACCCTGCGCGAGCAGCTGGCAGCCCACGAGCAGCTGGTCAGCTAGCGCCCTTCCCTCCTACTTCGTGATTTATGCCCCTCGCCCACCCCTGCGGGTGCGGCTACGGCATACCCTTTCCACTCCTGCTTATGCTAGCCTCAACTTCTTCCCCACGCGACAACGACCCCCAGGAGCTCGACCGCTTCAAGCAATCCATCGACCTGGTTGACTACGCCACCCAGCGCCACGGCTACGACGTGAAAAAGGCCGGCCCCCGCGGCCACTGGCACCAGTTGGAAAAGGACGGAGAAATGCTCATCGTCTCCCGCAAGGGTGACCACCAGGTGTACCTGAACCCCGGAGATGACCGGGACTCCGGCTCCATCATTGACTTCGTGAAAACCCGCGAAAACCAGACGTTGGGCCAGGTGCGGCAGACCCTGCGCCAATACCTGGGCGAACCCGAGCAAGGCTGGCAGGCGGCTACCTCTCCCCCACTGCCCGCCCCGGCGGCCTACGCACCCAAGCCCAGCGAGCCAGCCGAAGTAGAAACCGAAGCGGAACGACGGGCCCGCCTCGTAGCGGCCGTGATGGGCACCCACGCCGCCCTGACGGACCGCAGCTACCTGCACCACCGGCACCTGACGGATGAGACCATTGACAGCCCGGCCTTTCAGGGGCGGGTATTCACCAGCCAGCAGGGAAATTTTCGCAACACGGCTTTTCCGCTTTACAACGAGCACGGTATTGCTACCGTGGAGCAGCGCAACGAGGACTACAAGCACCTGCTGCAGCTGCCCAAAACGGGCGTGTGGGTGTCGCACCCCACCGAGGGCAAGGATACCCCGGTGCAGCGCCTGGTCGTGTCGGAAAGCCCGGTGGACGCCATGAGCTACCACCAGCTGCACCACCGGGGCGCCGAGGGCCAGCCCAATACGCTGTACGTGGCCACCAGCGGCACCGTCACCGAGCGGCAGGTGGAGCTGATTCAAAAGCTCATCGACAAGCAGGAGCCCAAAGAGGTAGTGCTGGCCAACGACAACGACGCGGCGGGACGGCGCTTCAACATCAATTACCTCAACGAGCTGCAGGTCCCGCGCCGCGCCCGCGAAGTGGCCGATGGCCACGTGGCCTACGACGAGGCGCCTCGCCCGGTGGAGTGGCACGCCACGGCGGCCGGCAAGTACCATACAGCCCTGCGCGTGGAGTTTCACCACGCCACCCGCGCCGAGGGCACCGAGCACCTGAGCCAGCTCACCGCGCAGGTGCAGCAGCTGCGGCCGGCAGCTGATGAAGCCGTGGCGCTGGAAGTGCAGCGGGCCACCCGCCAGGAAACCGTCGTGCGCCTGGTCGTGCCCAATGCCGACAGCCATACCCTCGAAGATCTGGCGCGCACCCTGCACGCCCAGCGCGAAATGCAGCGCGGGCAGCTGGAGCACGGGCCCCACGAGCCCGGCCGCCAGCCCGAAAACTTCATTCGCACCGAGTACGCCATCAGCAAGGACTTTAACCGCGACCTGGAGCTGTTAAGCCAAGGCCTGAGCCGCGAGCAGGTGGCCGAGCAGGCCCGCGCCGACGAGCTGGCCAAGGAGCAGCAGCGCCAGGATAAGGCCCGTCAGGAGCAAGAGCAGCGGCAGCAGGCGCAGCAGCGCGCAGCCGAGCGCGAGCAGGCGGCCAACTCACCGGAGGCCCAGCGCCGGGAGGCCGAGCAGCAGCGCCAGGCCACTGCGCTGGCTGTAGCAGGGGCAACCGGCGACCCTGCCCTGCAGCGGGCTGTGCAGCTAACGGTAACCGAGCCCACCCCCGCGGATGAGGCGACCCCCAGCCAGGCCCAGCAGATGCGGGAGCTGCTGCGCAAGGCCGGTGCTCAGGTAGAGCTGCGCGCTGAGACGGACCCCACCAGTGGCCAGCTGCGCAGTGAGCTCGACGTGCGCTACCATCCCCACGCCACCCCCGGCGGCGTGCGCCAGCTAAGCCAGACGCTCGATGCGCTGGATAAGTCGCCGTTGGTTGCCCTCACCGAGCCTACCGAAGAGCAGGCCGAGCGCCGCCGGCTGGCCGCCGCGCTGCCGGAGCAGTCGGTAACAAAAACCGCCATCATCCGCATCGACGAGCCTGAGCCCCGGGCCGGCGCTACCGGCTATGCCGAAGCCGTGGCGGAGCAGTTGCGTGAAGCCGGCCTGAACACCGGCTCGCTGCGCAGCGCCACCGACCCGACCACGCACCAGCGCCACAGCGAAATAGAAGTCAGCTACCGGCTCGACCAGCCAAACCTGGCGCGTGTCAGTGCCGCGCTCGATGACGTATCCCGCCAGCCCGGCGCTCACGTGCACGAACACGCCGCTGACCAGGCCGAGCGCCACCGTCTCGCTCCCAGTGGCGTTAATGCCAGCACTCTAGCCGAGCGGACGGCTGGCCCCGAGCGGTAAGAGCCCTCGGTTTCTTAGGCATGTAGCCCAGAGTTGTGGGCTGATTATTTAGTTTTGCAGGAATAGCAAGCTGCCCACCATGCTGGCGAAAACAGGTTATTCTTTTACGTATGCTCCGTTTGGCCTGCTGCTAGCAGACCAGACCCTGGCACCCGCTGCGTTGCGGCCGCTGCCTATTTCTGAGCGCCCGGCCCTGTTTGTGGGTCCGCATCGAGGCTAATCCAACTTTCTGGTAAACATCCCCCGCAGCTGCTGCGGCTGCCTTCGGCTTGCTATTAGCCGACGGGTAGGGCTGTCTATTCCCGGGCCTCGCTCTGTCGCAGGCCTGGAACCCTCGTTGCATTCCCTTCCACGCCATTACCCCTGTTATGATATCTACCGGTCACCGGCCTTTTTCTAGTTTTTGCCCCGCGATGAAAGGGCTGATTCTACAACTCATCCGCGATGAGTATCAGCCGCTGTTACACCTGCCCGCGGACCTCTCTGATGATTCCTGGAGCCAAGCCGTTACAAAGGCCAATCCAGTCTTATTCTACCTCAACGACGGAGCGCCCTTGATTCAAATCGGCGAAGCCTCCCGAGTGAGTCTTCAAGAGTGTCTCGCACAGGAACTCCGCCAGGCCGAGTAATGTGCTCTTTGAAGCGGTAAAAGTGCCCGACAGCAAACCTGTCGGGCACTTTCGTTACCAGCCCTTCTAGGTGAGCAGGGATGCCAGCCAAGCGCAAGGGGCAGTGGGGAAGAAATGTTTTGGGGAGGCAAAATAATAGCTATAAACACTGTTTTTTGTTGTCTTTTTAGCAACAAAAACAATGATTTTTGCGTTTAATAAGTAAGGAAACGGTTTTAAAAGCAGTCACTTAGCCTTCACTTAGCGATGAAAAAGCAAACCAGCACCGCCACCCCCACGACCACCCGCCCCGACGTGTACCAGATTGTTACCGACCGGGTAATTGCTGCCCTTGAAGCAGGCCAGATTGCCTGGCGCAAGCCCTGGCACGCCGCCTACGGATTGCCCCGTAACTACGTCAGCGGGCGGGCCTATACCGGCATCAATGCTTTTTTGCTGCACCTGGTAGGAGGTACGCCGTTCTTTCTCACGTTTCGGCAGGCTAAGGAGCTAGGCGGCAACATCCGCAAGGGGGCCAAAGGCATGCCTGTGATTTACTACAACGTCACCACGCGCACGGATAAGCAAACCGGGGAGGAAGAGAAAATGCCCTTTATCAAGTACTACACCGTCTTTTCGGTGGATGATGTCGAAGGCGTGGACATTATTCTGCCCGAGCAGCCCCAAGACCGGACCCACGAACCCCTGGCGGCTGCCGAAGCTCTGGTAACAAACTGGGCTGCCTGCCCCCGCATTGAGCATGGTGGCAGTCAGGCCTACTATGCCCCCGGCCCTGACTTTGTAAACGTACCCCGCCCGGAAACCTTCACCAGCGGCGAGGCCTATTACTCGACTCTGTTTCATGAGCTGACCCACGCCACCGGCCACGCCAGCCGCCTGGACCGTCCCGACTTAGCCGAGGCCCTGTGCCCGAGTGGCCGCGCCGGCTACGCCCGCGAGGAACTGACGGCCGAGATGGGCGCCGCCTTCCTGTGTGGCCACGCCGGGCTGGACCCCAGCGCTACGCTGGAAAACACCGCCGCCTACCTGCAGTTTTGGCTGGAGCAGCTGCGCGGCGATAAAAAGCTGGTGGTGCAGGCCGCCAGCCGGGCGCAACGGGCCGCCGAGTTTATCCTGGGCACCGCGGGCGGCGATGATAACGAGCCCAGCACCCCAGAGCCGACCCCGCCCAGCGCAAGCCCCGCGGCCATGGAGGTAAACGACGAGCCCGAAGAGGTCCCCGCCACCGAACTGCCTGTCGATGCCGGGGCTGTGCTTCCTCGTCCGGCTCTGCCCACCTTGCCCCTGGTTGCGTTGGGGCAGGAAACGCTGCCCACGCTCACCACTGTCGTGGTTTCCACGCAGCGCATCGAGCTAACACGCCTCATGGAGCACCCCGCGTTCACTGACGAGCAGCGCCGCACCGCTACGGCCCGAATTCTGACCGAGGCAGACCCCGCCCGGCTGGGCCGCTGGCTGACCAATATCGTGCGGCAGATAGCAGAATGGGAGGAACACAGCTTGGCCGAGGAGGCACGACAGAATCCGCACTTCTCAGCTTTGGAGCAGGTTCCCGAATAGCCCTTGACCTTGTGCCTCGCCCAATACTGGGCGGGGCCGGGGGCGGTGGGGTACCCGCCCTCCACAATACTTGCGTGCTCAATCAAACTGTTCACCACCATGCCCAGCACCCCTCCCCTACTGCCCTATAGTTCCGTGGAACCATCCGCACCACGGCGATTCACTGACCTACTTCGGAACGGCCGATACCAGTTTACCGAGCGCGAACTGATGGAGCACCTTCGTATGACTTATCGAACCATCAAGCAGCGCGAGGCTGACCCTTCGACGCTCACTGTAGCTGAGATGCTGCGGGTAGCTGAGCTACTTGGTGAGCCGATAGAGAAAGTAGTTGCTGTGGTTATTGCCGAAGTACAGAGCAAAGGCTAACTTTTGACAGCATTTCACTACAATACTATTTCGTTATCAAGTGCTTATGCTGTATGTATAGCGCTGAGTTTCCTTGCGCTTATTCAGCCGTGGCGTTGAATAAGGTGCTAAATGCGTATGTAATTTGCTCAATGCTTGAGGCGCAAGCTGCAAGCAACTGCTCACCTTGCCATACGAAAGGAAGCTTGTTGTCTATGCCAACCAACCCCCACGCATCTTGTATTTTACTGCTAGCTAAATGTGCGTCTCCTAAACGTAGCTCATATGTTCCTACTAGAGGAGTTAGAAGGTTCCGCGCATAAGTTGGGTCAAGCTTGGTTGCAAGTAGTTTCTCCAATGACTTAAGTGACCCGGGCGGTTTTTCTCCCTTTGGTATAGGCGGAAGCATCTTTTGTATTGCCCCAACATCTAAGCTATCAGCTGTAAGCCGGGCAACGTCCTTAGCTAAGGCCAGCAGACTCGTATAGTCTGTAGCCCGAAAACGGTGCGTTTTTGATAAAATGGCGTCGTAATCGGTGTGAGTGCGAATTATACTGAAACCTAAATTTTGCTCGGTGACCGTTCTCAACTTAGCCAGTGAATTAGATAAGCGTTCTTCAGGGGCTTCAGTGTCAGCCGGCCTAGCTTCCATCTGTGCGGCTAAGAACTCATTGGAGACTCCACCGTCTGGGCTATTGCTGTAGCCGGCCCAAATCTTTTGCTGCCAATCAGGCAATTGAGCAATATCCTTTGCATACACATTGACAAGCCCAATATCATTAAGGCCAAAACGCAGCTTTCTGCCTGGTACTACACTAATCCATCCGGTCTCACGAGTATCCCATCCGTGTGTCGCTCCTCGACGGCTGGCCAGTTCATTTATAATGTTTGGTCGAAACCATAACCAACGAGACTCAGCAGTGAGTGTGGATTTTGTTTCTTGAGTGCCACCTGTATCCGTTACAAAAAAGGCAGTGCCCGGAGTCGAATCTCTTCTAACTCGGGCACTCAATGTTGCAGGGTCAAGCCATTCTGTACGCCAAAGCTCTCCTCGCACTAACATCAAAAGCCGGCCACTTCCAGCTTTGATTTTCCCAGATGAAACAGCTACTTGGCCATCTCTGGGTAACCCAAAATTTGGCACATCTTCACCTTTATCGACATCTGTACGGCCCACATGCATGACAGCGATATCCTGTCCAAATGGTGAGCCACTCTCGTGAATGGTTCGGATATCTCCTGTCCACTTCTGCATAGTGGACTCCTCTATAACATAGTCGCTAGACCAGTCAAGGTAATTGGCATCTGGGGTCACAGCTTCTCGGGATGAATAAGTGCTTGAAAGCAAGCCCATGCCTCTTGCTCTCAGATAATCACGGAGATGTTCAGCATGAATCACAAGTAAAGCAGGTTCGCCATTTGCTTTACGCTTTAGTGATGCTACTTCGAAATACGCTTCTCTTGGACATACCCATATATCACCTTCGCGCTTTAACCCCAGCGCTATAACTAAGTCTTGGTGTAGATGCCATTCATCAATTTCAGGAGGTGTCATCGCTTGCCTTAATACCAATCGAATGCCAATAGGCTCGTCTCCCCATCCATCTTGCACGTCAGCTGGAGTGTAGTCCTCATCTGTGCATCGAGGTTCTTGGCCATTGTCATTTAGATAGGACCAGTCTAACTGCATGGCATCGGCTTTGCTTTCTAACGAAACAGCAACAGTTTCACAGCCAAAGTATTCTTCTTTGAAACCGACATGAAAGTGTTCTCCTTCCCGATATAGCTCCTGAGCAGCCGCTAACGGGACCCACACTTTTGTCATTAGGCTCCTACGGCGTAAATCAGCCATTTCAAACCACTCTTGGGAGTAATCCATATCAAATCAAAAAGAATTCTTGAAAGCGGAAACCGTATCCTTCAAATTTATCTAGTAGCCCCTCCCCTACTTGCTCTTAGATGGAGGGCCGTGCTGCAGGTAGTAGCTGACCGCTTCGTCCACTAGCTCCTTCAAGTACACCCGGCGGCTGTGCAGCATCAGTTCCTCGTGTATGTAAGCCAGCGCCGCCCGTTGCGTCTCCCCTTCCAGGCGAATCAGCGACGGCTGCAGTCCGGACGGGGCCACTTCGGCGGCTGGTGAATCGGCTTTTGGTGGACGACCCCTGCCCCGCTTTACTGCCTGCGTTGCGGCGGCAACCGGTTTAGGTGTTGCTACTGCTGCAGCAACAGGTGCCGGTGCCGGCGCTGGAGCCGCGGCCTCTGCTACCAGCGGAGCTACTGGGGCTTGTTCAGGTAACGGTACTGGCGCGGGCTCAGGTGCAGCTGCATTGGCAGGCTCTGCTGCTACTGGTGCGGCCGGCATATGGCCCGGCTGCCCGCGCAGCATGGACATCTTCTCGTCCGTGGAGATTTTCAGGCGTTGAATCTTAGCCATTACGATACAAGTTCAGCGGTGAGCCCGGCGCGGGCAATGAGTTCGTCACACAGGGCACGTACTTCGGCTTCCACCGAGGCATCGGCCCCCACCGCCCGACGGTAAGCTGGATTGAGGTAACTGTAGCGGGTAGAAAGGCGCTTGTAGCAGCCCAACTGGCGCAGCGAGGCCTGCAGGCGCGGCAGCCCCAGGGCGTCGGTGAATTCGTCCATGTCCTTTTCCTCCTTCAGGTTGGTGCGGTGCGAATGCACGCCGAAGAACTGGAAGTCCAGCCCCTGCTCCCGCGAGAGCCGCGAAATCTCCTGCAGCAGCTGCATAAAGGAAATGGTGGCCAGCCTCTCGGCATCCGAGGCCCCTACTGGAACGAGCACGACGTTGGCGCCGCTGAGCACGTCAATCATGGCCGTGTCGTCTGAGCGGCCCGGCACGTCAATGAACACCACATCATAGTCGTCGCTGATTTCATCGAGCCGGTCATACACCTGGCCCATGCCCACCGATTCCAGCGCGTAGGGAAAGGCGGGCTCGGCGAGTGTACCGGCCTCGCGCTCCAGGTCCACGCTGGGCTGGTCGTTGGTGAGGCGCACCCCGGCCAGGGTTTGCTGGGAGTCGGCATCGACCACGAGCACGCGGTAGCCATAGTCGGCGGCCAGGGCGCCGGCCAGCACGGTGATGAGAGTACTCTTACCAATGCCGCCCTTCTGGTTGGCAACGCAGATGATTTTCATAAAGCAGGGAACTAACGGGTAAAGCCACAGTGGGTGCAAGCAGCTTGCAAATAAAGCAGCTTGTTTCTCAATTTTCAAAGTTACTCGGAAACTTGTTTTTTTATTTCCTAGAAAATAAGTTTTCAAACTTGCTAGTAAATAAGTCACATTGTTTCCTAATTGACTTGTTTCTGATTTTCGTGAAATATTGTTTACAAGTTTCTCAGTAAACATTTAACATAAGCTCTCAAGAAACTTATTTCCTGAAATACTAAGAAACAAAGCGTGATACGGGGCGTAATGTTGGGAGGATGCTAACTTTTTAGCTTTCCTGTTTTACTTATTTCTCAGGAAATAAAAAATGATTGCCTCTCCCACTGAATTGCCTTCTGAACACTTAGGGCTGCGTTTTGCTGGTCAGCCTTCTTCGATAAAAGGCGCTAGGCCGTTCCCTGAAACGCTTTTCCTATTACGCAGGCAGCTTCCAAGGGAAGGGGTAGCCAGTCGTAGTATCGCTCACGACTCACCTAGCACGCGCTCAACATGCCGCTAACAGGGTATTTAGCAAGAAGACTACTATTTGCCCGCGCTAACGCGCTGACTAAATGGTAGTTGAATATCAACAGAGTTGATATTGCTTAACATGGCCTACTAACAGACTGAAATAGAAGTAGTAAGAGTTAAAGCCTGCACCATGCCGGACCAGAAACAGAAGTCAGCTCATCAGCCCACGAATGGCTCCGCCGTCAAGCACCTCACGGTTAGCGGGCCGGCGCACCGCCTAGTGGGCGCAGAGGCGGCTCGGTTGGGGCTGACACGCACCGAGTACGCCGATGCGGCCATTCGCTACTTCGCGGAGCGCGGCTTGAACCCGGTGGAATCGCAGGCCCGGGAAGGCCAGCTCATCATGGCCGAGGTGAAGCGACTTGGCGACCGGGTATTTTCTTATCTGCAGGAGCAGGAGCGGGGACTACTTCTGGAAATGCTGCGCTTTCAGCTACGGCAGCAGGCGGTGCAGGAGCAAACACTGCGCGTCGTAGAGAATTTATTGGCCCCGGAAGGCGGAGAAGCGTTGCACAAAATTCAGCAGAAAAACCAGGCACGCATTGCCGAAGCCGTAGCGGCAGGGATGGCTGCCTTGGATATTAAAGCGCTCAAAAAAACGCGCTAAATCAGGATTGCTGCCATGCACGCCAAGCTTATTAATCCTAAAACGAACGGCGAAAAAGCCTACAATAACCAGGGGAGCGCAGCCCAGGCGCTGAATTACCTGACCCACGAGGCGCGCCAAAACGGCCAGGAAGCGCGCTTCTTCAATGGCCAGCAGGACCTGCTGGACCGGGATGCGGTGCTGGCTTCTCTGGACGGCAATGTAAAGGGACTGCGGGCAGGGGAAGCCAAGTTTTATTCCTTGGTGCTTTCCCCGAGCCCCGAGGAACTAGCGCACATCGGCGGGGGCGATGAATCAAAGTTGCGCGCCTATACCCGGGCGGTGATGGCGGCCTACGCCGCCGGCTTTCGTCTCAAGGATGGTAGGGCTGTGGGGAAGGATGACCTGGTGTGGGGAGCCATTATTCACCACGAGCGCACCCACCGCGGCACCGACGCGGCCGTGCGGGCAGGGAAGGCCCAGTCGGGGCAAGCACGGCCGGGCCTGCAGGCCCACATCCACGTCGTCGTTTCGGCCCGCGATAGTGCGCAGCGCGTCACCCTGAACCCCGGCGGACGGATTAGCCGGTTCAGCTTACGTGACTGGCAGGAAGAAGCGCGAGTGCTATTCGAAAGGCAGTTTAATTACCAAGGTCCGGCTCCCAGCCGAAGGACAGCTCCAGCCATCACCGAGCCCAACCCTAAACGGAACGCCCGCATAGCCGAGCGCGTCGAACAGCTAAATCGGCAGGCGGACCCGAGCCAGCAACTGGATGCGTCGCGGGTGCAGCGCATTGCGCAGGGGAGGGGTTACGACCGCATTTTCTACGACCGGCTACGCCGGCTGGAAGGGCGCGCCCGGCAGGGGCAGCCGTTAGACAACGCCTATCACCTGCTGGCCACCGGACGCGAGGAGCCCGCCCGCAACCAAACCGGCCACCAGGTGCGACAAGCCCTGCACAGCTTTCAGCAGGCCCTACGCGCGACCAGTGGCCCTGACCGCGTGGCCACCCAGGACATTGGCGAGCAGCGCGGGCGCCGGCAATGGGAGCCCGAGCTGTAACCATAACGAGCTAACCACTTCATTTCATTTTTTTCATGAGCATGATGAGTGCCCCTCGGCAGCCGGCTACCCACCGCCTGACCGGCCTGTACCTAGCCTTAGGCTTACTGTTGCTATTGCTTGCCGCCGGCGAGTATTACCTGCTGTCCCAACCGGCATTCAAGGCCGAAGCAATGGCCCCGGGCGGGCCGGGCGCCGGCCTGGGAGCTTCCATCACCAGCCGTCTGCTGGCGGGGCTGGTTAGCTTTTACCAACGCTTTGGCCTAATCGTGCGCGGAGCGATGCTGGTAGCCGGGGTGTTGCTAGCGCTGCTGCTCAAGGCACCACCCGCCCGGCCGGGCCAGCGCCGCTGGCAACCCACGCAGCTGCAGCTGCGGCGCATCCAGCTGGGAGCCGCCGGCGCAGGCCTGGTAGGGGGCGCGTTGTTGCTGGCGCAGGCTTCGTTTTCTGCTGGCGTCGTTGCCTGGCTCTACCCCTTAGCAGCCCTGCTCGTACTGGGCGCGGGCTTGGCGGCCGGCAGCGCGCGGGCCCTGCACAAAACCGAGCGGTTCGGGTTGCGCACTGAGCGGCGGCGGCAGGCCTCGGAGCACGGCTTTAGCCTGGCCACCACGGACGGCGGCTGGATTAACATTCCCAATCCGTTTCGCGGCACGCTGGTGCTCGGCGGGGCCGGGGCCGGCAAGTCGTACTCGATTGGGGAGCCCCTGATTGAGCAGTTCACCGAGAAGGGCTTTGCCGGGCTCATCTACGACTTTAAGTTTCCGGTGCTGGCGGAGGCTGCGCAGAAGGCGTTTGTGCTGGCCGATGCCAAAGCCGCAGCGATAGGGGAGGGGCGGCCTGCCGTGCAGTTGCACATCATTAACTTCAAGGACCTGGAGCGCAGTGAGCGGGTAAACCCGTTGCGGGCCGACAAGATGCCAGTCGTGGCCTACGCCAACGAGTACGCCCGCGCCATCATGGCCAACCTGAACCCGGAAAGCATCAAAAAGATGGATTTCTTCGACACCAGCGCCAACGCCTTTCTGACGGCCATCATCTGGTTTTACAAGAAGAACTTCCCCGCCTTCTGCACCCTGCCCCACGTGGTGAACACGGCCTTGCACCCGGACTTTACCCACGTGCTGAGCATGCTCGACACCGACCCAGAATGCGGCGACATGGTGCGCTCCATCACGACGGCCGTGAAGCAGCGGGCCGAAAAGCAGGTGGCCGGCGTCATCGCCTCACTGCAGATTGTGCTTACGCGCATCAACTCCCCGGAAATTGCCTGGGTGCTCACGCCCGACGAGGCAAGAGGGGAGGGGTTTAGCCTGGAGCTAAATGACCCGCAGGCGCCTAAGGTGCTGGTGGTAGGCAACGACCCCACGCTGAAGGAAACTTTCTCGCCGGTCATCAGCTGCATCGTGGCCGTGGCGCTGAAGCTGATGAACCAGCAGCACAAGCACCCGAGCTACGTGTTCCTCGATGAGGCGGCGACCATCTACGTGCCAAACCTGGAGGTAATACCGGCCACGGCCCGCAGCAACAAGGTGGCCATGATTTACATGACCCAGGACCTGAGCCAGATGATTGATGCCTACGGCCGCGACAAGATGCAGGTGATGGTGAGCAACCTCAACAACCAGTTTTTCGGCAAGGTCAACTCGCTGGAAACGGCCAAGTTTGTCTCGGAGCTGGTAGGCAAAGAAGACCGGGAAATGGTATCGGCCAGCCTGGGCCGCAGCCAGAGCGGTGGCAGCCGCGGCGCCGGCAGCAATGCCAGCCAGAGCGTGAGCTGGCAGGAGCGCAACCTGGTACGCCTGCAGGATACCATCACGCTGGAAACCGGCGAGTTCATCGGCCAGACCGTGGAAACCGAGCAGCCCTTTTTCCAGGGCAAGGTGGAGCGCCAGGCGGTGCCCGGCTCGTACCCGCTGCACCCGCTGGCCACCTTTGGGGGCGGGCCGGCACCGGCGCTGGCCGAGGCTCCGGCAGGGGAGGGGCTGGACCGGGACTGGCTGAGCCAGCGACGGGCAGCCCGGCAGGCCGGTAGTTTTCCTGCTGTGGGCCCAGTTAGTGCGGTACAGGCCGTCATTCAGGCCAATTTCGAATTGATTAGGGAAGACGTGGCGAGCATCGTGGGTCAGTACGCCAACACTTTAAAGGCAAGTGAGACCTTGCGGAGCGACCGCGAGCCGCTTTTATAACTTTTAGGCAGTAATGTGCGCGAATAACCATAGCCTTTCGCGGCTAGGAAACCGCTACGTCGTTGGCACCAAGTACTGGCTTGGCGCCGGAAGGCGCGAACCGGTCAGTTCCGGGTCTTGAAGCGTCAGTAGTGGGCAGTGCATGCGGGCGTAGATGACCAGCGCCGAGCCCACCGTTAGCAGGCCGATGACCCCCAGCGCGGCCGCCAAGCCCAGGGTGTCGGCCAGCACACCGGTCAGCAGCGCCCCGACAGCATAGCCTGCGTCGCGCCAGAGGCGAAAGATGCCCACGCTGTGGGCCCGCTGCGCTAGGGGGGCATACTCAGCCACCGCTGCCAGAAAGGTGGGGTACACCAACGCCGTGCCGGCCCCGAGCAGGGCCGCCAGCAGCACAAACGCCGGGTAGGAGGACACGACCAGCATGGCCAGCAGCACCGCGCCCTGCACGAGCAGGCCCCCGAAGAGCAGGTGCTTTTTGCAGTAGCGGTCGGCCAGTGGCCCGGTGACCAGCTGCCCCAGCCCCCACACGGCCGGGTAGACGGCGGCCACCGTGCCGATTTGCGTGAGGGAAAACCCTTTCGCGGCCAGCAATAGCGGCAGCAAGCCCCAGACCATGCCGTCGTTGAGGTTGTTGACCAAGCCGGCCTGCGTCACGGAGCCCAGGTTGGGGTGGCGCCAGGTCACGTCCCAGAACGAGAGGGGCGGTCCGGCGGGACCGGGCGGGGCCTGCGCGGCTTCCAGCGCGACGTGGTGGCGGGTGTCGCGCACGAGCAGCGAGCCCAGCAGCCCGAGCACCGCCAGGGCGATGCCCAGGTAGAACGGATAGGGCCGCAGCCCGTATTCCGTGGCCAGCCAGCCCGAGGCAAAGGCCGTCGCGGCCACGGCCAGATAACCGGCCGACTCGTTCAGGCCCATGGCCAGTCCGCGCTGCCGGGGCCCCACCAAGTCAATCTTCATAACTACCGTGCTTGACCACGCCAGCCCCTGATTCAGGCCCAGCAGCACGTTGGCGGCAATGACCCAGCCCCAGGAGGGCGCATAGAGCAGGAGCAGCGGCACGGGCAGGCCGATGACCCAGCCCAGCACCAGCAGGTTTTTGCGGCCCACCCGGTTGGCCCAGGCCCCCGCGTAGTAGTTGGCGGCCGCCTTGGTCAGGCCAAAGACCACGATGAAGGAGAGAATAGCGGAACGGGCCACCAGGTGAAACTCCTGCTCCGCGAGCCGGGGCAGGATGGTGCGCTCCAGCCCCACCATGCCGCCCACGAAGGCGTTGACCACGACCAGCAACGCAAATTGCCCCGCGTTGGCCCGCAGGCCGAGCTTGGTTTCCATCGAATTCATTTGAAATTTAGAAAGTCGCGGGAAAGGGTTAGCGCACGGCACAGCGGTTGGCGCCGGCTTCGAGGGCCTCGGCTTCGGCCGGCCACGGCGCCGCTTCGGCGTTGAGCTGGCTGATGCGGTGGTAGTTGCCCGGGGCCGGGGGCACCCGGCTCAGCAGCGCCGGCACAAAGGCCGCCGGCGCCAAGTTCAGTAGGGAGGTGTGGTGTCGGACTTCGCCCAGCGTCGCGGCCAGCACCCGGCCGTCAAACGGCACGGGCTCGCTTGTGTGAGCCGGTAGCACCCACAGCGTGTCAGACAGGGCCAGCAGGGCTTGCAGCGAGGCGTGCAGCTGCCGGGCCTTGGCTTCGGCCTCGGCTTCGTCGGCCTTGAGGTCGGGACGCCCCACCCCCTGCAGAAACAGCGTGTCACCGGTCAGCAGGGCCCCGTTGCCCAGGCGGAAGCACACGCTGTCCCAGGTGTGGCCGGGGGTGGCCAGCACCTGCAGTGAGGTGTTGCCCACCGGTACGGGCTCTTCCGCCGCCAGCGGAACAAAGGCGAACCGGGCGGGGCTATTGGCGGGCAGTAGCAAGCGGGCTCCGATCTGCGTGGCCAGGTCTCGGGCCCGGGACAGGTGGTCGGCGTGCAGGTGGGTTTCCAGCACGGCCGTAATGCGCCAGCCGTAGCGGGCCGCTAGTTCCTGGTACACGGCCGGGTCCACCGAAGCATCCACGACCACGGCTTCGTTCCGGGAGCCAATCAGGTAGGAGAGGCAGCCCTTGCCCGTGCGGCGCACCTGTACCACGGTGGCCTGCTCGGCAGGGAGCACGAGTTCGGCCGTGTTCCACATGCCACCCCAGGCGCCCATGCCCCCGGTCAGGGAGTAAACGTCGTAACCCAGGACCTGCAGCTGCACGGCGACCCGCTGGCTCATCCGGCCGGCGGCGCACACCGTCACCACAGGCTGATTTTGGGGAATGGCCATGCCCTCAAATACCTGCGCTACACCCGCCTTAAGCTGCTCGTAAACCGGTACGTGCCGGCTGCCGGGAATGGCCCATTCGGCGCGTTGGTCAGCTGGACGCACGTCGAGCACGGTGACCGGGTGGCCTTGTTCAAGCCAGTTGCGAAGCGTCGATGCATCGAGTTCCGGAGGAAAAGCTGCTGCTACGGATGCGGAAGGGAAAGAACGCATGGGATTTAGGGAGGGGTAAGCAGGAAGTTAGTTTAGGATGGCAACTGGCAGACCGCGCTGTTTCCAGTCCGGATATCCCTCGCTCAAGCACACGGCCGGGTAGCCCAGCCCGCGCAGGTAAGTCACGGCTTCGTCGGCAAACACGCAGAATGGCCCCCGGCAGTAGGCAACCACGAGTTGCCCGGTAGGCAGCGCCCGGGCGTGTTCAGCCAACTCGGTCAAGGGCATTGAGAGGGCCTGCGGAATGTGGCCCAGGCGGTATTCTTCGGCCGGCCGCACGTCGAGCAGCACCACCGGCTCATTGAGCTGCCGCTCCACCAACTCCTCGATGCTGAGGCGCTCGAGCGTGTGGCGTTCGTCGCGGAAGTCGTGCACGAGTTGCGCCACCTCGGCCAGCTGCAGCAGCCCCAGCGTGCGCAGCGACTGCCAAGCGGCAAAGACCGTGTCGTTGGCCAGGCGGTAGAAGATGTGGTTGCCCTGGCGGCGCGTGGCCAGCAGCTGCACGCCCTTGAGTACCTGCAGGTGCTGCGAAGCGTTGGCGACCGATACGCCGGTTTCCGCGGCAATGTGCTCCACAGTCTTCTCCCCTTGCGCCAGCAGCTCAACAATTTCCACTCGGTGGGAATTGGCCAGTGCCTTGGTCAGCTGGGTGATACCCTGGTATACCCGGTCTTTAAATTCTCGCTTTTCCATACGCCTTTGCCCGACCAGAATTGTTGCCCGGTGGACAAAGGTAGCAAGTGGCCTCATCTATTCAATAAACTTATTGAATAGATGAGGCAGTTTCAGTCTTTCATTGGAAGTATTCGGAAAAACGCGAGTAGCAAAAGTTATTCTGAATTAGGGCTTTTATGAACTGGCCGCTCGGGCAGCCCGATACGTTTTAGGCCCGAAAGAGGGGAAACAGAGGCACCATAATGCCGGGTTTTTTGTTTATTTTGTACTCTCATTCCTCGTTTACGTACTGTCTTTTATGAACACGCAAGCTTCTCACATCCCGCAGTTTGGTCCCCGCGAGCAAACCCGCGAGCAGCGGCAGTTTATCATAAACCAGTCGCTGGGCATTACCCGCAGCCAAGGCGCGTACCAGGAGCCCGCGTGGCTGGCCGAACTGCACGCGCAGTACGTGAACGGCCGGATTGACCTGGCCACCGTGGGGGCCCGCCACGACGAGCACCAGCGCCAGTTGCAGGCCCACAACGTCGAGCATGCTTTGGCGCACGTGGCATAAAGGCTGCATCTTAGATTTCTTTTGCATTAGCCCGGCTTTGGCCGGGCTAATTTTTTAGCCCTATTCCAGCTAGCAGCCGGGCGCTCGTATTGACCAGGACGATGGATAAGTTTACCGACCCCCACACCGGCGTCTTTACCAACAAGCTCGGCATCACGAATGCCGAAGAGTTAGAGCAGGCCACCAAAGACGCCTCGCTGCGCCGGCTGCAGGAGCTGGCCGCTGGCTACGGCCCCCAGGGCGACACCTTCAATGCCCAACGCTTGCGGGCGGTGCACCAGCACCTATTTCAGGACACCTTCGAATGGGCCGGCCAGACCCGCCAGGAAGCTGGCTTTCAGGGTGTCAAAGCGGCCGACCTGCCCGGAACCACCGCCGTGCCCATGCACTTTGCGCCCTTCGAGCGCATCGACGAGCGACTGAACGCGCTGGGCGAGCAGCTCAAGTTGGAAAACAACCTCAAGGGCCTGCCTACACCCGATGCATTTGCCGAGCGGGCCGCTTATTACTTTGACCACTACAACCACGTGCATGCCTTTCGCGAGGGCAACGGCCGTACCCTGCAGGCCACCTTCGCCGAAATAGCTTACCAGGCTGGCTACCAGGTCGACTTCAACCGGGAGTACGAGAAGCTGAACCCCGCCCGCGACCAGGGCATCGTGAGCCTGCACGGAGCGCCGCACCGGGAAAGGGACCTACAGGCCCTGCGTGACCTGTTTGCCCGCAACACCACGCCCCTGCCCGGACCGGAAGCCGAAGCGGCCCGGCACCCCAGCCAGGTCCGCCCGTTGCCCGATGGACCAACTCCCGCGGTGCGGCAGATAGAGGAGCTGCGCGAGCTAGTCGCTGCCACCCCGGCCCTGCAGCAGCTGGTGGCCGGGGTGGACTACCGCCGCAACCAGCGCGCCGATGCGCTGCTTGTCCAAGTGCTGGGCATCGACCGCAACCCGCAGGCTGGCGTGGCCCAGCACGGGACCGGGCTGCGGCAGCTGTTGCAGGAGGTGGTGCAGGACAAACGCTTTCAGGACCCCGTCTCACAGCGCGAGGCCGCCCGTTTTGGGGCCGCGCTGGCAGCACTCCACCCGGAGCAAACGAAGTCCGTGGCGCCTACCCCGACCGTACCTGCCACCAGCCAGCCCCAAGCAACAACGGCAGCTTTCGTGCAAGCGGCCAAGCAGCTGGTCGAGGGACTGGAGGAGCAGGGTTACCCCGGGCCGGCTGATTCCTTGTCTCGGGCGGCCAAAGCCGTGGAGAAATCCGCTTACCTGGGCGGCGCCAACCTGCAGGCGGTGGCGGACGCATTGACCCGGGCCGAAAAGATACCGGCATTGGCCGACGATGCCGCTGCCCTGCGCAGCGCCGGGCGCGGTTTGCAGGAAGCGCAGCGCCTCGTCGCGTCCCCAACGCCGGGCCGAGAGAACGAAGGCCCCGAACGGTAAGTACCGTTTATATTCGGACGTAACACCAGGACCAGTCCATGAATTTATACATCGAGGCCGAGTACGAGGCCGCCAGCTGGGAATTGGAGCAGTTGCTGGACCGGTGGCCGCAGCAAGCTGAACGCACCCTCACGCTACTGGCAGCCGTGGAGGAGTTCTTTCGGCGGGGTGCGTGCCACTGGCCGGCGCCGGCTACCCCGCGCCTGCCCGAAGGGCCTATTGATGAAGCGCGACGGGCAAGGGCCTGGGCTCACCGCGAAAACCCCGCGCTGGCTCGGCAATACCTGCTCAACCTGGCCCACGCCAAGGAGGCGTTGGCCGCTCAAGCTAACCAAACGAATAACTAGGTAGACCTCATGACTGCCGCTAACTGCTACCTTGCGCCGATGAAGGACGATGAGCTTCAGTTTTTGCAGGAGCAGCTAGAGGCTACCGAGTTGTTGCCCTGTGTCACCTGCCGGCAGCAGACACTACACGTCCACTTGGAGGTGTTGGAGCGGTACGTGCACGCCACGGAGTTGTTGATGGAATGCACCGCCTGTGGCACCCGGCGCGCATGGATGCAGCTGGAAACGCCGCAATAATCTGACTCAAAAATTTCGCTACAACACAGATTGACTAAGTCAAACGGCAGAGGAACGAGCACGTATGCCGCGCATTACTATTTTAGCGTTTGCTTAAATACTAAAGTAGTACCTTTGCATAACGATGAAAGCTCAATCCACTTGCGTCCGGGTCTTTGCTGATACCGCGCACATTGAAAGCAGCAAACAACGGCTGGCCGCAGCGGAGCCCGGCTTGCAGGCACTGGCCCAAGTGCTGGCCCTGGCCGGCAACGAAGTGCGCCTGAAGATGCTGTTTCTGCTCCTCGACCAGCAGCAGCTCTGCGTATGCGACCTGGCCGACGTGCTGCAGATGAACGTGTCGGCCATCTCGCAGCACCTGCGCAAGCTCAAGGACGGCGGCGTGGTGCAGGCACGCAAGGTTGGGCAGACCGTCTTCTATACCCTGACGCCCGCTTTGCGGCCTTTGGTACAGCCGCTGCTGGCCTCAGTTTCCACTGCTCTCCCCACTGCTACCGTATGAATCAGTCTCCTGCCACTCCCACAAAATCCCTGGCTGGAACGGGCCTGCTGGCGGCGTTGGCTGCCTCGCTCTGTTGCATCACCCCGCTGCTGGCCATTGTCGGCGGATTGGGCGGCGTAGCAGCGACCTTCTCGTGGCTGGAGCCCCTGCGCCCCTACCTGATAGCCCTGACGGTGGGCGTGCTGGGATTTGCCTGGTACCAACAACTCTGGTCCACCCCCAAAGCAGCCGATGATTGTGGTTGCCCCGCACCGGTTACACCCTCCCCGATGCAATCACGCGGCTTCCTGGGGAGCGTGACGGTCTTGGCCGGGCTGCTGCTGTTCTTTCCCTACTACGGGGCCCGATTCTACCCATCGGCTGCCCCCAAGCCGGTAGCAGCCACTAGCGCCGCTCCGGTGTGGCAAACGAGTTCCTATCGCATCGGGGGCATGACCTGCGAGGCCTGCGCCCGCCACGTGGAGCACGACGTGCAGCAGCTGCCGGGCGTGCAGAGCGTACGGGTGTCCTACGACCAGGGCACCGCCCACGTGCGCTTTAATCCAGTGGTGACGCCTGCGGCCCAGGTAGAGAAGGCCATCAACGGCACCGGCTACTCGGTGCTGAACCCCACTTCCCCGCGTTAATCGTCTCGGCTATGATACCCTTAATTCCTGTTACGCCCACGCCAGCGGTTACGCTGACCTCCGTAATTACCTGCCCGGTTTGCCAGCACGCGCAAGCCGAGCAAATGCCCACCGATGCCTGCCAGTGGTTTTACGAATGCACCAGCTGCCACACGGTGCTTAAGCCCCTGGCTGGCGACTGCTGCGTGTTCTGCTCCTACGGCACGGTGCCCTGCCCGCCCATTCAAAAGCAGGGCAAAGGCGCCTGCGGCTGCTGTTAGTTACCTTCCCAACCCATGAAAAAACTTCTGCTTGCCCTGACCCTGCTGGCCACAATTAGCAGCGGTTCCGCTAACGACGGCTAACCCGGCAAAAAGAACAAAATGGCCGCAAAGGAAGCAGCCATGCAATGCTCCAAAGGCGAGAATCTTAGCACCAAGTGCTGCGCCAAGAGACCTGCCACAGGCGCCGTTATGACGCCGACCTCTCAGGAAGCAGCCAAAAAGTAAGGTGCTCAGCGGGTTGGCTAACCTGCCTTAGCCCCGTACGTTTGCCGTATGAACTACCCTTGGTTTCTCGTTGCTGCGGGCGGCGGTGTGGGTGCAGTGGCTCGTTATCTCCTTCAGCAGTACGTGCAGGGCCGCTGGCCGCTGGCTTGGCCCGTGGGCACTGGGGCCGTGAACGCGCTGGGCTGCCTGCTGGCCGGCTTGTTGTTAGGCTTGTTCGAGCGGTACGCCCTGGGTGCCCCGTGGCGGCTACTCTTCATCACGGGCGTTTGTGGGGGCTTTACCACGTTCTCGGCGTTTGCTTTGGAGAATGTAGCCTTGTTGCGGTCAGGCCAAGTGGCATTAGCGGCCTTGTACGCAGGTGGGAGTGTGGCGGTGGGGATGCTGCTGGCTGCGGCCGGCTACTGGCTGACACGTGGGTAAATGCCCGAACCTTGGTCAACTCTGTTAGTCATCTTTAGTGTGTTCTGGAGCGTAATAACGCCTATTGATGGCTGGGCACAGAAGTCCAGAGCATTGTTTAGCACCGGGCCCCAAGAACCAGCAATAAAATCAGTTGCCTCCATTTCCCTAAAAGCTTATTCGTATATCAAGCCCAAACAGGCGCATACCGCCCACCGAGCCGTGACGGCACCAACTGCGACCCGCGAGGAGTAGGTAGCTGGCCACCAAGAAATGGTTTTACGCTGCTGAAGCTCTGCTATTACCACCGTACCAGCGGCGACGGAACCAGAAGGCCACGTTCACGAGCGCAATCAGCGCAGGTACCTCAATCAGTGGCCCGATAACACCCGCAAAGGCTTGCCCGGAGTCAAGGCCAAACACGCCGATGGCCACGGCAATGGCCAACTCGAAGTTGTTGCCGGTAGCGGTAAAGGCAATGCTGGCGTTTTCGGCATAGTCGGCGCCCAGCCACTTGCCCGCCGCGAAGCTGAGCACGAACATGATGCCGAAGTACAAAGCCAGCGGCAGGGCAATGCGCAGCACGTCCAACGGGATACGCACGATGGTTTCGCCCTTGAGGCTAAACATGACCACGATGGTGAGCAGCAGGGCAATCAGGGTGATGGGGCTGATGGCCGGGAGGTACACCCGCTCGTACCACTCGTTGCCCTTGAGCCGGCGCAGAATGGTGGGTGTTGTTAAACAAATAGGGGAAAACCTCCGAGTCGTCCGGTTAGGCTGACGCGTTCCGGCTTGGCTGGCG
>NZ_BAABHA010000012.1:0-6667 GCF_039541855.1 Hymenobacter koreensis
ACTCCGCCTGCAACTTACTGGCTCGTTTTTCTTTAGCCCCCAACCAATTCCCAAACACGCTCTAAAGCGTAAGTTTGAATGCTCAGGCTCATATAATTAACGGACCGGCGCTTCCAGCCTTTTTGTGAGGCCGATAAAGATCATTGCACGCTACGATCAAACTACGCGCCTATCTATTGATTTTTTATTCAGCACAAGGTCAATACGTTAAATCTTATTTATAATTTATAATAGAATATGTATAATTTCTACGTTATGTTTGCTTTCAAAGAACAGATCTATGAACATTGCATTCTGGAACATCGCATCTAAAGAAGATAAAAAAAAAACCGCAGATGAACAAAAAGACATTACTGATACCATTGTTCAATTTATTCTTGAAAGAGATATAGACATAATTTGCTTAGCTGAATCAAGAAATCAATTGATACTTTCTATTATAAAACAAATATTCGATATAACAGGATTAACTTACAATCATGTTTTGTCGAGCAAGGAAAAGGTTTCTATTATATCTTTTTACGATTTATCTGTATTCGAAGACAAAGGCGGACTTTACCCGTCCCCAAGATGGGCTGCACACTATATAAATCTACCTTCAATAATCGAATTAAATTTGATATCTGTTCATTTTCCATCTAAAGTCGATTGGCCTGCATCTAGCCAAGCTCTAGAGTGCGTGAACTTATCAAGGGATATACAATTGATTGAAAAAGAAACTAAATGCATTAATACAGTAGTTATAGGAGACTTTAATATGAATCCTTTCGAAGATGGCATGGTCGCAGCTAATGGATTAAATGCAGTTTCTGATTTAGATTACGCTTCAGATAACCCTAAAGGGAGAGAAATAAATAAGGAGCATTATAGGTATTTTTATAATCCGATGTGGAATTTCTTTGGCGATTCAAAAAAAACGCCAGGAACACATTATTATCGAACATCAGGTCATGTCTCACATGAATGGAACATGTATGATCAAGTCATCATACGCCCTTCATTAAAAGACTATTTGACATTACCGTGTGTTGATATTATTAAAAAAATACACACATCGGACTTGACAGCTGGAAAATATGGCCGGCCCGACAGCGCCAAATTCTCAGATCACCTTCCAATAATACTTCGTATAAACACCTAAAAAATGAACCAAAATAACATTTGGGAAAAAATCGATTTCACAGAACAGCCTGATGAATCTGCTTACGACCTACTTGCCCCCCAGGCTGAATTGCTGAGCAAACTTACAGAAGGAGTTTTAAAAATGGAGTTATATGCTATTGACTCAGTTTTAGGCCAGGAGCCTCCTATACCAGTCGCTGTCTATTCTTTATATGTTGTCGCCCCTCATTTAGGCAACTTCAAAAGAAAAATCATAGCAGTACTTGAAGGAAGGCACACTGGCAGATTCCCAGTGGATATTTACTGCGAGATAGATCAGATTAAGGACGAGGGAATTGAGAAAGACAACTTTGTTGAAAAAGTAACTGAAATAATGTCCCGCGAAGCTGTAAAAAGAACTATCGAGAACTTATATCGTCAAAGCAGAGAGCATTTAAGATCCTTAAGTAATAAGCAAAAACCGATAGCGTAAGTCAGCAGATTCCTGAATCCAACTGATTTAAATACTAAACCGCAGTAGCAAGATGTAATTTTCTTGCTACTGCGGTTTGTTGTATTCCTGACAGCACCCGCCTATCAAAGCAAAAATATTCTAATAAATTAGTCATCAATTTGTTGTTTTGTTTTTATTTAAATTATAGTTTTTACTAAAAGCGGCTCATTAGTCAATAAACACTCCACGGCGCAGGCTGCAGCCGGTGATGACCTCGTCGGTGGGACCGTTGCGATGCTTGGCTACGTCGAAGAGCACGGTGTCGGCGGTGGGGGTGCCGTCGTCGTACTCGCGGATGTCGTAGTACTCGCCGCGCCAGAGGAAGATGATGCAGTCGGCGTCCTGCTCCAGGGAGCCGGACTCGCGCAGGTCGCTCAGCAAGGGGCGCTTGTCCCCTCCCCTTTTCTCCACGTCGCGGCTGAGCTGGGAGAGGGCAATGACGGGTGTGTTCAGCTCCTTGGCCAGCTCCTTCAGGCCGCGGCTGATGCTGCTGACTTCCTGTTCGCGGTTGCCTTTCTTGTCGCCGTGCAGGAGCTGGATGTAGTCGACCAGCACCAGGCCGAGCGGCTGTTGAGCGTGCAGGCGGGCGCACTTGGCGCGCAGCTGCTGGATGCTCAGGGCGGGCGTGTCGTCAAAGTGCAGCAGGTGGCCTTGGGTGCGCAGGCGCTGGGCTTGCTGCTGGATGTGCTGCACCTGCTCGAGGCCACCGGGCAGCTCGCCGCGGCGCAGCTCGGCGTTGGTGTAGCCGGGTACTTCGCTGGCGATGAGGCGTTGCATGAGCTGCAGCGTGGGCATTTCGAGGCTGAACACGGCAGTGGGCACGCCGTGGTCGAGGGCAGCGGTGCGGGCGAAGTGCAGCAGCGCGGCGGTTTTGCCCATGGCGGGCCGGGCAGCCAGGATGACGAGGTCGGACGGTTGCCAGCCGCCGGTGAGGCCGTCGAGCTGGCTGAGGCCGGTGGGCACGCCGGTGGTGCCGCGGTGCTGCACGGCGTGGGTCAGGTGGGCAAAAGCGGCATCGAAAGCTGCGACGGCGGTTTGGCCAGCGCGGGTTTCGAGGCTGCGGTGCAGGGAGGTGAAGTAGGCTTGAGCATCGGTGAGCAGCTGCAGCGGGTCGCGGGTGGAGTCGTAGCCGTAGGCGGCCAGCTCGCGGCCGGCGCGGATGAGCACGCGGCGGGCGTGGTGCTGCTGCAGGATGCGGCAGTGGGCTTCTAGGTGGGCGGCGGAATGGATGTTGTAGGTGAGACCGGCGACGAAGGCGGGGCCGCCGATGCGCTGCAGCGTGCCGCGGTGGCGCAGCTGCTCGACTACCGTGAGCAGGTCGGCGGGGTGGCCGGCGGCGACCAGGTCGCGGATGGCCAGATAGACAAACTGGTGGTGCTGGTGGTAGAATACCTGCTCGTCGGGTAGCGTGGCCAGCAAGGTGCGCTGGGCTTCGGCTTCGAGCAAGGCGGCGCCGAGTACGGCTTTTTCCAGGTCCAGGGCTTGGGGCGGAACGTCGGCGCTTGGTGCTGGCGGTTGGGCCGCAGGTCTAGGGCGGGTGGTGGCAGTGGTTTTCATAACGGATTAGCGCCAGCGGTTGGGGTCAGGTGGACGGGGGGCGGTACGGGCCCGGGTGGGGGTGGCGGCGAGCTTGGCGGAGCCGGCGGCTTGGAACTGGGGGCGGCGGCGCATCCAGTTGCGGAAAGCGGCCCGCCAGTTGGCCATGGGCGTTTTGCCACCGACGCGCCAGCCGTTGCTTTCGAAGTGGTCGAAAAAGGCGGCGGCTTCGGTCTGGGCTTCGGCGTGGTCGGGGTGCTGCTCGGCGGCGTAGGCCTGCACTTCGGCCAGCGCCGGGGAACTGGTTTTGGTGGGGCGTTTGGCAGACGAAGTGGAGGCTTGGGCGGGCGCGGAAGCGGCGCCGGCCGCTTCTCTCTCGGAACGTAGTGTAGAGAGATTTGAAAGTGAAGATGAAAGGTTGTCCTTCTGTTGACCTTTGGCGGAACGGGTGTTGGCTGCAGGTTGAGCACCTGTTGACGTAGGGCCAACATCCGTTGCAATGGGCCGTGCAGCAGCTGATGCGGCGTGGTCTTTGGGCAACACGTGTTCAACGGGTGTTGCGCTGGCGGCAACAGGTGTTGGCTGCGTGGCTCGTTTGGCGGCGGAAGCTTTGCCGGCGCGGGCTTTCTGCTCGCGGTGCTGGAGCTGTTTGCAGGCCTCGGCGGCTAGGCGCGGGTTGTAACGCAGGGCGGCGTTGTCGGGCGCTTGGGGAAACTTGCTGAGCAGCAGCTCGCGGCTGTCGGACCACTGCGCCGTGGTGAGGCGGGCGGTACGCCGGAGCCGGCCCTCGTCGTTGGGCAGGTAGCCGGGGCGGTCCGACTGCCAGGCGTTGAACAACAACAGGCAATAGGCCCCCACCTCGTGGGCTTCCATAATCTGCACATCGGGCGAGCTGAGGAAGTCACCCGTGTAGAACATAAACGCGGGGGCCTTCATGCTACTGCGGGGCGGCGCTTAGCTGCGCGGGCGCGGCGTGGTTGTCCTCGAACAAATCGAGCTGGCGGTACTCGGTGCATTTGCCGCGGAGGGCGGCTTCTACTTCGGTTAAGGCAGTGGCGAGGGTGGCTTCGAGCAGGCCAGCGTAGGGGTAGCTGCTTTGCTCCTCGTCGAAGGATTGGTAGGGCGTGGTCAGGTTGAGCACGCGGCCGCCGGTCAGCTCGCGTTGGCCGATGAGCGTGACGCCGCCTTGGTTTTTGCCCATGGAGAAGCCGGTGACGGTGAACGAAGCGAAGCAGACGGGTAGCTCCTCGTCGTCGCTGGGCCAGTAGTCGGGCGTTTCGGTCAGCTGCTCGGTGAGCAGGCAGAGGTGTGGCACCAGGCGGCTGAAGGTGTGCGGCAAGTCGGGATGCACCTGCTCGGCGCACGTCAGGGCGAAGCTGCGCGGGGGCGCGTCCTCGCTGCGCTGCTCGGTGAATTCGCAGCTCAGGTGCTGGTCTTTGAGCTTGGCCTTCTGCACCTTGATGATGGAATGAACTTCGGGATTGTCGGGGCCAACAATGGGGAGTAGCTGGGACATGAAACGATAGGCTGATGCCGGGCCTAGGCAGCGGGAAGCAAGCCGCCGAAGCCAGCGGGTGTAATCGGATGAAGCAGCTAGGCGGCGGGGGCCAACTGCGTAGGCGACTCGCCGCCGTCGGCGGGCTGGCGGTGGTAGCGCGTCAGGTAGCGGGCCAGCTCCGATTGACGGAAGCCCCACTCCTTCTCGTTGATGCGGACGCCGGCCAAGCGGCCCTGGCGGCGGGCTTTGCGCAGGCCTTCGGGGGTCAGGCGCAGGTAAGCGGCGGCTTCGCGCACCTTCAGGATGCGGTCGGGAGCGGGTGGCGGAGGCGCGGGGCGGGCGGCTTTCAGCGCTTGTACATCGGACAGCAACTGATGCCACTCTTGTTCGGAAACCAGGATGGCGTGCTGCATGGCTAGAGGGCGGCTGCTTTGGTGGCACGGGCGCCGAGGGCCGCAATCCGCTTGCGCTCGATTTCGACTACGCTGATAAAGGCCTCGGCCACGTCGGTGTTGAGGTAGCGGCCGCTGAGCACGTTGTAGACCTGCTGCTTGGAGTAGGATTTACCCTGCGAAGCCAGCAGTTCAACCGTGCGGCGGGCGTAGTCGTTGCGTTTGGGCAAGGTGGCCCGCAGCTCCGAAATAATCTTTGCCAGATGTTCCATTTTGTTTGCTGTTTAGTATCTTTGTTTAGACGCCTTACGTACAAAACTGAAGACGTAAGTCGAAATAAGCAAAAAAAGTTTACACGCTAACAGCAAAAAAAGTGGAACAAAACTCACTCGTTGGCGACCGTATAAGCGCTCTAATGCAGCACTACGGCCTGTCAGCTTACCAGTTAGCTAAGAACTTAGGCTATGAAGGTCCACAAAAGTTGTATAAACTGGTGCAGAATAAATCGAAGCCCGGCTACGAAACTTTAATGGACATTCTGGATAACTACCCGGACCTGCGGGCCGAGTGGCTGATGCGCGGCGACGAGCCGATGCTTCGTTCTGCGGAGGCGTCGGCACCGGCGGCGAAGCAGCGGGATGAGTATGACGGGCTGCCGTACGCCGTGACCGTGGACGAGAACGGCGAGGAGCGAATCAGCATCGTGACGCCTAAGGCAGAAGCTGGCTACCTGGTAGCGCGGAATATGGAAGCGGTGATGCAGAATCTCGATACGATTAGCATCCCCGGTTACAAAGGCAAGACGGTGCGGGCCTTCGAGGTGTCGGGCGACAGTATGCAGCCGACCATTAGCCAGGGCGACCTAGTCATTGCGACGTTCACCGAGAGGCTGGATTTGATTCAACCCAAGCACGTATACGTGGTGGTAGCGGAAGACCGGATTATGGTCAAGCGCCTGCGCGGCCCGGTGAAGAAGAATGAGCCGATTGAGCTGCTGTCGGACAACCGGTACTACGACCCGTTCATTTTGCCGCAGAAGGAGCTGAAGGAGTTGTGGCAGGTGCAGGCGCTGCTCTCGCGCAGCATCCCGGCCAATACCAACGAAACGTTTGACCGGATGCTCGTGCTGCTGGAAATGCTGGCCCACGACTCGCAGCAGCTGCGCAATATTCTGCTGGATGTGGCGTCGCGTTATGACGTGAAACTAGTGGGTGAAAACGGCTGATTGGGCTGTTGACACCAATGCTGACACCAAGACTTTACCGACCACTCTGAAAAGCGGAGTGAATGGACAGTAAATAAGAAAGTTAGGGCCGTAAGTGAAGTGGTTCTCAGTACCCCGGCTCTGGGTACTAGGAAGCGTTAAAAGCGCTAACCAAAACAAGCCTCAAAAGCTGTAAATCTGTTCGCAGATGCAGTTTTTGAGGCTTTTTTGCGTTTAGGCCAGCCGAGATTGATTTCTATATCTGGCCGAATTTATACTACCTCAATGAAAACCATATATACCCAACACAAGAGCGATGTTAACAAGTTTAGACAGGTTTTCGCTGATTTTTAGCTAGGGCGTGTTGACAATCAGAGTAACCAAACGAAAGTAGCAGCGCAATGGGCGAAGGCCAGGAACGA
>NZ_BAABHA010000013.1:0-132522 GCF_039541855.1 Hymenobacter koreensis
TGCTGGGCATCGCCTACGAGCCGCGCATCCGCCAGCTCACCAACCAGCAGCTCTACAGCTGGGAGCCCGTGGCCACGCACCGGCAACTGGGGCAGACCCTGCTGCCCGACGCGCGCCTCGACCCCGAGCGCATCGCCCGGCACTGGGACGAGGTCCTGCGTCTGGTCGTCACCCTGAAGCTGCGTCACAGCGAGGCCTCGCGTCTGTTCGGCCGCCTCAACTCCTACGCCCGCCAGCACCCGCTTTACCGGGCCCTGAAAGAGCTGGGCCGGCTGGTTAAAACCGAGTTTCTGCTGCGCTACGTCGACCAGGTCGAACTACGCCAGCGCATCCAGAAGCAACTCAACAAGGGTGAAAGCGCCCACCGCCTGGCCCACGCCGTCTGGCACGGGCGCAACCAGGAGTTCCACGCCGCCACCCGCTCCGAGCAGCTGGTGGCCGAGACCTGCAAGCGCCTGCTGATGAACGCCATCGTCTGCTGGAACTACCTGCACCTCTCCCAGCACCTGGCCCGGCTGCCACCCGAGCAGCAGGCCGCCACGCTGGCCACGCTCTCGCCCTTCGCCGTGCTCTCCTACCGCCACCTGAACCTGCACGGCGAGTACGACTTCTCCGACCAACCCCTGCCGGCCGAAGCCCCGTTTGACATGGACCTGATTGCTACCTGGCAGCCGCCAAGCAAACCGGCGTAGGGCCGAGTCGGAGGTTTTACCCTATTTGTTTAATAACACCCCCGTGGCCCGCTCGCGGATGCTCTCGCGGTCGTACTCGGCCAGCGCGGCGAAGATGCCCAGCACCAAACGCCCGGCGGGCGTGGCCGTGTCGATGCCCAGGTCCAGGGCAACGAAGCGCACCTGGCGCTCGTGCAGGTCGGCCACCACCTGCATGATGTGGGCGCTGTTGCGGCCCAGCCGGTTGAGCCGGGCCACGGTCACTGTGTCGCCGGCGCGCAAGGTGGCCAGCAACTCGGTGAGCACGGGCCGCTGCGTGGTGGCGCCGCTGATTTTTTCCTGAAACAAACGGTCGACGCCGGCGGCCGTGAGCTGGTCGAGTTGGGTGTCGAGGTGCTGGTCTTTGGCCGAGACGCGGGCGTAGCCGAAATGCATACAAATGGGTCAACAAGGTGGGGCCACGAAGGTAATGAGGTGAACCCACTTTCTGGCCCCAGCTTGGCCTATCCCGCAGTCATCAATTAATGGGGGCCGGCAAGGTGTACCTTTCGGGCTCCTTTCTCCGCGCACTAGGGCGCGTTGACACGCCCGCCCAGTGGCCGCTCGCGGAGTCTCGGTACAAAACTTTCAACCAAGGCCAGGTTCGTTTTCCGGACGGGAGTTCGGAATGGATAAAACTTCCCCTGGCTGACTCGTGCCCACGCGGCCAGCCCCCGTGGCGTGCCTTGGGTCCGGGGCCTTCCGCTTTCGGAATCCTGAAAGGAAGGGGCGCAATAAAGCACTACCCGGAAAGTCGGTTCCTACGTCAGGCGTCGGGCAATGACACGCAAGTAGCGGTGCACCATGGAACCAATCCACGCCCATTTCGTAGCGGGGCTGAACCAGCAGCCCCGACTTGGCCCCCTGCGCGGGCTCCACTCGAATCAGTTTGTTTCCATTTCTTACGACCTGGCGAATGATTGGCTGTACGTGGATTGGAAAGCCGAGCAAACCGAGCAGCCGGTGCGCGACAACTGCTTGGTGCTTCTGGAACTGGTCAAACGGCACTTGGTCCGCCGGGTCCTCAACGACAACCGCCAGGTGCAAACCATGTGGGCGGCTGCCGCCGAGTGGGGCGGAACGGTGTGGTTCCCGGCGCTGGCCGACGCCGGCGTCGACTACTTTGCCTGGATCTACTCCCCGCACCTGTACAGCCGCCTGTCCACCGATCAAACCCTGGCGTACACCCAGCGGCCCGTGGTCTTGACTTTCGAAGAATACGAAACGGCCCAGCGGTGGCTCCAGGCGATGTCCCCCCCGTGCTGCGGGTTGTGCCGTGTCGGCGCCATGCATTGGCCAAGCCCCGGTTTCGGTCGCCCATGCAGCCGGCGTTTCTGGGCCGAACTGCTTCGCTCGAGGTGCGGGCTTTGTGTATCCTCGGAAGGGAGTGCGTCAACCGGCTGGCTTGGCGCAAGCCCGTCGTCCACCACGCATGGCGCCGGGGCGTGTGCAGGCCGGTTTTCACGGGTAATTCGGAGCCGCGCTCCGGCGCGAGAGGGAGACCGAACCGCGCTTCGCTTTGGGAGCGGCTGTGCACCCAAGCATTGGTACAGGATGCAAAACCTAATCGAGTGCCCATTCCCGGGCCTGTGCGACGTCGTCGAACAGGCCTAACTCCAGCAGCAAGTGCGGTTTGGAGTACTTGGCGAGGTACGGCCGGAATTGCTCGCGGTTGGGGGCCAAATCCGAGAGCAGCAGCGCGAAGCGGTCCAGGCCCAGATCCCGGTGCATGCTTTCCAGCATCTGGTCGGCCCAGTACAGGTCCGCGACGTTTAGTTTCCCGATCGACTGGTCGTTGGCAATCCAGGCGTTGACGTGGTGACGGCGGGCCAGCATGGCCGCGTGCACCGACGCTTGTTGCAGCTCCTCGCCGCTGCACCGGTTCAGCCATGTGACTTCCAAGGCAGCGCGGTACCCGTTCTCGTGCAGTCGGATCTGCACGTACGCGTCGGAATAAAGCAACATCATGGAAAAAGCAGAGGCGTAGCCTGGGTGGGCTACCGGGTGTGGTGGAACAGCGGACAGGGAAAGTCGTTTCCGGGTCTGAGGCGGCTAGCCGATTGGAAGCAAAGCGCTGTGTATCGCAAAACTAGGGTAAATAGTTGCTTAAATTATACTTAAAAATGACCTGCTGTTGCATTGGCCAAACCGCAGGCGTCGCTTGCAGCTCCAACGAGTCCGGAAGAATCCAAGGCGGCCGCTTCGGCAAGCGGCCGGCGCCTGCGCACCGCTCCGCAGGGCATGCCAGGCATGCGAAGGCGGGCGCCCCTGCGCCTTGGTACGCCGCCGGGAGCCACCCCAATACAACGACCCGCAACTGGCTCCGGCAGTCCCTGGCCTGGCAACTCGCCTTACTGCGAGCCGGCCGTTTGCAAGGCGGTGGTGTAGCCGAGGCCGAAACGCAGCAAGGCCTCCAGCACCGGCAGGGCCTGCCGGCCCCCTTCGGTCAGGGCGTAGTCACCGCGGGCTGCCGTTTCGCCAAATGCGCCGCGCACGACCAAGCCGGCCTCGGTCAGGTTGCGCAGTTCCTGCGCCAGCACCTTTTCGCTGATGTCGGGCAGCGCTCGTCTGAATTGCCCGTAGCGGCACTGCCCCAAGGCTATTTGTTGGAGCAGCAGCAGGCGCCATTTGCCGCCTAGCAAGTCCAAAGCGGTGCGCACGGGGCAGCGGGGGGTGATGGGAGTGCAGGTCGAAGGCATACTAACCTGAAGGTAGGTTGTTTTTGACAACCGCGGATCGGGCCGCGTGGTTTACGTGGCCATGACCTTTCCCACGCTGTCCTGGGGCCCAGCCCCTGATCCGCCGTTTGCTTCGCTTGCACCGCGTAGAAATGGACCGGGTAGCACGCTTACCAAACCGCTTGCTTCCCCAGGCGGCTGCCCCGCCGGGGGGAGCAAGCCACCGCTCCCAGAGCCCGGGGCGTCGTTCAGCGAGCCGGGGAGCGTGTTGGGCGAGACCACGCGGTTTCATTCTGGTATCCGGCATAACGTTGCCTTTAGTTAAGCCTGCGACATCCGCTTCTTCCTAAACCACCACCTTTTTTACACCCTTTGCCATGAGCTTGACTGCTTCTCCTTTCGACCCCGCAACCGGCCGCTTGCTGCCGGTGTACCGCGACGCTTACCTGCGCGGTGATTTGTCCGACGCCAACACGCGGGCCGTGGACGCTTACCTGAAAGCCCGCCGCGGTTCGGGCGACGAAACCCTGCGCCGCTTTTACGAAATGAAGCAGGAAGGCGAGCAGGTACGCCCCGTCGGCTGGGTGCAGCGCCAATTTGACCTGGTGCGCACCGCCCCCCAACGCCTGCGCCGCCGGGTGGCCGGACTCGTGGCCGCGGTGGTGTTGGTCGCCGGCGCCGTGCTGGCCGGCAACGCCCCAGAGGTCGAAGTTGCGGCCGAACGAAGCCTGGCGGCCGAAGCCAGCGGCCGCGGCATGAGCATGGTGAAAGGCCGCATCCTGGATGAAAACGGCCACCCGCTGGTCGGAGCCACGGTGCTGGTGCGCGGCAGCCAGCGCGGCGTGAGCACCAATGCGCAGGGCGAATACGCCTTGCTGGTGCCGGCGCAGGGCCTGACCACCCTGGCCTACGGCTACGCGGGCTACGAGGGAGAAGAAGTCGATGTGCGCGGCGGCCGGACCGAGTCCGTCACCTTGCTGCCCCGGGAAAAAGCCAAGCCCGTCCGCCCGGCCAAACGTTGGTGGTTGTTTTAACCGGCCCATGGCAACGCGCCACTCCCTCTTTTCCATGCACGGCCTGGCGGACCGCCGCGCCGCCCGCCGCCCAAGCGCTTACCCGGTTTCAACCTCCAAAAAAATACCCTCTTCCGCTCCTTCCATGGCGTACTCTACCAACAATGCCGCCGGCCAAGCCGTGCAAAACATCATCAACGAGTTGCCGCAACTGCTGGCGGTGGCCATCGTGGACACGACCTCGGGCATGACCCTGGCCTCCCACACCAACTCCCCCGCGCTCAATCCCGACACGGCGGCGGCTTACAACACGGAGGTCGTGAAGCAAAAGCAAAAGGCCATGGCGGCCCTGAAGCTGCAGGGCGAGCAAATCGACGACATCCTCATCACGCTCACCAACCAATTGCACCTGATCAACCTCATCGACGGGGGCAAGAAATTCATCTACTTGGCCGTTAACGCCCGCGACACGAACCTGGCCATCGCCCGCGACGTGCTCCGCCAGCAGGTGGACCTGTTGAAATAAGCTTATTCAGCAACCCGCTGCGCGCCACCCGGCTGCCCCACCACCGGGGCAGCCGGGTGGCCGTTTTTTATGCTACGGCAGCGGGGGGCGCCAGCCGGATCAGCGGGCCGGTTGGGCGGGCGGCACAGACTCCTCTTCATCACCCGGCGTTGGAGGCGGGAACGGAACGGGGGCCGGGGCTGGCGGCAGCGGTTGGGCAGCGGGCAGGGGAGCGCCGCCGCCCAGCATCACGGTTAGGTTTTCCACCAGCTGACGCAGGTATTGAATCTCCGAATGCAAGGTGGAGTCGGCCGCGGCCGGTACCTGCAACTGTTGTAGGACCAACGCCGCCACGTCTTCGCTCAGGTACTGCCCCAGCGTTTTGCCGGCCTGCGCCGCGCCGCGCTCGAGCACGGCCCGGGCGTCCCGGCTCACCCCGCGCACCGACCACGTAACGGGGGCGGCCGAGGAGCGCGGCGGCCGGCCCGGGCGCTTGGGGGCAAGGCCGGTGGCCCGGGCCGCGGCGGCACCGTTAGTTTCTGTAATACTTTCAGCTATTTTTGTATTACCGAAACCCTGCGGGGCCGGTGCACCGGGGGGGGGGCTGTCTGGTAAACCCGCCTCGGCTGGTACGGCTGACTCAGGGGGACGGTCACCTGGAATCGGACTCATAGCAAGTACGGTTTGGGGTACGCAATTTATGTCTTACGCAAAAACGCGGGTTTCGGCTGCCGGAATTCTCCTGCTCCAGTCCAAGTAACGCTCCATTGTCTAACCAGTACCCCGCCGTGACGGATCCACCTACGTTGTTTGACGCGCACTTGCCGAGCTTGACCGCGGGCGAGTTGCACGGCCTGTGGCACACGACTTGCTTGCGCCCCGCGCCCACGGGCGACTCGCGGTGGGCCGAAGCTACGCACTTGCAGCTGCACCAGACGCATTTTTCGCTGCACACCCGCGCCGGCGACCGCCACGCCGGCACCTGGCACCTGCAGCGCCACTCCCGCCTGGGCCAGCCGTTCCTGGCCCTGCAGGAGGCGGAAACCCCGGTCCTGGCGCTCATCACCCGCTTGCGGCGCTCGGCCGACGGAACGGTCCGCCAAATGGTTGTATATTTTCAATCGGGCTTGGAGCTGCAGCTTACGCACCCCTAGTCTTTAACCCCTAACGTTATTTCGCACATGTCAGCTTCCCTTGCCTCCGCGCTGACGCCCGAACGCATCGAAGCGGCGCTGGACGCCGCCGGCATCGGCGTCTGGGAGATGGATTGGACCGGCCGCCAGTTTTCGTGCTCGTCGCGCTGCAAGCACCTGTTTGGGTTGCCCGCCGAGGCGGCCGTGAGCTTGGACGACGTGCTGGGCGCCGCCCACCCCGAAGACCGCCCCGTGCTCGAGCAGCAGCTCCAGCAGGCCCTTGACCCGCAGGGCAACGGCCGCCTCGCCGTCGAGCACCGCGTGCTGCTGCCCGGCGACGAGGTGCGCTGGGTGCGCACCACGGGCCTGGCCGTCTTCGACGAGGCCCGCACGCAACCGGTGCGCTTCCAGGGCATCACCAAGGACATCACCGACACGCAGGCCGGGGCCCGGCTGCAGGAAGCGCAACGCCGCGAACTGGAATTTCTGGCCGAAAGCATCCCGGGCATCCTCTGGATGGCGCGCCCCGACGGGGCCGTGACCTACTTCAACCAGCGGTGGATGGAGTACACCGGCCAAACCCTGGAGCAGGCGCTGGACTGGGGCTGGGAGCCCGTGGTGCACCCCGACGACTTGCCGCGCTGCCTGGAGCGCTGGCGTGCGGCGCTGGCCACCGGCTCGCTCTACGAGGTGGAGTACCGCTTCCGCCGCCACGACGGGCAGTACCGCTGGTACGTAGGCCGGGCGTTGCCCTACCGCGACGCGGCGGGGCAGATCGTGAAGTGGTTCGGCACCTGCGCCGACATCCACGGACAGAAGCAAACCGAAGACGCGCTGCGCCGCCGCGAAGAGGAGCTCGAACGCGCCTACCAGGACCTGGAGGCCAAAGTCACCTTCCGCACCCTGGCGCTGGAAGACGAAGTGACGACGCTGCGCCGGCGCGTGGCCCAGCTGCCGGCTTCCAACCCTGGTTCGTAGCCGCGCAGCCCGGCGTTCCGTACCAGATCGGGTATCTTCGCTCGCCCCCATGCCGCACCCTGTTGATTCTTCTGCCGCGTCGCTGCTGGCCGACACGCTGTTGCGCGTGTCGGCCAGCGGCATCATTCTGTACCAGCCGATCACGGCCGCCGACGGGCGGATCGAGGATTTTCAGTTTGTGCGGGTCAATGCCGCGGCGCAGCAGCGGCTGGCGTTGCCCGAACGCCCCGCCCAAACGTTTCTGCAGCAATACCCCCACGCCGCGGCCCAGGGCGTGTTTGCTTTTTACTGCCACGCATACGCCTCGGGCGAACTGCGCCAGTTCAGCGTCGATTACCCGGGCAACAGCCTCAACGCGTATTTTCAGCTGACGGCCCAGCGCTGCGGCGAGCTGTTGGTCATCAGCTTCGCCGACGTGAGCCACCGCCACAACACGTCCGTGGAAACGCTGCTGCGCGAGGGGCGGCGCCTGGAACACGCGGCCCGCGTGGCTGCGGAAACCCAATACGCCCAGCTGCAGCGGGTGCTGGACCAGGCACCGGCGCTGCTGTGCATCTTGGCCGGCCCCGAATTGGTGGTGGAGTTTACCAACGCGGCCTACCGGCAACTGCTGGGCGGACGCGAGTTGGTGGGCCAGCCATTGGGGCAGGCGCTGCCGGAACTGGCGGCGCAAGGCTACCTGGACTTGCTGGATAAGGTCTACCACTCGGGCGAATTGCTGCATGCCGTGGAGCAACCGGCCACCCTGGACTTTGCCCGCACCGGCGCGGTCGAAACCCGTTACTTTACCTTCAGCTACCAACCCCGGCGCGGCGCCACCGGCCGCGTCGACGGCGTCATCGTGCTCGGGTACGACGCGACCGAGCAAGTACGCGCCCGCCAACAGGTGCTCGCGCTCAACCAGGACTTGGCCGGGGCCAACCAACGGTTGGAAAGCCGGGTGCACGCGCGCACCCGGGAGCTGCAGCAGGCCCGCGCCGAAGCCGAACACCAGCGCGCCCGTTTGGAGCGGTTGTTTCGCACGGCGCCGGCCATCGTCAACACCAACGTGGGCCCCGACCACGTCTTCGAGTTGGTGCACCCGCTTACGGACCAGCTCTTCGGGTTCCGGCCGTTGGCGGGCCTGCCCATCCGCGACGCCCTGCCCGATGTAGAGGCGGCGTTTTTCGACCTGATGGACCGGGTGTACCGCACCGGCCAACCTTACCACGGCCGGGGCGTGCCGGTGCGCGCCGGCCCCGCCGGCGGCCCGCTCACCGAGGCCTACTTCGATTTCACCTACCAGCCGTTGCGGGCCGCCGACGGCCAGATCGAGGGCGTGATGACCTTTGCCGTGAACGTAACCGAGCAGGTGCGCGCCCGGCAATTGGCCGAGCAGAACGAGGCGCGGTTCCGCCGCTTGGCCGAAACCGCCCCGCTCATCGTGTGGGAAGCCGATGCCGCTGGACAGACCACGTACTTGAGCCCGTACTGGGAGCAAATTACTTCGGCTGCCAACGGCCAAGGCCTGGACTGGCGCGCCTACGTCCACCCCGACGACCAGGCAGCGCTCGTGCAGGCGTGGCAAGCCTGCGTGCGCACCGAACAACCCTTTCAGCACGAATTGCGCCTGCGCCTGGCCGCCACCGGCGACTACCGCTGGTTTCTGGACCGGGCTGACCCGGTGCGTGACCCCGCCGGCCACGTCGTGCAGTGGGTGGGGGCGGCCGCCGACATCGACGCGCAAAAACGGGTGCAGCAGGCCCTGCAGGCCAGCGAGCAGTACTTCCGGGACATGGCCGACTTGGTGCCCACCCTCATCTGGCAAACCGACGCCCACGGGGCCTGCGTGTACCTGAATGCCTCTTGGTATGCTTACACGGGCCAGCGGCCCGGCGAAGCCTTGGGCTACGGCTGGCAGCAGGCGGTCCATCCCGAGGACTTGGCCCGCGTGGCCGAGCTGGCGTTGCCGGCGGTGGCCGCCGGCCAGCCGTTTACCGCCGTGTACCGCCTGCGCAACGCCGCCGGGCAGTACCGCTGGATCACCGACTCGGGCCGTCCCCGCGTGGACGCCCAGGGCAACGCCGGCGGTTACCTCGGTTCGGTGACGGACATCGACGAGCAGAAACGCGCCGAGCAGGCCCTGCAGCTTCTCGCCGGGGAGCTGCGCACGGCCCACGCGCACGCCCAGCAACTCAACGACGAACTGGCCGCCCGCAACGCGCAGTTGCAACGCCTCAACGAAGAACTGGACACGTTTGTGTACATGGCCGCCCACGACCTGCGCGCGCCCCTGCTCGACATCGAAGGGCTGGTGCACGCGCTCGGCGAGGACCTGCCGCCGGCCGCCGTGCCGCCGGACGCGGCCCGCCTGCTGCACCTGCTGCGCGGCACCACGCAGCGCTTCAAGGACCTGGTGGAGGGCATGACGGCCGTGGCGCGGGCGCAACAGCCGCCCACTGCTTTTGAGGAGGTGGACCTGCTGCCCGTCATCGACGCGGTGCAGCTCGACCTGCAGCCGCTGATCCGGCAAACCCGGGCCCGCATCGACGTGGCGTCCAGCGGGTGCGCGCGGGCCACGCTGGCGCCGCCAAACGCCCGCTCGGTGGTGTACAACTTGCTCAGCAACGCGCTCAAGTACCGCCACCCCGACCGGGCGCCGCGGGTGCGCGTGGCCTGCTACGACGAGGAGCCCTACACCGTGCTCACGGTGCAAGACAACGGCTTGGGTCTGGACGCGGCCGCGCAAGCGGCCTTGTTCGCCCCGTTTCAGCGCCTGCACCACCACGTGGAAGGCCACGGCCTCGGGTTGTACATGATCAAGCGCCTGGTGGAAAACGCGGGCGGTCGCATCGAAGTGGACAGCCAAGACGGGTGGGGCACCACCTTCCGCGTGTTTCTCCGCCGGTGAGCACCGCGTGCTGTTGCAGCCGCGCCGCGGCGTGTCGGGGCCCTGCGCATGCTCTGCTGATTCGGCTTGGCAAGCATGCCGACCGGTCCCGGCAAAACTTTTGCACCCGCGGCCAGTTTGGTAGTGGCCGCACTTTCCTGCCGATGCCACACCTCGTAACCCAACTGTCGGACTTCACCATCCACCACCGCGCCGACCTGGACCTGCTCGTGGTCCGCTGGTGGGCGGAGTACCGCTCGCTTCCCGTGCTGCAGCAAGAACACGCGGCCTTGTTGGCGGCGTTGGCCAGCCACCCAACCAGCCGGGTGTTGCTCGACGTGCGCCGCCACCAACTGCCCCACGTCGAGCCCGCGGCGTGGATTGTGGAGCAGTGGTTCCCGCAAGCGGTGGCCCAACTGGCGCCCCGCCGCCTGCGGTTGGCTTATTTGCTCTCGCCCAGCCGTCGGGCGGCCTTGCAGGCCGGGCAAGCGTTGCACCCGGTTGTGGCCGAGGCCACCCGCCCGCACCAGCCGTATGACCTGGGGTTGTTCGATACCGAAGGCGAAGCCGTGCGGTGGTTGCGAGAGCGCGCACCCACGGCCGTGGCGTCGCGAGCCGGCGGCCCAGCGGCGGCCCAGGAGGGCAAATTTCTGTAATATAAGGCATGGATCATATTTCCCCCCTTTCAGCGGCCCAAGCGCGGCAACTCCGGTGGCAGGGCTACACCCTGTGCGGCACGGTGCAGGACCGGCTGCTCAACGAGGTGGCCCTGGTCACGGCCCGCTTGTTCGGCGCCTCCGTGGCCCTGGTGTCGCTGGCCGACGCCTCGCAGGTGTGGTTCCGGGGGCAGTGGGGGTGGGCCGGCCCGGCCCGCGTGCCGCGGGACCGGTGCCTGTGCGCCGCCGCCCTGCTGCGGGAGCAATGCCTGGTGTTCGAGGATTTGCAGCGCGACCCCTGCACGCTGGGCAGCGCCGCCGCCGCGGCCGCCAGCGGGCTGCGCTTTTACGCCGCCCACGCGCTGGGGGCGCTGAGCATCATGGCCGCCGAGCCGCGCCCCTTCGACGCGGCCAGCCGGGACGCGTTGGCGCAGCTGGCGCACCTGACCAGCGCCGTGCTGGCCCTGCGCGGCGCGGCCGCCGAAGCCCACGCGTTGCCGACGCTGTTGCCGGTTCTGGAGCAAGCCGCCCTGCGGCCGCTGACGCAATTGCTGGTGGTGGCCAACCGCTGGCGCCACCCCGCGTCGGTTTCCGACGCCCCGGCCAAGTGGGCCGCCGTCGCGCAGGCGGTGCGCCAGGGCTTGGCAGCGCTGAGCTAACCCGTAAGGCAGGGCTACGCCCGTACCGCGGGAGAACGGCGGCGCCCGGGCGAGTCGGTAACGCCCAACCCAGCCGTGGTGGCGCTGTTCCCCTCGCCGGGCGTGTCCCGGGGCCGTCTACGCGCGGGGACAGCACGGATGAACCACGGCCCCTGCGGCGGGCTTGCCGTGCCTCCCGCGCTTTGGGGTAGGGCCGGGCCTCCTGGATGCCAGTCCCCCTTTTACAGGGCCTTGCCAAGACCTGCTCCGCAGCGATGCGCAGGCGGTAGAGGATGTTTCCAGCCCGTCCGCTCGTTTAACCTTTGTACCAAACTTTTAACCAAGGCCAAAAGTATCGCCTTCCAGCGGCAAGGCGGCTCCGGCTTTTCCAGCAGGGGGCTAACTACGGCGCGGTCGCGTGGCGGAGCGACGGCCTCACTCTGAGAAGAAGAGCTGTTTGCCGAAGACGCGCGGGTGCCGCGCGTACGCCACGACGCGGCGGGAGGGCGAAAACGAAGCGGGGAACACCCGCTTCAGCAACGTCGTATCCGCCTCTCCAGGGGCCCGCCGGACGGTGCCGTGGCGCAACGGGGTGGCTTTTAAATCGCTGCGTTGCCATCTGCTCGTCTTCGAAGAGTAGGCGCGCAACCCGGTTGCCGCCGGGCGCGCTGCTGCGGGGCTGCCCCGGTTCGTGTCGGTTCTGCTCGCCCAAGGCTACCAGGGCCAGTACCGCCACGCTGTGTTATCTTTGCTTACGTTTTACCCCTTTCAGGATCAACTAAATGCGAAGACTTTTATCCTCCATGACGAGCCTGCGCGGTCTGCTAAGCCTCTACCTGTTGCTGGCTTGCGGGGGGGGCCTACGGGCGCAGCAGCACAGCGTATGGGTGCGCGCCGACGGCGCCCTGTGGACCTGGGGCCGCAACACCTTCGGGCAACTCGGCGACGGAACACTGGTGGACAAGCGGGTGCCTACCGTCGTGGGCACCAGCACGGCTTGGCGCACGGCCGTGGCGGGCGGCAACTTTACCGTGGCGCTGCAGCAAGACGGCTCGCTCTGGACCTGGGGGCACAACTACGACGGCCAGCTCGGCACGGGCTCGAACAACGACCGGGCCGTGCCCGGGCGCGTGGGCACGGCTACCTGGGTGAGCGTCGGGGCTGGGGTCGAACACGCGGTGGCCGTGCGCCAGGACGGCACGCTGTGGGCCTGGGGAAGCAACGGCAACGGGCGCCTGGGAACCAACTTCCCTTTCGCGCTGCTGAGCCCCGGCCGGGTGGGTACGGCTGCAAATTGGCAAAGCGTGACGGCAGGTGCAGATTTCACCTTGGCTATTAAAACCGATGGCACGCTTTGGGCCTGGGGCCGCAATGATCAAGGGCAACTGGGCGACGGAACCACCACCGACCGGCTGACTCCGGTGCAAATCGGCACGGCCACTAATTGGCGCCACATAACTGCGGGCTTGGCGCACGTGGTGGGGCTGCGCCAAGACGGCTCGGCTTGGGCGTGGGGCTTTAACTCCAGCGGGCAACTCGGGCTGGGTACGGCGGTACGAAACCAGCTTGTGCCGACGCCGCTGGGCGCCGGTGCCGCTTGGGCAAGCGTAGCGGCGGGCGGCAGCCATACCCTGGCCGTGCGCCAAGACGGCACGCTCTGGGGCTGCGGCGGCAACGACGCCGGGCAATTGGGGGACAGCACGTTTCTTAACCGGTCCAGCCTGACGCAGGTAGGTGTCCTGCGCACCTGGCACAGCGTCGTGGCCATCACGTCCCACTCCGTGGCGGCGCGCCGGGACGGCACGCTCTGGGGCTGGGGCAACAGTTCGTTCGGGCAGGTGGGCAGTGCCCTGCTGGGCATGACAAATGAACCGGCGCCCTTCCGGGTGCAGCCGGGCTGGACCTGGCGCAGCATGTCGGCGGGCAGCGGCCACGGAATGGGGATCCGCAGCGACGGCACCCTCTGGGGCTGGGGCGACAACGACGACGGGCAGCTGGGCGACAGCACCCTCAACCGGCAGGTGCTGCCGGTGCGGATCGGACGCGACACCAACTGGCAGACCGTGGTGGCGGGGCAAGGGCACACCCTGGCCCTCAAAACCGACGGCACGCTCTGGGCCTGGGGCCGCAATGATCAAGGGCAATTGGGCTTGGGTACCACGGGTCCGGTAGCGGCGGAGCCCAGCGTGCCGCGGCAGGTAGGAACGGCCACTACCTGGCGCAGCGTGGCCGTGGCGGGCAGCTACACCCTGGCCTTGCGGCAGGACGGGACGCTGTGGGCCTGGGGCAGCAACCAGGGCCAGTTCGGCGACGGCACCACCACCAGCCGCAACGTACCCACCCGGGTAGGTACCCTGACTACCTGGCAAAGCATCAGCGCCGCGGCGGGCGTGGCCCACGGCATCCGAACCGACGGCTCGCTCTGGGGCTGGGGCAGCAGCGGCTTCGGGCAGGTCGGCGACGGAACGACAACTGTGCGGCTGAGCCCGGTGCAGATCGGCACGGCCACGAACTGGCAAAGCGTGTCCGACGGCTCCAGCTACGCGCTGGCCACGCGCACCGACGGCACGCTGTGGAGTTGGGGCCGCAACACCGAGGGGCAGTTGGGCAACGGTTCGACGGGCACCGGGCGTACCAGCCCGGGCCAGGTGGGCTCTGGCACGACTTGGCTGGCGGCGCAGGGGGGCGCCGGGCATTCGCTGGCCCTGCGCCAAGATGGTACGCTGTGGAGCTGGGGCCGCAACGACTCCGGGCAGTTGGGTATCGGCTCATCGAGCACGCCCCCCCTTGCCGTTCCCCGCCAAGCCGGCACAGCGCTGTGGGCAGCGGTACGCGGCGGCGCGATCTTCTCTTTGGGGCTGCAGCCCGACGGAACGCTGTGGGGGTGGGGTTCCAACGCCCGCGGGCAGTTGGGCATTCCCCTGCGCAGCCCGGTACCGCTGCTCATTGCGGGCAATGCCGTGCCGCTGGCCACCCGGACCAACAGCCGCCGCGCAGCCGATTTCGTGGCCTACCCCACGGTGGCGTCGGAAGCGGTGCACTACGCCTATGCCGGCTCCTTACTACCAACCGATGCTACTCTGGAAGTGCTACGCCTGAACGGGCAGCGCGTAGCGCAGTGGCCGCTGAACTCGGCAGCACCCCGCGGGCAGATGGCCGTAGCAGACTTGGCGCCAGGCTGGTATGTGCTGCGGCTGCGCACGTCTAGGAGCAGCTACGTAGCGCGCTTTCTGCGGCCGTAAGCGGTTGGCGCCGCAACGTACGCAGGAACTGAGCGGACTGGCCGCGGCACCCGGTCAGAAAGTAATTAATAACGCCCCGGTAGACGAGCCGGGGCGGGGTTGGTATACGGCCCGCCGCCCGATATGCGGGGCGGAGCGGGAATGTCGTGTGGCGCATGGATAGATATACGTGCAAGCAGCTGGTGCAAAACACCGGTGCGTGCTAGAATTGTCTCTACCTCAACCAGTACTTGCTGCAGGCCGCGGCCTCCGCGCGTCAGGTCGTAGCCGCCGCCATCGCCGCTCGCTCGCCCGTGGGGTGGCAGTACATCGACCTGCACGGCGAGTTCGATTTCTCCGACGAGGCACCGAAAGACTCCCTCGGCTTTGGCCTAGACGCTCTTCTTGCCTTCCAACGCGAGGAGCCGTCGGCTCCGCCCGTTTAGCTTTTGTACCAAACTGTTAACCAAGGCCAACTCTCTTCGACAACCCAGGCCGGCTAGCCTGCGGCGGGGCGATTAGCAGACCTATCTATACTACAGCTTTCTTGTGCCATCTTTCCCCTGCCGCCCCGCTCGTTTAATCTTTGTACCAAACTGTTAACCAAGGCCAAGGATACTGGGCAAGCCGTTAGTGGGGAAGGTATACCGTGAACGTAGCCCCTTGTCCTACTTCACTCTCTACTCCAATTCGGCCGCCGGCGTTCTCCACCATGCGCTTGACCATGTACAGGCCAATGCCCGAGCCCTCGACGTGGGTGTGATAGCGGCGAAACATGGTGAACAACTGGTGCTCGCGCGTCAAATCCAGCCCCAAGCCGTTGTCCTGCACTTCCAGCACGACAAAGTCGCCTTCTACCCGGCTGCGCACGCGCACGTCGGGCACCCGGTCGGGGTGGCGATACTTCAGCGCGTTGCTGAGCAGGTTATAGACCACCGAGCGCAGGTTCTTTTCCGAGAACAGCACCGTGGGGGTAGCCCGCACATCCACCGAGAGGGAGCCACCGGTTTGCCGCAGCAGCGGGACCAGGTCGAGGCGCACGTCTTCGATGACGTCGGCCAGGGCCACCGCGGCGCGGGGCTGGTCGTGCTCTTTCTGCAGCTTGCTCACGTCGGTCAGGTGGTCGATGGTGCGGGTGAAGCGGTCCACGGAGTCCTGCATCATGTCGAGGATATAGGCCACTTCCGCGTTCTGGCTGGAGGCGGGCAGCTCCTGCTGCAGCGTGTGCAGCAGGCCCTCAATGTTGCTGATGGGGGCCTTGAGGTCGTGCGAGGCCGTGTAAATGAAGTTGTCCAGGTCCACGTTGGTGCGGCTGAGCTGCTGGTTGATGGCGCCCAACTCGGCGCTCAGGCGCTGCTGGGCCAATTCGGCCAGCTTCTGCTCGTCCACGTCCACCACCGTGCCCACCATGCCCTCGTAAACACAGGCGGCGCTGAAGCGGGGCAAGCCCTGGTCGATGACCCAGCGGTACGCGCCGTCGCGCTGCCGCAGCCGAAACAGGCAGCTGAACGGCTCGCGCCGGGCGTTGGCTGCCAGGAAAGCGGCGCCGGCGCCGGCCGCGTCGTCGGGGTGCACGGCGTGGGTCCAGCCCAGGCCCAGACCTTCGGGTGGAATTTGGCCGGTGATGGCGTACCAGCGGGCGTTGAGGTAGGTGCACTCGCCTGCGGCGTCGGTCACCCAAAGCGTGCCGGGCACGTGGTCGGCCAACTGGCGGAACGACGTTTCCCGGGCTTCGACCACGCGCCGGGCCTGCACCTGGGCAGTAACCTCGTGGGCAAACACAAGCACGCCGTCGATGTCGCCCTGGGCGTTGCGGCGGGCCTGGTAGGTGAAGGTAAAGAACAGCTCCTCCAAGGGGGCGCCGTCGTGGCGGGCCAGCTGCAGGGGCAGTTCCTGGGCCACGAAGGAGTCACCGGTTTCGTAAACGGCCCGCAAGCTCTCGGCGACGGGCGTGCCCTCAATCTCGGGCAGCGCGTCGAGCACGGGCTTGCCCAGCAGGGCCCGCCCCGGGAACACGCGCTGATAGGCCGGGTTCACCAGCTGGAATACCAACTCGGGGCCATCGAGGATGACGATGGGGGCCGGGGCCTCCATGAAGAGGGCATGCAGCTGCTGGCGCTCGGCTTCGCGCTGCTGGCGGGCCCGCACCTGCTCGGTCACATCGAAGGCGAAGATGGTGACGCCCGCCGTCTGGCCAGCTTCATGGTAGGCTTGGTAGGTGAAGGTGAAGTACACCTGCCGGGGCGGGCGCCCGTCGGGCTGTTCGATGACCAGCGGCAGCTCGTTGCCGAAGAAAGTCTCGCCCGTGCGGTACACGCCGTCGAGCAGCGCCAAAAAGCCCTGGTCCACGGCGTCGGGCAGGGCCTGGGCCAGGGGGTGGCCCACTAGCGCGCGCCCCGGGAAGAGCGCTTGGTAGGCGTGGTTGACGTACTCGAAGCGGTGCTCAGGCCCCCGCAGCAGGGCAATGCTCGCCGGGGTTTGCTCGAAGACTTGGTAGAGCCGGGTTTTCAGCTCGGCCTGGTGCTGTTCGGCGGCCAGCAGGTCGGCCTGCAGGGCAAAGGCCTCCTCGGTGCGCGCCTGCACCCGGGCTTCGAGGTCCTGGTTGAGTTGCTCGACCTGCCGGCGGGCCCGGACCTGCTCGGTGACGTTGTAAGAAAAGTCGAGCACGCCGTTCACGTTGCCGGCGGCGTCGCGCAGGGGGTAGAGGGAGAGGTTGAGAAACACCTGCTCCGGCTCACCGGTGCCGCGGAAGTCAAACCAGCCCTCCATTTCGCGGGCGTAGTAGGGCTCACCGGTCTGGTACACGCGGTCGAACAGGGCCACCACGCCCAGCGCGGTGGCTTCCGGAATGCCCTCGCGAAACGGCCGTCCGGCAAAGCTGCGGTGCGGAAACAGGCTCTGGTAAGGCGGGTTGACGAACTGGTAGATGTGCTCGGGGCCGTGGTAGACGGCGATGTAGGCGGGCAGCTGCATGAGCACGTCGTAGAAGCGCTGGCGCTGGGTTTCGGCGTCGGCGCGGGCTAGCTGTTCGCCCGCCTGGCTGTCGCGGAGCTGGCGCTCGGCCAGGCGGGTGGCGGTGATGTCCTGGACGGACTGGATGATGAACTGCACCTGCCCCGCCGCGTCGAGCACGGGCGTGTGGCGCGGCTTCCAGTGGCGCTCGACGAACTGCCCGGGCCGCGTGCGGTCGGGCACGTCGTAGTGCTGCGGGGCCATGTCGTGGGGCTGCCGGGTGGCCAGCACCGTTTCCAGAGACGCACGCACGTTGGCCACGGCGTTGGCCTCGGGGGTCTCGGGATTGTCGGGAAAGGCGTCGAAAATGTGCTGCCCCACGATGGCGGCCCGCTCGGTCAGGGTCGCGGCCAGGTAGTCGTCGCTGGCCCCCACAATCACCCATTCCGGCGAGAGCAACAGCGTGGCGCCGGGTTGGGTGTTAAAGATGGAAAGCAAGTCGGCCGCGGACAGGGAAGTGGGCATAAAGACAATAGGTAATTCCGAGGAGCCCAGCGGGGAGATAATCGGGTGGGGGGTAATGATAGTGCGGCCGCCGTCAGGCTATGCGCTTACGCAGCAGCTTCGTTGCCGCCACCGGCCACCGCCTGCGCCCGGACAACCGCAAACAGCTCGTCTTCGGCAACGCTCAGCACCCGGGCCAGTCGCTGCAGCTCATCCACGGTGCAGGTCCCCGGGCTGCGCTTGCGCGTGTCGTAGGTACGGGCCGACACGCCCCACGCCTCCACGATGCGCTTGCGGGTGCCGGCCACTTCCAGTAGCTCCGCCAGGGTACCGGGGTGGTGCACGCGCGGCGGACTGGTCAGTGGCTCAGTAAAGGCGACGGTGGGGGCAGCAGCTTTGGACATCAGAAAAAGCTAAAAAAGACACAGAATAAAGCGCGTAAGGTAGGCGCTTTACGTCGTAGCCGAAAAACCAGCTTGGCCTTTTCGGAAAATCAAGCCGGCCGGGCTTTTGTGATGCCTTCGCCCTGGTGCTGCGACCGGTGGCCGCCCCAGCCCTGGGCGGCTTCCGTGGCCAGGGTTTGTTCTTCCCAGCTGGCACACTCGGCTACGGCCAGCGCCAGCCACTGCCGCAGCTGCTCCGCAGCCGTGCACCGGCTCAGGTACTGCTCGGCGGAATGACGGCGGGCGGGGGTGATGGCCGGGTGCCGCAAAATGCAGCGCAGCTCGGCGCGGAGCGCCTCCAGCTCCGCGGCCTCGGGCAACAGGGATGAGGTGGACATGGCTGAGCAGATAAGTAAGGCGGTACCAGGTGCAGCTTCAGCCGCCCCGAGTATCACCGGAGCGGCTGAGCGCGGGCAGTTCTAGCGCATCATCTTGGATGCCATCAGCAGCACCGGGCCGGCCACCACATCCACCGGCGCGTACTGGTCGAGCGGGTAGGTTTCAAACCAGGCAGCGGTGGCCAACGGGTTGATGGGCTGGCGACGGTCTTTGCCTTCGTCGTCAAACACGAGGATATACCCTTCGTAGGGCCCGTGCTGCGGGCAATGCACGTCGATGTACTTCGCCTCCAGCGTTGCACACAGCTGGGCCAGACCGGAGGTTTTGCGGCCCTTTTCCGGGCGCACCTCCCGCACGCTGCCGTCCACGCCCAGCAGCATGGCGGCGCCCTCGGTGGGGAGCATCGCGGCGTACTGGCTCCGGAAGTACTCCCCCAGCGCCTCCCGCGAATGGTACTCCAGCGCGCCTACTACCTGCAGCGGGCTGCGGTCGTAGGCAGTGGTGGCAAAGAGGTTGCCTGTGGTGCCACACAGAGCTACAATCTGGGTGAGCTGGCCGGCGCAGGTGCGCAGAAACAGGCGGGGAGACAGAGGGAAATTTGCCCCTTCGGGCTTTACCAGTTCCGTGCTGTGAAGGCTAAAGAGCAGGGCTTGCGGGCAGATTGAACGAGGGGCATTTTCCATGATACAGAGCTGATTCGTTGCTGATTGCTTCTGTATTTTAAACGACTTAACACGCCCCGTAGTTATCTTTTTGCACTAAAATTAATATCTTTTTGCTCTTTTTATACAACCTTCTTTGCCCTATTGCCCAGTGCCCACAAGACCAAAAAAACGCAGCAGCCTAGCTCAGCTGTTATGCCCTAATGTTGTGCCCAAAACGAATAGCAATTAGTCAACGGCAAACATGGTTGCCTGCCGGGCCATCAGCTGCAGGGGCACGCGTTCGGCCTGGGCAATGGCCTGCTCGACAGCGTGGCGGCCCGGGAAGCGCGTCAGCTGCCGGCGGGCGGCCTGCCGCACCAGCGCCGCAAACTGCGGCGCGGCGGGTGTCTGCCGGAAAGCCAGCAACTGGTTGGTGCGCGCATCAAGCAGGGCAAAGCTGAGGGCGATGGGCTCGTCGTGCTCGGGCCAGGCGGCCTGCTGCAGTGGGTCGGCCATGTGGTGCCAGTTCAGGGTCACATCGAACACCCAGTTAGCAGCTGGAAAGCGCGTGATGATAAACGGCACTCCCGGAGCGGCTTCGCAGATGCCGTACTCGAAGCGGCCACGCCAGAGCTGCACGTCGGCCGGCTTGGGGTGGAGGATGTAGTAGACCACGTTGATGAACGTGGGCGTCAAATCCGCGCGGGCCTTTTCCTGGCCGTTGGCTTGGTTGTGCACCGGGTAGAGCTCCCCCAATCTGAATACGTACACGGGCTGACCGGAGTAATAGGGTTTATAAGCCAAAAGAAACGGTTTTCGGCTGCCCCGTCCAAATCAGTGGCCCATACAGCGGCACGTGCTCAGGGAGCCGGCGCCGGCGGTGTCCCTGGAATTTCCAGGCGCCGGTGCGGGCGCCGGGTGGTGGCGGGCAACTGCTCCAACACGGGCTCAAACCAATCCCGGTAGGCGGTCGTCAGCCGGTCGGCCACGATGGCCAGGCGTTGGGTTTCGCCAGCGCGCAGCACCCAGATATGGGCACTGCCGCAGCCGACTTCGTAGCCGGCGCCCAGCAATTTCTTCACTGCCCCCGCCAGCCCGCGCAAATGGGTGGTGTGGGTGTGGGCCTGCACGTGCCGGCGCACAGCCTCCATGCGGCGCTTTTCGGCCGCGTCGGCGGGTTTTTGCTCAATGGCCAGGTAGGCGTGTTGGGGCGGAAACGGGTCAGCGAGCGGAACTGCTTTCGGGGACTGAGTCATGGGAATCGGGTAAGGGTGGGAGGAAATAGCAACAATGAAAAGGCGCTGCCTTACTTAGCGCTCATTCAGGTAGCGAACGTCCCGGAAGCCGGCCAGCAGCCGGGCCGTGGCAAACGCCTGGGCAAATCGGCCGCGGTGGTAGTCAGCGTGCAGTTGGCCGACGTGGGTGAATTCGTGAGCGAGGCCCGAATGGCCCACAGGTTGCAGGAACTGGTCGGCCTCTTCGACGCTGAAGCCGCTCAGGTCGCGGCCGCCCCGGCTGAGCAGCACCTGCACGCCGGGCCGCTCCCCCGCGCCCCGCTCGTAGACTTCGTAGATGAGGCCCACGGCCAGCTCGCGGGGACAAAGCACGGCGTCGCCGATGATTAACGGGTGGGGAGTAGTCATGGGAATAGCCTTGGAAAAGTTTAAAGCAACAGCAGGCTGTACTGGCCGCCCTGGGTTTCGCGGGTCGTACGAACCGCCTCGCGGGCAATAGGTCGCAAGGATTTCACCAGGGCTTCGAGTACCTGAAAGTCGTCCACCGTGGTCACGCCTAACTGCAGGCGCTCGGCTACTTCCAGCGTCAGGCCTTCGTTGTTGAGGCCGTAGCCGCGCTGCTGCATGTCGGCTTCCACGTCGGTCAGCGCGGCGGCCACCCGGGCGCGGTACAGGTTCCAATCCGGGTCTCCAAAAACGGGGGCTTCGGCTGCATTCATGGGGCGGTGGGGAGGCAAAGCGGTGGTAAGAAGCCGGCCGGAGGGGCAGCCGTCGGAAGCGGCTGCCCGTGGCGGCACTCAGGCAGCGGCCAGCCAGCTGAGTTCGGCGTCCCGGTATTGCCGGCTCACTTCGTCCTCGGCCTGCGCGAATTCCAGCGCGCGGGCCGGAGCGGGGGCCGGTGCCGGCTCGGCCTCCTCGTCGACTCCCAGAATCAGCTTGGCGGCGCGCTGGGCCTTGCTGGCGGCTTGCAGCACCAGCTTTTTATCGTTTTTGAGCCGCTCCAGCCACGTCTGGATGTAAGCCACGGCATTCTCTTCGGTATGCACCGTGTCGAGGCCCGCGGCCGCACACAGGAAGGAAGCGCCCATCTCGGCCGTCAGCTCCTCGCGGGCGTAGCTGGCCGATAACTTGCCTTCGCCGGCAGTCAGGTCTGGCCGGTCCAGCCGGGAGGCGTGGCCCGTGCTGTGGGTCAGTTCGTGAAACAGCGTGGCGTAGTAGCCTTCGCCCGTGGTGAAAGTAGCCCGCTCGGGCATGTTCACTAGGTCCAGCGCCGGCGAATAGTAGGCGCGCTGGTGCCGGTGCTCAATGGCGGGGCGCCCTTCCCAGTTGCTGACGATGACCTCGGCCGACTCAATCGGCGTATGGGCGTGCCGCTCGACGGCAGGCAAATCAAACGCGATGCCTTCGATGTCTTCCACCGAAAACACGGTGTAGTACTTCAGGAAAGGCAGCTTTTCCTCTTTGCCGGTTTGCTCGTTTTCGCGCACCGACACGTTGTAGTACACCACCGGATGCCCCTTGGCGCCCTTGCGCACGTTGCCGCCCAAAGCCAGCGCCTGCTTAAATGTTAGGAAGAAGGGCAGAGCCCCGCTAAAGTGCAGCAGAAAGGCGTTGATGCCCGAGTAAGTCGCACCGGTCGCGTAGTTGCGGGGCAGGCCATACACCGCGCTCCACGGCTTGCGCCACGGAATCACTCCGCCTTCCAGCGCCGCCACAATGCGGTCGGTTACAATCTGGTACACATCGGGGCGGGGAGCAGCGGCGGTGGCAGCTTTGCGGGCGGCGGGCTTGCGGTTCGTTTTCATAATAAAGCGCTGTTTTTGTGGGCATTTGTTATACCTATTAAACGAAAATCGACTTTTCACGGTTTACTTTTTGCTCTTTATTTTATATCTTTTTGTTCTTTTTATTCAACCTTCTTTCCCCACTGCCCCTTGGCTTCGGAGTCGAATCAAGCACTCCTTTCAACTGGTCAGCTTTCGGGCTGAGGAGTTGAAAAACCACTTTTTATAAGCGTGGTTGCCCCGACGCGGGACTGCTTTTGGGCAGGCTGGCGCCGGGGCACGATGAGTGGCCGTCAGAGGCACGGAGCTTTTTGCCCAAACAGTTCAAAGACTGCTGCTAGCTTGTTAAGTATATGCCTTGCTCCAGGTCTTTCAACCACAACTGCTGGGCTGGCAGCTTGGCTGCTACTGCGGTCAGGTGTTGAAGGCCAGTACGTCTGTTCCAATGAAGCGAGCCAGCCAGCCCACATGGCCCGAAGATTAATTAGCCGATTTAGCGACCACCAGCAGGCTTGGATGACAGCCAATCAAGACTGCACAGTTGCACGGGAGCACGCCTTCGTCGGCGGCACCTTGGTGACGGGCGTGGGCGGCGGTTTGTGTTGCAAAAGCGGCGGTTTGTGTAGTTCCGGGCTGGAGCGGGGGGCAGACCTTTGTCAGGCAATTTCACCTAATGATTCTCTTCAACCTCAACCGCATATGAACAGCATCAAAACCGTCGCCCTGGGCAGCCAGGGCCTTCAAGTACCCGTCGAAGGCCTGGGCTGCATGGGCATGACCACCCTGGCCGGCATGACCGTCTACAGTCCCGCCGACGAAACCGAAAGCATCGCCACCATCCACCGGGCCCGCGAATTGGGCGTCAACTTCCTCGACACGGCCGACCTCTACGGGCCGCTGCTCAACGAGCGGCTGGTGGGCAAGGCCGTGGCCGGGCAGCGCGACCAGTATACCATCGCCACTAAGTTCGGGTACGAGATTGACGAGGCCGGACAGCTCAGCCCCAGCTTCGCCATTAACGGCCGGCCCGAATACATCCGCCGCGCCATTGACCGCTCCCTGAAAAACCTGAGCACCGACTACATCGACCTGTACTACATGCACCGGCCTGACCCCAACGTGCCCATTGAGGACTCGGTGGGCGCGATGAGCGAGCTGGTGCAGGCCGGCAAGGTGCGCTTCCTGGGCTTGAGCGAAGTACCGGTCGAAACCATCCGCCGGGCGCACGCGGTGCACCCGCTCACGGCCATCCAGACGGAGTACTCGCTCTTTGACCGGGGCGTGGAGGCCGATGGCGTACTGCAGCTCACCCGCGAGTTGGGCATCGGCTTCGTGGGCTACTCGCCCCTGGGCCGGGGCTTTCTCACCGGCGACATCAAAAGCCTGGACGAGTTGGACGCCGGCGACTTCCGCCGCCACATGCCGCGCTACCAGCCCGAAAACTTCGCGCACAACCTATTGCTGGTCGAGAAGCTGGAGCAGCTGGCCCGGGCCAAGGGCGTGACGCCCGCGCAGTTGGCGCTGGCCTGGGTGCTGGCCCAGGGCGTGGTGGCCATCCCGGGTACCAAGCGCGTGAAATACCTCGAAGCCAACGTGGCCGCCGCTGGCCTTGCCCTGAGCACCGAGGAGCTGGCTGCCCTAGACGCCAGCCTGCCCGTGGGCAGCGCAGCCGGGGCGGCATATTAAGCAAATCCGCTGGGCCGGTTGTTTATCTCTGGCCGGCAGGCAGTCGCTGCCCCTCCTCACTATGCCGAAGGGGAGGGGCGGCGACTTTTCCTTAAGAAAACGCTTACGGGCACTTCGTCATGAAAAACGCAAGCAAGGAGTTTCTGGTGCTCAGCACCGTGACCGACTACACCCGCTTCTGCGGCCTGCCGGCGCCGGCCCATCCCTTGCTCACGCTCATCGATTTGGAGCAGACCCGCCGCAACGTGCTGCCGCCCGACCTGCCCCCGGTAGTGCAGCAGCTTTACACAGTGTGGGTGAAGAAAAACCTGAAGGGCAAAGTGCACTACGGACACCAGTCCTACGACTTCGGGGAGGGCGTGATGGGCTTTATGGCCCCCGGGCAGGTGTCGGCCTTCGATGCCACACTGGACATCACCCAACTCAGCGGCTGGATGCTGGTGTTTCATCCCGACCTGCTGCGTCCGTACCCGCTGGCCGGGAAAATAGCCGGCTATGGCTTTTTTAGCTATCAGGTACACGAGGCCCTGCACCTCTCAGCCCAGGAGGAGAGTCTGCTCGACGGCTTGCTTGCCGTCATCCGCGGCGAGTACGAGCGGCCCATCGACGCCTTCAGCCAGGACGTACTCGTGGCCCAGCTCGAAGTCTTGCTGAACTACGCCAACCGCTTCTGTCACCGCCAGTTCCTGACCCGGCGCACGGCCGAGCACGACCTGCTGAGCCGCTTCGAAGCCCAAGTGACGGCCTACTTTGCCCAGGCGGGCGAAGTGCCTTTGCCCACGGTGCAGCACTTCGCCGATGCCCTGCACGTGTCGCCGGCTTACCTGGGCGACATGCTACGGGCCCTTACCGGCCAGAGTACCCAGCAGCACCTGCACCACGCCTTAATTGAAAAGGCCAAGCGCCTGCTGCTCACTACCTCGCTCTCCATCAACGAAACAGCCTTTCAACTCGGCTTCGAGTACCCGCAGTATTTCTCGCGGCTCTTCAAAAGCAAGACCGGCCTCACGCCGGCGGCGTTTCGCTTTTCTGCGCAGTAAGTGGGAGTTCAACCAAGTTTGCCAAACCATAGGTGGCCTGGCTGGGGCCCGGCTGGCATTGAGCTCGCATTTGTCGCGGACCGGGCCGCGAACTCTCTATGCGGGCTGGTGCTGGGCAACCTCTGCGAGCAGCTCCGCCTCCGGGCGGCCGCAAATCCGCTGGTAGTTTAATTCGAACAGCCACGTGACGTGCGCCGCGTCGGCACTCGTGCGGACGCTGAATTCTGTCCAGCCCCGGTAGGCTGCCCCGCCAAAGCGCAGCGGCCGGGCCAGCCCGCTGGCCACCAGCGCCGCGCCCAGCGCCGGGCTGGTGGCCAGGTGGGCCTCGCCGTTGAGGTGCAGGTGGCCCAACTCCTCGTCGCCCACGTAAAAATCGGCGCCGTCGACTTGTTCGCCCACCCGGTACAGGTCCCAGTGGGCCGCGGCCGTAATGCCGGGCCAGTGCTGGATGGCCCGGGAAATTGGTTCGAGGGCGGCTGAGAGAACCGGAACCGGGGCCAGCGGGCCTTTTTCAGAAAGGGTCATCGGATAAAAGCAAGCGGTTTGATGATAGCAACTGCCAGCGGAGGAATTGGTTGCTTAGTCGCCGGCGGCCACCCTGCCCGGGGTTACGCCTTTTCGTAAAAGGCTGCGAATTCCCGGGCAAAATCCGCCACTTTGGTTGGGCCAAGCACGGCGGGCTGGTGCTGGTCGTAGTCCTCCCGTAGAGCTCCGCTGTGGGTGCTGGCGCCCATTTCCACGAAGTTGGTTACCAAGTGGACCGGCAGGCCGCGCTGCTCCATTGCGCGCCGGGTTTGCTCATCGCTGAAGGTAAGCCACTGCAGCCCCGGCCGGCCAATGGCCTCGCCCAGGACGCGGGCGACTTCACTTGCCGGTTGCTCGTCGCTGGCCACGTAGCGCACGGGCGAGGCACGGGCGGTTGTCGTCAGCTCTTCGGCGGCCGCGGCGGCAATGTCGCGCGGGTGCACCAGCACCAGCGGGTCGTCGCCGCCGTAGTTGGCGCCCATCCGGCCCTGCCCCTTTATCATGCCGGCAAAGCTGAACAGGTTGGTGTAGAAGTACCCCGGCCGCAGGTGCGTAAGGGCCACACCGAAAAGCTCATTCAGCAGTCTTTCGGCGTGGTGCGAGCCCAGGATAAAGCCCGTGCCGTGGTCCAGGTGGGCGCCGTAGCTGCTAAGGTGCACCACCCGCGGCACGCCCGCCCGGGCAATGGCCTGGGCATAGCCGCCAGCTAGGCGGCGGTAATAGTCGACCTGGTCAAGCTCGGCGAAGTTGGGGGGCACCATCGCGAACACGGCGTCGGCGCCGGTGAAAGTGGTGGTTAGAAAGTCCGCGTCCTCCAGCGTGCCAATGGCGGCCTTGGCGCCCAGGGCTTCAATGGCACGCTGCTTTTCCGGCTTGCTGCTAATGACACTCACCGCGTGCCCTTGCTGCACCAGTATTTCGGCCAAGGGCTGGCCGATGTTTCCCAATGAGCCGGTGATGACAATTTTCATGAGTAGGGTATTCAAAGGTAAGCAGGTGAAGAAGAGCGGCGACTACAGCTTATACAGCTCTTTGAGTCCCGCCCGGAGCCCGGTTGGCTTACGCCCCAACAGGTACTCCAGGTCGGGGCTGACTTGGTCTTCCTGCCCGTTTTTGATGTCGGTCAGAAAGCCAATAATCCGCTCAACCACCGTTTCGGGCAAGCCCCGCCCTTGCAGCTGCTGCGCAAAGGCGGGCACCTCTGCCGCGGTGTAGGCCACCGGCTTTCCCGACAGGTCCGACAGCGCTGCTGCCACGTCGGCGAAACCGTACGACTCGCTGCCGGTGAGCGTGTACAGCGGCCGGGCGGGCTGCGCGGCGGCTAGTACCGTGGCCAGGGCCTCGCCCATCTCGCGGCGCAGGGCGAAGGGAACCCGGCCCTGGCCGGCCGGCAGGTAGATGCCCTTGTCCCACACCTGAGGTCCGACGAACTGCGGCACCGCGTCCAGATAGAGAACGTTGCGAAACAGGCTGTACGCCAGCCCGCTGGATTTGAGGTAGTCTTCGGTCTGAAAATGACCTTCCATGAGCTGGTTGGCCATCGTAGCCCGGTCTTTCAGCGTGCGGCTGGTGTAGCCCACCCAGCGCACCCCGGCCTTTTGGGCGGCGTCAATCACGTTTTGGTGCTGCTGCACGCGGCGTTCTTCGTCGGTACCGGCAATGAGCAGCACCTTTTCTACGCCCTGCATGGCCCGGTCCAGCCAAGCGGGGTCGTCGTAGCTGCCCACCCGCAACTCGACGCCTTTGGCTTTTAAATCCACGGCTTTGTGCTCGTCGCGGACCAGCGCCGCCACCTGGGCGGCCGGGCGCTTTTGCAGTAGAAAATCAAGGGTGGCCGAGCCGAGGTGGCCCGTGGCGCCGGTTATTAGTATCATCGCGGCAAGGGTGCAGGCGTGGGAGAAAACAACGGCTGCAAAATTCCGCATTCGGGTACCTCCCTGCCATGGCCCAATGGCGGCAGCATATGGCCAGAAGGCCGCAAATGCGCTTACCCAACCTGCCGATAAGCCGTAGGCGACAACCCGGTGCTTTTCTTGAAAAACCGGCTAAAAGCGAATTGGTCGGCAAACTGCAGACTGGCCGCCACCTGCTGAATGGACAGGGCCGGCGTCTGCAGCAAGGCCTTGGCTTCCAGCACCACGGCGTCGGCAATCCAGTCGCTGGCGGTGCGCCCGGTGGCCTGCTTGACCAGGGCAGTGAGGTGCTTGGGCGTCACGCACAGTATGGCCGCGTACTGGCTTACGCTACGCGCCGAGCGGTAATGCGCCTGCACCAGTTGCCGAAACTGGGTGGCCAGCACCTGGCCCCGCGTGGCACCGGTGGGGCGCGGCGCGGCCGCCGGGCAGTATAGGTCGCCAATCTCGTAGAGCAGGCTGTTGAGAATGCTTTTCAGGATGTTGTCCCGCTCGGGGTGAGGGGTGTGGTATTTCTGCTGCAGAAAGCGAAAGGACGCGGCAATGCCCGCCGCCTCTTCCGGCAACAGCGGCAGCACGTGAGCAACCGGCGAAACAAAAAGCGAAGCTTGCCCGTGGCCGCGTTGTTGGTGGTGATGAACTCCCTGGTAAAAAAGACAGACAGCGTTTCGTAGTCGTCGGAGAGGTAGCCCCACTCCTTGATAACGTCGGGCGTGGCCAGCACCAAACACCCAGGTATCACGGTGTAGGATGCCAGATTCACTTTTAGCTCGGCCCGGCCCCGCAGGCACAAACTGATTTTGTAGTAGTCGCCACGGTAAGGGCGGTCCAGGGGAATTTTGGGCTTTTCCTTGGCCGCATAATCGGGAAAGTACACCTCAGCAGGCGCGTGGTTATAGCTGGAAAAAGCCTGCAGCTGATAGATGGGAATAGAGTGGCTCATGGTCATATTACGGCTGCACGGCTTGACGGAGCGAGCAGAAACTCCTTACCTACTTAGCTCAACGCGTTCTACTTGGGCTCCCGCGGTTTCACCCGCGCTAAGATGCCCGGACTATGCCCCCAGCCCCCTTTATGGCGTTAAGCAAGCCGGAGTTAGTTGGACTGTAACCAATCCGGGTGTTTCGGGTTGCTTATTCCGATGAAATTATCCGGTTCTGCTTGGATTCGGCAGGCTCGCCTATGCTGCTTACCCGGGCGGTTGGGCGGCAGGTCCAATTCCCTTTCTCTTTAAAGCCAGCAGCTGATGACGCGGTTTAAAAACAAGGTTTGTGTGGTCACGGGCGGAAACTCGGGTATTGGCCGGGCCACCGCCCGGCAACTGGCTGCCGAAGGGGGCAAGGTGGCTATCCTGAGCCGCACCGAAAGCGAAGGCAGCGCCGTGGTGGCGGAAATTGCGAAAGCCGGCGGCACGGCCATTTTCCTGCAAACCGATGTCGGCAGTCTGGAGCAGGTTCAGGTGGCCGTGGCAAGCATTGTAAAAAAGTGGAAGCGCATGGACGTGCTGGTTAACGGCGCCGCGATGATGACGTACCAGCCCATTGCGGAATTGGCAATGGAAGAATGGGACCAATTGATGGCCATCAACCTGCGGGCGGTGTTTCTGCTCTGCAAGCTGTGCACTCCCCACATGAAGAAGGGCGCTATTGTCAACGTCAGCTCGGTTCACGCCCACGAGACCTCGGCCAACGTCATGCCCTACGCGGCCAGCAAAGGGGCCATGGAGGCATTTACCCGGGGCCTGAGCCAGGAGTACGACAGCAGTTGGTTGCGCATTAACAACGTGGCGCCCGACGCCGTGGACACACCCATGCTCTGGGAAAACCCCAACGTGAAAAGCGGGAAAGAAAAGATTACCGGCGCCGTTGGCCGGCCCGAAGACATTGCCGAAGTCATCTGCTTTCTGGCCTCTCCCCAGGCCGCCTTCGTGAACGGTACCACGGTGGTGGCAGATGGCGGCCGGCTCAACATCCTTTAGCTGGTCAGCCTCATGGCCACGGCCACTTATTTCGGGTACCCATTCGCTTTTAATTTCTCATGCCTGAATCGCTCGCCTTTGTTGGGCTGCACTACTGGGCTGGCTCGGGCCGGGCCAACGAGGCCATGACCAAGCTACTGGCACCCGACCATGACTTGCTGGCTACCGACCTGGCGGGTTTTGGGGACGCCCCACCACGGGACGACTGTTCCGTAACAGCTTATGCTGACCAGGTGTGCCGGTTTTATTAACGCCCGCGGCCTGCCCAAGCCGTGCATCACCTTCACCAACCAGGAAAACGAGGTGCGTATGACCCGCCACGCCGAGCAGCTGATGCGCCGCATCTGGGCAGCCGCCGGGGCCAGCGACATCTGGGCCTTCCCGCGCAACGCCCACATCATCGGCACGGCCCGCATGGGGCTGTCGGGGGATGCTGCCGTGGTGAATGCCGACGGCCAGGCCTTCGACGTGCCCAACCTGTACATCTGCGACAAATCCTTCTTTCTCAGCGCCCTGAGTGTCAACCCGGCCCTTACCATCATGGCCCTGAGCTTGCGCACGGCCGACAAGTTTCTGGCCCGTCGGGATTAACATGTCAGGCGAAAAGGCAGCCAGCCCCCGTTTACTTTAACATTCCGGCGCCAGAGGAGTTAGTGCCTTGCTTTCCTTGTCTTACTTTTAAGGTAAAACTGCTTGGCTGCCAGCTTTCCGGATTCTGCCCAAATTCCCTTCGTTACCTGCCCGGTTAGTGGTTCTTATCCCTCGGCGTCGACCAGCAACCGGGTCCCGCCGGTTGAGCCGGCCGGCGCTTCTCCCAGTGTCGCGGTGCCGGTGCGGGTGAGTCTATTTGGGTCACTGCCCGCCACGCAATTGGTGGCCTCGGTTATTGTTCCGGCCAAAAACGAGGTAGCAACCCTGGGCCCGACGCTGGCAGCGTTGGCGGCCCAAGTGGATTTCGCCGGCCGGCCCTGGGACCCGCGCCGCTTCGAAGTGCTGGTCCTGGCCAACAACTGCAACGACCAAACCGCGGCCGTGGCCCGGGCATTTGGCCAAGCCCACCCCGCCTTCGCGCTGCACGTGCACGAGTTGACCTTACCTCCCGGCGAGGCGCACATCGGGCAGGCCCGGCGCCTGCTCATGGACGAGGCCTGCCACCGGCTGGAGCAGGCGGGCAACTCCCACGCTTTTCTGGCCAGCACCGACGCCGATACCCGCGTGGCGCCCACGTGGCTGGCCGCCATTCAAGCCGAGCTGCGCGCTGGAAACGACGCCGTAGGAGGGCGCATTCTGACGGGCACACCGGACGGCAGCAAGTGCGCCGTGCGCTACCAACACCTGCGCGACACCACGTACCGGATGCTGCGGGCCCGCCTGGAAAGCCTGGTCGACCCCGACCCGGCCGACCCGTGGCCCCGGCACCACCAGCATTTTGGGGCCAGCCTGGCCCTTACCCCGCAGGCTTACCGGCGCGTGGGCGGCCTGCCCGTGGTGCCTTACCTGGAAGACGAAGCACTGTACCAATGCCTGCGCCGCCACGACTTGCGCGTGCGCCACAGCCCGCAGGTGCAGGCAGTGACTTCCGACCGGCGCACGGGGCGCGTAGCCGTGGGATTGTCGTGGCAGCTGCGCCAGTGGGACAGCATGCACCAGCAGCAGCAAGAGTTTCTGGTGGAGTGCCCACAGGGGCTGCGGCTGGAATGGCAAGCCCGCAACCAGTTGCGCCGGCACTGGCAGCTTCCGCACCAGCCTTCTTTACCGAATCAAACGCTCTGCGAGCTGGCCAGCACGCTAGGAGTTTCCCGGACCGGCCTGGCCCAGCAGCTGCGCGCCGCCGATACGTTCGGGAGCCTATGGCACTGGGTAGAGCGCAGCCGGCAGGCAGCCGGGCACCAGCTGCCGCATCAGTCGCCCGTCCCGCTGGGTCAGGCGCTGGCCGAACTGCGGCAGCTAATCCGGCAGCACGAGCAGGCTGGCAATTAGCGCTTTTCCAGCAGGTCCAACCGATACGTGGTGTGCCGCTCCCCGTGCAGGTGCTGCCAAGGACCTTGCGGCGTGGCCAGGTGCAGAAAAAAGGCGTGCACTTCGTCGCCGGTGAGGGGATAATCCGGCACGAGGGGCGTCCAATGCACCAGCAGCAGCTGCCCGCCGGCTACCATACGGGCGAGCAGCCCGTCCGCCACCCGCGTTAAGTCGGCCAAATCCCAGTAGTAGCCCACTTCGGAAAGCACGACCAAGTCCAGATTGTGCTGGCGGGGAAACGCCGCGGGCAGAAACATCTGCTCGAATACCACCTGGGGCAGTTGCGCGCAACGCGCCTGCGCGCGCTGGAGCGGCTCCAGGGCGACGTCAACCGCCAGCAGGCGCTTGCAGCGCAGGGCCAGCTGCTCCGTCAGCACGCCCAGGGAGCAGCCCACTTCGAAAGCATGACCGTAGAGCGCCCGGGGCAGGGCCGCCAGGGTGTTGGCGTACTTGGCGTGCTCGTAGGGGCTGGTCTCGAAGTGCCACGGGTCCGCGTTGGCTTGGTAAACCTGCTCGAAGTAGGCGGGGGGCAAGGTATGAGGCTGCTGCTGGTTCATAGCGAGATGGTGCTTGTCTTTGTTGGCTTAGCTCGCTTCCAGGTAAGCCTCGTAAGGACGGGCAAAATGGGCCAGCATCTGCTCACTGAGCTGAAATCCGGTCGGGTCGTCGTCAATCAGGCCGCTGATTTGCGAGCGGTGCGCCGCTATGGCGCGCTGCTTTTGCGCGCTTACCGCGCTAATATCCAGGCGCCAGCCCTGGACTTCTCCCTGCTGCGGTAAATCGGCAGGCGCCGCCCGCTCCCAGGCCCACACCAGGTATTCCAGCAGCCGGGGCCGGACCTTCAGCGTAGTCAGAGCCGCCTGTAAGAGCTGACTGCTGGCGCGGTGGTCGGGGTGCGGGTCGCGCCGCCAGGGCACCACAAGGGTGGCGGGGCCCCAATCTGTCAGAAAAGCGCTGATTGCCTGCACACTTCGATCAAAGCCGGGCGCCCCGGGGCCGGGTACGGCCCCATCGGGCAGCCGCAGCAGCAGACTGGCATCGGCCGCGACGCCCAGAATGCGCAACGCCTCGCTAAACTCCGCTTCCCGCAGGGCACGGCGCGCCTCGGCAGGGTATTTTTGGGAACCTGGGTGCGACATCGTGCCGTCGCTGACCAGGATGACGGCGACGGGCAGCCCGGCCGCGCGCAGCAGCGCCAGCAGGCCGCCGCAGCCCAGCGACTCATCGTCGGCGTGCGGGGCCACTACAATGGTACGGCCCAGGGTGCTTACCTGCGCCACTGGCAGCCAGGGCAGCGCATCCAAGGGCAGGGCAAGGGGGCTATCCATGCCAAAGGTCGTGCGCGGGGGTAGCCACCTGCTCCAATACAAACCGGCCTGCCTCGGCCACGGCGGCATCAGGGGCGGGCTGGCGCAAGTAGTGCGTCAGGTCTCGGTGCAGGCGCTCGAAAGGCTCGGGCCGCAGCAGCCCCCGCGCCCCCACGCTGCGCTCGGCCAGTTGCAGCACATGCAGGCAGATGCCTTCCACAGCCGTGCGGGTCATGTTGGCATAGGCCACAGTAGCGGCGGCCTCGGCTTCGGCGGCCGACCGCATGGCATGGGCGGCGGCGCCGCGCAGCCACTGGTTGCCGCTTTCCACTAAGACGGCCAGCTCCCCGAAGCGCATGCGCTGGTACGGGTCATCCGTACGCCCGGCCCGGCTCAGGAAACGGCGGGCCTCGTCGAATACGGCTTCGGCTCCGCCCAACTGCACGGCGGCAAACCGGATGGCCCCGCCGCTAAACCCCGGCTGCTGGTAGTAGTCACCGGGGGCACCAAGCAAATCATCCGGCCCGACCTCCAGCCCGGTAAAGTCCACCCGGAAGCTGGCTGTGGCCCGCATCCCCAGGGGGCGCCAGAAGGAGGCATCCAGTTGCGGAACCTGCTCATCAGCGGGCAGAATCAGCATTTGCCAGCCGCCGTCCGGCAGCGCGGCCGTGAGCAGCGGCCGGGTGACGTGGCCCGCGCCCGAGGCAAAGGTCTTGCTCCCGTGCAGCCGGTAGCGCCCGTCCGGCAAGGGCACCAGCCGTACGCCATCCTGCGCTTCGGTATTCCAAACGCCAAACATGTGCCCCGCGGCCGCCGCCGCTGCCCAACGGGCAATTTGGCCGGGGAGGCCAAAGCGCAGCAGCAGCTGCAGCGCGTTGACATGCCCTTCGTAGAGGCGACCCACGGCCAAGTTGCCGCGGCCGATGTGCTTCAAGGTTTGTAATAGCGCGGCCGTTTGGGACCCCGCAACTAAATCTGCGCCGCCCAACGGGGTGGGCAAGGGCGCTAGCAATAACCCCGCTTCCCGCAGCCAGGCAATTTCCTCAACGGGAAACCCGCCTTCGCAATCGGACAGGCCAGCGTGTGCGGCCAACCGGGCGGAGAGACTGTTTGCCGCGCTTTCCGGCGTGGGCAGGGGCGCCGAAGGCAGCAGCGGGAGGGGTGGATGAGCAAGGACAGCAGGCAGCATACCTGCTTCAACCTAAACCTTAGGGTAGATGTTAAGCAACTGCGCGCAGTTGCCGGCTTGCATCACGTGGGGGGCACCAACAGCTGGGACAAGAGTTGGAAGCAAAATGACCTACTCAGTGGCTGCGGAACAGTGGCAGCTAAAGCTCGTATCCTCTTGAAAATCCGCACAAAACTCTGGTGATGATGGCCGAACCAACTGACCTTTTACCGACCGGCGCCTCCGCACCGGACGCCGTGCTGCCCGATGGCTCCCGCCTGTCCGAGCTGCGCGGCCGGCCCGTTATCCTGGCCTTTGCCCCCGACGAGTGGAACCCCACGCATGCTTACCAAAGCGAGATTTTTGCCCGGCTCTCGCAGGAGTTTGGCGCGGGGGCAGCTTTTGTCGACACGGCCATCGAGGACTGGCACGCGCTGGACTGCCGCGGCGCGTTGGCGGCACAATTTGGCGTGGGCGGCCAACAGGCGCTGTTTCTGCTGGATGAGCACGGCATCGTCCGCTGGCAAACCGTGGTCGGGCCGGGCCAGCAGCTGAGCGCCGGCCAGGTGCTGGCGGCCCTGCAAGCCCTGCATCCGGCACTGGCCAGCGGGGCAAGCGGTGAATGGGGGGGCGGGCTCTCGCGCCGCACCTTCGTCACGGCTACGCTGGCGGCAGCCGCCTTGCTATTGCTGCCCGGCTGCAGCCCCGGTGCTGACGACAAATCGGCGCAGGAAGCGCAAGCGGCCGCCCGCGGCTCCGGTAAAATAGCCGTCACGCTTACCATCAACGGCAAAACGCACCGCCTGCAGTTCGACCCGCGCGTGGCCTTGCTCGACGCGCTGCGCGAAGAGCTGCACCTGACCGGCACCAAAAAAGGCTGCGACCACGGCCAGTGCGGCGCCTGCACCGTGCACCTGGACGGGCACAGCGCCCTCTCGTGCCTCACGCTGGCCGTCATGGCCCAGGGCAAGCAGATTACCACCATCGAAGGCCTGGCCAGCGGGGAGGAGCTGCACCCCCTGCAGGCAGCTTTTCTCAAGCACGACGCCTTTCAGTGCGGCTACTGCACGCCGGGGCAGATTATGGCGGCCTCGGCCCTGCTGCAGGACCCGCACACGCCGGCCGGCTCGGCCGTGGAGCTGCGCGAGGCCCTGAGCGGCAATTTGTGCCGCTGCGCCGCCTACCCCAACATCATCGCCGCCATTCAGGAAGTTCAACGCGCCTAGCACTGCCCCGCTTATGCACCCGTTTCAGTACCAGCGCGCCGAGAGTGCCGAACAAGCCGTGGCCACTGTGGCCCTCAACCCCGCGGCCAAGTTCATTGCCGGCGGCACCTCGCACGTCGACTTGATGAAGGAAGACGTGCACCGCCCCGCTCTGCTGGTCGACGTATCGGCCCTGCCGCTGCGCGAGATTAGCGCGTTTGAGGGCGGGTTGCGCATCGGTGCGGGCGTCTCCAACACCACCGCGGCCTACTACGCCGACGTGCAGCGCCGCTACCCGGCGGTCAGCGAAGCCCTGCTCGCCGGGGCCTCGGTGCAGATTCGCAACATGGCCTCCATGGCCGGCAACCCACTGCAGCGCACCCGCTGCCCCTACTTCCGCGACCCGACGCAGGCCTGCAACAAGCGCCAGCCGGGCTCGGGATGCGCGGCCATTGGCGGCTACAACCACGTGCACGCCCTGTTCGGAACCTCGGCGGCCTGCATCGCCACCCACCCCAGCGACCTGGCCGTGGCCTTGTCGGCCCTTGATGCCCGGGTGCAGACCCTGGGGCCACGCGGCCCGCGCACCATTGCCTTTCCCGAGCTGCACCGCCTGCCCGGCGACACGCCCCACCTGGACACGGTGCTGGCGCACGGCGAGTTGATTACCAGCATCGACCTGCCCGCTTTCACCGGCCGCTCCCATTACCTGAAGGTGCGGGAGCGGGCCTCCTATGCCTACGCGCTGGTGTCGTGCGCCGTGGCACTGGAAATGAGCGGCGGCAAGCTGCAGCGGGTGCGGGTGGCGCTGGGCGGGGTGGCGCACAAGCCCTGGCGGCTGCCGGCAGTCGAGGCCATGCTCGCGGGGCAGCCGCCTTCCGAGAAGCTGTTCCGGGCCGCCGCGCAGGCCGCCTTTGCCGACGCCAGGCCGCTGGAGCACAATGCCTACAAAGTTCCCATGGGCCGCGACCTACTGGTGCGGGCGCTGCTGGAAACCAGCGGCCTGCGGCCCCTGCAAGGCCTGGCCGGCACGGCCTTCGCGGCCAGCGTGGGCGGCGTGGCCGGCCAGCTGGCGGTGCCCCGTTAAATCTACTTATCCTACCTCGTGAGATGATGCCCGCCACTGGAAAACCCCTTGACCGCGTCGACGGTCGCCATAAAGTCACCGGCGCCGCGCGCTACACGGCCGAATGGGACGTCCCGGGCCTGGTGTACGGGGCTGTCGTGGACAGCGGCATCGCGCACGGCACGGTGCAAGCCATTGACGTGGCAGCGGCCCGCAACGCCCCGGGCGTGCTGGCGGTGCTCACCCACGAAAACGCGCCCCGCCTGCAGCCGCTTCCCGACAAAGTGGGAGAAACGCAGTTCCGCGGCGAAGGAGGCATCACCGAGACCCGGCAGCCGCTGCAAAGCGCCGCCATCGAGTACGCCGGCCAGCCCCTGGCCGTGGTGGTGGCCGACACCTACGAGCGGGCCTGGCACGCGGCGACGCTGGTGCGCGTCACGTACGCCGGGCAGGCGCCCCAGCTGGCCATGGCTTCGGCCAGCCGCAAGACCCTGCCCGAAACGTTTTTGGGCAACAACAAGGAAAAGCTGCAGGTCACTGTCGGTAACCCCGGGGCCGCGCTGGCAGCCGCCCCGGTGCGGCTGGAAGCAGTTTACGAGTCGGCCATCACCCACCACAACCCCCTGGAGCTGCTGGCCACGATTGCGCGCTGGGAAAAGCGCGATGGCGCTGATTTTCTCACCCTCTACGACACCACCCGCGCCCTGGAAGTACTGCAGGAAGTCATGGCCACGTCGCTGGCATTGCCCAAGGAGAGCGTACACATCATCTGCCCCTTTATCGGCGGGGCGTTCGGGGCCAAAGGCTGGCTCTACGCCCCGCCGCTGCTCACGGCCATCGCCGCCCGGGTGGTGGGCCGGCCGGTGAAAATCGAGTGGCGCCGCCAGGACATGTTCGCCGTGGCCGGGCAGCGCGCCGCCACCCGGCAAACCCTGGCGCTGGGCGCCACGCAGGACGGCAAAATCACGGCCCTGCGCCACGACACGCTCACGCATGCCTCCCAGTCCAGCGGCTTTACCGAGCCCTGCGCCCGGGTGTCGCGCATGCTGTACGCGGTGCCCAATATGAGCTTCGCCCACCAGCTGGCCCACCTGCACCTGCCCTCGCCCTGCCCCATGCGCGGGCCCGGCGAAACCGTGGGCGGCTGGGCCCTGGAATGCGCCATCGATGAACTGGCCGCTAAGCTCAACCTGGACCCCGTGGAGCTGCGCCTGCGCAACTACGCCGAGAAAAACCCCGAAACCGGCCAGCCCTGGTCGAGCAAGCACCTGCGCGAGTGCTACGCCCGGGGCCGGCAGCTCATCGGCTGGGACGCCCGCAACCCGCAGCCGCGCTCCATGCGCGAAGGCACGCAGCTAATTGGCTACGGCATGGCCACCACCATGTACCCGGCGGGCCGGCGCGAGGCCAAGGCCCGCGCCACCCTTTTCGCCGACGGCCGCGCCCTGGTGCAGAGCGCCACCCACGAGCTGGGCAACGGGGCCTACACCATCTTCCGTCAAATCAGCGCCGACGCGCTGGCCCTGCCCGTCGAGCGGGTGCGATTTGAGCTGGGGGATTCGGCGCTGCCCGCGGCACCCGCCACGGGCGGCTCCACCACCACGGCCACCGTGGGCCCGGCCGCGCAGGCGGCGGCCCGGGCGGTGCTGGAAGCCATGAAAAGCTTGGCCGGGCGTGACCCTGCTTCCCCGCTGCACGGCGCGGCCCCCGAAGCCATTGAGGCCCGGGAGGGCCGTCTGGTACTCAAGTCCAACCCCGCAACCGGGGAAGAGTACGGCGCGATTCTGCGGCGGGCCAAGCTGCCTTCCCTCGTGGCCACGGACGGCGCCAAGCCGGGGGAGGAGCGCGAAAAGTATTCTTTTTACTCGTTCGGGGCGGTGTTTGCGCAGGTACGGGTAGACGAGGCCAGCGGCTCGATTCGCGTGGCCCGCCTCTGCGGGGTGTACGATGTGGGCCGGCTGATGAACCCCAAGACGGCACACTCCCAGATAATCGGCGGCATGGTCATGGGCGTGGGCGCCACGCTGATGGAAGCCACGCACTACGATGCGCGCAACGGCCGCGCGGTGGTGCGCAACCTGGCCGACTACCATGTGCCCAGCATGGCCGATACGCCCGACATGCAGGTGGAATGGCTCAACATCCCCGACCCCCACATCAGCGAGCTGGGCGCCCGCGGCATCGGCGAGATTGGCTGCGTGGGCACGGCGGCGGCCATTACCAACGCCGTGTTCCACGCCACGGGCCGGCGCCGGCGCTCCTTACCGCTCACCCCCGACAAGCTGCTGAACAGCTAGCCAAACCCCGAGCGACACCGTAATAGGCCCTTTATCCCTGGAATCTAGTTTATCGTTTTACCCTTTCTCCACATCCAGCAACTATCACCTCCAACAACGTTTCACCCACAAGCAGGTAGTGCATATGAAAAACGAGCATAAAATCAGCCGGCGCAAGGTGTTGAGCGGCCTGGGAGCGGGATTGGCGGCCGCAGCGGTGGCGCCGGTGTTTGGGGCCGAAGGAGCCACGGCCCCGGCAGGGGCGGCTGCGGAGCCGCTGCAGGACCCCACCAGCAAGTTTCCCAAACCGCCGTTCAAGGCGCAGTCGCAGCCCTGGCCGGGCCTGGCCAGCAAGATGGAGCCCCGGCCCGACCACGGCGAAACCAGCTACAAGGGCTCGGGGCGGCTGGCTGGCCGCAAGGCCTTGATTACCGGGGGCGACTCGGGCATGGGCCGGGCCGCGGCCATTGCCTACGCCCGCGAGGGCGCCGACGTGGCCATCAACTACCTGCCCGCCGAAGAAGCCGATGCCCAGGAAGTCATTGCCCTGATTAAAAAGGAAGGGCGCAAGGCGTTGGCCATTCCGGGGGATTTGCGCGACGAGGCCTTTTGCCAGCGCCTGGTCAACGAGGCCGTGCGGGGGCTGGGCGGGCTCGACATCCTGGTCAACAACGCCGCGCGCCAGCAAACCAAGCCGTCCATTCTGGATATCTCCTCTGCCGACTTTGACGCAACGATGAAAATCAACATTTACGCGCCCTTTTGGCTTACCAAAGCGGCTTTGCCCCATCTCAAGCCGGGCGCGGCCATCATCAGCACCACCTCGGAGCAGGCCTACGACCCTTCGGCCGAGCTGCACGACTACGCCATGACCAAGGCGGCCAACATGAGCTACGTCAAGTCACTGGCCAAGCAGCTGGGCCCGAAAGGCATTCGCGTGAACGGCGTGGCGCCGGGCCCCATCTGGACGCCCTTGCAGGTGAGCGGCGGTGCCACTCAGGAAAAGCTCAAAAAGTTTGGCGGCGACACGCCCCTGGGCCGGCCCGGGCAGCCGGTGGAGTTGGCCTCCATTTACGTGCAGCTGGCGGCCAGCGACGCCAGCTACGCTACCGGCCAGGTGTACGGCGCCGGCGGCGGGGGCGGCCAGCCTTAACAGCTCGGCTTTCCAGCCCCAAACAAAGCGGGTCGAAAAGCGCTTTTCGGCCCGCCTGTACTTTCCGCCTTTTTCTCTTACCAGACCTTCGCGGCACTCGTCTTGGAGCAGTACCGCCCTCTAGCCGACTGCTGTGCCTGACTGTACCTCCACTGCCCTTGCGCGGGCCTATATCGAGCCGGCCGGCTCCACGGCCGAGTTGCTGCTGCTCATCCAATTTTCCTACCAGCCCAGCATCGTGTGGGAGTGGGACTTCCCCTACCTGCTGTGGAACGAGTGGGGAATCGGTAAAACCGCGACTTGGCTGGGGGAGCAGTTTCGTCAGCTCGATGCTGCCACGTTTGACGCGGTGGGCGGCGAAGTGCTCCGGGCCTTGCGGCAGGCGCTGGCCCTGCACCAGCGCTACTACGGCGCCGCGTGGCTTGCGCCGGCCCGGGCATGAGCGCCCCGGCTTTTTACATCGTGCGGGCCACGGCCTACGTCGCCAGCGGACAGGTCACCGTTTGGGTCGGGCGGCGTACGCCCGCCGGGCCCCATGTGTGGCGCTGGGAAGTACTGCGGGTGCTGTGGCAATCGATGGGCACCGCCGAGACGGCCCGCTGGGTGGCCCGTGAATACCACCAAGCTTATCCCGAGGCGGCCGCCGAGATTGAGCCCCGGGCCTTGGCCGCTGCCGTAGCTCAAGCCCTGGCGGTGGTAGAGCCGCTGTACCAGCCGGGAGCCTAATCCAGTCCAGGATTTCTTTACCGCCGGCGCTGCTATTTCTCCTACCTGGTTCTGTCTTGCCCCATGATGTACCCGCTCTGGCTACTGGCCTTGCCCTTGTATGGGGCATGGTACTGCCTCCGCCGACTGAGCGGGCCGGCAACACCCAGCCGGGCCGCTTATGCCGGCCTGGTTGGCAGTGTAACGGGCCTGCTCCTGCTGGGCCTGATGCTCGGTTGGGGCGTGGTGGACGCTGCACCCGGGCACATACCCTGGGGGCTGTGGGGATGGCTGGGGGTGCTGCTCTGGTGTGCCTTGTACCCTAGCCTGCAGGTTCTGCTTCGTTTTTATAGTAGGGCGAGGCTGCAGCGTGGCCTACTGTGGCTGGCCGATGCCCTGGCCCTGGCCTGGGTAATTCGGCACTGGGTGTAGTCCCAGGCGACGGCAGGCAGCCCCGGTACGCCCTTCAGGCGCACTCCCCGCAAGTAATCGTAACCTTCGGGCAGACTGCGGGGTAAGAATTTCCAACCCTCCTGGCGACTTGCTTACTGATTTAGGTCTTCCTCCACTTCTTACCAATCTCAACCTTATGGCCAACCAAACCGTCCTGATTACCGGTGCGTCCAGCGGCATCGGCTTTGAACTTGCCCGCTGCTTTGCCCGCGACGGCTACCGCCTCATCCTCTCGGCCCGCCCCGGCGGCGACCTGGAGCAAGCCGCGCAGAACATCCAGCAGGAATTTGCCGGCGTACAAACCGTTGTTATCCCCGCCGATTTGAGCACCCACGAGGGGCCGCTGCACCTGTTCAAGGAAACCCAGCGCCAGGGCCTGCAGGTGGATGTGCTGGTCAACGACGCGGGCTTCGGCGAAGCCGGCTTGTTTGTCGAAACCGACCTGCAGAAGGAAATGGGCATCGTGCACGTGAACGTGCTGGCCCTGATGACGCTCACCAAGCTCTTCCTGCGCGAAATGACCACCCGCAACGCCGGCAAAATCCTGCAGCTGGGCTCGGTTGTCTCGTTTCTGCCCAACCCCCGCCAGGCCGTGTACGCCGCCACCAAAGCCTTTGTGCTGAGCTTCTCCGAGGCGCTGCAGCAGGAACTTAAGGAAATGAAATCGGACGTAACGATGACTATCCTGTGCCCGCCGGCCACCGAAACCGACTTTTTCCGCGTCGCGAATGCCGAGGATACCAAAGTGGGCCAAAGCAAGAAAGCCACGGCCCAAGAAGTGGCCGAAGGCGGCTACAAAGGCCTGCTCAACGGCGATGCCCGGGTGCTGCCCACCTTCGGGGCCAAGATGAACTTTGCCTCCAGCGTGTTCTTCCCCGACTCCATGCTGGCCACCATGATGAACATGCAGATGCAGCCGGAAAGCAAGTAGCGGCGCTGCCTTATTAACCTAAAAAGCCCGGCCAGTATTCTGGCCGGGCTTTTTGCGAATCAGCTAGCAGCCTTTCAGGTCGGTTAGCGCCGCCGGCGTAGCAGCCAGAACGCGCTGGCGACGACCAGTAGCCCGGCGGCGACGACGGCCGCTCCCGGCACCGCGCGGGCCTTTGCCGGCCGCCGGTCCACCGCGGCAATGTCCTCGTCGCGGAACGGCTGCCGGGACACGGCTGCCAGAATCAGGCGCACGGTTTCGGCGGGCTGGTCCCACTGGGGAAAGTGTCCGCTGCCGGCAAACCAGTACAGGCGGGCGTCAGGAAATGCGGCCAGGGCCCGCGGCGCCTGGCCGGGCAGGCACACCCGGTCGTGCCGCCCCCAGCCAATGACGAGCGGGGCTGGCAAACTGCCCTTTGCGGCGCCCTGCTGTACCTCGCCGTGCGCCAGCGCGTCCAGCAATTCCGCAAAGACGGGCGTGTGGGCCAGGGAGTGCATTTCTTCCTGCGCCAGCTGAGCATCCACGGCCCAGGGCCGGGCCGAAAACTGGGGCAGCAGCGCCGTGCGCCCCGCCGCCGAGTGCATCAGCGCGGGCATCACCGGCTGCAGGGCCGTCACCAGCTTTTGCGACAGGGCCACGGAATGGTAGAAGAACGGCACTTCCCAGCCTTCCCAGAACCCGCCCGGGTCCAGCGACACCACGGCGCCCAGCACCCCGCCGCGCCGGGCCAGTTCGAGCACCAGCCGGGCGCCCATGGAGTTGCCCACCGCGTCGATTCCCAGCAGGCCCTGCTCGGCCAGAAAGGCCGTCAGCGCATCGGCCAGCGTGCCGATGGTGTGCGGCCCCGCCAGCGGCGGCGACGCCCCGTGCCCGGGCAGGTCCACGGCAATAACCTCGTGCTCGGCCGCCAGGGCGTCGAGAATCGTGTTCCAGGAGCGGCCGCTGCCGCCAATGCCGTGAACCAGGAGCAGGGGCGGACCGGAGCCCCGCCGGATGAAATGAAGTGCCATAGCAAAAGAGAACAAGCTGCCCGGCCGCCACACGGGCCGCCGGGCTGTAACGTGAAGGGCCGCCGAACGGCCCAAATCGGCTGGCTACGCGCCGGGCGTGAGCACCACCTTGGTGCAGTTGTCCTTTTTGTGGCGGAAGATGTCGTAGCCGTGGGGGGCCTGCGAGAGGGGCAGCCGGTGGGAGATGATGTCGTCGAGGCGCACGTCGCCGTTGGCCACGTGCTGCAACAGCTTGTCGATGTGCTTGTGCGCGGGGGCCTGGCCGCCCTGCATGATGATGCCCTTGTCGAAAAACTGGTGGATGGGGAAGTTGTCGAAGGGCGAGGAGTATACGCCCAGCACCGACACAAAGCCGCCGCGGCGCACGGCGCTCATGCAGGCCAGCAAGACCTTGTCGGAGCCTTTCTCCAGGTTCACAACGGCCTTGGCCCGGTCGAGCAGGCTGCGGTCGGGCTCGAAGCCCACGGCTTCCACGCATACGTGCGCCCCGTAGCCGCCCGACATGCTGCGAATAGCGTCGACCACCTGCTGGTGGTCTTCCCACAAAATGCCCTCGGCGTTAGCGGCTTTCTTCGCCAAATCCAGCCGGTATTGCTGGGTGTCGACGATAATAACGCGGCTAGCCCCGCGCAGCCAAGCCGACTTGGCGGCCATGATGCCCACCGGGCCCGAGCCGAAGATGGCCACGATTTCGCCGCCCTTCACATTGGCCCAGTCGATACCAGAATAGCCCGTGGGGAAGATGTCGGTCAGGAAAAGTACTTGCTCGTCGGTGAGGTTATCCGGCACTTTGCGGGGCCCGAAATCGGCGTAGGGCACGCGGGCGTACTCGGCCTGGCCGCCGTCGTAGCCGCCATATAGGTCGGTGTAGCCAAACAGCGCGCCGCCCTTCTCCGTGAGCAGGCCGCCCTCGGGGCCGTAGTGCTCGGGGTTGGAGTTTTCGCAGTGGCCGGGCAGCTCGTGGTTGCAGAACAGGCAGTGGCCGCAGGCAATGGGGAAGGGCACCACCACCCGGTCGCCGCGCTTGAGGTTGCTCACGCCCTTGCCCACTTCCTCCACGATGCCCATGAACTCGTGGCCCAGGGTCATGGGCCGGGGCTGCGGGATGCTGCCGTTATAGATGTGCAAATCAGAGCCGCAGATGGCCGTGCTCGTGACGCGGATAATGGCGTCGCGCTCGTCCTGGATGGTGGGGTCGTCGACCGTGTCAACGCGCACGTCGCGCATGCCGTGGATTCGGAGGGCTTTCATGGAAAAAGTGGGTTGAAGATGAGAAGTAAGGGCTGATAGGCAAGAAACTTACTGTACGTGGCGCAAGGCGAAAAAGGGTGCGGCTTGCTCCGACGCGCTAAAAAAAGTCCGGCCCTGCACGCAGAGCCGGACCTGGGGAGCAGCGCCGGGCTGTTAACTGACCTGCCCGCCGCGCACCTCCGTGCCGGTGACGAAGTCAATCAGGTCGCGGTTGAGCTTGTCCTTCTCGGTGATGAACAGGCCGTGCGGGGCGTCGCTGTAGGCAATGTAAGTGGCGTGGGGCAGGTGGTTTTTCATCCGGTCGCCGCTGTTTTTGATGGGCACGGTCTTGTCGTCTTCGCCGTGAATCACCAGCGCGGGCACCCGGATGCCGGCCAAGTCCTGGCGGAAGTCCGTTTCGGCAAAGGCGTGGGCGCAGGCCACCGTGGCCTGGTGGGAGCCGAGCGCGGCCATGTTGAACGACCAGTCCAGCACGGCCTGGCTGACGGGCTTGCTCAGCGCCCCTTCGCCGTAGAACTGCTTGCCGAAGGTCTGCAGGAAGTCGAACCGGTCCTTGGCCAGGTTCTGCTGGATGTCGTCGAAGGTGGACTTGTCCACGCCGTCGGGGTTGTCGTCGGTTTTGAGCAGGTAGGGCGTCACCGAGGAAACGAATACGACCTTGGCCACGCGGGCCCCGCCGTGGCGGCTCATGTAGCGGGCCACCTCGCCGCCGCCCATGGAAAAGCCCACCAGCGTCACGTTCTGCAAGTTCAGCGTGTCGAGCACGGCCTTCAAATCGTCGGCCAGCGTGTCGTAGTCGTAGCCCTCGAAGGGCTGGGAGGAGTTGCCGAAGCCGCGGCGGGTGTAGGCAATGGCGCGAATGCCGTGCTTAGGCAGCTCGCCCAGTTGGTAGGTCCAGGCCTCGTGGCTCTGGGGCCAGCCGTGGATGAGCACCACCGGGGCGCCCTGGCCCTGGTCGGTGTAGTGCAGCTTGATGTCTTCGCCGTTGGCATCCTGGCCGACTTTGATGTAGCTCATGTAAGAAAAGGTAAGGGGTGAAAAAATGGATTAAATTTCTTGCTATGCTTCCTGCAACCGGCCGGCCAGCTCCTTCAAGGCCTGCCGCGCCCGGGTCTTGACCGTGCCCAGCGGCCACCCCAGCGTTTCAGCGGCCTCCTCCTGGGTACAGCCCCCGAAGTAGAGCAGGTCCAGTACGCACTGGTAGTGCGGGCGCAGCTGCCCAGGCCAGTCGGCCACGCCGATGTGCTCGGTCTGAAACCCCGGAATACTCAGCAGGTGCGCTTCCAAACTTTCGTGCAGGGAATCGGTGCGCTCGCGGCGGCCGCGCTGGACGCGCATATGGTCGATGGCGGCGTGCCGGCACACGTTCAGGGCCCAGGTATAGAGGCGGCCCCGCGCGGGGTTGTATTGCGCAAAGGCAAACCAGATTTTAATCATGCTCTCCTGCAGCACGTCCTCGGCCGCGGCCTGGTGCCGTACCAGCCGGTGAATGACGTGGAACAGGCTCAGCGCGTACCGGTCATAGAACAGGGCCATGGCCGCTTCGTCGCGGCCACGCAGGCGCTGGACCAGGTCCTGCTCCGTGTCAGCATAAGTAGAAGTTGGCATGCGCAAAGCGGTAGCGGCAAGCGAGCAAGGCCGCTACCGGCTGTTTCCCTTCGCCTGGGTTTGGTCGCGGCCGTCTGGCCCGGACATGACCGTGCATACGCCGGTTTAGTCAGTGCGTGGGCTGTTGTGGGACGAATAGGACTATTTACGGGACGAGAGGCACGCCAGGCCTGAGCGCGGGCCATTGCCTACCGCTCCCTACAGCGCAAATCCCTTAAGAAAACGCTGGATGTTCTCGGCGTAGCCGCGCGACGAGGTCAGGTGGGTACCGTCGTGCAGGGTTAGCAAATACTCGCCACGGGTCCAGGGGCGCAGGTCCTTGAGGTAGCGCGTATTGACGACCAGCGAGCGGTGCACGCGCAGAAAGCTGCTGGGGTCGAGGCGGCTTTCGAGTTGGCCGAGCGTGGCGCGCAACTGGTGCTGCCGCCCGTCGGCGTGCAGGGTGACGTAGTTGCCGCTGGCTTCCAGGTACTGGACCTGCTCGGCCGCCACGAAGTAATAGTGCCCGGGCTGCTTGACCAGCAGCTGCTCGGCCGGCGGCGCGGGATGTGGCCGGCGCTGGGCCAGCAGGCGCCGCAGGTGGGCCAGGCACTCGTGGAAACGCTCCTCGTCCAGGGGCTTGAGCAGGTAATCCACGGCGTGCGTCTCAAAGGCTTGCAGCGTATACTGGTCGTAAGCCGTCACGAACACCACCAGCGGCCAGGGCCCGTCCCCCTCCAGCTGGCGCAGTACCTGCACCCCGCTCAAGTCGGGCATCTGCACGTCCAGGAACACCACATCCACCGCCGGCCCCTGCTGCAGGGCAGCCAAGGCCTCGGCGCCATTGCGGCACTCCCCAAGCACGGCAAAGTCCGTTGTTTCGCCCAGCAGCTGGGTCAGGCGCCGGCGGGCCAGGGGTTCGTCGTCGACGAGCAGGGTACGAAAGGGTTCCAAAGGCGAAACAGCGGGGTTAGGCAGTGATGAAGGGCAAATCCAGCCAGACGGTGAAGCCCTGGCCTGCGCCCGTATCGATGCGCAGGCTGGCCCCAGCTCCGTGCAGGGCGCGCAGCCGGTCCTCGGTGTTGCGCAGGCCGATGCCCCAGGCGCCGTCAAAGCCGGGTGCACCCGGCCCGTCGTCGTACACGCCCAGCTGCAGCCGCTCGCCCTGCCGCGTGGCCCGCAGGCAGACGGTTCCGCCGTCGGGGTTGCGGGCAATGCCGTGGCGCACGGCGTTTTCCACCAGGGGCTGCAGCAGCAGGCTCGGCACCAGCGCGGGCCGGGCCTGCGGGTCCACTTCGTAGCATAACTTGAGCCGGTCGCTGAAGCGAATCTGCTCGATTTCCAAATACAGGGCCGTGAATTGCAACTCCTGCTCCAGGGTAACTTGCTGGGCGTCGGAGTGGTCGAGCACCACGCGCAGAAACTGGCCCAGCTTGCCCATCATGCGCTGCCCGGCCTTGGGGTCGTCGCCGGTCAGGGCGGCAATGGCGTTGAGGGCGTTAAAGAGAAAGTGGGGCTTGAGCTGCATCTTCAGCGCCTGTAGCTGCGCCTGCACCAGCTGGGTTTCCAGGCGGGCCGCTTCCAGGCTGCGGTGGCGGTACCGGTCGGAGTACTCCAGGGCGTAGGCCGCCAGCAGCAGCATCCAATACATGGGCACCCACACGTTGAGCGAGGCCACGATGGCGGCCCAGCTCACCTCGGTGCCGGGCACGGCCAGCAGGCGCAGCACCAGCACATACACGGCCCGGTAGCCCACCGTCAGCGCGACCCCGGCCGCGACGTGTACCAGGAGCTTGACCAGTAAGCCGCGGCGGCCAGCCGTCAGGTCGAAGCGGGACGCCAGGGCAAACACCACCGGCGTAAGCAGCGCCCAGAGCAGGCTGTGCAGCAGCGGGCTCAGCACCACGGTGCGCCAGTGCACGGCCGCGCCCCGGCTAACCGCCTGGCCGTAGACAAGCCCCATCATGAACAGGGCAAACAACAGCCAGGCCAGCGCGATGCGTCCCCATTTCATGCGTTCCAGGTGCAGCATAACCGACAGGTGGGCAACTCGGAGTTGCCAAAAGGTGAATCAACGGCCCGGCCCCGGCCAGGGTTGGCTGGCCCGGGGGCACGCGGCAGGCAGCGCCCCCGGTTGGCTTCCGGTCTGCTACTGCCCCGACGGCGCGAGCTTAGTCCGGCAGCTCATTGATGTCGCGGGGCTCGAGGCGGGGCTGGGCGTTCATGCGGTGGCGGTAGGCCGTGGAAGTTTCGTAGGCCTGGATGCGGGCCCGGTTGATGGAGCCCAGCGGCAGGTGCTCGGGCAGGCAGTGGAAGGGATTGAATGAAAGCACATCGTCCGCAAAGGCCCGGCGGGCGGGGCTGAAGGCCTCCTGGGCCGGAATAACGATTTTGCCCAAGGGCTGGTAGGGGCTCTGGTCCTGGGGCCAGTCCACGGCGGCGTCTTCCACAGGCATGGCCTGCAGGTCGGTACAAAGTTGGGCGCGCAGCTCATACTCGGCGCCCTGGGCGCGGAAGAAGTCCACCACCAGGTCGCGCCAACCGGCTTGGTCGGTAATTTTTACCGGCTCGCCGGCCAGGGCTTGCACGTTGGCTGAGAGTGGGGCCACGCTGATTTTCGACACATACTCGCCGAAGCGGATGGCGCCGAGCGTGGTAAAGGTTTCGCCCAGGAGGTGGTTGTGCGGGTGGGGCGGCACCACCAGCGGAATTTCCTTCTTAATGCCCACGGCATCGAGGGCTTGATTCACCAACGTGCCGGCCTCGGTCAGGAGCGTAGTGACCACCTCCGGGGCGTGCAGGAACACCTTTTCCTGGCGCAGCTGCATGTCGTGGTAGCTCTTGATGTCGCCGGTCGGAATGATGGTGTCGTTGACCATGAGGAAGTCCTGGGTGACTTCGTCGGCCTGGTCGGGCAGGAACTTCCGGCCTTCTACCCCGATGATTTTCACGGCCATGCCCTTTACCGCCGATTGGGTATCGGAGTCGATGGAGCCGGGGGCCGACGACAAGCGGATAATGACCGGGTACACTCGGGGCTGCCGGAACATGCCCTGGGCCAGGTGCGCGGGCAGGTTGGGATACACGTGCAGTTCGCCGCGCAGAATCCCGTGGCTTTTGGCGTGGGCGTCACGGATGGCGTGGCGGTGCTTTTCGAACATAAAGCGGTTGACCCGCGCCATCGACTCGACGGTTTCGTCGATAAGCTGCTGCTCGTTGGGTTGAATTTCTTCCACTCCGGAATCGAAGCGGACGTAGGCGGTAGTGGGGATGGACATAAACCGGGGATTAAGTGGCTATGCCTTACCATACGCGCAGTATTGCCGTTTGGGATTGGTGCCCTACTAAAGTGTGGGAGCGACTTTACTTCATGGGTTCACCGCTCTAACTCTTGCGTGGCTTGTTTGCTTACCTGGCTTTGATGAGCGGCCTGCTGCCGCTCGGCCCGGTCGCTGCCGTGCTCCAGCATCTGGTTGCCACGTTGCTGGGCCACGGCATCCAGCGCCTGGCTTATCTGGGCTATTTCGGGCTGGTCGGTGCGGTACGATACCTTCATTTCGGAGTGGCGCACGCCTTGCTCGTCGACGGTGCTCTGCAGCTCGCCGGCTTTGGCGCCGCTGGCGGTGATGGCCGCTTGCACGGCTTCGGCCTGCCCCCGCTCACCCGCAGCGGTAGCTGGCTCGTCCACCCGGATAATCACCTGCTTCTCGCTGCCGGGGGGGCCAGCGCTGACTTCTTCCTTGCCGACCGCACCGGCCTCAGCACCGGGCTTGGCGGCCACGTCCAGGCTACGGTCCCGGTTATGGGGCTGAATGGTCGCGGCTTCGGCGGCTAGCTGGCGGGCGCTGCGGTCAGCTTCGGGCTCGACCACGCGCACGCCGGCATATTGCTCCTTACCAGCCTCGGCGCGGGCATTGGTGTTGGTGACGATGGCATGTATGATGGCAATGTCCGGCTGGTCGTTGCGGTAGCGCATGTCGAACTCCGCTCGCCGGATGCCCTGCTCATCGACCATGCTGCGCACTTCGCTGGTCCGCATGGAATAGCCGGAGTTATCCAGAATGGCTTTCCAGGCCTCGGCGCGGCCGGTAGAGTTGGGCTCCAGCTCATCAATTTTCCACGTCGCCGTCCTCACCTCGGTGGGCGTAGCGGCCGGCAAGCTCACAGCGACGGCAGCTGCCTCAAAGCGGGCCTGGTCGAGCAATTCCTGCCGTTCGGCTTCATCGACTTTGCGGCCGGCCGGCGGGGGATTGTCGTGGATGTACTCTTTCAGCAGCACTAGGCCGGCATCCCGAGCGTGCACGAACTGCGCGGTATGCTCCGCCGCCTCCTGCTCGTTGCGGTAGGAGCGGGTAGGCCTTTGTTCAACCTCGGTCGTGGCCACTTCCAATACTGCCTGATGAAAGCGCTTATCGTCCTGTTCCCGCTCCTGCTGTGCTTCCGGGCTGTTCTCCCGCTCCCGCTGAGCTTGGCGTTGCAGGGCCCGCTGTGCTCTCACCTGGCGCTGCGCTTCGGCCAGCCGCTGCTGGCGCTCCGATTCCCGCTGCTGCTCTTCACGCTGGGCTGCAGCCCGAATCTGCTCGGCGCTTAAGCCCTGATTGGTGTACTCTAGCTCCTTGTTGAAGTCCTTGGCCAGCGGATAGTCCACCCGCAGAAATGCTTCCTGCTGGCGCTCGGCTTCGGAGCGCAGCTGCTCGCGCTGCCGGTAGAGCTCCTGCGCTACCACTTCCAGCTGGGCCGTGTCAGCGCGGGCCACGGTCAGGCGCACGATGGTGGCCTGCTCGGTGCTTCGTTGCACTTCGACCGCCAGCGAAGGGCCGTCCTGTTGCGTCTGGTTTATTCTTTCTACCCGCTCGCTGAGCTGCTGCACCTGGACAGCGCCCTGTTCGGCCGAGTCGTGGTGAAAGGTCACCTTCAGGCTGGTGTGGTACTTGTCGCTGGTCGCGTGCCATTCCACCGGCCGGGAGGCCTCGTGGTACGCTTCCTGCTCGGCAACAGGCACCAACGGGCGAGCCGGCTGCAGCTCGTTGAGGTAATTGATGTTGAACTGCCGGCCGCCGGCGTCGCGGTCGTTGGCCAGTACGACCTCCCGGGGCTGCTGCTTATCGATGACCCGCTGAATCAGGGACACCTGCGCCTCGGTGGGCGTGCCGCTGGTAGCAATGTAGAGCGTGTTCTTGGGGTCCTGCCCGTGCTTGAGCTGAAAGTGGGAAAGTGAGTCAATGGCCGATTCGCTCACCACCACGCGCTCTACCGGCGTGTCCTTGCCGTCGGTGGGGTGCGACACCCAAATGCCGTTTTTGGGCAGCGGCAGCAGGCTTTTGTAGTGCTCGTTCTTCTGCTCGACGCTGGCCAGCCCGTGCTCGTTGTAGAGCGGAAAGGCCGTGTTCTTGTGCTCGTTCTGCTGCGCCGTGAAGATGCGGCCTTGGAAGGCCGGGCTATCGAGCGTTTCATCCGTGATGCCCCGCCCGTGGAGGTAGCTGCGGTCGGTGAGTTCCTTTTTGACGCCCAGCACTTCGGAAATCAGGCGCGTGCGGCGCTCTTCTTCAGCCTGCTGAGCAGCCTGCTCCGGGTCGCCCACGGGCAGGCTGCTGAGCCGCGCGGTGTCGGGCGGGGTGGCGTACTGCCGGGCCGGGGCCGGCGCGCCGTCGAGGTACTCGCGCAGCTGCTGGCGCACTTGGCCCAGGTTGAGGCCGTGGCCGTCGCCACCTCTCGTCTTGGCAAAGTCGATGATGGAGCCCGCGTCACGGTCGTTGCCGGTGTTCAAATACACCTGGTGGTCACCTTTGCGGGTGACGATGACGTGCTCGTCGTCTTTGACTAGGTGGTGCCAGTCGCCGCGGCGGCTTTCCTTCTTGATGGCGTAGCCCTGGCGCTGGGCGTAGTCTACCAGGTCAATGTCGCGCTTGAAGCGGTCGAGTTCGGTGGGGTCGTTTTCCCGGGGTGCGTTCATGGGGTGGGCTGGGGGAGTGGAGCCGGATAGCTCCGACTCCTCCCAGCGCCCGGACTGGGCCCGGTAGGAAAGCTATCCGGTGATTAGGTGGTCAGCGGCGGGCTGCCGGCCCGTTGGGCGGCCGCGTCGAAGAAGGCCAGCTGCTCGCGGAATTGGGCCAGCAGCTCCGCGCTGCCGAATACGTACTGGTTGGCGCCGCTGCCGATGTCGATGCGCACGATTTCCGTGGCCACGCCCAGAGCGCGCAGCACCTTTTGCACGAGGCGCGGCTCGTCGCGCTTGAGCTTGCCGTTCTTCAAGTTGACGACGTTGGTATAGGTCAGGCCATGCTGGGCACAAAAAGCGGTTAAATCACCCTGGGGAAGGGCTTTAAGACGAAACTGCACGTAGCGCAGGCACTCGGAATAGGGCGCGGACAGGCTAAGGTCAGGAAACCCCAACGGGGCGGAAACGTGGTCGGATGGTACCATGCGAAGAAGGGCACACTGCTGGGGGCAGTGGGGGTGAAGTATCGGAGCGATACCCCAAAGGACGCATATCGGGCTTAGAAGCCGCAACGCCCTCCGGGAAAAACTCAAATCTTCTACCACCCGGCTGGTATCGGCAGGATGCTACTTCGCTGGTAGGCGCTTCATACGGCCAAGTATTTTTTAAGTTTTCACTAACTTTTTACTAACACTGACGCGCTTCCTGCCGTAAGGGGCCGGTATGCGTTTTGGAATACTCTTATTGGTCATACTGGCCCTGGGTGCCTTGGCGGCGCTGCTGTGGTGGCGCTTTAAGGGCCCGGATAAACCGGCCGCACCGGTCGCGGTGCTGGCCACCCGCAACCACCATTCCCTGCGCACCTTCCACTACGGTTCTGCCGCAGCCGCGCAAGCTGCAACGTCTGCAGGGGTCACCACCGAAGTCGGCGAGGCCCTGGCCCGGCTGCTTCCTCAGGAAGACCTGGCCGCACCGGATTCCACGCATTCCGCCGAGGAAAACGAAGCAACGCTTTCCGCAGACAACGAAGCACCGAGTGAAGGAAACCAGGAAACGTCAGCAGATATACCGCCTCGCCCGGCCTCTATTCGCCACGCTGCCGGCGCCCTGGCTTCTCTGCTTGATGCGCAGGAAGAGACGGTAACGCCCGTGGCCCCAACGCCTGAGCCAGCGCCCGAAACCGACGAGGAGCCCGCCGAGGCCCTCTTTCATAACCCCATCACCGCGCCGGCGCCCTCGGCCAACGACCAGGCCAACCGCGCCGCCGAAATCGCCCTACGCCAGCAGCGGCGCGCCCGCATGAGTGCGGATGCCGCAGCCCAGCGCGCCGCCCTGAGCGACCTGTTTCCCGGTGCCGGCAGCCCCATTCCCACGACCAAACCTTCCTAACGACCACACCTGCTTTTCGGGGAGATAAGCACCCTGTTTCCACCAATTACCCTTTTCTATGCTAACCCACTTCTTTTCCCGGGCCCGTACCCACGCCGCAACGGCAACTGAAACCCTGCACATGCTGGCCGCCGCCGGCCAGACCTACCAGCCTTCCAAAGCCGAGCAGCGCGCCGCGGCCCTGCTCACCACCCTGGCCCTGGCCACCAGCCCGGCCCGCGCCCAGCTGGGCGGCGGGGGGGCCGCGGCCGCGCTCGAAGGCGTGCAGGAAACCGTCGTGGGCATCGTGCAGGTCATTTTCGCCATTGTGCTCATCGTCGGGCTGATTCGCGTGGTGATGAAGTTCGTGCAGGGCGCGCCGGATGCGCTGGGCTCCCTGGGCTGGCTGGTGGGCGGCGTGATTCTGTGGTTTGGCTTCCAGCTCTTCAAGGACGATTTGGTCAGCGCCGTGGGTGGCGGGGACGGGGGCGTACGCTAAGCTCGCCATGCGCTCCTACAAATCCATTGAGCGGCCCGCGCAGGTGCTAGGCATGAACATCCAGGACCTGGGCATCATGGTCGGCCTGTTCATCGGCTCCGTGCTGCTGCTGGGCTTTCTGGGCATGGCCGTCCACATTCCCCGCCTGGTGTACCTGCTCGTCATTTTGGTGGAGCTGGGCCTGATTCTGGGCCTGCGCTACCTGAGCAAGAAGCAGGCGCCCGGCTTTCTGATGGGCTGGCTCTCCTTCACTTTCATCCAGCCCCGCCGCCTGGCGGTGGGGCCCATTCCCACCCCTTCCACCCATGACCAAAAAGCCCAGAACGGCCGCGTTTAAGGCCGTGATGCCCGTGCACAGCTTCGAGGGCGACAAGGTGGTCTTCAAGGACGGCCGCGTTGCGGTGGGCTTCCGCGTGGAGCCCGCCGAGATGGAAAGCTGGACCTCGGACGACTACGAGGCCTTCCAGACCGCGCTGGTGGGTGTGCTGCGCCCGCTGCCGGTGGGCACCATCGTGCAGAAAACCGACCTCTACTACGACCGGCCCTACCGCGAGGACAAAACCCAGCAGACCTACTTCGAGAACAAGATGAACAAGCACTTCTTCGAGCGGCTGGTGCTGTTCCAGAAGTCCTACCTGTTCCTCTCGTTTGCGCCGGTGGCGGTCAAGTCGCCCAAAACCAACGCGGTGAATGCGCTGGTGGCCCGTGCCGGCGAGGCCGTGCTCAAAAACCCCTTCGCCCAGCTCGTGCACACGCTCGAAGCGGCCGAAAGCGGGGCCGTGGAATTCATTCAGGGCATCAAAAACCTGGGCGGCGTGACGTTCGAGCGGCTGCCCAGCGCGGAGATTCACCAGCTCTACTTGCAGTACTTCAACCTCAACTTCGACGGGCAGCCCACCCGGCAGGAGCGCGAAATCGGCAACGACCTGGGCACCTTCAGCGTGGGCGAGCACAAGGTGAACGTGCTGAGCATGGTCGGGCAGGGCTCCGACGCCTACCCGGCCGTGCGCAATAGCTACGGGGTGACGGCGCCGATGCTCTACCCGCTCACCCACATCCTGCAGTGCCCGCACGTGCTCACCCAGGCCCTGCTGATTCAGGATACCCGCTCGGAATTAAGCAGCCTCGATACCGACCGCAAGCTCAACGCCTCGCTCTCGTTTCTAGCCACCCAGGACAACCACCTGCGCGCCGCCGAAGTCGAAGAGTTCACAGCCGAGGTGCGGGCCGAAAATAAGCAGATTGTGGGCCTGCACCTCTCCTGCGTGCTCTGGGACACGAACGACACCAGCCGGCGCGAAAACGTGGAGCGGGCCACGGCCGCTTTCCGCTACATGTTCGGCACGGAAAGCGTGGTCGAAAGCTACCTGGCCCTGCCCGTGTTCTTCGGTTTGCTGCCCGGCAACGCCTGGCAGGTGCCGGACCGCTGGCTCACCAGCACCGCCGACCGCGGGGCCTGCTACACCCACTGGACGGCCACCTACAAAACCGACCCGGTGGGGGAGTACCTGACCGACCGGTTCCGCAACCTGGTGCAGGTAAACCTCTTTAACACGGCCCTGGACAACCAGAACGCCATCGTCATAGGCCCCTCGGGCTCGGGCAAGAGCTACACCTTCGGCAATTTGATTGTGCAGCGCTTCGAGAAGGGCGCCCGGCAAATCATCATGGACGTGGGCGGCACCTACCGCAACGTGCTGCAGTCGCTCAACGGCGAAGACTTCGATAACACCTACTTCGAGTACGACCCGCAACGGCCCATCGAGTTCAACCCCTTCGTGGTGCCGCGCGACGCGGCGGGCAAGTGGCTCTACAACGACGAGAAAACCAACTTCCACCTGGCTTTGCTCGCGGCCCTGTGGAAGGGCGGCAAGGATACGGCTCTGGATAAGTCGGAGCGCACCATTCTCTCGCGCTTTCTGATTGAGTACTACGCCTGCCTCAACGAGAGCCCGCGCCTGAACCAGAAGGACGAGGAGTTTCCCGGCATGGAAAGCTTCTACCGCTTCGTCGAGCAGTACGACCAGGAAATGCAGAAGCCGGTAGCCCAGCCCGGTGACGGGGTGGAGCCCGACCCGCTGGACGGGGCCCGCCGGCAGTACCAGAAAAACCTGAAGTACATCGACATGCACCAGTTCTTCCTGGTGCTGGGCCAGTACATCACCGGCGGCCGCTACGAGCGGGTGCTCAACGCCAAGCGGGATGTGGATTTGAGCGAGTACCGGCTCATCTGCTTTGACCTGGCCAAGGTGCAGGCCGACCCCGACCTCTACCCCGTGGTGGCCATGCTCATCACCGAGCTGAGCCTCGACCTGTTCCGCAAATTCCCCGACGACATCAAGTACATCGCCCTGGACGAGGCCTGGACCATGCTTTCGGGGGTGCTTTCGGAATTCATCGAGTCGATGTACCGCACCATCCGCAAAACCAACGGCTCGGTCACCATCATCACCCAGGGCATCACCGAGATTACCAGCAGCAAAATCGGGCCGGCTATCATCAACAACTCGGCTACCAAGATTATCCTGCGCCACGTCAACCCCGACTCGCTCACCCAGTTGCAGGCCCCACTCGGTTTGACGGGCCACGAGATGGACCTGATTAAGTCGGTGCGCTCGACGGAGGCCCTGCGGGAGTTTTTCATCAAGCAGGGCGCCAAGGGCAAGGTCTTCGCCCTGGAGGCGTCGCCGCAGCTTGATGCCATCCTGACGTCCAAGCCCGTGGAGCGCAACCACCTCAACAAGCTGGTCAAGTTCTACCAGCAGACCCAGCAGCGGCCCAAAACGGATAAAAACGGCCACGTGCTGCTCAACGCGGAGGGGCAGATGGAGTACGAGCCGGTGCGCGTGCAGCGCCTGGATTACGCCGTCGACCAGTTTGTGGAAGATAAACAGGCCCGCAAAGGGGCCCTGGCCAAATGAGCATGCTCGCAATGGTTGCCTACGGCATCGACCCAGGCTTTCTGCGGGCCTGCGACCAGACCCTGCAGGTCGTGCTCACCGCCTGCCGCTTCATCACGCCCTCGCTGATGGGCATTGCCCTGCTCTACACCATCGGGCGTGGCTTTATCTCCGGCAGCGGGCTGGCCATGGACTGGGGGCCGATTATTAAGGCCACCTGGATATTCTTCCTGCTCTTCTTCTACCAGACGCTAATGGACACACTGGGGGCAGGGCTGGCCGCTTTCACGGCCATGTTCTCCACCGACAAGTCGGCTGCCGAAGCCATTCGCGACCTGACCACCCCGGCCTCGGTGGCCGCCGCGGCTCGCAACGATTCCATGGGCATTGGCGACATCGTAGCGGGCGCCAGCTCGCTGATGACCAGCATTTCCCAGACGCTGAGCTCGTTCACGCTCTCGGGCATTCTGACGCGGCTGTTTACGGCTACGGCGGTGCTCATCATCCGCCACATCATGCAGTTCATCCAGCAGTTTATTCTGGGCTTTCTGTACGTGTGCGGGCCGATTGCCATGACGCTGTCGGTGATTCCGGCCTTCGGGCAGCTGGCCATGAAGTGGCTGCAGAACTTTCTGGCCGTGCAACTCTGGGGGCTCACGTTTGTGCTGCTCGACACCATCTACGGCTTCTACGCCGAGACGGAGCAGGCCCCCAACGGCTTGTTCAGTGGCTTGACCAACGGCCCGCAGCAGTCGGTGGACGACGAGAAGTTCATGGTCATGTCCGTGGCCTTCGTGCTGCTCTACGTGATGGTACCCTACCTCACGTCGATGTTCATCGGCTCCTCGACGGTGCAGGGCTTCGTGGGCTCCATGGTTGGCTCGGCCGTGGGCGCCGCAACTGCCGTGGCCGGCGTGGCCTCACCCGGCGGTGGGGGACTATCCAGCGCCGTGGGCCGCGCCCTGGGCAACGGGGGCAGTCGCGGTGGGGGAGGGGCTTCAAGTGTCGGCGGCGAAAGTGCCGGCCCCAGTCAAGGGGGTGAATCCGCAGCATCGTCGGCTTCCTCGGGCCTGCCCACCATCACCATGTCGGAAGCGCTGAACCCGTCCTACCGTCAGCGGGCCTCGGGCATCTGGACTAAATAACCCATCCCTCTGATTCCCTATCCATGAAAAACCTTCCCTCACTCATCGCGGCGGGCTTTACCCTGGGCCTTACAGCGGCTTGCCAGTCGAACCCTGCGCCCGATACCGCTACCACCCCGGACGCGCCGGCTGCAACTCAACCCGCGACGACCCTTCCGGCCCCACTGCCCATCACGGACGTGGACCTCAAGCCCGGCGTGGCTGAACAAACACCCCGCGAGGGCTACCTGCAGGTCGTTTCCGCCAAGGCCCTCAAAGCCGAGCCCATGCAACTGCGGCTGCCGGCCATGTGGCAGTCGGACCCGGACCGGGCCGACGGCGTGAAGGCCGCGCCCGGCTACCGCATTTATTACGAGGCCGTGCTGCAGTGGATACCCCAGGACTTCGGCCGCCAGAAGGTGCCGGCCTCACTGCCGCTGTACTCGCCCAATGGCCGGGATACGCTGGCCTCCTTCCGGGTCGGGGGCCTCAACCTGAATGTGCCCGGCCGGGAGCGGTACTCGGTCACGCCCATCGCGCCCCGCAAGCCCCTGACCGTGCGCGGCACGCTCTACGCCTTTATGGGCCAGAACGAGCAGAAGCAGCCTGCCCTGGTGGTTTACCCCTACCGGGGACGCTCCGGCGGGTTCGACGACTCTTTCAAAAAGGTGCTGCTGCCCATCAGCCAGTAAGGGCAGCGGGGAAGAAAACGCACCATTTAACTCAACCAGACTTTCATCAATGGATTCCGCCAAAGACTTAAGTACCTCTTTCTCCACCATGCGCAACCTGGCGCTGGGCAGCGTGCTGGCCCTGCTGCTCGTGGCCCTGGCCTCGGGCTTTCTTGTGTACCGGGCCTACGAAAACAGTGGCCGGCGCGTGTACGTCGTCTCGCAGACCGGCTCGGTAGCCGCCCTCTCGGCCGGCAACGACGCCCACACGCCCTACGAGGCCCGCAACCTAGTGCGCCAGTTCATGCAAACCATGTTCGGCCACGACCAATACACCTACAAGGCTAACCTGGACGCGGCCCTGCCCCTTATTGAAGGCCGCGGCGGCCGGCGCATCTACGAGGGCTTCACCCGCGGGCAGGTGCTGCAGAACTACGAGCGCTACGCCGCCCGCAACGTGGTGACGGTGGACAGTGTGCTGGTGGACATGAGCAAGCGGCCCTGGTCAGGCGCGGTCTACATCAAGCAGCGCATTTTCATTGGGGGCCAGCAAAAGGAGCCCCTGCCTCTGGCCGCCAAGTTCAACTTGGTGGAAACCAACCGTTCGGACGCTAACCCCTACGGACTGCTCATCACCAACTTCGACTACATCCCCTACTCCCCGCAACTGACGCGGGAAGAACAGGAGCTGCTGCAGGCCCAGGAAGCCGACCGGCAGCGCCGCCTGCAGGAAGCCGAGCGCGGCCTGACCCCGGCCGGCCCGACCGCACCGCCGGCGGCCCCCGCCGCGACTCCGGCCCCCACTACTCCGGCTAACTAACCTCTTATCCTTTCCACCAATGCGTTTTAACACCCTTCCGGCCCTGCTGGGGCTGCTCTCCCTACTGCTTCACTCTGCGCCGACTGCCGCGCAAAGCGCCGCCACCTCGCCAGCCACTGCCGTGGTGACCACTGATAACCTGCTGGATGTGGCCGTCTCCGATTCCTCCACTACCTACTTGGTCTTTGGCGGGCCGGTGTCGCTGGTCGACGTAGGCATGGCAGGTAACTACCTGGTTAAGATTGAGGCCAACGCCGTGTTTGTGCGCGCCAAGCGCAAGCACGTGCCGCCTACGCCCATGCTGATTCGCTACGGCTCAAAGTACTGGATGGGCCGGCTCGTGTACACAAGCCGCCCGGTGCTGCAGCTCTACGACTTCCAGAAGGACGGCGTGCTGAGCATCAACGGCAAACGCGCCAGCTCCACGGGCGCCGCCCCGGAAAACGAGCTGGCCCTGGACAAGGAGCGGGAGAAGAAGGCCGTCGTCGCGGGCAAGCTGCAGACGCTGCGCAAAGCCCGCGAGGAGCACCAGGCCGTGGCCGTGGTCGACAACGATTTGGTGCTCTCGCTGGCCAATGTGCGCAACGACAAGGATTTCACCTACCTGCGCTTTAAGGTCATCAACAAGACCAACATCGACTATAACGTGGACTTCACCGACTTCCAGCTGGTGGAAAACGCCCAGAAGAAGTTTCTGGCCCGCAAAAAGAACGAGGCCCGGCGCCCGCTGGCCCCTTCCGGCGGGGGCCCCAATCAGGTGATTACCGGCCGCACCACGGGCTACCTGACCTACGCCATTCCGCTGTACGCGGCCACTGAGCGCGGCTACCTGGAAGTGACTTTGCGCGAGCTCAACGGCGCCCGCGTGCTGGTGCTGCCCGTGCCATCCCGCGTGATTAACCGCGCGTCCACTATCTAACGCTGTCCGCTATTTCTATGGAACCCATCACGCCCCCTACCCAACCAGTTGCCTCGGTTTCGCACCCGGAAAGCGAACAGCCTGCACCGGCCGCGCCCATAAAGCGCACTCCCACGGAGCTACTGCGCTCGAACTGGATGGCCTTTGCCGGCCTGCTGCTGGTACTCATCATCGGCGGCCTGTTTCTTTGGCTGAAAGCGGCCAAGGATGCCGCCCAGCAGGAGCGCGAGCCGGTAGCCGCGGCCTCGGCCAACATCGAGCCCGAAATTCCCTCGGTCGAAACGGCGCCCCCGGCGCCGACCACCTCGCCTTCGGCCCAGATTGAGGCCCAGCGCCGCGCCGAGCAGGACGCCCAAAGCGCCCCGGCCCGGGCTACGGACCAGGACGTGGTAGACGTATTCGCCGTGGATACCACCGGCCTGGCCCTGCGCACGCAGCGTCGGGCCCAGGCCGCCGCGCAAGCCGCCGCCCGGCGCGCCGAAGCCGCCCGCCCGGCCGCGGCCGACGTGGACACCATTGAAACCACTATCCAGGACCCTGCCACGGGCTCTTATCGGGCGCAGACCCTGGTCGTACCACGCCGGCGCCTCACGGCCGGTGGCGGTAGTAGCCGCCGGGCGAGTACCGGTCGGGCCGGGCGCAGCCTGATGCCGGCGCGGGACGTGGACGGCACCCCGTTCGAAACAGACCCGGACGTGCTGGCCATGCTGGGCTCCTCGCCGCCGGAAACCCGCGCGGCCTACGAGCGCATGACCGGCAAGCGCTACCGCGACCCCAACCAGACCGCCCAGCTGCTGGCCAACCGGATGAGTGCGCCCGGCATGGATGGCTTCAACACGGTGAAAGTGGGCAACGCCAGTCGAATGATGGCCCAGGGCAGCCAGCGCGAGCAGCAGCTGGCCCCGGACGTGTTTTTCAAGTGCGTCATCAACGGCGAGCAGAAGGTGCGCACCGGCTCGGTGGTCATCCTGCGGCTGCTGGAAGATGCCGTTGTCTCCGGGGTGACCTTCCCCAAGAACATGGTCTTTGCCGCCGTGGCCACCGTGGGCACCAACAACGTGACGCTGGAAGTCAACCGTTTGGGCCCGACGCGGGTGCAGGCCGACATCTACGACTTCAATTACATGCCGGGCATCATGATTGGTCCGGTGAAGCGCGTGGCCAAGGAAGCCGGCATGGCTGGCAACGAGCTGCAGCAGCAAACCACCCAGGAAATCAGCACGGCGATTGACCGCTCCGCCTCGGCCGCCAACTCCGTGGTGGGCGTGGGCGGTCGGGTGGCCGCCTCCGTGCTCGCCCGGCCCAAGACCCGCACCAAGCTGCGCGACGTGCTGCTGCCCGATGGCTACCCCATCCTGATTACCACCGCGGCCGCCGGCCAGCTGGGCCCCGAAGCAGCGGCGCGCTGATTCATTTCCACTCACTAAACCGGTTACGACGATGAAAAAGACGCTTTTGCCGGCCCTCGTGGCCTTCGCGCTGATTCTGGCTGCTGGTCAGGAGGCTACCGCCCAGATGGTAGTCAATGACCCGGTGCACATGGGCGTACACATCGGCGACTTCGCCAAGCGGCTCGCCCAGTGGACCGAAACGGTCAAAAACTACCAGGTTATCAAGGACGCCAAGCAGATTGCCGGTGTTACCAAGGACATAACCGGGCAGGTCAAGAACATCACCGACGAGACCCTGCAGCTGCAGCGCCAGGTGCAGGCCGACCTACGCAAGGTGCAGAGCATTCAGGATTTGCGCCTCTCCAACCCCCAGGAGCTATTTGCCCGCGCCCTGGCCATGTCGGGCCGGGGGCAGAGCAACCAGTACATGCCCGTGTTTCAGAAGGCCGAACGCCTGCGCCAGGCCCTGCAGCTCAACAACCCCCAGCAGGACCTGAACACGGTGTACGACGTGTTTTCCCGCTTCGGCTCGGGCTCCACGGCGGGCAACAACCGCATGAGCTCGCAGCAGTACCAGCAGAAGCGCGAGGAGGCCGCCGTCTCCACGTTTGCTTACGAGGAGATGATGCAGAAAAAGAAGATTGCCACCGCCTTCGGCTACTATAAGATTGCCGACGAAATGACCCAGCAGAGCATCGAGCTGAATGCCACGCTGAAGAATCCCGGCCGTTACGCCATGACCGAGGGTGAGCGGATGGTGGCTCTGAATACTTCCAACGACAACATGATTAAAGCCATGCAGCTGCGCCAGGAAGCGGACCGGCTGCTGGCCGAAGCTGCCCAGCCCGGCCCCTCGCGGCAGGCGGCCGAAATGGTCTATTCCGACATCCTGGTACAAAATGCCCTCATCAAAGCGGACCGGGCCCGCCCCCGCAACTAACCCCTTATGAAGAACCTATTGCTAGTGGCCCTGCTGCTGGCGGGAGCCGGCGCCGTGCCGGCCTCCGCTCAGCGCCACGTCCAACACATTTCCAGCTGGGGTGCCCACCTGGGCCGCTCCGAAAAGGGCGACTTCTACGAGCTGAGCTACACCAGCATGCTCACCAACCGCCTGGCCTTGCGTGCCAGCGCGCTACGCGATGCCGGCAACCTAAGCGGCCGCGGTGAATACAGTAGCTACGTGGGCCGGGTGCTGCTTGCCCCGCAGCTGTTTCGCCTGGGCGAAGTGGCCTATGTGCACCTACTGCTAGGAGGCACCGCCGGCTACGAGCGCACCGGCGAAAACGGTACCGGCGAGCTGACCCCTGATGCCAAGGAGCCGCAGCGCTTCACCTACGGCCCACAGGCAGGGGCTGAAGTCGACTGCTTTCTCGGCAACCGCCTCTCACTGGTGGCCACTGCCACCAAAGGCTACCTGTTCAACAACCCGCTTATCGACCAGTGGCCGGGCTACGCCAGCGCCGGCCTACGGTATCATTTTCGCTAACTCCTGCTTTTGTGGCCTATGAAACGACCGACGCATCCGCTGCGAAACGGCTATTTGCTGAACATCAAGTACTTTTTTAGCTCCCTAACTTCTTGCCTGCCATTGCGCTCGACCGTGAGGGTCACGACGTCGCCTACCATGGTATAGGAGGCTTCCCCCGTGTAATTTTTGCCGCAATAATCACTGTACTCCACACTACGCAAGTCCTGCCCGTTGATGGCCAAAATCCGGTCTCCTACCTGCAGCCCTGCCTTTTCTACCGGCGAGTTTTTGTAGATGCTGCCAATCACAAACCCTTTTTGCGTTTTGTCATAAACAGGGGTGAACCCCCAGGTTTTATTATCTATCGACTTGACTGCCCGTGGTGGGAAGTAAACGGCAGGGGATTTTGAGGTATAATCAATGGTGACAACCCCAAATTGCGACAAGAAGGAATTCCCCAGCTTGGACCGGTCCGTGTCTACTTCTAACACGGCATCCTGTAGAGTGCCCATCGGGGTGACAAAGTCGGTTTGAATCACATAACTGATTGTTTTTTCACGGCCACCAGCGCTCAACCGGGAGTACCCGTACGCTTCGGTATAGGGCAGGGCAAGAGCCGCTTTCTGGGGATTCCACTTTCCCTTGTCCAGGCTAATAAAACCCCGGCTGCCCGTATCAAGGATAAACGTCTCGCGTTGTCCTAGCAACTGGACGTTGCCGATGCTCACACGGCCTTGCAGAGTGGCTACCTCGGCTTCTACTTTGATAGCCCCCTTGGGAATGGTCAGTTTGGTCAGGTGAGAAGACGCGACCAGGCATTTGCGGTCGTAGTCAATTTGCCAGTTGAAGTGCCGCAGAAAGTTGCCGCCTAGAATCCCGCCGCTGGCATAGCACTTTATTTCCTCGGACAGGGTACTGACCGAAGCCAGATTCATCTTTTCGAGCTTAAGATTGCCCACTTGTACTTCGTCGGCGGCGTAGAACTCAATCTTCTGCTCTTTGCCGTTCGCATCCGTTGAGGTACTGGCGACCGGGGATTTTTCGAGCTTCAAACTTCGGGCGGCTTCCTCCCAGATAATGGAAGGAGCGCCCGTATCGACGATAAAGTCCAGGGATTGACCGTTTACTTTCCCCTTTATAATGATGACGTTGTTGTGGTATTCAAACGGAATAGTGTCCGTGCCCGCCATGGTACTCGGCTTGCCTGCCGTCATGGCCTTGTACACGCGGAGGGAATTAATGCCCTGCGCCAAAGAATCACAGGATTGGCAGCAGAACGCCCCGGCTAGTAAAATTAGGGACGGCCAGGACACGCCGGGTGGTCGTTGAAGTTTTCGCTGGACCGTCAACAAAAATCTGATTTTCGTATAGGCATTTACCAAGGTGGTCATCATTTGAATCATGCTGTTGTGAGGAATCAGGCAATTGGGGCATATAAGCGGGGCGTTGCTGCCTTCCCGCGGGCGTTCCGGCTTAAGCTGCAAAAACGTGTGCGGCTGGTAGATGATGGAAAGGGTGAATTAGTTGCCAAGCCCTCCCAAGCGGTGGGAGTTTTATGGAAGACACTTACCCGGTGACACGCTACAGTGCGCTTCGGAACGCTGTTATGGGTAGTTAAATTTCTTGCATGCGGCACCCCACGCCCAATTATTCCTTGTCCGTCTTTACCCGGCCGCGCTCCTCTTCCAGGCTAGTGGCGCGCTTGCGGGCGGCCTTTAGTTTCTGATTGCCGAGCTTATAGCTGAAGCTGATGCGCGCCTGCCGCGACTCGCGGTAGCTGACAAAGCGCACGTCGTTTTGCTGAAAGTCGACTCTACCACGCTGCTGGTTGGTAAACAGTACATCATTAACCGTCAGGCGCAACGTGGCGCGACCATCGAGCATGTTTTTTTGCCCTCCTACGTTTAGATTGCCAAAGGCCCGGTAGCGAAGAATGCCGTCGAGGCCCGCCGTTTGGTAGAAGCCTGAAGCCTCCAGCTTCCACTGGTGCGGCAGCTGCACGTTCGCCTGCCCATAGAAGGTGGCGGCCGTGCGGGCCTGGCGGGCCGGTCGGTTCTCGTCCAGGTACACGTACTCGTTGCGGGCGACGCTGACGCCGGCGTACCCCGTGAGCTGCTTGACAAAGCTCAAGGGGACATTCAAAGAAGCGCTGTAGCTGTTCTGGTGGTCGAGGTTGCGGGGAATGGAGTAAATCTGCGCGCCCTCTGTTTCCGTCACGAGGCTGATGATGCCGTTGGTGCGGCTGTAATCGAGCACGATGAAAGGCTGCTGGTCGTAGGTCAGCGCCAACTTATAGTTGTGGGCAAACTCGGGCAGCAGGCTGGGGTTGCCACGCTGCTGGGTATAGGGGTCAAGGTAAACGATGTTGGGATTCAGGTCCTGATAACTTGGCCGGTCAATGCGGCGGCTGTACGCCGCGTTCAATCCCACAGCCTTGTGCAGCACCCGGTCGACGCTCAGGGTGGGGAAAAGCTGCCCGTAGTGGCGGGTAAAGCGCACGTCGTTGGCGTTGTTTTTGGTGAACTGGCCGCGGTTGTCCGTCCACTCGCCGCGCAGTCCGGCTTGCCAACGGAACCCCAGGTGCTCGCCTTCGGCCTGCACGTAGCCAGCCTGGATGGTTTCCTCAAAGTGAAAAGCCTCCTGGCGCGCATTCGAGCCGCCTGCCAAGTCGAGGTGGGTGCGGATGTCGGCCTTACTGGTTTTGGCGCCCAGCTGCAGCTTCAGGGTGGGCCGCAGCGGCCAGCGGTAGTCCAGCCGGCCCGAGCGCAAGCCAATTGCCACGCGCTGGTCGTTGCGCAGGTTTTCGGCGGGACCGTTGCTGAAATCATTTTGGACCTGCCCGAAACTGCCCGATGCGTAGCGGGAGTAGTCGGCATCGGCGCTCAGCTCGCGGCCCAGCGTGTCGAGCTGCAGCCGGTAGTTGAGGTTGGCGGCGTACGTATCGGTGCGCCGACGGGTGCGGTTGCGCGTGTCCACGGCCGTGCCGTCGGGGGTTGTCACGCTGTTCTCGGCTTCGGCCCGGGTCAGGTTGGTGTAGCCATTGACCAGTACGCCGAGGGTTTGCCGCTTGCTCAGGTAGTAATCGGCGCCAAGGCGGAACGTGTTGACCGTGGCCGTGCGCGGCTGGAAGCTGCGCTGCTCGTAGCGCAGGCCCGGCGCGTCGGGGTTGCGCACGGTATTGAGTTGCTCGTAGGTTTTGCGCCGGGCTAGGCCGTAGCTGCCGAACACGTTAAGCTTGCCGCGGCGATGGTTGAAGTCGAGGGCGGTACCGGCCTTGCCAAAGCGGCCGTACCCGACGTTGGCCGATACGGTGCCGCTGGTGCCCAGGTCCACATCTTTCTTCAAAATGATGTTAATGATGCCCGCGTTGCCGGCCGCGTCGAAGCTGGCATCGGGCTGGCTCATTACCTCGATGCGCTCAATGTTGCTGCTGGGAAAGTCCTTGAGCACGTTCACCACGTCCGTGTAGCGGGTCGTGCGGCCGTCGATGAAGATGACTACGCCCTGGCGTCCAGCAATGCTGACGCGGTCGTTGAGCACAAGCAGGCCCGGTACCTGCTGCAAGGCTTCGAGGGCCGTCGCCCCGGCCGTAACGCTGCCTGCCACGTTGACAATAACCTTGCCGCCTCGCATTTCCAGCAGCGGCTTCTGGCCCACCACTTCCACGCCCTTCAGCTGCTGCGCCGCTGAGACGAGCGTTAGGGGCGACAGCTGCACGCCGGCGCGGCCTACTTCAAACGGTGCCGTGCGCTGGGTATAGTAGCCCAGCAAACTTGCCGTGATGCGATAGCGGCCGCCCGCTACAAGCGGGAAACGGTAGCTACCATCGGCCCCCGACTCGGCCACCGTGACTTGAGTTGTGTCCTGCAGCGGGCGCAGCAATACCGTCGCGAAAGGCAGTGGCTGCTGCTGTTCATCGACGAGGCGCCCCGCTACCGTGCCCGGGGTCTGAGCTAAACTCAGGAAAGCGGGGGTGGCGGTCAAACAAAGGGTAAAAAGTGCTTTCATGGGAAAGAATGGCGGTTAGCTGCCCGCTTTCGTACCAGGTGGTTTTCGGGCCGTGCATGGCATGAGCCGGGTCACTACGGCGGCAAGTCCGGACCTGAAAACCAAGCATGAAACGGCGGCAAAGGGACGGGCAAGAAGTCGGGCAATGAGCTCCCACAGCCCGGTGGAGGCATTCGGCCTGGCGCACGCCCGTATGCTGCTGGTGACTAGCACCGCCCGCTAGCTAGGCTTTCGCTGTTCGTTGATGGGCGTGTCGTTCACTGTTAGTCTTGACTGGCCCCCCTCACCCCGGGCATCAGCAGCGGCGCGGCATCGGAACGAGCCAAACGCACGCGGTGCCGTGACAAATCAAACGTGAGCACGAAGTGCTGGAGAAAACCGCTGCCCAGCAAGGCCTCCGTTCCTTCGGTAAAAAGGAGATAAGGCTGCCGCACGCGACATGACCCAATGTCCAGGTCCGTGCGGAGGTGGGCACGCTGGGTGTGTATGGTCCCCAGTTGCTGATTCCAGGCTGCAGGGCCTGTGGTGGGGGCGGCTACCAGGGGCAGGCGGCTAGCCAGGGCCTTCGGGACATAAAACCACTGCGAGGCACCCGTGTCGAAATTAAACCACACGGTGTCCTGCCCCAGCCGGATAGGCAGGTAGGGCATGCGGTCGCGCAAACGGTAGACAAATACTTGCTGGCCGTCGGGGTCGGGCAGGGCACCCGGTGCCCAGGTCAACTGCTGGGCCGGGTAGTCCAGCGTGAGCAGGCCCTCGCGAAACAGATTGAAGCCCAGCACGCCGTCCACGTCAAGCTCTTCCTGTGCCCCGGCCGTGACGTTGCGAAATACCACGCCGCCCAGCCGCAAAGAGTCAATCGCCACGACGTCCGTTTTGCCGCGCTTTTGCAGCACGTGCCCGCCGGCGGCCCGAATCACGGAGTTCTTCACCGTCACTACGTTGCCCCCCGCGTCAAGCAAGAATTGGAACGGCCCTTTGCCGTTTACCAGCACCGGCACCAGCGGCAGGGTGGGCATGCCCAGCAGCGGCACCCGCACCGTGGCGGCCCCGAAGCTCACTTGCTCGGTGCCACGTCGGATGCGGGCCAAAAGTTCAGGCCGAACAGCTGACGAGGTTAAACAGCCCGCCAGCCCCAGGCCCAGTAGGACTCCGGCAAGCAGTTGCAGCGGCCCCGGGCGCAGACTACGCAACAGGCGGTGACACGGTGTGGGGCGAATACGAGGGGGCATAACAAAAGCATTTCCGGTGGGCTTAGCAAACCTAGCAGTAGTCACCACGGCTCACCGACTGCAATCCGCAAACGCGGCCTTTTTCTCCGCCAGCGTAGCATTAGTGCCTTGTACATCCCTGCGCCTCTGCAGCGGATACCTTGAAACACCCTTTCGCGGATTGGCGGACGTTTTGCGGGGGTTGGCGGATTGGCATTGCCTGCAACGACGCACCGGGCTACCTTGCCTGCTTAACGGTCCAACTGCCCGCGCATGGAACGCCGCCGCGCATTCTTCACCCATCTGCTTTTTTGGCTCCTGTTTTTGGCGGTGCTGCTGCTCTACCGGACCAGCAACCGTAACGGGGGCGTGGTGACGCCAGCCCTGTTCGCGGCGGAGTTGCAGTACGTAGCCTTGTACGTGCTCCTGGCCCGGGTTCTGGTGACGTTCTACCTAAGCCTGTGGGTCTTCACGCGCACCTTTAGCCCGCAACGGCTCTGGCTGGTCTTTGCACAGGTCGTTCTACTGGGCCTGTTCGACGCGACTTTCAGCTACGTGCTGGAGCAACGCCTGATTGGCCCGCTCACGGGCATGTGGTTTACGAACCCGGCGACGCCTGCCCTCGTCTTCATTACCGATTCGCTGCTAGCCAGCTGGGTGTTTGTGATGATGGCATTCATCTACAAGCACGTGCGCGACTTCCGGGCGGCCGAAGCACTACGGCACGAAAAAACGGCCATGGAACTGGCCTACCTCAAGTCGCAGCTCAACCCGCATTTTCTATTCAACAACATCAACAACCTCTACGGGCTGGCGCTGACCGAGCCCGAGCGCACGCCCGACGCCATCTTGCGGCTGGCCGACCTGCTGCGCTACATGCTCTACGAATCTAATGAAGCCTACGTGGCCCTGGGCCAGGAAATCGACTACCTGACCAGCTACATTGCCCTGGAGAAATTGCGCCACGAGGGACCTGTCTACATCGATTTTACCGTGGACGGGGCCGTCAGCACCCAGCGCATTGCTCCGCTGCTGCTCATCTGCTTTGTTGAAAACGCTTTTAAGCACGGCTCCGTCAATAATCCCGCGCATCCCATTGCCTTGACGCTGAGTGTGCGCGGGCATGCTTTGACTTTTACCGCCCGTAACCCGATTGTGGCCCAGCACAAAGACCAGGTGGGTGGGGTAGGCCTGGCCAGTGTGCGCCGGCGACTCGCCCTGCTTTACCCCGGGCGGCACCACTTAGCCGTCGAAAACGACGGCGTGTGCTTTGAGTGCACGCTTTCGCTGGAAACCGCCGCTCCGCCCATTCTTGCCGCTTCCCACGCATGACCACGCTCCGCACCCTGGCCATCGACGACGAGCCCCTGGCGCTGCGCGTGCTCGCCGAGCACGCCCGCCGGGTGCCCTTCCTCCACCTAACGTGTACCACCGACCCGATTCAGGGCCTGGTGCAGGCCCAGGGGGGCGACATCGACTTGGTGCTGCTCGACGTGCAGATGGCCGCGCTCAGCGGCATGCAGTTCCTGCAGCTGCTGCAGGGCCGCTGCGCCGTCATTCTCACCACGGCCTACCCGCACTTCGCACTGGAAGGCTACGAGTACGCCGTGGCCGACTACCTGCTCAAGCCCATCTCCTTCGAGCGATTCCTGAAGGCCGTGCAGCGGGTGTACGCCCAGGTTCCGGCCAGCCCAGGGGAAAGTGTGGTGGTACCCAGCCCAGCCGAGCTGCCCGCATACAGCTTTATTAAAACCGAACACCGCCTGGTGCGCGTCAACCACGCCGACATTCGCTACATCGAAGGCGGCCGCGACTACGCCACGGTGTTCACCGCGACGGAGCGCATCCTGACGCTGACCAGCCTGGGCAAGCTGTCCGAGACATTGCCCCATCCGCCGTTCATGCGCGTGCACAAGTCCTACATCGTGGCCCTCAACCAGATTACCTCGGTCGAGCGGCAGCGCATTTACCTGGGACAAGCGGTGATTCCCATCGGTGACACTTACCGGGCCGACTTTGCCCGCGTGGTGGGCAGCGGCTAATGCTGCGAAAGCTCTATCACCCAAGGCAGATGAATCAAATTTTTGGCAGTTTTCTTACACGCGTATGCGCTATCGGTTCAACCTCCTATTCAGCTGCTTTCTGGTTTTTCCCTGGCTGCTTTGGGCTCAGTCAGCGGGGGTGACAGCCATCAAGGCCGGCCGCTTGTTCGACAGTGAGCGGGGCATTGTGCTTACCAATCAAATCATCATAATCCGGGGCAACAGTATCACAGCGGTCGGGAAAGGCATTGCCATTCCACCGGGCGCCACGGTGCTTGACCTAAGCCAGTATACGGTCCTGCCGGGTTTGATTGAAGCCCACAGCCACTTGCTGATGGAGCATCCGGGGGACGAGGACAATACGCTCACCGTCACCAAGGCCGTGACCATGGAAGGCGATGCGCTGCGGGCGCTGCGGGGGGCGGCCCGTGCCCAATCCTACCTGGATGCGGGCTACACCACCGTGCGCGACCTGGGCAACTCCGGCGTTTATGCTGACGTGGCCTTAAAGCGGGCTATTGACGAAGGCACCCTGCCCGGTCCCCGGCTCTACGTGTCCGGCCCGGGTCTCGCGCCGGAAGGAGGCCAGGTGCCAGGCCTCATGCCTGGGCAAACCCAATTGATAACGGGCGATTACCGCATCATTCGCGGGGTAGAAGATGCCCGGCTGGCTGTGCGCGAGCACGTCTATCACGGGGTTGATTTAATTAAAATCTACTCCAACAGCTCCCCTAACAAGACGTACCTGTCGGTGCCGGAAATGCACGCCATTGTGGAGGAAGCGCACCTGCACCAGTTGAAAGTCACCGCCCACGCGACCACGGACCTGGCCATCCGCCGCGCCTTGCAGGCAGGCGTGGACGGCATTGAGCACGGCTACGTGGTAGCCGATTCGACCCTGCGCCGGATGCGACGGCAACACGTCATCCTGGTGCCAACGGACATGGATTTTCAGCTCGCGCAAAGGCAGGTCGACAAGTTACGCATGAACCTAAGTGCCGAGCAGGTCCGCACCCTGGCCAAACCCTATCACGACCGCCTGCTCCGGGCCCGGCAGGCGGGTACGACCATTGCGGCCGGCTCCGACATGTACATGGGCCTGGGCCTTTCCCGCGGGCAGGCCGCCAAACGGTTGCTGTTTGCTTATGCGGAGGCCGGTCTGCCCCTGGCGGATATTTTACGGGCCGCCACCTGGAACGGGGCGCTGCTGCTGGCCGAACCCCGCCTCGGGCGGCTCCAGGCCGGAGCCTGGGCCGACATCATCGCGGTCAAAGGCAATCCCCTGGAAAGCTTGTCGTCGTTAGAGGGCGTTGCCTTTGTCATGAAGGCCGGCGTGGTCATAAAACCAGCACCGTAGCGCGTTGGCTCCTTACGCCAACAACTCTCCTGCCTCAGCCCTGTTCGGCCCTTAGTCGGGGAACAGCACTCCCATAAGCACCTGGCTGACTTTCCTGGCGACGTCCGGGGATTGGTTGGTGGCCACAAACAGCACCGTGCCGCCGTCGCGGGGGTCCAGGTAGCGGACATAATGGACAAAGAATATGTCGTTGCTGCCTCCGTGCGAAACCACCCGCGTGCCGCGTTTGGACTCGTACACCGACCAGCCGTAACCGTACGAGATGGCCCCGCCGGGCTTTTTGGCAACGTAAGGCTGGTAGAGCTTGGCCTGTGTAGCTGGCGCCAGTATCCGGCCCCCGGCCAGGGCTTGGTGCCAGCGCCACATGTCTTGCGCCGTGCTGAGCATCCCGCCGTTGCCGCGCAGGTTCCACGAGGGTCCGTCCGGCGCCCAACCTTTGGTCATGGGCTTGCCCCAGCGGCGCTCGCGCACGTAACCCACGGCGACGGTTGAATCGGGCCAGGTTGTCAGTCGATAACCGGTAGCGGTGAGGCCGGCAGGCTGAAAAAGCCGCTGGTGCAGGTATCGCTCGTACGGCAGGCTACTGACCCGCTCAATAACTACGGCCAGCAGCGAATACCCCACATTGGAATACTGATAGGCGGAACCCGGCGCAAATACCAGTTTGCTGCGCAGGGTCTGGCGAAGAAAGTCCGGCTGGCTGAGCCATCGTTCGTCCCGGCCCAAATATTCGCGCAGACCTGCCGTGTGCGTCAGCAGCTGGTGCAGGGTAATGCCGCGCTTGTCGGCCGGTGCCGAGGGAAAATACATGCCCAAGGAGTCTTGCACCGTCAACCTGCCGTCCTGCTCCAGGGCCAAGATGGCCGCGGCAGTGAACTGCTTAGTCAGCGAGCCGACGTCAAAGGCTGTAGCAGGACCGTTGCGAACGTGACGCTGCCGGTCCGCGTCACCGTAGCCCTGCTGCCACACCAGGCTGTCGCTGCGCCCGACTAGCACCACCCCGGCAAATCCGGTTCCTTCCAAAGCAGCCTTTAGGCGCTGAGGCAGGTCCACGGGCAGCCCGGCAGGTGGTACGACGGGGCGGGAGCTGCTGATAAGCAACGCGGATAGAAGCAGAAGGCAAAACATAAGGAAGAGAGGTATCCAACATCCAAAGCACTTCCTAAGCGCCAGGCATGCGCGGCAGGAAATAATCTCCCGAGGGAATGGCCAAACGTAGGGCAACCGGCGGTGGGCCCCTAGTACAATCCGCAAAAGCATTTTTTTTCTCCGCCAACACACTTACAAAGTGACGGGTTTGCTGCGTGGCTCACTGGCTGACAGCTGTAGTTCATGTTAAGCCCTACCTACTTATCTGGACACAGTTAGCTCTTGCTGCAAACTCTTTAGCAGTTGCTCATATGATTCCGGGCAGAGGCGCACAGTGGGCTCGGCGGCCGTGCAATACAAGAAGGTGGGGTCAGCCAGCGCTACAGCACGGGCCCAGGCAGCTTCGGAAACGTCAGCGGAAAGGGATAGGTAAGGGGTGAATTCTTCTTGAATGAGCCGAATGACCAGCTTCTGCACGGTAGGGCAAATGCTGGAAAAGCGGCGATAAGGAATCGCAGCCATAGAAAATGTCAACGGAAAGAATGGGAAACGCCCTGCCTGCAGCCGCGGATTTGGACTGGGCAGGAAACAGCTCATCAGCGCAGGAGCCACTAAGGCGCTGCATTTTGCTGATTACAGGAAGTGGAATGTGTTATTCCAGAGAGCCCACAAACAATGCTGGACGCTGCTGGATGGGCAGAGGCTGCCGTTGCGCCCAGCGCAGCCAGTCCGCAGTGAGGTCTGCTGACGAAGGACAACGGTGCAAATCAGAAGATTTTAGGGACAGCATGTTCGGCAGTCGGTAAGCGGGGCAAAACTAAAGAATAAGCCTGAAAAAATGGCCTCCGGGCTCTTCATGGGCACTTAACCGGTTTTGTCATGCCCCGGTTTTGTTTTTTTACGCCTTCCGGTTCGCCCAGTTTAGTCTGATTACCCGGCGAAATCCGGCTTTCTCACTGTTGGTCAAATGCAACCAACCGGGCCGCGATTCCCCGCATGGTGTGCATCACCTGGTCAAATTCTGGTGCCGGCTGGTGCAGCAGTTCCGGGAGCTCGCGCTCATAGGCCCGGCGGGCCTGCTCCAGATTTACTGCCTCGCTCTGGTAGGCCCAGCACTCGCTCAGGGGCCGGCTTTTCCACTCGTGGGTGGGGCCCTTTACGCCGGCGGTGACATCATCGGCCTGCACGGCGCGCAGCAGCGCAAACAAGTCTTCGCCGGGCAGCAGTGCCGCTACCTCGGCGTGGCCGGCCAGCTTGTGCAGGTCGTAGAGGTGCCGCACCTTGGCGCTCACGTCCACGGCCGGGTCGGGCTCGTAGGACGCCCGCACCAGGGCCATGATTTTCTCGGCAAAGGTGCGTCCCAGGCTGAGCACATTGAAGTCGAAGGAGTGCAGCCCGAACTCGTCCAGTTCCGCCGCCAGCCCCCGCGCCGCAAACACATCAGCGATGTAGCAGTTCAGCGGCAGCCGCACCACGGGGTGGGGTTCGCCAAAAGCGGTTATCTCCAGCAGAATGTTTTCGCCGGCCACGGTGGAGGTGTGCGGGAACGTGCGGGGGTAGCGGTGGTACACGCGCCGAATCTGCCCCAGCTTGTTGTTGCCCGGCACTTCCGGCAGCTCTTCCGCCGTTCCTACCCCTACAGCCGCGTGGTGCACCTGCCGAATGAGGGTCCGCACTGCGGCGCCGGTGCGTCCGCCCAGCAGCACGGCCAGGTCCACATCTTCTGAGAAACGGTCAATAAGTCGGTACGCTTTCGAAAGGGACGTGCCACCTTTAAATACGACCTCGCCCGCCACGGGCGACTCGGCCAAGTTGCGCAGCACCCACGTCACCCAGTAGTCTTTCTCAATCAGGGCCTGGCTCAGCCCCGTTTCGGTGGCGGTCAGCAAAATGGCCTCGCCGAACACGTCGGGCTGGCGGTGCAACGTCATTGGATTCGCCACAGGTCGCGGTTGGGTAAGTCGGCCGCGGACAAGCCGAGGCGGTAAATGGTCAAGGGGTTCAGGCTTTGGCGTAGCGCCGGCGTGAGGGCCTGCTCGCCGATTTGTTCCAGCAGGGCGCCCAGCAGGGCGCGGGTAGCGGGGTTGTAGGTCAGCGCTAGGGCCACCAGGCGGCGTTTGTCGGCGAGCGGCAACTTGCGCACCTTTTCCCGCAGCTGGACAATTAGTTTGGCCGGCCGGGCGTCGGGCACGCGCTTGATGCGGCGCAGCGCGTCGAGCAACTGCCGCAGCGCTACTTCTTCCGGGCGGCCGGCGCCAGAATTGCGCACGTAGCGCACGCGCACCGTCCCGATTTGCCTGGCGGGCTTGGGCCGGGGCGTGGCAATCTCAATTTCCCGCGGCACCTGGGTCGTCAGCCCGAGCCGGTTGAAGATGGCCGCGCCGGTGGGGTAGTCCAAGCCTCCGGTGGCCGGGGCCTGCAGCAAGGATTCCAGTACCTGCTGCTCGCTGGGTGGTACGGGCCCAAAGCGGCCGGTCGGGGCCACCCGGTAGCGGCCCTTGGCCACGCGCTGCACCTGCCCCGTGCGGGTCAGCCGGTTCAACGCCGAGGCCACGGAGGGCGCGCTCAAGCCCAGTTGCTCGAAGTCTGTGAAGCGCACAATCTGCCCCGGCGTCAGCTGCTGCAGACGCCGCAGCAAGCGCTGCTGAGTAGGAGAAGTGCGAGAACGGGCCATGGCTGGTAAACGAAAAGGGAAGATACATCATCAAACGAAGCGCAAAGTTTTTTTGATTAAAAACTTTGCGCTTAACAAATCAACTCGCTGATTTAGAATAACAAGCAATAAAATGTGTTATTCAGCACCATCCCGAACTCCATTGGTCAGCTACGGTGGCCAGTCCAATGAATCATGCAGACTTTGAGGCATCCACTAGATTTGACGCAATGTCTTGCCCTTACTCCGCGCCGTATGCCCTTGACTGCTGCTACTGACTTGCCTGAGCTGCTGAAGCAGGTTGCGCGGGACCTGAACGACCCAACCGTATACTACTTGCTGGGCGCGCACTATTACGACCGCGACAACCACCCGCGGCGCCGGCACTATCCGGGCGTCTTTTCCTTGCACCACGGCGAGGTAGCCAACCTGGAAGTTGGGAGTGATTTCCTGGCCTTCGACACGGCGCTGGTGCGCTACCCGGAAGACGACGAGCCCCACGCGCCGGGTTCCTGGACTGACCGCTTCCGCGCAACCATTCCCTTCGGGCAGCTTTACCAACTCCTGCGCAAAGTCGTGCCGTCCGGGCAGTCAGTGGGCGAAACGCTTACCTTTCTGCCCGTGGACGCCGTGTATTACAACGAGCGGGTGCACCGTGAGCATTACCCGTCCCCGTGGACAATGAACCAGCCCTGACCACCCCGCTATGCCTCGTGCTCCCCATGCCTTAGAAACGGTACTGCAGCAGCTGCAAACCGACCTATCGGACCCGCAGCATCACTTTATGGTGTGCACAACCTACTTTGAATCGGAGAGCGGCCCGGTCATGCTCGGCACCCTGCACCTGCACCAGAGCACGGTGTGGAATCTGCAAATCGGTGCTGAAGGCTTTACCTGCGAGGTACTGCTCCAGCCCGGCAGCCAGCAGCCCCGCTCGTCGGTCCGCGTATCCTACGCCAACGTCTGGCAGGTGATGCGTGGCAATAATCCGAACTTCAATGCCGGTAAACGGGCAGGTTTACTGTACGAAAACAACCACGCCTTATCCACCTTTGCCCGGCAGGGACTGGCTGAATAATCATGGAAGAGCTGCTCCAGCCACGCCACCCCCTCGACAAGCACCACCAGGCCCAGCTGCAGGCCTTGCAGCAGCTGCCCGAAAGCCAGCGGGCCGAGATGGCCCGGCTGTTCCGCCTGGGCAACGCCACGTACCGTTACCAGCAACTGGCCGACGGGGAAGTAACGGAAGATGATTACCAGCACTGGCTGCAAGGATTGCCCGAGCGCTTTCGGCAGGCCATGGAGCAGGGCGGCTTTGCGGGCGCTAAGTCCAGCCTGGCCCTGCGTCGGCATGCGCTGGAGCGGCGCGACGTGGGCTACTCCGCTTTCATGCAGGCCATCCTCTCACCCGAGGACTGGGCCTTTGAGCAACAACAGCGCGCTGCCGCTGGGCTGTAGAATGACTTATTACTGGGGCGCCCCTCTCTGTTTCAATGGCTGGCTTCTGGCAGAAGCGACGCAGCCCCGTGCCCAGTGAGCCCTTGCTGAGCCCATTGCCATCGTACGCCCCCGCGCTAGAAAGAGGCCCTGCGTGCTGGAAAACCGCTTTTGCGAAATCCACCCCGGGCATGATGAGCCCATTGTGAGCACATTGGCTGAGCAGTAAACATAAAAAAGGTGCTGTTGTAAGGTTTACCCTGGTCTTAACCTTAAAGACTTCCTTTGCCTTAAACCCAAGGCCGGCTGCGGAATAATTGGCGGGTACTGGATTACGGTCAATGACCTGAATAGCCAATTTAGCTTTGACCTTAGCAGGTACTAGTACCTGCTAAGGTACGAAATAAATCTGAACTGGTTGCAGCGAAAACGTCCTCGATACTCCCTCATAACTTGACTTTGTCAAAAATAGCTTGTAACTTTGCCTGAGTGCCTAAGGTACTAGTACCTTAGGCACCTTGAATATTTTCAAAATGGCCAACAAAACGCGCTTTCAGATTGCGAAAAAGGATATAATGGCCTTTTTTAGCCAGCGGGAACAGCGCGTATACCGGGAACGGGAGTTAGAGCAGTTGCTGGCCCAGCAACGGGAGGGCTGGCGCCTGGCCGCCGGCACCCGGGTGCGAGATTTTCTCGACCTGATGCTGGATGCTACGCCATTGCGGCCGGTAGTTGTCCAGGCGGGTGGTCAGACCAAAACCTATTACACTTGGGGCGAAGTAACTGCCTTTGAGCTGGGCAGTCACCTAGTGCCACGCGCTTACCTGTCGCACTACACTGCGCTCTACCTACACGGCCTAACCGAACAGATTCCCAAACAGATTTTTGTCAATCAGGAGCAGAGTGCCCGGCAGCCGGTTTCGCTGCCCGAGCTGACCCAGGCCGAGCTGACGGCGGCCTACGCCCGCCCCGCGAAGCTCACGCTGCCCAGCGCGTACTACGGCGACTATGCCTTTGTGCAGCTGCATAGCAAATTCACGGGTCAACTCGGGGTGGTCACGCAGGAGCACTTCGCCGCCGGCCGGGTAACCCTGACCGGGCTGGAGCGGACGCTGCTGGACGTGACGGTGCGGCCCGAATACGCCGGGGGCATCTACCAGGTGCAGGAGGCCTACCGGCTGGCCGCGGGCCGCGTTTCCATTAACCGGCTCCTGGGGCTACTGACCAAGCTCAACTACCGCTACCCGTACCACCAGGCGGTGGGACTCTACCTGGAGCGGGCCGGTACCTACAAGGCCTCGCAGCTGCAGCTCGTGCGCAAGTTTCAGCCGGCAACCCTGGACTTCTACCTGGCGCACCAACTAGTCAACCCGGCCTACGATGCCCAGTGGCGGGTGTATTATCCGGCACATTTCTAGGCCGTAGCGGCCGGGCTGGTTGCCGAGGGCTCCAGCAGGTGGCTGAAGTTGGTGACGACGTAGTCGAAGTACGCATCAAAGCCCAGCAGTTGGGTGCCGGCCGTCACGTTTGCTTCCACAGACTTGTAATCGGCGCGGTGCAACTCGCGGTACTCGGCGATGGTTGCCAGGTAAGACTCAGGTACGCGCTTGGCACCGAACACCTGCCGCAGGGCCTCCAGGGCGGCGTCACTGGTCGAGTCAATGGTAAACTCGTGGGCGAGGGTGTAGATGTCGTAGAAATCCCGGGCCCGGCCAACCGACTTATGCCCGCCCACAATCGCGCTGTAATCGGGTATCTGCTGACAGATGGCCCGGAGCTTCTCAAAGACGACGAGTTGGGGCGGGTACACGTAATAGGTGTAGCCGTTGAGGGTTTTCTCGACCTTTAGCTCGCAGTATTCGAAGGGGCTGATGTCGACCGTGAACTTGCGGTTCTGCTGCGCGTCAAACGTAAGCGAGTTGCGCCGCAGGCCGGCCAAATCGCCCGCGTGCTGGCGAGCCTGGGCGACCGGCGTGAGCTTGAACTCCAGCAGGTAGCCGCCCCAGAATGATTTCAGGTGCTCGGCGAGCTTGCTGGGCCGCTGCTGCCAGCGCACGTCGAACGCGTGCAGGCCCTCCTCGGCAAATACCGTTACCAAGGACCTTTCAATGGTGACGAACGTGGCCTCCAGGTCCTCAAAATCGTCGGCCATGGAAAAATCGAGGTCGGCCGAGCCGCGGTTACCCACCTCGTAGGCAATGCTAATGGCGTTGCCGCCTTTGAGCACGAGCTTTTCCATGAGCTCGTCGTCGGCCACCATGGCAATAATAACCAAACGCTTAATTTTATCGAGCAGCGATAATTCCATGCCTTAAAAGTACGCATTGCATGGGTGGGCTCCGAAACGGCCGGACTGAGCAGAAAGGCACTTGTGTGAAACGCTGAGTTTAGACATCATAATTGTTACTTATGATACCTAAACACTCTCGCGGCACTTATTCAAACTTAGGTTCCATAACTGTTCATTATCGGACCTAAGTTTACTGTATATTTGGCTAGCGTTTGCAACCCCACAGTTTGCAATTGCAAACTCATAAATGGCACAAAAGGGAAAAAAGAATCTACCGGCGGTCACCGCTGACTTGCCGGCCCTGGCGCTGGCCAACGACCTGGCTGGACAAGTAGCACCCAACGTCGGTCGCTACCTGACCATGGGTCTGGAAGGAGCCGAGAATACCCGCTTGGCGTATTCGGCCGACTTACGCAGCTACGAAGCCTTCTGCGCTGCGCACGACTTTACAACCTGGCCAGCCGACGTGGCTACGCTTGCCAGCTACGTCGCCCATCTGGCCGACATCCCGCGCAAGCTGGCCACCATCAACCGGCACCTGGCCGCTATCGAGAAAAACCACCAGCTGCTGGGGCTTCCCTCGGCCATGAGCGCGCCGGCGCTGGACGTGCTGCGTAAAGGTGTGGCCCGGGCCGTGGGCAAAAAGCAGAAACAGGCCCCGGCCTTTTCGGTGACGCACCTGAAGAAATGCATCAGCGAGCTTGACTTAACCCGGCCCGAAGGCGTACGCGCGCGCGCACTCCTATTAATAGGCTTCACAGGCGCCTTCCGCCGCTCTGAGTTGATAGCGCTGAATCTGGAAGATATTGAATTAACGGACGCGGCTCTCGTCCTGACGCTGCCCAAAAGCAAAACCAACCAAACGGGCGAGCTGGAACAGAAAGCCGTGTTTTACGCTTCCAATCCGCTGTTTTGCCCCATTCGGGCCTACAAGGCCTGGGTGGAGTTGCTGGGTGGCCGCACTGAGGGGCCCGTGTTCGTCTCGCTCGCACGGGGCAAAACCGGGGAAGTGGGCACGCCATCGCGCCGGCGGCTGTCGGACCGACGGGTAAACTTGCTGGTGAAAGAGCACCTGGGCGAGAAGTACTCTGCGCACTCGCTACGCGCATCCTTCATCACCACGGCCAAACTCAACGGCCAATCCAACGAATTCATTAAGAACCAGACCAAGCAGAAAACGGATGCCATGATTAGCCGCTATTCCCGGCTCGAAGACATCATCGCCTACAACGCGGCGCACTCATTGGGTTTGTAACTTGGCGCACCTATTATATAAGGTATTGAAAACCTGCTCCAGCCCCGGCACCCACTTAATAATTACCATCAGTCGCAGCTGGAGTTCCTAGCTGCGCTCCCCGAAGAGCAGCATCTGCAGGGCGGATACTGGGCGTTACATCGTGATGTCGGCTAGTTATAGCCAGCGCTCCTCAACGTCCTAGCTGGTTGCAGAAAGCAGCTACAAGACCATTAGCACCGATGCTGTTAGGTTGACCATATGAGTATCATGAATAATGATGAGCGCTTGCTTGATTTGTCAGCAGCAGCCTATTTCCTCCGAATCACGCCTGAACTACTCGCTGCATATGTCAGGAATGCTCCCAAGAAAGGACATAACAGGCGGTTAGTTACCGTGGAGAAAAATGGCCAGACATTGTTCCGTCGAGGCGATTTAGAAGCCTTTGATGCTTATTTAAGAGAACCTTGGTCCGTTAGCGCGCACCCGCGGCCAGGGATTCCAGACTACATTGTTCAATACCTCGGCGTAGAGTGCGGCGGAAAATGCGCACGATGCGGGGAGGGATTTAAGCTTGAAACAGCTCACATAGAGCCGTATGCAACGAGCTTATCTCATCATCACCATAATCTGATCCGCCTCTGCTCGCAGTGTCACTCAGAGTTTGATGATACACGTATTCTTCCTCCGGATGAGATCCGCGCGTTGAAGGACAAACTGATTGAGCAACTCCAGGAACGGTCAGCACGAAGGCTGCAAACGTGGCCAACGGCTGGCTCCTTTATTCCCACGCCGTCTCCTACTTTTATTGGCCGCGATTCAGAGGTAAGCAGCCTGGTGGATGCAATTAAACATAAACGCATATTGTGTATTCAGGGGCCTGCGGGAATTGGTAAAACCCAATTAGCCCTTAACGCCTTGGGTCAATTTCAAAAAAGCACTGCCTCTAAAGTCGTGTGGCTTGAAATAGAAACGATTACAACGATAGCCGATCTTAAACTGCGTATCTGGTCAGCTCTAACCTCGCATGGAATACAGCCAACGTCATCTCTAACAGAGGTGATGGATGAAGCGGTTGGGCTGATGGCCCTTGATGGCGTAGAAGCTGTTGCACCTGCACTTCTAGAAGAACTTGAGGACTTCTTCTCACATCTGATTTCACGAACGCGCTTAACAAAACTCCTTTTTACTTCGCAAGTCGAGCTTCTCAGTATAGAACCTGATTTTATCATTAGCCTTCAACCATTAAGTGAAACCTCAAGTGCTGATTTGCTAAAAGCCCTTATTAGCACCCATCCGCACAACTCCAATGATGATGCAAATGCCATTCTCAGACTTCTGGCTTTCTCGGATGGTCATCCCCTTACCATCAAGATAATTGAAGGTTTACTCCGCTTTTTTAAGTCAGCGCGGGTAGTAGGAGAGCGAGTGGAAAAATATGGGGCGGCAGCCTTAATTAATCCAACTCGTAAGCAGCAAACCAAGGCGACATCGTTGGAAGTATGTCTCGCTGTAGCATATGAGGCACTTTGTCAAGAAGAACGTAACGTTCTGTTCCTGGTTTCTCATTGCCCAGCTGGATGCCTCGCAGTTATGCTCGAGCGCCCCTATGCGTATGGGTTAAGGGACAGCCAAGCCGCCACAGCCGGGCTATCAAGGTGGAATTTGATATACTTTGATTCTGATTGGGCGCCTGGGCAACGTCTGCTCGCTTTATCACCGATCCGCGCTTATATACAACAGCAGTACAAAGATGATGTAGACACTGCGAACGCCTTATTTTTAGAACTGGCAAATGACCTTGCTATTCAGGCAGTTGCTATAGAAGAAACTCATACTCAACGAGGTGATGTACGGACTGGCTTCATACGATTTAATCAAGAATTTTTAAATTTTAATTACATATTCGATGAGTCAGCGAAACACTCAAAAGTTAATCCCGAATTTCTACAACCGATAGTTGCAATAGCATCTGCTGTCCAGACTTTCTGTTTCTTAAGTGGACTTACAGGGCGGGGAATCGAGATCATGCGGGTAGGTGCCGCAGCAGCTGTACAATCGGGCAATCTCTTTCTGGCTTCTGAACTTTTACTACAGCTGATTAGCCTCGCAATGCATGGCAGGCACAGTGACCAAGTCCAGCAAGTCGTGTCGGAGATTACGCATCTTGCCAATGGCTCAACCGACGTAGGTCTACTGGGCAACGCCGCAATGGCGCGCGGGCTGTTGGCCAAACACGAAGGTCATCTCCAAGAGGCCGAACAACACTACATCGAAGCTAGCGCATATTTTGAGCAACCACGGCCTGCCCGGACACGCAATTCCACTGAAAAGGAGAAACACGGAACTTATGGGGATGAACGAATGCTCGCGCTGTCACTTATGGACTTGGCTTTCACATACGAAAAAACACTTCGGCAGACAGATGCATTAGAAATGTATCAAAGGGCGCTTTCCCTGATGTTCAAGACAAAAGATAACGTCAACTATGGCTCTGTCTTAAATCAAATGGGAAACTGTTACTCGGATTTGGGTGAGCACGAGAAAGCCTGTGAAGCCTACACTGAGGCCTCTATTCGCTTCTACGATATACAGGCTTCAATTCACATCGGAACCAGCTTAGGTGAGTTAGGCTACCTCCTGCTCGACTACATTCCGAATGAGCCGGTTGAAAGCATATTATCTTCAGAATTACTCGAAAGTGGCCTTATCGATGTCGGAGAAGAGTGTGCCCGTGTCTTTCATATAGAGGTTAACCCATTACCTGCTGCAGAATGTATTCGTTTAATAAGAAAAGTGGTTGGCATATCGATCCTCGTCAGCTTTACTCCATATAGCAATCTTCTTGAGGCCTTCAGTGAGCAGTTAAGGCAGGACATGGTTAAACCATTATTAGACCAGTACTTAAACGGTAAAAGGGACATGGCGAACGATGGCCTGCCTCTCATGCACCTCGATATTATGAGTTCCTTAATTTATAATATATGGTATTCATGTGAATTATCATTTGATAACCAGAAGGTAACAATTGCAGATATTGAGCTGTATGCTGAGCTTTGTTATCGCCAAGGTTATCCAGTATGGCAGATGTTTCGCCTTTATGATTGGGTTACTGCGCATCTGAGCCGTAGACACAAGATTAAAGGCCTTACGGCATCGGTACTTCAGGAAGCAATTGAGAATCACTTTGAAACAGGGACGCCATTTACGTTACCGATGTACCCCGCAAAACAATAAGCTTACTTGGTCCTAGTGCCTAGCAAAGCCGTTGGCTGCCAACTAAGTGAAGTCAGCACCGAAGAGATGATGCTTACTTACTTCACGACGCACGCATGGCTAATACAAACAAGTAGGGCAACTGACCTCACCGGCTCTCCAGCCCACTCGCCCTTCACGCTTCTAGGCGCGTTGGGCTTCACGGCGCAGGTAAACAAGTTAAACCCAGAGCTACATTACGCATGACATGCAAGCCCCGACAGCCGGCCTGTGCAGTGCAGAGAGATGCTACGCGCTGGCTAGTATCTGGAATAAGGGTCGAGTATTGAGGCCTTGTTATAAAATGGGTCGGCAAACACTATATATTCAAGCAACATAATTGAATATAATGCAACAGTTACCCCAGAGCGACACTGTGAACGTAGCTGCTTTGTCAGCCGTCTTTGCCGATACGACTAATTCCTACAAATTCTATTGGCTGCTGGCCATCCTTGACTGCTTACGCGATACGGGTAACCCGCGGATGTCCATGCGGGACCTCTCCATGCGCATGCTGGCCAATGTATGGTATCCACTAGATTACTTTAAACTCTCGTTTGGAAGCCGCGATAGCTTCAAACCTATCGCCGTGTTTGTTTCCCAACACATTGTCGTAGACAATGCGCCCAATGCGCCTGCGCTCCTTAGCCAGCTATTGTCCTTGCCTCCGCCCCAGCAGTTAGAGCTCGAGCATTTGGTTAAAAAGCTGATTAAGTGGGTTCCTTATCGCTTTATCCGGCCCATGTTTGCTTCGGAAGCCCGTGGCCTGCATGATCCCAAAGTCAACGCACTAGTCATAGCGGCTGCTAACGCTTCTACCCGGGCCCCTTACTGGTTTGACGGGGACAGCATCGTAATGCACGACGCTTGGCTGCAGTATTTCCAACAGCACCAAGCTATTCTGCGCGGGTTCACTTACTGGCATTTGGTGCGCTTCCTACAAAAGAACAACCCCAACGTCACTGGCCTGACAGAAAAGCTAGAAAAGCCGGGCCTAAGGGATTTGACCGTCGCCAACCGGTTCTGGAAGGGATATTTAACGGCCCACGCAGAGTTGACCTGCATTTACTCGGGTCAAATTGTGACGACCAGTAATCTAAGCCTAGACCACTTCCTGCCCTGGTCTTTTGTGGCCCACGATCAGCTGTGGAACATTATTCCAACGCCTAAGAGCGTAAATTCAGCCAAGAGCAACTGTTTACCCTGCTTGGACAGATACTTCGAGCCCTTCGCTCAACTGCAGTTCGACGCGTTCCACTTTCACACCGACAAAGGGCACAACAAGCTGTTGGAGGATTATCACCTCCTGTTTGCGCAAGACCTAGCGGCAATTCAACAAATGCCTTACCCTACTTTCCGGGCTGAGTTGCACCAGCAAATCGCTCCACGCCTTCAAACCGCGCAGAACCTAGGGTTTGCTCATGGGTTTGAGTACGGCACCCGTGGCTAAGGCAATTAGGCAAGCAGCAAGGCAAGTTGCCAATAAGCGGCAATGAGCAGTCCGGCTGCTGTCCGCATTTCTTCGGCCGTTGTGAACCGCCCCAGCCCAAAACGAACGGTACTAAAAGCATGCTCCCGGCTAAGGCCAATCGCTAGCAGTACCCGCGAAGGCTCTACACTTCCAGACTCACAAGCTGCGCCCGTACTGGCCACTACCTCCGGCAAATTAGCCAGCAAGGCTTCTGCATCCAATCCAGTGAAAGTAAGGCTGGTATTGTTGGGAAGTCGTTGTTCTCGCGCTCCATTAACGACAATAGACGCTAACTCTTCGCACAAGTGCTTTTCAAATTCATCCCGCAGAGCGGCCGTGCGCTGGTTTTCGGAAGCTAGCTGCTCTGCTGCTAGCTCACTTGCCACTCCCAGCCCAACAATAAGGGGCACGGGTAAGGTGCCCGACCGTAGTCCACCAGCATGGCCACCGCCGTACATCAGAGGAATCAGTGGCAATTGTAGGCCGCCTCCTCGAATCCAGAGCGCTCCAATGCCTTTGGGGCCGTACATCTTGTGCCCACTTAGCGAGAGCAAATCCACTCCCAGTTGCGTTACGCCCAGAGCTATTTTGCCAATGGCCTGTGAGGCATCACAATGCATCAGGGCACCCCGAGTATGAGCCAGTTCGGCTAGCTCCGCTATTGGCTGGATGGTACCGATTTCGGAATTCGCTGCTTGCACGGAAACCAGCAATGTTTCTTCGGTAATCAGTTCCCGAGCTTGGTCCAACCGCACTCGTCCGGTCTCATCAATCGGCAGATACACCAAGTCCCATCCTAGTTCTGCCAAATGCTCCAAAGGAGCAAGCACGGATTTGTGCTCAATAGCGGTAGTCACCAGTCGGCGTCTAGTCCCTCCCCGTTGCTCATGGCGACGCGCCGCCCCCAGCAGCGCCAAGTTGTTGCTTTCCGTAGCCCCTGAAGTAAACACTATTTCTTCTGGCTCGCCTCCTAGCAGTGTTGCAACCTGGGCCTGGGCAGCATCTACGGCCGCGGCCGCCGCCTGGCCAAACCCGTGTGGACTCGACGCATTGCCGTAACCCTCAGAGAAAAAGGGAATCATCGCTGCTACTACGCGCGGGTCACAGGCTGTTGTGGCATGGTTGTCTAGGTAAATCATCTCGGCAAGTAAGCAACATGGCGGCAATCCTGCTTAATTAGGTGTAGTTTTGAAGATGGAAGAAGGCACGTTTTTCAAAGAACAAACGAGCCTTCATTGTTTGGGGTACCCATCCAACGCCTACCCGTTGACTAAATATAAATAATGCGTTTTAGATTTTCTGGTCACGAAAGCTTCCCGTGCCGTTACACTTGGCTGCCGAAGGCTTACCGGACTATTCACAACAACCCCTTGCTTTTTGCCGATGACAACCACGCCATGGTGCAGCTTGGCGTGGGCAAAAACATGGTCAAAGCCATTCGGTTCTGGGTGCAGGCCTTTGGCATTGCCGAGCAACGGCCCGAAGAGCGGGGCTTGTTCATCACTCCCTTTGGCCACGCCATCTTTCAGCCCGAAGGTGGCCAAGACCCATTTTTAGAGGATGTTCGGACGCTTTGGCTGCTACACTGGAAGATATCAACCATCGTTGCCGACCCGCTTTTTGCTTGGTATTTTTTGTTGAACCAGTGGCCCAACCCTGAGTTTTCCCGCACGGAAGTCATCGAAGCGTTTGGCATTGAGTCAGACCGGATGGACCGTTCGTTGTCGGACTTTACCAAAGAACAGCACTTTGATATTTTTCTGCACACCTACGTGCCGGTACGCGCCCGCAAGGGCAATGAAATCTTAGAAGAGAGCTTGGATTGCCCGTTAACCGAACTGCAGCTGTTGCTGCCAGCCGGAGAGCGGGCCATGGCCGAACCTGGTAAGCGGGAGCCGATTTATGCATTTCGACAGGATGGCAAACCCGACATTACCGGCCCGCTACTGGCCTATTGCTTGTTCGACTTTTGGCGCACTCACCGGCAACAAGAGGAGAGCTTGTCCTTTCGTGACGTGCACGCGCTGCCCGGTAGCGTGGGCCAAATTTTTAAATTATCGCAGCCGGACCTGCAAAGCCGGCTAAACAAACTGCACCAAGATTCGCAAGAGTTTTTTGAATACCGTGACTCGGCAGCTTTGCCTAAAATTCTGAAACATCGTGATTTAGATGAAGAAATGGAGGCAAGCCTGTTAATGGGCATTTATGGACAACCGGGCGATGCCTACCATAGGGTCCAGCTTCTGGCAGCGGCCCAACTCATTGTAGCGGAAGAGGAGGTACAACATGACTAAGACTGCCGCCACCAGCTTATTTGCCATTCATCATCGGTTCCTGCGTTCCACTCATTTGGAGCGCGACTGGAACGACCCTGAGGCCCTACAAAACTATACGCTCACCCCGCATGCACACCAGAGCCTCGTGCGTTTAGCCCAAGGGTTGCGCCCCAACTCCAGTCTGCGGGCCTGGCGCATCACGGGCGACTATGGTTCAGGCAAGTCGTCGTTCGCCCTGTTTGCAGCTACCCTGTTCTCACAGCCGATTACCAAGCTTCCACCGGCGCTACAAAAAGAGTTGCGCCACGTTGGTCCAGAATTACCCTTTGCTACTTCCCCAGCCCTATTGCCGGTGTTGGTGACCGGTAGTCGGGAGCCCATGGGCCAGGCCATCCTTCGCGCGCTGGCAATAGCCTTGCGCAACTTGGTAACTGACGGAGGGTTGTTTGCGCAGGTACAAGCAGCCAGCACTCTGGCCGAAGGAAATTCCGATGCAGTGGTGTTAGATTGGGTGCTGCGCGTTCATCGCTATGTAGTTACCACAAATCAGGCCCGGGGGATATTACTGGTATTGGACGAAGCTGGCAAGTTTTTAGAATATGCCGCTGAACGCCCCGACCAGCAAGACGTCTTCTTGTTGCAAGGACTGGCCGAAGCGGCCGCGCGCAGTGGCGAGGCCCCGCTGTTTGTGCTGGCGCTCTTGCACCAAGGCGTTAGCGCCTACGCCGAAGGCTTGGCTAAAAACCAGCAGCGTGAATGGGAAAAGGTAGCCGGCCGCTTCGAGGAGATTACTTGGTATCATCCCGTTGAGCAAGTTGCGGCACTGGTAGGCAATGCCCTGAATACGCAGCTTACGCAGGTTAAGAAACAAACCCTGGAACGTGCCCGAGTTGCCATGCAGGGCGTGCTGAAATTGCGGTGGTATGGAGTGGGCGTTGCTACCAAACCGTTGCTGGATATGGCGGCTTACATTTATCCGCTGCATCCGACGGTATTGCCCCCCCTAGTGCGATTATTTGCCAGCTTTGGGCAAAATGAACGGTCGCTGTATTCGTTTCTACTCAGCTCCGACCCGCACGGCCTTCAAGACTTCACGGCACGCACGGAAGGCAAAAAATTCTTCCGACTACACAATCTGTACGATTACGCCCGCACTGCGTTTGGCGGCCGGCTGGCGTCGCTTAGTTACCACTGGAAGGCCATTGACGGCATTGTCAATTCCTACCAGGGTGACCAGGAGCAGGAGCTAGAAGCGCTTAAAACGATTGGCCTGCTTAACTTATTGAACACCAGTGACCTGGTAGCATCTAAGCAGGTTCTGGCCTTGGCCCTGGAAGCCGCAGAAGAGCTGGACCAAACGCTTGACCGTTTGCAGGAGCTACACCTATTGTATTACCGGGGCTTAGGAGGCGGCTACTGTGTTTGGTCAACTTCGAGCGTTAACCTGGATGCGGCACGTGAGGAAGCGCAAAAAGCACTGGGACCCGCAACTAATTTGCCAGCTCTTATCCGGGACCGTCTAGAAATTAGGCCCCTTGTAGCGCGACGGCACTACATAAGTACGGGCAACCTGCGGTACTTTGAAGTGAAATACGTTGACGTCGCCTCCCTGGCCAGTGAGCTGAACACCTCTTCTGAAGCGGATGGGTACATTATTGTTCCCTTGTGCGAGACAAAAGCGGATGTTAACGCCGCTCGCAAGGTTATCATCGATTCGGCAATATCCCAGCGGCCTGACGTATTAGTAGCTGTTCCTCAGCCGTTGCGGGGGCTGGGGGCCTATCTGGATGAGTTACGACAGTGGGAATGGGTAGAGCGCTCCGTGGGAGAACTCCGCCATGACCGTTACGCCAGGGAGGAAGTTTCTCGCAAGCTGGCGTTGGCCCAGCAGGCGTTGGCTAAGCAATTACAAACGGGCATTGGCCTGCTCAACGCCGATGGGGAAGGGCACTTGACGTGGTACCGCCGCGGGCGGGTTGTGCCTAACCTCTACTCGGGGCGCGACGTGCTGGCGCTGTTGGCCAAGATTTGCGACGAAGTTTTCAACGAATCTCCCCGCGTTCATAATGAGTTAATCAATCGCCGGATACTGTCTTCAGCTGGGGCAGCGGCGCGTTTGCGTCTAAGCGAGAAGCTGTTCGAATCAGCCAACCGGCCATTGCTTGGGATGGACCCTGAAAAGCACCCTCCGGAAATGTCCATGTACTTGTCGGTGCTCCAGGAAGCGGGGCTACACCGGCAAGTCGAGGGCGAAAATCGGTGGGTGGTTACTCTACCCGACCAGCAATACGACGACGAGCACTGCCGGGTACTGCCGGCAATGAGCCGCATCCACGAGGTATTGCTGGAGGAACCCGACGCACGCGTACCGGTTACCGTGGTATTCGATGCGCTACGCCAAGCTCCCTACGGGGTGCGAGACGGATTAAGCCCCCTTCTGTTGGCCGTGTTTGCGGTGATTCACGAACAAGAATTGGCTTTTTACGAGGACGGTTCTTTTATTCCGCGGGTAACGGGTACCAACTTCCTGCGCCTAATAAAAGCGCCAGAGACATTCGAAGTACAGTATCATCCCATCACGGGGGTGCGCAACGACTTATTCCAGCGCTTGATTCAGGAGCTGGGGCTGCGCACGAAGGACAGCGACCGGGTGGACTTGCTTGATGTCGTAAAACCACTGCTGGTATTCACCGCTACGCTGCCGGACTACGCCCTTAAAACGACGCACTTGCTGCCCAAAACTCGTGCAGTCAGGTCCATTCTCGTGGTAACGGGTGACCCGGCGAAGCTAGTTTTCCATGATTTGCCTAAAGCGTGCGGACTGCCACCCATTGATGCTCACGCCACCCATGACGACCCAGCGCAGCTCTCCCGCATCGAGCAATTTGCCACTGCGTTGAAAGGGGCAGTCGACGAGCTACGAGCGGCCTATCCCAATTTGTTGGAAACTCTTCGGAGGCAGTTACTGAAAGGACTGCAGCAAACCAGTAGCTTTGAACAGGTCCGGCCGGCGCTGGCCAAGCGAGCCAAGGCGTTGGCTAATTTCGTTACGGAGCCACGGCTGAAGAGCTTCTGCTTGCGCTTGGCCGACACGAGCTTGGCGGAAACGCAGTGGTTGGAATCATTGGGCAACCTTGTGTGCGCGGTGCCGCCGGCCAAATGGCGTGATGCCGATGAGTACAAGTTTGAACAAGAAGTCCACAAGCTCAGCGCGCAGTTTCTACGAGTAGAAGCCGTGGTATTTAATGAATTGGGACCCTTGCAGGATGGAGAGTCGGTTCGTGTGGCACTAACCCACCCCGACGGCGAGGAACGCGACCAAGTAATTCACCTCGCCCCTGAGCAAGTAATCGAAATGCAAGGCTTGCAAGAGCAACTGCGCGACTTACTGACGAACCATGGCCAGGTAGGCATGGCCGCGGCTAGCCACGTGCTATGGGAAATGATGACTCCGGTCGTGGCTACCCCGCAAGTGTAGTTTGTTAAGCAACTGTAATGTCATTTAAAATTACCGCACGTACACTGTTACACCTCGGAGCTGAGTTAATCAGTTCTGATGCTGTTGCATTCTACGAGTTGATTAAAAACGCCTTTGACGCGCGCTCTCCGCGGGTTGATGTCTACGCATTTATCCACTTTGCACCGGAGGAACTGCTCAGGGCTCTGACCAAGATAGCTGCGTTGCAGAAGGCAAAAGCTTCCATTGAGCAAGCCGCGGCTATCCAGCAACAGATGTTGGCCAGTCTACAATATACTACAACTCAAGCCACGGCACTGGCTTTCGCTATTCGTAATGCGGAGTCGCTGGAGGAGTTGCACTCGACTCTTGAACAAGCCAACTACCTTGAGTTTCGCGACCGGGGAGAGGGCATGTCGCTGGCAGAACTGTCCGAGGTGTATTTAACTATTGGAACTCGTTCGCGGCGGCGCCAGCGCGCATCTCCTCCAGAACTGACCGCCGATGGTACTCCCCGGCCCATTCTTGGGGAGAAAGGCTTGGGGCGGCTGTCGGTGATGCGCTTAGGGGAAGGGCTTCTCGTGGAGACGAGCAAGCGCGGTGAAGCTCACTACAATGAATTGGCCATCGATTGGGGGCGGTTTTCGCATGATTCCGATGCACTCTTAGATTCAATCGACATTGAGCCAACAATTGGTAAACCCAAGCCCGACCCAGCACAGTCTGGTACGACCATCAAGGTGTACAAGCTACACGCCACGTGGAGCCGGGAGAAGTTGGAAGCTATTGCCCGAGAAGAGCTAAGTAAGTTCTTGGACCCGTTTTCGAAACAAAATCGCACGTTCATCAAGCTCTGGTTTAACGATAGCGCGATTGTCATTCCAAACATCGAACGGATTCTGTTCGAGAAGGCGCACGCGTACGTAGAGGCCAACTTTTCCTTCACTGACGGAGAAGCCCGTTTGACCGGCTCCATTGATTACCGTCTGGCAAACAAGCAAAAGACCTTCGCCTTGGCTGGTACTCACTTGCTTTCTACCACTGGCACTACCCCGGAAGAGTTGACGGCGCTGGGTCCATTTGCCATTAGCTTTCACTGGTACAACCGGGCGGTAGTGGAAGCCATGGACGGCATTGGCACCGTGACGGATGTCCGCAATCTTATTCGCCGGTGGGCCGGTGGTTTGATGGTATTTCGAGATGGGTTCCGGGTCAATCCCTACGGGGGGCCCGATGACGACTGGCTGCGTTTGGACCAGAAGGCGCTGGGGGCTCAGGGCTACAAAGTCAACCGGCGCCAGATAATTGGTAAGGTGGATATTTCTGCGTTCGATAATCCGGCCTTGCTTGACCAGACCAACCGGGAGGGCTTGCGTGACTGTCCTGAGAAAAGCACTTTGATACGGCTGCTTCAGTACATCATGTGGTCTGAATTCAAAGCTTTCTTGGACAAAGTGGATAAAGACCGTTTAACGAATCAGCCGCTTAATCTGAGTGATTTGGAAGTGCGCCTGGAGGCGAGTGAGCGTAAGCTGACTGAAAACCTGCAATTGTTGGTCCACAAGCACCCGGAAATAAAGGATGAGGAGGGGGCGCTGCAAGCCATCCGGGAGGCTTTTGGTAAAAGCCGCCGCTTGTTTAGCGACGCTCGAACCGTATTTGAATCCTATGAGCAGCGTCGTGATGAAACGCTGCACCTAGCTGCACTTGGCCTCATGGTGGACATCATTGCCCACGAGCTCAATCGTTCGACGGAGCACGCGCTAACCACACTTGGCACCTTCGATAAAAACGAACTACCAGCCCGGGCCAGTGCTTTGATAAAAACCTTGCAGTTGCAGCTAAAGACACTACAAACACGGCTAAAAGTACTGGACCCGCTAGGCCCAACAGGACGAAATCGCAAAGACAAATTTGACCTCCGCCAACTAGTCCACGACACGGTATCAGCTCACGAATCACAATTCAACCGCCACCACATTCAATGGGCTGTTGAAGCAGATTTCAATGGCCCTTGGACCATTAAAGCCGTGCCAGGCATGTTCGTTCAGATTTTGGAAAACTGCATTGCCAACTCGGTTTATTGGCTCAACATGGAGCAGAAATTACGCCCTGCCTTTTCAGCGCAGCTAACCGTCAGGTTAGACAAATCTACCAACTCTTTACTGTTCACAGATAACGGGCCGGGTATTCCCAAGGACAAGCAAGAAGAGATTTTTTGGCCTTTCTTCACCACCAAACCCCCGGGCGACGGCAAGGGCCTAGGCCTGTATATCTCGCGCGAAATTGCCCGTTACCATGGCGTCACCTTTTCCTTATCTCCCAAGTTTAGTGCACAAGAAGGCCGACTGAATACCTTCCAGCTTGATATATCCTCCTTGAACTAAGTCCGCTAGTTTTTCATGACTCCTTCTTCTACTCAACCGAACAGCTTCATCACCGGGCTATTGGCGACCAATAAAATGACGTTGGCAGCCGTCATTGATGATGCCTTTGACCCCATTCAAGAGAATGAGGTGACGGTGGACCAGATTCGCGAATTTCATCAAAACAATGAAACAGACGACACCTTTGAAACGCTACTCGCGGAGCTAGGCATCACCAAACCCGACGACGAAGAGTTGCAAGATGAGGAGCGCAGGACCGTATATCTCAATAATTTGTGGAGTGCCCGGACCGATTCAGCGCCACTGCGAGAACTATTGGGGAGCCTATTCCAAGCCCGATTTGAAAAGGATAAGGACTTGGCGCTTATATGCGAGAACTTAGAGAAGCTAGGGATTAAAGTGCATCGGTTTGGCTCTGATTTCACTGGTAGCGAATTCGTTACTGGTGAAAGTAGATTTTTCGACTTTGTCTTCATTGACTATTTTCTCGGCACCGACAACTCCGACGAAGCCGTACGCCTAGCAGAACAGAAAATAAAGGAAGTACACACGTGTTGTACCACCGCGCGCAAGCCGGTCACGGTGCTCATGTCGTCAAGCCCCGAAGCAGCTAAACATAAAGAACGGTTCCGCAAAAACGCGGAGTTGGTGGAAGGAGTATTTCGCTTCTCGGCTAAGTCAGAGCTAAAAGATGAACACATCCTTTCGTTAGTGGTAGGAGCCCTGGCAAAGGAATTCGCGCATAGTCATGAAATCCAGGCTTACGTGAAAGCCCTGTGTACTGCGGCAGAGGCCGCCCTAGCTCAGTTTCAGGAAGACGTGCGCTCGCTGAATGTGGAGGATTATGTGTTCATCCAAAACCAGGGGCTGGAAAAAGACGAACAACCACTGGGCGATTATGTGACGTGGTTGTACGGTTCGTATTGGGAGCAGCTGCTGATGCGCGACCAAACGCTACAAGCGCAGCAAAAAAAGCTCAATACGGTTTTTGAATCCAATTTTCCTATTCTGCACGGTCAGCCTTCGCCCAAACTAGCGGACATTTACATGAGTACGCTGTTTGAGGAACACAGCGACTCCGTTACCAATGCCCGGCAGCTAAAGAAGGCGAAAGAAGCAATTGCCGCCGCTACCGAAAGCCTGGAACCAGAGGCTATCCTAGCGCATATGAATAGCTCCCTGGAATTAAGTCTAGGGGATATATTCGTCAAATCGGAAACGGAGCCTATTTGGATGGTTATCAACGCACAGTGCGACTTGGCCCGGGCTTATCTGGCTCCGGGGCAAAGCATTCTGTTGGTACCGGGCAAGCTCGTGCCGTGGGCTACCGTTTTTGGTCAAAATGAGAACAGCATTCGAACCGAGTTTTTCCGAATTCACGATATCCCTTACCGCATTGTTTGGGATATCAAAAGCGTCATGTCCTGCCCATTTGATAAGGTGTGGGATTGGAAAATTAGAGGAGCCTACACCCGTCGTTTCCGCTTGAAGCTGCCTTTTGCCCTGGAAGTGCAACGTGCCTTTGCGACCAAACTGACCCGAATCGGTCTTCCAATTCCCCCACCCCTGACGAGTGCTGTTCAAATCGAGGTGTACCACCGGCTGAAATCTGGCAAGCCGTATCTGGTGTTGCCGCCTAGCACAACGTATGCTTCGCAGGTATGCACCAGAGGTTCTTCTAATTCGGTAGAAAGCAAATTGCTATTCACCCTTCCCTTCGCGCAACAGTTAGGGGCTGCCGTTCGGGCCCTAGCTGTGACGGCTGGAGCTGGTTTTACCCCGAGTGGCAATCAACAAACACATCCGTTGGTGGCCTTGGCTGAAAATTTTGATGAATGGTTTTTTAACTTGGCAGAAGAGCCGCATACTTTTCCTAAACCCGGCAAACTAGTATCGGTGGGAGGAAACGTATGGCTGGCGGTCGATTGGACCCCAACTACGACGGTCGATTGGACCAAGACCGCCTTACTCATAAATGTAGCTAGCAGTGGCAAATAAGATAACCGACCAAAAACCCCGGCATATTCTCAGCTTATCCGGCGGAAAAGACAGCGCCGCCTTGGCGTTCTACATGCGCGACCGAATTCCAGATATGGAATACGTCTTTCATGATACCGGCAAAGAACTGCCCGAGACCATTGCTTATTTGGCGCGCCTAGAAGCATTTCTGGGCAAGCCTATTCACAAAAGCACCGTTGAAAACGGGGATTTTATTGGTTTTGACCAGTTGCTAAAAATTTACGGCGGGATGCTGCCCTCTAGCCACCGCCGTTGGTGCACCCGCATGATGAAGCTTGTGCCCTTTGAGCGCTTCATTGGTGATGATTTTTGTTACAATTACGTGGGCTTGCGGGCCGACGAGAAACGCGATGGCTACATCAGTCACAAACCCAATATTGTTCCTGTATACCCCTTTCGAGAAGATGGGCTAGTAAAAGCTGACATCGAACGCATCCTGGAAGAATCAGGCTTAGGCATGCCCCCTTATACCGAATGGGGCCGGACCCGCTCGGGTTGTTTCTTCTGTTTTTACCAGCAGAAGATTGAGTGGGTTCGCCTAAAAGCGGCGCATCCGGACTTGTTCGAGCAAGCCAAAGCGTATGAGAAGCCTGGTAAAAAAGCTACTGACACCTTTTATTGGTGCGGCAACGAACCCTTGGCTGAACTGGAAAAGCCTGAGCGCATGGAGCAAATTCGCCGGGAGCACGCAGCTTCACAGGAACGTGCACGTCGCAATGCTCCCAACAAAACGCTGCTGAATATTTTAGGTGGGGTAGATGACTACGAGGAAAAGACAGGGTGCCTTATTTGTCAACTATAGTTTCCCAATCTTTCCATTATTTACGTGGCTAATCCGATTCCTAGCGCACCAGGTGCGGTAACAACCAGTAGATCAAAGGACGCAGCTAGCAACTGGGTCCGTTTTGTGCGCAAATACGGTCCAATTCCAGCAAACGACTCCGCTTTTGAGGAACATACCGGCCGTGCCGCTAAACGTGCTGGCGTCACCCCCATTTCTTTCCCCCATCCCCGTTTCGCCGAGGTGCTCGCTTGCCTAACCGGTGAGTCGCTGGTCTCCGTGATTCTAACCGGTACGGCCGGTGACGGTAAAACACACCTGTGCAGTAAGATCTGGGAACATCTGCAAGGCGAAGCAGCCGTGTGGGCCTCGAACAATCCCTATATCAACCTGACGCTTCCCTCGGGCACTACCCTGCATGTTATTCGGGATTTGAGCGCCTGGGTTCCGCCCCAAGGGGCTGAGTGGGAGCTCGACGCTCGCAACTTGCTAGAGCAGTTTTCCGATGGCCTGTTCTCGGCCCAGACATCAGACTACTTCCTCATCGCCGCTAACGACGGCCAGCTGATTGAAACCTGGCGCCGGTTACCGGATTCACCCGCCGTCAGCAAAGCCCGCGCTTTGTTTGAGCAGCTCCTGGTGGAAGATCAGGAGGAGCAGCCCGGCGTAGCCCTCCGATTTTTCAACTTGTCGCGCGGTTCCTCTGCGCAGCTCTTTGATTGTGCCGTGGATGCATTCTTGAATCACCCGGGGTGGAAGCTATGCTTTGAAGGAGAGAACGGGGAATCCGTGGCGTTCGGACCGAAATCACCCATTCGGCGCAACTATGAGTTGCTGCAAACTCCGCTGCTGCAGCAGCGCCTGCGGGACTTGCTGGAACTTTGTGACTACAATGACTTGCACATTCCCATCCGGGAGATTCTAGCCTTGCTGGTGAACGCCGTGCTGGGTCATTCAGGGAACACGTGCAAAGACCATCTGATGGTGCCGGCGGATGTGCCCCGCATCATTGCGGAGGGCTCCGTGGCCAAAGCCAGCATCTATAACAACTTAATTGGCGGCAACCTGCGCGAAAGCCGCCGGGAAAGCATCGGCGTCTTCAACTACCTGGACCGTTTTCGGCTGGGGCATGAGACAACCAACCGCATCGACTCCATTCTGATCTTTGGGGAAGCCGATGAGGCACTCCAGTCCTACTACGATCAGTACCTGGGTAGCGACACCTTCTACGGGGCGGACGCCAGTTACCGCAAGGCCCAAAGCGACTACGTAGAGTCGGCCGATGAGGACCTGAGCAACAGTCGTTTTCTGGAGATGCTAGTTGTGCAGCGCCGCGCCCTATTCTTTAAAATACCCACCAAGGAGGCCACTGACCTGCACTTGTGGGACCTGACGGTCTTCCGGTTCGCAGGCGAATACTTGGAGAGAGTCGTGCGCACCGTTCACCCCAACCTCAAAGGACGAGTGGACCGGCACATCGTCAGCCGGTTGGTCCGAGGCCTGAACCGGGTGATTGTGGGCATGCTCATCAACGATGACCGCAAGCTATGCCTGGGCACGAGCCTGCAGTCCACTGGCGCCAAGGTGTCCCGGATTTACGAAGACTCCATCTCCGTGGTCCCCAGCAAGGGCGAACGGGTGGAAATTGTCTGGCAGGGAAATAAGCCCGCGCTGCAGGTCACGCTCAGCGAGCAAATCAGCGAAGTATTTCCCTTGAATCTGGTGCGCTACGAGTTCCTCTCCCGCGTGGCGGAGGGGGCCCTGCCCAGCAGCTTTTCAAAGGAATGCTACGAGGACGTTCTCTCGTTCAAAAGTCGCCTGCTCACGGCCCTCAAAAAGCGCCGCAAAGCGGAAGCGGTGGAAGGGGACGAGTTTATTCTCAGTTTTCAACGACTGCGCTTGGATGAGAATGGCAACCCGGAGCACCGCACCATCCAGCTGAACTTGCCGGCCACTCCCTAGCCTTTTTATCAGCCCTCGAGTCTCTCCGTTCGGGGCACTATGCCCCTCTGTCGTTATTGCCTATGCCCCTACCTCTCCTCTCCGATTCCGACTTGCTGGTTGCCCGACCGCCCAAAGGGCACTACACCCGCATGCTGTTCTGGCTGGATGAACAGATCTGGGGGCACCGGGTGTACCCGCAAACGCCCTGGCTTATGTTCCTGGAGTTCCTAACGGTAGCGGAGTATTTTTTCCGGGAGGGCAGCTTACTGCAGGAGCCGGACTCCTACCCCGCGTTGGTGTATCAGCCACGCAGGCGCATGCGCCTGCGCAACATTCTCTGGAACAACGAGCTGATTAAAAGCCTGGAAGACGAGAAGCTGGATTCCAACACCACGTGGAACAGATGGCTGGAGTGGATGAAGGAAAACGCGATGCACGTGACCGATACCGACTTTTCGTATTTGAAAGGCCGCTTCGAGCGCTTCAGCGACTTCGCCTTTTTAGTGGGCATGCTGCGGGACGCCTCGGTGGAAAGCGAGAGCAACAAGCGGTGGACGTCCCGTTTTCTCTTTCCCTTTGGAGCCAACGCTATCTACGAGGACCAGGACCTAAAAGGAGACCGGGATTTCAACAACTTCACCCGAACCGGGGAGTTGCTTTACCTGATGCTGTGCCGCAGCGACGTCGCTGACTCCCTACGGCCTTACCTGCACGACTTCTTGAAGGGTGACAACGAGTGGAACCAGCTGCTGACGGTGCTGGAGCGCGAGCCGGAAAAAGGCGACGAAGAGCGCAAACACAGCTATTTGCCTTACAAGCAGCATCCGTGCTTCGACGCACTGGGTCAGGACTGGCTTAACCTTTTCCAGCTGGGGTTACCCAACTTTGATGTGCTCAACCACCTGGTCACCCTGGGGGCTTTTCACGTGCTGTTGTACCAGTTGCACGTAGCCGCTGAGTGGACCGGCAAAGCCGAACGCCTCACGTTTCTGTGTGAGGTAGTCGCGCCTAAAAAGACGCTCGTTCGGGAAGTTTCCATCATTAATTTCCAGGAAAACAACGGGCTGTCCGGCGACGCGGTTCAGGCCTACATCACCCGCATTCAGCAGTCGGAGGCCTGGCAGCAAGCCTTGCAACTGCATACGCCGGCGGATGTGTTTGACGCTTGCCAGCAGGTACTTCAAAAAGAGATTTGGTGGGACGATGCGGCCGATTACGACCGCAGCCACGACCCGGATGAACTGCTGGATTACTTGCGGGAAAAGGCGCAGGTTCGCCATCAGCAGCACGCCGGAGAAGTTCACCGCACCCTGGGACGCCTGATTGGCTTAGTATCCCGGCGTGGCACCAATAAATACCGCTACGCCCCGACCGACGGCCTACTCAAGACCTTGATTTTCGCCAACGTGCCGCATCGCATGGAGCTCAAGGAATTCTTCCAGGTCCTTTACTCGCGCTACGGCCTCGTCTTCAGTGAGCGGGAAGCGGCGTTGGTGATTGCCGAAGAGGAATACGATCCAAAACCCTTCGCCGCGAACGCTGCCCGCTTAGAATCGCGCTTAAATAGTTTGGGCCTGTTGCGCCGCTTGTCGGACGGTTGTGCCTACGTGATTAATCCCAATGGCCACGTATCCCAGGGCCACGCCTAATTAGTACGTATTATGGAAACGAGTACGCTCAGCGCCGGTCCGTCGGAAGAAACCACCTTTACGACGGCTACCCTCATCGGCCAGGTGGCGACCCTTTACCTGGCCCAACGCATTCAGGGCAGTGAAGGAGAGACAGGCACCGCGCGTTTTATTCTGGATCAGCTAAAGGGGGAGCAGATGGCCGCCATTGCCCGGGCTATTTTGGACCACGGGCAGCTGGTGAACCTGGTGGAAATTCAGCTTCCGCAGGCGCAATTGCTGCCTTACGTAGCCGAATACAACTTACCCGAGCACATTCTCACCACGCAGCGGGCCACATATCTCCGCAATGCGGATTGTGAGCGGCCCGCGCTGCTACTGGCCAATACCGGGGATGACGAAGCGCAGTCCCTGAATCTGATTGAGCCCATCGGCTCGGCCGTCCTGCTGGCGCAAGCGGAACTGTGGGTACAAGTAGCGGCCACCGGCCTGAAGCTGGCCGACGAGCAAATCGACGTGTGGGGCCGGGTGCTACGGGCCCTCATGGAGCTCAGCATTCGTTCCCTACCCCACGTGGCCGAGTACGTGCTGCGCACCCGACGCGAAGTGGAAGAGGGGGCCCCGCTGCTCGCGGCCCTGGGCGCGGCTTTGCCCGCGCTGGCCATGCCGCGCGACACCAGCATGTTTATCGGGCTACCCGAAAAATTCCACCGGCACGTTTCCCGGTGGAAGCTCTTCTTTCTGGACGCGCACAAGAAACGTGCTCCCTATCTCCGGAAACAGACTCCGGCCCAGACCCTGCTCACCTCGGCGAACTTGCGCGCCGCCTTTGCAAAAGTCCGTGAAGGCATGCCCGAGGCGCATTACCCGGTGATTGAGGCTTTCATCGCGGCCGATAGCCAGTGGAATGAAGCGGCTAAGGCGTTGGCTGAAATTGAATGGGAACAGGTAAGGCCGCTTTTTGATGGCCTACGCCGCGAAAAACTCAACTTAGGCAAGCTCACGCAAAATTTCTTTGACGACAAAGACGACGACCTGCTATCCAACGACGAGCGGGAGTACCTGAAAGGGCTCGCGGAGCGCAATTCTTCCACGGCCACCGACGAAGACCGGCTTTTTTACGACCTGCACCGGCATCAAATTGGCGAAAACCGGCATTTGAAAGCCGGGTGGGACAAGTTCGCCTTCGGACGGCCCCACGAAAACGAGGATTTCCTAACGGGGCTGGCGCTGTGTTTGGAGCGTCTTACCGTGGAAGACTACAGCACCAACCGCCGGTTGAAAATTCGACTGGATGCCAAAAGCAAGGGCGACCTGAAGAAGCTGAATACCGAGGCCGGCCTATACTTTGCGACCCGCTACAACGGCCTGCGGGAGCTGCTGGGCAGCCAAGTAGAATGGGAAGTTGGCGAGTTGCTGAACTTTCCAGCCCTGCTGGAGGAATGGCGCAAATCCCCCAAGTATTCCCGTAACCGCTCGGAGGCGAAAGCAGCCTTGCAACTCAAGTTTACGCTGGAGCTGCAAATGGACTCGGTGACCCAAGGCCAGGCCAGCGGTTCCACGGCATCCGCCACACAGCTAATCTGGACTTTCAATCCCATCAAAGTCACGCGGGAGTTTGCCGCGGACTGGGGGCGCCTGCGGGAGCACCCCCTGGTCCTATGCACCGCGTGGCGAGAAGCCGTTAGCGCCAAAGGCCGCTTTCAATCGGTCAACATCAACGATGTGCGCACCCTAGTGCCCGCCTTTGGGCAAAACCGGGGCTCCTTCGTGGGTACTTACAAAGCCGCCAACAACCTTGCCACCCGCTGGGAAGCCAACCTGAAACTGGCCCTGGCCGAAGAGATGGTATCGTCAGCGGTCGAAAAAGAGCTTAAAGAGCTGTGGCGCAGCTTTAAAACGGCTTATACGGGAGCCATTGAAGGGTTCCTCCAGCAAGGGCTCGCCACCGAAGCCCTGCGCGAACAGGCAGAACGGTACGCCGAATTGCTGCTGGCAGTGTGTGAGAAAGCCGTCGGCGACCGTAACCGCACCCTGCTGCTGCAACCCCTGCTGCGCATCGGTTCCGTTTCCGTAGCAGGCGACGCGCCCACTGAAATCATCACGCCCTGGCATCCTTTGCGAATGGTTTCCCTGTACGTGAAAGCCCGCCGGGTACGAGACCTGCTCAAAGCTTATCTGACGGAAGAAGAAGTTCGGTTTGGCGATGCCGGGCGGTTATTTTTCAAAGATCTACGGGAGGAACTGGCCCATCCGTTTTACCCGGAGGTGGTTCTCGGACGCTACGACAGCAAGCCCGAGTTACTGGCCCTGAGTGATACCTGCGGCGACTATACCCTGCATGAATCGCCCGTGGCCACGGACACCGAGACGAGCGATAACCCTACTGAGTCGTCGAAGCGGGTAGCCGAGTTAGTGGCCCGCTACCTGGCCCTGCAACCGCACGAGAGCGCCAACTTATCGGTGGTGCTCTACGACTGCGATTCCGCGCGCTTACCTCAAGCGGTGGTGGATCGCATCGGTGCCATGCACGAGGAAGAGGAAGACGTGCGGTGTCAAATCGTACTGCGTCACCACGACCCCAAGAAGCTGCATCCTCTCTACGAACGTATTGTAGAGGCCTCCGACTCCGACCCAGACGCGTACAGTACCAGCGAAGCCACCCGTGACTTCATGGCGCGCCTGCGCATTGGCATCTCAGCCGACCAGGCGCCCGCCCCCAACGAGCACGAGGGGCCGCCCAATGACATTGTGTTCCTGCAGGACGTCATTGCCCGCCACGCCACGGTCGACTGGTACATAGAGAATGCGCACGTGGTGCCGCTAATGGAGCTAGTACCGGCGCACTGGTCGCGCCGCCGGCCGGCCCCCACAGGAGACATGAAGTCCGTGGTGTACTTATGCTGTCCGGCTCAGACTCGGGAGGGCTGGGCTTATCTAACGGCCATCACTACGTTCGTGAAGGGAAACTGGGACCAGGATACCACCCGGCGTTTGCTGCCCGCACGCCAACTGGATTTCCAGGACCAGAAGATGAGCCACATCTTCGAGGAAACGCATAACCTGGGGCACTGGGTCGTTAATTACGATGAGTTGCTGGACCGCCGCCAGTTGGTCGACCGCAAGGTGCGCGTTATCCGCTACAAGCAGTCGTCTACTCAGGGACGCAGCCTGATCGTCTCCTCGACGGCCTCCCTAGGGTTATTGCAGTCCATGGTGCAACGACGCATCGCTAGCCTGGATTTAGGCCTGGATAAGCCGGCCCAACAGAGCTTGACTGAGCGCTTCATTGCCGAAGCCAACAAGATTTCCGGTGACATCGTGCTGCGGGCCGCCCGCCGCGGACGCAGCGCCAGTGAACTGATGGGCGTGGTACTCAGCTGCTTTTTGATCCGGCAGGAAGTGCACACCTATTTGGGCGGCGAAAAAGGCCACTTTGGCTGGTACTTCCTCGACGATTATGCCGAATGGTTGGGTCAGCGAGAAGAGCAGCTCGCCGACATCCTTATGCTTAGTCCCAGCCGGGGTGAAAACGGGGAGTTGCGTTTGACCATTATTGTCGGTGAAGCCAAGTTTATCGACCGTGGCGGCCTGATTGCCGGGGCACGTACTTCCCGCAACCAGCTGCGAGACACCCTTAAACGCATAAACGAAGCCTTGTTTGGCGCCCCAGAGCGGTTAGACCGGGCACTATGGCTGGCCCGCTTATCCGATCTGATACTGGACGGGGTGCAGTTTCCTGCCGGAGCAGGGATCAACCTTGCGGACTGGCGCTTGGCTATTCGCCAAGGAAAGTGCCACATTAGTGTGCGGGGGTATTCGCACGTCTTCATCTCCGGTCCGGAGAATGAGCCAACCGATGCTGATTTCAGCCAGATTACCGAAGTAGACAACGCCTACCAGGAAATCTTCTCGCTTGACCAAGTGCGAGAGCTGGTTCATTGTTACCGCACAAAGCAAGACCCCATGCCCGTGCGCGCGGCCAACGGCGACCCCAGCATTTGGGCCAGCCAAACGTTTGTGCAGCCCGCAGCCGGTGCTCCTTCGGTAACAATTACTGCAGCCGCGGGTGGTAGTGAAGCATCGTTACCGGGAAATGGTACGTCCTCCCCTCCCCAAGTTCCTGCTCCGCCCGCCGTGCCAGCGACGGTTGTCAGTACGCCCACTGATGTAGTTGTTTTGCCGACTATGAATCCGCGCTGGGCTTACCCAGCTATTGAGCAGCTACTCCCCCAATCTAACCAAGTGCAGCCCGAAGCCCTGGCTGACTTGGAATGGCTGAACGCAACCGCACTGCGCACGAAAGCCGCCTTGCAGGGTTTTAACCTGCATGCGAAACTGCAGCAAAGCAAACTCACACCAAATGCCGCGCTGCTTACTTTCCAAGGCAACGCTAATCTTACGGTTGACCAAGTGGTGAAGCGGCAGGTAGAGTTTAAAACTACGTACGGCTTGAGCGTTGTATCCGTGCGCCCGGAGTCCGGGGCCATTTCGCTTGCCATTGAGCGGCCCCAGCGCCAAGTGGTTCGACTGGAGGATATCTGGAGCCGGTGGCATCCGGACTCTGCACATGGCAACCAAACGCTTGCCATCGCCATTCGGGAGGACAATGGTGAAATTCTAACGCTTTCACCTCAACGCAACGCCCCTCATACCCTGATTGCTGGCACCACCGGCAGCGGCAAGTCCGTGCTGGTGCAGAACATCATCTTGTGCATTGCCGCTACCAACACCCCTAAGCAAGCGCAGATGATCATTATTGACCCAAAGCTTGGGGTAGACTATTTTGCGCTGGAGCCACTGCCTCACATCAAGGGGGGCAGCATCATCGTCGAGCAAGAACAAGCGTTGGAAGAGCTTCTGGCGTTAGTCGACGAAATGGAAGCCCGCTACAAATTGTTCCGTGAGGCTCGCGCAGCGAATATCGCTGCGTACAATAAAAAGGTAGAGGAAGAAAAACGCTTACCTGTCATCTGGCTCATTCATGATGAATTTGCCGACTGGATGCAGGTGGACGAATACAAGCAGCAAGTAACCAGCGTAGTGTCTCGCTTGGGGGTAAAAGCCCGGGCGGCAGGTATCTACCTGGTCTTTGCCGCACAACGTCCCGATGCGAATGTGATGCCCATGCAATTGCGCACGAACCTGGGAAACCGGCTTATTCTAAAAGTTGACTCCGAGGGGACTTCCGAAATTGCTTTAAGTCAAAAAGGTGCTGAACGCCTCTTGGGTAAGGGCCATTTGTTAGCTAAACTTGAAGGAGAATCCGATTTGGTGTTTAGCCAAGTACCTTTCATTCAAGAAGAGGTAATTGATCAAATTGTGGGTATAACAAACGCGCTTACATAATATCAGCCTAACAAACTAGTAGTTAAACTACATCTGAACGACATAAATGAATGGCATACTGACAGGCCCGAAGTAAAGGACTGGTAAAAACGAATCGTAGCGTGTCAGGTAGCGCATAACTCCTTTTGGTGGCAGCCTAATGGTAAGCGAGGCCAACAGACAGTGGCTTTGAATGCTCCATTTTAGGAGCCAAGCTCGTACGACCACTACGCCGAAATGGCCAAGCGCTGAAGCGGGAAAAGCACCCGCTTCAGCTGCACAATACCATTCCTCAATCTATCCTTTTAGCATACCTGATTTGTTTCCTTTTTGAGGTTTCGCTATCGTGGAGCACATTCTTAATAGTCCTGTGGAGCCTTACAAGCCTAAATTCAGGCTATCCCAGCGCTAACTGAGCTCAGCTCAAGTGCGCCTTAATGTCTTCTATCAGCTCGCTGAATGTGTGCCGACGAGCAGGGTCCTGTATGAACGCTTGCTCCACGCGGACTTTATTGTCGTTCAGCTTCGGGGTTTGCAACCGGATGGCACCAGGCGCTTTTTGGGCGATGGCTGTCAACTGCTGGATTTCAGTCGCTACTTCAGCGAAATCGGTGGCCAAGTTCCGCAAATAAACAAGGTGCTCTTGCACGTAAGGGGCATCAACTTGGTCGGCATCCCGGTCGCGGCCAATGACACAAAGGGCAAAAGGAGGCTCCTGCTGAGCCGCTTGCCGGGCCTGGGAAATGGCCAAGTGGATCGGCTGGGGCTCGTTGTGGAGTAGCCGGTAGGATTTCAACTCAATCAGAAACCGTTTTCCATTGTCGGTATTGACTATTTCGAAATCGTAGGCCCCAATACCCTTAAAATTGATGCGGGTGGTTGCTTCGCCTGGGATGACTTCCCCGGCAATACCGGCCAGTTTCAGGGCGTTGCGAAAAGCCTCTTCCATTAGGGCACCAATGCGCTGCAGAAAGCGGAAGCTGGCCGTAAACTCGTGTTCTTCCTCTACAAGGTGCAGTAGCTCCTGCAGTTGGTGGTCGGTGAGATAGGCGGAGATAGTGAGCAGCTTGGAAAGCCGCTTTTCGTCTTTGAGCAGCTCCACAACGGCGCGGCCATGCTGGCCCTGACCTACGGCTAAGGCGAAAAAGATGGTGTTTGCCTGCGCTACAAACTGCGGGAGCAACACAGCGGCTTCCGCGTGGTGAATGTGGCACCAGTCGATGAGGCGCATAAGAGGAACATGATGCGCCTGGTAGTCGGCGACCCCTATACCGTTGGTGCGCTGCATAATGGCGCTACCCAGGTCTAGCCGCTTGTATGTACTGTCCAGACGCAGACGCAAGCCATCGGCTAGCAGCAGCGCGTTCCAATCGGCGGCATCCAGCAGCTGTAGTACCGCCAGTAACTCTTCGTCGAGCGGCTCGTCGGCCGTGCCGTTGTGGTGCAGGTCGGTGAGCTTGCGCAACTGCCCGCGGCGGTTAGGCACGATGGGCATCTCGCGCAGCAATGCTTCAAACCCGGCCTCTTGCAGAAAGTACAGGTAGCCATCTAGCCAGTTCATGGTGGCGGCTTCGGATAGGTCGAGGGCAGCGGCCAAGCCAGTGACGGACACCGTAGCTGCCAGACGCCGGTTTACCAGCCGCACCAGCAAGCGGGTGGCGTTGCCGAAGTAGAACCCGGCCAGCGTAGCTACAGGCGTAATCTGGCCGGCATCAGGCAGCAGGGCGCTGGCAAATTCGTAGAGCTGGCTGTAATGGGCATCTTCTTTCGACTCCGGGGCTTTCAGCCGGACGATGCGCAACAGGATTTGCTCGGCCCGGAGGGAGTCTTGCAGAAACTCCTCCTTGGTCAGCAGTGTGTTCAGGGCTTCGGAGGCCGCCGCCAAGTTTTTCTCGGGGTGGGCATGCCCGGGCAGCGTTATTTGCTCGTGCATGAGCTTGGCGTACCAGTCGTCGCCCAGGTCGCGCAGCAAGTCCAGCACCTCGGTCGGAATGGGGGCATCCGCCGGCTCGGTGTGCAGGCTATTGAGCGTGTACAGCTTACCATACTTGCTTGGTACGATGGCGTGCGCCTTCAGCATCGGCTCCAGCAGCTCGCGCTTGGCCAGGAAGCGGTACAGCTCATTCAGCCAGTCATAGGCATTGGGGGCAGCAGCGCCCGCCACCTCGTACAACTGCAACTGGCTGACATCACCGGCCGCCGCCACTTCTACCAGCATATTTTCGAGGCTGTATACCAAACTTTGCGGACCCCAACTGGGCAGCTCGTCGGCCAACCCTAGCACGTCTATCCAGCGCTGGGCGATGTCGGAACGCGGCACCCTGGCCGGACCTAGTAGGGGGGCTGCCAGTGCCCACACCTCCTGATTGTCTGCGTGCGCAGCATTGGACCTGAAATAGGGTATGCGCACCTGCGCTAGCGGTCGGGGCCCTTGCTCGGTTTCTACCAGCGGTAGGGCTACTAGCTTTTCGCGCCATGCCTGCTGCAGGCCGCTGTACCACTTGCGGGCATCGGGCTCCAGGTTGGCCGCGGCTCCGGGCAACCCGGTCGTAGCAAGTAGGTAAGTATTGCGGGCTTCACGCGCCAGCAGCCACTCGGTGAAGCGCAAGGAGGCATCGCGCGCGGCTAGCAGCAGCGTGCGGTTATGCTGTGGCTCCAGCGTGTCGCCGGTCAGCAGAATACCGTCGCGTGGCTCCGTGGGGTAAAGCGTTTTCCCATTCAGCACGAAGGGAAGGTGGTAGCTGTCGGTGCCGATAAGCGGAAAGTCGCGATACAGCGTGGGCGGCGGCAGCCGCTCATTTGGCAGCAGCGCAAAGTCGCGGGCCAGGTCGGCGCGGGCTTCGCGAATGTCGAGCAATTGCCAGCCTTCAAAATCGGCAACTTCCAGCGAAAGTTGCAAGCTGTTGGTGAGGTATGTCGCAAAGCTGCGCACCGTCTGACTTCCCTGCCGGGCATTTTCAATTGTTACCTCGTAGCGGACCACCTTTTCCTCCGCTGTGACGTCAATACTGGTGAGAGCTTGGCAGCGATACACGTATTTGGTATCGGCCGCCTCGTTGATAATACGAACCTGCTTGATTTGGGGCAGGTTGATGAGCGTGTAGGGCAGGGTGTTGACCAAATCGGCCACCCCCACCTGGGCGGCTCGCTGTTGTTCTTCTCCGCCTAGGTAGTAGGTAAAGACCGTGGGGTGGTCGGCCGCCATGCTATCGGCGGTGGCGGGTAATTCTTCAAATGCTTCGCCGGTGGGCCCTTCTTCGCTTTCCAAAGCTTCGACCAGCTGCCGAGCCGCCGCAATTTTGGGCATGAGGGCTTCGGAGCTGGCAGCCGACCGGTCCAGCGGCAACCGGACTAACCATTTACGGTCCCGGTTATCGACAGCCACTCCTTCCACCTGCACTTCTTCGGCCAGCAAATGGGTGCTGATGAAGCCGGTGCCGAACTTGCCCGTTTCCTCCGGGTTGCGCCCCGCTGAATCTTTAGTGCTGACCTGGAGCACCAGCCCATAGAGATTATCCAGCGAAAAAGGCTCGCCGTCGTGGGAAAAGCGCAGCTCGCGGGGGCTTAGTCGGATTTCTATCGACACGCCGCCCGGGTGTGTATTGGGAATGTCCTTGGCGTTCTGCATCAACTCCCAAATCCAGCGGCGGCGGGATTTGCCGGCCTCGTTGCGAACCGTGCGCAGGTGCTGAATAATTTTATCGGCGTGTTGTTTGAGGTCGTAATATTGTCCTCGGGTAAGCGCTGCGGGCATAAGCAAGTTGAGCAAGAAAATACCAGGCGCAATTGTACGCCTAAATTTTTCCTGCATCGGCCATCGCTTGTTCCAAAGCCAGTTACAAATACCTGGCCCCAGCCTGCGCTACTACGGCCGCCGTAATAAACAGCAGTCCTTACTTAATTTCAACATCAGTCAGAATCTCTTCCATGGCCTTTGCAGACACTCCTACCGTTGATGACAGTTCGAAAAAAAGTGAGGAATCCGAATTGCTGGTAAAGAAGATTTTTACCAAGCGTAAGGGATTTATCAACCGGGAAGAGAAGCCCGACTATGGTGTCGACCTGGATGTTGAATTAGTTTATGATGGCGAAAATGCTTCGTCGCAGAAGTTTGCTATCCAGATAAAATCAGCAACCGAGCTAAAAAAGGTTGATAAAGACGATGAAACCTTTATCTCTTTCACCTTCAAAACATCTCGACTGGGTTATCTCTGCCGGCGTGCGCCGGGCTACGGCATCATAGTTCTGTATCACGACGACGGCAAGGGCGAAGGCACAGCTTACTACGACTACGTCGACAGCATTGTCCGGCGCGTTGATGCCTACAATACCAATCCCGATTGGAAGCTTCAGGACTCGGTACAGATTTATATTCCCCTCACGCAAATTCTGGATGACACGGCGGCGGCAGGCATTCACGTAACGGTGGCGGGGCTTTACGAGCGGCACAACCTGATGCTACGGGCCCAAGGTCCCCGCTACAATATCCCCTACTTTGACACCGCACCAGCTGGCACGGTACCACCCATTGACTTCAACGACCCGGCGCAAGTAGCAGAGCAGCTTGAGAAACTAGGCGGGGCGCTTTTTAACGAGCAGGAATACGACATGCTGCGAAACCTGTTGGAGCGGTTGCCCGCGAGCCGGATTAGTCGCTCGGCACAATTAAGTTTCCTAGCGGCTATCACCTATGACCAAATTGGTTTTCTGACGGAAGGAGAGTTCTACGTGACCAAAGGCCTGCGATTAGCAGCAGATTTGGACCCGGAATCTAGAATGTTGCTGGAGCTTACGCGCATCCGGCTGGCCTTTTTACGCGGCACAGTGAGCTCTGACTCCTATACCGATTCCCTCAATGACCTAGCCGCCACTTCAACCAACCCGTTAAATAGCTTGGTATTGCAAATAAATGTGCTGTACATGGCAGCAATTGCGGCCACCGATTCCAGCCAAAGCAAGCCCTTCGATGTGGCCGACGTTGAAGCCCTTTTTTCCAAGATTGAGGCCGCGCCGCTGGAGGAAGCCGACAAGGAGCTACTCAAACTCTATAATTCGGATGCCTTGCAGGTATATGCCAGCAACCTATACCTTCAGCAAGGCTCCAATTTCAAGCTGCGGGAGCAGGCGGGCCGGGCCCCTTCCACGCAGGAACGGATGGCGGGTTATGAAGCCCTGATGGGCTGGCTGCGAAAGGCCAGCCAGTACGCGTATCAGGCGTATCACTATGCCCGCGACAACGGCAATACCCGCCTGCTGGCGTATGCCCAGCAGTATATCAGTCGGTTTTTTCTGAGCCTCGAATTTGATCGGCTCATGCTCACTCTCGACGAGCTGCAGGAACTGGATGCAGATACTACGACACAATATGAAAAGCACTTGTGGTTGGCTAGCGAGGCATACAACAATTTTGTGGCCCTGAAAATGGGCCAGGATGCTCATCGCACGGTCGGCATTATTTATGACTTACAGTTTATTTACACTGCTCGCTTCGACCGGCCGCTTGGCACCAAGCCTATTACGGAAACCAAGGACCTGCTACGACGCATTGAGGAGGACCACGATATTCCGCCCTTCGAGTCGGCTGTGGAGCGGGGCTATCAGGGCATGATGACAATGCTGCAACAAGCGCAGGGCCGGGAGTGGGCCGACATGAGCGAGGAACAGGTGAACACCTTTGCCCAGGCCGTCATGATAACGTATGACTTACCGCCAGAGCGGCTACCCAACGTCCTGGCCGACATTCAGAACCACCGGCTGTTTGAAGCAGCCTGCCAGGACAGAGCCATCATCATGCTCCCGAACGATGACCACATGAATGACGCTGCGACAGCTTACACTGAGGTACCAACATACATTCTGGTTAACCGAATAACGGAGGTTGAAACCAAGCCGTTTCAGGATGTCCGCGAGGTACTAGACCAACTGACTACCACCTTAAAAACACCACTTGTGTGAAAAGACAAGCTGGCTCCGTTTTTAGAAATTACCGTTCAATGCCGCCATTATCGCTTCTAGAAACGCTGGCCGTGCTACGCTCCTGCACCGTAGGCGCCTTCTCCATAACACTCACCGCACTTTTCAGCTCATCGAGCTGCCTGCTGCTGCTCAGGGCCGGAATCCGGTCAGCCACGTCGATGGACTTACCGACATTTTCCCGGTTCAACCCGCCAATAAATGGTGTGCGTTCAATGTGACAGGTAACCTCCTGCAGCCGGGCCGCGTCGAGCTCCTTCCCGTGCTCGCGCAGGGCTTGAGCAACATGGTTAGCGGCTTGCTTGAAAACGGCCTGGGCCTCCTCGTGAGTTTTGGGCGGCGGAGTCTTCGCTTCTGCCTCTTTTGCCACCGCCAATGTCTGAACTTGCTCGGCTGCGGCACGAAACCGCTTGGCATCCGTCTGGTCCTGCCGTGCGTCGGGACCCTGCAGCGCAGGATGCTTTATAATCTTCTCTGCCGCCTGCTGAAACTGCGCTAGATGGGTCTGGACTGCCGCCGGATTCAAGTTCGTTGCTTCAACGCCCTTACCCACCGCGACGCCCTTCTCATAATTGCCAGCACCGGGCATGTTGGCCACAATGTCCATCACCCGGTAGCCCGTTACCACCAGCTCGCGCCGGGCATCCATGGCCTGCATCTGCGGAGATAAGTCCGCCAGTGGCCGCGCCTGACTAGGGTCGCGCAGCCTTTCGGCTTCGATGCCGGGCGCCGGGCTAATCACCTGTTCAAACATTGCCTTCAGCGCCTGCAGGTTCTTCTCCGCTTCCTGGGGTGCGTGCGGTCGCACCATGGCCAGGTCACGCGCCCGGTTCAGCGTAGCCGGGTCGATGCGGGCAAAGTCGACCTGGTAGCCGGCTTCCTTGCCCAGCTGCACAAACGTGGCCTGCAGCGTGCGCCCGTTGCCGTCCCGAAACGCGTGGGTGTGGTTGTACTGGTCGAGGTAGTAGGCGGCGCGCTCGGCAAACTTCTCCTCCGACAGCCCCTTCAGGTAATTCTCCTTACCCAGCTGCTCACCGATGGCATTCAGGCGCGGCTCAATCTCCTTGAAGGGTGCGTAGGTCATCGTTTCCTTGAAGCCGGTGACGTACGTCGGCTTGTGCCCCTGAAACTCCCGGTCGGCCCGGGTTTCGCCGGCCCAGGGGTACACGCCTTCAAACAGCTTCTGGTGCACCTGCTTGAGGTGGGCGTGGTCGTAGCGCCCGCCGGGGATGCCGCCTTGCACATTGAGCCGCTGCAGGCGTAGGAGTGAGGAGTCGGTTTCGGCCTGGGCCAGTTGCTGGGGGTCGGTAATGCCCAACCGGTTTATCCGCACCCCGTGCTCGTCGCTGAATCGGTCGCCGGCTACCATCAGCGCACCGGGTTAGGCTCGGAGGTAGCAGAGCTGGCTGCCGGCCGGTAACGGGCCAGCAGCATGGCGTCGGTGAGCTCAATGGCCTCCTCGATGCTTATCTCACCGTCCACGTGCCGCTGCATGATGGCCAGGGCCTCCGGGCTGGGCGCGGGACCGTTGCTCATCAGGATGGCAATGGAATTGTTGGCGTGCCGCTCGCGCTCCTGGCGGGCAGTCAGCTGTTCGGGGGTGAGGCCGGTCGGGGCGGGCGTGAAAAAGGATTTCATCATGGGAATTGGGTGTGGATGATGGGTACTTACTCAACAGCAAAAAGGGCCTAAACGTCGCTTTTCGCAGGGCTTTTGAGGCTAATCCACCTCATTCTTTGTGCCTACGGCTAAGGTGTTTGCGTGCAGGGCTAGGGTTTCTTTCACCTGCTGGCTCACCCGCCGGTAGTTCTCCTGCACCACCGTCGACAAGGCGGCACTGTCTTCTTCACTGGTCCCAAACGTGGCCACGGCGTGCAGGGGAAACCGCTCCTGGGTGGCGTCGGCCCGGGAGATGACGCCCTGGAAGAAGGTGCGCTCGGTTTCCACCGTCTGCCCGATAAACTCGCCCTGCTGCAGGCCGATGGCGTCCTGCACCCGCACCAGGTTGCGCTCCTGGTAGCTGGTGCTCAGGTTGGAGCTGTGGCTGCCGTGGCTGCCGGCCCCGCCCTGGCTTTTGCCGGTGCTGGTGCTGTGCATCTGCTTGTCCTCGCGGCCCACGAGCTCGGAAATGAACTTGGCCGTGTCGAGCGAGTTGACCTTGCCGAAAAACTGGTTGTTGAGGTTGGAAACCATAACCTTCATCTTTTCAGGGCCATAGGCGTCGGTCATTTGTGCCAGGTCCTGGGTCATGTAGATGGTGGCCACCTTGTTGCTGCGGGCGGTGGCCGGCAGCAGCTCCAGCCCCGGCACGTACACCGTGGCGGCCTCATCGAGGAACACGTAGCTGCGGTGCTTGTGCTGCTGGTTCATGAGCTTGATGGCCACGGTAATGATGCAGCTGACCACCGGGGAGAAGGTTTCCTTCAATGTCGGGTCGTTGCCGATGCAGAGCAGCGCCGGTTGCTTCGGGTCGTTCAGGTTCAGAGAGAATCCCTCCCCTTTCGCCTCATCAGGCGTGAGCACCCACACGATTTCCGGGGAGTTGATGCGGTTCAGTATCACCTGCAGCGTGCCCACCACGGCGGCTACCTGCTTCTCGGCCCGCTGCTCGACGGCTGTGACAATACTGCGCACCATGCCGGCGCACTCCGGGTCGGTTTCCAGCATCGAGAGCACGTGCTTGAAGTCCTTGTGCACGGCCGTGGCCACCACGTGGGGAATTGTGCAGTAGCGGGGGAAGTGCTTTTTGTAAAACCAGATGATGCCCGTCAGGTAAGCCACCGCGCTGATGTCGAAGAACTCCATCTTGCGGATGCTGGCCGGGTTGAGGTTGTTGATGATGGCCCGCGAGTACTCCTCGGCAAAGGCCACCACCGGCATGTCCTCGGCCCGCAGCGGGTTCACCCGCTCGCTCCGGGTCAGGTCGCGGAAGTTGATGACGTGCAGCACCACCGCCGGCTCGGGCTCTCCATTGGGCAACAGCCGCGGCGGGCGCTGCCGGTGCCCGGCCAGCTCCAGCGCCTTCTGCGCTACTTCGGCCAGCACCGGAAACTTGAAGTCGTAGATGAGCCCGGCAAAATTCTTGGCCGCCAGCTGCTCGATGAGCGGCTCCCCGATGGAGAAGGTCTTGCCCGCCCCAGCGCCGCCGAGCACCAGCACGCCGCGGTAGGGATTGGGTACGTTCACCCAACCGCCCCCTTCCGTGGGCAGGTTGAATCCGTCAGGCGTCTCCAGCTTCCTGCGCTCCACGCTGAGCCCAAACTCCGGGCTCTTGGTCGCGGCCCGCAGCAGCCCCACCACAAAGCCGCAGGCCAGCGCCATCGTTACCGCAAGAGGGTAGCCCACCCGGATAAAGCCCGGCAAGTAGGAAGCCACGGTGAGCAGCACGTAGGCACTGAGCAGAAACAATCCCGCGCAGCTGGCCACGACCACACGTACGGCTTCAGGCCGAAGCGGCTTGCGCCGGGCCGGGCCGCCGGGTTTGCGCTCAGGTGCCGGCAGCACGAATACCAGCACCCCGGCCGCGAGCAGAACCAGCCCGCGCAAGTAGTCGCCGGCTGCGTCGTAGAACCGGCCCGCCTTGACCAGTAGTTTGCCTTTGAAGCCCTGCCCATCGGTGGCCACGCGCAGCGCAGCTGCCCCTCCTCTGCTCACCACCTGGTCGCCGGCCCGGCTCGTGGCCGTGGCCAGCTCGGCGGCCGGCTTACCTACCACCGGCGCCGCTTGCCGCTGCAGCCGCGCCCGGCGGGCCTCGGCCCGCTGCTGGTTGATGACGGCCATCCGGGCCGCCAAGCGCTGGGCGGGCGTCAGCCTGGGAGCCTGCGCGGCCTGGTGCTGGGCAGCGCGGGCCGCCGCTAATTCCGCTGGGTGCTGCAGCACGTACCATTCGCCGGCCAGCAAGGCCAGCAGCAGCACGCCAATGAGCAGGCCGATGGATTGGGACTGGGCCGCCGGTCGAGGGGGTAAACTAGTCATAGGGAAGTAGAAATGGGGAGTTGATTGCTGGCCGGGCTTACATCTCGATGTCCAGTTCTGCGCCGCGGCGTCCGGGCTTCTCGGCCACATGCTCGGTGCGCTCGTCCTGGGTAGCCTGGGCGCGGCGAACCAGGTGCTGCACCGCGTGCAAGGCAGTAGCGGCCTTGCGCTGCGAGGCCGCAGCCTGCTCCCGGCCCGTGCGCAGCAGCTGCAGGGCGTTGTCGATGGGGCGGCCGTCGCGGGCCCGCTCCTCGACCCGGGCCAGCATCCGGTAAAAGGTTTTGTCGAATGCCCGGGCCACGGCAATGCCCTGCACCGCGTCCGGCGCCAGGTGCTGCTCGCGCGGCACCAGCAGGTTGATGCGCGCCACCCGTTCGGCAATCTTGTTCAGCCGGCCCGCGTCGTAAGTGGTATCCCGCTCCCGGCTACCCTTGGGCCGTAGCTTCTCATGCTCCTGGGCCACGTAGCCAAACTGCTTCTCGAACTGCCGGCCCGCCGCGGCCTGCCAGCGCATCAAGTCAAACCGCTGCCGGCGCCCGCCGGGGTTGAGGGTAATCTTCTGCTCCGCGTCGCGGGCACTCACGATGACGTGCACGTGGGCCTGCAGGCCCGCCCGCTTCTCCCCTACTTTGGCTGTGCCGACCACGACTTCGGGGTCCGTGCCCCGGTGGGTACGGTCCTGATGCAACACGGCGCCCCACACAATATCCTGGCTGCCCAGCTGTCGGCCGCTGGCCAGGTTAAAGTTCTGCGCGTACTGCTGCATCACCTGCCGGGTGTAGGCCCGGAGCTTGTCGGGGTCGCTGCCGATGTGGGCCAGCTCCTGCTCGCTCGGGCTCAGCACCAAGGAGTAGAATTTAGCCTCGCCAGACCGCAGGCCTTTGACGTTGGTGTCGATGTTTTGCTGCACCTGCGCGGCGCTCAGCTCGTTCGCGTCGGCGCTGAAGAACGTGGTTTTCCGTCCCTCCCCTAATGCTTCGTGCTGCAGGTATTGCAGCGTCTGCGCGCTGCTACCGGTGTTGGTATAAGCGGCTTTGCCGTGCGTTTTGGGGTTGATTAATTTGACGTACATCCGGGCGTATACAGGTATTTTCTGGGTGTATTGCAGGTGCTTTTTCTTCCCTATTGCCCCTGCCCTGCCGCCGGTTCGACTGGCTTATCACGCTTACCCGGTCCCGCTTTTTTGGCTACTTCCAGCGCTTCTTTTACCTGCTTTTCCACGGCTTCCTCGTTGCGCTGACGCAGCAGTTGCAGGGCCTGCTGCTGCCGTTGCAGCTGCGCCTCGCTGAGCGTTTCCAGCTGCGCGTTGAGGTTGCCCACCAGGATTTCATTCAGGCGCAGCACCCGCTCCAGCGTGATGCGGGTACGCAGCATCTCCTCCAGCATGGCCGTTAGCAGCGTGCGCTCCTGCTCTTGCATAAACCCGAATACCCGGTCCCCTAGCTTCTTTATCTGCTGCATGATGAGCTGCCCCTCGCGGGCATCCGTCTCCCGTGGGTCCAGGCCCCGGGCGGCAAAGTATTCCACCGCCGCGCTGGCGTACACCCCCAGGCTGGTACCGACTTCCGCCGCAGCCGCCTCAGCTTTCCGGTGGGCGCTTTTGTCCAGGGTGACCCGCTTGCGTAGCTCCGTGCTCATCGTGTTGTTTCTAGTTTAGCAGCCCCGGTGGGCCATTTTTCATGCTTTGAATCAGCTACTTAACTTTCCATGGCCCACAAATCAGCTCTGCTGAGTTATAAGCACCTCAAGACTAGAGCATTAGCCCTTGGATTGGGTTGTTCTTCTTGCTGAGATTATTCTATGGTTAGCAAAAAGTTAGTGAGAAGCTAGTACGCAGCTTTGCACCTCTGTGTTAGCAGTTGGTCCTTTTTTCCCTACCGCCCCCTTCGCGTGTGCTCTGCTGGCTGCCCGAATGGATGTAAGTCAGTGTTCTGCTGGGCTGGCTTAGCGTGCTGATTTGGCACTTTGACAGAACCTCCCTGACTTCCTATACATTCACCTAGAGCCAATCAGTCAGGCTTTTTAATGGGTACCACTCCACTTGTAGTTCTGCAATTCTGTATTTCTGTTGCTACAAGCATACCAATTACTACTTTGTGGCAGTGTTGGCGTCGTAGAGGTTCTGTTTTTCTGTTTTTCTGCTTTTCTGCAGCTCTATTGAAACCGCACCTACTTAAACTGGGACTTTGCTTTTTTGCTTTCTACAATCCTGCTTTTCTGTATTTCTGTTGTTGTAAATAAATAGCAACGTGTGCTACGTTTTGCAGATTGATTATTCTGCAGTCGTGCAATTCTGCAGAACCAACTTTCTGCTAATCTGCTTTTGTGTTCTTTTGCTTTTCTGTTTTTCTGTTGTTTTGTATTTATACTTAATAACGGATTAACAGAAGTGTGATTCTGTTTTACTGCGTAACAACATTTCTGCTTTTTCTCAAAAGTGAGGTTCTGTGTTTCTGCTTTTCTATTACTTTTGGCTCACCATCCCGCTGGCCCTCGTGACCGGCCGCTACTCACGTCCTCAACCCCGTACTAATTATGTCCAAGGTTATCAGCTTTGCCACCCAGAAGGGGGGCTCCGGAAAATCCACCCTGGCCCTCGTACTTGCCGCCCCGCTGGCCACCGAGTACGGCCTGCGCATCGCCGTCCTGGACTGCGACTACCAGCAGAGCATCGTCAAGACCCGCGAGCAGGTGGACGCGGCCAACTTCGCCAAGTTGCGCGAAGCCAACCCCGACGCGCAGTACCCCTACGACGTGTACCCCTGGCAGCTGAGTCGCATTTTCGACTTCATTGACAACCCCGAGCACACCTACGACCTGATTATCATCGACGTGCCGGGCCGCGCTGATGGCGACGACGTGTTCAACGCCCTGACGGCCTGTGACGCCGTGATTGTGCCCCTGGTGTCGGATTACCTGGACCGGGCATCTACGGCCGAGTTCATGACCATCCTGGAAGCCATCAAGAAAGCCGCCGACGACGCGCAGATTGACTTTCAGTACTACGGCCTGCCCACCAAGCGCGTGGCGGGGCAGCGGGAGGAGAAGGAGATGGACGACTACATCGACGGGCTGGGCCTTTCGCGCTTCAACTCCTACCTGGGCCACCGCAAGGCCTACACCCGGGCCTCGACGCTTTACAGCCTGCTCAACCCGGCCTGGGCGCGCTACGCCGGCGGCACCAAGGACACCAGCGACGAAATTCGCCGCGTGTGCGAGGAGCTCATCGAGCGTCTGGGCCTGCCCGACCGCCGCGCCACGGCTGCCGCTTCTGTATCCACCGCTTCAACCTCCGCAAAATAATGGGCTTCGAGAAACCACAAATCACCCCGCGCCGCCGCATTGAAGTGCCCGAAGAAGCCCGCCAGCAGGCCCGGGCCGGAATGGGAGGGGAGGCCACCCGCACGGCTACCACGGCGCCCGTCCCGGTAGAACCCATCGCGGCACCCGCTGCAGCAGTAGCTCCTGCACCAGTGCCTGCGCCGGTAGAAGCACAAGCGCCAGCAGCCGCTGCTCCGATAATTCCGGCTGCTACACCCGTACGCGCCTCTACACGGGGACGCAAGCCCGCCGCAGCAGCTGCGCCTGCCTCGGAGGCCGAAGTACCGCTGCACACGGTCCAAATCGCTAAATCCGTGGTGCAGGAGATTAAGATGAGCCTGCTGCTGGTCGCGCCGGGTCCGGACGCGCCCACGACCATCAAGAATTACCTGGAAGCCGCCCACCGGCACTACGACGCTTACCTGCGCAAAACCGGAAAGCTGCCACCCGCCAAATAGGGGAGGGGCTTCTGGTTGTAAAACGGGTAACAGCAGCCGCTGCGGGGGCTGCTGTTACCCGTTTTGGGCGGTGGGGGAGGGGAGGGCGCTCAGAGCGGCAACGGCAGGAAGGCTAGCTCACGCCCAGCACTTCGGTCAGGGTTTGGTAAAGCAGCGCCTCGTCGAAGGGCTTGGCCACGCAGGCCTGCATGCCGGCGGCCAGGCACTGCTGCCGGTCCGCCTCGAAGGCGTTGGCCGTCAGAGCCACGATGGGCACGCCGGCGAGCGCCGGGTCGGGCAGGGCCCGGATGGCCGCCGTGGCCTCCAACCCGCTCATGCCGGGCATCTGCACGTCCATCAGCACCACGTCGTAGGGGTGGGCGGCAGCCCGTGCCACGCCCGCTGCCCCGTCTTCAGCCTCGTCATACACCATGCCCCACTCCTCCAGCAGCAGGCCCGCCACCAGGCGGTTGATTTCGTTGTCTTCCACCAGCAGCAGCCGGCGGCCGCGCAGGCCGGCAAACGAGGGAGGCGCGGGGGAACCGGTCGGGTCAGGAGCCGCCTCGGTTGCCCGGGGCAGGGTGATGGTGAAGGCGAAAGTGCTGCCTTCGCCCAGGGTACTTTCCACGGTAAGTTCGCCGCCCATTTCCTGGACCAGGGCCCGGCTGATGCTCAGTCCCAGGCCCGTGCCGCCGAACTGCCGCGACGTGTCGGCGTAGGCCTGGGTGAAGTCTTCGAAAATGCGCTCCAGCTTATCGGGCGCAATGCCCACGCCGGTGTCGCGGAAGCTGAACTCGATGGTAAGGGTATCCTCGGTTTCCCCCACCTGGTAGCCGCTGGCCGTAATCTGCCCGCCCGCCGGCGTGAACTTGATGGCGTTGGAGAGCAGGTTGAGCACCACCTGGCTCAGGCGCTGCAAGTCGCCCACCACCCGCGGGTTGGGGCAGGAGTCCTGCAGGCGGTTGGCCACCACCGTGATGCCCTTTTCCTGGGCCTGCTGCAGCAGCGGCGAGGCGGCTTGAAACAGCATCTCGCACACGTCGAACGCGTCCTGGGCCAGCTCCAGCTTGCCGGAGGTAATCTTGGCCATGTCCAGCACGTCGTTGATGATGCCCAGCAGGTGCCGGCCCGAGGCCAGCACAATCTGCAGCAGTTCCTGCTGGCGCGCGTTGAGCGGGGTCTTGGCCAGTTGTGCCGCGATGCCCAGCACGCCGTTGAGTGGCGTGCGGATTTCGTGGCTCATGTTGGCCAGAAAGTTGGCCCGGGCCGTAGCGGCGGCTTCGGCCGCTTCGCGGGCCTGCCGGAGCTCGGTCACGTCGGTGCTCACCCCCAGCACGTGCACCGAGCCGCTTTCCCAGGCTAGCGGACGCTTCACGGTCTGCAGGCAGCGGTTTTCCCCGCTGGGCAGGGCCACGCCCTCCTCCACTACGTGCTGCTGGCCGGTGGCCAGAACCTGGGCGTCGACGGCGGCGTACGCGGCCCGCTGCTCGGCCTGACGGGCGGCAATTTCCGGGGTGGGGGTGGACTCCGCCAGCAGATTGACCAGCTCCTGCGCCGCCCGGTTCCGGTACACGTAGCGGCCGGCCGCGTCGCGCACGTACACCAGGCTGGGCAGCGCGTCGAGTACCTGCTCGGTGAAGGCCTGCTGGCGGGCGCGCTGGGTTTCGGCCCGGACCCGGTCGGTGACTTCGGTCAGGTACAGCGTTACCTGCTGAACCGCCGCGTCGGGTACGATGCACACGGAAAAGTGACGGTCGGCCGCGGCAAAGTCGCGGCGCAGCTCGCAGTCCGTGCGCAGGGACTCCTCCACCCAGGCCTGCACGGCCGGGCGGAGCAGCGAGCTGCTGGTCCCCAATTCCTGCTGTAAGCGCTCGGCGGCAGGGTTGGCGTACAGCAGCTGGGCCCCGACCTGCAGCCGGTAGATGGGGTTGGGGTTTTGCGCCAGGATGCGGGTGAGCTGGCGCTGCTCGCTTAATTCCTGCGTCAATTCATCCAGCGCCGCGTGGGCCTCCGGCAACGTTGCGGGACGCTTCGTGGCAGTGAGTGGCAACTTCATTGTACTAAGCACTTGCGGCAAGACGGTGGTATCCAGCCGCGCCAGGCGCGGCAAAGGTCGGCAGTATCCTTGTATTGTGCAAATTATTCGTCTGGTTGGAACGTTGCATAAGGGCCTGGAACGTGCTGCTCAGAACTTAGGCATGGGCCTAACTTGGCAATGAACAGCATTGTTGGGTTGTGGTGAGGGGTCTGCTACCGGTTTGAGCACCGGCGGCTGGCGCGCCCAGGCTTTTGTACGTAATCCAAATAACCACCTCCGCAAGTAACAGGCAGCTGACCCGCTTACCCTAGTGCAACAAAAGCAGTGCACCTATGGCCTGTTGCTGAGCTTTACACAAGCCCGGCGGCAATTCTCATCTCTCACATTTTATAAGTCATGCTCCCGGTACCGGCGCCGGCAGTTTGCCCCACGGGGCAGAGGTAACATCAAGAAAAAATCCGGTTTAACCCCCGCGACAGAAGGCCTGAATGGGTTTTTTGAAGGCAAAACCGTGGGTTTACTGGGGTTGGGGAGTTGAGGTTTCGCTTATAAAACGTGCTAGTTTGCGTCGGTGTCAGGCTGCCCGACTTATAAAACGTGGTAATTCATTGTTAGTAAGAAGTTAGTATAAAATTAGCAACGGCTACTCTGACCGGTTATAGAGCTGGAATGGCTTATAAAAAGTGGTGCAAGTGTGGGGTAGGCCCACAGCTGGTCGAAACTGAGGCCACTTATGAAACGTGGTTTTAAAGCGCTAATGTTCTGCATTAGCTTAGAAAAGTGCAATCACTTCGGTCGGTTGGTGCATCTCCTTTTTTGTTGTTTTTTTGTTTGTCTCTGGCCCGGGATTTGGATGACCACCTTAAAAGCTATTTCCCAGGGTGCATCAACAACCTTTGTGAGTTTATTTGTTAATCCTTGTCTATTTGTAGGGCTCACAAGTGCCTGATAATCAATAGTATATAATGGTATAAAACCACTTTTTATAAGCAAAAAACCACTTTTTATACCTTTTATTACCACGTTTTATAAGTGAACTCTCACGTTTTATAAGTCTACGGACCACGTTTTATAAGTCAAAAACCACGTCCAACTACCACTGTGGTTTTTTATCTGCCGGCAGCTTACATTTGCCTTATTCCTGCCGCCTTATGTCCTAGTCTATGAAGCCTGAAGATACCGCCGTTGTACTTGTGGAGCCCGCGCCGGTCCCGGTTGTCCGCCAGCACAACGCCATCACCCAGGCCCGCTACGACTACACGGCCTGCCAGCTCGACATCTTCTTTTACCTGCTCTCCCGGCTGCGACGGGACGACACGGCTGACCAAGAGTACACCATCTACGTCAAGGACGTGGAGGCCCTGACCGGACGGCAGTGGAACTACCAGCAGCTGCGCGAGGCCACGGCCGACATGGGCTCGCGCATGTTCGAGGTAGAGAACGAGCGCACCTACCAGCAGCTGTGGATGTTTCAGCGGGTGGAGTACATTAAGGGCAAGGGCTGTTTGCAGATTCAACTGGCGGCGCCCATCCGGCCCTTCCTGTTCAACCTCAAGGAAAACTTCACCTCATACCAGCTGCACTCGGCCCTGAAGCTGAGCAGCAAGTACGCCAAGCGCATCTACCAGCTCGTGAGCCAGTGGAAGGATAAGACGAGCACGCGCACCTACCCGCTGGACGAATTCAAGCAGATGCTGCACCTGAAGGACCCCAAGGGCAAGGAGCCGGAACTGTTTCAGAACATCAGCCAGCTCAAGGCCCGGGTGCTCGACATTGCCGTGCGTCAGGTCAGCGAGCACACCGACCTGAAGATTGACTACGAGCTGGTCAAAAAGGGGCGTGCCTACGACGCGGTGCGCTTCACCATCGCGCGTCAGCACCCCCAGCAGCTGCCCATTCCCTTCGAGCAGCCTGCCGAGGATGCCCGCGCGCACGCGGCCCGCCAGCACCTGGAAATGCTGGGCATTACCCAGCCCCAGCTGGTGGCCACCATTCTGGGCGACCCCAAGCACCTGGACCAACTCTTCAAGTTTACCTACCAGCTTAAAACCGACAAGGTAAAGGCGACCAAAAATCCCGGCGGGCTGTTCCTGAAAATCTGCGGCCTGCGCTAAGGCCCGCCATAGCCCGTCCCGGCCTAGACGTTTCAGCTACCATTTGATGCGAAACCACTTGAGCAGCGGCGGCGAATTGGCCGGGGTGGCTTCCTTTTCAACGCGAATCCGCAGACTTTGCTCGGGGCGGAACTTGCGGGCCATGCCTGTTAGCAGGCCATGCTCAAACGCCACGGGGGTGGGGGTCAGGCAGAGCACCCGCACATCGCCAGGAGCTAGTTGTTGCACCCGATAATACCCAATGTTCTCGCCCTCCACGTTGCTGCGGCACGCCTCGTCCAGCGCGCTCAGCGCATCGTTCAGGGAGGTCAGCCCGGCCGGCCACCGGCTGCAAGTCACGATGTGCAACCCAACGGCATACACCGTTTGCTCACCGTAGGTGTGTTCTACATCCGCCAACAGGTCCAGCCATGCTTGCAGGGGATACCAATTGCCTACTTTGGGTGCAGCAGGCAGGCCGTGCTGCCGCAGCAGGTGCTGCGCGTGGTACCGAACCTGAAAGGCTTCCAAAAGCGCCTGTAGCGTGTCCCCGTTGACCTCAGCCGCAGGGTCGAAGGAGATGTAGGAATGCACGGCCTGGGATAAATTGAATTGAGGCAAGATGGAATAAGGCCAAAGATAGAAACTCATGCAGTAGAAAAACTCTGGCCTTGGTTAAAAGTTTGGTACAAAAGTTAAACGACGTCTGTATAAGTACTAGACGCGTGTAACCCCGGGCAATCACCGAAAAGTGGCCTTGGTTAAAAGTTTGGTACAAAGGTTAAACGAGCGGGTCGGTTGGGGGCTCCCACTGGAAGGCAAAAAGCGCCTCTACGTCGAAGCGGAGCGAATCTTTGAGGGCTTCGTCGGAAAAGTCGAACTCACCGTGCAGGTTAATGTGCTGCCAGCTCACGGGCGAGCTAGCGGCGATGGCATCGGCCAGGGCCTGGCGCTCGGTCGCCGGGGCCTGGAGTAGGTACTGGTTCAGGTAGAGGCAATTCCAGCACACAATCACGTTTTGCACCAGCCGTTTGCAGGCATCAGCCAGCTGCTGCTCCTCCTTGCCGGCGTAGGGAATCTGCCCGTTTTGCCCATAGAACACAGCCCGGGCGAACGAATGGGTGCTTTCGAGCTTGTCGAGTTGGTCGTCGATGCGTTTGCGCAGGTCCTGGGGTTCCACTAGAGTAGGAACGGAAAACAACGCTAAGGAAATTCGGCCAGTCGTTCTTCCCAACTGGCGGGGTCGCGCAACGGGCGGAACTCGCCCGCGGCAACGCGCTCGGGCAACGTAAAATCGTAGCGGCCCAGCATGTTCACGTGCTCGTGCAGCAAGGGCGAGAGGCGGATGACGTCCGCCGCGTCTACCGCGCCGTGCGTTTCTTGCCAGTGCTCCAGAGCCCGCTGCAAGTAGCGGGTGTTCCATAACACCAGGGCGTTGACGACCAGGCCCAAGGCCCCCAACTGGTCTTCCATGCCTTCCCGGTAGCGCTGGCGCAGTTCGCCTTTCTTGCCGTGGAACACCGCCCGGGCCACCGCGTGCCGCCCTTCGCCCCGGTTGAGTTGCACCAGGATGCGGCGTCTGTACGCCTCGTCCTGCACGTAGGCCAGCAAGTACAAGGTTTTCTCGATCCGGCCAAACTCGGCGACGGCGCGGCCCAGCCCCGAGAGCGAGCCGGCCCGTTGCAGCGTGCGCATGACGGCCGTTGCCTTGACCTTGCCCAGCTTGAGCGAGCCGGCCAGCCGCAGCATGTCCTCCCAGTGGTCATGGATCAGGCGGGCATTGACCACGTGGCGCCCCAACTCGTTGAGCGGGCCGTAGTCGTCTTCCTTGCGCAGGCGCCAGAAGCGCTGGTCGGCCAGATCGGCCAAGCGCGGGCTGAAGCGGTAGCCCAGCAGGGCAAACAGACCGAACACCACGTCGCTGTAGCCATGCGTGTCGGCCATGACTTCGCGCGGGTCCAGGCTGGTCTGCTGCTCCAGCAGCCCCGCGAGGATGAAGAGCGAGTCGCGCAGCGTGCCGGGCACGACGATGCCGTGGAAGCCGGTGAACTGGTCGCTGGTGAAGTTGTAGTAGGTCACGCCCCGCTGGCCCGGAAAGTACTTGCGGTTCCAGCCCGCGTGCACCGTGCGCACGGGCACCACGAAGCGCAGGCCGTCGGCCGAGGCCACCTCCCCACCGCCCCAGGCCTGGGCCAAGGGCAGCCCAGCCTGCGCATCCACCAAACGGGCGTTGGCGGCGGTCAGGGTTTCGGCCCGCAGGTAGTGCTGTTGCACCCACAGCAAGCGCGCCGGCGTCAGGGCCGGCACGTCCGCCCGGGCAACGGTTTTCAGGCCTACGTTGCACGCCTGGGCCAGCAGCACGGCGCACACGCTCAGCGGCAGATCGGCCGTGGCCGGCTGCCCGTCGGCCACGTGCGTGAAGGCGCTGGCAAAGCCGGTGAAGGCGTCGACTTCCAGCAGCAACGCCGCCACGTCGACCTGGGGCAAGCAGGCGGTGAGGTGCGCCCGCAGGTCGTCCAGCTGCTCGGACTCGGGTTGGGCCGGCACGGGGCTCAGCAGCACGGTCATCTGGCCGTCCTGCTGCACCAGCTGCAGGGCCGTGTTGCGGTCCAGATGCTCGCCAACCTCGGTATACGCCGCTTGTAGCTGCTGCTGCAAGCGGGCCAGTTCAACGGCGGGGTCCAACGACCGCTCCAGGGCGCGGGCCACGGAGTCGCGCGCGGCTTCCCACGCCGCCCCGCGCAGCAGTTCCGCCCGCGGATCGCCGTACCGTTCGCTGGCGGGCACAAACACGTCGCGGCGCCGCAAGGCGTGGTGCAGCCGCTCCACCACGCACACGGTGTAGGCCTGGACGTCGACCTGTCCGGGAGTTGGGAACACCCGTCGCCGCCAGCTGGGCGGCACGAAGGTGCGGGGCGCCGCCGTCCATTTCGGGCGGCCCCGTCCGCCGACCTCCTGCCGCTGCAGAAAGGCCCAAGCTTCCACCAGCGGTTGGGCCGCCGGCGTCCCCTCCACCACCAAACCCCTCAATAACGCGGGAAGAAACCGCCGCACCGTCGCGTAGCTGCTGGCCAAGGCGCCGGCCAACGGGTCTGCCTCGGGGCTGGCCAGCGTTTCGACGGTGGCCGCCGCCGCCCGCAGGGGCTCTTTCCCGAATTGGGTGAGGACCTGGTGGCGCACCTGGTCCGTGGGCACGGTGTCGTCCAGCAGCACCTGAACGGCACGCTGCAGCAGCAACGCGGCCTGGTCCAAGTCTTTGAGCGAGCGTAGCCGCTGTTGGCGCCGTTTGGTTTCGCCCCGCAACGCCAACGTGGTCAGCAGGCTGTCGAAGAGGTCCAGCACGTCGTCGGTGGCCGTGCGCTCCAGGGCCTGCACGCTCGTCAGCAGCGTGGCCAGCCGCCGCTCGGCACCCATGCGCAGCAGTGTTTGGGCCCAGGCGACCTGGCCGTAGCGGGCCAGGCGCACCAGCTGTGCTTCGGGTAAATCCGCCACCGGCACGCCGCTCACCCCGAGCGCGCGGATCTCGTCTACCCGGCGCAGGGCGGCCACCAGGGCGGGCGCGGACACCCGGGTAGGGGGCGTACGCAGCCGCTCCAGGTGCGTGCGCCGCTCGCCCAGCGGTACGGTCAGCAGCGTATCCAGGGCGGTTTGCTGGGCCGGCGTCAGGCGCGTCGCCAGTTGGCGGTAGAGCAGGCGGCCGGTGCGTTCGCGCACCCGCGCAATCAGGCGGGCCAGCAACGAGACGCCGGGCAATACCACCCGCTGCGCCACCAGGTGCGCGGTGGTCAGGTCAAACAGCACGCTGGGCCGCACGGTGCTGGTCAGCACCTGGGCATAGAGCCAACGCGTGAGCCGAAACCCCTGCCGCGCGTCGAACGGCGTGTACCCCAGGTGGGCTACAATGTGCGCCTGGTGATCGTACCACGTGTTCGGCCGTGTCCGGTACGCGGCCAGTTCATCCGCCGGCACACCCAGTTGGTTCGCCACCGTGTGAACCACGATAGCGGGCACCTGCAGTGGATCGAGCAGAAACGTGCCGAGAAAACGCAGGGTACACAGCTGCACGCCGCAGCCCAGCTTGTTGGCGGGCCGCCGGCGCGTGGCCAGAAAGGACACGTCCGCCGCGCTCAGGTAAAAGTAGTGGGCCAGCTGCTCGGGGCTGGGGTCGGCGTGGTAGCAACCGAAGCGGGCGGCTTGCTCATCGCTGAGGAACTCGACGGGCATGGGGCGAATGACAAGGGACCAACTAGAAACGCGTACCGAGGGCACTCCTTAGGTGGAGGGGGAAGCCGGCGGTGCGGCGTTGCCCGTCGGTACGCCCAGGAGCGCGAGGTAGCGGTACACGGTGGCCCGGCCCACGGACAGCAGCTGACCAATTTCGGCCACGGTTTTGTCCCGCTGCAGGTAGAGGGTTTTGGCAGCTTGCGCTTTGGACAGCGCTTCTTTCGACAAGCCTTTGGGCCGCCCCCCTTGGCGGCCGCGGGCGCGGGCCGCGGTCAGCCCGGCGTGGGTCCGTTCGCGGATGAGGTCGCGCTCGAACTCGGCCAGGGAGGCGAATAGGTTGAACATGAGCCGGCCCTGGGCGGTCGTGGTATCCAGGTGGTCCTGCAGGCTGACAAATTGCACGCCCTGCTTTTGGAAGCCCGTCACCAGCGTGACCAGGTCTTTAAGCGAGCGGCCCAGCCGGTCCAGCTTCCAAACCACAAGCGTGTCGCCGGGGCGCAGCTGCGTGAGCAGGCGCTGCAGGGCCGGCCGCTCCTTGCCGGCCGATACTTTTTCTTGCACCACTTCGGCGCAGCCGTAGGCCTGCAGGGCGTCGGTCTGCAGGTGCAACTGCTGGTCGGGGGTACTCACGCGGGCGTAACCAAACACCATGGGCAATTTCTCACAAAGTCAGTGCCGGCGAAGATAGCGAGTCGTTGATTCGTGAGAACAACTGATGAGACAAATTCTCCCACACCTACATGTGCCGTTTGCCGCAGGCGCGGCCGTGCTTCTAAAACGTGCGTTTTGTGAGACACCTGTTATCCGACTGTGCAGGCCGAACAACCGTCCGCATGCCGATCCGAACGGATGAGTCGCTGCGCGCGAAGCCGCGCCCACGCATTCACTTGTGCTCCACCGGTAAGAAGGGTAGGCGGCTCGACCTTCGCATCATCCAATCATCCCAAACGAATCTTGTAAATCGTCGGAGAAACGCTAGCTTCGCTAACCATGTCTTCTTCTGCGTTCCGTATCCTGCTGGGCCTCGGCCTGGCATTCATACACGGTTGCTCTTCGCCGTCAGAACCGACGGTGGAGCAGCCCGTCCAACCCGTGCAGAAGTTCAGCGTCGCGGTGCAGCCGAACCCGGATGGGACGTACGGCTACGTTATCGCAGCCAACGGCCGCCCGCTCATTGAGCAACCCCATGTGCCCGGCCGCGCCGGAACACAGGGCTTTCGCACAGCGGAAGCCGCACGGCGCACTGCCGCGTTGGTGCGGAGCAAACTGCGACGCGGCATCATGCCCCCCAGCGTCACGCCGGCTGAATTGGACAGCTTGGGCATTTAACCTATTTCTGAACGATCCAAACCCTTGTCTATGCGCCACCACTACCTGCCCTCGCGACCGACCAAGCGGTTCGGCCTTTTTGTAACTGCTGCTCTGCTGGCAGCCACGGCCGTCGCGCAAAACACCTGGGTGGCCAAGGCCCCCTACGCCGGCGGCGGGCGCAAAGTGGCCACGGCGTTTACGATTGGTGGCAGCGTCTACGTGGGCACGGGTGTGCTGGGCACCTCCTACTACCGGGATTTTTGGCAGTACAACCCGCAGTCCGACACGTGGACGCAAAAGGCGGCCTACGGCGGGGCGGCGCGCGTCAGCGCGTCGGGCTTCAGCATCGGCAATGTCGGATTCCTGGGCCTGGGCCAGTTGGCCAACGGCGCTGCCAGCGCCGTGTTGTACGCCTACGACGCGGCGTCCAATACGTGGGTGCAGTTTTCCAACTTCCCGCTCGCGGCGGGCCGCTACGAAGCCGCCACGTTCGTGGTGAACAACCGCGCCTACATCACGGGCGGCACCGACGGCTCGTTCAACTACCGCGACTGCTGGGAGTTCAACCCGCTCACGGACACGTGGACCCAAAAAGCCAATTTCGGCGGCGCGGCGCGCTCGTACCCGTCCGCGTTTGCCCTCAACGGCGAGGGGTACGTGGGCCTGGGCGCGGCTACCGGCTATTTCTTTGACCTGTGGCGCTACACCCCCGGCACCAACACGTGGACGCGCCGGGCGGATTTCCCCGGTGGCGGCCGCTCGGCTGCGGTGGGCTTTGCCATCGGACCGTTCGGCTACTTTGCCACCGGCTACAACGGCTCGGCTGTGTTCCGCGACCTGTGGGAGTATAACCCCACCACCGATGCGTGGACCCAGCGGGCGGCGTACGGCGGACCGGCCTCCAACGCGGGCGTGGCGGCCGTAGTCGGCAACAAGGCATACGTTGGGCTGGGCGCGGACAACACCAACGCTGCCGTGAGCGCGTGGTGGGAATATAGTCCGATTGTGACCAGTGCCACGGCTCAGGCCTCGTCCGTAGGCATAAACGTATTTCCTAACCCAGCCACCGACGTATTGGAGTTTGCCTTACCACCTGGCACCACGCTGCGACGCGTCGTGATGCACAATGCTTCGGGGCAGGTGGTTGTGGATCAATCGCCTACTGGCAACGCAACCGTGGTGCGCGAATTGCCGCGGGGTATGTATACGGTTTTTTTCACGACCACCCGGGGATCTTACACACAACGGGTACTCTTGCAATAAGCCGCTGGGGCCATACAAACAGGTTGCACGGCCCCAGGGGTTCTCTACGCTGCGAATGGTCAGGGTTGGTCGGTGCGGGTATGCCGACACGGGGGGCAGTCTTTGTACCGGTTTGAGGTATACAACACCGTCACCCCAACAGTAGGTATAACGGGATCGCTCGTCAGCGCCAATTCATACCCCTGCTGTGAAATTTGCCGCAACACAGCTTGCTCAAGTAACCGTTGCTGGCTCGCGGTGAGCAGCGCCGCGCGAACCACGGCCACCGATTTAGGTATGCCGACACGTGAATGGCCCGGCAACCGGACCAGGGCTACGGACACAACCAACGAGGCGTTTTCCGACCTAAACTGTCGCCCCCGCGCCTCCCCCAGGACAGAGCATAAAGCGGTCGTGATTTCCCACTCCCAAGCACCACAACCATGTTCTGGCTGTTGCGCCGCGTAGCTGATTACTTGGGTGGGGTACCGCACTTGGCCCGCACCAGTTTCCGGAATCTGGTGATCTTGAGGGTGCGAGCATGCGCACGATACCAGTACGGATAGAACCCACCACCCCTTCGTCATGGCGTCTGCAGCTTGCGCAGCAAGCTAATTATGGCAACGGGACCGAATCCGTTAGGTTCGGCCGTATACGTGGGGTTGTTAATGGGCTGGGCGCGCCAGAAACGCACAAAATCTTGCAGGGATTCAGCGTAAACCCGGCGGAATGCAGGCAGAGCAAAATCAGCTGCGGTCGGCATGTTGAGGTGGGGAGGACGGCCGTTCAGTTTCCGCAATTCATAATATTTATCCAATAGGTAAAAAGAGATCCGTTCTGCTCCGGTTTGGTTGGTGTACGGCAAATCAACTTCATACGAAACCAGCTCGATGAAGACTTTGGATTCAAACTCTATGTTGGAGTCCGCTATTCCTTTTCCAGCAAGCGTTTCGTTTTGATAAGCGTGAAAAAATTCTTCGATAAGGGGTTCTTCTTCCCAAAGGGCGGATTTACACGCTAAGCACTTTTTAGCTTCTGGGCGTAATTGTAGACGGTGCCATAGGCCAGGTCTAACTGCTTGATGACTTGATTCATAGATAAGCCATTGTGCAGAAGCTGCGCAATGGCCTCCTGCTAAGACTGGGCCAGTGGCGGACGGGCCACATGCTTGCCCTGGGCTTTGGCCCGGGCCATGCCGGCGCGCACGCGCTGGCTGATGAGCGCGCGCTCAAACAGGGCCAGCGAGGCCATGACGTGGAACACCAACTCGCCCATGGGCGTGGTCGTGTCGATGTTTTCCTGGTAGGAGACGAAGTCCACCCCTAGGCTCTGGAATTCCTTCGGCGCGTTGACCAGCGCCTGGGTCGAGCGGGCAAAGCGGTCGTAGCGCCGGACCAGCACCGCGTCGAGCTACCGGTTCTTGGCCGCCGCCATCATCCGTTTGTACTGAGTTCATTCCTCGCTGGTACCCGAGGCCTAGTCCACGTATTCATCGACAACGGCAAAGCCGCGGCGCTGGGCGTACTCGCGCAGCGGCCGCAGCTGCGTTTCCGGGGCCTGCCCTTTGTCGAGGGTGGAGACGCGGGCATAGAGCGCCACGCGGGTGGGCTGGTCGGTCGGGTTGGCGGGCATCGGAGGTTATCAAAAAGGAGTTCCTTGTTGATAGGCATCACGCACCCGCTCTACAGCGTAGCATCAGTCTTTCTCAGGCAGTACTATAACCTTCTTTGATAACCGGGCTTAGCGTGTAAATCCGCCCTTTTGGCAAAAGAACCCCTTGAAGCGGCCATGGTCTTTTTGTCCAGCCACTAGTTGCGTCCGTCCATGTTAATCCTTTCAGAGAGGCAGCACCTTTGTTATATCAATTCACCTAACCCCCACTGCCATGAAGAATGTAGGATTGCTGGTCCGGCTCGAAGCGAAGCCCGGTAAAGAGCAGGCAGTACTCGATTTTTTGACGGGCGCTCTGCCCCTGGCTCAGCAAGAGCCGGCTACCATAACCTGGTATGCTATTCAGCTGGCGCCGGCCACCTTCGGTATCTTTGATACCTTTCCGGATGAAGCAGGCCGGCAGGCGCATCTTAACGGCCCTATTGCCGCTGCGTTGATGGCCCATGCGGCCGACTTGCTGGCCGTGCCGCCTGTCATTGAACAAGTAGCTATCTTGGCTGCCAAATAATTACCAGCCCCTAAAGCGACCTATGCCTGGGCATAGGTCGCTTTAGGGGCTGGCGGGCAGTTCGTCCAGTTGGCTAGCTGCTATTCCTCTCACGCGATGGCGATTGACTGTCTCCTGCTAACTCATCCGCACACGGGTGAACTAGCGTTTCGAAGCTACTCCTTTAGCGACGACACCCCGTTTAATTACTTACAACGCAATAATTATTACTCCCTCATTCTGCTTACGCAGGGCAGCGGCGAGCTACGCGCCAACTTTGCCACCTACCTGTTTGCTGGCAGTACGCTGTGTTGTTTTGGCCCTTACCAACCTTACACTATCCAAGCCAGCACCGCTGTAGCGGGCCTGGTCCTGGATTTTCATGCCGACTTTTTCTGCATCTACCGGCATCAGCAGGAGGTAGCTAGCAATGGCATCTTGTTCAACACAATTTTTGAGCCGCCCTTCTTCCCGGTTACAACAGAGGCGGTGCGTGAATTTGCCGCCCTGGCAGCTGTGATGCAAGAGGAAGTACGGCGTCAAGAGGTAGCACAACAAGAGTCCATCGTATTATATCTGAAGCTCTTTTTGCTGAAAGCTATCCGTATTCGTACGGCACAGCCCGCGTTAGGCACCGAGCAGAACCCGTCTGGCCGGGAGCCCTGGCTCCTGCAGCAACTTCAAGATGCCATTAATACGCACTACCGCCACCTGCACACGGCCGGGGCGTATGCCGACCTGTTACGAGTTCCCGCCCGAAGCCTAACGCGCCTAGTCAAGTCCCATTATCAGAAGACGCTCAGCCAACTCATCACGGAGCGAATCATTATGGAGGCCAAGCGCGAACTGTACCTAACCAGTCAATCCGTCAAGGCCATCGCCTTCGCGCTGGGCTTCGGGGATGAATACTATTTCAGCCGCTTCTTCAAGAAAAATACGGCCGTATCGCCGCAGTTTTTTCGTGAATCAGTTGGGTTCGCAAAAGCAGAAGAAAGCTAGCGCTGTTGAGCTGCTAGCGTTTGGCTGGAGAAATCGTTTTTCTCAACCAGGCCGCGGGCTTTCTTCTATAGGCTGCTGGCTCCCAAAGAGACCCCATACGGCGCATGGTAGATAAAAAAATTATAATTATATAGGTAATTTAGGTGGTGTTAAACAAATAGGGGAAAACCTCCGAGTCGTCCGGTTAGGCTGACGCGTTCCGGCTTGGCTGGCG
>NZ_BAABHA010000014.1:0-58736 GCF_039541855.1 Hymenobacter koreensis
GCCTTCGCCGGCGGGAGAGTCGGTCGCCGCCAACCCTTTCTGCACGCCGCGCCCCCCGCGGGCTCCCTCACCGGAGCCGCCGCGGGGGGTGCGCGTCGTTTAGAATATGACCGGTTCACTCCGGGTTGCCTATTTTCTATAATGTCAGGTGCTTGTTGGGGTGCTCCGCGATTACACACTATTTTAAAGACAGGATTTTTGCCGAGTATTTAGACTTAATTATGCTCTAAAGCTTGCGTTGCGGCTATCCTGCTTCGAAAAGCGACACAGAGCATGCTGGTTTTACGATTGAATTCTAGTATCCATGTAGGCTTCCCCATTCGGTGAGCCAATGATAAGTAGAGGAAAGGGGTATCTTTTCATCCTTTCCCTACCGCCCATGAATAAGAGCCGCTTCAGCGAAGCGCAGATTATCGGCATCCTGCGCCAGCAAGGCCAGGGCCAGACCGTGGCCCAGATTTGCCGGGAGCACAGCATCAGTGAGCCCCTGTTTTACCAGTGGAAGAGCAAGTACGGGGGCGTGGATGTCACCGAGTTGCAGCGCCTCAGGCACCTGGAAGACGAAAACCGCCGCCTTAAGCAACTGGTGGCCGACCTGAGCCTGGAAAACCAGGTCGTCAAGGAGGTGTTGCGAAAAAAGTAGTGGCCCCAGCCGAGCGGCGCGCCGTCGCGGAGCAGGCGGTGGCGCGGGGGCTGAGCCGGCGGCGGGCCTGCGCGCTGGTGGGCCTGGCCCGCCGGTGCTACGTGGCGCCAGCGGCAAGCGGCCGGGCCACGGCCGACACGCCACTAGTGGCGGCGCTGCTGGCGCTGGTTGCGCGCCATCCCGGCTGGGGCTTTTGGAAGTACTACTACCGCTTGCGCAAGGACGGGCTCGTGGTCAATCACAAGCGCGTGTGGCGCCTTTACCAGGCCCAGCACCTGCAGCGGGGCCGGCGCCGCCCCAGACGCCGGTAGCCCGACCGGGTCAAGCAGCCGCTGACCGTACCGCAGGGCCCGAATCAGTGCTGGTCGATGGACTTTATGAGCGACGCGTTGACCGACGGGCGGCGCTTCCGCACGCTGAACGTGGTGGAGGACTGGAACCGCGAAGTGCTCGGCATCGAGGTGGACTTTTCCTTGCCCGCCGCTCGGGTTGTGCGCCTGCTCACGCAGCTGGTCGAGCAGCACGGCCCACCGGCGCAACTGCGCGTGGACAACGGGCCGGAGTTCATTAGCCAGGCCCTGCAGGGCTGGGGCCAGGCGCAGGGCGTGGTACTGCACTGGATTCAGCTGGCCAGCCCCACCCAGAACGCCTTCGTGGAGCGATTCAACGGCTCGATGCGCCGCGAACTGCTCGACGGCTATTTGTTCGCTACGTTGCAGCAGGCGCGGGACCACTGCCGCTTGTGGCAGTACAACCACCTGCGGCCCCACCAAGCCCTGAACTTTATGACCCCAATCGAGTTCCGTCAAGCCGCCTGACCTCTATTTCTCACTGGCCCACCAAACGGGGGAGCTTACATCCACCACACAACAAAGGCGGAACCGTATTCACGGTTCCGCCTTTGTTGTGTGGTGGATACTAGATGCTTACTTGGTAGGTCCGGCGACTACTTCTAAAAAGTCGGATGGGGAGAGGTACTGTTGCGCCAGCGTCAGCAGATCATCTGAGGTTGCTGCATTTACAGTTTCCAGATACTGGCTATAGTGGTTAAGCGGAAGCCCTAACATGAGTAGGGTTTTATATTTGTCGCATTGTTCGAACACTGTGCCTAACTCGTTTAGGAATTTGCCGGTGATGTAATTCTTGACTGTGACAAGCTCATCGTGTGGAATGAGCTCCTGCTGAAGGCGGTTAAGCTCTACATTAATTTCGTTAATAGCCGTTTGAGCATTAGCGGCATTTACATCAGAGCCGATAATTATGTGACTGGCTTGTTCACGCTGAGCAATGCTGGCATAAATACCGTATGTCAGGCCCTTATCCTCACGAATGTTTTTCATGAGTCGGGAGCCGAAATAGCCACCTAATACTTTGGTTAACAGTTGTAAAGCGTGGGAGTCGGGGTGGGAAGGCTCGGGCCAAAGACGGCCTAGACGTAAGGTTGCCTGTAGGCTTTCCTTTACCGCAACGTAATCGGTTGGAGACGACTGAGGGGCTAGTGGGGTAGGTTGTGGCGGCTCTATGCTAGTTGGTGCGCCTAACGTTCCAAAAAAGTCAGTTATCTGTGCAACGTGGGTGTTATCTATATCTCCGCAGACGAAGATTTCGGCTTGCGTTAGGCTGTAGTGTTTTCGATGAAATACTTGGACAGATTCGGTGCTCAATGAAGAAAATGAGCTTTCGTTAAATGGGATACCATAAGGGTGATGCGAGCCGAACAGATTACGGGATAGGCGTTCGGAGGCAAGGTAGCTGGTCTTTTGGCGCTCCACTCGTATGTTTTGGATCGTGCGGGCCTTCATCTGCTCCAAATCTGCCGAAGGAAACGAGGCGTTAAGCACGACATCCTGAACCAGAGGTAGCAGCTTAGTCAGGTGTTTGGTAAGGCAGTAAAGCGTGAGAGTGCTGCGGTCGAAACCCTGTTCGCAGTCCAATGCTGCGCCGTAGAAAGCAACTTCATCGGCTATTTGTCGGGTGCTGCGCGAGACCGTACCATCGAGAAGGGTACGAGCAGTTAACAGCGAAATGCCGGGCGTTGGATCATACCAACGCCCGGCAGGGAATACCAATTGGAGGCGAACAACCGGCTGGGCAGTATTTTTGAGCACATGCAGCCGGGCTCCGTTTGAAAAGCGAGTTACCTCAGCAGCGGGAAGAATGATCTGTTGGATTGGCTGATAAGGCGGGGCTGTGAGGCGGTTGAGCATGCAGGATTAGTTCACAGGAACGCCAGCGTCGCCGCTGGAGGCGTTGTTCTGGCCGTTGTTGAAGTTGAAGTGTAAGGAAACCCGTACTGTATTAGCCAGCGGGTTGTTGCGTGAGTTGGGTACCAAGTAAGCTGCATCCACACCGAAAACCTGGTAACGAAGCCCCAGACCTAGGCTGAGGTACTGACGGTCGCCTTTCTTAGGGTTTTCGTAGAAGTAACCCACGCGAGCCGCCAGCAAGTCGTTGTACCAATACTCAGCGCCGGCCGACAGGTTAATTTCGCGTAATTCCTCTTTGAACCCACCGGGAGCATCGGAGAAGGAGCCCAACATACCGCTGATAGTTGACTTACGGGCAATTTCAGCGTTTTTATCCTTGATTTGCTGATCTATGTTAGCATCGGAGCCGGTTAAGTAGCCATCTACATAGTAAGGTGTGGGTACCAACAGCTTGTTAGCATCGACGGTTAGCGTGATTTTGTTGTAGGCATCCAGCTCACGCGTAATGGCCGTGCCCAAGCGCAGGTTGGTAGGCAAGAAGTCAGCCTGGTCCGCTTGAGTGTAGGCAATCTTGTTCCCGATGTTAGTAATGGCAGCTCCCAGGGCCAGATTGTATTCGCTGGCGCCTACTGTTAAGTCGGTATTGTAATACACGCCCAGATCAACTGCCGCGGCGTTACCGGGACGGGTATCCACGTTGGCACCATTGGCTACGCTCAGGTTTGAGCGGATGTAGCGGGCGGCTACACCAACGCCAAATTTGTCGCTCAGCTGCTGGCCGTAAGCCACGCTGAAGGCGTATTCTTTGGGATTGAAATTGCCGTTGTCTTCGTTACGGTCGCCGCGGAAGTTGATGGTTCCGAGGTCGAAATACATCAGCGACGCCGATAGTGCACCGCGCTGACCAAACTTCTTGTAACCCGAGAGTCCTGCAAGCCCCATGTCATCGGTAATGGCGCGCAGCCACGGGGAGTAGGAGGCCGATACGCCGTACGGATCTGTTAGGAAACCGAGTTTGCCAGGGTTGTAAAAGGCCGCGTTGGCATCGGGGGAGGTGGCTGCGCCTGCATCGCCGAGGGCGGCGCCACGTGAATCGGGGCTGATGGTGAGAATGGGAACAGCCGTGGTAATAGTATTGGGGTTCTGCTGAGCAGAAGCAGCCAAGGCGGTTCCCAATACTACTACCGGAACCAAGGCCCGGCGTACAATCGACGATGAAGGGTTCATAAAGAGCGAAGAAATCGAGAAGACAAGGAAGTACGATGGGCTGGCTAGTTGAGCAGCACCAGTTTTTCAAATTTAGAGGTCTGCGTACCATTCGGACCATCGGCGGGGGCTCGTACACTTACGCGGTATACGTATACGCCGCGGGCCAGCTGGTCGCTGTACTCGTCGCGGCCGTCCCACTCCACTTCCTTCACGTGCGATTGGCTGCTGGGTACCAGGGCCGAAAGCGTACGGATGAGCTTACCGGATATGGTGAAGATCTGCACCTGTACTTCGAGGTCGAAACCAGGACGGTTATGGTCGAAATGGAAGGTGGTACGTTTTGCAAAGGGGTTGGGGTAATTCAGAACGTGGTTGAGGGCCAATTTTTCATCTTTGGCCACAATGAATTCAATGGTCCGCTCGGCGGAGTTGTTGAACGTGTCCCACGCTTTAACCTTGAGGGAGTGAGGCCCGGGCGTGAGGTTTTTGAACAGGTACTGCACCTTGCCGCTGGTAAAGGTGTTCAGGTCGGCCGCGTAGTATTGGTTGAGAATGGTAACCTTGTTCGGGTCGCCATCGAGCGTGGCGGTTAGTTCGTGGCCAATGCCCGTGCCGGCAGTGTTGATGCCGTTGTCGTCGCTAAAGGCGGCCAGCAGCGTGGTGTTGGGGCGTGTAAGGCCACCGAATACGAAGTTCTCGGTGTCCATGGCCAAACTGATGACGGGCGGAATGGTGTCCGACAAGGCCGTGGTGGAAGCGCCTCCGATGTTCACGTTGCCGTGGTAGCCGTGGGCGTCGATGTTGCGCACCGAATCGGCCGCATACAGGCTGATTTTACCGAATCCAAACTGGTAGTTGATGTCTTTGGGTACTACAAACTCCACGCGGAAGGTGCCGTTCTGCACCGTAGCAGTACCGTCGTACACCACATCTTTCTGCACCGTCACCGGTAGCGACGGGTTGCTGGGCTCGGTGGCCAAGGTGCGCAGAATGGACGGCTTCTCGTACACAGTGACTTGCACCTTGCCGTTAAACGTGGAGGCCAGACTGTTCTGGTGGTTGGTTACATCGCCCTCAAGCAATACGCGCTGCAAAGCCCTAATGGTGTCGGGGCTGGTAGCCGTAAGGGCCCGCCCGTTCAGCTTACGCACTTGCGCGTTGAGCTGAGGCATGGCTAGGCGCATGGATGGGTCGCCGAGCAGGGTAAAATTGCGGTTGCCCACGTCCACGCCGTCGCCGTTTTTGCCCTGAACCATGGCGTCGCCCAAACGGCCCCACTTACCGCTGGCGTCGCGGCGGAAGAGGGCCTGGTAAAATGGTAAAGCGAGGCTCTGGTTGTTGTTGGCGTATACCAGTCGCGTAGTGGTCAGCAGGCCAATGGCGCCGCCGGGAGTATCGGTCAGTACCTGCTCACCCGCCGAGTCGAATCCCGGGTCATCGTACCACGCGAAGTCACAGGTGCCGGTAAACCAGAACGAGAGGCGGTTGCGGTTCTGCAGCTGCAGCACCGAGTTGTTGTTCAGAATCTGCTCATCGGTCCAGCCGCGCGGGCCGCCGTGGCCGGCATATCCCACAAATAAGGAGCCTTGCTCAATAGAGGCGTCGAGGGCGGCGTTAGTGGCTGGCGAATTTTGGCCGCTGCCCGTGCTTTGTTGCGGAAACAGGTCGAGGTAAACCTTATTGGAATTGAAGACGGGTTGGAACGAAGCAATGCCATTCACCGCCAGCTCTGAGTTGTTGATGTGCAGGCCATAGTCACCGTCGTCGGCTACGAACGTTAAGCGGTTGCGCCACTTTCCCTGGGAGGCCGGCTGGTCGTAGGCAATGAGCTTTGCTACGATGGCCGTGGCCATAGCCGTAGAACTAGGCTGGCCGCGAGGCGTGCGAATAGGCAAACGCCCAATGCCCGCGTCCATCATGTGGTTTGCCGCACTGGTATCTATCTCCGACCAGTCGCCTTCATCGTCGTCCAGAAAGCCGAAGTAGTCATCGGAGCAATAGGACCCGGGGGTTCCGTTAACCCGGTACTGAATGCGGGACAACGATTCCACCGACTCGTAGGTGGGTACGAAGTTTTGGTTTTCGCTGTCTTTCAACTGCCGCTGGCTCCACCAGCCGGGCAACTGATCGGCTTTGTTGGACGCATCGGCCTTGTAATCGTACGACGCGTCGCCGAACAGCAGCACGTACAGCTCCAGGTTCTCGCGGTCGTAGAGCATTTTCACGAAGTCGCGGATGGCCGTAATGTCCTGGCCGCCCGAGCTGAATTCGTTGTAAATCTGGTTGGTGGTAACTACCGCTACGTTCAGGCCATCGTGCCGGCGCCGGTGCGCTGCCAGGTCCTGCGCCTGCCGCAGAAACAACGGGGGCGTAACAATGACGAGGTTTACGGAGCCCGGTACCTGCCCAAGCGCGTGCAGGTTCTGGTTGGCTACGCGCCCAAACGAGCGTGGCGTGTTAAAGCTGCTACCGGCAAAGGCCACGTATTCGCGCACGGAATCGGTGCGGGCCACGAAGCGGTTATTGGTTAGGGCCACCTGCCGCGGGCGGCGGGGGTTGGTTACGTCCCATACCACGGTACCGGCAGGAGCAGTGGCCAATTCGAAGGCACTGACGGCGCCGGGGGCACGGTTTTCCAACGAGCGGAAGTTCAGCTGGCCAGTGCCGTTGAGCTGCAAGCGCCGCAGGCCCTGCACTTCCACGTAATCAAGGTAGCCGAGGGCCGTTTGGTCGCCGCGGCTGTCGTAGGTAATGCTGAGCCGCAAATCAGCACCGGCGTTGGCCGGCACCGTCCAGGATTGGGTTTTGATGTCGGTATTGGCCGCCTCGGGATAACATTCGCCGGGGCAGCCGCTGCCGCAGCTTAGGTTAAACACGCTCTGCTGTTGCAAGGCCGTGCCATTGATACCCAGGCGGAAGAAAGTAACCTCGTTGGGACTCTGGTAGCTGTTGCAGTTCCTGGGCAAAGCCGTGGCCGCCACCGAAGTAGTAAGCTGCAGGGACGAACCCGGCACCAGGTCGGGAATGGAAAAGGTGAAGTCTTTCTGCGCTCCGTTGTTGAACCCTTCGCCCAGCCACTGGCGGCCCGACTTCAGCAGGTTAACCAGTTCCAGCTCCCGAAACTGGCGCTCCGTGAACTGCCGAATGGTGGCAGTGGGAGTACCCGTAACGGCTGGGGCAGCGCCTACCCGCAGGCCCGGGCTGTTGCCCACGCGCAGGAAATAGTAAGCCGTATCGGTGTACAGATTCAAGATGTGGCGGAAGCGGTTGGTAGCCGTTTCGTGCGCCCAGGTATGCGGGCTGCGGCCGTACATCACGAAGTATTCGTTGTCGTTGAAGACGTTGTCGCCGTCGCCCACGAACATCAAAGCGTTCTGTACCAGGTCGTCGGGGCGGGGGGCGCTGTTGGCTTGCGGGAGCATGCCAATGGCCTGACCAAACAGCTGCAGGTTACGCGGGTCGAGCGACTGAACCGGTAGCCCCACGCTATTCAGGAAGGCTTTGTCAAGCTTGTAAATGCCGCTGCCGTCGCTGCCGCCTTCTACGTTGCCGGCAATACCTATTTTAAACCAGTCGCCTTGGTTGAGCAGCGAAGTGGTGGCATAGGTGTGGGAGCCACGGCGTGCAGTGGCGGCATTGTTATCAAGGGTGTAGGTGTAGTCGAACGAGGTCAGTTTTTCGGCCTGCCCGCTTTGTGGGCTGCGGCGTACACCCGTTATGGTAACGAGGGTAACGGGCCGGCGCTTCTCAGTGCCGTGGCGCAACACGAGCTGCGCATCTGCCGGAAGGGTGGGAAACAAGCGGGCTTCCTGCGGGCCGAAGGCTTCGTAGGTAGGGGACACCAACTGCACATTGGTGGCGTAGCCGTTTATGCGGAAGGTGAACTGCGGCAGGCGGCTGCCAGCGACAAACGACGCCCCGGCAAACGTGGGCACCTTAACCTCACGGCCCGGCTCAGATAGCTGTGCCTGGCCCTGCCAATTGAGCTTAATGCGCGCTTCGGGCGCCTGAGCCCGTACCTCTAAGGCAAGGGCAGGAACCAGCCACAGCAACAGCAAGAAGGTACAAACGCGCATAGTGGTGTAGGTCAAGCGGGTAGGGGTTGAGTGGGGCTGTGCGGCACCTCAACAGATGAAGCTGCCCGCCCGTTCACTTAATTGAGCATCTAACTACTCAATCAGCAAAATATTGTGCGGGAGCTATCCATAAGAAGGACGTAGCACCGACAGTGCCACGTACAGCAAGATAATCAACGGTACGGCCGCAGCTTGCAGCAACGCCAATAGCAGCACCGCCGCAATCAGAAACACGAAACGCAGCGAATTGTCTTGCCAACTGAAATTTTTGAATTTCAGCGCAAACAGCGGAATTTCAGCCACCAGCAGTCCTGCCAGCACGAAGGACAGGACCAGCAGCACCCACGGATTCAGCACAATAGGAGTAAGGCCGAACCGGTCGTACACCAAAATCAGCGGCAGGGAAGCCACCAGCAGGGTGCAGGCCGGCGTAGGCAGGCCAATGAACGAGTCCGACTGGCGGGTGTCGTTGTTGAACTTAGCCAGCCGCAGGGCCGAGAAAATGCTCACAGTAAAAGCTAAGTAAGCCAGGCTGATGGGTAGCCCAGCGGCCGGAAGCGCATGTTGCAGCAGCTTAAACAGAATAGCACCTGGTACCACGCCAAACGACACCATGTCGGCCAGGGAATCGAGGTCTTTGCCAATAGGCGATGAAACGCGCAGCGCCCGGGCCACCAAGCCATCGAAAAAGTCGGCAATGGCAGCAATGCCGATGAGGGCCATGGCGGGCAGTAGCGGTTCCCAGCCAGAAGTAGCGGTTTGGGGGGTGTAGGCCAGAATTAGACTTAGCGCCACGCAGCCGCACAGCAAATTCAGGCAGGTAAGCGCGTTGGGTAAATGGTTTTTAATAGCCATGAAAAGTGCCTAGCGGAGGAAAGGATTGGAAGCGCGCTCGGCACCCACCGTGGTGGCCGGACCGTGGCCGGGATACACGGTGGTTTCGTCGGGCAAAGTGAGCAGCTGCTCCTTAATGCTACGGATGAGGGTGGCGTAGTCGCCGCCGGGCAAATCGGTGCGGCCAATTCTGCCCTGGAACAGCACATCGCCGCCAATAACCTCGCGGGTGGCCGGGTGGTAAAATACCACGTGGCCGGGCGCGTGGCCGGGCGCCAAGCGAATTTCCAGCTCGGTTTCGCCAAATTTCACGGGTGTACCCGGCGTTAGGAAACCGGTAGGCTCGGCAGGATTATACAGTGGAAACCCGTAGGCCGGAGCGTAGGTTGGTACGGCACGCAGCGTAGCCAAATCGGCTTCGTGAATGAGGAAGGGCGTGCCAGGCCAAGTGTCGAGCACAAACTGGTTGCCGAAGACGTGGTCGATGTGGCAGTGGGTGTTAAGGAGCAGCTCCACGCGCAGGTTGTGGGCCTCGATAAACTGCTTCAGGGCCTGCTGTTCGGCTTTTTCGTAGCAGCCGGGGTCGACGATGGCGCAGGCGCCAGTGGCATCGTGCAGCAGGTAGGTATTCTCGGAAAAGGCGTTGAACGTAAAGCCCGAAACGGTCATGCAGTAGAGAAAAAGCCCGCACGGCGCGGGCATCTGGGGTAAGTACTAGGGGAGGGTAAGTTACGCAATCAGGCCCGGAAAGTGCGTATTTTGCCCGTAATGCAATCTGCTACCGCTCCTTTCGAAACCGACTACCTTATCATTGGCCACGGCCTGGCCGGCGCCACGCTGGCCTGGGAACTGCGCCGCCGCGGCCGTACCGTACTGGTGCTGGATACCGTGCAGCCCGATTCGGCCTCGCGCGTGGCAGCGGGCCTCATTAACCCCGTGGCGGGCAAACGCTTTGCCTTATCGTGGCGCATTGATGAGCTACTGCCCGCTGCCCGCGCATTTTACCAAACGCTGGAAGCCGAATTCGGCAGCACATTTTTTCACGAGCTGCCCATTCTGAAGCTGTTTTCGTCGGTGCGCGAGCAGAACGACGTGCTGGCCCGCTCGGCCGATAACCGCTGGGGAAATTACGTGGCCGACCCCGCCCAGCCGCTGCCTGCCGTACCGGGGCTAAAGCAGCCATTTGGCGGCCTGGAGCTGCGCCACGGCGGCTGGGTTGATACCGAAGCGCTGCTGAATGCCCTTACCGCCGACGGTCTGCAAAAAGGCTGGCTGCGCTCCGAAACTTTTGCCCCGGAACTGCTTGTTGCCGAGGCAGCCGGTGCCAGCTACGCCGGGTGGGTGCGGGCGCGCCGCGTGGTGTTCTGTGAGGGCGCCGCCGCCGTTCGCAACCCGTGGTTCAGCTGGCTGCCTATAACTCCTAACCAAGGCGAAGTGCTCGACGTGGAAGCCCCTGCGCTGCCGACCGATTACGTGCTCAACCGGGGTGCCTACGTGGTGCCAGTGGGCGCGGGCGGGCGGGTGCGCGTGGGTGCTACCTATCGGTGGCCGCCCTTCGCCCTGGAACCCACTCCCGAAGCCCGCCAGGAGCTAGCCGAGCGCCTGCGCGAGCTGACCGACGTGCCTTTTCAGGTAACGGGCCAGCGGGTAGGGGTGCGGCCGGCCGTGCGCGACCGGAAGCCGCTGTTGGGTGTGCATCCGCAGCTGCCAACCCTGGCCGTGTTTAACGGTTTAGGTTCCAAGGGGGTGCTGCTGGCGCCCCGTATGGCGCAGCTGCTGGCCGATGTGCTCGAAAATGGCCAGGAGCTATGGCCGGAAGTCAATATTCTGCGTTATCATGCGTTGTATTCAGCTGCACCCGCAGCAGCCCATCCGGCGCCCTGATTCTCACCTCGTTTCTGCCCTTTTGGCTTTATGAAGCACGTATCCTTATCGTTTCACCGCCTGCGCAGCTGCTTGCCTTCGGGTAAGCTACGGGGCGCTGCCTGGTCGGCGGCTTGCCTGCTGACGCTATTGGGGCTGGGCAGCCCGGCATATGCTCAGACGTCGCAGGAAAGCTTCGGCCGCGTTCGTATTCAGTACAAGGAGTTCAACTGGCAAATACTGAGCACCCAGAACTTCAACGTGTACTACTACGCGGGCGGCGAAGCGGCCGCGCGCCGTGCCGCCGAGTACGCCGAAAAGGAGCTGCAGCGAATTACCGCCCTTATCGGGTATTACCCGTACTCGAAAACCACCCTGATGCTTTACAACTCGGTGGGCGACCTGCGCCAGAGCAACGTGGGCCTCGATGCCGATAAGTACAGCACCGGCGGCGAAACCTCGCTGCTGCGCATGACCAAGGTGCAGCTGGCGTTTGGGGGCGAGCAAACCGTGTTTAAGCGCGACCTAAGCTACCAGATTACCCGCGTGCTGCTGAACGACATGATGTACGGCGGCTCGCTCAAGGAAGTAATCCAGAGCAGCTACCTGCTGCAATTGCCCGACTGGTTTGTGGCCGGTGCCGCGGGTTACGCCGCCGAGGGCTGGAGCGTAGAAATGGACGATTACATGCGCGACATGACGCAGAAAGTCGAAAAGGACAAAGCCTCCCAGTTCTTCCTGCGCCACCCCGAAATGGCCGGCCAGAGCGTATGGAACTACATTGCCGAGCGCTACGGCTATACCAGCATCCAGAATATTCTAAACCTGACGCGCATCACGCGCGACGTAGAAACCGGCATCAGCTCCTCGCTGAACGTGCCTTACAAGGTGTTCCTGAAAGACTGGATGGGCTACTACCGCCAGCTGAACGCGCAGCCGGAAACGCCCTACACCGTGCCCGACGAGCCGCACCAGCTCATGAGCCGTAACCGGCGCAACGTGCGCTACGGCGAATCGGTTATCAGCCCGAACGGCCGCTTGCTGGCTTACACCGAAAACGACCGCGGCCGCTACCGTGTGGTGGTAACCGATGCCGATGGCAGCGGTGGCAAGCACATTGTGTACCGCGGCGGCTACAAAACCCCCGATCAGCAGGTGGATCTGCAGCTGCCCGTGCTGGCCTGGCGCAACAATGCCCAGCTGGCCGTGGCCGCCGAAAGCCGCGGTAAGATTACGCTGAATCTGGTGGCCGGCAACGGCGGCGCTACCGGAGTGCTTACCCGCCTGCGAGACGCCCTGCCTTTCAGCAAAAACCAGGGCTCATCAGTGTTCAGCAGCTTCAGCCAGGTACTCGACATGAGCTACTCGCCCGATGGCAAAGCCCTGGCGTTTACCGGCGTGCGCAACGGTCAAGCCGATATTTACGTGTTGCGCGCCGGCAGCCGCCAGCCCGAGCAGCTCACCAAAGACGTGTTTGACGATGTGCAGCCGGTGTTCCTGCCCGACGGCCAGACGCTGGTGTTCAGCTCGAACCGCTGGCTGGACTCTACGGGTACGGCCAAGGGCGGCTTTAACGCCGTGGTGAACAACTACGACCTGTTTGCCTACCACCTCGACGGCCGCGCGGTGCCGGTAGAGCAGTTGGTGGCCACTATTTCCAACGAAACCCGGCCGCGAGCTTTGTCGCAGGACGAGGTGCTGTTCCTCAGCGAGGAAAGCGGGGTGCGTAGCGTGTTCCGCTACAACCTGCGCACCCGCGAGCGGACAGCCGTTAGCTCGTTCCTGAATAACCTCAAGAACTTCGACTACAACCCCGCGACCAACGCGCTGGCCTTTGTGGCCGCCGACCGCGCCCGGGAGTTTGTGTATGCGTACCCGAAGTACGAGTTGCCGCAGGGCCTGAAGTTGTACAAAACGGCCCGCCAGGAAATTCTGGAGGACCGTTCGGCGGCGCAAACCAAAGCGGCCCAACGCCCCGCACAGCAAGCCGCTGCGCAACCTGCTGCCCCGGCGCAGCAGCCGCAGCAAGCTGGTCCGCGCCGAAACCAAGGCGGTATCGACCTGAGCGATTACCAGTTTGAAGAAGACGTGCCCAGGCCTCGCCAGCGCCGCAATAGCATGGTGGCCCAGCAGCCGGTTATTACGCCCGACCTGAGTGTGGGCGGTCCGCAGCGCTACGACACCCGCTTTAGCCTCGATAACGTGGTATCGTCGCTGTACGCCGATCCGCTTCTGGGCATTGGCTTGATCGGGCAGGCCAATATGTCGGACCTGATGGAAAACCAGCGCATTCAGGCCGGCATTTTTGCCCTCACCGATTTGCGCACCAACCGCCTGTACGGGCAGTACACCAACTTAACCCGCCGCTACGACTGGAGCTTGCGCTTCGAGAAGGACAGCTACTATCTGAACTCCAATGTGGGCGAAGTACGCTTGGGTCGCTACGAAATTCGCCCTGGCATTGTATATCCGCTTACCCACAACATCAGCGCCCGCGCCGACCTGCGCTACGTAAGCACCCGCTTGGTTGCGGTGGAACAGCTGCAAAGCCCCGACGCCCGCGACCAATACTACGGCGGCAGCGCCGAGTTGGTGTTCGACAACGCCATTGGAACGGGCGTGAACATGCTGGAGGGCACGCGCTTTAAAATGGGCATGCTGAAGCTGAACTCTATTGGCAACAGCGCGCAGAATTTCGGCAAGCTGTACATGGATTTCCGCCATTACCAGAAGGTATACCGGCAAATTATATGGGCCAACCGGGCCAGTTACGGGCAGTTCTTTGGTAACGCGCCCAAGCAGTTCCGCCTGGGTGGCATGGATAACTGGCTGAATGCCCGCTTCGACGAGACCAACGGCAAAACCATTGAGTACAACGACCCGGTAGATATTTTCTACCAGCAGTTCGTGACCAACCTGCGCGGCTTCAACTTCAACCAGCGTAACGGACCGAAGTACGTGCTGTTCAACTCTGAGGTACGGGTGCCCATTATTCAGGTGTTGTCGCGTAAGCCCATTTACTCCGGGTTCTTCCGTAACCTGCAGCTCACAGCTTTTGGCGACGCCGGTACCGCGTACTCGGGCCCGAACCCATTTAACGAAAACAACTCCTTTAACACCCAGGTGGTGGGGGGCGTGGGCAATGCCTTCTCGGCTACGGTTATCAACTTCCGTAACCCCATGTTAATAGGCTACGGTTTTGGGGCCCGCACCACGCTGCTGGGCTTCTACGGCAAGCTCGACGTAGCCTGGGGGCAGGAGGATTATGTGCAGCGCGGCCCGAAATTCTACGTCACGCTGGGCTACGACTTCTAAGCCCTGCCACCGGTAGCGCCCTGGCTTGCTGGGTATAGTGCCGATAAAGAAAAGCCGCCTGGTATGCGCCGGGCGGCTTTTCTTTATCGGTAACCGGCTACCTTAGCGGTGTTGCACTTCCCTCTCTTACCAGCTGCGTTATGCGAAAGATTGTACTCCTGTTGATGCTGCTTGGGCTAAGTTTGAGCCACAGCTTTGCGCAATTTCAAACGGCCGGAACCAGCCGCCGCTACACCTTGGCGCAGCTGGCAGCGGCCTCGGGTGGAGCCGTGAGCCAAGCAGGTACCGCGTGGCAAATCAACGATACCATTCGGCTGGCGGCTACCGATACGCTGAGTATAACCACCAACGAAACCATTCAGGTGGCGCCGCTGGCACTGCTGTACATCGACGGTACGCTGCTGGTGAACCCGCCCGATTCGGTGAAATTCACGGCCCAAAACACAGCTGCGCCGTGGCATACCATGTCGTTTTCGGCTACGGCCGGGGCCTCGCGGCTGCGCAAAACGGTGGTGGAGTACAGTGCCGGCGTGCGCATTAACGGCGCCAATTTGCAGCTGACCGACTGCGTATTCCGCCGCAACGTAGCCACGCTCACTACCCCCGCTGGCGTGCGCTCCATTGGTAATGGGGCTATTAGTATGTCGGGCAACCGGGCAGTGGTGGAGCGCTGCCGCTTTGTGCGCAACAGCCGCTCGGCCATCATTTCGCCGGCCAACATTGCTACTTCGCCTATCATTCGGAACTGCGTGTTCCTGCTGAACAATACCGAAAACGGCAACTACCCGCAAATCAACCTCGGGCCGGGCATTGTCGGACAAACCATTCTCATCGAGCGTAACCTAGTGGTGGGTAGCCTTGCCACCAATATGGCCGGAGGCATTGGGCTTTCTAATTTGCTGGGTGGCGGCGGGGTTACCCGGGCCGAAGTACGCGGCAACATTATTCGCAACAACCGCTACGGCATTACCGTGACGGGCGCGAACTACAATACGCTCATTACCCGCAACCTCATTCAGGACAACAACAACAATCCGAACGCCAACACCGGCGGCAGCGGTATCAACTTCACCGGCAACAGCCAAACCGGCGTGGTGTCGCGCAACCTCATCAGCGGCAACCTGTGGGGTGTAACGGTGCTTAAGTCGGGCACCTCGCCGAACGGCCTGCTCATCAGCTTCGGCGACTTAAGCAGCACCGACTCCACCAACGTGGGCCTAAACCGCCTCGTGAACAACGGCAACGGCGGCACCGTTTACGATTTCTACAACAACGGCCCCGACGACCTCAAAGCCGAAAACAACGACTGGGGTACCGCCGTGGCCGCCGATGTGGAAGCGCACATTGTGCACCGGCCCGATATTGCCACCTTGGGTTTCGTGGACTACTTGCCATTCCGCACTGGTCCGCTGGCCAGCCGCAACGCCCCAGCTTTGCAGGCTGAGTTGTACCCCAACCCAGCTCGGGGCCAGGTAAGCCTGCAGCTGCCCGGCGCCGGCCCGGTAACCTTAACTCTACATGATGTTACCGGCCGGGAAGTGCTGCATACCTCGCAGCAAACCGTGGCTGCCGGACGCGTAATTCTGCCGCTGGGCGCCATAAAGCCCGGTTTGCACCTCTACCAAGTCACCCAAAACGGCCGCGTGGCTACGGGTCACCTGGTGGTGGAGTAAACCGGTATAAGGTGGAAGTCGACCGCAGTCGGGAGTAAAGGCTGAAACGTCCTTGGCCTATAAAGAGCCGGATCTATTTGGATCCGGCTTTTCTTTTTGCCTGCTGCGGTAACGGTGCTAACCGCGCCAACCTGATAATAGTCAGGTGACATATTCGGGTTAGTATGACCCGCTTCCGGCCATCGGGTTGTATCTTTGCCGTCCCGTTCACCCACCGACCGGCCGTGCAGCTGTTACGCGAGATTTGGTATCTGATGCAGAAGGACTTCCGCCTGGAATGGCGGCAGCGCGCGGCCCTAAACGGCATGTTGCTCTACGTGGGCAGTACCGTATTCGTCTGCTACCTGAGCTTCGTGCGCGGTGGGGTGCTGCCGGCTCCGGCCTGGAACGCTTTGCTGTGGATTATTCTGCTGTTCACGGCTGTAAACGCGGTGGCCAAAAGCTTTCTGCAGGAAAGCCGCGGCCGTTTGCTTTATTACTATGCTCTCGTGCGGCCCGAAGCCGTGATTCTGGCCAAAATAGCCTACAACGCCGTGTTGCTGTTGGGCTTAGGCTTGGTAGCATTCGGCGCTTACTCGCTGGTGCTGGGCAACCCCGTGCAGCAGCCCGGCCGGTTTACGCTGGTGGTGGCGCTGGGCGCTTTGGGGTTTGCCTCGTCACTCACGCTGATTTCGGGCATTGCCGCCAAAGCCCAGAACAGCAACACCCTCATGCCGGTGCTGGGCTTCCCGGTGGTTATTCCCATTCTGCTCCAACTCATCAAAGCCGCCAAGAACGCCCTCGACGGCCTCGATGCCAGCCCGCAGCCGCTGTACATGCTGCTGGGCCTGAACCTGCTGGTAGTGGCGGTTTCCTACCTGCTGTACCCGTTTCTGTGGCGAACGTGATTTGATAGGAGACAGGAGTTAGAAGCCAGGAGCTAGAATGATGATTGCTCTGCTGCCGCTTTTTGCTCCTAACTCCTGGCTTTTAACTCCTAACACCTCCGATGAAAAATGCTTGGTGGAAAGTGCTGGCCGTGGTGCTGCTGCTCTACACAGTCCTGATGGGGCTGTTGGGGCCGGTTCCGCGCTTGCCCATCCTCAACGAAACCATTCGCAACCTGTATTTCCACGTGCCCATGTGGTTTGGGATGACCATTATCCTGACTGCTTCGGCCATTAATTCGGCGCGTTACCTGTACAAGCCATCCGTGCGGCTCGATGTGCTGGCGTACCAGTCGGCCAATACGGGCGTGCTGATGGCGGTTTTGGGCCTTGCTACCGGTAGCCTGTGGGCGCGCTACACCTGGGGCACGTGGTGGACTTCCGACCCTCGCCTGAACGGGGCGGCCATTGCGGTGCTCATTTACGGCGCTTACCTAGTGCTGCGCTCCTCCATCACCGACGAGCAGCAAAGTGCCCGCATTGGCGCGGTGTACAACATTTTTGCGTACTGCGCGGCCATTCCTCTGCTGTTCGTGCTGCCGCGTCTCACCGATTCGCTGCACCCCGGCGCCGGCGGCAACCCCGGCTTCAATCAATACGACCTTGACAACAACATGCGCTGGGTGTTCTACCCGGCCATTATCGGCTGGACGCTGCTGGGCACCTGGATTACCCAAGTGGCCGTGCGTCTGACCTTCGTTCAACACAAGCTGTATGAAAAACAACTGGCCTAACCTGCTCTCTTCGGTGCTTCGCTCCTTGGGGCGGCGTGCCCTGCTGTTGCTGGCCGCCGTGCTTTTGCCCGTGCTGCCGCTGTTAGCGCAACAACCCGCTGGTCCCGAAATGGCCGATCAGATGCGGCAAGACGGCAAAATCTACGTGGTTGTTGGCGTCGTGCTGGTCATTCTGGTAGGCGTAGTTGCGTACCTCGTGGCCATCGACCGGAAAGTGGGCCGCCTGGAGCGGGAACTTCGCGACTAGGAGGCCAACAACGGGCGCCGCTGCGTGTTTTACCAGTTGAGCGCCCGGCCCGCCGTCCTCTGATTTTACAATTTTGCTGCTGCGGCCGGATTTATTGAGCTGCGGCGGTTGTTTACAAGTGCTAGCCGCCGGAGCGGTTGGTGCTCTTCATTCAAAGGCTTCTTTTCTTTTAAGCCACCATGAAAAAAACGCATTTACTGGTTCTGGTAATCATTGCCGCTGCTATCGGCATTGTAATGGCCACCGCCGGCGACGCTTCGGTGTACGTTTCCTTCAAAGAAGCCAAAGAGCTGGCCGCCGATGGCGACCTGCGCAAGGTGCACGTAGTGGGCCGCCTGCCCCAGGACGCGCAGAAGAACCCCGTGGGCCTGCAGTACAACCCCACCCTCGACCCGAACTACTTCTCCTTCACCTTGGTCGATACCAACCGCATTGCCCAGCAGGTCGTGTACTTCAGCCCCAAGCCCCAGGATTTCGAGAAGTCGGAGCAGGTGGTAATTACCGGCAACATGCGCAATGATGTGTTTGTGGCCGATAAGATTTTGCTGAAGTGCCCGTCGAAATACGTGGAAAACGAAGTGAAGGGCGCCACGGCGTCCATCAACTAATACTCATTCCTGGGCAACGGGTGGCTTGCAAGTACGCAGTGGCCACCCCGTTGCTCGAGGCTCATTGAATTGACTATGCAGATTGGCGACTGGGGACATTTAGGCGTCATTGTAGCCTTTGCGGCGGCCGTGGTGGCTGCGCTTGGGTATTACATGGCGGCTCGGCAGCGCCCCTTGGGCGACACCGACGAATCGTGGCTGCGCATTGGGCGCGGCGCGTTTGTGGTGCACAGCCTGGCGGTACTGGGGGTAATTGTGGCGTTGTTTGCCATTATTCACGGCCACCGCTACGAGTATTACTACGCCTGGAGCCACTCCAGCAACCACTTGGCGGTGTATTACATGATATCCTGCTTCTGGGAAGGGCAGGAGGGCTCGTTCTTGCTCTGGATTTTCTGGCACGTGCTGCTGGGCGCCTTCATCATGCGCGGAGCCAAGCAGTGGGAAGCGCCGGTTATGGCTGTGTTTGCTTTTGTGCAGCTATTCCTCGTGTCCATGATTCTGGGCGTAGTGGTAGGCAGCTTAAAAATCGGGTCTTCGCCGTTCATCCTCATGCGCGAGTTCATGCCCGATCTGCCGGTGTACCAAGCAAACCCGGATTGGATACCCGAAGACGGCAAGGGACTTAACGCCCTGCTGCAGAACTACTGGATGGTAATTCACCCACCCACGTTGTTCTTGGGCTTCGCTCTTACCCTAGTGCCCTTCTCCTACGCCATTGCTGGCCTCTGGAAAGGCGAACTGACGAAATGGGTGCAACCCGCTATTCGCTGGAGCCTGGTAGGCGGTGGCGTATTGGGCATAGGCGTGATGATGGGCGCCTACTGGGCCTACGAAACCCTGAACTTCGGTGGTTACTGGAACTGGGACCCGGTGGAAAACGCCGTGTACATTCCGTGGCTGGTGCTCGTAGCTGCGTTGCACGCTTTAGTGCTGTGGCAGCGCGGTAAAACCGGCTTGCGCACCGCGTACGCCTTGGTTATTGCCACCTTCCTGCTCATTCTCTACGCTACTTTCCTCACGCGTTCGGGCGTGTTGGGCAACGCGTCGGTTCACTCCTTCACTGACCTCGGCCTCTCCGGCCAGTTGCTGCTGTACCTCGGCGCCTTTGTGATTCTGAGCATCGCCTTGCTGGTGTGGCGCTGGAAGCAGATTCCGGTATCGGAAAAAGAGCTGACGATGTACCACCCCGAACTGTGGGTGTTCATCGGGGCTACTGTGCTTTGCCTGGGTGCATTCCAGGTTTTGGTTACCACAAGTATTCCGGTGTACAACGCCGTGGTAGGCTTCTTCGGCGTGAAGTCGAACGTGGCTTTGCCCGCCGACCAAATTGCCCACTACACCAAGATTCAGCTCTGGATGGGCGCGTTGGTGGCCTTGCTTTCGGGCATCGCGCAGCTGTTGTGGTGGCAGAAAACGGATAAAGAAAACATCAGCAGCCGCCTGGCGGTGCCGGCCATTCTCACGCTGCTATTGGCCAGCCTTGCTATCCTGTTGGTGCGCAACAACGGCATGGAAATTTCGCTGCCCTACATTGCCCTGCTCACCACGGGCTTGTTTGGGGTATTGGCTAACGCGGGCATGCTGTTCCAATTGGTGCGGCGCGGGGTACGGCTTTCGGGTGGTGCGGTGTCGCACATTGGTATTGCGCTGATGCTGTTGGGTATTCTGGCCTCGGCCGGTTACTCAAACATCATTTCCAAGAACACCTCCGGTCTGCTGTACTCGCGGGAATTCCCTGAGGACCTCAACCGCGACAACGTGCTGCTGTGGCGCAACCAGTCGTCGGAAATGGGGCCGTACAAGCTTACTTATACCGGCCAGTATTACGATGTGCCCGGCGTGCCCGGCTACGTAAACAAGGAGCTGCTTTTCCGTACCGTAGACGAGTACAAAGCTATTGCCCGCGCTGATGTGAAGCAGGAGGACGGCAAGACGTACTACAAAGCCGGCGACACACTCGAGATTCGCCCCGAGGACACGTACTACCGTGTGGAGTACAAGCACAAGGACTCCGGCAAGCAGTTCGTGCTCTACCCGCGGGCCCAGGTAAACCAGGAAATGGGAGGCCTGCTGGCTTCGCCCGACATCAAAATCTTCTGGGACCACGACATCTACTCGCACGTTTCCTCCGTGCCCGATCCTACCAAGGAGAAGGACTGGAGCGAAGTGAAAGAGTACACCGTTGGCATCGGCGACACGCTGTTCCTGAACGACTACGTAGCCGTGTTTAAGGGTGCTGAGCCCGCCACCAACCTTGCCGGTCTCGGCCTGAGCAAAGACGACATTGCCGTGCAGGCTGACGTTATCGTGTCGGGCGAAAACGGCAAGAAGTATCACGTTCACCCCATTTTCGTGGTAAAGGACCGCCTTGTGGGCCGCGTACCCGATGAAGTGGAAGCCTTGGGTCTGCGCATCAGCTTCAACAACCTCGACCCCACCGCCGGCAAGTTCACCTTTGGCGTAAGCACCACCCAGAAGGATTACATTATCCTGAAGGCGATGGAAAAACCCTTCATCAACCTGCTGTGGAGCGGCACGCTGCTCATGGGTCTGGGTTTTGGTATGGCCGTATGGCAGCGAGGTCGTAAGCCGCGTCCAGTATCGTCAGCCAGCAAACCTGTGGTCAGAGAGCCGCAAGTAGCGTAAGTAGGTACACTCGTGAAAAAACACTGCCCCTGCGCCCATTTGGCGCAGGGGCAGTGTTTTTTCACGGGTATATGGCGGGGTCAAAGGTTGGTTGCAGAGCTCCTCAAGTTAGAAGCCCAAGGAGCAGGAACCCGGGCTCAATTTGGCAAGTGCTGCTAATGCAAAAGGGCAGCCTGCAATTGCAGGCTGCCCTTTTGTAGCTGTGGCTGAGTTCAGCCGAAACGGCAGTATTACTTCTGAACCGACAGGTTACGGATAGAGTAATCATTGCCCGATTTTACCTTCAGCGTGTACATGCCGTTAGCAAGGTGACTCAGATCCAGCTGGCTTTCAAAGTTGTCGCGCACCGTGGCTGTGTGTACGCGCTGCCCCAGCATGTTCACCACTTCTACCTGCAGGCCGTTCTTGGCGTTAGCGCCGCGTACGTCAAGGGTAAAGCGGCCGGCGCTGGGGTTCGGGAATACACTTACGGCGCGGTCGAGTGCTGCCGAAGTGCCTGTAATAGCCGTGGCCGTGATTTGCAGGTCGTCGACGGCCAGGAAAAACTGGTCAGCAGTGCTGTACGCGTGGAAGCCAATGTAGTAAGGGCCATTGGAAGGCGGCGCAATAACGGATACTGCCGGAACACCCGCAGCGCCTGTGGTGGCGTAGGCCGCGTTATTAACGTTTGCGTTAGTCCACAGCGTGGTGGTTTGCGCCGCTACCGTTGGTGCATTGCCGTATTTAACTTCTAAGCGCTCTGGGTAATTACCGCTGGAACGGTATTTAAACGTAAGTTGGTAGCGGAAGCCGGTGCGCAGGATCAGTTCCGGGGTGAAAAACCAGTCATCAGCTGCGGTGGTGCCGTTGGTGTTCCAGAAGTACACCATTGCGTTTGGGTTCGAGGAGCTGATGGGGGATTGACCACCCTGCGTGGGCACCGTGCTGCGGTTAATCCACGGGTTGTTGTCAGCGTTTACATCAAGAACCGTAATGCCGCAGGGCAAGGTGCCGCTGGTAACCCCGTCGAAGTTCTGGGTGTAGGGGAAAACGGCAACGGCCGTCGAGCTAGCGCAGCTCGTGGTGATGGTGAACGGACCCGATAACGGGCTTTGGTCGGTAGCGCCGCAGTTGGCCCGAATGTATACGTCGTACGACGATCCTGCTGCCAAACCAGTAATGGTGTATGGCGAAGCCGTGGTATTTACACTGGTGCCGGCACCGGCCGTGGCCGGGTTAAAACCCGCCGCCCCATAAATAATAGTGTAGCCAGTGCTGTTGGCGGGTCCTGTAAAGCTAACAGTGGTAGCGGTGCCGGTGGTACCTGAAAAAGTTACTGCTGAAGGCGGTGCGCAGCTGGCAGGCGTAAATCGGAAAGTGCGGCCGGGGTCGGCCAAGGTGGTTTTGTTGTAGGCGAAACCTACAGTGGTGTAGTTGCTGTTCTGCCAGGCGGTGGTGGACCATGCTGCCGTTTCGGCCTTGGTGCCCAGTATCACTTGGCCGGTTGCTGGCCCGGAGCCTTTAATACCGATGGCGGCAAGTGCTTCTGCGGAAGCGCCCGTACCCGGCGTAGCGGGGCCGTACACAAACTCAATCTGGTTGGTGGTTTCGTAGAGCTTCACTTGGAAGCTACCGTTGGTGAGTTGCGCGGGAGAATCGAATTCCCGCATGCCCGACCACTCCACCGTACAAACCCGGTTGGGAGCAGCCCCGGTCGTAGCCACCCGGAAGCTTGTAGTTGCCGACGCCGCTACCAGATCTTGAAACAGCGGAAAGAGCATGTTCTGATCGGCCGGGTCGGTGCTTTCCGGGAAGTAGTCCAAATCGTCGCTGGGCGGGGTGCTGCCCAGTTTCAACGCGCCGTTGGTGTTTAGCACAAACTGCGTGAACGACTGTCCGTTGTAAACGAACGTGAAGCCAATCGGCTGCGCAGTCGAGTTGTCGTCATCAGGATCGGTTACCACAATGGCGGTGCCGGTTGTGCCCAATGCAGTGTACGTGCCAACGGTGTTTACCACAGCCGTCGACGAATAATTTAGCGCTTGCCCATGGGCTACCAAGCTGCCAAGGCCCAAAAAACCAGCCAATAGCAAGGTCGGGCGGGCGAATAGGCGTTCGAAAAAGTACGTTTTTGCCATAAAAAGGAGCAGAATGATGTAAAAAGGCCCACGGACACGCGGCCAGTGAAGTGATGTAACAGGTAGCAAGATGAAGAAAATCCCATGCTTCTAGCTTGCTGCTTGCGGAATGGCCTTAAAAAAACACCAGGCGACTCGCACCGCGAGCCGCCTGGTGTTAAAGTTAGCCTTTCGGCTTTCCGGAAATTACTTCTGGATGCTGATGGTACGGATCATGTACTCGGCGCCGTTCGACACGCGCAGGGTGTACATGCCGTTGGCCAGCATCGACACGTCCAGCTTGTTCGACAGGTTGTCGCGTACCGACGTGCTGAGCACTTTCTGGCCCACCATGTTGATGACCTCAACCTGAAGGCCGTTTTTGGCCTGAGCGTTGGTTACGTCCACCGTCAACTGACCAGCCGAAGGGTTCGGGAATACCGCCACCGCACGAGCCAGAGCATCCGAAGCCGACGTTACCACCTGGGTAATCGAGATGTCGTCGATGAACAGGTTGTACTGGTCGGCGAGGCTGTATACGTGGAAGCCGATGTTGTAGAAGCCGTTGGTGGCCGGCTGAATAACTGCAACCGTTGGGGCAGTGGCCGTTACGTGAGTGGTGTTGGTGATGTTAGTGTTGGTAAACAGCGTGGTGGTTTGCGCCGCCACGGTAGCCCCTTGGCCATACTTCACTTCCAGGCGTTCCGAGGTAGGGAACGAAGCAAGCTGCTGGGTCTTGTATTTGAAGGACAGCTGGTAGCGCGACGTGGTGCGCAACAGCAGCTGCGGAGTGAAGAACCAGTCATCGGCCGCCGCGTTCGGGTTGAACTGGTAAGCAATGGCGTTCGGGGCCGAAGCCGAGTGCAGCGCGGTGGCTACTACCTGCCAGGTGTTGGCGTCACCGTTGACGTTCAGAATTGAATAACCGCAAGGAGCCTGGGCAGCAGCATCGAAGTTCTCGTTGTACGGGAACGTGCTGATTTGCGGAGGCGTGCACGGCGTGCTGAAGCTGATGGGGCCCGCGAAGGTGCTTTGGTCGTTGGCGCCGCAGTTAGCGCGTACGTACACTTGGTAAGTGGTGGAACCCGACAGGCCGTTGAGGGTTACGGGCGAAGCCGTAGGAGCCGGGGTAACCGTGGTGCCGCCGGTAGCAGGGTTAAAGCCCGTAGGACCGTACACAACGGTGTAAGACGTGCCGTTAGCCGGACCGGTAAAGTTCACCGTAGCCGAGCCGGCGGTAATGCCCGTTACCGTAACGGCGGTAGGAGGAGCACAGGTAGCCGGAGCCACCGTAACGGCCTCAATCATGAAGCGGCCAAGGTTGCTGCCTGCTGCATCGGTAGGAGCACCACCGGTCAAAGCAGCCGTGAAGAAAGTGTTGGCGCGGGTCGGAGTTTCGGATTGCAAACCCAGCGGGAAGTACGGTGCCGTGCCAGCGGGGGCAGCAGCCTGGGCCATACCAGCAAAGAAGTCACCGGAAACAGCAACAGGCGTGGCAAACGTGAAGGTTTTATCCGTGCCAATGTCAGCCGTGGTGATAACGTAGTCGGGCGTGCGGGCCAGAATGGTACCGGCGTTGTCGAGTACGGCGCCGTATACGGTGCGGCCAACCGAAGCCGGCGCGCCTTCCAGGCGAACTTTAACCTCGCTCACGCGGCGGGGGGCGTTAGTGGTGTAACGCACCAAGAAGATACCTGTGCCAGCATCGGCACCGGAGTTGGCGGTAAAGCCTACGCTGCCCGTAGAACCAGCGGTGGGTTCAGCTACGGCGTACGTAGTGGCGTTAACCAGCTGCGTGTAGGTGGCGGTGTTGTTGCTTGCAACATCATCGGCGCCTACGCTCACGGCAATATTGTTCGTGCCGTTAACGGTGGGGGAGAAGGGGTCGAAGGAAACCAGGGCCGTAGCACCCACAGCCAGCGACGCAATGGTTTTGGTGTTGGTGAAGGTGTTAGCTCCCGTTACCGAAGCCGTGACCGTAATGTTGGTCAGGGCAGAGGTTCCCACGTTGCGCACCAAGCCTTGAATGACGTGCGGCGTGCCAAAAGGCGTGGGCAGCTTGCCCAAAGAGTACACCAGCAGCGTAGCGGCGTCGTTGGGGCGGGCGGGCGAGAAACGGTAGGTACGGCCGGCATCGGGCAGTACAGTGCTGCGCACGTTGTGGGCGTTGCCTGTGTAATTGCCTGCCAGGAAGGTCGTGGCACTCCAAGCCGAAACCGAAGGCTTGGTAGCCGTAATGAGCTGGGTAGCGGTGCTGCCCGAGCCCTTAATGCCTACTGCAAACGCTTTAAAGTTGTCGCCGGCAACCGGGCCGGGAGTGGCCGAGCCGTAAACAAACTCAATCTGGTTGGTGGTTTCGTAGAGCTTAACCTGGAAGGAAATGTTGGTGAGCTGCTTGCCAATGAGAGTTGGCGTAGCCGCACCGTTGTTCCGGGCTTTGTCGCTTACGTTTTTCCACTGAATGGTAGCCACGCGGTTCGGCGCCGTGCCCGTAACAGCAATCCGGTATTCGGCGGGCGACGTGCCAGCTTCCAGATCTTCGTTTAACGGCAGCAGCAGGTTAGTATCCGTGGAAGTCAGCGGACCGGCAGCGGTAGAGGCGGTGGCCTGCGCGGTGGGGAAGTAGCTGGGGCCCGTGGGCGCCGCCGTACCCAACTTCAGGAAACCGTTCGTGTTCAGCACGAAATCAGTGAAGTCCGTCCCGTTGTAGTTGAAGGTGAAACCGATGGGAGTGGCCGCGGAGTTAGCGTCGTCGGTGTTGGCCGTGGAAATTACAGTGCCGGCAGTGCCCAGGTCGGTGTAGGTGCCGGCCACGTTTTGGGCGCCGAACAGGCTGTAATTCAGCGTCTGTGCTTGCGCGCCGCCGGTGGCGCCGACTGCCAGCAGAGCAGCCAACGCCAACTGTCGCCAGCGAGCTGTGAATCGACCCTGCGTGTAAGATTTTGTCATGTGGAAAGGGTGAGTGTGAAAGTTGGTAAGGGTGAAGAAGTCAATGAACAGTTGATTTTCGCAACCAACCGATCAGAATTCTTATTTCGAGCAAACAAGGTCGAATATTTTTAGGAAAAAACAGCCGCTTGCTCCCGGGCAAAGCGGCTTAATTTTGCCGCCCGGCCTCCGGGCTATTCGGTTAGCAGTAAAATGGAACAGGCCTCACTTCAATTTCGCGTGGTGCTGCTGGGCGCCGGGCGCGTGGCGGCGCAGCTGGCGCCGGCCCTGGCCCGGGCCGGGCACAGCGTGGTAGCCGTATGGAGCCGCACACTGGCTTCGGCGCAGCAGGTGGCGCAGGGTATAGGCGCTACGGCTTTCGGTGGGTCCGCCCCCGATCTGCGCAGCATTCCCGCCGACGTATACCTGCTGTGCGTACCCGATGACGCTGCCCCAGCCGTGCTGGCCGCCGCAAAATGGCCTCGGCACGCATTGGTAGCGCATACCTCCGGAGCCCTGCCGCTGGCGCTGTTCGCGGCCTGCCCGGCCATTCGTGGCGGGGTGTTTTATCCTTTACAAACTTTCAGTGCCAATCGCGCCGTCGACTGGGCCACCGTGCCCCTGTGCCTGGAGGCGGCCGATGATGCCGATCTGGCTCTGCTCACCGCACTGGCCCGTTCACTTAGCCAGCAGGTTCTGGTTGTGGCCACGGCGCAGCGCCAGCAACTGCACGTAGCGGCCGTTTTCGCCTGCAACTTCACCAATCACCTGCTGGGTATTGCCGATGCCCTGCTGGCCGAGGCTAACCTGCCCACCGACTTGCTAACGCCCCTTGTGCGTGAAACCATAGATAAAGCCCTCAGCCAGCCGCCTTTTACCGTGCAAACCGGGCCCGCCATCCGCCACGATGTCGCCACTCTGCTGGCGCACCGGCGCTTGTTGCAGGCGCACCCAGCCTGGGAGGAACTCTACGGGCGGCTCTCGGCCAGCATTCAGGCCCAAGCCGCCGGCTAACAGAGGGCTTTGGTTGGCCCCTCGGCAAACATTAGCCCGGGTTCGGGCATTGTGCAACGGCGTACGTACCTTTGCGCCTTGTTAAGCACGTCTCTCTGTGAAAGCCATCAATATTACCTTCAAGTTCGCGGACGGTCAGCCCGAACAAACCCATGTGGCGGCCGAGGGCGAGTCGGTGCTGGATGTGGCCCTGAATAACAACATACAGCTGCAGCACAACTGCGGCGGCGTATGCGGTTGCAGCACTTGCCACGTATACGTGTTAGCAGGCGCCGACGACCTGCCCGAAATCAGCGACAAAGAGGAAGACTTCATCGACCGGGCCGTTGACCCGCGGCTGAACTCGCGCTTGGCCTGCCAGTGCGTAACGCAAGGAAACGAAAACCTGGTCGTTGAGATTCCGAAACAAGATTTTCTGGGCCACTAGTCTTGTAGTGTGCGGAAGGAGATAAAACGTGCGTGCTGTGTGAAATACCGGTGCATTTGGCCGGTATTGCGACACCCCCCGTCAGTTTCCGCATCTAACCACATTCATCCCATTTCCCTCATTCAGAAATGACGCATTTCGAGCCGCCCATTAACTGGCAAGACCACGAAGACATTGCCATGGCCCTCTACGAGAAATTCGGCGACGAATTTGGTGAGGCCCGCATCTACCGCATACGCTTTACCGATTTGCTGGACTGGGTACTAAGCCTGCCGAACTTTGCCGGCACCCGCGAACAAGCCAACGAAGGCCACCTGGAGCAGATTCAGGCCAAGTGGGTGTACGAGTGGCGCGACAACCAAAAGGGCTAATTCCAACGGTTGAGCAGGCCCGCGCGTAAGCAGAGGCACCATCCGCCATGGCAACCGCGTTGGGGGTGAAGCATGGGTGGTAGAAAACCACGTGTTTGCTTCGCCACGTATGCGTCAAGACCTGATACTTCCCTTATATGGTTGACTTATCGGCCGTGCAGGCCTTTGTTCTCGACGTCGACGGTGTTCTTACCGACGGCACCCTGCTGGCCCTTAACACCGGCGAGCAGGCCCGCGCTTTCCATATCCGCGACGGGTACGCCATTCGGCACGCATTGCGCAAGGGCTACCGCGTGGTTATTATTTCCGGCCGCGAGGAAGTAGGCGTGCGCAAGCGCCTGGAGTCGTTAGACGTGCGCGATATGTACCTGGGGGTCGACGATAAGATGAAAATCTTCAACACCTATGTCAATCTGCACCGCCTCGACCCGGCCCACATTGCCTACATGGGCGACGATATGCCCGATTTGGAAGTAATGCGCCGGTGCGCCGTAGCCGCGTGCCCCGCCGATGCCGCCACCGATGTGCGGGCCATCAGCAACTACGTAGCCACCCTACCCGGCGGGCACGGTGCCGTGCGCGAGCTGGTGGAAGCCGTAATGAAAGCCCAGGGTACGTGGTAGCTTCTGCGTAAACCTTTACAATTTGTTGATGCTGGCCGGCTTGGCGCCTGGGTTGCAGGTGTGAAATATTCCGATACATTTACCGGAACATCCATTCACCTTTTACCTCATTAGCTTGCCATGAAAACAGGAACCGTCAAGTTCTTTAATGATTCCAAGGGCTTTGGCTTCATTACAGAAGACGCTACAAAAGAGGATTTTTTCGTGCACATTACCGGGCTGAATGGCCTGCAAGTACAGCAGCACGACCGCGTGGAGTTTGACACGCAGGAAGGCCGCAAAGGCGTTAACGCCGTCAACATCAAGAAACTTTAGCCGGCTGACTTGTACTGTTAGCCAGCTGTTTCGTTTAAACTTTAAAAAAGCCCTTTCCGATATTGCGGGAAGGGCTTTTTTGCGCCTCGCAGGGGTAGAGGCCCGCACTGCTTGCCTACCTTTGCTGCTTTCCGCAGTCGTCTGTTTTTGCCATGCCGTTGTCTGGTTCTTCTGCGCTTGCTGCCCCGCCTTCCGCCGGCCTGAAGCTGGCCCGGCTGGTGCGTTTGCCCAACCTGCTCATCATGGCCCTATGCATGGCTCTCACGCAAACCTGTTTGCTGGAGCCCGTGCAGCCCTTGGCGGCCCTGCTGGAACCCCGCTTTGCGCTGTTGCTGCTGGCCACGCTGTGCGTGGCCGCCGCCGGCTACATTATTAACGACTACTACGACGTTAAAATCGACACCATTAACCGGCCGGCGCAGTTGGTGGTGGGCCAGTCGGTGGGCCGGCGCCCGGCCATGCTGGCGCACCTGCTGCTTACCTTCGAGGGCGTGGTGGTGGCCGTTGCGCTGGGCTACACCGTGGGAGCCGTAACGGTGGGGGCCGCGCTGCTGTTGTGGGGCTACTCGGCGCGGTTTAAGCGGTTACCGCTGGTGGGTAACCTCAGTATTGGGCTGCTCACGGCAGCGCTGGTGCTGCTGCCCGAGCTGTTGCACCGTACCGGTAGTACGGCCGTGTGGGGCTACGCGCTGGCCGCTTTCCTGCTCACGGTAGTGCGCGAGATTGTGAAGGACGTGGAAGACATGCGCGGCGACGCCCAGCACGAGTGCCGCACGCTGCCCATAGTGGTGGGCGTGGCCCGTAGCAAATGGGTGGCGGGCTTATTCCTGCTCAGCCTGCTGTGGGTGGTAGCAGTAGCCGTGGGCCAGGGCTTTGCCGATGGCCACTGGCGGCTGGCCCTGTGGCTGCTGGGCACGGTGCTGGGGCCGCTGCTGCTGCTGGCGCAACGCCTGGTTCGGGCCGACCGCCGTCGCGACTTTTCCCGCCTCAGCACCCTATGCAAACTGGTGATGCTGGGGGGGGTGCTGTCTATGCTGGTGATTGGACGGTAAGGCCACACAACCCCGGTGGTAAGCGGGCCGTTAGGGCGGTATGCGCGGGTGTGTTCCTGCCGCTTACGTTTTTCAACTGCCGCTATGTTTTCTCGTTACGCCCTTTTGTTATGGGGCTTGCTGTGTGTCGGGGCATCCGCAGCCCACGCCCAGGTTTCCGATAGTACCAACGCCATCCGCTCCGAACGCGACGTGCGCCTGGGCCAGTCGGCCAAAGACCCCGAAGACCGACCCGGTTTTATTCCGGCCCCGGTAATTTTCTACGAGCCCGAAACCGGCCTGGCCGCCGGGGTTACGTTTCTGCCTACCTGGCGGCATGGCCGCGACACCACCGTGCGCAAGTCTAACGGGCGCATTGGCGGCTGGTATTCGCAGAAAAAACAGCTGAACCTGCAGCTAAGCCACACCATTTTCACCCGCCGCGAAGCCTGGCTGGTCAGCGGTGACCTGCTGTTCTTCGACTACCCGATCTTTTTCTACGGCATTGGGAACGATACCGACCTCGACGACGAAAGCGAAATATCCTACAAGGTCTTGACCTTCAACCAGCGCGGGCTGAAGCAGATGTTCGTGCCCGGCCTGTTTGCCGGCCTCACATACCGTTACACCGACACGCGCGGCATTAAAGCTGACAAGCCCACCGTGAACGACGGCGACAAGGCCAATTTGCTGCTCACCGATGTGCCGGCCGAGCAGTTGCAAAACACCCGCATATCGGGCATTGGCCCCTCTGTGGTGTACGACACCCGCGACAATATTCTGAGCACCTATAACGGCAACTACCTTGACGTACAAGCCTTGTTTAACCGCAAAGGCCTGGGTAGCGACTACAACTTCACGCGCTACCAACTCGACGCCCGCCACTTTCGGCCGCTGATATCGGGCTCGAACCGCACCATTCTGGCCGGGCAGGTAATGGGACAGTTTAACCGCGGCGAAGTTCCCTTCCGCGAACTGGCAGGCCTTGGTGGTATCACCGTGCTGCGCGGTATTTACGAAGGTCGCTTCCGCGATAAGCAGCTGGTAATGGGGCAGGCCGAAATCCGTCACCACTTGTTTTGGCGCCTGAACGCGGCCGTGTTTGCCGGCGTTGGCCAAGTGGCCCCACGCATCCGGGATTTCGGCTTGGCCGATTTTAACTATGCGGCCGGTGGTGGCCTGCGCTTTCAGTTCAACCGCCGCGACCGTATCAACATTCGCTTTGATTACGGCGTAGGTTCGGGCGGCTCACAAGGGCTGTATTTCGGGGTAAACGAGGCGTTTTAAACGGCTAGAAACACTTACGCCGCAAGCCGGGGTGGATTTGCAACGCCAGTAATCAAACCGAGCTTTCCTTTCAGTACATTGGAGCAGCCATCCGTGGTGGATGGCTGCTTTCTTTGCTTACATGCGTAGCTGCCGTTTGTTGCTAGCGTTAAGTGTGCTGGCCGGTGCCGCATACGTTTCCCCGGTTCAGGCCCAAACCGCCCCATCTGATTCGGCGGCCACAGCTTCACCCAAAAAAGTGCGCCGCGTGAAGGTGGCCGCACTGCCCATCGTGTTTTCGCAGCCCGAAACCGGCTTGGCCTACGGTGCGGCCGTGCTACCCGTGTGGCGCTTCGGCCAGGATACGGCCACGCGCAGCTCGAACGCCCGCTTACTGGCCTATTACACCCAGAAAAAACAGTCCAGCGCCTCCATTACCTACAACATCTTCACGCCCGGCGAGCGGTACATTTTTAACGGCGAGGCGTTCTATTTCAATTTCCCCTATTACTACTACGGCACCGGCAACAACACCCGCAAAGCCGAGAAAAGCGACATTTCTTACAAGGTCGTCATCGTTACCCAGCGCGTGCTCAAGAAGGTACGTCCGAACACCTTCGTTGGACTCAGTTTCCGCCTGACCGATCTGCACCACATTCGCATCGACGACCCGCTGACCGACGACCTTACCAAGCCCAACCTGCTGCTGGAACGCCCGGAACGCGAGCGACAAACCACCGTTACCTCGGGCCTCGGCCCCACCTTTTTGTACGACAGCCGCGACAACGTGCTCAGCGCCTGGCGCGGCAGTTACCTCGAAGCTAGTTCCCTGCTGATGGGCCGGTACCTGGGCAGCGACTACAACTTCACGCGCTTCCAACTCGATGCCCGCCACTTCCGCTCCCTTCGTCGCAGCAACTCCAATAGTATCCTGGCCGGGCAAGTGCTGGGGCAGTTTCATACCGGGCAGGTTCCGTTTCGGGAGCTAGCCAACCTCGGTGGGGAAAGGATGATGCGCGGTATTTACGAAGGCCGTTTCCGCGACCGGCAGGCCCTATCGGCGCAGCTAGAACTGCGCCAAAAGCTGTTCTGGCGCCTGGGCGGCGTGGTATTTGGCGCCGCCGGGCAAGTACACGACCAGCTCGGTGACTTTCGTCCGAACGACTTCAACGTGGCGGCCGGCGCCGGTTTGCGCATCGCTGTAAACCGCCAGGACCGCCTGGCCATCCGCATCGATTACGCGGTGGGCTCGGGACAATCGAGTGGGCTGTATTTTGCTTTCAACGAAGCGTTTTAGCGCTTTGCCGGCCGACTAAATAACAGGGCGTAACAATTCGGTAACATGAAGCGGTGCGAGTGACCAAACGGCAAGGCCTACCTTCGCCCAGCATTTCACTTCAAGCTCTTTGCCCATGTCACTTGCACCCGCCACCACCCCCGAAACCGTTGAAACGGCCCCGCAGCAGCCCATTCGCGCGGCTCTCGTTTCCGTGTATTACAAAGACCGGCTGGAGCCGCTCGTGAAACTGCTGCACCAGCAAGGCGTGAAGCTGTACTCGACGGGCGGCACGCTGAAGTTCATTCAGGAGCTGGGCGCCGAGGTAACGGCCGTGGAGTCGCTCACGGGCTTCCCCGAGGTATTCGGTGGCCGCGTGAAAACCCTGCATCCGAAGGTGTTCGGTGGTATTTTGCACCGCCGCCACGAAGCCGGCGACTTGCAAGAGGCCGAGCAGCACCAGATTCCGCCCATCGACTTGGTGGTGGTAGACTTATACCCCTTCGAAGAAACCGTAGCTAGCGGCGCCGCCGAGGCCGACGTCATTGAGAAAATCGACATCGGCGGCATTTCGCTGCTGCGCGCTGCGGCCAAAAACTACCGCGACGTGCTGGTGGTAAGCAGCCGCGACCAATACGCCGCCGTGACCGAGTTGCTGGCCGCCCAAAACGGCGCTACCACCCTGGAGCAGCGCCGCCATTACGCCGCTGCCGCCTTCGAGCAAACCTCCCACTACGACACCCACATTTTCGGCTACCTCAGCCAAGGTACCGATGTAGCTGGCAACACGCTCAAGGTAAGCCAGCGCCAAGCTACGCCGCTGCGCTACGGCGAAAACCCCCACCAGCAAGGTACTTTCTACGGCGACTTAGCCGCCCTCTTCGACCAGCTCCACGGCAAGCAGCTCAGCTACAACAACCTCGTGGACGTGGACGCCGCCGTGCTCCTGATGCAGGAATTCCAGACCGGTCCCGCCGCCTGCGCCATTCTCAAGCACACCAACGCCTGCGGCGTGGCCCAGGCCGATACGCTGCACACGGCCTACCTGAACGCCCTGGCCTGTGACCCAATTTCGGCTTTCGGTGGGGTTATCATCGTGAACAAGGAGGTAGATGCCGCTACCGCCGAGGAGCTAAACAAGTTGTTCTTCGAGGTGCTCATTGCTCCCGGCTTCGCCGCCGAAGCCCTGCCGGTGCTGCAAAGCAAGAAAAACCGGATTCTGCTGCTGCAAAAGCCGGTGAAATTCCCCGCTAAGCAAATCAAAACCCTGCTGAACGGCGTGATTGAGCAGGACTTTGACCGCGCCATGGAAGGCGCCGCCGAGTTCCGCACCGTTACCGAAACCGCCCCTACCGCCGACGAAACCGCTGCCTTGGAGTTTGCCCTGAAAGTGTGCAAACACACCAAGAGCAACACCATCGTATTGGCGCGGGCCGGGCAGCTGCTGGCTTCGGGCGTGGGCCAAACCTCGCGCGTCGATGCCCTCAAGCAAGCCATTGAAAAAGCCCGCGCCTTCGGCTTCGACCTGAACGGCGCGGTTATGGCCTCCGACGCGTTTTTTCCCTTCCCCGACTGCGTGGAAATTGCCGCCGAAGCCGGCGTGCGCGCCGTGGTACAGCCCGGCGGCTCCATCAAAGATCAAGACAGCATCGACGCCTGCAACCGCCTCGGCATGGCCATGGTGCTAACCGGCGTGCGTCATTTTAAACACTAAGCTTTTAGCGGGTTAGCAAAAAAACGGACCGGCTGGGGAATACCAGCCGGTCCGTTTGCGTTTGAGGGCCCAATCGGCTGAGGCGACCCGAACGAAAGGGTTGGGCTTCGCCGAAGCTTGCTTACCTTTGCCGGACTTTTCCGGGCGCAAACCGCGCTGCTTTTTCATATTGCCGCAACTCAATGGGATTCTTCAACTTCCTTACCAGCGACATCGCCATTGACCTGGGCACGGCCAATACGCTCATCATCCACAACGATAAGATTGTAGTTGACGAGCCGAGCATCATCGCCAAGGACCGTACGACCAATAAAATAATTGCCGTGGGCCGGCAAGCGCAGCAAATGCACGAGAAGACCCACGATAACATTAAAACCATTCGTCCGCTGAAAGACGGCGTTATTGCTGACTTCCACGCCGCCGAGGAAATGATCAAGGGCCTGATTCGGATGATTGACACCCGTACGCGCCTGTTTCAGCCCTCGCACCGCATGGTTATCTGCATTCCGTCGGGCATTACCGAGGTGGAGAAACGCGCCGTGCGCGACTCCGCCGAGCACGCCGGCGCCAAGGAAGTGTGGATGATTCAGGAGCCCATGGCCGCCGCCATCGGCATCGGCATTGACGTGGAGCAGCCCGTGGGTTCGATGATTATCGACATCGGAGGTGGTACCACCGAAATTGCGGTAATCGCCCTGTCGGGTATTGTTTGCGACCAGTCCATTAAAACGGCCGGCGACGTGTTCAACCAGGATATTCTCGACTACATGCGCCGCCAGCACAACCTGCTGATCGGGGAGCGTTCGGCCGAGAAAATCAAGATTGAAGTAGGCGCCGCCCTCACCGAGCTGGACGTAACCCCGCCCGACTACGAAGTGCGTGGCCGCGACCTGATGACCGGCATTCCGAAAGTCATCAAGGTTACCTCTTCAGAAATTGCCATTGCGCTGGATAAGTCGGTGGCCAAAATTGAGGAAGCCGTACTGAAGGCGCTGGAAATTGCCCCGCCCGAACTCTCGGCTGACATTTACGACAACGGCATCCACCTGACCGGCGGCGGTGCTCTGTTGCGCGGCCTGGACAAGCGTCTGGCTGCTAAAACCAAGCTGCCTGTGCACGTGCCCGAAGACCCCTTGCGCGCCGTAGTGCGCGGCACCGGTGCGGCCATCAAAAACATTACTGGCTTCCGCAGCGTGCTGCTGAGCTAGTTAGCTCCGTTGCTAAATGGTTAAATGGTTGGTCGTTCTACTAGCATGGAACCGGCCAACCATTTAACCATTCAGCCCTTTACCAATTCGTTGACCACCCGTGCGTAATCTGTTCACTTTCCTCTTCCGCTACCGGGGCATCCTGGTGTTCGTGTTGCTGGAAATCGTGAGCTTGGTACTGCTGATTCGCAACAGCGCCTACCAGCGGGCCGCTTTCTTCAACTCCTCGAATGCCTACGCGGGCCGTGTGCTGGAAGTGCGCACCCAGATTTACGACTACTTCCGCCTGGTAGATGTAAACCAGGCCCTGGTAGCCGAAAACGCGCAGCTGCGCCAGCAACTGTACCGCTCGGAGCTTAGTGGCCGCGTGGTCGACAGCCTGACCGTGCCCGGCGACACCACCGGCGCCCAGTTGCGGCCCGATACGCTGATGCTGGCGCTGCAAGCCATTCCCAGCCGCCCCACCGAGTACCCGCTTATTCCGGCGAGGGTTATCAACCAAACGCTGCGCCGCGTGGATAACTACCTCACCCTGAACGTGGGCATTAAGCAGGGCGTGCAGCCGGGCATGGGCGTGCTCACGGCGGCGGGCGTGGTGGGCCGGGTGCGGCAGGTAAGCGAGCATTATGCCACCGTCACGTCGCTGCTGCACTCGAAGACCACGGTATCGGCTAAAATTCAGCGCGACGGCACTTTCGGCACTATCCGCTGGCTGGGCGACGACCCCACGCGGGCCTCGCTCGACTATATTCCGCGCCAGAACACGCTGGTGCGCGGCGACACGGTGGTAACGTCGGGCTACAACACGATTTTCCCGGCCGGCGTGATGATTGGCACGGTCGAGCGGTTTTCGAAGGAGCCCGACAAAAACTTCTGGACGGTGCAGGTGAAGCTGGCGGCCGATTTCTCGAAGCTGACTTACGTGTACGTCATTGGTCCGCAGCCGCGTACGGCCGAGCGCGACACGCTGGAAACCCGCTCTAAAATGCGCCCCGTGGCCGGAGAGGAGGAGCCGCAGCCATGATGCAGGGGTTAGGAACCGTTACGGCGCAGGTGCTCCGTTTCCTGGTGTACGTGCTGGTGCACATGCTCATTGTGAGCCGGCTGCCGGCTTTGTTTGGCCTGGGCTGGAGCTTCTTTTACATCGGCTTTGTGCTGTTTCTGCCCATTGCTACGCCCGTGGTGCTGCTGCTTGTGCTGAGTTTCGTCACGGGTTTCGCCCTGGACGTGTTTTACGATACCGGCGGCGTGCACGCGGCGGCGGCTGTGCTGCTGGGCTACCTGCGCCCCTGGGTGCTGCGCCTGCTCACCCCTCGCGATGGTTACGATGCCCAGGACTCGGTAAACATTCACCAGATGGGCTGGCAGTGGTACCTCGTATACACGGTGCTGCTGTTGGGCATACACCACGCCGCATTCTTTTTTCTGGAACTGGGCAGCCTGCGTACCGTGGGAGTCACCCTGCTGAAGGTACTTGTCAGCACCATTTTCACGGGTCTTACCCTGCTCATCATTCAGCTGGTGTTCTTCCCGGCCCGGCGCCGACGCTAAAAGCCGGAATTGCGGCGGCTGGCACCAGTTGGGGCCGTTAGGTGTTTAGTTGATAACCTGCCGCAGGCACCGCCGCAACTGATTCCGGCTTGGCTGACAACTGACCGGGCTCGTCGTATCTTTGCGGGCTGTCTGCCGGTGGGCAGCAGGCTCACATTCAGTTCTTCACGCGTCTTGCAGTATTTAGAAGGTCGCAAATACGTGGTGCAGGGGATTTTCCTCGCGGTGGCGTTGGTGTTTGCGGTTCGGCTTTACCACATTCAGGTACTCGACGGCAGCTACAAACTGGCCGCCGACAAGAACACTTTGCAGCGCATTGTGCAGGTACCTTACCGCGGCCTTATTTACGACCGCAAAGACCAGCTGCTGGTACAAAACTCGCCGGTGTACGACCTGATGGTGGTGCCCCGCGAAGTCAAGAACCTGGACTCGGCCCGGTTTTGCCAACTGCTGCAAATGCCCCTTGAGGAGTTGCGCGAAGGCTTGCGCACCGCCAAAGTATACTCGCGGGCCAAGGCCTCGCCGCTGGTACAAAACCTGAGTACGCGCGAGCTGGGCGCCATACAGGACAACCTGGTTGATTTTCCGGGCTTCAGCATCAAAGCGCGCATGGCCCGGTCGTACCAAACCGAGAGCATGGCCCACGCCCTGGGCTACGTGGGCTCCATTACGCCCGTAATGCTGGAGAAGGAAAAGTACGCCAAGTACATAGCCGGCGACTTCCTGGGCATTACGGGGCTCGAATCGTTTTACGAAAAGGAAATGATGGGCCGCCGCGGCGTGCAGTACCGCATGGTAAACGTGCGCGGCGTGGAGAAAGGCGCCTTCCGCGACGGCGAGTTCGATACGCTGTCGGTAGCGGGCAAAGACCTGCACCTGAGCATCGACACCGAGCTGCAGCAGTACGGCGAGTTTCTGATGCAGGGCAAGCGCGGGTCCATTGTAGCCATTGACCCCAAGACTGGTGAAATACTGGCCTTCGTGTCGTCGCCCACGTTCAACCCGGCCACGCTAACAGGGAAGGGGTCTGGAAACCGCTACATGGACCTGCTGCGCGACAAGGAAAAGCCCCTTTTCGACCGGCCGCTGGCCGCTACCTACCCGCCGGGCTCGGTATTTAAACTCGTGAACGAGGCCATTGCTCTGCAGGAGGGCGTGGTAACGCCCAACACCGGATTCCCCTGTAACTGGAAGCTGGTGCGCTGCACCCACCGCCACGAGTACCCCGCAAACTCCACACTGGCCATTAAGAACAGCTGCAATCCGTACTTCTACCAGGTCATGTTTGCCACAGTGCGCCGGGGCCGCTCCACCAGTAAGTTTCGCGACGTGGCTTTGGGCTTGGCCGATTGGCGCAAACATGTGGTGTCGTTTGGCCTGGCCCAGCACCTGGGAGTCGATTTGCCCGGCGAGCGAATGGGTATGATTCCCTCGCCTAATTTCTACGACAAGCTCTACGGCAAAAACCGCTGGAGCTACAAAACCATCTACTCGCTGAGCATCGGGCAGGGCGAAATTGGTATTACCGGTCTGCAAATGGCCAATATTCTGGCCATTTTTGCCAACCGCGGCTGGTATTACACGCCTCATTTCGTGCGCAGCGTGGGCAAGGACGGGCCGCTTCCGCAGTTCCGCGAGAAACACTACACTACCATCGATCCGGCCCATTTCGACGCCATCATCCCCGGCATGCAGGCAGTAGTGGACGGCCGCGGCGGAACGGGTAACCTGGCCAGCCTGCTGGATGTGGGTATTTCCGTGGCCGGCAAAACCGGCACCGTGCAAAATGCCCACGGCGACGACCACGCCACGTTTGCCGCTTTTGCCCCGGCCAATGACCCCAAAATTGCCATTGCCGTGTTCATCGAAAATGCTGGCTTTGGGGGCACTTCGGCGGCACCGCTGGCGGGGCTGATGATGGAAAAATACCTGCGCGGCCGCATTGCCCCCTGGCGCAAACGCTGGGAGCAGTGGCTACCGGGCCCCGCCGACCGCTTTATTGTTCGCCGCAAGCATTGAAAGAATTAAAAATTGAAAATGAAAAATTAAAAGCTCAGCATCAACCTCTTCTACACCCGCCGCATATGAAAACCGACAACGTAGTGCTAAACAAAAGCTATGCGTACGCGGTGCGCATCGTGCGGCTGTATTTGCATATGAAGCAGCAACGACAGCCGCTGGCCTTAGCTGAGCAAGTGCTGCGGAGCGGAACGTCCATTGGGGCGAATGTGGAAGAAGCCGTCGGCGGCATTTCCCGGCGGGATTTTGCGGCCAAATGCAGCATTGCCTACAAAGAGGCCCGCGAAACCCATTACTGGCTGCGCCTGCTGCGCGACACTAACCTAGTGGACCCGCGCTTGGCCGATTCTCTGCTCGAGGAGGCCGAAGAACTGAAAAGACTGTTGGCTTCCATCGTCCTGACCACCCGCCGCCCGGATGACGCGGATGAGAGTTTGTAATTTTTAATTTGTCATTTTTAATTGAAACAGCCCGCCCGTTATAGCCGCAGCATCGACTGGATTACCGTTGGGCTCTACGCCTGCATGGTGGGCCTCGGGCTGCTGAACGTGTACGCCGCGTCGTATTCGGCCGAGGTGCCGTTTTCGCGCGTTTTTGCCGCCGACTGGAGCGGGCTCATGGACTACAACTGGTTCAAGCAGCTCATCTGGATTGGGGCGTCGGTGCTGCTCATCGGGGTGCTGCTCGTCGTGGACTACAAAGCCTACGATACGTTTGCCTACGTGCTGTACGGCGGCATGATTGTGTTGCTGCTGGTTACGCTGGTTATTGCGCGGCCCATTGCCGGGTCCCGCTCGTGGCTGGAACTCGGCCCCATCCGTCTCCAGCCCGCCGAGTTTGCCAAGTTCACTACGGCCCTGGCCGCCTCGCGCTTTATGGCTGGTATTAACCTGCGCCAGCAGGCGTTCCAGCAGCAGTTGGTGTTGGCCGGCCTTACGCTCTTGCCGCCGGTGCTCATCATTGCCTCCAACGAAACCGGCCAAGCGTTGGTATTCGGCGCCTTTTTGCTGGCTTATTTCCGCGAAGGCATGTCGCCGCTCATTTTGCTTGTTCTGGCGGCTGCCGGCGCGGTACTCATCCTGTCGCTGCTGGTGCCCAAGCTATGGCTGGTGGGCATTTTTACGTTGATTTTGGTGCTGGTCTTCGTGTTCAATACCAAAGTTTTGCGCCACCATCTGCCGCTGGCCATATCGGTGTGGGCCATTGTGCTGGGCATGGTTTTCGGCGTCGATTTCTTTTACAACAACGTGCTGCAGAACCACCAGCGCAAGCGCATTGAAGTGCTGTTGAACCCTTCTGCCGATCCGCTGGGTGTGGGCTGGAACGTAACTCAATCAAAAATTGCCATCGGATCGGGCGGGCTTACCGGCAAGGGCTTCCTGGAAGGCACTCAAACCCGCTTCGATTTCGTGCCCGAGCAAAGCACCGACTTTATTTTCTGCACGGTAGGCGAGGAGTGGGGCTGGCTGGGCACCATGACCCTGACCATCCTGTTCATGGCGTTGCTGCTGCGCATCATCTATGTAGCCGAGCGTCAGAAATCCGTATTTGGGCGTACCTACGGCTATTGCGTGGCGAGCATCATCTTCTTCCACTTTGTGGTGAACGTGGGCATGACCATTGGTTTGGCGCCGGTAGTGGGCATTCCGCTGCCGTTCTTCAGCTACGGCGGCTCGTCGCTGTGGTCGTTCACCATTCTGCTCTTTATCCTGCTGGCTATTGATGCCTACCGCAAGCAGGATTTGGTGCGCTAAAGCGCTGCTACCACTAACCGGCCATGCCTGTTATTTCAGCTCCTGAAAGCAGATATGGCGCAATGCATTGCATTACGCCACAGGAGCATCTGCGTAAGCGCGGTTGCCGAGGCCTAGCCATGTAAACCAGGGATGGTAGGTTATCAAGCGGCTGAACGCTACTGCAAACGCCGGCGCCGCCAGGTAGCCCATTCGGCCCAGGTCGCCGGAGAGTAGCATGTGGGCCAGCACCACCAGCACCAGGCCTGCACAAGCCCAGGTAAGGTGCCGCGGCCAACGTTGCCAGGCAGCGCGGCCGCCCTGCAGCCCCGCCAGCAAAACCAAACTAAAAAAGCCGAATATGCTGAATAACTCGCCTACACCTTTGGGCGAAAACATGCGCCGCAGCGAGTAGCTAAGGTTTTCCAAGTGCGCCAGCGCGTTGTTCACGCTTTCCGAAGGCGGTGCCCCCAGCCGGGCATCAATGTAGTACCGCACGCCGTAGGCCACCGCTAATGACCCCGCCAGTAAGCTCAGTTGCAAAGGCAAGCGGCCGGCGTTGCGCCCAAATACCAGCAGCCACGGAATCAAAAACAGGAACGACTCTTTGGCATGCGGGCCCAGCACAATACACGCTACCAAAGCCGCGGTAGAGCCACTGACGCTGGCGTAAAATGCCAGCGCAAATACCAGCATGTACAGGCTATCGACGAGGGGCAGACCGGCAACGTACACGGCCCAGCGGCTGCTGAGTACCGCTGCTACGGCCAGCGCAGCTGCGCCCGGTGAGGCCCCGCAACGCAAACAGGTGAGAAACAAGAACACCCCCGCCCCGCCCAGTACCAACGTATTCACCACGTAAAATCCCAGACGCAGCGGCCAATCGGAGGCGGCGCGGTGGGGCCATACCCGGGCATAAATCAACTCAATGGGAGCTGCCACGGTGGCCGCAACGGCCGGCACCAACACGCGGTAGCGGTGGGTTATGCGCACGCCTCGAAACTCGCCCTTCGCCATACGCAGGTAGCTGCGCGTGTCAGAAGAATGCGAGAAATCGAAGTGCACGTACATGGTATACGCGCTGCCGGCCAACATTCCAACGGCCAGGGCATACACCAGCAGCAGCCGGCGCCATCCCAGGCTAATCGGGCCGGCTTGGCGAGCATCCGGGAAAAATTCCAAGGGCTTCAAGCTACGGCCCGGCTAGGCGAATTTGCGGTCGATGAGCCGGAGCAGCTTGGCTACGTGCTCGTCTTTGCGCACCCACTGGTAGCGTTGGGCCAAGTCGTCCTGCACGTACTGGCGGGCGGCGTCGGCCGAGGGCAGCGAGTCTAGGTGCTCAATAGCCGCGTGGTATTCCATATTCTCGCCGTTAAACAGCTCGTTAATGAAGCTGAAACGTTGGTTGATGGAAATGGCATTGCGCAAGGATTCCACCTTGGGCTGCACGTCGGCCAGCGTGGAAACCGGCGCGTTCGTCTGGGCCAGCTTCTCCTTCAGGGTTTCGGTTTTGGCGTTCGACGAGGCCAGCTTTTCATGCAGCCGGTTGCCCGGCACTACTGCCTCGGCAATGGATACGCGCTCCGCCGGAGCTGCCGGGGCCGGAATTACAGCCGCGGCCTGAGGTTCGGGCTCCGGTGTTGGGGTGGCTACCGCCGCAACAGGTTCGGGAGCGGAAACGGGCTCCGGGGCAGGTGGCGGTGGCGTGGGTGCCGGCGTCGGCTCTACTACTCGCGCCGGGGCTGGTTCGGGCGCTGCAGCTGCTGGAATGGGTTTGGATTCCGGAGTGCTTACCTCAGCCGGTGCGGGCTTCGGAGCCGGTTCGCGTAAATCGGCAGCGTACACGGGAAGCAGGGCGCTCAACTCGTGCATGATTTGCTCGGCGGGCTGCAATTCCTTGTAGTGCGCTTCGGTGTGCAGCCGAAAGCGGTTCAGCAGGTAGTCACGCTCCTGCGGCACATCGGCCGGCAGGCTGTCGATAAACGACTGAAATAGCGGCTTGTTGACCTCCGTGTAGCGCAGGGCATCGCGCAGCTGGGCGGGCGTGGCCGAGGCTTGATCGACCGGAAACAGCTTGTCGCCGAAGATGGCTACGGGCTCCAAAGCAGCCCGCAGCGTATCGGTGGCAGCCTGGGCCAGCAAGGGCTCATACGTAGCCCGCGTCAGCCGAATGCGGCGCGAGAGCAAGTTCATGAGTTGCGTAAGGGTTTGCCGCACAGCCGCGTCTTCGTAATCGAAATACGGGCTGCGAAGGCGCGCCATTTCCTGGGTCCACTGGGCTAGAAGCTGCTGTACCACAAACAGATTGAGCTGCCGAACCGGCGTTAAGCGCAACACGGCAGGGCCGTCGAGGGTAGCGCCCACGGGTTGGGTCGAAAAGTGGGCGTCACAGACGCGGGTGGCCAATCGGCGGCCGTAATCCTGCAGCTGCGCGCTGCTATACGTATCTTGCATCACCACTGAAAACCTGCTTTAGCAGGCAATTTACGCCAAAAATGGCTTTACTGACGGTTTTGAATCTGCCCGGAGCGCCCGTGTCGGTTTTGCCCGGCCAAACGCTTCTGCAAGCCTTACACGCAGCCGGCCACGATTGGATGCATGCCTGCGGTGCGCGCGGCCGCTGCACTACCTGCCGCCTCGACGTAATTTCCGGATCCGAGCACCTCGCGCCGCCCACCGCTGCCGAAGAGCGTTACCACGCCCGCGGCCGTTTGGCATTAACCTCGCGCCTCACCTGCCAGGCCCAGTTGCCCGAAGGCAACCTAATTGGCCGAGTGCCGGAAGCCACCCAGCTGCCACACGTGCAGTACGTGGTTGATTCCGGAAGCGAGTAGCTAATTGAGAAAGAAAAAGGGGCTGCCTTCATCCCCTGAGCCCACTTTATTCGGCCAGCAATTCCGACAGCACATCCAACGAACGGATGTCGCCCAGGCCCTCCACGTGCAACTGGTAATAGCGCAGCAGAATGTTCAGCAGCTCGCGGCGCACGCGGCCATTGGGAATGGTGGGACTGGGCGTGTTGCTCAGCAGCTCGTCGAAATGGTGCTCGAACTCCTGAAAGCGCATGACGGTAGCGCGGGCTGTGGTCGTTTGGTTGATGTCGATGGCAAACGCCACCTGTTCGGTAATCTGGTGGCCCGACTCGGGCCCGAAGCCCAGGTAATTGGCTAGCCGCAGCAAAAAAAGCAGCGCAAAGTTCTCGTAGTGCTCCTGCTGGGCGTCGTAGGCCAGCAACGAATCGTGCAGGAAAGCGAACATATCGGGGTTTTCTTCTTCCTCGCGCACCGAGCGGCTTACCACTTCGGAGAGAAAGAGCAGCACGCTGCTTTTGCTGAAGTCGTACGGAATGGTGCGGTAGGGGTGCGCGCAACGAAACTCCGAAAGGCGGGTGAGGCCGCCCCGCGGCGACACGTAAGCCACCAGATCGAGCAGGGTGAAGGGCTGAAACAGCGCAATGCGGCCCGGCGGCTTGGCCCGGCGCACCCCGTTCACGATGTACGACTGCACGCCCCGCTGTTCGGTATAAATACGGGCAATGATGGACGTTTCGCGGTATTTGAGGTAGTTGAGAACGATGCCGCGGGTTTTGATGAGCATGAGAGCAGGCGAAAAGCAGACGAAGCGAAGAACAAAGAACACCGCTTTACGCAAAAAAGCGCCGGCAAAATCTCCTGCCGACGCTTTTTATGTTGGGGTTAATACGCGTTAGCGGCCGTTCACCACGGCTACTTTGGCAATGCACCCGTTTTCGCCCTGGGCGTCGGAGGTAAGCACCAGGTACACGCCCGATTGCACCTTGCGGCCGTTGTAATCGGCCAGGTTCCAGACCACGGTACCGCCCGTGGCGCGGGTTTGGTACACCAGGGTGCCCGTTACGTCGGTAATTTTGACCTCCGCATTGTTGGCTATGCCCGAAATACCCACCTGCCCGGCAAAATCGCGGCGAACGGGGTTCGGAAATACCTTGGCGCATTCGGGCTTGCCTTCGGTTACCGTGGCCGAGCCACGGTAGGCCACCACGCCGACATCGGTGCCCACCCACACTTCGCCGGTTCGGTCGTTCACGGACACGTCCAGGATTCTATTGGAGGGCAAGGGGCTGTTGGCCGTGGTAAAGTGCTGCAGGCTTTCGTCGCCGTTCGCGTTAAACAGCCACAGGCCGTTGTTCGTCCCGAACCATTTGCGGTTGGCGCCGTCGATGGCAATGGCCGTTACCACGTCGGTCGAGAGCAAATCGAAGCCGGTGCCGGCGCCGCGCACTACCAGGGGTTTGCGGAAGCTTTCGGGGGCGGTAAATACGGTGGCGGGGTCATCGTACACGGCCACGCCGGCCTCGGTGGCTACCCAAATACGGCCTTCCCGGTCTTTGGCTATGGCGTAAAACGTGTTGCTGGGCAGGCCCTCGCCATTGCTAAACGAGCGGGTTTGGCCGTTTCCGTCGGCCACCGTTACGCGCGAAACACCGCTGCGCCGGTCCGATACCACCCAGGCATGGTTGGAATCGTCGATAACAATTCGTCCCAGGCTTTCGGAGCCGGTAAAGTAAGGAACGCTGCGCCACTGGGTAGTGGCGGGGTTGAACACGAACAGCCCAGAGCGGCCCGCAAATTGGTGTCGGTTGGTTACCCACACGTTGCCTTCGGCGTCGCTGGCTACATCGGTAATGCGGGTAAAGCGGGGGAGAGATGCTGAGTTGAGCAGCGGCGTGCCCGGCGTGCCCTCCGCGAACGTGCGGAACTCGCCGGGGCCTTTCCACTCCACCAGTCCGTCGCCGTAACTGGCCACGTACAGGGTGCCGTCGGGGGTGCGGGCGCCCCGCACCAGGTCGTCCACGTTGGGAAACTGCGTGGGTAGCGTAATCGGGTCGTAGTTGGTCCAGCGCCCGTTTTCATCGTATTCAAAGAAGCCCCTGCGGTTGTCGCTCTGCTCGTAAGCGCCGTTGTAGCCACCCGGAAACACGTTTACTTTTCCGCCGCTGGCCAGCAAGCCGAACACCTGAGCGGTGGCCGGCGCGTTGGCCGCATAGCTTTCGGCGCTCTGGTCGCGCAGGTTAATTTCCACCACGCCCTTGGCGGCATCGGCCACGTACACCGGCCCGCTGCGGGCCCGTACGGCATCGAAAGCATTGGTTACCAGCGCCGACTGCAACTGGTTTCGCACAACCCCGGAGCCGCCTGCCAGCACGGTTACCCGGCTGGGCTCGGTTACGAGCAAACCGGCCGCCGACGTGCGCAACGACCGGATGTTGGAGCCATTGTAATTCACGCGGGTCCAGCGGCCGTTGCCGGTGTTGGTGAATAAGGAACCGCCCACGCCCGCAAACAGCTGCCGGGTGTGCAGCTCCAGCGGAACCGCCCGCAAGCCCGCCCGCAGGCGCCATTGGCGAAAATCGAGCAGGTTGGTGCCGATGCGGCCGCTGAGAATCCCGATGTCGGAGGTGGCATACAGCGAGTCGCCGAGTACGGCCGTAGCGTACACGCGCGGCACCGTGCCCTGGGGGCCAATGTTCACGTACGTGTCGCGGATTTCCAGGCGCTGCATGTCCAGCACCACAATACCAATGGGCGTGGTGACGTAGCCGTTGCGGCCGCTGAAATGCACCGCCGAAATGGCCTTGCTGCCTTGCAAGGGCTTGCGCTGAATATCGAAAATGCTGGTAACCAGCCGCCCGTTAGCCCGCAGAATATCAATGGTGCCGCTGCGGTACCCCACCACTACCTGCCTGCTCACCGAATCGTAGGCCACGGTGCTCACACCCACGTCGCTCAGCCCATCGCGGCGGGAGAGGGGCTGCACCGTCTTCAGGTCCTTGTCGAAAACGTAAAAAACGTCGGCGGAAACCACGTACAGCCGGTCGCCGGCGTCGGCAATGGCAAGGCTGAAATTGGTGGGCAAATGCAGCTGCCAGTCGCCAAAACCCGCCGTGCGCTGGGCATACACCGGCACGTTCGTAAGGACCACGGCCGCAAGCAAAACCAGTAAAAACGCACGTAGCGAAGAACTCATAAGCAACGGGAAAAGACGGGGCTGTGCGGTAGCGCGGACATAACGAAGCCGAGCCGCAATTAGTGCTTCACCGCCTCGGCTGCCGCGTGGGTATCGGCGGCTTTTTCCTGCTGCCCTTCCAGGAAACAATGGCGGCAGCGGGCTTCGTAGGAATCGGTTTCGCCGAGCAGAATCTGTTCGGCCGAGGCGGCTTTGCGGAAAGAGTAAGTGGCAATGTCTCCGCAGCACACGCACACGGCATGCACCTTGGTTACGTACTCGGCTACGGCCATGAGGGCTGGCATCGGCCCAAAGGGCTTGCCCAGGTAGTCCATGTCGAGGCCGGCCACAATAACGCGCACGCCGTGGTCGGCCAGCTGGTTGCACACTTCCACCAAGGACTCGTCGAAGAACTGGGCTTCGTCGATGCCCACTACATCGCAGCTGCTGGCGGGCAACAACATTTCGTTAGGAAACGTGACGGGTGTGGAGCGGATGCTGGTAGCGTTATGCGAAACCACATCGAGCTCATGGTAGCGCTTATCCAGGCCGGGCTTGAATATCTCGACGCGCTGACGGGCAATTTTGGCGCGGTTCAGGCGGCGAATCAACTCTTCGGTCTTGCCCGAAAACATCGAGCCGACCACCACTTCAATCCAGCCGCGGCGTGCGGCGTGGCGGCCGTTGCCTACGCGGGGTTCTATAAACATGGATGGCGGAAATTCAGAGCGGGTTCAACGACCCAAGTTACGCCCGGCCGACGTGGTTTGGCAAACGGGGGCGCAACTATTGGCCGGTCTGCAGGCGCGGGCTGGGCCTAAAAAGAGCCGGCCGGAACGCTGGGAAGCATTCCGGCCGGGGTTAGTTTACGCGTACGATGGACAGCTCAAAAAGCAGGTCGGTGTTCGGGGGCACGCGGTAGAGGCGTTCGTCGTCGGGGTCGCGTTGGCCGGCAGCGCCGTAGGCCAGCGCGGCCGGAATGCGGGCCCATACGCGAGCACCGGCGTGCAGCAGGGGCAGTAGCTCTTCCCAGCCCTGAATTACCTCCCCGCGCCCGAGCCGCAGGCGCACCGGCCGGCCGTGGGTAGCCGAAGAGTCGAACAGGCGGCCGTTGGGCAGGAAAGCGGAGTAGTGCACCACCACGCGGCCGTTGGCACTAGGCAGCTCGCCGGTGCCAGCTTCGTGCAGCACGTAACGCACGCCACGAACTGTTTGCAGGGTATCGGGCCGGGGCACCTGGGCCTGGCCTGCCACCGCTGCCAGCAGCAGCCATCCTACGAGGAGCGTACGCACCATAAACCTTAGCGAACGTCCGTAACGACGATGTCGAATTGAATGGGTGTATTGGGGCCGATGGAGCCGCCGCCGCGCGTGCCGTACGCCATGTACGAGGGTACCAGCAGCTTTACTTCGTCGCCTTTGTTCATGAGGCGGAAGCCTTCGTCCCAGCCCTGAATTACTTGCAGGGGCGACTGACCCACGCGGAAGCTAAAGCACTGGCAGAGCAGGTTGTTGTCGTACGACGAGTCGAAAACCCTGCCGTCGAGGAAACGACCGATGTACTTAGCCTGCACGCTGTTGCCCGCTCTAATCAGCACCCCGGGCTCATCTTTCGTGAATACCAGGTACAGCCCCGATTCGGTTTTCTCGAAGGTCGTGATGTTGTTTTTGGTCAGGTATTCCCGGATGGCTTCGTCGTCGAGCTTTTTCTGGGCTTCGATCTGTGCAGAAAAGGCGTCGTCCTTTTTGCAGGCGGCCGTAAGCAGCAGCAAAGGCAGCAGCAGGGCAAGCAGCCCGCGGAGGCGACCAAAGGAAGGGAGGGAAAGTAAAGAAAGCGTACGCATGGCGGTAAGGAAAAAAACGGGCGGCTGGCCATAAGAGCCGGCCGCCCGCGGGAATGGTTGCATTCGGCAACAGGTATACGCGCCTAACGACCCTGCGGCATGCCCTGGGGCATACCACCCGGCGCGGGGGCCGGAGCAGCCTTCACGTCTACCAGCTCCACATCGAAGCGCAGCACGGCATCGGCCGGAATGTCGGCGCCGGCTCCGCGCTGGCCGTAAGCCAGGCTGGAGGGAATCAGCAGCACGGCCTTCGAGCCTTTGTTGAGCAGGGCAATGCCTTCGTCCCAGCCGGGAATTACGGCGCCCACGCCCAGCGGGAATTCAATGGGCTGGCCGCCCGGGCTCTTGGCCGACGAGTCGAACTCTTTGCCGTTGAGCAGGGTGCCGCGGTATTTCACGGCCACGGTTTGGCCCTGAGTAGGCTTGGCGCCGGTGCCGGGCTGGGTAACCACGTAGTGCAAGCCCGAAGGCGTGGCTTGCGTGGTCAGGTTGTTTTTCTTGACGTACTCCTGAATGGTAGCGGCATCCTTCGGCTTCTGCTGCTCGGCGTGCTGCATCTGCTTGGTCTGCATTTCCTGCATGGCTTTCTGCTGCGCGGCCATGGCATCGGCCTGGCTCTGAATGGCATCCACCTTCACGAACAAGGTCATGGTGTTGCCGTGCTTTTTGATGGGCGGCGGCGCGGGCTGGCCGGTGGTTTTCACCGACAGCGAGTCGGCGTTAAAGCGGAACACGGCCGAGTCGCCGGCTTCGAGTAACGAAATGGCTTCTTCCAAACCGCCTTTGCGCACTACGGCCTGCAGCGGTACGCGTACGGGGTACCCCATTTGCTGCTTGCGCGACTCGAACAACACCGAGTCTTTGGCCGTGCGGTACTCCACGTGCAGGGCAATGATCTGGCCCAGGCGCTTGCGGTAAGCGGCGGTGTCGCCGTTGGCCGGAATGGTACGGCTGCTGTACTTGCCGCCCTCGTTCTTGAAGATTTTGTACTCGATGCCCGATTGGGTCTTGGCGAAGTTGCCGCCGCCGGCCTTATCACAGGACTGCAGGCTAAGCGCGCCGGCCACCAAGGCGGGCCACAACAGGAGGGATTTGCGAAGCATGAAAAAGAGAAGGGATGAAAAGATGCGAGGCGAAGGTAACAAGACGCTAGTATTGAGTTGGAAGTGCCGGGTAATATGCAAGCGGAACCGAACGGTTAGCCCCGCGCATTGCGGCCAGTACTCCCGGCTTCTTTACTGCGACGGCCCCACCGCCAGCGGTGCAGTTACCAGGTCGGCCTGGTAATCGGGTAGCAAGCTCAGGAATTTTTGCACGGTGGTTTCCAGGGGCTCGTGGCTGATGCCGCCGGCCGCGTTATGGTGCCCACCGCCGTTAAAGTGGCGGCGCGAAAACTCGCTCACCGAGAACGAGCCCACCGAGCGGAAGGAGATTTTAACGGCCTGCACGCGGTCGATGAGAATGGCCGCAAACACAATGCCCTCGATGCTGAGCGCAAAGTTCACCAAGCCCTCGGTGTCGCCGGTTTTGGAGTGGTATTGCTTTAGCTCGTCGGCCGTAATGGCAATGTAGGCTGTGTTGTACTCGCGCAGCACGCGCAGCTTGTCTTTCAGCACGAAGCCCAGGAAGCGCAGCCTTTCCTCGGAGTGCGAGTCGTAGATGCGGCGGTGTACCGACGAGAGGTCGATGCCGGCATCGAGCAACTCGGCAATAATGAGGTGCACGTTGCGCGAGGTGCTGGGGTGGCGGAACGAGCCCGTATCCGTCATGATGCCCGCGTACAAACACTCGCCAATAGCCGGGTCGATGAGGGCTTGGTCGCCCAGGTCACGAATCAGTTCGAACACCAGCTCCGCCGTGGCCGCCGCCGACGGAAAAGAAAAGGCAATGTCGGCGAAGGGTTCGGGCTGCTCGTGGTGGTCCACGAGTACCTTTTTGCCGGGAGCCTGCCGCACGTATTCGCCCAGCTCATGAATGCGGCCCAGCGACGAGAAATCGAGGCAGAACAGGACTTCGGCCGTGCCGATAATTTCACGTACCTGCCGGTCGTTGCGGCGCGGTTCGTACACGATAACGTCCTCGTTACCCGGCATCCAGCTCAGAAAGTCGGGGTAGTCGGAAGGGGTGACCACCGTCACGTGGTGGCCTTTTTTGCGCAGGTAGCCTGCTAAGCCCAGCGACGAGCCCAAGGCGTCGGCATCGGGCTTGTGGTGGGTGGTTATGAAGATGTGCCGAGGCTCCTGGAGGAGTTCTTTCAGCGCCGTGACGTCGTGCATTGCCGGCTGATAGTTAACTGACTATGCGCGCCTTAAACGGTGCGCAAGGGGGCAAATTTCGGGAATGATTCGCAAACTTGTGCTGCTGCAACACCGATGCCGCAAGCCTTGGTTCAGCTTATTAGCGCCACGGGCCGCTATATTGGGGTGCTGTGCGGCGCTTTGGGGTGTAGCTGCTATTTTTGCGGCCGCAAAAGTTTTTTCTGAAACCGACTCGCCACCTCCGGTTAGTCTTCATATAACCCCTCCCTTCGCCATGGCCACGAACCGCACGTTCACCATGATTAAGCCCGATGCTGTACAAGATGGCAACACGGGTAACATCCTCGCCGACATCGAAAAGGCCGGTTTCCGCATCATTGCCCTCAAGAAAACCCGCCTGACGCCCGAGCGTGCCGGCAAGTTTTACGAGGTGCACAAGGAGCGCCCCTTCTACAACGACCTGGTGACCTACATGTCGTCGGGCTCCATCGTGGCTGCCATTCTGGAGAAAGACAACGCCGTAGCCGCTTTCCGTGAGCTGATTGGCGCCACTAACCCGGCCCAAGCCGCCGAAGGCACCATCCGTAAGAAGTACGCCAAGAGCATCGAAGCCAACGCCGTGCACGGCTCCGACTCCGACGAAAACGCCCAGATCGAAGGCGACTTCTACTTCCCCGCCGACGAGCAGTTCTAGTCAGCCCGGTAGCCCAGCAGCACTTGCCGGCTTTGCTGAAAAGTGCGACTTTGTGGTATCTTGCCGCTGAAATCAAACAAAAACCCGCTTTGCAATGCGCAGGGCGGGTTTTTGCGTTTGCTATTTTTGTGCCGATTTAATACCGTTTTTGTACTAACGGCCTCCAAAGCCAATGCGCGCCGGGGTGCCAGAAACGTTGAAGACCGGCTCGTCGCGGTTGTACAGGTCGGCAAGGGCCATAGGCGCGTTTATGGGCGTTTCCTGCCCCATACGGGTAGCCAATGCTTGGGCTTTTCCCTGACTGAGCGGTTGGAAATGGTAGGCGGCAATTAGGCGGCCTTTGCGCAGCAGGGCGCTATCGATGCGCGATAAATCGGTGTTAAAGGTGCACACGATTTGAATGTGGAAACAGTCGGCCAGCAAGCCGTCGGAGAGGTTCAGCAGGTTGCTCACGGCGTTTGAGCCGTGCCCATCGCGCTTCATGAGCAGTTCCTCGGCGTCTTCGATGATGAGGATGGAGTTGGTGTTATCGTGCAGCAGGTTAATGAATTCGGGGTCGGCAATGCGGGCCGCTAGGTTGGGCGGAATGAACAGCTTGGGCTTATCGGTGAGGCCGCACAGGTGGCGGATGTAGCTCGTTTTGCCGGTGCCGGGCGGGCCGTGCAAAATGACGATGCCTTTGTCCTGGGGTTTTTGCAGACGCTGTACAATGGTATCGTGCACGGGCAGCAGGTCGTCGTTGTAGTGCGTGGCAAGGTCCAGGGCCGGGATTTTGATGTCGAGCGGCATAAACTCCAGGTCTTTGGAGTCGAGGCGCAACACGTGCAGGCGCTGCCGCTCCTGCAAACCGGTTTCCAGGTGAGACACCAGTAGCTCCTGTACGCGGCGGAGGGTTTCGGGCTCGGTGTGGAGCGAGTAAAACAGGTGGGCACCCCGGTCACTGTAGGCGGCGTTGTCCTGAAACACCAGCAGCAGGTGCGGCGCCAGATTCAGGGCATGCAGGTGCAGTTCGGGCTCGTCGCCGGCCTTTTCCATGTAAACCGAATGGGCCACCGTGGCGGTTTCCAGGTCGCAGAAATCAGCCAGGCCTTTAAGCACGAGCAGGCGTGCTTCGGGGCTCGACAGCTGGTACATGATTCTGCGAGGCAGCTCACCGAAATACTGGTAAAACCAAGCTACGGGTATAAAGAAAAAAGACTTGTCGAAGGTCGTGGACAAATCGACTTTAGCTGGAGCGGGAGAGGACGTAAGCGGTATAGACATTTGCGTACAGGAAAAGCGGAAAACAACCGGCCGCGCCACCGGCAACCGAAGTTAACCAGGGCGCGGCCGTTATAAGGCGAGTCGGTTGTTGAGTAACCCGCGGTCAGCAGTTTAGGCTTGCTCCACCGACAGCAGGGGCTCGGTGTGCTCGGCGTTTTGCACCTCCTGGGGCGTGTGCTTGTGCTTGAAGAGAATTACAAACAGCACAGCAATAACCAGGGCGTAACCGGCAAAAGCCAGCCAGATGCCTTGCCAGTCCTTGCTTACGCCATCGGGGCCGGTGAAAAACCGCTCGATAACCACACCGCTTACCAGGCTGCCGAGTACCGCGCCGAAACCGTTGGTCATCATCATAAACAAGCCCTGGGCGCTGGCCCGAATCGACGATGCCGTTTGGGTTTCCACGAACAACGAACCGGAGATGTTGAAGAAGTCGAAGGCCATGCCGTACACAATGCACGAGAGGACAATCATCCACAGGCCGCTGCCCGGGTCGCCGTAGGCAAACAGGCCAAAGCGTAGCACCCAGGCAATCATGCTGAAGAACATTACCTGCTTAATGCCGAAGCGACGCAGGAAGAACGGAATAGCCAGGATGAACAGCGTCTCGGAAATTTGCGAGATGGACATGATAATGGCCGGGTACCTCACCGCCAAGGTGTCCTTGTAAGCCGGATTCTGGTCGAAGTCGTGCAGGAAGGTGTCGCCGTAGGCGTTGGTGAGCTGCAGGGCTGCGCCCAGCAGCATGGCGAACAGGAAGAAGGTGAGCATCTTCGTATCGCGCAGCAGGGCAAACGATTTCAGGCCCAGCACATCGACCAAAGAGCGGCTCGGCGTATCACGCGCGGTGGGCGGGCACTTGGGCAGCGTGAAGGAGTAAAAGCCCAGCAGAATGGCCGCGCCGGCCGCTATGTAGAACTGGTTGGCCGATTTCTCGAAGCCCAGCAGGCTCACCGTCCACATGGCCGCAATAAAGCCGATGGTGCCCCACACGCGAATGGGCGGGTAGTCCTTCACCACGTCGAAGCCCTCACGCTTGAGCACCGAGTACGATACGGCAATACTCAGGGCCAGCGTGGGCATGTAGAAAATCATGTTCAGCAGTATCACCCAAAAGAACATGCCGGGGTCAGTAACCATGGGAATGGTGAAAAGCACAAGGCCGCCCAGAATGTGCAGGATGCCGTACAGCTTCTCGGCATTCACCCATTTATCGGCCACAATGCCCATGAGCGAGGGCATGAAAATGGACGCAATGCCCATGGTGGAGAAAATGGCGCCGAACTGCGCCCCCGACCACTCCTTGGTCTGAAACCAGTACGCCCCGATGGTTATCAGCCACGAGCCCCAGATAAAAAACTGTAGAAAGCTCAGGATAATAAGACGCAGCTTAGTACTCATGCTGGTGCGGGGGAAAGAGGAATGGTGAGAATTTAGCCCATAAATATACACGATTTCTCCCTGCATGAATTGCACTTGAAGAGCCGACCTACGTTGCAAAACCCCGATTAATGGCAAAATCAGGCAGACATAATCAGGTGCATCAGTAGCTACGGGCTATCGGTGCGGTAGGGCTGAGGCATGAGAGCCGGAAGGCTGCCGCCAAAATCGGAAGCCCAATGTGAGGTGTATACTGCGGCTAAGGTTGTGGGCCGGCTGGAGATTTACGCACAAAAAAGCCGCCCCTGCAAGGGAGGCGGCTTTTTTGTGAATACAATAGTGTGCAGTGCTAGCGCGCGGCCTCTGTTTCGCTGAGTACCGGGTAATCGGTGAATCCCTGGTGGAAGCCTTCCGGGCCGGGGGCGTAGAAGGTCGCCTGGTCGGGTTGGGCGAGCGGGGCGTTGGTGCGCAGGCGCTCCACCAGGTCGGGGTTGGCAATGAACGGGCGACCGAAGGCGACTAAATCGGCGCGGCCGCTCTGCAGGGCTTCCTCAGCGAGTTGCGCGTCATAGCCACCGCTTAAAATGAGGCTGTTGGTGAAACGCTCGCGGAACGTAGCCACGGTTTCGGCGGGTACGGCGGGGGCACCCATGGCGCTGTGGTCCACGAGGTGCACGTACACCAGGTTCAGGCGCTGCAGCTCGGTGGCCAGGTAGGCGTAGGTGGCGTCGATTTCGGGGTAGTGCGGCATGTCGGAAGCTACGCCCCAAGGCGAGAGGCGGATGCCGGTACGCTCGGGTCCAATAGCCTCGGCAACGGCGGCGGCCACTTCCAGCACGAAACGGGCGCGATTTTCTACCGAGCCACCGTACGCGTCGGTGCGCTGGTTGGCCACGGGGTGCAGGAACTGCTCCAGCAGGTAGCCGTTGGCGCCGTGCAGTTCCACGCCATCAAAACCGGCTTCAATGGCCAGCTTGGCGCTGTTCACGAATTCCTGCGCCAGGGCGGGCAGCTCATCGGTGCGCAGGGCCCGAGGCTCGGGGTGCGCCTGCATCTGCTGCGCGTCGGTCCACATTTCGCCGGCCGCGGTTACGCCCGACGGCGCAATGATTTCGGCGCCCTCGGGGAGGTTAAGTCCGTGGGCAATACGGCCCGTGTGCATCAGCTGCACGAAAATATGGCCGCCTTTGGCGTGCACGGCATCAGTGGTGAGGCGCCAGCCGGCCACTTGCTCCTGGTTAAACAAGCCCGGAATGCGGGCGTAGCCGAGGCCGTTGGGCGAAGGCGAGGTGCCTTCGGTGATGATGAGGCCCGCCGAGGCGCGCTGAGCGTAGTACTCGGCTATGAGGGCGTTGGGCACGTTGCCGAGGGCGCGGCTGCGCGTCATGGGAGCCATAACCACGTGGTTCTGCAGGGTAAGAGCACCGAGCTTGGCGGGCGAAAAGAGTTTCTGAGACATGATAAGCAAAGATTAGGTTGACGGATGGTCGCCGCTTAAAAGCAACAACGCATTCAAATGTTTGGATTGTTTTAGGGAAATTTTTTTAACCCAATTCCCCCAAGAAAGCCGACAGCCCGCGGAGTGCCTCGCGGTTCAGGCGCACCTGCACGCAACGGCCCGTTTTCTGGGTTAAAACCAAGCCGCTTTCGTTAAGCACTTTCAGGTGGTGAGAGGTGCAAGGTTGGGAAAGGCCGGTGAGTTCCTGCACGTCGGCGAAGGCCATGGACTCGCGTTTGCCCAGCTCCAGCACAATGGCCAAGCGGTACTTGTCGGCGAGGGCGCCGGTGGTTTTCTCAACGAGTTGGGCAGTCATCATGGGGGTAGAAAAGCTAAGCGAATCGGCCGGTCCCTAAAGGAACCGGCCGACGCTCAAAAAAGTGTCGCAGCCTATCGGGGGCTTTTTAACAGGCGTCCCGAATGCGGCCGGGTTGCACTAGGCCTGCTGGAAGCGGCGGTTTACTTCGTCCCAGTTAATGACGTTGTAAAACGCCTGGATGTAGTCGGGGCGGCGGTTTTGGTAGTTGAGGTAGTAGGCGTGTTCCCACACATCGAGGCCGAGGATGGGGGTGCCGCCGCAGCCTACGCCGGGCATCAGGGGGTTATCCTGGTTGGGGGAGGAGCACACTTCTACTTTGCCGTCGGCGGTTTTGCACAGCCATGCCCAGCCCGAGCCGAAGCGCGTGGTGGCGGCTTTGGTGAATTCCTCCTTGAACTTGTCGTAGCTGCCGTAGGCGGCGTTGATGGCGTCGGCGATGGGGCCGGTGGGCTGGCCGCCGCCGTTGGGGGCGAGGATGGTCCAGAACAGCGAGTGGTTCCAGTGCCCGCCGCCGTTGTTGCGCACGGCTGCTGGCGCCTTGTCAATTTGCTTCATGAGCTCCTCGAGCGAGAGGTTTTCCAGCTCGGTGCCGGCAATGGCGTTGTTGAGGTTCGTCACGTAAGCCTGGTGGTGCTTGGTGTGGTGAATCTCCATCGTCTTGGCGTCGATGTGGGGCTCAAGCGCGTTGTAGGCGTAAGGCAACTGGGGCAGTTCGAAAGCCATAGTGGGGTAGGGTTTGGGGGTGAACAAAAAGGAACGTCAGGGTATAACCACCGAACCGGGCCGGGGGTTACGCCGGGCGGCGGGTACGGCCAAAAGTAGCTATTTCCGCTTGCCAGCAAAGAAGCGCTGCATGAGGGCGGCGCACTCGTCGGCCAGCACGCCGGTGGTTAGCTCGCAGCGCGGGTGCAGCAGCTGGCCGTGGCGGCGGTAGCCGAACTTTTCTTCGGGGGCGCCAAACACCACGCGTGGCAGCTGGGCCCAGGCGCTGGCGCCGGCGCACATTACGCAGGGCTCCACGGTTACGTACAGGGTGCAGTCGTGCAGGTATTTGTTGCCGAGGAAGTTGGCAGCGGCCGTGAGGGCCAGCATTTCGGCGTGGGCGGTTACGTCGCGCAGCTGCTCGGTTTGGTTGTGCCCGCGCCCGATGATTTGGCCAGTGGCGGTGAAGGCCACCACGGCCCCGATGGGAATTTCACCGAGGGCGTAGGCCAACTCGGCTTCGCGCAGGGCGTGGCGCATCAGGCGTTCGTGTAGGGCAGCAGCTGACATAGGGCACTAAGGTAGCACTGCCGGAAAAATGCCCAACCCCGCTACCTTGGCGCCATGACGACGGCTGCGCTGCGAAACATGCTATGGGGAGCGGCAGCGGCCGCTCTGGCGGTGGGTGGGCTGCTGCCGATGGTCAGCAGCTTTGCCCAGGGCGCGGCGCTGGTGCTGGCGGCGGTGTGTTTGCTGCTGTGGCTAAGCGAGGCGGTGCCCATGTTTGTACCCGCCCTGCTGCTCGCCGTACTCGTACCCGCCCTGTTGGGTCGCCACGATGCTGACTACCGCCTCGATCAGGTATTGAGCTGGGGCGCCGACCCGGTGGTGGCCTTGTTTTTTGGCGGCTTCGTGCTCAGTGCCGCCATCAGCGCCCACGGGCTGGATCAGCTGCTGGTGCAGCGCGTGGTGCAGCTGGCGGGCAGTTCGGCCCTGCGCCTTTTTATCCTGGTTACCCTGCTCACGGCGTTTCTCTCCATGTGGGTTTCCAATACCGCCGCAGCGGCCCTGGTGCTGGCTAGTCTGCAGCCGCTGCTGAATCAGCTGCCCGGCGAGGCGGGCACCCGGCGGGCCCTGCTGCTGGGCGTGGCATTCGGCGCCGACTTCGGCGGCATGGCTACGCCCATTGGAACTGGGCCCAACGGGCTGGCCATGGCGCAGGCGGCCGAGCTGGGTACGGATGTGTCGTTCAGCGCCTGGATGGTGTTTGCGCTGCCGCTCACGCTGGGGTTGCTGCTGGCCGCCATCGTGCTGGTGGCGTGGCGGTGCGGCCTGCGGCAGGAGCAGCTGCCGACAGCGCCTCCGGCGCCTGGTGCGGCCGTTGTTTCGCCACGCCGCAATCAGTTGCTGCTTGTGCTGGGGCTTACGGTGCTGCTGTGGCTCACGGAGCCCTGGCACGGCATTCCCACGGCGGGTGTGGCGCTGGGCGCGGCGGCGGTGCTGTTCGCCACGGGGCTGGTGGTGCCGGCCACGCTGCGTGAGCTGGACTGGGGCACCTTGCTGCTCATTGCGGGTGGGCTCATGCTGGGGCGGTTGTTGGAGCAGTCGGGCGTGGTGCGCACCCTGGCCGGGCACGTAGACTGGGCCGCGCTGCCTTCGGGCGTGGGTTTGGTATTCCTTTGCATGGTTACGGCCACACTATCGGCCCTGATGAGCAACACGGCGGCGGTGGTTATGCTGCTGCCGCTGAGCCAGGTAATTTACCCGGCGCCGTCTACGGCCATCGTGGTGGCGCTGGCGGCTTCCATGGGCGTGCCCTTTGTTATCAGTACGCCGCCCAATGCGCTGGCTTACAGCAAAGGAGGCCTGCGCACTACCGATTTACTTTTACCGGGCCTGCTGCTCATGATTGGCGGATGTTTGCTCATCAGCCTGACCGGCAAGAGCGTGCTGAACCTGGTGGGCATTCCGTAGTTGGTATGCGGACAAGGCAAGGTCGTAAACAAGCCTCACGATACAGAAATGCGCTTGAACGCGTTAGTACACCATGTAATTATCAAGCATTAACGAACCGTAATGGGCAGCAGGAAACAGAATACTGTAGTTGCCTTTGGCTTGTTGACCGCCCTTACGGGCTGTTGGTCTGATAACACCGGCATCAAAAATTATTTAGGGCGTGTTGACAATCAGAGTAACCAAACGAAAGTAGCAGCGCAATGGGCGAAGGCCAGGAACGA
>NZ_BAABHA010000015.1:0-872723 GCF_039541855.1 Hymenobacter koreensis
TCGACTTGCATGTATTAGGCCTGCCGCTAGCGTTCATCCTGAGCCAGGATCAAACTCTCCATTGTAGTATATTGTCGATCTAGCCGGAGCTAGATCCATGTCGAGTGCTGATCCGACCCGTATTTGACGAGCTTTATTCTTTGTACGCTGCTCGTTGTTTTGCCGAAGCAAAACAGTCTTACCAATTGTCTTTCCAGTCTTTCAAAGAACGTTTGCTGATTCCATCTGAATCAACTTGGCGGCCAAATCAAGTAGCCTTATGTGTTCCTGCTTCGTTAGCTAGTTATCGGAAGCAGAGAAGTAACATCAACTGCATTTCGATTCGTTCACTAACCTTTATCTTTTTCTGTGACCCTTGCGTCGTTCCGTTTGGGGATGCAAAGGTAGGAAGCTTATTCTGTTTTGCAAGAGGATCAAGAAAAAAATTCAAACTTAATTTCTTTCTCTTCGTACAAGCCCCCTTCCTTCTGAAGCGGGGTGCAAAGGTAAGAGGCGTTTTGGTGTTTACAACCTTTGCAAGGAAAAAACCTTTCAAGATTGTCTTTCCCTTTTCTTTAGGCAGTGGTGACGGAGGGCTTAACCAACTGGCTTCGAAACAGGTTCCTTTCCGACAATAATTTTCTATAGAGCTGTTATAAGGCTGATGGCAGGAGTGTAATGAAGCATGATGATGGCAAAGTTTGCACTTAGAGGATGGATAGGGAAGACTTGGGTCGCATGCGATACTCGAACATAGTGGCAATGTTTAGTGCCTTTCCTTTTGCCTCTTCTGCTTTCGGGCCAAAGAACTTCTCCTCGACGGTAGCAAAAAACAGTTTCAGCCAACGTTGAAAATGCTCGGCTTCGAGGGGCAGGGCCATGTGCTTAGGAAAAGGGCGGCCTTTGTACCGCGCAGTACCGAAGAGAACCGAGCTCCAGAAGTCGTACATGGTTAGCAGGTGGGTGGGCCAGTACACTTGAGCAATGGAATTGAAAACGGGACCGAGTAGCTCGTCCTGGTTCACCTTATTATAGAATGTATCGACAAGAACCTTGATATCGGCTTCGGTGCAGATGTCGGTTAGGGGGACGAAAGCGGCGGGGCTCATGGGAAGGACGAACAAATGAATTGGGCTAAATTAGGCTGCTACCGGTAGCGCCAAGCTCGTATAAACTGCACGGCGGATGGTGGCTTGAAAGGCTAAGGTGCCGGCCACGATCAGGCACACGAACTTGGTCAGCTCAAGACCGATGTAGACGGCGTGCTGGGAGCTGGGTGGCGTGAGTGAGCCGGCTTGCAAAGTAATGGCACGGGCGTCCAGCGCGGGAAGGAGGATGAATGTTTGCGCCAACAGAATAAGGACCACCGTAAGCAGCACCAGCCACAAGCGGGATGGTATCCGTACGATTCCGGCGCAGAGTAGGGCTACTACGCTGAGAGTCAGCTCTACTTTATTGAGGGCATGAAACACAATACGGCCAATGCCTACACCCAGCACTACGGTGATGTTGGGGGCAGTGAACTTCAGTGGCGCTTCCAGAAAGGAGATACCCGCTACCATACCCGCCCATAAAAACAAGGACAGCACCAGCAGCAGGGAAAGCGTAGCGGAAGAAAAACGCATAAGGAAACGTGATGAGGCAAGTCAGACCGCGAGCAAAGCGGGACTGGCCGCTGGAACAACAGTTCAAAAGTCGGGGGTGATTCATGGTGAAGGGCTGATGAGGATCAACTAAGCAGCTGATGTTCGTCAGCTTTTGGTACGGATGAGCAACGGAAATTTGCTCTTCATCAGACCCTGACCCCGGCGTGCTTACTACCGCGAAGCTCACTCCTACCCGCCATGCCTGCACCCACTGCGGCGAGGATTGCCCCACGCATCCCATTCTGCTGCGCGACAAGCCGTTCTGTTGCCAGGGCTGCAAAGCCGTGTACGAACTGCTTGACGCGAATAACCTCTGTACCTACTACGCCCTCGACGAGCACCCTGGCCAGAAGGTACAGGAAGTGGAGCTACCCGGCCGTTTCGATTACTTGGACTCGGAAACGGTGCAGGCGCAGTTGCTGAGCTTCCGCTCCGATACGCTGGCGCGGCTTACGCTAATGCTTCCGCAGATGCATTGTGCCTCGTGCATCTACTTGCTCGAAAACCTCTACAAGCTCAATGCGGGCGTGTCGGAGTCGCGGGTTAATTTCTTGCGCAAGGAAATCAGCATCAGCTACGTGCCGGCCGAAACGTCGTTGAAGGAAGTGGTGAAGTTGCTGGCTTCGCTGGGCTATGAGCCGCAGATTACGCTGGCTGAGCTGGGCGCGCAACCTAATCATGGAAGCCGCGCCATCTACTATAAGCTGGGGCTGGCGGGCTTCTGCTTCGGCAACGTAATGCTGCTGGCTTTCCCCGACTACCTGTCGTTCACCGATCAGCTGGCTCATGCATTCGGGCGCTTCTTCGGCTTTATCAGCCTGGTACTGAGCTTACCGGTGCTGCTGTACAGCGCGCAGGACTTTTACCGCTTGGCCTGGGCGGGGCTGAAACAGCGTTACATCAACCTCGACTTTCCTATCAGCCTCGGCCTCACGGCCCTGTTCAGCGTTAGCAGCTACGAAATTTTGACGGGTACCGGACCCGGTTACTTCGACTCGTTTACGGGACTGGTGTTTTTCATGCTGATCGGCAAATGGGTGCAGCAGCACACCTACGATGCCCTGCGTTTTGACCGTGACTTCACCTCGTACTTCCCAGTAGCCGTGACATTGCTCACGAAAGAGGGCGAGAAATCAGTGTCGGTGAAAGAACTACAAGTGGGCGCCCGCATACTGGTACGCAACCAGGAGGTGATTCCCGCCGATGCCATACTCATGCGCGGCACGGGCCAGATCGACTACTCCTTTGTATCGGGTGAGAGTGTACCGGTGGCCAAGGTAACGGGTGAGGTGGTGTACGCCGGTGGCCGGCAGGTGGGCGAAGCTGTGGAGCTGGAAGTAGTGCGCGAAGTGTCGCAGGGCTACCTCACGCAGCTCTGGAACAATCCCGCCTTTCAGAAAGCCGACAAGCAGACACTGGAAACCTACGCCAACAAGGTAGGCCGCTACTTTGTGGCCGCTACGTTGCTGATTGCGGCCGGCGCCATTCTGTACTGGTACCCGCGCGACCAACAGATGATGTGGCGGGCCTTTACCTCGGTGCTCGTTATTGCCTGCCCGTGCGCATTGTCGTTGGCGACGCCTTTTGCACTAGGCAGCGCCCTCACGGCTTTCGGCCGTTGGAAGTTTTTCCTGAAGAACTCCAACGTGGCCGAAACCCTAGGCCGCGCTACCACCATTGTGTTCGATAAAACCGGCACCCTCACCGATGTAAAACGCTCGGCAGTGGAGTATAGCGGTCCGGTGCTTACCCCGCACGAGCAGCAGATGCTATCGGCGGTGGTGCGCCAATCGACGCACCCTTTAAGCCTACGCCTGGCCGAAGAGCTGCCGCAAGGCTCGTTTACGGTTACCGATTTCGTGGAAGTGCCGGGCCAGGGCCTGCGCGGTACGGTAAACGGCGTGGTGGTGAAGGTGGGCTCGGCAGCTTTTATAGAGGCCGAACCAAGCTTAGAGCAGGCTAGGCAGGCAAAACTGGAACCGCTTACCGCTGAAACCGCCGACAATCGGCAGTCCCGAGTGTACGTCAGCCTCGACGATGATTTGGCCGGCTGCTACGTGTTCCGCAACGTGTACCGCCAGGACCTGCGCGAAATTCTCGCCGACCTCGGCCGGCGCTACCGCATGGCGGTGCTTTCCGGAGACAACGACACCGAGCAGGACCGCCTGCGCGAGCTGTTCGGGCCGAAAGCCGAGCTGCGTTTCCACCAGACGCCCCAGCAGAAGCTCGACTACATAGCCGAGCTCAAGCGGCAGGGCGAAACCGTTATTATGGTGGGCGACGGGCTGAACGACGCCGGCGCTCTGCAACAGGCCGATGCTGGCATTGCCCTCACCGATACGCTTTCGAACTTTTCCCCGGCCTGCGACGCCATTCTGGACGCGGGCAGCTTTGGCAAGCTGAACACCTTCCTGAAGTTCACCCAGGACTGCTTACAGGTGGTGCTGGCCACGTTCGTCCTCTCTTTCGTTTACAACGGCGTGGGGCTGGGCCTAGCGGTACAGGGCAAGTTCACACCCATTGTCTCGGCCATTCTCATGCCCATCAGCTCCCTGAGCGTGATGCTTTTCGCCACTCTGCTGGTGCGGCTGGCGGCTTACAAACGCAAACTCTAACTTCTTCCGGTCATGGAAATCATCTTCGGTCTCATCGTTATTTCGCTCACTGTTGCCGTGCTGTTTCTGCTGGCCTTCGTGTGGGCCGTGCGCAGCAAACAATACGACGATACCTACACCCCCGCAGTGCGCATGTTGTTTGAAGACAACGAAACGCAAACGCCCGCGAAGCATTAACAATGCAGCAGTCTGAAACGCCGGGGCGGGTCGCACCACCATTAAAGTGTTGTGCGGCCCGCTCCGGCGTTTTTCCTGGCAGCGGTACGGCTTTTCCAGCTTTGCCCAGCAGCCTAATACCGACGGAAGTTCATTTCCCTCAGCTCCGAAGACTTGCACATGATTTTCTGGGTGCTGTAGTACCGCGCACCACTACGCTCTTACCACAACATGAGGACCTTGGCTATTGCAAGGCCGCCACGGCGCGCTGTGTAATTCAGCCGACGAATGATGCCGCAGCTTCCTGCTGGTGAATTAGGGCAACACCTGACATCAATCAGCGCCAGTGTCTGACGTTCGTCATCTTTTCGGAGGGGGCCAATGGGGAGTTTTGTAACACTCAAAATAACCCGTTTCGCGCTATGGCTGTGCTGGTCCAAGCGAAGCCGCCCAAAGAGCAGGAAAAACTCTCGAAGGCCGTTCTCGCATCCTTTTACGACAACAAAATCGTCCGAGACTTCGGCATTGCTACCGTGTTCTGGGGCATTGCCGGTATGCTCATCGGGGTTATAGCCGCGTTTCAGCTGGCCCGCCCCGAAATGAACATGGGTACGCCCTACACCACGTTTGGGCGCATCCGACCGCTGCATACCAATGCCGTGATTTTTGCCTTCGTGGGCAACGGCATTTTCACCGGGGTGTACTACTCCCTGCAGCGTCTGTGCAAAACCCGGATGTTCAGCGACTTGCTCAGCAAGATTCATTTCTGGGGCTGGCAGCTCATCATCGTTTCGGCCGTGGCTACGCTGCCGCTGGGCTATACCAGCAGCAAGGAATACGCCGAGCTGGAATGGCCCATCGACATTGCCATTACGCTGATCTGGGTGGTGTTTGGCTGGAACATGTTCGGCACCATTGCCCGCCGCAAGGAAAAGCACCTGTACGTGGGCATCTGGTTCTACATTGCCACGTTCCTCACGGTAGCCGTGCTGCACATCGTTAACTCGGTGGCTTTGCCGGTATCGTTCCTGAAAAGCTACTCGGCCTACGCCGGGGTGCAGGACGCGCTGGTGCAGTGGTGGTACGGCCACAACGCGGTGGCGTTCTTCCTGACCACGCCCTACCTTGGTTTGATGTACTACTTCCTGCCCAAAGCGGCGGAGCGCCCGGTGTACTCGTACCGCCTGTCCATCATCCACTTCTGGTCGCTGATTTTCATTTACATCTGGGCCGGACCGCACCACTTGCTGTACACCTCCCTGCCCGACTGGGCGCAGAGCCTGGGCGTGGTTTTCTCCATCATGCTGATTGCCCCGAGCTGGGGCGGCATGATCAACGGCTTGCTCACGCTGCGCGGCGCCTGGGACAAGGTGCGCACCGAGCCGGTACTGAAGTTCATGGTGGTAGCCATTACCGCCTACGGCATGGCCACCTTCGAAGGCCCCATGCTGAGCCTCAAGAACGTTAACGCCATTGCCCACTTTACCGACTGGATTGTAGCCCACGTACACGTAGGCGCCCTGGGCTGGAACGGTTTCCTGACCTTCGCCGTGCTCTACTGGCTGTGGCCGCGCCTCTACCAGACCCCGATTCATTCGCGCAAGCTGATGAACGTGCACTTCTGGCTGGGCACCTTGGGCATCCTGTTCTACGCCATTCCCATGTACTGGGCCGGCTTTACCCAAGGCCTGATGTGGAAGCAGTTCAACGACGAGGGCATGTTGCAGTACGCCAACTTCCTCGAAACTGTGATGCAGATTGTACCCATGTACTACCTGCGCGGCATTGGCGGGGTGTTGTACCTGAGCGGCGTGTTCCTGATGGTGTACAACCTCTACAAAACCGCTACTGCCGGCTCATTGCTAGCCAACGAGAAGTTCCACGCCCCGGCCGTAATCGACAACGAGCACAGCCACGAAGGCGGCCACTGGCACCGCTGGATTGAACGCCGCCCCGTGCAACTCAGCATCTGGGCTACGGTAGCCATCCTGATTGGCGGCGCGGTGGAAATGGTGCCCACGTTCCTGATCAAGAGCAACGTGCCCACTATTGCCTCGGTGAAGCCTTACACTTCGCTGGAACTGGAAGGCCGCGACCTATACATAAAGGAAGGCTGCGTGAACTGCCATACCCAGATGGTGCGCCCCTTCCGCTCCGAAACCGAGCGGTACGGCGAGTACTCCAAAGCCGGCGAGTTTGTGTACGACCGTCCCTTCCTATGGGGCAGCAAGCGCACCGGTCCGGACCTGCACCGCGTGGGCCAGAAGTACCCGCACTCCTGGCACTACAACCACATGCTGGACCCCACGAGCATGTCGCCGGGCTCCATTATGCCGCCTTACCCCTGGATGTTCGAAAACGACATCGATTACAGCTCCACGGCCGACAAGATCAGCGCCCTGCGCAAGCTGGGCACGCCTTACCCGGCCGGTTATGAGCAGCAAGCCGTAGCCGACGCCCGCAAGCAGGCCGATGGTATTGTGGCCGAGCTAGCCAAGGAGGACATCCAGGTGAAGTCGGACAAGGAAATCGTGGCCCTCATTGCCTACCTGCAGCGCCTTGGTACCGACATTAAAGTGAAGGATGAACAGGCAGCCGCCGTGGCCGCTGCTGCCGCTGAGTAATAACCCACAGCCCTGGGGCGGAGCACCTGCAAAACGTGCTGAGAACACCTGATCGGTGCTCCGTCCTCCGGCTTTCCCGAGTCAAGCGTCATGTACAAGAACGTCCTTCAGGCAATCAGCGGCATCGAAATCTACCCGCTCATTTCCTTCGCCATCTTCTTCCTCTTCTTCCTGGCTTTGCTGGTTTACGTGGCCGTGGCCAACCGCGAGCATATCAAAGCCATGGCCCAAATGCCCCTGCAGGACGACGACGCCCAGCAGCCCCAGCCCAAAGGAGGTGCGCTATGCTAACCCGTAAAATTACCTTCGGAATGCTGCTGGCCCTGAGCACCTTGCTCACCGGCTCAGCCGCCTTGGCCCAGGAAGCTGACGCCCCGGTCGCCGAAGCCGCCAAGCCCGCTGCCGAAACAGCTTCCAACCTCAACGCTATGCTCTGGCTGATGGGTGGGCTCACGGGTCTGATCATTTTCGTGCTGCTGATGCTGTTTGCCTTGCTCTGGCAGATGCGGCCCCTGTTGCGCGAGGTGTATGCCATTGAAACCATTCGTGAATCGTGGTACGGGCGGGCCCTGGGCCTGTTCCTCGGCGACACGGTGAGCCTGACAGGCAAGTACAAGGAAGACGTAATGGCCGGCCACGACTACGATGGCATTACCGAGTACGACAACGACCTGCCGCCGTGGTGGAAGTACGGCTTTTACGCGACCATCGTGTTTGGCGTGGTGTACTTCGTTCACTACCACGTTACCGACACCGGCAAGCTGAGCGACGCGGAGTACCAGCACGAAATGGCCGAAGCCGCCATGCTGGCCGCCAAGCTGGGCGCCAACGACGACCCCAATAAGCCCACCGACTACAAGCCCCTAATGGCCGCCGCCGACCTGGAAACCGGCAAAACGCTGTTCGTACAGAACTGCGCGGCCTGCCACGGCCAAGCCGGCGAAGGCAAAGTAGGCCCCAACCTGACCGACGAATACTGGCTGCACGGCGGCGAAGTAAACAAGGTGTACAAAACCGTGAAGTTTGGCGTGACCAATAAGGGCATGGTAGCCTGGAAAGGCAAGCTGTCCTCCAAGCAAATGCTCCAGGTGTCGTCGTACATCCTGAGCATTCAGGGCACGAACCCGGCCAACGCCAAGGCGCCGCAGGGCGAAAAAGAAGCTGCTACCAAGCCGGTAGCCATGCTCTAACCCGCGCCACGGCGCACCAGTAGTCCGCGGCGGTTGCTCCTTCCCCGCCGTTCATCCAAACGCTGATTTTCAGCACAGCCCAGGTTCGGATGAGCCGCCAGCCCTTGTGCTGGCGGCGGGCATTTGGGTTACCAGCCGCGGCAAAGCGCCGGGGCCACGCCAGGCCTCTCGCAGGCCGACGGAATGTGCAGCAGATAACGCCGCCTGGCGCTTTGAACCCAGGGGGCCCCAACACAGGATGAGTACCGTCGCCCCGAAACCCACCACCGATGAATCCTACCGCGACACTATCTCCACGATAGACGCCGAAGGCAAGCGCGTGTGGCTGTACCCCAAGAAGCCCAGCGGCAAGCTGTTTAACGCCCGCAAGTGGGTGAGCTACGGCCTGCTCACACTGCTGTTTGCCGGCCCCTGGCTGCGCATCAACGACTTGCCGGTGCTGATGCTCAACGTGGTGGAGCGGAAGTTCATCATCTTCGGTCAGATCTTCTGGCCCCAGGACTTCTTTATTCTGCTGCTGGGCTTCATGGCCTTTATCCTGTTCATCATCCTCTTCACAGTGGTGTACGGGCGCGTGTTCTGCGGCTGGGTGTGCCCCCAAACCATCTTTATGGAAATGGTATTCCGCCGCGTGGAATACTTCTTCGAAGGCGACGCACCCCAACAGAAAGCCCTCGACAAAGCCGACTGGACCTGGAACAAGATCGGCCGGAAAACGGGCAAGCACGCGGTGTTCGTGCTCATCTCGTTTCTGATTGCCAATACCTTTCTGGCCTACATCATCGGTTCCGATGCGCTGGTTGAGATTGTGACCGACTCGCCGTTGCAGCACCTGGGTGGCTTGAGCTCTATGGTGATTTTCACGGGCCTGTTTTACGCCGTCTTTGCCCGTTTCCGTGAGCAAGTATGCACCATTGCCTGCCCTTACGGCCGTTTGCAGGGCGTAATGCTCGACAAGAATACCATTACGGTAGCCTATGATTACGGCCGGGGCGAGCCGCGCGAAAAGCTGCGCAAAAACCAGGAGCGCACCGCCGGCGACTGTATCGACTGCAAGCAGTGCGTGCAGGTATGCCCCACCGGCATCGACATCCGCAACGGCGCCCAGCAAATGGAGTGCATCAACTGCACCGCCTGTATCGACGTGTGCAACTCCATTATGGACCTGATCAACAAGCCGCAGGGCCTGATCCGCTACGACTCCGAAGCGCACATCGAAGCTGGCACTCCGTTTAAGGTGACGGCCCGCATCAAGGCTTACACCGGTGTACTCATTGCGCTGCTGCTGATTATGGCCGGGCTGCTGCTCACGCGCTCGAACGTAGAGGCCACCGTACTGCGCACGCCGGGCCAGCTTTACCAGAAAACCGAGCGCGGCACCGTTACCAACCTCTACAACATCTCCGTTATCAACAAAACCAACGCGGCCATGCCCATTGAGCTGCGGGTGCTGGAGCCGGCCAATGGCACCGTGAAGCTGGTAGGCCAAAACGGCCTGAAGCTGCCCGCCCAGGGCAAAGCCGACGGGGTGTTTTTCGCCGAGCTGCCCAAAACGGCGCTTACCAAAACGAGCAACCACATCCGCATTGGCGTGTACAGCGGCGGCAAGCTGATTACGGAAGAAAAAACCAAGTTCCTGGCCCCGGCGCAGTAAATGGATTACACAAAAAAGTCATGTCGAGCGGAGTCGAGACATCTCGCCGGATAGTAAAATCCTGCACCAGAATATTACTACCGCACGTCAGCCCGCGAGAAGCCTCGACTCCGCTCGACATGACGGTCAAACAATACCACAGATCATGACCTCCCTCGCCGTGAATAAACCCGCCCAAACCCGCAGCATCTGGCCGTACGCCATTATTGCGGTATTCATCCTCTTCGCCAGCTTCATCGGGTACATGGTGAAGCAGGCCATGAGCACCAGCGTCGACCTCGTGAGCAAGGACTATTACCAACAGGAGCTAGAGCACCAGCAGCGCATGGAGGCCGTGGCCCGCACCGCCGCCCTGCCCGGCCAGGTGGCGGTTACGTACGAGCCCGCCGTGCAGGAGCTAACGCTGCAACTGCCCGCCCGATTTGCTGGCCAGCAGGCCACGGGCAAGGTGCAGTTTTTCCGCCCCTCCGACCAAACGCTGGATTTCAACGTGCCGCTGCAAACCAACGCCGCCGGTGCCCAGCACCTGAGCACGGCCAAGCTGCAGGACGGCTACTGGCGCATTCGGGTAGAATTTGAAGCTGCCGGCCAGGTCTATTTTGTGGAGAAGAATATCACCGTGACCAACTGATTTTTGTCATGGTAGTCCGCGGCGGAGCGGGCGTACTTGCATCGGTTAGCACTTCAGCTGGCCTCTTCTCTTCGCCACCATTTCATGCTCTGGGCCGGTTTCGTTTTCGGGCTTCTCGGTAGTTTCCACTGCGTGGGCATGTGCGGCGCCATTGCGCTGGCCTTGCCCGGCGCCGGACAGCCGCGCAGCCGCTACGTAACCGGCCGGGTGCTTTATAACCTGGGCCGCGTAACTACTTACGCCACGCTGGGGGCCCTGGCCGGTTTGCTGGGGCAGTCGTTGCGCATGGCCGGCTGGCAACAGAGCCTCTCCATTGCCTCGGGCCTGCTGATTCTGCTGTTGGTGGCCGTGCCGGAGCGCTACACCGGCCGCGCCGCCGCAGCCGTGGGCCTCGACCGCGTGCTGGCCCGCCTCAAGCAAACCCTGGCGTACTTCTTTCAGCAGCATTCCGTGGGTGCTTTGTACATGACCGGCGTGCTGAACGGCCTGCTGCCCTGTGGCCTGGTGTACCTGGCATTAGCGGGCGCGCTTAGTGCGCCGGGCGTGGGTGGCGCCGCGGTGTACATGGGCCTGTTTGGGCTGGGTACCCTTCCGCTGATGCTGGCCCTGTCGCTCACGGGGCAACTTGTGCCGCTGCCGTGGCGCCTGCGGCTGCGGCAGGCCGTGCCGGTGGTGGCCACGGCCATGGCGGTGTTGTTCATTGTGCGCGGTTTAGGCTTGGGTATTCCGTACCTGAGCCCGCAGCTCCCGGCACCCGCGGCGGGACCCAATGCCGCCCCCGCTCCCATGACCATGTGCCACGACTCTGCCGCGCATTAGCCGGCTTCTTCTCTCGCTCGCAGGCTTTTACTTCTCTCTTCAGACCGCATAGCTCCCATGAAAACGATTCTGGTTCCCGTAGATCTGACCGCCGCCGCAGAGCACACCCTTGTGTACGCCAACAAGCTGGCCGTGCGCCTGGGCGCGGAAATCGTGCTGCTGTATTGCCACCACGATTCCGACGAGCCTTCCCCCAATTTCACCGACCACCAGAAGCGCCTGCAAAACTTAACCGAGCGGCTCCGCTACGTGCAGCTCACGCGCCAGGACGGCCGCCGCATCCGGTACCGTTACGCGGTGCGCAACGGCTGCCTTCACGACCACGTGCAAGGCGTAATCGACGAGTACGGCGCCGAACTGGTGGTTATGAACCTTGAGCATACCGACTGCGGCGAGGAGTCGGTGAACGGCAACCACGCGGCGCGCATTGTGCGGCTGGCCAGCTGCCCGGTGCTGGTGGTGCCGCCCGGCAACCAGCCCCTGCCGTCGCGCATCGTGTTTCTGGCCGACTTTGCGCACCTGGAAAGCCGTACCCTGCCGCGGCTGGGCGAGCTGGTGCGCGGGCTGCGCGCGCAGCTGCAGCTGGTGCATTTCTACCGCGACCTGAAATTGGGTGAGCTGGTAGGCATTAAGCGCGGCATGCTGCAAATCAAACAGGTGCTGGCCGGGGTAGCCATCGACAGCAAGCTGGTGCTCGACGACGATCCGCTGGAAGGTATTGGCGAGTTCTGCTCTAACATTCAGGCGCAACTGCTGGTGTTTGCGCCGGCCAACGCCAGCCTGCTAAGCCGCTTTTTCGACGTTAGCTACACCAAAACCCACGCCTACCACACCCGCATTCCGGTGCTGGTGATTCGCCCCCAACAGCAACCCGACGACGCGTTCTGCTGCCAGCATTGCGCTCTGCAGGATACTGCTTCCGAAACCACGCCCGCCTTGGCCTCCCTGTAGCAAAACGGGCCTTTTTCTCCCTCCTTTTCAGCATCAGTTATGTTTACCGATTCCCACGCCACGCCTTTTCGCTACGAAGTAGAAAAATGGATGCGCGGCTTTCAGCAATGGCTCTGCACCCAGCTGGAAACCACCGACGGCGCCGCTACCTTTCAGGCCGACCACTGGCAGCACCATTCGGGCGGCGGCGGGCAGTCGAACGTTATTCAGAACGGCCGGATTCTGGAGAAAGGCGGCGTGAACTTCTCGGCCGTGTGGGGCCAGATGGACGAGCGCGCCGCCAGGCAGCTCCTAATGCCCGACCCGCGCTACTTCGCCACCGGCGTATCGGTAGTGCAGCACCCGGGCAGCCCCATGGTCCCCATTTCGCACATGAACGTGCGGTACTTTGAGGCCGGCAACGGGGAGGCGTGGTTTGGCGGCGGCCTCGACCTAACCCCCATTTACGTGAACGTGCAGCAGGCCCGCTGGTTCCACGAGCAAATTGAGCACGCCTGCCGGCCGCACAACACTACCTATTACGCCCGCTTTAAGCAGTGGGCCGATGAATACTTCTACCTGACCCACCGGCAGGAAACGCGCGGCGTGGGCGGCATTTTCTTCGACCGCCTAACCGTGGGCCAAGACGGCACCCGCGAGGAGTTGTTCGCTTTCGTTCAGGCCGTAGGCGAAGTGTACGGCCACGCTTACTGCGAGCTGCTGCGCCAAAACGCCGATTTGCACTTCACGGAACGCGAAACCCAATGGCAGCTGATTCGCCGGGGCCGCTACGCTGAGTTCAACCTAGCCATCGACCGCGGCACCAAGTTCGGACTGGAAACCGGCGGCCGTACCGAAAGCATCCTGATGAGCCTGCCGCCCCGCTGCGAGTGGCACTACAACCAACAACCTTCCCCGGGCACCCCCGAGGCCGAGACGCTGCGGTGGCTGAAAAAAGACATCGATTGGTTGTCGGTCGACGTGCAGCACCTCACCCCTGAGCTGGTGGACTGCTAGGCTGATAGGCCTAATAGTCAACGCCTCAAAAACGTCATTCCGAGCGCAGCCGAGGAATCTCGCGTGCTGACGTCCGGTAGTAACCTCAACGAAGATTTTACTATCGGGCTTAACACGCGAGATTCCTCGGCTGCGCTCGGAATGACGCCCTTGAAAACCGTCTGACGTCCGCAAAGCCCAGCCCCAACTCGCTAAGCGGTATTGTCTACCAGTTAGCCCGGCGCAGCTTGTCGGGTTGCAGCACGCGGATGTCCTTGCCGGTCAGCTCAATAAGCCCGTCCTGCTTGAACTCGCTCAGGGTACGAATCAGCGACTCGGGGGCCGTGCCTACCAGGGCCGCCATGTCGTCGCGGGAGAGTTGGAAGGTGGCCGGCGCGGTTTCGGCATGCTGCTCGTGCAGGCGCAGGAGCGCATCGGCCACGCGGCGCCGAATGGAGTTATAGGCCATGCCCACCAGCTGATGCTCCCGCTCGCTCACCCGCCCCGCCAGCAACCGAATGAACTGCTGGCTGACTTCGGGGTTGCGAATCAGCAGCTGGGTGAAGTCGTCTTTGGGAATGTACACCAGCTCGGAATCGTCAACGGCCACGGCCGAGTCGCTGTGCTTGGTTTGCTCCAGCAGGGCCATGTAGCCGAAAAACTCGCCGGGGGCGTAAATGCCAGTAATCAGCTCTTTGCCGGCGGCGGTGGTTTTCACCGTTTTCACCCGCCCGGCTTTCAGGAAGTACAGCCGGTTGGGCTCGTCACCTTCGCGGTAGATATCCTGCTTTTTGCGCACGGTATGCACCTTGCGGTCGGCCGAAAGACCTTCCAGCTTGCCCACGGCGCGGGCATCTTCCAGAAACTCGTTCAGGCCCTCGTGCTGCAGGTCGTAGTCGGGCTTGAGGTGGCGGAAGCGGTTCAGGCGGCCGGTTATGGCGCTCAGCAGCTCGCTTTCGTCGAAGGGCTTGGTGAGGTAGTCGTCGGCGCCCAGCTCCATGCCTTTGCGCATGTCGGTGCGCTCGGTTTTGGCGGTCAGGAAAATGAAGGGCACCCCGGAAAGCTGCGCGTCCTGATTGAAAATCTGGAGCACGCCGTAGCCGTCGAGCACGGGCATCATGATGTCGCAAATAACGAGGTCGGGCCGGGTGGCGCGGGCCTGCTCCACGCCTACTTTGCCGTTTTCGGCCGTCAGCACGTGGTAGCCAGCCAGCTCCAGAATTTCGGCGGTGCTTTCCCGAATCAGGTCGTTGTCCTCAATCAGCAGAATGGTTTTCATAGGGAATCGTGACGGTGACGGTGGTACCGTGGTCCAGCTCGCTGTGCAGGGCAATGGTGCCGCCCATGAGCTCCAGGTATTTGGCAATGATATAGAGCCCGAGGCCAGTGCCGGGCACGTTGGTAACGTTGCGGGCCCGGAAAAACCGCTCGAACAGGTGCTCCTGGTCTTCCTGCGAAATGCCCACGCCCTGGTCCTGCACCGACAACGTGAGCTGGCCGGCCTCGCAGGTGGTGCGCACCGTTACCACCGAGTTTTCGCCGGAGTACTTAATGGCGTTTGAAAGCAGGTTCACCAGGATTTTACGCAGCAGCGAAGGATCTAGCCGGACGGGCAGTGGGCAGCGGGCTTCCTGCACAATGGTTTGGCCGGGTTTAAGCAGGCTTTGCACATCGGTGAGGGTATCGGCCAGCAGGGCGCTGATTTCCAGCTCCACGGGACGGGCCTCAATGCGGCCTTCCTCAATGCGGCCCACCGAGAGAAACTCCTCCAGAATATCGTTCAGGTGCTTTACCGAGGCCCGAATTCGCTGCAAGTGCTTCACGCGCTTGTCCTGCTGGTCGCCGCCGGGGTATTTTTCGATGAGCGTGGCCGAGTTCATGACGGCCGTAAGCGGCGTGCGAAACTCGTGCGAGGCCATGCTCACGAAGCGCGACTTCAGCTCGCCCAGCTCCTGCTCGGCGGCCAGGGCTTTGGCCAGCTCTTCGGTGCGCTGCTCCAGCTGCGCCAGGGTGCTGAGCAGAGCGTGGGTGCGGTCGGCTACCTTCTGCTCCAGCTCGGCATTGAGTTTTTCCACCCGCCGGCGCTGATCCACCAATTGCCGCTCGGCTTCTTTCTTGTAGGTAATGTCGAGGATGTACGATACCACGTACAGCTCCTCGTCGATGTGAAAATAGCTCAGGCTGACTTCTACCGGAAACACCGAGCCGTCTTTGCGCTGGGCCTGCAGGTCGCCGCGGTGGGCGCCCATGGACCGCACGCTGGGTTCGGCGTTAAACGATTCCCGCAGCCGCTCGTGCTGCCGCCCAATGGCGTTGGGCACCAGTACCTCAATGCGCTGACCCAGCAGCTCGCCTTCGTTGTAACCAAACAGCTGCTCCGATAGCCGGTTGGCCGACATAATCTGGCCCTGCCGGTCGCACATTACAATGCCGATGGTGGCATTGGTCACTACGGCTTCGAACCGACTAAGGCTCTGGGCCAACTCACGTTCGGCCAGCTGCAGGCGGTCCTGCTCGCTGAGGCGCACCAAAAACAGGGAGCGGCCATTGTGCTGAAAGTGCGTGAGCTGAATGTGCCCGGCAAAAGGCTCCCCGCCGAGCCGGGCCACGTCGGTTTCGGCGGCGTAGTGGCCGGTTTGGCGGGCTGTGCGCAGCAGGTCGTCCCAGCTTTGACCCTCGGCGGGCCACAGAGGCAAATGCCGGGTTGCTTCGTTCAGAAACGCCTCCTGGGAGGCGTAGCCCAACAATTTGAGGCCACTGGGGTTAACCTGCACAAACCAGCCCAGCGCTTCGTCATACACGCCAATGAATTCCTGCGCCTGGGCGAGCAGCAGGTCGGTGAGTGCGTGGGCATACGGGTTCGAAGACATAGGCAAAAACGGTAGCGGAGCAGTAACGCCCGATGCGGCCCCAAAATAGGGGAGAAAACGGCCGGATATGATGCATGTTACACCGAGCCCTGACGAATGTCATAGAAAGCGGCCCCCGAATGCGGCAATTTTACTATTGCATTGTAGCCTGTACCCTCATGACCACGCCTCAACCCAAATCACTCCTGCCGATTTCCGACGCGGCCATGCTGCTGGTGTTGCTCCCGGTCTCGGGTCAGCTCAAGGCCAGCAGCTCCGCGTCGCTCGACCGGCTTCAGCAGCGCCTTGGAGCGGCGGTTCGCATTATGAAAATCGATGAAGCCACGCATCCGGCCGTAGTGCGCAGCTTCCACGCCACCGAGCTACCGGCCTGCGTACTGGTTCGGCAGGGCATTGAACTGTGGAGGCAACCCGGCCTGCCCGAGGAAGAAAACGCCATTACCTTGTTGCTGAGCCAGCTCGACCCGGTTGAGCCCCCGCCTCAACTGCAACCCACTCTGTCCCCGTAAACCGGCCGTGCCTTCTTACGGGAAACGCAGGAACGCAGCAAAGGCTTCGAGCGCGACTATTGGGGCGTGAGCAACCGCCAAGGACTGGAATGGATTCTAGCGAACGACTCTTCGGCAACCATCACCGTATCGGCAGACCATCCCGTAGTCGCCTACAATATCCTGATTCTATCGGCCGAGCAGCGCGCCCGGCTGGTGGTGGTGCCGCCGGGCGAAGGCACGTACTTTCTGGCCTTCTACCGCTGCTGGCCGTACCCGTCGTACGAAGGCCGCGGTTGGGAAGTTCACGCCGAATACAGCAACGGGGTGAAGATTCTATCGGTCATGAAAAGGTAAGGGGCCCTTACCGCGCAGCAGCCGGCACAGCGGCTAACATTTGCAGGTGCTCGTGCAGGCTTAACACCTGCGGCAGCAAAGGCTGTTGGTCATCGTTGTAGAGCACAAAATCGGCGCGCTGCAGCTTTTCTTCTTCGCTGAGCTGCTTGCCGATAATGCTCAACACGTCGTCGGGGGTGCGGTGCGGGTCGCGGTGCAGCACGCGGCGCTGGCGCAGTTCCTGCGGGGCATACACGGTTATTATGCGGTCGAGTTGCTTGTACGACCCCGACTCGTAGAGCAATGCGGCTTCTTTCAGCAGGTATGGGTGCCCGGCCTGTCGCTGTGCGGCGGCCCATTGCGCAAAATCTGCTCCCACGCGCGGGTGCACCAAGCTATTGAGCCGAGCCAGCTCGGCAGGGTCGTTGAAGGCTTTGGCAGCCAGGTAGGTGCGGTTTTGTTCGCCGCTGGGTAAGTAGGCTTCCGGCCCAAAGGCTGCTATAAGCTCGGCCCGCAAGGTGGCGTCGTGGCGCATTACCCATTTTGCGCGGGTATCGGCATCATACACGGGTACACCCAAAGTGGCGAACAGGCGGCAAACCACCGTTTTACCCGAACCAATTCCGCCGGTAATACCTACCTGAAGCATACGCTAGTTTGGTGAGGTTTCGGCCGGAAGCACTGACAGCCGCAGGGCGGGAGTTAAAATACGGGCACCGCGTACTGCGGTCGGCAGCGGCATAAGCACCGGCTGCAGTACCGAGTCAGATTCGCCCAGTTGGCGGTAATCCACCAGCACGCGCACCTGCGAGGCGCTTATACGGGCGCTGTCTTCGGCGAAATATTGTACCTGCACTGGTACCCGCGCGGGTTTTAGGCGGTAGTTTAAAGCAAGGGGGAAATTGCGGGCTTCTGGCACTACACGCACCACGCGGGTGAGTAAGGGCCGGGGCTGCAGCTTTACGCGCACCTCGGCAACGTTAGTTTCTACCAATGCCGGTCCCCCAATGGGGACAATAATGCTTCCCTCGCTGCTACCAGCTGGCGCTTGCGGCAAATGCACTGGGTACGGGCTGGGCAAGCTGGCAATGGTGCTGGCCGGCCCCCGGAAGGTTATACTGGTAGGCGTAAAACTGGCCGCAAAAGGCAACGCCGAGCCGTCGGCGGCGGGGCTTAAACGCAACGGCAGGCGGCGCTCCACCAGCTTTTCGAACTCGAAGTAGAGCGAATCGGTGAGGATGGCGTTTAGCTGCAGGCCCTCCATCGTTACAATTAAGGCGGGGCGCAACGTGCCACCAGGCAAAGAACGGCTAACGGGCAGACGGCGCACGGTTACCTCGGCCGGCCGGACCTCGAAGCCCAGGGAATTGCGCAATAGCTTCCAGCCCCGCCCGGTTACCTGCACCGAAATATGTTCTTCCAGCGGCCGTACCGGGATGTACTGCGTGGCGTCGTAGTTCCACTGCAGCGGGTAGCTGATGCGGGTGGTGTACGTTTTATTGAGGGCGTTTAACAGCCACAACGTTACCGCCGCCAGCAGGCAACTCGTTACCACACGCCAGAAGCTGCGCTCAGGTTCCGAGAGCGGCCGAACGAACCATTGAACCAGCGTACGGGCACGTTGCAGCGGCATGTTTCGGTAGGGCTGAGAACGTAAAAATCAGAGCGCGACAACAGTACTTCCACCGGTACCGCGGAGGGCCAGGACTAAGCAGCCGGCTCCGTAGCCGCTTTGGCGGCTGGGGTTTCCAGGGTACGGGCTATGGACGAACGGTCAAACGTGAGACGGGTGCCGCGGTCGACTTCCAGCGTCACTTTCTCGGCGCTCAGCTCCACAATACGGCCATGCAAACCGCCAATAGTTACTACTTGTGCGCCTTTGCTCAGGCTTTCACGGAGCTTCTTGGCATCAGCTGCCCGCTTCTGCTGGGGCCTGATCATGAAAAAGTAGAACACGCCCAACAGCAAAATGGGAAACAGCCACTGGAACGGGCTGTTCTCGGTTTGGGCCTGCAAGAGTAACGTCAGCAACATGGGAGGGGCAATTTTGAAGAGAAGGGAAGGCAGCAATGCCGGAAAGCAGAGTTAGGAATGTTCAAACCACTTCTGCCCCGCTTCCCGGCTGTTTACCTACTGCGCAACGGGGCCTTGGCTGCCGTCGCCCAAAATGTTGCCGCGAATGGCAAGCTGGGTGATGCTCGGCTGGGTGTTAGCCCGAATGGTAATCTGCTTGTTCTGGATGCCGGTTTTGCCGTGGGCGTCGAACTGCACTTCAATGGTGCCTTTCTTGCCGGGAGCTACCGGGTCTTTGGGCCAGCTGGGCACGGTGCAGCCGCAGGTGGCTTGGGCGTTTTCGATGAGCAGTGGCGTTTTGCCGGTGTTGGTAAACTCAAAGGTGTGCTTCACCACCGAGTTGGCCGGAATGTCCTTGAAGTCGTGCTCCGTTTCGGTGAAGGTCATCACCGGGGCATTGGGGTTGGGGGCTTCGGTTTCGGCGGCCACGTTGGGGTTGTCCACCACCGGGTTAGCGGCGGCTTCGGTGGCGGCAGCGTTCATGCCGGCTTCGCCAACTTCGCTTTTGTCCTGATTGCAGGCGCCGGTTAGCAGCGTGGCTGCTACCAGCATGGTTGAAAAAAAGGTGCGTTTCATGCGAGTGTAATAAAGAAAAAAGCCGCGCCGCCCTTTTCCGGCGGCGCGGCGGGTTCCGTCCGCTAAGATACGCGACAACAGCCGCGCGTCTAGTGCGGCTTTACTTTAGGTTGTTGATAACGTTTTGAGCGAATTGCTGGGTTGAAGCCGATCCGCCCAGGTCGCCGGTGCATTGCTCGCGGTGGCGCAGGGTTTCGTTCAGCGCCGCTTCAATGCGTTTGGCTTGAGTATGCTCGCCCAAATGCTCCAGCATAAGCAGCGCTGAGCGCAAAAGGGCCGTGGGGTTGGCAATGCCTTTGCCGGCAATGTCCGGCGCCGAGCCGTGCACGGCTTCAAAAATGGCCATGTCGTCGCCGATGTTGGCACCGGCCACCACGCCCAAACCGCCCACTAGGCCAGCCAACAAATCCGAAAGGATGTCGCCGAAGAGGTTGGTCGTTACAATTACATCGAACTGCTCTGGCTTGATAACCAGCTGCATGCACATGTTGTCGATGATCTTGTCTTCGTACTGAATGTGCGGAAACTCACGCGAAGCTTCCTGGGCCGCGTTCAGCATGAGCGTGCCGGCCATTTTTAGAATGTTGGCCTTGTGAGCCAGCGTTACCTTTTTGCGGCCGTGCTTAGCGGCGTAAGCAAAGGCGGCGCGGCAAATTTTGCGCGAGCCTTCCACCGAAATGCGGTTAAACGAGTCGGCAATGCCGCGTTGCTCATCGTACACTTCTAGACCGGAATACAGGCCCTCGGTGTTTTCGCGGAACAACACCACGTCAATACCCGACTCGGCGTAGCGCGAGGCAATGCCTTCGGTGGTTTTAGCCGGGCGCAGGTTTTGGTACAGGTCGTACTTCTGGCGCAGCGTTACGTTAATGGAGCGGAAGCCCTTGCCTACCGGCGTGGTAATAGGGCCTTTCAGGCCTACGCGGTTTTTCTCCAGCGAATCGAACAACGCCTGGGGCAATAGCTCGCCGCTCTGGTCGAAGGTGGTCTGGCCCGCGTTCTGCTCTTCCCACTGCACCGGCACCTGAGCCGCCGTGAAAATATCTTGTACCGCGCGGGTAATTTCCGGCCCGATGCCGTCGCCGGGGATGAGGGTTATTGTATGCATTCGTGCTTGATGTGGGAAATGCTGGGTAAGGGAAATGCAGGAATGAAAAATGTGTCGAACATGCCGCGGGCGTCTTCCGACGGTCCTAAACATGTTCAACACATTATTTCCTTTCTCTCATTTACAAGGCCGTTCGGCGCGAGTTGATCTGATTAATGAGCTGGTCTACGTCGCCGAGCAGCTGTTCGGCTTTGTCTTTGGCGTCGCGAATTACGCGCTGTCCCTCGGCCCGGGCCGACGAAGGACCTTCGTCGACGCGGCTGGTTACGAGGCCTTCGGTGAGGTCGGCCAGAATTTCGCGGTACCGCTCCAGCTGGTAGCTAAGCCAATTACGGGTTTCGCGTCCTTTTTCGGGAGCGTACAAAAGCGCGACGGCCGAACCGGCCAGAGCGCCGGTTACGAAGCACAAAATGCCGGTAGTGGTTTTGCTGGGCATAAGGCGGAAGGAGAACAAGTGGGGAAACAGACGTCAGGGACCCGACAAAAGCTCAACGGCGGCCGCCCGGCCGGGGTTGCCGACCGACGGGCTGCGCAGGTTACTGGTTGTCCAGCAAACCGCGGCCCGACTTGCGGATGGCGCCGCTGGCCATCAAGTCCTGCGCCAATTTATCCAGAATACCGTTGATGAACTGCTTGCTTTTGGGCGTGCTGTAGAGTTTGCTGATTTCAATGTACTCGTTGATGGTCACTTTCACCGGAATAGACCGGAACAAGTGCATTTCGCAGAGGGCCATTTTCAGGATAATCTTATCGAGCAGGGCCACGCGCTCTACGTCCCAGTTCTGTACCGCACCGCTGATGAGGGCTTCGTAGTTCGCATCCTCCACAAGCGTTTGCTTGTAAAGGGTTTCGGCAAACTCCTTGTCTTCCTTCCAGTTAGCCGAAAGCGACAACAGCTCCATGTTTTCGTCGGCGGCCTCGTCGAGCATCTTCAGCGTCTTCACCACCAGGTTCTTGACGATGGAGCGGTTCTCTTCCCAGTTCAAATCGTCTTCCTCCAAACGCGCCGGCAAAGCCGTGCCCTTGAAAACGAACGTTTTGTAGAGGTACTTGAGAAATTCCTGCTCGGCGGCGTAATCCGGGGCCGCGCCTTCAATGGCCGACGCGCCTTCCAGGTAGCTACGCAGCTCGGTGTCGTTGCGCATTTCGTTACGCCAAGCCTGGCGCAGAGCGTCCATTTCGTCTTCGCCCGCCCACTGCTGCGTGCGCCGAATGGTTAGCTCCTGCAGCTGCTTGTTGGCCGTGAGCTTGTGCAGCACCGGGTTGTTTTCCAGGCGCGTAGTGTCCACGGTTTCGGTCGAGGCGGTGAAGCGGCGGGCTTCGCGGCTCTTCTCGTCTTCCAACACCTGCAGCAAGGCAGCGGGCAGGTTCAGCAAATGCACGTACTGATCGTGGATGCTCTCGGTGGCGTGCAGCATCTGGTTCATGAAGAAGGTCGTCTCCTTCTGCACCTGCTTTTGGTAGTACCGAACGGCGTCGTCCACGGCATCCTGCACGTCTTTGTCGTCGGAGGCCTCAATGTCGGGCGTTTTGCCGGCCACATGGGCGGTGTGCCACTCGCGGAACGTAGCGTCGGCCATTTTCTGCTGGCCCTGCAGCAGGCGCTTGTCCTGCGGCTGCATCGAGTTCAGGTCGGGCTGAAACGCGTCGCTGATGCGGTCGAGAGCCAACGAATAATCGGACCCAATGGCCTGTTCATAGGCGTACAGGGCCTGCATGACCTTAATACGAAGCGTGCGACGGTTGAGCATTCTGTTGAGTTGTCAGTTGGTAGTTGCCAGTTGTGAGCTGCTAGTCCAATCCGTTGAAATGACTAACAACCGACAACTGGCAACCGACAACCGGAAATTAGTACGTCGACTTCACCTTGCCGATGGCGGCGATGCGCTCCTTGGCAATCTGCGTGGCAGCTTGCTGGGGGTGCAGACCTTCCTTCTCGGCTTTGTTAAGCACTTGCAGGGTGTAGTCGTAAATTTTTTCGGTTTGCGTGAGGGCACCCTGGCGGCTGCTGCCTACTACTTCGGAGTACACGTTGATCAGGCCACCGGCGTTGATCAGGAAGTCGGGGGCGTAAATGATGCCTTTCTGCACCAGCGCCGGGCCGTGCACGTGCTCGTCCTTCAGCTGGTTGTTGGCGCAGCCGGCCACTACCTGGCACTTCAGGCGCGAAAGGGTATCGTCGTTGAGGGTAGCACCCAAGGCGCAAGGCGAGTAGATGTCTACGTCCTGGTCGTAGATTTCTTCCAGGCCCACAGCTTTGGCGCCGAAACGGGCGGCGGCCTCCTCGGCACGCTCGGTGTAGTAGTCGGTCAGCACGATTTCGGCGCCTTCTTTCACCAGGTACTCCATCAAATAGGTACCCACGTGGCCCACACCTTGTACAGCTACGCGCTTGCCGGCAAGGCTATCCGAGCCGAACGCCTTCTTAGCGGCGGCCTTCATGCCCATGTAGGTACCGAAAGCCGTTACCGGCGACGGGTCGCCGGAGCCGCCCATCGTTTCGGGCAGGCCTGCTACGTGCTTGGTTTCCATCCGGATGTACTCCATGTCCTTGGTGGTCATGTTCACATCTTCGGCGGTGATGTACTTGCCGTTCAGGTTCTGCACGAAGCGGCCGAACTTGCGCAGCAGTGCCTCATTTTTCTGCGTTTTGGCGTCGCCGATAATCACGGCCTTGCCACCACCCAGGTTCAGGCCCGAAATAGCAGCCTTGTAGGTCATGCCGCGCGAAAGGCGCAGTACGTCGTTGAGGGCTTCCGCATCGGAGGCATAGTGCCACATGCGGGTGCCGCCCAGAGCCGGGCCCAGAACCGTGTTGTGGATGCCGATGATGGCGCGCAAACCGGTTTCGTGGTCGTGGCAGTACACCACTTGCTCGTGCTGGTGCTCGGCAATTTGTCCGAAAATGCTGGTATCGGACAGGGCTTGAATCTCAACCATTGGGGAAATGAAAAAGATTGGGGAAATGTGGATGGGAGGGCGAACAGGCCGGGACGAACAGGCGTTTTGACGGTTATACCGGTGGTACTGCTACCCCCGACACCAAAACCTGCTACTCCCGTACCTTTGGCTACAAGGAACCACTGCCCCCTGAAACCGGCCGCAAAGGTAACCCGTTTTTCCCACTTAGGCCACCGAGGCTCTTCGCTTTCGGCCTAGGTTTCCGCCTCTATTTCCCCATTGCCTTGAGAGCTTTACGCGCTACCGATAAGTACTTACTCCGCTACAAATGGCATTTTCTGGGCGGTGTGCTGTTCGTGGCGCTGAGTACGCTGCTGGCCATTTTCCCGGCCCAAATCGTGCGTTACGCTTTCGATTTAGTGCAGGAAGGCATTGACCTCTACCACCTCTACAACGGCACTTCGGGCCAACAGGAAATCTATTCCCTGTTTGGCCGAAACCTAGTGCTGTACGGGGGCCTCATTATTCTGATGGCCTTGCTACGCGGCGTGTTTCTGTTTTTCATGCGCCAAACGCTCATCGTCATGTCGCGGCTGATCGAAAACGACCAGAAAAACGAAATCTACCAGCACTACCAGTCCTTGCCGCTCAGCTTCTACCGCCGCCACAGCACCGGCGACTTGATGGCGCGCATTTCCGAGGACGTAGGCCGGGTGCGCATGTACATCGGGCCGGCCATCATGTACTTCATGCAGTTGGTTATCCTGTTCCTGCTCATCGTGCCGCTCATGCTGGTGGTAAATGTGAAGCTGACGTTGCTGACGCTGCTGCCGCTGCCCATTCTGAGCATCAGCATCTTCTACGTCAACAACCTGATTGAAAAGAAGTCCGACGAAATTCAGCGCGCCTTGTCCGACATGACCACGTTCGTACAGGAAGCGTTTTCGGGTATTCGGGTGCTGAAGTCGTTCGTGCGGGAGCAGGATTCGCACCGCAACTTCACGGCCGCCTCGGATGCGTACAAAGCCAAAACGCTGGACCTTAACTTTGTAAACGCGCTGTTCTTCCCTTTAATCCTGTTTCTGGTGGGCATCAGCACGCTGGTTACCGTGTGGGTAGGCGGGCAGGAGGTTATCCGCGGCACCATTAGCATCGGTACCATTGCCGAGTTCCTTATTTACGTGAACCTGCTCACCTGGCCGGTTACGGCTCTGGGCTGGACCAGCAGCCTTGTACAGCGCGCCGAAGCCTCGCAGGCCCGCATCAACGAGTTCATGCACCAGCAAACGGATATCGTGTCGCGCCAGAACATCGAGCAGGCTATCAAAGGCGACATCGTGTTCGACCACGTCTCGTTTACCTACCCCGACACCGGCATTCAGGCCTTGCAGGACGTATCGTTCCGCATTCAGCCGGGCCACACGCTGGCCGTTATCGGCAACACCGGCTCGGGCAAAAGCACCATTGCCAACCTGCTCTGCCGCCTCTACGACGTAACCGACGGCCGCATTCTGGTAGACGGTGTGGACGTACGCGACTACAACTTGGAATCCTTGCGCGGCCAAATCGGCTATGTGCCGCAGGATGTGTTCCTGTTTTCCGATACCATCGGCCATAACATCGGCTTTGGCCTCGACAGCCTGAGCGAGGAGAAAATGGTGCAAGCCGCGCAGGATGCCGACGTGCACGAGAACATCCTGCGGTTCCCTGAGGGCTACAATACCAAAGTCGGCGAGCGGGGCATTACGCTGTCCGGCGGCCAGAAGCAGCGCGTGAGCATTGCTCGGGCGCTGGTGAAAGAACCCAGCATCCTGATTCTGGACGACTCGCTTTCGGCCGTCGACACCAAAACCGAAAACGTGATTCTCAACAGCCTGCAGCGCATTATGCAGGACCGCACCAGCTTGATTATTTCCCACCGTGTGTCGTCGGTGAAGCTCGCCGACCACATTCTAGTGCTCGACGACGGCCGCATTGTGCAGCACGGCACCCACGAGGAACTCATGGCCGACGCCGCAGGCCTGTACCGCGCCCTCTACGAGCGGCAGCTGCAAGGCGAGGAAGCCGCGTAGTCGGTTTGCTTAGGCCGACAGCAGCTCCGCCGCCCGCTCTCCGCTTCGCGTGCCCATGGCCACACCCATGCCGTTGCACCGCAGCGCTCCGATTATATTCGGGGCCAGTTCGCCTATAAAAGGCTCAAGGTCTTGCCCAAACCCCATTACCCCGCTCCAGCGGTAATCAATGGCTGGGCGCCGGCCAGGTAAAATTACCTCCGCTAGTAGCTGTTCCAACCGCTGCTGAACCAGTGGCGTCAAACCGGGCTCGGTGGTAGCCTCGGCCGCGAAATCGAGGTTGCGGCCGCCGCCCAATAGCAGGCGGTTTCCCACCTGCCGGAAGTAGTAATAGCCTTTGTCGTAGTGAAAACTGCCGGGAAGGTGCAGCCCGGCAATAGGCTCGGTTACCAGCACCTGTCCGCGGCCGGGCGTTACGTCCAGTTCCGGAAAGAACTGCCGGCTGAAGGCATTCGTGGCCAGCAGTACCTGTCCGGCTTCTATATCGGCCAGGGGAGTTCTTAGTTTCACAGCTGAGGCCGTAGCCTCCAGGGCCTGCACCGGCAAACCGTGCAGCACCACCACGCCTTCCTGCCACGCCAAACGCAGCAACGCCTGCATCATCTGGCCGGTATTTATCGTCCCTTCGGCCGTGTTTTCCAGCATGGTACGTACACCGGCAAAACCGTAGGCCGGTAACTGAGCCATGGCATCCCGGAAAATGGTTTCCCGTCCGATGATGGGCGCGAGCAGGTCGTTGTAATAGCCAGCCCGGTTAAGGCAGGTTTCAGCCAGTGAGTCATCGGCTTCCCGAAATAACTCGTAGCCCCCTACCGGCTCGAAACCAACGGCCGCGTCGCCGAGTAAAGCGCGCAACTGCTCTAGCCCCTGCCAACGGTATTCCACCACCGATAGCAAAGCAGCGGTTCCGCTTTTCTGTTCTTGTTCAATCAGTTCTGAAACGCTACCGAAGCAAGCAAAACCGGCATTTTTGGTGCTGGCACCGTTGGGCAGCACGTCGCGTTCCAGCACCAGGACCCGCGCTGCCGGGCGCCGCCGCTTGGTATAAATAGCAGCTGTCAGCCCCACAATTCCGGCCCCTACCACCGCTACGTCGGCTTTGCTCAGAAATGTTTGATGCTCCCAGTAAGAAATCGAGGCGGGCATAACGTCAACAAAAAAAGCCTTCCGGCACGATGTACCGGAAGGCTAAAATACAGGACTGGGCTTTCCTGAGCGACCTGGATCTATTGCCCCAAAGTCATTCGGCGCATGTACACTTTGTCGGCTACGGTGCAGCGTACCACGTACGTGCCGCCCGGCAGGTTGCCCAAAGGCACCGATAGGGCTGAGCCCGTAGCGGATAAGGCCTTGGTGAAAACGGGCCGTCCGTCGGTATCATTAATCTCCAAACGCATGGGCCCCTTGGCGTTAGTGCGTACGCGCAAAGCATTCGTCACTGGGTTGGCCTCCAGGTTAAACGTAACCGAGGGCGCGTCCAGCTTAGACTTTACCGTATCGGAACTGATAAGGGCCGAGTTGGCTACCGAAGGAGCCGATTGGGCCATCGTCAGTACTGGCAGCGCAATTAGTAAGGCGAGAAAGAAGAAGTGCTTCATAAGACAAACGTGCTGCAAATCAGGATGCAAGATACGTATTTAGCGCTCTGGATCAGAGGCGACAAGAAGAGACGCCGCCGGATAAAACGCTTGTACGCCGTTTTTATTTAGCAACACTTGTACCAACTTTTTTCCGAGGCAAAGAAAATTTACCCTGATCTACATTGCGGAAATGCGGCCCGGTTGTGTACATTTGCAGCCACATTGTCCGAAAACGGGGTGTAGCGCAGCCCGGTAGCGCGCTACGTTCGGGACGTAGAGGCCGTAGGTTCGAATCCTGCCACCCCGACTACCAGGAGGTAATATGTGTTGGCACTTGTGCCGATGCCTTTTCCCTGGACAATGTAGGCTACCTTTGCTACCGGCAAGGGTGCCCCTCTCGGGGTGTAGCGTAGCCTGGTATCGCGCCAGCATGGGGTGCTGGAGGTCGCAGGTTCGAATCCTGCCACTCCGACGAACACGAAAGCCCGCTGAACTTCGGTTTGGCGGGCTTTCGTGTTTTTATTCGTTTGCTACCGGGCCAAAATGAGGTGGTTAGCGTTACGGTTTTCTGAACCAGCCGGCTTGGTATACTACTGCCTGTTAAGTTCGCGTTCAGAAACAACGCTTTCACCTACCCCATTTACATGAAGAACTTTGTTTTTGCCGCTGCCTTGCTGCTGGCCGCAGGTGCCGCCCAGGCTCAAACATCTGCCGGTACCATTATGGTGGGCGGTAGCTTGGGCTTTTCGAGCCGTACCACTGAAACAGACTTTAGCTCGACGCAACCCGACACCGAAGTAAAAAGCCGCTCCTTCAGCATTGCCCCGCAAGTGGGGTACTTCCTGTCCGATAATCTGGCAGTAGGGCTTTTCGCTGACCTCTCCAATCAGAAAAGAACCAGCCCTCTGTTCGATGGCCGCGGCGTAGAGTTCAAAGCCGAAGAAACGACCCGCCAAACCCAGGTTGGTCCGTTTGTGCGCTATTACCACTTGGTAGGCGACGAGGGCAAAGCGGGCTTTTTCGGGCAGCTGGCCGGCGGTCTGCAAAGCCGGAAAACGGAATATGATACGTCGCGTCCCGGTGACTTCGATGAGCGTATTGAAGGAAATGGCGGTTTTGCGAACCTCACCCCCGGTTTCGTGTACTTCCCCACCGAAAAGTTCGGCGTGGAGCTAACCCTGGGCAACTTTGGCTTCTCCAGCCTCAAAAGCGACTACACATCAGACAACCCAAACTTTCGGCCTTACGAGGTTAAAGAAAGCGGTGTAAACGCCAATTTCGGCTTGCGCAACCTCTCGGTAGGAGCCTTCTTCTACCTGGGCCTGTAAGACTGTCGCCTCTCAAACTGCTCCAGCACTTAATGTTTGTCACCAAAAAAGCCCCGCCGAACGAGTTGTTCGGCGGGGCTTTTTTGGTGACAAACACTCAGCGAACCACGCTTACCCGAGCCGCGGCCGAAACCGGGGAACCATCTGCAGAAGGGATGGTTATTTGAAGGGTGTACACGCCCGGCGCCAAAGCACTTACATCTACGGCCTGCTGCTGCTGCCCGGCGGCATGGACTGCGGAAGTTATATCCCTAACGTTCCGGCCAAGCGCATCGAACACCAGAATGCGGGCGGCACCGGCAGCGGTTTGCCGGTAGCGTAGCGTTAATGTATTCTGAACCGGGTTCGGGTAAGCTTCCAGGCCCAGCAACAATGCCTGGGAGGCCGCGGCCCGCAACACGATGGCGCCTTCATCGGCCCCTTTGTAGGTGGCAAGCGCGCGGGCGGCACCGTCTATGTCGCGCAGTACGGACGGCAGGCGGGGGCTGGCCAGGTCCCGGTCGCCTACCGAGGTGCCGGCGAGGTGCAGGTCGCCGGTGGCTTCACTCACGAAGCTTACGGGTTTGCTCACGGAGCCGGGGTCGTAGGTCGATTTGGTGCGCCAATCGGCGAGCGTGGCCGAGGTAATGCGGGTGCCGCCCAGCTCGCGGCCGGTTTGGCCCACGGCGCCGTTGGTGCCGGGCGCCAGCAGCAGGTTGTTGTTGCTGGTGAGGTTGCCCCGGGTGGTGTTGCCATCAACTACCGCAATAGCGTTTTGCGCAGCAGCGCTGGTGCTCAGCCGGTTGACAATAATGTTATTGCGCAGCTCAGCCGGAAAAAGACCCGTGCTGCCGCCGTTCAGGTAAAAGCCGGCCGAGCTGTACGCCACCGGTGCCGGGGCGGCTGGCATTACAATGGAGTTGTGGAAGGCCTGCATAAGCCCACCGCCGCCTGATTGCCGGAATACCCAAATACCCAGGGCGTATAGGCTGTTGTCGGTGGTGCCGGCCGTGAAATCAACCCGCTGCACCCCGCTTATGAAGTTGTTGAACACCTTGAGCGTGTCGCCGGCAATGATGCTGGCCCGGATGCCCACGGCCAATGTGCCGCCCTGCCCCGCGAAGCGGATGTAACCGAGGCGGTTGTTTTCGAGGCGGCCGCTGGCATTGTCGAGGCTGATACCGGAGGTATTGCCTGGCAGCACTGGGCTAACGTTGCGCACCAGCACGCTATCAATGCGGTTGTTGGTCAGTACCATGCGGCGCTGCGACCCAGCCTGAATGCCGCTGCCCGAACTGCCCGTACCGCCGCCCAGGCCAATGGCTGCCCGGCTGCCGAAGATGCACCCGCTCACTTCGTTGCCCTGATCGGGAAAAGTAGGAAGGCCAGCAAGATTGGCAGCGCCGGCCATTCGCACGGCTACCGCCGCTTTATCCACCAGCACATTGAGGATGCGGTTGTTGTTGTTGGCTCCACTGGCAGCTGTAGCCACCGACGCAATGCTTACGCCCCGGACGTTAGTGGAACTAACCTGAGCCGTGCCGCCACCCAAGCGGATGCTGCAGTTGCTCACCGTAATGTTGGTGCTGCCCTTGGTGGCGGTGCCCGTGATAAGGTAGCCGATTTCGATCTGGTCGGCGGCCGTAGTGCCGCCGTCAACCACGTTCAGGGAGTCGAGGGTCACGTAGTCGCAGGCCGTGATGCTTACGGCGGCGTCATTGGTGGCGCTGGTGCCCAACGGCTGCAGCGTTACCGCTCCGCCGCGTCCTACAAAGCGGATGCGGTTGGTAGCCGACGAGCCGGTTACGTTGTTCAGCTGAATGCGCTGCGCGTACGTGCCCGGCCGGACGGCAATGGTAACGCCGCCCGTGCCCACACCGTTGGTTTGCAAGGCCGTAACTGCATCGGTAACCGATGGGTATGTGGAATTGGCGCCGCCCACCGTAACCGTACCCGTGAGTGCCTGCGCCTGGGCGGTAACCCCGGCTAGCAGCAGGCCGCAGAAAAGCGTAAGATGTCTGTTCATAAGAGAAAGAAAAGGTGGGTGAGCATTGCGGGCAATACACCTTTGCTCCAGCAGCTATTTGAAACAAGAGAAGAGCCTCCTGTAAAGTACAACTCCGCCCCGGTTGTTTCCTTGTCGGAAAGCTGGAGGTACTGCTCTGCCTTGCGCGTACCCGCGAGCAATCGGCGGCCGCTTTATTCCATTCAAGCGCGCTATTAGCCGAAAAAGGCCTTACCGAATAACTCGGCAAGGCCTCGACGGTGCTTTGTTAACAAATTGTGAAGGACGCATCTTCTTACCGACGCGTTCCTTGGGCTGTGATGCTACTGAATTACGGCCAGTACTTCGGCCGGCGCATCGGCCGGAAACTGCTCGAGGTACACATGGTTTAGCTTGAGCTTTTGCTCTTTGGCCGTTTTTTCCAGGGCCGGGTACAGGCGGCCAGCGGCCAGCATGAAGTGGGCGTTAACGCGCGCGCGCAACACCCGCTGCCCGGCGCTAAAGATGCGGTAGCTATACCCGGCGGGCAACGACTGGCTCGTGGTATCGGCTACGAGCAAGCCGATGAATGCTTTCACCGAGTCACCTTCCTTCTGCGGATTGTTGTAGATGATGTTGCCTAAAGTGCCCTTAATCTGCCCGTTGCGCTGTAGCTCGTTGGCCCGGCTGAAAAGCTTGCCGAAATCGTTGTTGGGCAGGCCGCTGTAGTATTGTCCCGCTAAGAAAACAGGACGGGCTGTGGTCGTGACGTCCACTTCGGGCGTACGAAAGCCGCCCAGCCAGGCATACACGCCCGCAAAACCCAGGACCAGCGTTGCCCCAATAATTAGAAACCAGCGAGAAACCATTACGCGGGGTTGATAACGTCTTTGTATTGCATTTGGTAAAGCTGGGCGTAGTAACCGCCGAGGCGCAGCAACTCTTCGTGTTGGCCGCTTTCCTTTATTTCACCGCGCTCCAGCACAATGATGCGGTCAGCTTTCTGAATAGTGCTCAGGCGGTGGGCAATAACGAGCGAAGTCCGGCCGCGCATCAGCTTTTCAATGGCTTCCTGAATGAGCTCTTCGGTTTCGGAGTCGACCGAAGACGTGGCTTCGTCGAGAATGATGATGCGTGGATTGTACACCATGGCCCGTACAAAGCTGATGAGCTGCCGCTGACCTACCGATAGCGTAGCGCCGCGCTCCATCACCTTGTACTGCAAACCACCCGGCAGCCGCTCAATGAACTTACGCGCTCCTACGAGGTCGGCTGCGTGCCAGATCTGCTCCTCGCTAATGCTGTGGTTGCCCAGCGTGATGTTGTCCTGAATGGTCCCCGCGAACAGAAATACGTCCTGCAGCACCACGCCTATTTGCTGGCGCAAGGTCTTCAGGTCGTACTCGCGCAGGTCGTGGCCATCTACGCGAATGTGGCCGCGCTGAATGTCGTAGAAGCGACTCAGCAGGTTGATGATGCTGGTTTTGCCGGCGCCGGTAGCGCCTACCAAGGCCACGGTTTGGCCGGGCTCCACTTTCAGGCTGATGTCGCGCAGCACCCACTCGGGTTCGTTGTAGGCAAACCAGACGTGGTCGAACTCTACCTGGCCGCGCAGGTTTTCGGCTTGGCGCGTGCCTTCGTCGGCAATGAACTCCTTGCTGTCCAGCAATTTTAGCAGACGCTCGGTGCTTACCAAGCCCAACTGCAGCGTGTTAAATCGGTCGGCAATCTGGCGGATGGGCCGGAAGAACAGCGCGTTGTACATAATAAAGGCAATCAGCGCACCCTTGGAAATAGTGCCCTCAATCTGGCCTTGGGCGGCATACCACACCAGCAAGCCCACGCCGATGGCGGCCAACACTTCGGCCACCGGAAAGTACACCGAGTAGTAGAGCACCGAGCGGATGTTGGCGCGGGTGTGCTCTTGGTTCAGCTTCTCGAACTTGCGAAACTCACGCTGCTCGTTGCCGAAAATCTGCACCACGTTCATGCCCGTTAGGTGTTCCTGCACAAAGGCGTTTAGGTTAGCCACGGCTGTACGCACCTCCTGAAACGACTTTTTCACCTTCTCCTTGAACACATAGGTACTCAGCAGCAGCGGCGGAATAACCGAGAGGCTCACCAAAGTCAGGCGCCAATCGATGTAAAACATGAAGGCCGTAATGAACACCAACTGCAGAATGTCGCCAATCATAGCGGCTAATCCTTCACTAAACACATCCGACAGCGTTTCCACATCGGAGATATTGCGCGTTACCAGCACGCCCAGCGGCGTACGGTCGAAGAACTGCAGGCGCAGGTTCAGGATGTGCTGGTAAAGGTCCACGCGGATGTCGCGCACAATGAATTGCCCGAGCCAGCCGCCGTAATACGTTTGCAGGTAGCTCACGCCGGTATGGGCGGCCAGCACGCCCAGCAGCAGAGCAAACATGCGGTTCAGCCCGCCCCAGTCGCCGTCGGCAATCTGCACGTCCACCATCTGCTGAATCAGGAAGGGACGCACGGTGCCCAACACTGCCGTGGCAACGGTGAGGAAAATGAGCAGCACGAACACGCCGCGATATGGCCGCACGTACACCATCAGCCGGCGCAGTACTTGCCAGTCGAAGATGTTGCCGGTTTTGGTGGCAGAAGTAGGAGTAGCGGATTCCACAGACAGACTGAAGCGGAGAAATAACAGCAAGTAAGGCGTACGGGCTGCGCGGCCAGCAGTTGTTACCCAAACAGGCGGTGCGGGCGCAAGTTACGGCGTAACCGCAGGCGCGGCGTTTTCGAGGCCTGGGCCCTGGTTCCAATAGTGCGGCGCTAACTCCTGTTCGGTTACAAAATACGGGCGTTCGGCTGGCTCGTGGCCAGGCGACAGAATATCCGGAGCGTATTCCACGCGGCTCAGAAACAAGCCGTGCGCCGCTGCTGCGCCGCTAGCCGCTATGCGTTGTTGGCGGTGCAGCACATCGGCAAACTGCGCAGGGCTTAGGCGCCCGCGGCCTACATCGAGTAAAGTACCTACCACCAGCCGCACCATGCCGCGCACAAAACGGTTGGCTCGAATGCGGAACACCAGCCCGTGCGGGGTGGGGTGCCACGCGGCTTCGTGCACCCAGCACACGTAATGCGTTTCGGCGCCTTTGGTCTTGGAAAAACTGATAAAGTCGCGCTGGCCCAACAGGCAGGCAGCTGCTTCGTTCATGGCCGCCACATCAGGAGCCCGGTCGAGCCACAGGGCTTGGTTTACCTTGAAGGGGTCGGGACGCAGGGTTACGTGATACTCGTAGCTGCGCGCCAGCCCATCGAAGCGGGCGTGGGCGTTGGCGCGCACCGGCGTAAGCGCGTGGGCGCCAATATCGGGCGGCAGGGCGCGGTTCAGGCGGTAGAGCAGCGTGGTTTCGTCGAGGTGCGCGGGCATCTCGGCATCGAAGTGCGCTACCTGGTGGCTGGCGTGCACGCCGGTATCGGTGCGGCCACTGCCCAATGTATGAATTGGCTGCCGCAACACCTGCGAAAGGCAGCGGTCCAGTTCCTGCTGTACGCTCAATGCGTTGGGTTGCACCTGCCAGCCGTGGTAGCGGGTGCCGTCGTAAGCCAACTCAAGGAAATAGCGCACGTGAGAAATGCTGAGGAGAATGGTTTACCGGTGTTAAACAGCACTCAGTCTTTAACCAACGCGAACAGCAAACCGTCCACGGTCTGCTCGGCTTTGGTAATGCTTTTACGCAGGCGCGCTTCCAATACAAAGCCGGCCTTTTCAAGTACCCGGGCCGAAGCCGGGTTGTACTCGAAAACAGTGGCGTACAGCCGGCAGATATCGAAGTGGGCCAGCACGTAGTCACTTAACGCCTTAACCGCTGCCGTGGCAATGCCCTTTCCCCAGCAGGAACGCGCCAGCCAGTACCCTATTTCGGCTTCGCGGCGGTTTATGTCGTCCTGAAACAACACGCTGATGCTGCCCACGGCTTCGCCGGCTGCTTCAATGCACAAGTGCAGGTCGTTGCGGCCTTCATTGTGCACGAACTTCACGTACCATTCCGCATCCTTCAAGGTGTACGGATGCGGAAAACGGTCGCGTAAATTCAGCCAGATAGCGCGGTCGTTGGCGTGTTGGGCCAAGGTGGGCGCATCGGTGGGCAGGAAAGGCCGCAGGCGCACCCCGACTATCGGCAGTTCCAGCACGGGCCGGAGCAAGTCGGTAGCCGGGGCGGGTTGCATTACAGCTTTTCGTAGATGATAGCCGCTCCCTGCCCTACGCCTACGCACATGGTGGCGAGGCCGTAACGCACGCCTTCGCGGCGGTGCATTTCGTGCAGCAGCGTGGCCGTAATGCGGGCGCCGCTGGCTCCCAATGGGTGACCAATGGCAATGGAACCCCCGTTCACGTTCACACAAGCGGGGTCTAACTCCAGCTCACGCATGCAGGCAATGCCCTGTGAGGCAAAGGCCTCGTTCAGCTCAATCAGGTTCAGATCTTGTACCGTGAGACCGGCGCGCTGCAGAGCTTTGCGGGTAGCCGGCACCGGGCCCATGCCCATCATGGCTGGGTCGACACCCGCTACGGCAGTAGACACCACACGGGCCAAAGGCTTAAGGTTAAAGCGCTTGAGCGCCTCCTCTCCTACCACCATTGTAGCGGCGGCACCATCGTTAATGCCCGACGAGTTACCGGCCGTAACGCTGCCACCCGTGGGCGCAAAAGCGGGCTTGAGGGTAGCGAGCTTTTCCACCGAGGTTAGACGCGGATGCTCATCGGTATCGAACAGCACGGCGTCGTTTTTGGGCTGCGCCACGAAAATGGGTACGATTTCGCGTCGGAAACGGCCTTTTTCAAAGGCCCGCTGGTACTTGCGCTGCGACTCAAACGCGAACTGATCCTGCTCTTCGCGCGTGATGCCGTACTTGTTGGCTACGTTCTCGGCGGTTTCGCCCATTGCGTACGGATGGTGCAGCTTGGCCAGCTTCGGATTCACAAAACGCCAGCCCAAGGTGGTGTCGTGAGCCGTGAAGTCGCGACCAAATGCGGTTTCCGACTTGGCCATAACGAACGGAGCGCGGGTCATGCTCTCCGAGCCGCCGGCCAGGTACACGTCGCCGTCGCCGGAGCGCACAGCCCGGGAGGCATCGATGATGCTTTGCAGGCCCGAGGCACACAAACGGTTAACGGTTACGCCGCCTACCGTTAGCGGTAAACCAGCCAACAGGCTGGCCATCCGGGCTACGTTGCGGTTGTCTTCACCGGCCTGGTTAGCGGCTCCCATAATCACGTCTTCCACGAAAGCGGGGTCGACGGAGGGGTTGCGACGCATCAGCTCGCGCAGTACGTGCGCGGCCATGTCGTCGGGACGAACAGAACTAAGGGCGCCGCCGAATTTGCCCACGGGCGTGCGAACGGCGTCTACGATATATGCTTCTGGCATTGAGTAAATGCGGGTTACCGGAGTCTTTTGGCTATTTTTGCCGGCCCGAAACGACCGACTCAGCTCTTAACAACAAAGATGATACAAAGAATCCAAAGCGTGTTTCTCCTGCTGCTGGCCTTGGCCATGATCAGCGTAGCGTTCCTGCCCATCTGGTCTAAAACCGACCCCACCAGCGGCCAAACCCTTACCATGACGGCTTGGCAACTCACGGGCACGGGCGTGACGAGTATGGCCACATACGCAATTGGGGCACTGGCCTTGGCATCGGCCGCTGTGGCGCTGTTCGAAATCTTCCAATTCCGCAACCGGTTCAACCAATTGAAATTAGGCGCCCTCAACTTGCTCCTGATTTCAGCCACGCTCGGCGCCAGCTTTTATTACTCTTCAGTAGGCGAACAAATGCTGAACGTGAAGATTCCCGGTGACTTCGAAGCCGGTTTCTACCTGCCCACACTGGCGCTGCTGCTGAACCTGCTGGCCAACCGTTTTATCCGCTCCGATGAGAAATTGGTGCGTTCCATGGACCGCCTGCGCTAAACACCGGCAAACACGGACAGCAAAAGGCCCCTGCCGAAATTACCGGCAGGGGCCTTTTGCTGTCCTAACAGTTTTTAGCTGCGGTTGCCATCGATGTAGCGCTGCATTTCGCGCACGCTCGATTCGAAGTCAAAAGCGTCGTACACGCGGTGAAAATTTTGCCGATCGGCCACGCGGTTAAAGGCAAACTTAGCCAGATCGAGGCGGGAATTTTCGAAGTCCAGCCCCTCGAGCAGGCGGCGCAAGTCCTCGGACCGGATGTCACTTTGATCAAGTGCCTGCTTAGCTATGGCAAGCTTGCTGCTATCGAAGGGTTTGCTGTTCACGGCCCGCAGCAGGTCTTCTACCTCGCGCGGCTCCAGCAGGTGGCGGTAGTTGCTGCCGTAAGCGCCGCTGCCGTTATACCCGCCGTTGTTGTAGTTTCCATTATGGGGGTAGCCGTTGTTATATCCACCGTTAGGCTGTTGATTATAGGGCTCGTTATGGCTGTAACCGCCTTCGTCATAGCCGCCGTTCCGGTCGTTGTACCAATCGTCGCGCCCTCCTGGAACGGGCCAGCCGCCGGCGTTTCCATAGGGCGTAGGCTCACAGTGGTACCCGTAGTCGGCGAAAGGCCCGCCTCGGTAGTTGGCCCACCCGGCCAGCGGAATTTCATCGAAACGGCGCAGCACTGGTGGGTAGCCGCGACGCGTTACCAGTATAAAGCGGCTTTCGCGGCCTTCGGGCAAACGCACCTGGGTGCGGTAGTTAATCACGCCCCGGCCAGCAGGAACCTGGAATTCGGCCCAGTGGTAACCAGGCGCCAGCCGATCGAAACGAACCTGCGTGAGGCCATAGCGCCCCCCAATGCGCTGCCCATCGAGGCGCAGCCGGAAGGGCAGGCCGTTTTCCGAGCGCACGGCCATGCCTGCGGGAATGGCCAACGCCGCCTGGGCCATTAGCACCAGCCCCAGGCATAAGAGTAAGAATCTGTTCATGGCTTGTTGAGAGCTAAACCGACGGCTATGCAGTAGCCACCAGTTCAGCCCATAAGCCAACTTCTATGCCAATCCGTATGCCCTTTAACACGCGCTAATCAATTGGCCTACCCAGCTGTCCGAGGTCGTTAGCCTGCGAACCTAACAAAGCGCAAAAAGGCCCCATACTGATGAGCATGGGGCCTTTTTGCTGTGTGCTTACGGGCTAGTTGCCTTCGTTGATTTTGGTCACCTTGAACTCCGTACGGCGGTTCTTTTGGTGCTCATCTTCCGACTTAGCTACTTTCACCACCGGCTTGGTTTCGCCGTAGCCTTTGGCCGTAATGCGGCCTTTGTCTACGCCTTTCGAGATGATGTAGTCGACGGCCGACTGCGCGCGTTTCTGCGACAGGGTTTGGTTGAACGCATCCTTACCGCGGGCGTCGGTGTGCGAGCTAAGCTCAATGCTGATGTTGGGATTGTCGACCAGCGTTTGCACCAGCTTGTCCAGCTCGGTAGCAGCGTCAGCGCGAATGTCCCACTTGTTGTAGTCGTAGAAGATGTTCTCCACCACAATGGCCTTGTTCACCACGATCTTGTTGAGCGTCAGTGTTACCGGCAGCGCAATGTCGTTCATCTCGTTGGGCAGCTGATCCTGCGCGGGCATGCGGCCCACGGTGCTTACGCTCTGACGTGCCGCGAAGTAACCCGGACGGTCAGCCATCAGCGAATAAGCCGCCGACGAGTCGAGCTTCACCTTGAACGTGCCATCGGCTCCGGCCTGCACTTCCTGCACTTTTTGGCCAGCACTGTTCATAATGGTCACGGTTTCGCCCGCCAATGGCGCCACCGCCCCCGTTTTCGTGTCCATCTCCTGCACTTTGCCTTCGGCGTAGAATGTGACGAGCTTCAGCGGCTTCTTGCGGAACATGTACAAATCGTCCGAACCCTTGCCACCTGCGCGGTTTGAAGAGAAGACGCCCACGTCCTGCCCCGTGAAGTAGGGTGCAAAATCGTCGCCGGTGCTGTTAATGGGGGCGCCCATGTTGGTCACCTTGCCATTCTTCTCTACCCGGAACAAATCGAGCTTGCCCAGGCCGGGGTGCCCGTCGGAGGAAAAGTACATGGTGCCATCGGGGGCCACGGCGGGGAAGTTCTCGTTGCCGGGGGTATTAATCTGGTCGCCCAGGTTCTCGGGAGCCGAGAAACGGTTGTTGGCGCCCATCGTGGCTTTGTACAAGTCGTTACCGCCTTGGCCGCCGGGGCGGCTTGAGGCAAAGTACAGCGTCTGGCCATCGGGCGAGAAAACCGGCGAAAAATCGTCGGCTTTGCTGTTGTTCACGCCCTTCACCAGCTCAGGCTCGGTCCAGGTACCACCCCGGAAGTACGATACGTACAAGTCTACGCTCAGGAAGCCTTTTTTAGAGCCGTCGTTCGACCGGGCGAAGATCATCGTCTTGCCATCGGGCGAATACGTGGCGGAGGCTTCGTGCGTGTTGGCTTTGTTAAAGATGGGCTTGCCCGCGTCTTTGTCTTTGGCCGGGGTTGCCGTGGGCGAGCCAGGCGTAGCACCGGCAGCAGCGGGGGCCGTAGTCGAGGCCTCTAACGACTGAACCGTACCACCCGTCATTTTCACCACGTCGTCGAAACGAATGGTGTAGAGGTCGTTGAAGCCTTCGCCGTTGCCAGCATATTTTTTTCCGTCGCGACCCGAAGCAAATACCAGCTCTTTGGTATCGGGCTTCATGGTGGCGCTAAACTCCGCCGCGGGGGTGTTAATCTGGTCGAGCGGCATCACCTCGTTGTTGGTGCGCATGGCCGTCAGCTGGGTGGCTGCCTGGGCGTTTTGCGCCTCGCGCTCGGCGCGAGCCACTAAGGTGCGGTTTGTGCCGCTGGTGGCGTACTGCTGAAACTGCGCGGCAGCTTCCTCAAACTTACCGTTGGCCTTCAGCGCCAAGCCGTAATTAAAAACGGCATCGGCATTCTTCACTCCCCCATCCAGTGCCGCTTTGTAGTACGATTCAGCCTGCTCGGCCCGGTTAGAAAGGCGGTAGGCCTCACCAATCCGGTAGTTAGCCATGGCAATGTCCTTGCCTTTGGCCACATCGGCTTTGTACAGCTCAATGGCCGTTTCGTACTCGCCGCGTTGGAAGCGTTTGTCGGCCTTGCTTAGGCCGCCCGAAGCGGCGCAACCGCTAAGCACGGCTACCGAGCCGGCCGCGGCGCAGGCAACTATCAGGTTCCTCATAAATGAAAAGAGAAGGGGGTGGGTGGGTGTGGAGTTGAAGCGCCAAAATCGGTGCAAAGCCAATCTAGGGCTAGCAATTATACTAATAATGACGTGCTTTCTGGCTACACCCCAATTTTTTTATATCAAGCTGTAAAATATCGAGCTAGCCAGGTCGTTGCGGCCGGCGCCGGCCATGTGGTGGCCAGCTGCCCACGCTGGGCAACGGTGTTATCAAAGTACGGTGTCTCAGGCCGCAAGCGACCCTCGGCCACGGCTTGGCGCAAGTCCCGGCGGTTGAACAATTGAACGTGGCCATCAGGGCCCAAAAATGCCAAGGCTTCTTTGGCTAGAAGTTGAATCCCAAGGCGTTGCTCCAGCCCCTGTACAAATCGTACGGAAGCATCAATGGAACATCCGCTGGCGCCGGCGGCGGCCTCATCAAGCCCAAGCACTAAGAACTGGTGATGCAGAAAGGCCGCCGAAGCGTGCAAGGTGCGGCCATGACTGGTCCACTCGGCGGCGAACAGGCTGAGCAAAGGCTGCACGGTTTGTATCTCGTCCTCGGTTAAGGCGCGGTTGGCCTGATAGATCCAGATGCGCGCCTCGGGCGGCAATTGGTCGAAGGGAACGTACATAAAGGTTGGAAAGCGGCCGGTAAGAGCTTGGTTGACAATGGGCCGGCATACGGCGGGCCCGTAAAAAACAAAGGGCCCGGCCCGGTGGAAAGTTCCACCAGGCCGGGCCGCTAAGCTACCGCGAAAACGCGGGTATTGGTTAAGCGTTCAGGCCTTCGGCGGAAGCCACCAGCTCGGCCAGATCGAACACCTGCACGTTGCTTTCGCGCTCCTTGTTTTTCACGCCGTCGCTCATCATGGTCATGCAAAACGGGCAGCCTACGGCAATGATGCTGCCTTGGCTGTTGGCCTTGGGTGCAGGGGTAGCACCAGCGTTACCGCTTTCTACTCCGTACAGCGCATCCAGCGCGGCGGCGTTGCCGTCGAGGGTAGCCAGGGCCTCCTCGGTGCGCTCTACGTTGATATCCTTTTTGCCGGGCTCAGGCTCTTTCCACATTTGGGCACCACCGGCGCCGCAGCACAGGCCGTTGGCTTTGCTGCGCTTCATTTCCACGAGGTCGGCATCGAGGGCAGCCAGTACCTCCCGTGGGGCTTCGTAAATGTTGTTCGAGCGGCCCAGGTAGCAGGAGTCGTGGAAGGTAATGCGGCGGCCTTTGTACGACTCGCCACCTTGCACTTTCACGCGGCCGTCGTTAATGAGCTGCTGCAGGAAGGTGCTGTGGTGAATTACCTCGTAGTTACCGCCCAACGCCGGGTACTCGTTCTTGATGGTGTTAAAACAGTGCGGGCAGGCCGTTACAATGGTCTTAATGCCGTAGCCGTCGAACGTGGTGATGTTCTGCATGGCCTGCATCTGAAATAGGAACTCGTTGCCAGCGCGCTTGGCGGGGTCACCGGTGCAGGTTTCTTCCATGCCCAGCACGGCGTACTTTACGCCCACGTGTTCCAGAATACGCACAAAGGCGCGGGTTACGCGCTTGTACCGGTCGTCGAAGGCGCCGGCGCAGCCCACCCAGAACAGGACTTCGGGCTGCTCGTTGCGGGCCGCGAAATCGGCCATGAGCGGAACGGAAACTTGGCGCTTGGCTATTTCTTGCTCAGCCATAATTAGGAAAGCTGTTGGCTTTTAGCTGTCAGCTATTAGCTTTTTGAATGATTTATTTTCGGCGGCAGTGGTTGGCTTTCCAGCTTGCTAACAGCTTACAGCCAACAGCTGATGGCTATTTCTCGGCCACGTACAGGTCGTCGGCCCAGTTAAAGCGGTCCGAAGGCGAGAAGGCCCACGGTGCGCCGTTGTTTTCGATGTTAGAGAACATCACGTTCAGGGAGTTCGGCGCGGCCGACTCTTCCAGCACCAGGAAACGGCGCATTTCAATGATGCTGTCCAAGGGGTTGATGTTCACCGGGCAGGCTTCCACACAAGCGTTGCAGGTGGTGCAGGCCCACAATTCCTCGGGCGTTACCTTGCCCCGTACGAGGGTAAGCTCTTCCGGCTGCGCGCCGGTGTCGCCGTTGTACTTGTTCGGGGCAAAAACGAGTGGCGAGTTGTACTGCTCCTCAATCCGGTCGCGCGTGTCCATGATGATTTTGCGCGGCGAAAGCAGCTTGCCCGTAATGTTGGCCGGGCACACCGAGGTGCAACGGCCGCACTCGGTGCAGGAGTAGGCGTTTAGCAGGTTCAGCCACGAGAGGTCGTCGGCATCTTTGGCACCGAAGCGCTGCACCAATGGCTGGCCTTCGGCATCCACGGGGGGCGGCGGCACCTGGTAGCTGGGGTCCATCATGGCCTTTACCTCGTGGGTAATGCTGTCCACGTTCGAAAACTGGCCCTGCGGTACCAAACGTGAGTAGTACACGTTCGGGAAGGCCATGATAATGTGGAAGTGCTTGCTGCTGGGCAAGTAATTCAGGAAGGCCAGAATACCCAAGATGTGCAACCACCAGCCCACGCGCTCCATTACGTGCAAGGCCGCGGGGCTATCCGGGAACAGGCCCACCAACAACGAGCTAATGGGAAACGAACCCGGCAAGTCTACCCCTTCCAGTTGGTGCAGCTTCAAGTCGGCGGTGTTCATGGTGAACAGGGCCGCCATCAGAATGACCTCCACATACAGGATAACGTTGGCATCGAGCTTGGGCCAGGCGCGCATTTCCACGCCGGTAAAGCGGCGCACGGGCTGGGAACGATTGCGGCGCCACCAAAAAGCCACCACCGCAAGAATCACCAGAGCACCCAGAATTTCGTTGGTGGCCATCAGCACATCGTACACCGGCCCCAGAAAGCTCAGCGCCCGATGCGTACCGAAGAGGCCGTCAATCATAATTTCGATGACCTCGATGTTGATGACGATAAAGCCGACGTACACAATTAAGTGAAGCAACGCCGGCGTAATGCGCTTAAACATTTTCTGCTGGCCTAGGGCTACCAGAATCGTTTTATTGATTCGCTCACTGACTGGACCGCCCATCGCGCGGTCTTTGCCTTTGAGGATGTTGGCGCGGATTTTCATCACCTGCCAGGCAAACAGCCCGAAGCCGGCGGCCGCCACGAGGAAAAAGAGGATTTGTTGAATCACGGACGAGAGGGGTTACGTGAGTGGCAAGATAGTAGGCATGCCTAATACTTTTGCTACGCGAACAAAAGTAATCCGTTTCGGCACAAAGATTTTTTTGGGCAAAATCTTGCTTGCTGCGGGGTCGTTCGTATTTTTGCGCTCCGTTCAGCTCACCCGAACGGATACGGTGATGTAGCTCAGCTGGTAGAGCAAAGGACTGAAAATCCTTGTGTCGGCGGTTCGATTCCGTCCATCACCACTAAAACCCTCTGGTCTGCCAGAGGGTTTTTTGCGTTTATTAGGTTTCGCCTAGCGCGTTCTGTGGACCTGGGCACAGGAAAAGCCGACCACCCCTATTTCATTTTATATCCCCCTTGCAGTTATGGCGTGTGCTGCATCTGTGGGTCAGTAGTATGCCCCAGGTTAGGCATTGGGGCCTTTGCGGTTTCAGTTTACCTTGTCCATCTTGCTATAACTAGCCACGGCAATTAGTCTCACCCGCTAGGCCCTTGCTCCTAATACTTTACCCGTCAACCATCTACCTTGGTTCTTTAAACGCTTGCGCGCCGAGCTCGGGGTCCAAGTTGCTGTTATAAATACGGGACATATTAGCCACTAACTCTACGGCGTTCCGGCCAACCGCCTTGGGCGGAAGCTTGCGGTTGTTTGTTTGGTTGCTGTCCGCAGACCGGAGAAATTCGTACTTCCCCGAAGTCATTGCCGCAGCCCCACGTTTCTGTTCTCGCTTCCACGTCGCCCGTTCATGCCTGCTTCCTCGATTCAAGCTGCCAGCCCAGCGGATTTGCCTACCTGGCTGCCCTTTGACGAAATGCTGTGCGAGGTGCTTAACGTGTCGATGACCGGGCTGATCTTCTACCTGCCCATCTACGACCCCGCTGGCTCCGGCGACATCGTCGACTTCAGCTTCGAGTATCTCAACCCCACGGCCCAGCGCATGATGCACATGCCGGCCCGGCCTACCCTAACGCACAACGAGCAGTGGCCCCACAGCCGGGAACACGGCACGTTTGCCTTCCACGTGGATGCTTATGTGACCGGGGAGCCGCGCAGCTACAACATCAACTACCAGGCCGACGGCTACGACAATTACTACCGCCTTACGGCCCGCCGCGCCGGCAAAGGCCTGCTGGTGAGCTTCACCGATACCGCCGACCAGCCCCGCACCCCCGTGGAAGTAGCCCTGCGTGAAAGCCAGGTGCGTGAGCGGCAAGCCCGCGCCGAAGCCGAGCAGCAGCGCAACGAACTGCGGGATTTTGTAGAACACGCTCCCGTGGCGGTAGCAGTTTACCGGGGGCCGCAGTACATAGTGGAACTGGCAAACGCCACAACCTTGGCTATTTGGGGCCGCTCGCTCCCTGACGTACTAGGCCGGCCGGTATTTGAGGTTTTGCCCGAGGCAGCGGCCCCTAGCGTTGTGGCTATATTTGACCAGGTTTTCACGACCGGCACCCCGTACACGGCCCACGAACAGCACACGATCATTAACCGCCACGGCCGGTCGGAAGTAGTGTACTGGAACTTTGTCTTTCAACCCGAATTCCAGCCCGATGGCAGCGTCATCGGCATCCGTTCGGTTGGGACTGAAGTAACGGAGCAAGTGCGAGCCCGCCGGCAGGTTGAGCAGTTGAACCAAGAGTTGGAAGCCCGCGTGCAGGAACGCACCGAGCAAGTACGCGAGCAAAGCCAACGGCTGGAGCGCCTGTTCATGCAGGCCCCGGCAGCCATTTGTATCGTAGGCGGTCCGGAGTTGGTCTTTGAACTGGTTAACCCCATCTATCAGCAGTTTTTCCCCGAACGCCAACTGTTAGGCAAGCCTTTGCAGAAGGCTTTACCGGAACTGGCCGACCACGCCGTGTACCACAGCATGCGGCAGGTGTACGAAACGGGCGAAACCAGTTGGCAGCAGGCTCTGCACACCCCCTTGACCCGCGCCACTGATGGGGTGCTGGAGGACCGCTACTTCACCTATGTACAGCAACCGCGCTACGACGAGCAGGGCCGCATCGACGGCGTACTGGTTTTTGGGTTTGAAGTGACGGAACTGGTACAGGCCCGGCAGCAGGCCGATGCTCTACAAGCGGAAGTGCTGGCCGTAGCACAGCGCCAAGTGCAGGAGCGCGAAACATTCTACCAAATATTCGAGCAAACGCCGGCTTGTATTGCCTTGCTGCGCGGTCCGGAGCACCGGTTCGAGTACGTTAACGCGGCCTATCAGCAGCTGTTTCCCGGCCGGCAGTTGCTGGGCTTGCCGTTGCGCAAAGCCCTGCCCGAAACCGAAGCGCAGGGGTTTGTAGCGTGGATGAACAACGTGTACCAGACCGGTGAAACGTTTTTCGGCACAGAGATACTGCTTACCATCGACCAAGCCGACGGTCAACCGGCCCTGGACAAGTACTTTACTTTCACCTATCAGGCCTACAAAGAGAACGGCACCGTAGCCGGCATTTCCATTTTTGCCTATGATGTAAGCGAACAGGTGCGGGCCCGGCAGGAGCGCGAAACGCAGCAGCGCAAGTTCTACACGCTATTCGAGGAGGCGCCCGTCGGCCTTTGCATCTTCGTCGGTCCCGATCTGGTTTACGAGTTCGTTAACGAGAGCTACAAGCGGCTGCTGCCTGGCCGGGTGCTGCTGGGTCGGCCACTGCTGGAAGTTATGCCTGAACTAGCGGGTACGGACGTCGAACGCCTGCTCCGGCAGGTGTACGAGACAGGAGAGACACAGCAGGAGCAAGCGTTTCTCATTCCCATTGCTCGCGTCGATGAGAACGGACAGCCAGGGGCATTGGAGGACCGCTACTTCACCTTCGTGTACCAGGCCCGACGCGACGAGCAAGGCCGCGTGAATGGGATTCTGAATTTCGCGCTGGAAGTGACCGAGCAGGTGCAAGCCTGGAAGCGCGTGGAAGACAGCAGTGAGGAGCTCAAACGCTTCAAGTTCATGGCCGACCAGGCCCGCGACCCGTTCATTCTCACGCGTGCCGACGGCAGCTTTGCTTACCTGAATCAGCGCGCCTTGGAGGCATGGGGCTATACGGCCGAAGAAATGGCAGGCCTGCGCGTACCCGACGTCGATCTGATTTACCAGGAAGACTCTTTCGGCCAGCTATTTACCCAAGCACAGCAGGAAGCCATTCCGCTATTTGAAACCATACACCGGCGCAAGGACGGGTACGTGTACCCCGTGGAAATCAGCGCGACTGGACTACAGCTCGACGGCCAGCCTCACCTGCTGGTAGTAGCCCGCGACATTACGGAGCAGCAGCGCTTTGTAGCGGCCCTGCAGGAAAGCGAGGCCCGCTTCCGCACCATGGCCGACGCCGCCCCCAACATGGTGTGGGCCGTGAACCCGGACTCGTCTATCCGTTACATTAACCGCGCTTTTCTCGACTTTGTAGGACTGCAAACCGAGCAGGAGTACATGGCCACGGGCTGGCGCCTATACCTCCACCCCGATGAACTGGAACTAACGCAGCAGACCCTGTCGGTGGCAATTGGGCGCAGGCAGCCTTATATAGTGGAGCACCGCATGCGGCGCCACGACGGGCAATACCGCTGGTTGCTGGCCCAAGGTGCGCCGAGCTACCTGCCGGGTGGTGAGCTGTACGGGTACGTGGGCTCGGCCATTGATATTACCGAACTCAAACAGGCCAATGAGCAGCTGCGGCGCACCAACGTGGATCTGGACAACTTCATCTACACTGCCTCGCATGATTTAAAAGCGCCCATCAGTAACATTGAGGGCCTGCTATACCTGTTGCGCGAAGAGTTGCCCGCCGAGGCAGCGCAGAATGGATACGTAGAAGCCACTCTTACACGGATGCTCGACGCGGTGGAACGCTTCAAACGCACTATCGAACACCTGACCGACGTATCCCGACTACAAAAAGAGCACGCTCCGGTTACCATGTCGGTAGATCTGGCGCGGGTTGTGGAGGCGGTGCGCCTGGACCTGGCCCCGCTGCTGGAGGAAAGCCGTGCTCAGCTGCATCTGGATGTTAGCGGAGTACCCGCCGTGCTGATTGCCGAAAAGAACCTACGTTCGGTGGTTTTCAATTTGCTCAGCAATGCATTGAAGTACCGCTCGCCCGCCCGTGAGCCTAGTATTCATGTGCAAGCCCGTGTAGAGGGAAACTACACGGTGCTGGAGGTGCACGATAACGGTTTAGGCCTGTCTGAAACCCACCTGCCTCGGCTTTTCACCATGTTCCAACGCTTCCACGACCACGTAGAGGGCTCGGGCGTTGGGCTTTTCATGGTCAAACGCATGGTTGAAAACGCCGGTGGGCGAATTGAGGTGCGCAGCCAGCTTGGAACGGGCACTACCTTTTCCGTAGCTCTACCGCACGCACTTGGGGCTTCGGCCTGATTTCCCCTACCTCCGCTCCCTTCTTTGCGCTATGCCGTTATTTCCCCGCATCCTGCTTGTTGATGATGACGACACGACCAACTTCCTTAACCAACGGCTTTTTCAGCAACTGGGCTTCTCCAACTCGCTGGTGGCCCTCAACGGCCAAGAGGCCCTGAACTTGCTGCACACCTTGTGCAATCAGTCCGCTGAATCCCCGTGCCCAGAGCTAATCCTGCTGGATCTGAACATGCCCGTGATGAACGGAGTGCAGTTCCTGCAGGCTTATGCCCAGCAGCCCGTCCGCTTGCCGCTACCCGTTATCATTATCTTAACGACTTCCCTAAACCCCAACGACATGGCGCAGATGCAAAGCCTGCCCATTGCCGGTTACCTCAACAAGCCGCTGACCAGGGAAAAAATCAGCAACCTGCTGCACACCCACTTCGGTCATCCTCTCGCAAGCTGAAGCAGTATGCACTCGGTTAACGGCATCGGCAAATAACAGCACCCGCCGCCAGCGCGCTGAATTTTTACAGAGCTTTCATCTAATTGTCTTGATTTTCAGGGCCTTCCTGCCTGTGCTTTGGCGTACGATTTAGTCCCAGAGCAACTACTAACAAAGGCTTGCCAACCTCGTCATCATTGGCTGAAAAGGGCTACGCAGGGCTACGCACTGAATTGCAAGAAAAATTTTTGGCTATGACGTAAACATACGTCAATGAATGTCGTATATTTGCGACACACTTCATAACCCACTGATGACCTACGCCAAAACCGCCGCCTTTACCGAAGAGCAACAGCAGCTGGCCCGCGTGGCCAAAGCCCTTGCCCACCCGGCGCGCATAGCCATTATCCAGTTGCTGGCGTCCAAGCAAACCTGCATTTCGGGCGATATAGCCGCCGAATTACCCCTGTCGCGAACTACCGTGTCGCAGCACCTGCAGGAACTGAAGGCCCTGGATTTGATACGCGGCGAAATTGAGGGCCTGACCGTCTGCTACTGTCTTAACACCGATCTGCTGAAGCAAGTCCATCAGCAGTTCACAGCCTTCTTTATTGAGGCCACCACCGGCGGCGCCTGCGGGCCAGCCGATGCCTGCGCCTGCTAACCCTACTTTTTTCCGGTACTCATTTCAACCCGCTCTGACCATGAAAATTTCCGAAATGAAACAGTCCCTGGCAGGACTCGCCGCTGTTAACTTCCGCTTGCCGAATGGCGAATACCTGCCCGCGCACTTCCACGTGACGGAGGTGGGGCTGGTGAGCAAGCATTTCATCGACTGCGGGGGCGTGGAGCGCCGCGAAACCGTGGCCAACTTCCAGCTGTGGGAAGCCGGCGACTACGACCACCGCCTGGCGCCCCAAAAATTCCTGCACATCCTGAAGCTTTCGGAGAAAATTCTGGGCAGCGAAGACCTGGGCATCGAAGTGGAATACCAGCAGGCCACCATCGGCAAGTTCGGTCTCACCTTCGACGGTACCGATTTCGTGCTGACCTCAAAGCAAACGGCTTGCCTGGCCCAGGACGCCTGCGGCATACCGGCCGAGGCCTTTGCGCTGCCGCAGCTGCAAGTAGCCGGCTCTGCCTGCACCCCCGGCGGCGGATGCTGCTAAGCTCGTGTAACGGCGCTGCCCTCGCGGGTAGCGCCGTTTTGCTTCCTCTCCCCTTACTGTTGCCTTCCACCGAATGACAATTGCCTTTTTCTCCGACGTGCACGGCAACCTGCCGGCCCTGGAAGCGGTGCTGGCTGATATGGAGCAGCGCCGCCCCGACCTGATTTTCTGCCTGGGCGATTTGGTGGGCTACGCACCCTGGCCGAACGAAGTAGTGAACGAAGTGCGCCGCCGCGGCATTCCCACTCTGGCCGGTAATTACGATCAGGGCATTGGGCTGGCCAGCGCCAACTGCGGCTGCGCGTACAAATCGGATACCGAAAAGGACCTGGGCGCGCAGAGCATTGCCTTTACCAACGAAGTAATAGGCCCCGACGAGCGGCGCTACCTGCGTTACCTGCCCAAGCACATGCGCCTGGACTTTCAGGAGGAACCCACCAGCCTGAGTTTGCTGATGGTGCACGGCTCGCCCCGCAAGATCAACGAGTACCTGTTTGAGGACCGCCTCGAAGCCAGTTTCCTGCGCATATTGGAGGACGCCAGCGCCGATATTCTGCTTTTCGGCCACACGCACAAGCCTTACCACCGCACCTTCGCCTACCAGCACGAGGGCGCAACCCGTTACCGCCACGCCCTGAACATCGGCTCGGTGGGCAAACCCAAGGACGGCGACCCGCGTGCGGCCTACCAACTGCTGTACCTCGACGAAAACACCACGCTAACCGACCCGCATGGAGTACGCTCGGAACTGGTACGCGTGGCTTACGACGTGGAAAAAGCCGCCCGGGCCGTGGAGGCCTCGCCCCTGCCCAACGAATACGCCGCCATGCTGCGCCAAGCCTACTAACTGCTTTTCTACTTTCATGAAACTGCAACCCCTTACTGCCGCGCACTGGCCCGAGGTGCGTGCTATTTACGAGGAGGGCATTGCCACCGGTAATGCCACGTTTACCACCCAGGCTCCCAGCTGGGAAAAGTGGGACGCCGACCACTTGCCCCACAGCCGATTGGTGGCCCTGAACGACGCGGGCCAGGCACTGGGTTGGGCGGCTTTGTCGCCGGTATCGGGCCGGTGCGTGTACGGTGGCGTAGCCGAGGTGAGCGTGTACGTGGCCGGCGCGGCGCGCGGCCAGGGCGTGGGTCGGCAGTTACTAGCTGCCCTCGTCGCCGAGTCGGAGGACTACGGTATGTGGACGCTGCAGGCCGGCATATTCCCCGAAAACGAAGCCAGCGTGCGGTTGCATGAGGCACTGGGCTTCCGGCAGGTGGGTCGGCGTGAACGAATAGGACAAATGGCCGGCCGCTGGCGCGACACCCTGCTGCTGGAACGCCGCAGTGCCCGCGTGGGCGTACCCAACACCGACCAGTAGTCTGGTTTCCCGGCTATTGGCTTCGTTAACCTTGCCGCTTGGGCTTCATTCGCGCCAGGTTGCCCTTACCGCCCCGTCTCTATCTATATGAAAGCGCCCTCGATTCCAGTAGCGGCCCCCGCGGCCGAAGCGGTGGCCCGCAAAAAGCTTTCGGGGCTCGACCGGGGCCTCACCTTGTGGATTTTTCTGGCCATGGCCCTGGGTGTGGCCCTGGGCTATCTGGTGCCCGGCATCGAGCAAGGCATCAACTACTTTTCCGTAGGCACAGTTAACGTGCCGCTGGCCTTGGGGCTTATTCTGATGATGTACCCGCCGCTGGCCAAGGTGAAGTACGAGCAGCTCGGCCGGGTTTTTCAAAACACGCGCATCATCGGCCTCTCCCTGTTTCTGAACTGGGTGGTGGGGCCCTTGCTGATGTTCTTGCTGGCCATCTGGCTGCTGCCCGACAAGCCCGATTACATGGTGGGCCTGATTCTCATTGGCATTGCCCGCTGCATTGCCATGGTGCTGGTATGGAACGATTTAGCCGACGGCGACCGGCAGTACGCCGCTGGCCTGGTGGCTCTGAACTCCATCTTTCAGGTGTTGTTTTACAGCCTGCTCGCGTGGTTGTTCATCACCGTGCTGCCGCCTTACTTCGGCCTGAAAGGCTACGCCGTAAACATTGGCATCGGTGATATTGCTCAAAGCGTGCTGGTGTACCTGGGCATTCCGTTTGCGGCCGGCTTCCTCTCGCGGCTGGTACTGCGCCGCCTCAAGGGCGACGCGTGGTATGAGCAGGTGTTCTTGCCCGCCATCAGCCCCGTTACGCTCGTTGCGCTATTGCTTACCATTGTCCTGATGTTCAGCCTGAAGGGCGAGTTAATAGTGCGCATTCCGCTGGACGTGCTGCGCATTGCGCTGCCGCTGGCGCTGTACTTCGGAATCATGTTCGTCGTGAGCTTTGTGGCCGGCAAGTACCTGGGCGCGAGCTACGCCGAGAATACCAGCATTGCCTTTACGGCCACCGGCAACAACTTCGAGCTGGCCATTGCGGTAGCCATAGGCGTATTCGGCTTGAATTCGGGGCAGGCCTTTGCGGGCGTCATCGGCCCGCTGATTGAAGTACCGGCCCTTATTGCGCTGGTAAATGTGGCCTTTTGGTTTCGCCGCAAGTATTACCCGGCGCAGGCCACTAGCTCAGCGGATTCACCCAGCTAAACCGGTGCTAGCTTTTGCCTGCGGATACCCTCAGCAAGCGTAAGCTCCGGTGCGTTTTCGTGGCATCGGTAAGCAGGCGCAAACCACGTTCAGCGGTTAAACCCGCACTATTTTGCCGCCCTCAGGCTACACTTATGGTTCATGGCAGGTTTACGCTCTTGCTTATGCTCTCCAAACCGCTCATTCCCACCAACGCTACTAACTCGCTGCTTAGGCTGATGATGCGCTTCGCTTTTCACTCGGCAGCAGGCCAACCAATAATCTTATCAACCAAGTCCCACGCAGCCCGACGATTCCATGAGACGGGTCTGCTTACACTGGGATTCTGCCGTGTTGTGTTAATTGCGTTTGGCCAGCGGTGGGCTTCTGAACCGCAGCTTAACCGATGGGCAGTATGAGCGAATTGCCAACCAAAGCTACCCCAGCGCGCCTGCGGGAAGTTGCAGCGGTGTTCTTCCGGCTCGGGGCGTTGTCGTTCGGGGGGCCAGCCGCGCACATTGCCCTCATGGAGGAGGAGGTGGTACGCAAGCGCCAGTGGATGAGCGCCGAGCACTTTCTGGACCTGATTGGCGCCACAAACCTTATTCCGGGTCCGAACTCCACCGAAATGACCATGCATTGCGGCCACGAGCGGGCCGGAGGTGCAGGGCTGGTGGTAGCGGGACTGGCCTTCATTCTTCCCTCCGTGATTATTACGGGGGTATTTGCCTGGCTGTATCAGCGCTATGGGCAGTTGCCGCAGGTTGCTCCATTCGTGTACGGTATTGCTCCTGCCGTTATTGCCATCATAGCGGGGGCCGCTTACACCCTGGGGCGCAAAGCGGTAAAGTCGGAGCTCTTGGCCGGGATAGGCGCGGCTACACTACTAGCGGCCCTACTGGGTGTGCACGAGATAGTAGCCCTGCTGGGCGCGGGCATGGCTGGCTTGGTATTGCACACCTTACGCCAACCGCCCAAGCTCCGCCAAACGCTGAGCGTGATGCCCTTCGCCAGCATTCTAGCCGGGCCGCTTGTTAACACGGGCTTGTCCATTAGCGGTGTTTTCTGGAGCTTTCTGAAGGTAGGGGCTACGCTTTACGGCAGTGGCTACGTGCTGTTTGCGTACCTGGAAGGCGAGTTGGTGGCACCCGGTTGGCTCAGCCGCCAGCAACTGCTCGACGCCGTGGCCGTGGGGCAGTTTACTCCCGGCCCGGTGCTGTCGACGGCGACCTTTGTGGGCTGGCAGCTCGGTGGCTGGGGCGGGGCGCTGGCCGCCACGGTGGGCATCTTTTTGCCCTCCTTCGTCTTTGTGTGGCTGCTGAACCCGCTGCTGCCACGCCTGCGCAAGTCGCAGCTTTTTTCAGCGTTTCTGGACAGCGTAAACGTCGCCTCGGTGGCCTTAATAGTGGCCGTGTTGGTGGCCATGACCCGCATGGCTCTTACCGACTGGCTCACGTTGCTTATTGCGGCGCTCAGCCTCGGAGTTTCGCTTGCCTACCCTAAAATCAATAGCGCTTTCGTGGTGGTGGGTGGAGCACTGCTGGGCTATCTACTCACATTGTTTTAAGCCTGTAATGGCCTTACCATTTAGGACCCTCCTTTTACAAGCACGGTTATTAACTAGTTTAAATTTTAATTATTTCAAGACATTCGTATTTATAAGCTCAACGGTTACCTCGGCCTTAGACGGTACGAACCTGAGCTGATGCCAGCAAGCTTATCTAGACCGCAACGAGTTAGAGTCGTGTTTATGAGCACAACCGGGGCTTTTCACAAACCTGACCCTACCAAATTATCTAATATTAACAGCTCCGATTGTTATGCTGCCATTCCGTTTTACTAATTTTCAGCGATGAAGTGGTTTTGTACTTTTATTCTTGTGTTCTATCTGTCGCTGCACGCCTCAGCGCAGAAGTATCACTACCGGGGCATTGAGAACTTCCCCGTCGATTCGGTCTCGGGCAAGATTACGTATGCCGCTGTGGTGGAGGTACCCGGTGCCACCCAAGCCGAGCTCTACCGCCGGGCCAAAGAGTGGCTCATCACCAACAAGCGCCAGCTGGCCAAAATCGAGCTAGCCGAAACCCCGTACGCCGGCCGCATCAAAGGCCGTGTTACTTTGGCCAAAGACGGCACTCCCAGTTCGTGCACCGTTACCATCGAAACCAAGGAAGGGCGCGCTCGGTACGAGCTGACGGACTTTACCACGCCTAGGTCCAAGTTGGAAGAACCCCTGGAAAGCTACATCCCGGCTACGGCAGGCCTGAATGCCAAAGCGTTCGACATGACGTTCCTGGATGACCACTCGTACTTCGCCGATGTGGCAGCTAATCTCGATACGGCCCTGCGTACTGCACCCCGCCGTTGGTAGCCCGCTTTGTGCGTTAACCGCCGCAGCCGCTGGTGCGGCGGGCCTGCTCGGCGGGCAGGTAGCCCAGCTTTTCTCCCCGCCGAAAAAACTCGCAGGCCTCTCGTTTGCGTCCCTGCTTTTGCGCCACCCGGCCCAGCAAAAAATGAATCTGGCCGCTATACGGTTGCATTAGCAGCACCTGCTGGTAATCGGCGAGGGCGCTGGAGTATTCGCCCATCTTGAAAAACGCCAGCCCGCGGTAGGTTAACCATTTTGCCGATGGCGCCTGCTGTGCCGACCGCTGCCGCAACCCTACGCTCAGGTCGTGAACCGCGGTGGGAAACCGGCGGTGCTCAAAAAGCCAGACCTCGCCCCGTGCCAGCCAGGCATTGCTCAGGGCGGTATCAAGCACTAAGGCCCGTGAAAAGCTCTGGATAGCCACTTTCGGTTTGCCCTGCGCGGCTTCGCACTGCCCAATACGGTACAGAAGCTGGGCGGCAACCCGGTTGTCGGTGGTATGAGCCAGGGCGGCTACGTAATCGGTGCGGGCCTGCTGGTAATTGCGGAGCACCAACTGCTCTATCTCGGCCCGCCGCCGCAAGGCTTTCACGTGGTCGGGCTTTACATACAGCGCATCGGATAAGTAGCTATGGGCGGTGCTCCACTCACGCTGCGTGTATGCCCGCAGGCCGTCGCGGTAGTTGTTGGCGGCAGTAACGCGGTCCATCACCCATTTCAAGCTGAACCCGAAAACCAGCATACCCAGCATCACCACCGCCACCAGTTGGTAGTCGCGGCGGGTAAAGCGGGCTTTGCCGCGGCGTACGTAATGCCGCTCGGCCGACGCTGCCGGGCGCCGGGTGCGCAGTGGCGCAGGCGGTGGCATGGGTACGCCGTACACGTGCTGGGCCTGCGGCCGGTAGGCTTGGGCGCGTCGTTGCTCCTCACCCCGCAACGCGGCCGTGCGCAACTGATGGTCATAAGCAGCCCGCCGGCCGGCATCGGCCAGCACTCTATATGCGGCAGCTACTATTTTAAATTGCTCCTCGTAGCGCGTACTTCCCCCGTTACGGTCGGGATGATACCGCAAGGCTAATTGCTTGTAAGCCTGCTTTATATCGGCCAGCGTAGCCGACGGAGCCACGCCCAGCACCTGGTAGAGGGTTTGACTCACGGGGGCTCGGGAAGAAGGTAAAAGTACGGCAAGTTCAGACGCGCGGTCTGCTTTTCCGTATGAATGCCTCGGTCAGTACAACTCCGCTCCGGCGGTTGAAGTTCGACCGATCCGCTTGCTTTTCTTTGCCTCCGCCCGTCCTTCTCACCTAACCGAATCTGCCGCCGTATGGCTACCGACGACGACAAAACGCCCCGCAACGACTCCCTGATGAGCAATCTGATGGGCTACCTCGACACGCGCATCGATCTAATTCGCCTCGAGGTCCAGCAGAAAGTGAAAACCGCCTTCGTGGGCGCGGCGCAAGGCATCACGCTGGCCCTACTGGGGCTGCTGTTCCTAATTTTCCTGAGCATCTTCGCGGGCCTGGCTCTTAACAGCGCCCTCGACAGCCACTACTGGGGCTTCGGCATTGTGGCGGGCGTTTATTTGCTGCTGCTCATCATTTTTGTGGTGGGCGTAGGGAAAAAGCTTTACCAAGGCCTAGCCGACAAAATGCTGGACGACACCATCTATAAATCGGACAAGCGCCAATAACCACCTCAACAGCTGCGCTATGAGCGAATTGCATAACCCGCTGTTCGACGACGAACGGGAGTTTCTGGAACGCCAGAAGCTGGAATACGAACGCGCCCTGCTGGGCGACGTCGACCACATCAAGGGCCAAACAGCCCGCGTGAGCAAATACGTGGCCATTGGAGCTGCCTTGCTGGGCGGCTTCTGGCTGGTCAGCAAAGTGCTGCGTAGCTCCGATGATGACGACGAGTATGAGTACCAGCCCGCTAAGCTGAAGAAAGGCAAAAAAGGGCAGCGCAAACCCCGTTTAGCACCGCAGGCCGATGATTACGGCTTCGGCGGCGGGGAACACCCGCGCGCTCAGTTAGCCCCCGACGTATACCACGCCGCGGCTGACTCCGACCCTTTTCCCGCTTTCGATGCGGGTGGCCAGGCCTCGGCCGTGGTGCCGGTGGCTCATTACCAGCCCCAAAAACGCTACCGGCAGCCCGAGCCGCAAAACTCGCTGGTTTGGGATACGCTCAAAGCGTTTGCCGAGTCCGACGCGGGCAAGATGCTGATCGGTCAGGCAACGGGGGTGCTCATTGCGGTGGTTACCCGTAAGTTGAATGACTTGATGGATGTAAACAAAAATTCGGACCTTGCAGCTTCGGCCACTGAGCCTGAAACCAAGGACATCGACTTTGTCATCCACCACGACGACGCGCATGCGCCTAACCCGCCTGCATGACGACCTGTACGCCCGTCGGCACCGCGGCCAGAAATCTTTGGCCGTGTTGCTCGATCCTGATAACCTCGACGAGGCGGCTTGTCGGCGTATTTTAGAATTGACTACGGCACATGCCGTTGATTACTTCTTCGTGGGTGGCAGCTTGGTGACTACGCAGCACCAAGCTGCCTTGCTGCGTTTGCTGAAATCGGCATCTGATGTGCCTGTGGTGCTGTTCCCCAGCAACAGCTTGCACATTGACAGCCAAGCCGACGCCATTTTGCTGCTCTCGTTGATTTCGGGCCGTAACCCCGATTTCCTCATTGGCCAGCATGTGGTAGCCGCTCCGCTTTTACGCGACAGCACCCTTGAGATATTGCCCACGGGTTACATGCTCGTTGACACCGGCCGCCAAACCACGGCCAGCTACATGAGCGGCACCACTCCCCTGCCCTACGATAAGCCCGCTATTGCCGCCTGTACTGCCATGGCCGGCGAACAGTTGGGCCTGCGGCTCATGTACCTCGACGGCGGCAGTGGGGCCATGTACCCCGTGGCTCCGGCCATGATTCGGGCCGTACGCCAAGTCGTCGATACGCCCATTATCGTAGGCGGCGGTATCAATACTTCCGAAAAGGCTCATGCGGCCCTGGCTGCTGGTGCCGACGTAATTGTAATCGGCAACCAAATCGAGAAAGAGCCTACGTTCCTGAGCGAAGTATCGCGGGTGGTACGCACCTTTAACGCCGTACCTAGCGCACTTTTGAATTAGCTGAAGCAAACTAGACCCCAGCAAAAAGCCCCGAGCCGTTTCCGACTCGGGGCTTTTTGCTGGGGTTTAGTTTGCCATTAAATGTTCATAGCCGATTCACGACGGCGCATCTTACCAGCCGGAATACCAAACATCATTTTAAACCGGCGACAGAAGTAAGCGGTGTCTTTGTAGCCGACCTCTTTACCGATGTCGCGGATGCTCTTTTTGGTGGTGCGCAGCAGGAATACGGCGCGCTCCATGCGCTGGTACTCGATGTAGTCCTGCGGGTTAATGCCCGTCAGCATTTTAAAGTACTGGCCCACATAGTCTTCCGATACGTTGGCTACGCTCGACAGTACCTTGTTCGACAGGTCGCCGCCTAGATTTTCCTTGATGTAGTTAAACAGGTCGATCAGGCGTGGATCCTTGAAGTACGTGCTGTTGGTGGCCAACTGTTCCACGAACATCTTGTTCTTCAAGATGTAGCGAATGATTTCCACCACGATGTTCTCCGTGTAAATGGATACCAGACGCTCACGGCCGGGAAGCTCCTGCAGGCTTTCTTCCACCACCTTAATGATGAGGTTGGCCAGCTTGGAATTGCCGCTGATGAGGAACGCTGGCACGTCGAGCGAGGCGAAGAAGTTCACCGAATCGAACACCTTGGCCTCAAACGATACGAACGAGTGGCTTTCCTCAGCATCACCAATCAGGTCCAAGTCATCGTTCGAATGAAAGAACTTGTCCTTGTTGCTGATCAGGTCATCGTTGGTAATGACTTTGCCGCCCGTCTCGCCGTAGGTCACGCGGGTAGCACGGCCGCCCGGGATGAACAACATGTCACCTTCTTCAATGACCTGCTCATCTTCACCGAAGGTAATACGGCCTTTGTGCAACAGGATCAGATTGTTGCCGACGTCGTAGGAATTGCGAACCGTAAAAGGCTGCTGCAATACCAGGTTTTTGGCTTTTATATATCGAACCCCTAAAGATTCGATGACTTTATTGTAATCTTCCATATTTGGGTGCGGTAGGCGGGTGGCTGTTTGAGGAAACCGTGGGTGCGGCTGCTACTAGACAATGCAAAAGAAGATATAAAAATTCACAAAAACGAAAACCCAGCCAAAAAATTGGCTGGGTTTTGTGCAAGAGTTCTGACTTTAAGGCAATTCGAAATCTACTTGAGAATTTCCCGCGAGATTACAATTTTCTGAATCTCAGAAGTTCCCTCGTAAATCTGGGTGATTTTGGCATCGCGCATCATGCGCTCCACGTGGAATTCCTTTACAAAGCCGTAGCCACCATGAACTTGTACTGCTTCCACAGCCGTGTCCATAGCCACTTTGGAAGCAAACAGCTTGGCCATGGCGCCCGACTTGGCGTAGTCTTGGTGCGCGTCCTTGTCGTGAGCCGCTTGCAGGCATAGCAAACGCGCCGCGTCAATGTTGGTGGCCATATCGGCCAGCTTGAACTGAATGGCTTGGTGCTGCGAGATGGGCACCCCAAACGCCTTCCGCTCCTTCGAGTACTTCACCGACAGCTCGTAAGCGCCCGAAGCTATACCCAGTGCCTGTGCGGCAATGCCAATGCGGCCACCGGCTAGCACCTGCATGGCGAATTTAAAGCCGAAGCCATCGTCGCCGATGCGGTTTTCCTTGGGCACCTTCACGTCGTTAAACATCAGCGAACAGGTGTCGGAGCCGCGGATGCCGAGCTTGTTTTCCTTGGGGCCCTGGATAAAGCCATCCATGCCCTTCTCCACAATCAGCACGTTGATGCCGCGGTGCTTGAGTTCGGGGTTGGTTTGGGCTACCACCAGATACACCGAGGCGGTGGTGCCGTTGGTAATCCAGTTTTTGGTGCCGTTCAGCAGGTAATAGTCGCCTTTGTCTTCGGCAGTGGTACGCTGCATGGTAGCATCGGAACCGGCTTCAGGCTCGCTCAAAGCGAAGGCACCAATAATTTCACCCGAACACAGGCGGGGCAGGTATTTCTGCTTCTGTTCCTCGGTGCCGTACTTCTCCAGGCCCCAGCACACCAGCGAGTTGTTCACCGACATGATAACCGAGCAGGAGGCATCGACCTTGGAAATTTCTTCCATGGCCAGCACGTACGACACGGTATCCATGCCGCCACCACCGTACTCGGGGCTCACCATCATACCCATAAAGCCCAGTTCACCCATTTTCTTGATTTGCTCGGCGGGGAATTTCTGGTGCTCGTCGCGTTCGATAACGCCAGCCCACAGCTCGTTCTGGGCAAATTCGCGGGCGGCAGCCTGCACGGCGAGTTGTTCTTCGGTGAACTGAAAATTCATGCGGGGAATCGATTAGAAAGGGAACGGGAAAGACCGTCTAGAGAACGGTGCATCAAAAGTAGGCATGCCTACAACAGCTTTCCAACCCGGAGGTTGGATATCGGGCCGAAGCCCGGCATTGCAAACACCACAGTAAAACCCAGTAACGGCCTGTAGGTTGGAAAAAAATGGTACCCTGGCTGTACAGCCAGGGTACCGCTTACCAATGAGCTATAACAACCGGCGCCGCTTAGCTGCGGCGGTTGCCGCTCATGAAAATGCTTACGTAGTACAGCAACGTGGCCAGGGAGCTGATGGCCGCCACCACGTAGGTCATGGCAGCCCACCAGAGGGCGTCTTTGGCCATGGCGTGCTCCTGAGTAGTTACAATGCCGCGCTGGTCAATCCAGGCCAGGGCACGCTTGGAAGCATCGAACTCCACGGGCAGCGTCACAAAGCTGAAGAGTGTGGTGAGCGAGAACAGCGCAATGCCCAGGCCCAACGGAATCATGGTGGTGCGAATCATCAGCACCCCAGCCAGCAGAACAAACGGCATAAAGCGCGATACGGCGCTTAAGGCCGGCACCATGGCCGAGCGGAACTGCAGCATGTTGTAGGCCGTGGCGTGCTGCACGGCGTGGCCGCATTCGTGGGCGGCCACGGCCGCGGCGGCCGCCGAGCGGCCATCAAACACCTCGGCGCTGAGGTTTACGGTTCGGTCCGTGGGGTTGTAGTGGTCCGACAACCGGCCTTCCACCGACACCACGCGCACGTCGTGAATTTTGTTGTCGGCCAGCATCAGCTCGGCAATTTGCTTGCCCGACAGGCCGGAGCTCAGCCCGATTTTGGAATACTGCGAAAACTTGCTGCGCAGGCGCCACTGAATGAGCAGGCTTACCAGAGTGAAGCCAATCAGCAGGATGTAAAACGAGTTAAAAGCCATGTCTTGAGCGGTTCTTAAAGGTGAGCGGCGTGGCATCCGGGGAGGAGGCACATGCTCCCTCCTTTACGGCTCCAGTCCTTTGGTGATGCGCTCGACGATGCGCGTGGTGCTGTAGCCTTGCACCAAGGGCACCGTAAGCACCTGCCCGCCGTTATTTAACACAAACTCGTGGCCCACAATTCCGCTGATGGCGTAGTCGTCTCCTTTTACCAGCACATCGGGCCGCACGAGTTGAATCAGTTCCAGCGGGGTGGGTTCGTCGAACAGCACCACGGCGTCTACAAACAAAAGAGAGGCCAGCACCCGCGCACGTGACACTTCGTCTTGCAGGGGCCGGCCGGGCTTTAGGCGGCTGACCGAAGCATCGGTATTCAGTCCCAACACCAGCACATCGCCCAGCGCCCGGGCCTTTTCCAGGTAATCGACGTGGCCGAGGTGCAAAATATCGAAGCAGCCGTTGGTAAATACCACCCGGCGGCCTTCGCGGCGCCACGCGGCGAGCTGCTCACGGAGCTGTTCGGGGCTGACGATTTTATCCTTGGTCGGCATGCAAAGCAGTCGTTTCGGCAGGTTCTGGGTTTAGCAGGGAAACCCCACGGCCCGATTTCATGGCGCTGGCTACAAAGCTGATGCCGCCCATTAGCACCACTAAAATGGTTTGGGAGCCGTGTACCACCAAAGCGTAAGCAATGGCGGCTTCTTTGGTTAAGCCATACACTAACAGCGTGTTTCTTACCATGAGGTGAAACACCCCGATGCCGCCTTGCACCGGAGCCGCCATGCCAAACGCCCCAAACGTAAGTACCGATAAGGCCGCCATAAGCCCCAGGCCCAACGTAGCTGCAAAGGCAAAGAAGGCGAGGTAATCCATGAGGAAGTATACCAGCCACGTGAAGAAGGTGTGGAACCAGAACAGGCCCTGGCGCTTCACTTTCCGCAGGCTGAATACCCCGGCCAGAATGCCCTTTACAAAAGCCGCTGCCCGCGTAAAGTAGCGGTTACGACGCAGCCGCTCCAGATTGCGAATACCCAGTACCAACACAATAACACCCAGTATCAGCAGCACTATGCCTATGCTCAGCAGTAGCGCTCCGCGTTGCTCTATAATGCCGGCTTTGTCGGCCACGGCCGAGGCCACGAAATCCCAGAACTTGCCGAACTCCAGCAACAGCACCGTACCCAGCAGCAGAAAGAGCACCAGCACGTCAATAATCCGCTCGGTAATAACCGTTCCTAACGACACATTCACGGGCACGCCGCCCATGCGCCGCAGCACTGAGCAGCGAATAACTTCGCCAGCGCGTGGCAGCACCAGATTGGCTAGGTAACCCACCATCATGGCATGGTACACGTTCCAGTAGGAAGTGCGGTGATTGGAAGCGTCGAGCTGCATTTTCCAGCGGTAAGCCCGGCTGAAGTAGCCCAGTGCCGACACCAACGCCGTGATGCCAATCCAGAAGTAATTAGCCTCCCGCAGCGCCTGGCCAATTTTGCTTAAGTCCTGGCCCCGTATAGCATACGCCATCAGTAGTCCCGACAGGGCCAATAACAGCGCGTATTTGAGAATGTCGATGAGCTTTTTCATAGCGCAGTTATCAAGGCCTCGGCTAAGCAGAGTGGCCGCGAGGCCTACCCCAGCCGGTTATGCTGATCGGGGAATACCACCGTTGGCTGGTGTTGCCGCGCTACGGCGAAATCGATGAGGGCGTACGAGAAGACGATGATGATGTCGCCCACCGCTACCCGCCGGGCCGCCGGGCCGTTCAGGCAAATCATGCCCGAGCCCCGTTCGCCCTTGATGGTATAGGTTTCCAGTCGTTCACCGTTGTTTACGTTTACCACGGTTACCTTCTCGTTTTCCACCATGTTTGCGGCGTCGAGCAGGTCTTCGTCGATGGTAATGCTGCCCACGTAGTGCAGCTCGGCCTGCGTAACCTTTACGCGGTGAATTTTGGATTTAAGAACCTCGATTTGCATAGATGGCAAGGCCGGTAAATTTGGCCGGTAAAGATACAAAGCGGCGCCCGAGCGCCCGGCAGCTTATGCCTGCCCCCCGGAATTTCTTTGCGCCGTAACAGACGCCGGGTGAACCAACACGTTGTCGATTAAGCGTACCCCGTCCAGCCAAGCTGCTAGGCAAATGACTACATCACCCCCAGCCGTAAGGTCGGGCTGCAAGGTTTGGGCATCGGCTATTTCCAGATACTCCAGCTCAATGCCGGGGAAGCCCCCAAGGAACTTCTGTGCTTCGGCCTGGGCCACAGCAGTACCGGCCGGCAGATGCGCTGCGGCCAGCAGCAGGGCTTCGTGTAAACGCGGCGCTACTTGTCGTGCTTCCGGCGAAAGACGACGGTTACGCGACGACATGGCCAAGCCGTCGGCTTCACGCACGGTAGGAGCAGCAATCAGTTCTACGTCAAAGCCAAGGTCGGCCACCAGTTGTCGCACAATGGCAACCTGTTGCCAATCCTTCTGGCCAAAATAAGCTCGGTGTGGGCGGGCCAAGTGAAATAATTTACTGACCACAATGCCCACGCCGTTAAAATGGCCCGGCCGGTGGGCTCCTTCCATCACGCGCTCCAGCGGTCCAAAATCCAGCTGGAGCACGGCCGGGCGTGGGTACATTTCCTCAGGAGTGGGGGCAAAGAGGGCGGTGCAGCCCGTGTTGCGCAAGAGTTCTGTATCGGACTCGAGTACCCGGGGATACTTATTGAAGTCTTCGGCGTTGTTGAACTGCGTGGGGTTCACGAACACGCTGACAATCACCACATCATTCTCGGCCACAGCGGCTCGCACTAATTCCAGATGGCCGTCGTGCAAGGCACCCATGGTGGGTACAAAGCCGATGCGGGAACCGTCGCGGCGCCACATTTCGGTACGGGCTTGCAACGCGGCGGCAGTTTCAAGTATCTCCATGAAAACAGAGGCCCTTTGTGAGGGTCGGGTGGGTGATATAGTGGATTTATCGGGCAAAATTGTTTAATTTTGTGCGTCCCAATGGTATATCCTTTTCCAAACCTCTTCTTTCACCCCGTATGTCGAAGCTAAGAATACTCTATGCTGCCACGGAAATCAATCCGTTTTTGCAAACGACCCGGGTAGCGGAGTTCCTGCGGCGCCTGCCGCAAGGTATGCAGGAGATGGGGATGGAAATCCGCATTTTTGTTCCGCGCTTCGGTATCATTAACGAACGCAAAAACCGCCTCCACGAGGTGGTTCGCCTATCGGGCATCAACATTGCAGTGGGCGAAGACGAGAAGCCGCTCATCATCAAAGTAGCTTCTATTCCGAACGCCAAGCTGCAGGTGTACTTTATCGACAACGAGGACTACTTCCACCGCAAATCGGTACTGCGCGACAAGAACGACCAGTTTCACCCCGACAATGACGAGCGCGCCATTTTCTTCTGCAAAGGTGTACTCGAAACAGTAAAGAAACTAGGCTGGTCGCCGGATATTGTGCATTGCAACGACTGGATGACCGGTTTGATGCCGCTATACCTGAAGACGACCTACAAAAAGGACCCGATTTTCAAGGATGCGAAGTCGATATTCACTGTGTACAACAATGAATTCGACTACAAATTCGACAGCAACATCATCGAGAAGGCCAAGATGCTCGACATTGATGACTCGATGCTGGCCGCACTGCAGTCGGCTGACTTTCAGGGCTTCATCAAGATTGGCATGGAATACGCCGACTCAGTGGTACGTTCCGACGAAGATTTCAGCGACAACGTAAACGCGCTCTTCAGTGAGTACGCGAAAGGTCGCAACATCGGGCAGGTTGCCGACGACGAGAACCTGCTCAATTCCTACTACACGCTGTATAATGAATTGGCCAACTAGGCTATTTGCCTCGCGGACGTTAGGAGCTATGCTGCTGACGTCCGCTTTGTTTTCGCTCGGTTCGTGCGAAGACCCCAATGAGTTGGGCCTTGAATTGCCCGGCACTACTTCCATCACCACCCAGTACCGCGACTTTCCGGTAACGGCCTCCACCATTCTGCAGGATTCGCTGCCCACGCTTAAGCGCGACTTGTGGCTGGCTGGCCGATTGCGTGACGTGAACACCGAGGCCACCATCACGGCAAGCTCAGCCCTAAACCTGATTGTGAGCGGCGACTCGCTGCCTTCAGCGTTTACCGGTGCCACCTTGGATTCCGTTGTACTGTACGCCGGTATCAACAAGGTTTACGGCATCAGCACGCCAGCCAGCTTTGAGGTTCGTCGACTGACTACTAGGCTGAGCGAAACGGCTGTTTATAACGCCAATACCGCCATTCCCGCAACTGGAGCTCCGATTGCGTTAACAGGTCCCGTGAAGCTCAATCCGGTTAGTCGTCAGTTGGTTGCCCCTGGTTCGGCTACCGATACCACCACGCGTTTGGTACAGGTACCGCTGCACATGACGTTGTCCAAGAAGGTCAATCCCAATCCCTTCTTTGTCAACGTATTTAACGAACTGAACCGTGGCGGCTTCACTCAGCAGACGCTGAACGGAATTTGGCCCGGCTTCGCGTTGGCTCCGGCTGCGTCGATGCAGAATACCATCTTGGGATTCAACCGTACCCCAGAAGCCGAGGTATTTTTTTACTTCTCCGTAACGGGCCCCGGAAGACCCCGCAGTTTGAGGTACCGCTTGTACTATGGTGATGCAGCGGCTAACGGCAGCGGTGCCGCAGCGCCTCGTTATTTCACGCACATCGACTATAATCGGGCCGGTGGCCGATTTGCCGGCCTGAACACCGATGCCGATTCCGTACGCTCGGATTTGTCGAATAATCTGGTGTACGCTCAAGGTGGAACTGGCTTGGCTGCCAAGCTCACCATTCCTGATTTGAACGCCCTCCGTGGCCCCCAGGGGTTAATTATTAACCGCGCGGAACTGATTGTACCTATTCGGCCGCTCTCCAACGTACAGTTTGCGCTGCCCAATCAATTGTACCTCTTCGAGGCGAACAAACGCAACCGAATTCTGCAACGTGTTGTGGTAGCCGAGCCCAAAGAACGCGTTGTTCAAGCCGATGGGCAGAATCCACGGGGAACCGATAACCCCGGAGCGTTAACGGTGGTGGATATTGGCAACGGTAACCGCGCCTATAGCATGTCGCTAACGGCCTACCTGCAAGCTTACATCAGTAACCAATTGGAGGGCGAATTGCCTTCGGGCTTTATTTTGCGGCCCACTTTGCTTAGTGCAGGCCAACTCTCCCTCGACCGCGCCGTACTGAACGCCTCCGACATTCGCCTGCGGGTATACTACTCGACGCCTAAGCCCTAGCGCTGGGAAGTTGCCGTTTTGGCACGAGCTTTGCCTCCGGGCCGCCTCTGTTTCTTTGCTGACTTTTATTTTTCCTGACGCCGTATGTGCGGAATAGTTGCTTACATCGGACACCGCGAGGCTTGTCCCATCATCCTGAAAGGCCTTCGCCGCCTCGAATACCGCGGCTACGACTCGGCTGGTATTGCTTTGCTTAATGGACAGTTAAATGTCTATAAGAAGAAAGGCAAGGTAGCTGACCTGGAGGCGTTTATCGCCGACAAGGATATCCACGCCCACATCGGCATGGGCCATACCCGCTGGGCCACGCACGGTGAGCCGAATGATGTAAATGCGCACCCGCACTATTCTACGTCGGAGCGTATCGCCATTATTCACAATGGCATCATTGAGAACTACGCGGCCCTGAAGACGCACCTGCAGCAGCAAGGCCACGAGTTTCATTCTGATACCGACACGGAAGTGTTCGTAAACCTCATTGAGGAAATTCAGAAGCAGAACAAATGCTCGCTGGAAGAAGCCGTACGTTTGGCCCTGCACGAGGTAATTGGGGCTTATGCCATTGTTGTGCTTAGCAACGATGCGCCCAACCAGCTCATTGCGGCCCGGAAAGGCTCGCCGCTGGTAATTGGAATTGGCGAAGGCGAGTTTTTCCTTGCCTCCGACGCGACTCCGATTATTGAGTACACCAACGAGGTCGTGTACGTTAACGACTACGAAATTGCGGTTATTCGCGACGGCAAGCTCGATCTGCGCAGCAAGGAAGACGTTGTACAGACGCCTTACATTCAGAAGCTGGAGATGGAGCTCGACAGCATTGAGAAAGGCGGCTATGACCACTTCATGTTGAAGGAAATCTTCGAGCAGCCCAAATCGATTCTGGATTCGATGCGCGGACGTCTGGAGCTGGAAGCCGGTCACCTGAACATGGGCGGCGTGCGCGCTTTCGAGCAGAAGTTCATGAATGCCCAGCGCATCATCATCGTGGCTTGTGGTACTTCCTGGCACGCCGGCTTGGTAGCAGAATACCTCATTGAGGATTTCGCACGCATTCCGGTAGAAGTGGAGTATGCCTCGGAGTTCCGGTACCGCAATCCGGTGCTGTCGGAGCGCGACATTGTTATTGCCATTTCTCAATCGGGCGAAACGGCTGACACGCTGGCAGCCCTAGAGTTGGCGAAGAGCAAGGGTGCAACCATTTTTGGTATCTGCAACGTGGTCGGTTCGAGCATTGCTCGGGCTACTGATGCTGGTGCCTACACTCACGCCGGCCCGGAAATTGGTGTCGCTTCTACTAAAGCCTTTACGGCTCAGGTAACGGTGCTGACTATTCTGGCCATGATTGTGGGCCACCGCCGCGGTACGCTTTCCGACGTGAAGCTGCGTGAACTGATGGTGGAACTGTACACGATTCCACAAAAAGTAGAAAAGGCACTGGGGTTGGATACTGAAATCCGCCAGATTGCCGAAATCTTCAAGGATGCCACCAACTTCCTGTACTTGGGCCGTGGCTATAACTTCCCGGTGGCTTTGGAAGGTGCGTTGAAGCTCAAGGAAATCAGTTACATCCACGCCGAGGGGTACCCCGCGGCAGAAATGAAGCACGGTCCTATTGCCCTCATCGACGAGAATATGCCGGTGGTGGTTATTGCCACCAAGGACAGTTCGTACGAGAAAATTGTATCGAACATTCAGGAAGTAAAGGCCCGCAAAGGCCGCATCATTGCGGTAGTAAGCGAGGGCGACACGACTATTCCATCGATGGCTGAGTTTGTGGTGGAAGTTCCTCACACTTCAGAAGCGCTGATGCCGCTGGTATCGGTGGTGCCGTTGCAGTTGCTGTCGTACCACATTGCGGTGTTGCGTGGTTGCAACGTTGACCAGCCCCGCAACCTGGCGAAGTCGGTAACGGTAGAGTAAGCTTGAGTTAATTATTGCAAAAGAGCCGCTTCGGAAGCATCCGAAGCGGCTCTTTTTTGTGTTACTAAGGTAAGTCTAGAGGGCAAATGATTCCCCTTGCTGCACCATGCGCTTGAGGAGTGGGCAGATTTTGTACCGCTCGTCGTGCGTGTCCTGCCACAGTGCTTCCAATACTTCGTACACCCGCGCAACTCCGATGGCATTGGCCCATTCGAAAGGTCCTTTAGGGTAGTTGGTACCCAGCTTCATGCCCAGGTCAATGTCGCGCACGGAAGCCGTGCCCTCTTGCAGGGTGAAACACGCTTCGTTGATGATCATGCAGATTACGCGAGGCGTTATAAGGCCCACACGGTCTTCCACTACCTGGAAGTCGGTACCTAAAGTGGCACAGATTTCGGCTAGCCTATCGGCATCGGATGCTGCGAGCAAGCTGGTTTCCAGCAACGGGCGGTTGAGCAGCGTAGGAAGGCCGCAAAAGCCGAATACGGGATAAGACGGCCGGTTACGACCGCCGAAGCGAGAGGCCAACGACTCGGTGGCAGCTTCCACGAACACCACTACGCCTTCGCGCTCCTCGTAGAGCGGGCCGTAATTGCCGAAATCGAACACCACGTCTATGGTTGGCAGCACATCGTCGAGCACCTGCATGGCTGGCTCCACGTCATCGACGAGGCGCGTATCGGCTTCGGGCACGAAAGTGTATTGGTGCTGAGGGCCAAATTTTTGGCGCAGCTCCGCGGCTACGTGGTGGCCATCGAGGACGAGTAGGTGCATGGTTTTAACTAAGTTCAGGCCACGAAAGTAGGGCTTCGGTCCGCATCCTCCCGCTTATGAGCAACACCATCATCCAAACCAGCAACGCCCCGGCCGCCATCGGCCCCTACAGCCAAGCCGTGAAAGCCGGCAATACCGTGTACGTTTCGGGCCAGATTGCCCTGGATCCGCAAAGCGGCCAAATCCTCGGCGAAGGCGACGTAACGGCCCAAACGCACCAGGTAATGCGCAACCTGCAAGCGGTGTTAACCGAAGCCGGCTATTCGCTGCAGGACGTGGTGAAGTGCAGCATCTTTGTGAAAGACCTCGGCCATTTCGGCACTATTAACGAACTGTACGGCTCTTACTTTGGCTCCGGCCCCTATCCTGCCCGCGAAACCGTAGAAGTAAGCCGCCTGCCCAAAGATGTGCTGGTGGAAATTTCCTGCATTGCGGTCAAATAACGAGCTAGCCACCAAGCACAATACCGGCATCTGAACTGCCGTTGAGGCGGTACGCCTGCACAAGTGGGCGTACCGCTTCTTATGAAAGAACTTGGACTCGGTTTGTTGCTGGTGGGGCTGATATCGTTGGTACTGCCCTTCACAGGCATGAACTTCATTTTCCTGAGCTGGATTGAGCAGTGGGGCGCTACCATTGGCTGGGTTATCCGGGCCGGTATTACCCTGCTTGGACTGGCGCTGTGGCTGGGCTTCAAGAACCGTGACTGATGCGCAAAACTGCTGCCGCAAAGCTTCCCAAACCGCTGCGTAAGCCAGCCTATTTCCCGTCCGAGCAGGTTCTGACGCGCACCTTTCCGCCGGAGCTAGCCCGACAGCGGGAATTCGAGGAGTACCACTTCATCGGATTCGATTTTAGCCAGACCAACCTGAGTGGGTGGCGCTTTAGCGAGTGTTTGTTCGAGAACTGCAACCTGGCCGGCGCAAACATTGGCAATACTGCCTTCCAGAACGTGGCCTTTGTGGGTTGCAAGCTGCTGGGCTTGCCGTTCCATGCGTGCCGGGAAATGCTGTTCGGGGTGCATTTTGACCAGTGCCAACTCGATTACGCTTCGTTTCAGGGCCGGGTGCTGCCCAACACTCGCTTCGTGGGCTGCACCTTGCAGGAAGCCGATTTCACGCAGGCGGATCTTTCCAAAGCCGTTTTTCAGGACTGCATGCTCCGGCGCACGGTATTTCGCCAAACCCGCTTGCTGGGCACCGACTTTACTACGGCCCAGGAAGTAAGTCTGGACCCGGCTCAAAACGAGGTGAAGCATGCGCGGTTTGCGCTGCACAGTCTGCCCGGGCTCTTGGCGCACTTCGATCTGGATATTGTTAGCGCATAAGGCCCGAAAGGATTGTGTGGTTGCTGGCTTGAGCCGCATTCAATCGGTTTTTACCTCCATCCTTCGTTCCCCTATGCGTACCTTTGCGCCGCGTTTTGGCCCCGGCAGGTAAGTCGCGGCCGACATTGTCGTTTTCGTATGGAAAGAGAAGTTCGGGTGCGGTTTGCGCCCAGTCCTACCGGTCCGCTGCACATCGGCGGCGTGCGCACTGCGCTGTATAACTACCTGCTGGCCCGCAAGCTGGGCGGCAAGATGCTGTTGCGCATCGAGGACACCGACCAAAACCGCTTCGTTCCCGGCGCAGAGCAGTACATCATGGATTCGCTGCGCTGGTGCGGCATCGAGATTGATGAAGGTATTGAGCAGGGCGGCCCGCACGCACCCTACCGCCAGAGCGAGCGGAAGCCCATGTACCGTCAGTACGCCGACCAGCTGATTAACGACGGGTACGCTTACTACGCTTTCGATACGCCCGAAGAGCTGGACGCCATGCGCGCCCGCCTCACGGCTGCCAAGGTGCCCAATCCGCAGTACAACAGCATCACGCGCACCCAAATGCGCAACTCGCTCACCCTGCCCGAAACGGAGGTGCAGCAACTGTTGGAAAGCAACACGCCCTACGTGATTCGCCTGAAGGTCCCGCGCAAGGAAGAAGTGCGCTTCAACGACCTGATTCGCGGCTGGGTAGTGGTGCACTCCTCTTCCATCGACGACAAGGTGCTGATGAAGTCGGACGGCATGCCGACCTATCACCTGGCGAACATCGTAGATGACCACCTGATGGAAATCACCCACGTGATTCGGGGCGAAGAGTGGCTGCCCTCGGCCCCGCTGCATGTGCTGCTGTACCGCTACCTGGGCTGGGAAAGCACCATGCCGCAGTTTGCCCACTTGCCCCTGCTGCTGAAGCCCGACGGCACCGGCAAGCTGAGCAAGCGCGACGGCGATAAGCTGGGCTTCCCGGTTTTCCCGCTGGAGTTCCACGGCACCGACTCCGAAACCGGCCAGCCTACCGTGAGCAGCGGCTACCGCGAATCGGGGTACCTGCCCGATGCCTTCATCAATTTCCTGGCTTTCCTGGGCTGGAATCCCGGCACGCAGCAGGAGCTGTTTACCATGGACGAGCTGATTGAGGCCTTCTCGATTGAGCGCGTGAGCAAGTCGCCGGCCCGTTTCGACCAAAACAAAGTACGCTGGTACAACGAGCAGTACCTGCGTGCCAAGCCCGACGGCGAGCTGGCGCAGTACCTGCTGGAGTCGCTAGAGAAGCAAGGCATCAGCAATGTACCCGCCGACAAAGCCGAACAGATTGCGGCCTTGGTGAAAGAACGCGCCACCTTCCCGGCCGATTTGGCCCGCGAGGCCCAGCTGTTCTTCCAGCGCCCCACCAGCTACGACGAGCAGGTTATCAGCAAAAAGTGGAACGCCCAGGTAGCTGGTACCCTCGCGGCCTTCGCTCAGGAGCTTCCTGCGGCCGCCGACACCACGCCCGACGCCATCAAGGCCCTGTTAACCCAGGTGGTAGAAGGCCAAGGCATGAAGCTCGGCCAAGTGCTGCAGGCCTTGCGCGTAGCCGTAACCGGTGCCGCCGCCGGCCCCGATTTGATGGCCATCATGAGCATTCTGGGTCCAGAGGAAACCGCCGAGCGCATCCAAGCGGCGGTTACTAAACTCACCCCATCGGCCGCTTAATAGTCGGCATCAGGTATTTCGTGCATCCGTAGGCAGGGCCGTTGCGTAGTTGAAAGGCTACGCGGCGGCCCTGCTGGCTTTTTTGAGCCCTTGGGTACTGTTGGCGTAGTCTCACCTTCAGATGCGACCCTCATGGCTAAGAAACCCGTTAAGAAAAAGCAGCAGGACCCGGATAAAAAGCCGCGGGTGCACAAAGAGCTGGAAGGCTTTGAAATTAAGGTGAACCCCCTGGGCGAAATCACCTCTAGCTATTCCATTGAGCAGATCAACGAGTTTCTGAACCGCCACGTGCGCGACAAAAAACTGGTAAACCGCGACGGGCAGTTTGGCGAAAAGGAAGAGGAAGAAGAGCTTCCGCTGGAAGAAGGCTTGGTAGAAGAGCCCGAGGAATCGGACGAGGAATTTATGCGCCGTACTTCCAAGGAGGCCAAGAAAAAGAAGGGCGCCGAGGACGACACAACGTTACCCTCCTCCCCCGACGCCGATTAATTATCCGTTTGAGAACCGATGCGCGTCCCCGGTTGCGGTGTGCCCTGGGTAAAAACTGAGGGTGCGCCACAGCCGGGGACGCATATTTATTACAGCTTCGTTATACTTGCCGCACCATCATTTCTATCCCTAACATGCGTTCCCACGACGTTGACTACCGCATCCTCGGCCACGACATTCAAGTGCTTGAAGTAGAGCTGGACCCCGGTGAAACCGTTATTGCCGAGGCCGGCACCATGGTGTACATGGACGAAGCCATTGCCTGGGATACCCGCATGGGCGACGGCTCGGAGCCCGACCAAGGGTTCTTTGGCAAGCTGATGTCGGCTGGTTCGCGCCTTATTACGGGTGAGTCGCTGTTTATGACTCACTTTACTCATGCTGGTTCCCACGGTAAGGCCAAAGTAGGTTTCTCAGCCCCCTATCCCGGCTCCATCATGCCTTTGGATTTGGCTACGCTACCCAACGGCCTCATCGTGCAAAAAGATGGCTTTCTGGCGGCAGCCCGGGGCACCAAACTGGCCATTCACTTCAATCAGCGCTTGGGTTCGGGCTTTTTTGGCGGCGAAGGCTTTATTCTGCAGAAGCTGACCGGCGACGGGAAAGCCTTTATTCACGCCGGCGGCACCGTTATAGAGCGTACGCTGCGGAATGAAATGCTGCGCGTGGATACAGGCTGCGTAGTGGCCTTCGAGCCCGGTATAGACTTCAGCGTGGCGCGGGCCGGGAACCTTAAATCGATGATTTTTGGGGGCGAAGGCTTGATGCTGGCCACGCTACGCGGCTCGGGCCGCGTGTGGCTACAGTCGATGCCGGTGAAGAAGCTGATCCAGGCGCTGATGCCCAACGGGGCAAATGCCCAGAAGGAAAGCGGCGGCGTATTAGGTGGCTTGGGCCGGATTCTTGATCAGTAAGCCTTTCCGATTCTGCGATATAACAAAACACGCCGGGCGGCTCTAGCATTGCTGAGAGCCGCCCGACGTGTTTTGTTTTCGAATGGCTTAGTTGCCGTTGGCCAAAACGAACTCCGACGGGGTATTGGTGTCGGCTTCGGGCTGCGAGGCGATTATGCCAAGGCTGACGATTAAGGCCACAACGAGTAAGCCAAGCAGGCCTACCATAGCGCGGGAGCTTAATATGTCTCTGGTTTCGGAAGAGCGGTTACGCTTGCGGCGGGAGGTGTAGGTGCGGGAAGCGTGGGCGGAGGAAACAGTAAAAGTGGGCAATGGGCGTGACCGTTAGGTGGAAACAGTTGCACCAAAATATATTATTTCAACAATAAAAAATATAGCAGTATCCGATTTTTACAACCTCTCGGTTTATACCCGCGTATTGATAGGCTTTTTATTTTTTCAGCCTTACCAACTCTGTGCCTTGCAGTACGCCTTGTTGGTAGATTTCGCGGGAAACTACTTGGCCTGTGGTATCATAGCGCTGCCACGTCCCAAACCAATAATAGTGCAGCGTATCGGTTTGGGTGTCGAGTCGGGCCTGCCCCCGGGCCGCTAGCTTACCGTTGGGATGGTAGTCTCGGATGTTTACCACTCCATGCTGGCGGTACTGTTCTTTGCGCCAGCGGTGGCCGGCCGGGTGCGTGTACGTCCAGCGGCCTACCGGGCGCCCTTGCTGGTAACGGCCACGCGAAACGCGAATGGTTTCCGCCGCATCGTAGTACTCATGCCAAGGCCCTTGGCGCCGGCCTGCCTCATCGAATCGGTTGCGTGACCAAAAGCCGATGGGACCGTGGGTGCTATGGCAACTACTGACTATCAGGCCGCTGGTTAGCCAAAGAAGCTTTAGCCCATAGCCTATTCTTGTGGGAGTAAATGCACGGAACGACAGACACATGCGCGTGAGGCAGGGCTTGATAATGGCCCGCGCTTCAAGCTATGATTATTTGTCTACGATTTCTGTTCAAGCAGTGCCTCCAGCAGTTCGCGCGAATTACTTAGTCGGGGCACCTTGTGCTGCCCTCCTAGTTTGCCCTTTTTTGCCAGCCAGGCTTCGAATGTACCCGGCGCGGCCACGGTAAGCACGGGCGGCTGCAGAGCCATGTCGCGGTGGCGTTTGGCGTCGTAATCGGAATTAATCTGGCGTAGGGTAGTATCAAGCACTTCGGCAAACTGCTGGGCGCTGGCGGGCGGCTGCACGAACTCAACGAGCCACTGGTGGCCGCCGCGCGAGCCGGCTCCGGCCTCGAAATAAATGGGCGCCGCCGTAAAGTCGCGCACCAGGGCGCCGGTGGCTTCGGCGGCAGCGGCTACGGCAGCTTCGGCGTTTTCTACCACCACTTCCTCCCCGAAGGCGTTCAGGAAATGCTTGGTGCGGCCCGAAATGCGGATGCGGTACGGCGCTAAGCTGGTGAAGCGCACGGTGTCGCCGATGTGGTAGCGCCACAAACCGGCATTGGTACTGATGACGAGAGCGTAGCTCGGGCCTACTTCCACTTGCTCCAGGGTGAGGGCACGAGGCTGTTCGTGGTCGAGCTCAGCTGCGGGAATAAACTCGTAGTACACGCCGTGGTCGAGCAGCAGGAGCATATCCGAGCTGTCGGGCTGGTCCTGGAAAGCAAAGTAGCCTTCAGAGGCGTTGTAGATTTCGAGGTAGCGCATCTGCTCGTGCGGAATGAGCTGGCGGAATACCTCGCGGTAGGGACCGAACGCCACGGCGCCGTGCAGAAACAAGCGCAGGTTGGGCCAGATTTCGGGAATGGGCCGGCCGCCGCCTAACTCCGATACGCGCCGCAGCAGCAGAATCATCCAGGTGGGCACGCCCGCCAGTGTCACCACGTTTTCGTGCAGCACGTGGCGCGCCATGCGTTCCAGCTTCTCCTGCCACTCATCGAGCAGGGCTAGCTCCAACGGCGGCGTACGGCGGCTTTGGGCCCAGCGCGGCAGGTTGTGCATAATCACCGCCGACACGTCGCCAACGTGCGAGTGGGCATCCGTAGGGCGGAAAGGGTTAGGGCCGTGCGAGCCGCCCAGCGCCAGGGTTTTGCCGCGCAGAATCCCGGCCTCCGGGTACAGGGAACCAGCCAGGGCCACCATGTCGCGGCCGGCGCGGTAGTGGCCGTTTTCCAGCGACTCAGACGTAACGGGAATGTACTTGGAGCGGGCGTTGGTGGTGCCCGAAGACTTGGCGAACCACTGCACCCGGCCAGGCCACAACACATCAGCCTCGCCGCGCAACACCTGCTCGATGCGTGGATACAGCTGCTCGTAGCTGCTGATGGGTACGCGGCTGGCAAACTCAGCGGCCGATAACCCGTCGGTGTACCCGTACTCGCGGCCCCAGGCCGTGTTTCGGGCAGTATGCAGCAACTGTTTCAGCACCTGGGCCTGCAGCTCGTGGGGCTGGCTGCGCACCTGCTCCACCCGCCCCAAACGTTGCTTTAAAGCCCAGGACAGAAGTTCGTCAATCATGTATGGCTGGTCATTTCTCGGTTACCTGCTTCCTCCTCAAGCGGACTGGTAGCAAGTCTGAACGTGGCTTGGTACGGAAAACAACGCCCCAAGGTAACTCCCTGAGGAACTACCGGCTGCTCCTAACCCAGCGCTGAAGGATTTACCTAGATTTTACGCTTGTACTCGAAGTGCTTGCCCAGGTACACGCGGCGCACGGTTTCGTCGGCGGCCAGTTCCTCGGCAGTGCCGGCTTTCAGCAGCTTGCCTTCGAAGAGCAGGTAGGCGCGGTCCACGATGCTAAGCGTCTCGTTCACGTTGTGGTCGGTGATGAGGATGCCGATGTTCTTGTGCTTGAGCTTGGCCACAATGCCCTGGATTTCTTCTACCGCAATGGGGTCGACGCCGGCAAAGGGCTCGTCCAGGAGCACAAACTTGGGGTCGACGGCCAGGGCGCGGGCAATTTCGGTACGCCGCCGCTCGCCACCGCTGAGCACGCGGCCCAGGTTTTTGCGCACGTGCGTCAGGCTGAACTCGTTGAGCAGCTCCTCCACTTTGTCGCGCTGGGCCTGCTTGGTCATTTTGGTCATTTCCAGCACCGAGAGAATATTCTCCTCCACCGACAGGTCGCGAAACACCGAGGCCTCCTGCGCTAGGTACCCAATACCGAGGCGGGCACGCTGGTAAATGGGCATCGTGGTAATGTCCTGGTCGTCGAGGAAGATCTTGCCCGAGTTGGGTTTCACCATGCCCACCGTCATGTAAAACGACGTGGTTTTGCCGGCTCCGTTCGGGCCCAGCAAGCCCACGATTTCGCCCTGCTCCACGTGCAGGCTCATGTCGTTAACAACGGTGCGTTGCTTGTATTTCTTGACGAGGTGTTCGGCGCGCAGAATCATGGGAGGCAAAGGTAACGCGGGGGGCTTGGAGTTCAGGCGGCGGGCATGGAACGACTGAGCGTGGGAGGTCGTGCCTTCACGTTTGCATAAGCAGCAGCTTCACTCCGAACCTTTTGGCCGTACCGTTTGGCAACTACACAGCCCTCATGTCGCCAGCAGTGCAAGCCGCTTTGATCTAGCTTTTGGTACCGAGCATCTGGCGCCGCAACTGCACCTGAGCCGGCGTGGCGCTGGGGTTGGGCTCCAGCTGGTTCTTGATTTCAACCTCGTACGTACGCGGTGCGGCTTCGCGGTCCACGCTGGGGCCGGCGCCGCGGCGGTAGGTGAGGCGCACGGGGGCGTCGGCAGGTTCCAGCAGGGGGCGCAGCAGCTGCTCGGCGCTTTGCAGGGTTACGGGCTTGCCGTTCACGGCCACTATGGCGTCGCCGTTCTGGAGGCCGAAGACGTTGTCGTTGGCATCCGTTTCCGCGGCTTCAAACTGCTGTTTGCCGTTGTTGTAGCGGAAACCCAGCTTACCAAAGGCCTTTACCCTCGCCGGGGCGCTGGCCACGTAGCGCCAGCCAATTTTGTCGAGGTACTCGGTGAGCGGCAGGGGCTGGTCGCCTACCACGTAGGCGTCGAAAAACTGCTGCAGCTGCGGGTGCGTGAGGGCCACGATTTCGGGAATCAGCTGGGCGTCCTCGAACGAGCGGGTGGGGCCGTATTTCTCACGCAGCGCCAGCAGCACGTCGCGCAGGGTTTGCTTGCCCTGGGTTAATTCCTGAATCCGAATATCAAGCAGCCAGCCGATGAGGGCGCCTTTCTGGTACACGTTGTCGTACATGGCGTCGTAGGGCTTCTCCAGAATACGGCGGCTCATTTCGGTAAACGAAGCGGCTGGGTACTTCTGAGCGTCCTCAATTTTGCCGCGCATGGTTTTGCGGAAATCGGATTCGGTGGTGAGCCCGGCGCGCACCTGCACCAAGTGGGCGAAGTACTCGGTTACGCCCTCGTACAGCCACAGGTGCTGCGACATTTTCGGGTTGCGGAAGTCGAACTCCCCGATTTCCCGCGAGTGCACGTTGAGCGGCGCCAGCATGTGCAGGAACTCGTGCGAGGCAATTTCGCGCACCATCTCGCGCAGCTGCTCCTCGGTTTGCCGCTCGGGCATGAAGTACAGCGACGAATACGAGTGTTCCATGGCCCCGTAAGACCCCGTTTGGCGGTTTATCACCTTCGAGGTCTGGAAGTCGGGGAAGTACATCAGGAAATGGTACTGCGGCACGGGCATTTGGCCGAAGAACTCCCCCAGCGCTTCGGCCATCGGCCGGATGATTTCGAGTACCTGGGGGGCGTGTACGTTGCCGCTTTCGGAGGTTACGGCCACGTGAATACGGGCGCCGCCCACGGCCAGGCTGGCCGTGTCGGGGCGGGCGTAGAGTACCGGTCCGTCGGATAGGGTCACGTAGTCGGCAGCGGTAAACACATCTTGCTGAGGCGTGCGCTGCGTAGGCAAGGAAGTAGCGGCGTACAGGGTTGGGTCGCGGAGCACGGTTACCTCGTAGGGCCGCATTTTGTAATTGGCGGCGCTGCCTTCTAAGTAGCCGTAAAGGCCGTAGTGGTTCAGCACGAAGTTGGGCTGGGCGGCACCCGCGTCGAAGTTGGTACCGCCGGGCTGAAACACGTAATTGTCGTTGAAGGAGGCGTCCCAGGTGTCATTCACACGATACTCCAGCCGGGCTAGGTTGCGGGCCTTCTCAATAACGAACAAGTTCGGTCCGTCTTGCCGCACCTTTAGCTTCTTGCCCTTCGCGTCGAGGGCCTGAAAACCCTGCACGAAGCGGCCGTAGTCTTTCTTGGAGTACGAGCCCGGCACCACGCTCGGCATCACGTAGGTCACCTCGTTTTCAGTAACGAGGGGCGTGTTCACCACCACCTTTAGCTGATCCGACGTAGCCGCCGGCCGGGTATCCACGCTGATGCGGTAGCCCGCACCCGGGACGGGTGTTTGGGCATGGCCGGCCACCGCCAGCAGTAAGCCGCAGCTAGCGGCCAGAAGAGTTGCTTTCATGAGGAAACACACCGCAGGCATGAGGGCAGCGTTCCGTTAAAGGTACCGGATTGCGCGCAGCCGCAAATGCAAAAGCGCCCTCCTTTTCGAAAGAAGGGCGCTTTTGAGTACTAGCAGCAGGTTTGTTCCTCTTTGCTATTCCCAGCCGATGTCCTTGAGGCGCAGCTGCAAGGTCTTCTGCCCGCGGTATTCGTTCACGTCCACGGTATAGCACACGCTGAACGGCTGGCCCCGCGTGATGCGTTCGTAATGGTCGGCCAGGCTAAACCCAATGGCTTCCACCGGACCCGAACCGTCTTGTACCAGCGTCAGCTTCAGGTGGGAGTTGCCTACCACTTTGGCCGAGCCGGGCACAATGCGCACGTCCGTCGATTCGAACACGGGGTTGGTGTTGCCGGGGCCGAAGGGCTCCATTTGGTGCAGCAAGTTGTAAAAGCTCCACGACACGTCGGCGAGGCGCAACGGCAGGTCGATTTCCACCGGCGGAATCAACTGCTCGTCGGTAATGCGGGCGGCCACCACTTCTTCAAAGCGTATCCGGAAGGCTTCCACGTTTTCCAGCGGCATGGTGAGGCCCGCAGCATACATGTGGCCGCCGTATTGGTCGAGTAAATCGGCACATTCCACAATGGCTTGGTGCACATCGAAGCCGCGTACCGAGCGGGCCGAGCCGGTGGCCTTGCCGTTCGATTCGGTAAGGATAACCGTGGGGCGGTAATACTTATCAAGGCAGCGCGAGGCTACAATGCCGATAACACCTTTGTGCCAGTCCTGCTTGAAAAGCACCGTAGCCCGGGCACCGCGCAGGGCCTGGTCGGTTTCAATCATGTGCAGGGCCTCCTCGGTAATGCGGGTATCAAAGCCACGACGTTCGGTGTTGGTTTTGTCTACCACGTTGGCCTTGGCCAATGCTTCCTCGGCGGTTTCAGCCAGCAGCATGGACACGGCTCGTTTGGCGTCGCCCAAGCGCCCGGCAGCGTTTATGCGCGGGGCAAACCCGAATACCAGGCTGCTCACCGTGAGTGGACCCTCGCGTAGGCCGGCCAACTGCCGCAGGGCGTCGAATCCGGCGCGGGGCGAGCGGGTGTGGTCGTTGAGGCGGCGCAGGCCGTGGTACACCAGCGTGCGGTTCTCGCCCACAATGGGCACGATGTCGGCGGCAATGCTCACGGCCAGCAGGTCGGTTAGCTCCAGCAGCGGGCCTTCGTCGAACCCTTGGGCTTGGCACAAGCCCTGCATCAGCTTAAAGCCCACGCCGCAGCCCGACAATTCCTTGAACGGGTACGCACAGTCGGCGCGCTTGGGGTCGAGCACGGCCACGGCGGCCGGCAACTCGTCGCCGGGTAAGTGGTGGTCACAGATGATGAAGTCCACGCCCCGCTCGTTGGCGTAGGCAATCTTATCCACCGATTTCACGCCGCAGTCGAGGGCTACAATCAGCTTGAAGCCGTTGTCGGCGGCCCAGTCGATGCCCTGCGTAGAAATGCCGTAGCCCTCGGAGTAACGGTCGGGAATGTAGTAATCGATGCGGGCTGGGCCGAAGAGCGGACGCAGATACGAGTAAACCAGTGCCACGGAGGTGGTGCCGTCCACGTCGTAGTCGCCGTACACCAGCACTTTTTCTTCCTGAAACAGGGCCTCGGTGAGGCGCTGCACGGCGCGGTCCATGTCGCGCATCAGCAAGGGGTCGTGTAGGGTATCCACGGCCGGGCGGAAGTATGCCTTGGCTTCGTCGAAGGTGCACATGCCGCGCTGGCAGAGCAGGGCAATAATGGATTCGTTGACGCGCAGGGCCGCCGCCAGGTCGCGTACGTGTTGCGGATCGGGGGCGGGCTTACGGATCCAGCGTTTTAACATAGGGAACAGCGGTACGGCGCGGCAGCAGTATCTTCAAAAGTACGAAGAAAACCCCTCGCAGCGGTGCGCGGCGCCCGGTTTCCGTATGTTTACTGCCTCGGCTACCCCGTTTACCCTTATGCAGCGCCTCCGCGACTTTTACCAACGCTACAAGCAGTACATCCTCAGCGACGGGCTGATGTACTTGGTATTCATTTTAGCGCTGGTTCTGATGTTCGTGTTCTTCGGCTAGGGTTCGGCTCTTTACTGCGGCACGGCGTCGCCTCGGAGCTTGCGTACCCGCTTGCGGGCCTCGGCCACGTAAATGCTACCGGGGTACTTGGTGAGAAGCTTGGTGTATAGCTCCTGGGCCTTCAATCGGTCCTGACGGTTTTCCTCCTCTATTTGAGCCGTCAAAAACAGGGCGTCGTCGGAGAGGATGTCGTATTTCGGGTTTTCGGTGATGCGCGTAAGCGTGGTTACGGCGCCGGCGTAGTCGCCGGTGCGGCGCTGGAGCTGGGCCTTCAGGTACCAGGTATCGTCGGTGAGGGCGTGGCCAGGGTACTTGGTCAGCAGCGCATCGAGGGCTTTGATGGCTTCGGGCAGCTTGTTCTGGAACACCTGCTGCTCGGCGGCAGCGTAGTCGCGCAGGGCCACGCCCGCGGTGTCCATGGCGGTGTTGTCGCCAATGTGCAAGCTGAGCTGCATGGCGTCGTTGGCAATTTCACGGCTGGTGGCCAGCTTCAGGATATCGAGGTGGCTCTGGGCCAGCTTGAAGTCGCCGGCGAAGTAGCTCAGGCGGGCGTTGCGCAGCTTGGCTTCGTAACCCAACGGCGAATCCTTACGCGACTTCTCCACCTGCGAGTACAGCAGGGTAGCTTCCCAAGGCTCGGCCCGCAGCAGGTAAATGTCGCCGAGGGCAATTTTCGCCTCGTCAACCAAGGCCGCATCAGCACGGGGCAGATTTATTACCTCCTGCAACAGCTGCATGGCCTGCTGCTTTTCATCGAGCTGAAAGGCGTAGAGCAGCGCCAGGTTTCGGAGCGTTTCCGCCGTTTGAGCGGTGCGGCCGTAGTCGGTGAGGAGTTGCTGGTATTCCGCTACCAGCGCCTGTAGCTTGGTGCGGTCAACGGGGAACGTGTTGCGTACTTGTTCCTCGCGGGCCTGAATGAGACGCTGCCGGGCCAGTTGCCCAAACTGCCCGGCGCGGTACTCGCGGGCTACATACTGGTAGCCTTCGATGGCGGCATCGTAGTCTTTGTTGCGCTGGGCTATGGCTGCTACGTCCATTACGCGGCTGCCCTCGGTGCGCTGGCGCCGGTCGAGGGCCTTGGCCTGCACCATAGCGCCGGTAAAGTCGCGGCGCTGCTGGTAAAGCCACAGCAGCAGCTCGGCGTAGCCGGCGCGTTCGGGCTGCTGCTGGGTGCGGGTGAGCAGCAGCTTTTCCAGCGTGTCAAAGTCCTGATCGGTGCGCAGGCTGTTCTGCAGCATGTTGCGCACAAAGGGCAGTTGCTGCTCGTCTTGGTCCACGAGGCGCAGGGTTTCGCTAAGGAGGCCCGCGGTGTTGCCGGTGCGAGTGTACAGCTGTACCAGCTGTGGACTGTATTCGGCGTCGTTTTTGGCCAGCTCACGGCCGCGCAGGTAGGTGCGCTGCACCCAGCGCGTAAGGTCGCGCTCCTGAAACTCGGTAGCCACGGGCAGCACTTGATTAGGGCTCAAGCGGGTAAGCACCTGTACGTACTGACGGCTGGCAGCGGCAGTGTCGCCGCTGGCGGCGTACACGCTGCCCAACATTACGCCCAAAGTTGGCTCGTTGGGGTTCTTGCGTACGGCTTTCTTGGCTAGCTTCTCGGCATCCTTGTACTTCTTCAGCTCAAACAGCACGCGCAAATATTCGGGCAGCACATTGGGAGCCTGCTGCACCTCGTTGGGCAAGTCGCTGAACAAGGCTTCGGCCTTCAGCCACTCGCTCCGACGGGCAAACTCACGGGCCAGGGTGAGCGAACCGTCATCGGGTGCGTTTTGGGCAATGGCGGTGCTGGCGCCCAATAGCGCCAGGGCCACTACCGCCGAGCGGCTGTATTTCTGTACTTCAAGCAACACGCGCATGGATCCGTAATCGAGGTAGTACCGGCCCGCCGTCGGCGCCCCAGGTACGGGCGCTAACGCTCACGACGCGGATTTCATTCCGTCGGCCAACTTCGGCAAAGAAGCGAAACCCAGCTCAACCGTTGCGCACGAAAAAGGGCCGTATCTGCGGTAAGATACGGCCCTTCGACGGATGCGGATGGCGAGGCGTTTAGAAGAACTTCACGCGTTCGTCTTTCACGTCGGATTTCTCGCGGATGGCTTCGTAAATGGCACCGGTAGCACGCGAGGTACGCATGTTCTGTAGCTGCGTGCGGGAAGCTTGCGCGTCCTGAGCCGGGGTAACGGCCGGTTTGGCAACCAGCTCGATTACCAGTACACCCTGCTCGCCCTGAATGGGGGCCGAACGCTGACCCGGCTTCAAACCGAAGGCGGTACCCACGGCTACAGGCTCGGCGCCCAGGCCGGGAATTACGCCTTGGCCGAGCACTACGTCATCGGCGGTGCGCACCTGCGCCGTGGAGCCGTAGGCCGAAGCCATTTGCTCCAGCGTGCTGCCTTTCAGCTTGGCCATGATCTGCTTGGCCTTTTCTTCGTTACGCACGAAGGTCGAAACCTCGGGCTTCACGCTGGCTACGTCGGCGGTGCCTTTAGCGCGGGTACCGGTTACGGCGGCAATAACGTACTGGTCGTTCACCGTAAACACGTCGGAAACGCTACCTACTTCGGTCTTTTTGTCGTAGGCCCAGCGGATGATTTCGCGGGCGTTCGGCAGGCTGCCCACAACCTGATCGGAAGCACCTACGCCCTTGGCCTCCTGCTTTTGCAGGGTTTTATCGGCAGCTACGGCTTTGCGGAAGCTCTCCAAATCGTTGGCTTGGCCTTTCAGTTCCTGGGCGCGTTGGTAAGCGGCGTCGTTGGTAGCGTCGGAAGGGGCAATGCTCTTCGTTACGGCGGCTACGCGGTAGGTCTGGTTGGTTTTCGGGGCGGTTATCTTGATGATGTGGTAACCGAACGAGGTTTTGGTGAGCGTGGGTAGCAAACCGGCCGCGTTAGCGCCGAATACGGCCTTCTCGAACTCGGGAACCATGCGGCCCGACGAGAACCAGCCCAGGTCGCCGCCCAGCGGGGCGGTACCGTCGGTGCCGTGCTGTTTAGCCATAGCGGCGAAATCAGCACCGCCTTTGATTTGATCCAGAATGCCTTGTGCTTTGGCTTTGGCAGCCGCATCGGCCTCGGGCGTAGCGCCCTCGGGCTTAATGAGGATGTGACTGGCCCGGGCGGCCGAGGTAGCGCCGGCTTTGGTGCCGGTTACTTTGTAAAGCGAGAAGGTGCCGTTTTCAGCAAACGGACCGTACACTTTGCCTGCCTGCAGGGGCAGCTGCTGGCGCAACTTTTCGGGCAGTTCGGCTGGTGAAACGAAGGCACCGTTGTACGGCTGATCCGAGTTCAGGCGCACAAACAGCGAGTCGTTCGGGGCGGTCTGAAACTGGGTAGTCAACTGATCAACCGTCTGACGAACCGTTACTGAGTCTTCCTTCGAAGGCGTAACCGATACCACCACGTACTCGATGTCGCGGCCTTCCTGCACCTTGTAGCGGCCCTTGTTGCGGTTGATGTAGTCCTGCAGCTGCGAGTCCTGCACCTTCACGGCCGAATCGGAAATGCTGAAGTACGGCACGAACAGGTAACGGATGTTGGCTTTGGCGCTCTGCGCCTCGGAGTAGCGCTGGGCTTCGGCCGACGTAACGTACTCCGTGTTCTTCATCAGGGCATAGTACTTGTTGCCCATGCGCTCCTGCGGCAGGTTTTGCTCGAACGTGTACCACGCGGCTTGTTGCTGCGGGGGCATCTTGTCGAGGTTGCGCAGGTACTCCAGCACCTTGGCACGGTCGAACTGTCCGGTTTGCGGGTCGGTAAACGCTTGCTTGATGGTGGGGTGAATGTTGCGTCCCTGCACCATGTCGGTCAGTTCTTCATCCGTCACTTGCAAGCCCAGCTTTTCAAACTCGGGCTGGAAGGCGCGGCGGAATACAATCTGGTTCCACGCTTGGTCGCGCAAGCCTTGCAGTTCCTGCTCGGTGGGTTGCCGGCCGTTTTGGCTAACGTACGCTTCCTTCGACTGCTCCAGAATGGCATTGAATTCGTCCAGGTTAACATCGTCGCCGTCTACCGAGCCCACCGAAGTATCCTGGCGGTTAAAGAAGTTGTTGTTGCCTCCAATGAGGTCACCACCAACGATGAACAGGACCATCCCGACGGCTACTGCGCCAACGGCCCAGCCTGATTTTTCCCGTATGGTGTTAATTAAAGCCATTTAGTTGAGTGTAAGCAGCAAAGAGAAAGGTCGGAAAGACGTGCAAAATAACCCGTTTCCGGCCAATAGTCAAAAGTTTTGGGCTGAGGCCGGGCTTAGCGACGGGCTTTACCACCCGGTTTGGGCTTGCCGGCTTTGGTGCGCGCGGGTGGGGAAGGTGGCGTGGAAGGCAGGTCTCCGGGTACTGGCCGCAGCTGCCGATATACCAGCAAACACACCGCCGAGAGCATGAACAGCCAGTAATTGCGGGGCAAACTATTTTCCAGCACCGTTTGGTACATGCCAATGATGAGGAACACCACGGCCAGAGAAAAAGCCACGGTGCGCAGTAGGCCACGGTCTGGGGTGGGAGTTTTCACGCGCGAATTTGGTTAGGGCCGGGCAGCCGCATCTTGCTCGACGGTAAACACGCCCTCGGGCTTAAAGATACGGTAGCGCGAAAAGTCTTCGTTGGCTTCCAAGCCTTTGCCGGTCAGCACTTCGGTGGGCGTTTGCACGCGTACCGGCATTTCCGGCTTGGTGTAGATGCGGGCTTTGGCGCGGTCGTAGAATAACTCTTCGGTGGCTAAGCTTTGCTCCTTCACTTCGTTGCGCACCCGCACATCGCCGCGCACCACGTACAGGTTGGTGGCGCGGGTGTAGCGGCCGTACTTGCCCACCAAGGTATTGACTATGGTGGTGCCGTCTTTTTCGTAGAAAGTGGCTTTTACGCCCTTTGGGTACACCAAGTCGCCGTTATCGAACTGCTGTTCCAGCGGCGCCTCCAAGCGCACCTGCAGCCGCGCCGAGTCACTGAAGAGCGTGGTGGCATTGTTGGTTTCCAGGATGGGTCCAGTGTATACCTGTTTGGCCTGAACGCCCTCCTTTTCATCATTACACCCCGCCAACAAGCCGCTGACGATTGCCGCGGCCAGCAGCCACTCCCCTGCCCGCTTCTTCATCGGTTACTCAATCTTGCGCTTGAGGAACCAGCGGTTGTTGAGCGACACGCCCAACTGCACCCGCATATACTCCTCCTTGATGTTGCGCGCCGTTCCGGTAATTACGTCGTCGTTGCCGCGCTGCCCGTAAGTAAACGACAGGTTCAGGTAAGTTGCGTCGAGGGCCGAGGCCGCGAAGGGCAGCATAAAGCCCCAGCTAACGGCGCGGTCGTATTGGGTTTGGCCTCCCGGGCGGTACGGCATTTGGGCCATGCTCAGCCCGAAGCGGTACGACATCCGCTTGAAGTAGCTGTCGACGGAACCGGGGTCAGGCGTGAACTCGCCGCCCACGGCAGCGCGCCAGGTATCGTTGTAGAGCGCATTCACTCCGGGTTGGTTTTCCTCCCGAAACGAACGGAACTTCGACCACTCCTGGCGCGATAAATCCAGGCCAATCGTCCAGTTCCGACCATTATCCAAGCCCAAGCCTACTTGCAGCGTGGCCGGTACCACAGTGCTGCCGCGGGTGTTGGACTTCAGCTCCAGTACCTCAATGGTATTACCGCTTACGTCTTGGCGCTCGGCCCGACGTTGGCGGTAACCAGTTAGCGTGGTTTGCATCGTGTACACGGCACCGAGGTTGGCGACCAGCTTCGGGTTTAGCTCGCGTCGGTAGTGGGTACCCGCCCGCAGCGCAAAATCGGAGTACTCGACATTCTCGATGACGGCAGCTTGGCTCAGCGTTTCCAGCGGCTGGTTCTCCACGGCAAACAAAGCCGTAGTCGTCTGGTCGACGGAGCCAAAGAGGTAGGACGTTGACAGGCCCACGCTGAGTCCCTTGGCCACCTGTATACCCTGGCTTAAGTGCACTTCGGATAAGCCGCCGCTGCCGGAAAACTCCTGCCGCACCCGGGCCGTAGGGTCGCCATCAACCGGGCTGATGACGGTAGAGGTATAGTCCACGGTGCTATAGGGACGAAGACCCGCTGCAATGGCCCAGCGGCGCGAGAGAGGTACCGCAAACGACAGGTAGCTCAACGAAGCGCCACCGTCAATCTGCGAAGCATTGCCGCTACGCAGGCGCTTAAGCTGGCCCACGGCCGCCATTTCGAAGGTGGTGCGGTTGGTGTAGTAGAGCAGCGCCGGGTTCAGGTCGTTTACCTGAGCGCTGTTAGGGGCAGCAATGCCCACGCCGCCCATGCCTTGTTGCCGGACGCCGCCGGTGTTGGGGTTGACGTCGCCCAGGCCCAGGCGTGTGTATGGGGAATTGCCCAAACCTTGTCCCGAAGCAGCCGAAGCGGCTCCAAGTAGGCTCAGCAGGCCCAGCGCAGTCAGTTTGTTAACCAGCATTATGCACCAATATGCGGTGAAGCCCAAGCAATACCAGCTCGGGAAATACAAAGGTGCGGCCTTTAAGCCGCGATTCAAAAAACGCCGCGTCTCCTCCGGTTAGCGCCACGGCTAACGAGGGAAACTGCGCCCGGTACTCGTCCACTATGCTATTCAGCTCGGCAGCGGCCCCGTTCAGGGCACCGCTCAGCATAGCAGAGCGCGTGTCGGTTCCCGTCAAAGGTAAGGCAGTAGTTGCTTCCGATCCGGGTAAGACCAATTCGGGCAAACGGTCGGTGAAGGCGTGCATGGCCCGCAGCCGCATCTGCAGCCCGGGTGCTATGCTCCCACCCTGGTAGGTTCCTTCCTCGGTCACCAAGTCGTATTTCAGGCAGGTGCCGGCATCTAAAACCAATAGGTTACGCGCTGGCAGAAGGTAGGCAGCACCCACCGCCGCCGCCAAACGGTCGGCGCCGAGAGTTTCGGGGGTTGCGTACGCGTTTTGCACCGGCACCGGCGTGTGGCCCGGCCGAAACACCGTGGTTTTGGTCACCGATGCTGGCAAATCCTCGGCCCAGGCTTCGGCCGGGCCGGCCACTGAGGCCAACAGCACTTGCTCGGCCTTAACCCGCACTACCACCTGCTTCCATTCTTCCACCGACGCGACGGTTCCTACCTCCTCCACGGCAGAGCCGCGAAAGCAGCCAAACTTGGCGGCGGTGTTACCAATATCGAGAACGAGAGAAACCATACATACCAGACGAAGCGGGCAGGTATGCCCGCTTCGTTTTTGGCTATGAGCAGCGTAATGGCGGCGCAGGTTGCGCCTTACATGAAATATTTCAGCCGGATAACTTCTTTCTCCGTCAGGTAACGCCAGTTGCCACGGGGCAGGTCCTTCTTGGTTAAGCCAGCGTACTGCACCCGGTCCAGGGTTTTCACCTCGTAGCCCAAATGCTCGAAAATGCGGCGCACAATGCGGTTACGCCCGATATGGATTTCGATGCCCACAAAGTGCTGGTTGCCGGCTACGGCAGCCACATCATCTACTTCTGCTTTGCCATCTTCCAGCTCAATGCCAGCGGCTATCTGCGCCAAGTGCTCTTCCGTAATGGGCTTGTCCAGCTCCACTTGGTAGATCTTCTTGTTGCGGTGCGACGGGTGGCTCAGCTTTTGGGCTACCTCGCCGTCGTTGGTGAACAGCAGCAGGCCGGTGGTGTTTCGGTCCAAGCGACCAACGGGGAAGATGCGCTCCTTTGAGGCATTCTTCACTAAGTCCATTACCGTTTTGCGGCCTTCGGGGTCGTCGGTCGTGGTCAGGAAATCCTTGGGCTTATTGAGCAGCACGTACACCTGCTTCTCGCGCTTCAGGTTGGTTTTGCCATAATGCACCGTGTCGCTGGGCTGCACTTTGTAGCCCAGCTCGGTTACCACCTCTCCGTTCACCCGAATTTCTCCGGATTCAATCAGCACGTCGGCCTCACGGCGCGAGCAGATGCCGGCGTTGGCAATGTAGCGGTTCAGACGTACCGAGCCGTCGGTTTCGGGCTCGTCGCGACGGCGCTTGTTACCGCGCGTTTTGTCCTCTTCGTAGTGCTTCAGGTTGTGGTACGATGGGGCTTCACCCACCGAATCGGAACGGCCGAACCGGTCGTTGCGGTTGCCCCGCTCCTCGCGGCCTCCAAATGGCTTGTTGGGGCGCTCGGGACGCGCACCACGTTCCGTACGCTCAACGCCGCCAAAACGGCTGCTGCTACCCGGCCGGTCGTCGCGGCTGGGACGGTCGTTACGCTCGAAGCGGCTGGTGCCACGGTCATCGGCACTGGGGCGGCCTTCGTCGCGGCGGCCAAAAGCTCCGCCGGGGGCACGTCGGTCGTTGCGCTCGAAGCGTTGCGGAGCATCTCCCCGGTTGGGGCGCTGGTCGCGGCGGTCTTCGTAGCGGGCAGGCTGCACAGGACGGTCGTCGCCACCTTTCAACTGCTTCGGACGGTCGCTGAAATCCTCCGTGTCGCGGTTGCCACCGAACGGACGGCGGTCATCGTTGCTTGGGCTTGAACCAAACGAACGACGGTCGTCTCCGAAACGGTTGCCTTTGGGCGGGCCAAACGAGCGGCGCTCTTCGCCAAAACTACGGCCAGCCGGGCGGCGGTTGCGGTCGTCGCCCTCGGGACGGCGTTCAAACCGACGCGACGCGGCGTCATCGGGCGCGGCGGGGCGGGGCGGCTTGTTGAAACGGCCGCGCATGAAGTCATCGGCATCGTCTTTATCGGCGGGCTTGGGCTTAAAAGGGCGCTGGGGCCGGTCGTCACCGCCAAAGCGGCTGTTACCGCCAAACGGACGAGCCGACGGTCCACCGCCGAAGCGCCGGTCGTCGTTACCACCGGGGCGGCTCCCGAACGAGGGCTTACCAAAGCTGGGCTTATCTGAGGGGCGGCCAAATGCCGGACGCGACGAAAAATCAGAAGAACCCGCGTCGCGACGCGGAGCCGGGCGGCGGTCGTCGCCGCCAAAAGAGGCTTTACCGCTGTGCCGCGGCGTGGAATCGGGCCGGCCCGGGCGGCTGCCGGGGCGGGATGAATGCTGTTTCTTGCCCATGGTGGGGAGGATCAGGCGCACGGCATCGCTGCCGGGCAGTAAAAGGGTATGACGGCTTGGCAACTAAACGTTACCGACCAAGTTTTTGGTGCGCTATGCAACGAGGCGTAGGCTGAAAACAGCGCCCGGATTCACTGGACGGCCCCGCCCCGAGGAGCGAAGTACCGGCCGGCAAATCCGGGCGGCGGCTGAGAGGCAGGCAACGGTTAGTCGCGGCGTGCCATTTTAGCTTCAATGGAATGTTGGGTATGCGGTACGGCCCGCAGGCGCTCTTTCGAAATGAGCTTGCCCGTGCCGATGCACACGCCGTAGGTTCCGTTTTTGATGCGGATCATGGCGTTTTCCAACTGTTGAATAAACTTCATCTGACGCGAAGCCAACTGATTCAGGCTTTCCTTTTCAGCCGTGTCGGCGCCGTCTTCCAGCATTTTAGACTGCGAAGCGGTGTTGTCGGTGCCCGAATCGTTACGACGGCTTAGTGTCTCTTTGATAAATGACACTTCTTTCCGTGCTGCGGTCAGCTTTTCCTGGATTATGGCTTCAAATTCGGCCAGATCTTCCCGGGAGTAGCGTAGGGGTTCTTCACTCATGGTGGGTCAGGAAAATGATGTAAGTTATTCGTAATAAACGGGTTACAAAGTATTCTTAGTTCCGGAACACCGCCTTCTGAAACCCCAACAGTAGCGCGGCCGTATTAGTTGCCCTTGTGCGTTACTCAACTGCTGTGGTTGGTAGGTGACCGGAGGTAAGTTCACTCCGTTTTCGGCCGCAAAGCTACGGATTTGGCTTCGATTCAGCTACGCTTGAGCTTTTATCACTCAGAAGCCCAGCATGTGTATAGCGGTTACAGCCGCCTCCACGCCTTTGTTGCCGTGCTTGCCACCGGCCCGGTCCCAGGCTTGGGCTTCATCTTCGGTGGTTAGTACCCCAAAGATGACAGGCTTGTTGAACTTTAGCCCTACATTCATGAGGCCCTGCGCCACGGCGTGGCTGATGAATTCGTCGTGACGAGTTTCGCCTTTAATTACTACCCCCAAGCAAATCACGGCATCTATTTCCTCGTGTTGCGCCAGCAATTGGGCACCTAGTCCGAGTTCGAAGCTGCCGGGTACTGTATTGCGAAAGATGTTGTCGGGGTTGGCGCCGTGCTTGATAAGTGTTTCGTACGCCCCTTGGGCCAGGGTATCGGTTATGGCACGGTTCCATTCGGCTACCACCAGTCCGAAACGTTTGTCGCTGATGTCGGGGAAGTGGTCGGAGGTGTAGTCGCTTAGGTTTTTCAGGGATGTGGCCATAAGGGCGGAACAGGGTTCGGTTACAGGGCGCAAATATCCGCTTTCTTCCGGTTCTGGATCTGAAGCACCGGTGCGGTCTTTAAATAGAAGCGCCGCTTCCGTGGAGGAAGCGGCGCTTGCCATTCTACTTAAACGGGCAGACTACTTGGCAGCAGTGCCGGCCATGGCCTGCGCACGGGCACGCATAATCTTGGCATCGTTCAGCTCGGCGGCCGTGGGGTAGTCGTTGATGATGCGGTCGTAATCTTGAACGGCGCCGGCATAATCGTTGGCCATTTCTCGGGCCGTGGCGTGCTTCATCAGGTAGCCCGGCGTGAAGAATTCGTTGGCGTTGTGGTCGGCCGCTTTCTGGTAGTAGTTAGCGGCTTCGGCATACTTCTTCAGTTCCATGTTGGCGTCGCCGATGAGGGCGTAAGCGCGAGCCTGGATCAGGAAGTCGTCGGAACTGAAGTCTTCCAGGTAGTCAATGGCTTTGGCGTACTGGCCTTCCTTCAGAGCGCCAGCACCGGCATAGAAGTTGGCTAGGTTGCCTGCCTTGGTACCGCTGTACTCTGTAGCAATGGTTTCCAGTCCGTCGTACTGTCCGTCGCCCTTGAGGGCTTTCTTCACCGAATCGGCTTCCCAGTAGTTTACCGCCTGGAACATGGCAGTCTGGGCTTTCTCGTCCTGCGACTTGCGCCAGGTGTAATAGCCAAAGCCAGCCACCACGGCTAATACGATGGCGGCCAGAACACCGAAGAGGATGTTCTTGTTACGGCGCACAAATTCCTCCGACTCCCCTAAGCGGGCAGCCAAGGCATCCGGGTCTTCCATCAGCGGATGTTCCACTGGCGTATTCAGGCCCGGCTGGCCTTCGGTCGGTTGCTGTTGCGGCACTTGGCCTTGCCGTGCTTGCGGCGACTGGCCCGTGTAGGGAATCTTAGACATGTAGAAGAAAAAGCGCCGGCTTGCGTTTTGACCGGCTTACGGCTTGCTTGGTTACTCGCGGATGAAGGGATAGTCCTCCTGCACGTACACGTCGCGGTACAATTCTTCGGCAGGTGGGTAAGGTGAGTTTTCGGCGAATTCAACCGACTCCATCACGATGCCCTTGATTTTTTCGTCGATGGCGTTCAGCTCGTCTTCCGACGCCATGCCTTGCTCCAAAATGGTAAGCCGCACGTTCTCGATGGAGTCGCGCATGCGGTACTCTTCCACTTCTTCCTTGGTGCGGTACTTGGCCGGGTCCGACATGGAGTGGCCTTTGTAGCGGTACGTTTTGAACTCCAGGAAAGAAGGGCCTTCGCCGGCGCGGGCACGCTCGGCGGCGCGGGCTACGGCGTTGTGAACTTCCTCTACGTGCATGGCATCCACGGGCTCCGAGGGCATGTCGTATGCCTCCCCAATAGTGTACAGCTCCGTCACGTTTGAAGTACGCTGCACCGAAGTACCCATCGCGTAACCGTTGTTCTCCACCACGAAGATGACCGGCAGCTTCCACAGCATAGCCATGTTAAAAGCTTCGTGCAGGGCACCCTGGCGTACGGCGCCGTCGCCCATGTAGCAGATGCAGAGGTTGCCCGTCTTGTTGTACTTCTCGGCAAAAGCAATGCCGGCACCCATTGGTACCTGACCGCCTACAATGCCGTGGCCACCCATAAACCCGACTTCTTTGTCGAACATGTGCATGGAGCCGCCCTTGCCTTTCGAGCAGCCGGTTTGCTTGGCAAACAGCTCGGCCATGATGGCGTTCGGCGAGCTGCCCAATCCTAGTGGGTGGGCGTGGTCGCGGTAGGCGGTAATGTATTTGTCGCCTTCGCGCAGGGCCGATACGGCACCGGCTACGCAGGCTTCCTGGCCAATGTAGAGGTGGCAGAAACCTTTAATCTTTTGTTGACCGTACAGCTGACCGGCCTTCTCCTCGAAGCGGCGCATGAGCATCATGCTCTCGAACCACTTCATGTAGGTTTCCTTGGAGAAGGCGCCTTTGCTTGGGGTTTGCTTCTGGGCTTTGCCGGCTTTTGCTCCGGCGGCCTGCACTGCACCTTCCTGCACCGGCAAAACCGGATCGGGTTGCTGTTGCTCGGCGGACTCAATGGCTTTACCGTTCGACTTGGAGGCCGAACCCTTAGCACTGGTTTTCGCTTTACCAGCCGAATTGGATGCCTTCGAGGCAGCCTTTACTTTCGTATCCGCCATTAGTAGCTGTTCTTGTTCGCGTTTTGGAATGCGAAAGTACGTAAAAGCATTGCAACTCCGAAACGCCCTTCTTGCATGACCCTGGACTCGCTGCACCTCCTATTCTTTAAGAACTACGACGAGGCCAATCTTAGTTTCTCCCCTCACATTAACTGCTTTGTGGGCGAGAACGGCAGCGGCAAGACCAACCTCCTCGACGCCATTCATTACCTTTCGCTTACCAAGAGCGCGTTTTCTACGGCCGATGCCCAGTCAATGAAGCAGGACGCCGATTTCTTCGTGGTTAAGGGCTCATTCTCCATGCCCGACACGGGCTCTACCGATACCATTCAGTGCAGTTTACGGGCTGGGCAGAAGAAGGTGATTACGCACGACAAGCAGCCTTACGAACGGCTATCCGACCACATCGGGCGTTACCCCGTCGTCTTAATTTCTCCCTACGACACCGATATAATCCGGCAAGGCAGCGAGGAGCGGCGCAAGTACTTCGACAGCCTGATGTCGCAACTTGATCATGTCTACTTGGAGTTACTTATTCAATACAGCTTTTTACTCCGACAACGCAACGCCTTGCTGAAGCAATTTGCCGAACGCCACACCTTCGACCGCGACTATTTGCAGGTGCTCGACGAGCAAATGGTGCCGGCTGGTGAAAGGCTCATTCAACTTCGGCAAGAGTTTCTAACGACTTTCATTCCGGTTTTCCAACGGCATTACCTGGAGCTTTCTGACAGCCGCGAGGAGGTAACGCTTGATTACAAAAGCCAGCTTCCAGACGAGAGCTTTGCCGCCCTTCTGCGAGCAAATGAGCGTAAGGACCTAAGCCTTCAACGTACCACGGTGGGGCCGCACAAAGACGATTACACGTTTCTAATGAACGGCCTATCGGTGAAGCATTATGCTTCCCAGGGTCAACAGAAGTCCTACGCCATTGCGCTCAAGCTGGCTCAGTTTGAGGTCATGGCGGAACGCAAGCAACACAAGCCCTTGCTCCTGCTCGACGATATTTTCGACCGCCTAGACGAGCGTCGCATAACCCGGCTTCTGCAGTTGGTAGCGAACCACACTTTCGGTCAAATTTTTCTGACTGATACTCACCTCGACCGCACCGACCGGGTACTGGCTGGCCTCTCGGAACAAATTGCCCGTTTCCGGGTACATCAAGGCACGGTGGCACCCGTTTAGGCTGCGCCCGGCCGTACCTTTGCCCACGGGTGCAGCTCATGCCCTCCGCGCATTATTGTAACATTTTGACCTTGAAAAACCGCAGCAAACCCGAGAATTCCCGGCAGGCCGATATCGTTCCGCTTAAGGACGGTATTCAGGCATTGCTCAAGGCTTACCGCCTGCAGGGTAAGTTAAACGAGGTGCACGTGGTATCGAGTTGGGAGCGAATCATGGGACGCGCCGTGGCGCTGAAAACCCAGGAGGTCTACTTCCGAAATGGAAAACTCTTTGTGCGCCTCACCTCTTCGCCACTCAAGCACGAGCTGTTTATGGCAAAGTCTAAGGTTGCCGATGTTATCAACAAAGAGGTAGGTGAGCAGCTAATTCAGGAGGTGGTGTTTCTATAATATCTCCTCACTTCGACTTCTCCAGCGCCCGGTTTCTTCTGAAGCCGGGCGCTTCTTTTTTATATCCTCTTCAGCTGAGCAAAGCCACTTCTACCAGCCGCCGTTTGCCGACTTAGGGCCCTGCTTTCATACTCACCTGCCTGCTCCTGAACTTACGAGACCTGGCTCTTGCTGGCCTTAGTATTGATTTTGAGAAGCCCCTACTTGCCTCGTTTTGGGTTGCCGCCACCCAGTTGCCTTTACCCCCAAACCTTTAATAAGTGAACTATTAACCCTTGTTTGTATGAGTGTCTTCCGTGTTGCTATTATTCACCGAACCTACCTTTTATAAGCTCCAGATTTTAGCTAGCCCGCTACGTGTGGCTAAACTGGTTGTTACAGCAATAGAACAAAATGTTCCACGTGAAACATTAGCTGTTCACTTAGGCCCGTACATCTTTAACAGTAGCTCATTATAAGCCTCTAGCAGGGCAATGTATTTGGCTTGAAGCGCCATTAAGGCCTTTGTACAGTCTTGATCCACAGCTTGTAACACCTGTTGACGTGTTACAGTGGAAGGTGTTACAACAGGCGGTGTAAAGTGTAACTGAGACTGAACAGGTGTGTCAAAATCATTTGTAAAGTCGTGTTGTATCACCTCCCCCACCCGCTTTACAAAGCTGTAATCAAGTGTTGCCTCTTTGAACTTACGGTATATCGTAGGACGTGTAATACCCAGTTCCTGCACCAGGTGGCTGATGGAAATTCCGCTGTTTTTAATTGCTTCCTGCAGGATTTCGCCGTGGTGTGCCATTCAAGGGGGAGGTATTTCAGAGCAGAGTGTAAAGATGACACTTTTGTTCGATGTAACAAAATACAAACTGTGTCATTTGTGATACAATACATCAAGTGTAACACCGAAAATGAGACATGATACACTTTACATTTACACGTTACAACTGATACAGTTACAAATTGCGTGTATTTTACACGTTACAAAGCAGTGAAATAGAGGGCTTGGGAGTAGGACCCAACTGCAATGCGGAGGGCTGAGCGAAGCACTGTAAAATTTTGTGGTAAACAGGAAGTAAAAACAAGCGAGCCACTCCGGCTGATAGCAGCGAAGTGGCTCGTGTGCAGAGGCTGTGCTGAGTAAGAAATTCGAGGCAGCGTTACAACCTCAATACAGCGGCGGCACGGTCAGGATAATCGGTGGTGAAGCCATATATACCTAGCTCCGTCAGGCGAAGCATGTCGGAAGGCTCGTTAACCGTCCAGGCTATGATGGGTAGGTTAAGACCAGAGCACAAGCGCAGGAATTCGTCGGTGAGTAAGGTAAAATCGGGACCTAGAAATGTCGGCTGAAACCCGAGTTGCTCCAGGTGTTCGGCTAAGGGCAGCTGGTCTTCAATGAGCAGACAAGTGGGCAATGCCGGCACTGCTTGCCGAGCCTCTTGCAGCACCCGATGGTCGAAGGAAAGCAGGGTTACGCGGTTACTGAAATCGGCTTGGCTTATCACCGTTAGTACGGCATCCAAGAAGGCCGCGGGCTTCGGATGGAAGAGTTCATCGGTAGCAGCGGTACTCTTAAGCTCGACGCTGTAGCGGGGCAATGGTAGGCAGTGGAGCTGCGCGTAATCATCTACTGCCGCAAAAACTTCACTTAGCAGGGGCTTGTACGCCGGCAGGCTCTGCTGCTCGGGAAACGCCGGGTGTGGCAGCTGCCCACAATCACAGCGGCGAATTCGTTCGTAGGGCTCCTGGTATAGGTTGAAGGCCCTGCCTCGTTCAGGCGTGAGTTGCTCACCATCGGGACCAAGGCAAACCAGATGGTTTAGCCACGGCTCGTGCGATACGACCACCTGGCCATCGGCGGAGAGGACTACATCAAGCTCTAAACCCGATATAGGCCAATGCAGGGCGTGCAAGAACGCCGGCAAGGTATTTTCGGGGCGTAGGCCCCGGCAACCACGGTGACCGTAAACATGGGGGCGGTGTGCGGGCATGGATTTTGGGCATTGATAAATACAACGGTATGCGGCATACGCAAAGAAGGCAGGCCGAGTATTAATGACCAGAAGGCGGAGGAGCGGAATGCCAGCCGGCTAAAGCAGGAACTGGAAGTAGGCTGTAATCGGTTGAGAAAGCGCTGCTTTTACCTGCGGAATTTAAAAGACTTAACCAGACCTGAGAGTAGGGCGCTGGCAACAAAGGGATATTTTTGAGGATCCAATCCTAACCCCAACAACATGAAACGACTTCTGCTAGTCCTATTGCTAATTGCCGTGGTGGCAGGCGGCTACTGGTTTTACCGCGACCTGACGACCGGACCGAAATACGCGCTGGCCCAGGCGGCAAAAGCCGTGAACGACCACGACGTTGCCACCTTCGAGAAATACGTGAATGTGGAAAGCGTTACCGGCAGCCTGGTAGACCAGGTAACAGCCCAGAGCAGCATACTGGGCATGCTGAACCCGGCTAGCTTTCTAACGAAGGGCGCCCTGGGCCTGGCCAAGCCGCAGATTGCGCGCGCGGCCCGCAAGGAAGTACAGCACTTTGTGGAAACCGGCTCACTAGAAGCGGCAGCCGAAAGCACTCCGCAACGCTTGGTGAAAGTTTCGATGGCGGGACTGGCCAGCAAAGTGGTGAGCCCGGAAAGCAGTTTCAAGGGCGTGAAGTACGTGAACGAACAAGGTGAGCAAGCCCTGGTAGGGCTGGAATTTACTCAGCCGAAATTCGACACGACGATGGTTCTGGAAGTGAAGATGCGCGACCGTGGCGACTACTGGCAGGTGACCGAAGTAACCAACCTCGGTGAGATGCTCAAGCACGTGGCGCGCCTCGAAAAGAACAAGGTGTTCGGCGGCCGCTAATGGGCACGCAGGCCTGAGAGAAGCCAAGCTGGTTTAAAAGGATATAAACGCAAAACGGCCCGGTGTGTAGCACACCGGGCCGTTTTGCGTTTCACGTGGAAAGCGAATTTTATGATTTACCCCGGCCAGCCATGAGGTAGTACAGAATTAAGCCTAGCACAGGAAGAATTATAATAATGGCAACCCAGAGCAGCTTCTTACCCAGCGACCAAGGCTGACGCAGAACGTCAAGAATGGCCACAATGTCCAGTATCAGAACAAGAGCACCCCAAACAGTGTAGCCGCCCATACTGTCGCGGCGCGAGCAGCTGCTGAGAACAAAGCTGGAAATGACAGCGAACAATACCGCAAAAGGACGAAAGGGTACGGCGAGGACAGAAGAACGATTCATGTGAATTGGTTGCGTTTGTGGTGTGGGGGAATGATTTGCCACTTTGTACGCAAGTATTCGACATAGGATATAAAAGAAGCTGGCTGACGGCGTAACTAATTGACTAATAGAACACTAAGCGAGAAACTGGCGAATTTGTAGGAAGAAATTGAGGATGGATTGTGGTAACATTATGATTGTGAGTACAATACCATACAGCGCCCCATAGAAGTGGGCATCGTGGTTGATACCATCGGCGGCAATACGCCGGGACTGGTAGTAGGAATAGGCCAAATAGATAGCGCCCCAGATGAAGCCGGGAATTTCCAGCGGCAGGGGAAAAATCATCAGCTTGGCCGTGGGCATGAGCAGGATGCTGGCGAAGATGACCGACGACACCCCGCCCGAAGCACCCAGGCTGCGGTAGTCGTAATCGTCGCGGTGCTTGAAGTAGGTGGGAATGTCGGAGACGACGATACCACCGAGGTAGAGCAGCAGGAAAAGCAACAGCCCGTTGGTGGGGCCAAAGGCATCGGCGTAGAAGTAGCGGGCCGGGCGGCTCAGCGAATAAAACGCGAGCATGTTAAACGCCAGGTGCGAGATGTCGGCGTGGAGGAAACCGGAGGTGATGAAGCGGTACCATTCGTTGCGCTTGCGCACGAGGTAGGGCGACATGATCCAGCTTTCGGTAAGGCCGGGGTTCGACCACGCGTACATGGAAACGGCGCAGGTTACGCCGATCAGAATCAGGACAGCATCAAATTGCATGAAGGAGTGGTTAGGTGTTGATGGTTGTCAGTTGTCGGTGGTGGAAAGCGCGTGGGCAAGGGCCACGGCTTGCTTCTGCGTAAACAATACATAGCGCCAAGGCCTGTACCGACAACTGATAACTGACAACTATCAACTGACACTCACCACTGGCTTCTTAACTCTCGCGCTCCATTAGCTGCAGGGCCAGGCCGCGGAGCAGGGCTTTGCGCTCGGTGGGCACCTGCACGGCGTCCAGATGAAAGAGGGCGTCCTGGAAGTACTCGTTGATGAGGGCCTCGGTTTGCGGGCGAATCTGGAGCTGATCGTAAACGGCCGTAACGGCCTCTACTTTGGCTTCAGCGGTTTCGAGGGTGTTCCGACCTAGCCAGGAGCGTAGCGTGGCGTTCTGGGGCTCGTTTGCCTGCTCCAGGGCGGTAAGCAACAGGAAGGTCTTCTTGTCGCTCACAATGTCGCCGCCCACGCGCTTGCCGAAGGTGGCCGCGTCGCCATACACGTCGAGCAAATCGTCGCGGAGCTGGAAGGCAATGCCGATGTCGGTACCGAAGCGGCGGAGGTGGTCGGCATCTTCAACGGAAGCACCGCCGAGGCGGGCACCCAGCTCCAGCGCGAAGCCGAGGAGCACGGCCGTTTTCAGCCGGATCATGTCGATGTACTGGGCAATGCTGACTTGCGGCTCGGTCTCGAAGTTCATGTCGAGTTGCTGGCCTTCGCAGACTTCGGCGGCGGTTTGGCTGAAGCGCTGGAGCATCTCGCGCAGCAGGGTGGGCTCGATGTCGAAGAGCAGCTCGTAGGCGCGCACCAGCATCACGTCGCCGGAAAGAATAGCCACGTTGGGGTTCCACTTGGTGTGCACCGTGGGCTGGCCGCGGCGCAGCGGGGCCTGGTCCATGATGTCGTCGTGGAGCAGCGTGAAGTTGTGGAAGACCTCAACGGCCAGCGCGGGCTTGAGGGCCAGGGGCTGCCAATTGTCGGTGAAGAGCTGGGCGCCGAGCAGGGTGAGGAGCGGCCGGATGCGCTTGCCGCCCATGCGCATGCTGTAGCGAATGGGCTCGTAAAGTTCTTCGGGGGTTTCGCCGTAGCGCAGGGCGGCTAGGGCGGTGGTGAGGGCACTGGAGAATACGGAAAGATCCACGGGGGCAGGCGGCAATTTTGGCTACAAGGTACGGAGGCGGGGCGGCACGCCTGGGGTTGCTTGCGGGTGGGGAGGTAACCGGAGTTTGGAGAAAGGGTTTCAGCCGCACTAAGAAGCCATGCGGTACGTTAACCGGCACAAGCAGCTTGCATTGTATTACCACCACCAAATCCGTTTTAAGCATGCTACTTCGCCCTATGCCGTGGATCATCGTTTTGACTCTCGGGCTGCTACCACAATGGGTACACGCGCAACGATCCTACAACCGCTGGCAGATACCCACTCAGGTTCCCACTGATAACCCTCCTCCAAAAAAATCAGTCGCTAAAGACGAGCCCGCCGAGAAGTCAAAAACTGTAGTTAGTCCCCCAACTGGCACAACTGAGAGGCTCTTTCACGTTCAACAAATGCCGCAATACCCCGGAGGAATAGAGGCCCTGAACCATTACATCCGCAAGAACCTGAAACGCCCAAAGGGCAAACGGCTTTCAGGGCAGGTGCTGGTTTCGTTTACTGTGTTGCAAAACGGTAGCATAACCGGCGTACACGTAAAGCCAGGCAACGGACTTGATCCACGCCACGACGTGGCGGCAGTGGAGTTGATAAGTAACTTGAAGGGGTTTGAGGGAGGCAAACTCGACGGACAGCCCGACGACATTGAAATTGCCCATCCGGTAGTATTCCGGTAGCTGTAGTTGTGCAATCCACCAAAAAAATCGACCCCACCGGCAGCGCGCCAGTGGGGTCGATTTTTATCTTCTTAAAGCACTAGCTAGCCGTGGTAGCGGCTGCGGTTTTTGCGGCCACCGCCGCCGCCGCCAGACTTACCTCCGCCCGACTTGCCACCGGGACGGCCTCCGCCGCTGCCGCCGCCACGGGGGCGGTCGTCGCGGTTGCGGCCGGCGTAGCCGTCGGATTTGCTGCGGCCTTCGCGGCGCTGGTTGGTGCCGCCGCCAGGCGTTACCAGTTCCAAGTCGATGGTGCGGTCGAGCAGGTTGGCGGCTTTCACGACGACTTCCACCTTGTCGCCGAACTTGATGATGCGGCCGGTACGCTGGCCAATCACGCGCATGTTGTCCTTGTCGAATTCGAAGTAATCCTCCGGAATATCGGCCAGGCGGGCCATGCCTTCGCTCTTGGTCTCGCCCATTTCCACGTACATGCCCCACTCGGTAAGGCCCGATACCACGCCGGTGAACTTCTCGCCCACGTGCTCGGCCATGAACTCGACTTGCTTGTACTTGATGCTGGCACGCTCGGCCTGGGCGGCCCGCTTCTCGCGCTCGGAGGCGTGCTTGCAGGTGGCTTCCAGGTCGTCGGCATCGGCACTCTTGGCGCCGTGCAGGTAGTCTTCCAGCAGGCGGTGGGCCATCATGTCGGGGTACCGACGGATGGGCGAGGTGAAGTGCGAGTAGTGGTCGAAGGCCAAGCCGAAGTGACCCAGCGGCTCGGTGGTGTAAATGGCCTTGGACATGGCGCGCACGGCCAGGGCTTGAATCACCGATTGCTCGGGCTTGCCTTCTACCTCCGCCGTGAGCTTGTTGAGCACCTTGCTCACGTTCGTGTTTTCGTCGAATTGCAGGCTGTGGCCGAACTGCCGCGCAAACTGCGCGAAGTTCTCCAAGCGGTCGGGGTCGGGTGCATCGTGGGTGCGGTACACCATAGTGAGGCGCGGCTTGCGGGGCTTCAGGCGGAACACGTAGTCGGCCACCTTGCGGTTGGCCAGCAGCATGAATTCCTCGATCAGCTTGTGCGCGTCCTTGCGTTCCTTGATGAACACGCCCACCGGCTTGCCTTCTTCGTCGAGCTTGAACTTCACCTCGGGCGCTTCAAAGCTGATGGCGCCCTTGCGGAAGCGTTCGGCCTGCAGCTGCTTGGCAATGCGGTTGAGCAGGTTCACCTCGTCGGCAAAGTCGCCCTCGCCCGATTCAATGCGCTCCTGGGCCTCTTCGTAGGTGAAGCGGCGGTCGGAGTGAATAACGGTGCGGCCAAACCAGGAGTCGTAAAGCTTGCCTTTTTCGTCGAGCTCGAACACGGCCGAGAAGGTCAGCTTGTCCTCGTTCGGGCGCAATGAGCAAAGCCCGTTCGAGAGGCGCTCGGGCAACATGGGAATGGTGCGGTCGACCAGGTACACCGAGGTAGCGCGGTGCTTGGCTTCCTTTTCCAGCCGCGTGCCGGGCAGCACGTAGTGGGTCACGTCGGCAATGTGCACCCCGATTTCGTAGTGGCCGTTTTCGAGCTGGCGCAGCGACAGGGCATCGTCGAAGTCCTTGGCATCGACGGGGTCGATGGTGAAGGTGGTGATATGGCGGAAGTCGCGGCGCTTGGCAATTTCGGCCGGCGTAATGTCTATCGGAATGGCGTTGGCTTCAGCTTCCACCTCTTCGGGGAATTCGAAGGGCAGGCCGTACTCGGCCATGATGGCGTTAATCTCAGCCTCGTGGCCACCGGCGGGCCCGAAGGTGCGCACCACCTCGCCTACCGGCTGGCGGCCGGCTTCGGTGGGCCATTCGGTAATCTTCACCAGCACCTTGTCGCCGTCCTGGGCCTCGCCCAAGGCGTGCGGTGGCACAAACACGTCGAAGTACAGCTTCTTGTAGTCGGGCTGCACAAAGCCGAAGCCGGCCTGCATCTGAATGCGGCCTACCACTTCTTCCTTCACGCGCTCGAGCACTTCCACCACGTCGCCGGTGGGTTTCCCGTCGCGGTTCTGGCCCATGCGCACTTTCACGGTGTCGCCGTCCATGGCAAAGGCTAGGCGGTCGGTAAACACGCGCAGGTCCTCGGGCAGCTCGTCGCTCACAATAAAGGCAAACTTGGTGTTGGCCAGGTCCACGGTCCCGGTAATGGTGGGGCCGTGTTGCGCGCGGTGTTCCCGCAGGCTGCCGGGGCGGCGGCTGCGGTCGGTGGTGCCGGGCAAATCGAAACCAGCCGAACGCCGACGGTGCACCAGCGGGCCGGTGGCCTGCAGGTCGTCGGAAGGTTCTTCCACCGGACGCTCGGTGCGCGGCTGATAGCCGGTTGTAGGTTCGGCCGGCTGGCCACGGCGCGGACCACGGTCCTTGGCGGGCATGTCGCGGTCGGGGCGCTCCGAGGTGGAGGCGCGACCGGGCAGCTCTACCAGGCGGTAGTCGTCGTTGCTGAGTAGGGCAATGTGGCCGCTTTTCTTGAGGCCTTTAAGCACGTCGAAAATCTCGTCGCGCTGCTCTTTGGTGGTTACGCCTAAGCGGCGCGCCAGCTGACGATAGTTGAACACCTTGCCGGGGTTATCGGCGAAGATGCGGAAGACGAGGGTCTTGTTGATGCCAGCCGGGGCGGCTTGGTCACGGCGGCGGGCCGGGTCGCGCTGAGGGCGCGGGGCGTCCGAATCGTTGTTTCTCTTCATGTTGAAAAGGGTCGCCGCCGGGCTGCTTTGGTAGTTTCTGACGGGCGGCGAATTAGCTGAAAAAAGCAGGCCGATGCGCACCGCGTTTCGGGCGGGCCTGCGGGATGAATATGGGTGCCGGCGCATTTTTGTTGCGCCCGACGGGGTGAAAGTGGTCTAGTGTTCGAAACTCGACCCACTTAAGTTGTGCGAAAGATCAGAACTTCTGAATACTTCACGGGATGTTGACGTGCTGCGCAGGTGATACACGTGAGGCGGGCGCCAGGGTTAAAGCGGTTTTTAGGCGCTATACGCTACGCTCGGGGTTGTAGGCGCAGTCGGAATGGGGTTAATTAATTGTTGTGATTAAAAGGATTGTAATGGCTGCTTCTGGTCTCGTAATGCCGAGCGCAGTCGAGGCATCTCGCCGGATAGTGAAGTTACTCTCGCACGTCAGCACGCGAGATGTCTCGACAAGCTCGACATGACGGGCTGGTTTTAGCCTCGGTGTGGCTTCCCTCCTACGCCAGCTGCCGCCTTGCTACGGCAGCGCGGATGTCGGCCGGCTCGTCTTTGGGAATGGCGGCCAGCAGGCGCTGGGTGTACTCGTGCTGGGGGTTCGCGTAGACCTGAGCGGCGGGGCCCTGCTCTACGATTTTGCCCGCGTTCATTACCAGCAGCCGGTCGCTCATAAACCGCGCTACGGAAAGGTCGTGGGTGATGAAAAGGTAGGTGATGCCGAAGTCGCGCTTGAGGTCGTTGAGCAGGTTTAGCACCTGCGCCTGCACCGATACATCCAGCGCCGAGACGGATTCGTCGCAGATGATGCATTTCGGCTGCAGCGCCAAAGCCCGCGCAATGCAAATGCGCTGGCGCTGGCCGCCGCTGAACTCGTGCGGGTAACGCAGGTAGTGTTCCTCTTTCAGGCCCACGGTACGCAGCAGTTCCAGCACACGGTCTTTTTGCTGTTTGCCGGTGCCGCCCACGTTGTGCACGCGCATCGGCTCCAATATGGCTTCGCCCACGGTCATCATGGGGTTCAGAGCCGCGTACGGGTCCTGAAACACCATCTGAAAGTCTCGGCGACGACGGCGCAGCTCCCCGGTTGGCAGCTTGGCCCAGTCATCCCCATCGAACAGAATACTGCCCGAAGTTGGTTCCACCAACCTCAACAGGGTCCGGCCGAGCGTGGTCTTGCCGCAGCCCGACTCCCCTACCAGCCCCACGGTTTCGCCGCGGTTAATGTCGAAGCTCACGCCATCGACAGCCCGCACGACTTCGGTAGCCCGCCCGAAAAAGCTTTTGCGAATGGGGAAGTGCACGTGCAGGTTTTGCACGCTCAGCAACAGCTCGCCGGTGGAGGTGTGATAGGAAGCGGTGTGCGTTCCTCCTGCTTGTACATCCGCGGCGACTGACTCGACGGGAGCAGTGGCTACGGATGGTGCGGCTGCATCGGGTACGGACTGGCCGGTTTCCAATAGCGGCGCGGCTTCAAAACCTACCAAAGCGTCTTCGGACCGTGGAACATCGGAATGTTCCACGGGAAACAATTTGGAGGAATCGGGTTCAATTACAGGTACGCCGCCGGCTAGTACAGCGTCTTCGTTAGCAGGGCTTTGCAGTGAAGCGGTTCCGGTACTAAAAAAGCTACCGGCGGCATCTTCCCGCATGAAATCAGCCACGGTGGGCAATCTTTTTTGACCCAACGACAATTTCGGTCGGCAGGCCAGTAGGCCCTTGGTGTAGGGGTGCTGCGGGTTAGTGAAAATGTCGAGCACGCGGCCCTGCTCCACCACCTTGCCGCGGTACATCACCAGAATGCGGTCGGCTATTTCAGCTACCACGCCCAGGTCGTGGGTGATGAAAAGCACGGCCGTGTTGCGCTGCCGGCGCAAGTCGTCGATGAGCTGCAGGATGCGGGCCTGCACCGTTACGTCGAGGGCGGTGGTGGGCTCGTCGGCAATGAGGATGGCGGGCTGGCAGGCCATGGCCATGGCAATCATCACGCGCTGCTTCTGGCCGCCGCTGATTTCGTGCGGGTAGGCCTTGAAGATTTTCTCGGGGCGCGGCAGCTGGGCTTCGGTGAACAGCTCGATGGTGCGGGCCGCGGCCTCCTGCTTGCTCAGGCTGGTGTGCAACCGCAGGGCCTCCACCACTTGCGCCCCGCAGGTGTGCACGGGGTTCAGGGAAGTCATGGGCTCCTGAAAAATCATCGAAATTTCGTTGCCCCGGACCTTTTGCAGCTCTTTTTCCGAGAGCCGCAGCAAATCCACCTCGCCGCCCAGCGCCTCCGACTGAAACCGCGCCTCTCCCCCACTCAACTGGCCGGGCGGCATGGGAATCAGCCCCAGCAGGGCCAACGACGTCACCGATTTGCCCGAACCCGACTCGCCCACAATGGCCACCGTTTCGCCCGCACTGAGCTGAAACGACACGTTTTCAACCGCGCGGATATTGCCGCGGTGCGAAGCGAAGTCGATGGTCAGGTTGCGGACGGAGAGAAGCGGATACGACACAGGAAATAGCACAGACTTTAGCTTGCGTAGCTGCAAGAACGGCAGGAATTGGCGTAAAAATTCAACAACCCGCACGAGAGCCACGCAGGCCCTATTTGTTGGTTTGGGTTAGGTGAAATTCCAGGTCTTTACACGTCGAAGGACCTGTTGTGCCAATCTGTTGCTCTCTGTTGCTTTGACTGAACTACCAACATCGCTAGTCCCGCAATCAAGAAGCTAAGCAGTATGCTAGCGTTGAAAGCAGCATCCATAGTAACTCTGCTTTGCACTTCAGTAACCTTCCAAAAAGCAGCTATGGGAAGATGCAAAGCAGCGCCTGCTACAAAAAACCAGATTCGCTTCTCAATTCTTATCTCAAAGACTTTAGCAAGCGTAATCAACAGAAAAATATCAATTACCAAAGGCAACCAAGTTGTATACAAGGCGGCTGTAATCATCGAGAAGGCAATGATATAGGAGTTTTCAGGTAAGAAATTCAGCATATCTTCACTACCAGCCTGGTTCGTAAGATTGTATTTGAGAATTATAAAATACAAAACCCAAATGCTTAGGTCTTTAACCACTACGTAGAATACTAGCCGCCTTTTCATTGCTGAGAGTTGTAAATAATAGTTTCAAGATAACTCAATCGAGAGCCTTCAACTGACTAAGCCTATAAAACACAACAGCCCGCACTATTTAGTGCGGGCTGTCTTAAGTCAACCAAACCGGCGGTGCAAGTTGAAACCTACACCACCTCCGCTGCTTCTGCATCGGGTCGGTGCTGGCTTGGCTCGGGCTGCTGCACCTGCTTCTGCTCTTCGTGGTGCTGGAAAAACTTGCTCTGGTTGAGCAGAATGAAGACCACACCCAGGAAAATGGCGGCGTCGGCTACGTTGAAAATGGGCCAGAGCGAGACGTGCATGTTGCCCACCAGCGGCCAGGAAGCCGGCAGGAAGCCCTCGTACAAGTCGAGGTAGAACATGTCGATAACCTGCCCGTGAAACCACGGCGTGGGGGCGCCGAAGGGGGCGTTATCGTAGATTTTCCCGTAGAAAATAGAGTCAACAAGGTTGCCGATGGCGCCGCCCAAAATGGCTGATATGCACCAGAGCAGGCCTTTCGGCGCGCCGCTTTTCCAGAGGTGGTAGATGTAGTAGCTGATGCCCGTAACAGCCAGCAAGCGGAACGAAGTCAGCAGGACTTTACCATAAGGAGCCGGTAGTTCCACGCCGAAAGCCATGCCGGGGTTCAGCGTGTAATGCAGCTTAAACCAGTCGCCGAGGAGCGGGATTTCGCCCGGCATGCCCGGCTGCATGTAGGCGTGCACGGCCCATTTCACCACCTGGTCGATGACGATGACCAACAATGCGAGCAGGTAGTATTTCCAATACTTCATGTTAAGGCTGATCTGGCCGCGAGCAGAAATTGCACTGTGAATGGCACAACATCACACCCCAATTACATACTCTGCAGCATAAAATTCCGCTGAGCTTTGTGCTGACGAATTGATCCTTTCGGACCGAAAAACAAGGATTTTGAACCGTTTCAAACTACCCCGGCCGCGTTTTATGCGCCGGTGTGCCGGACAGCGAAATTAACGGGAGTTGCCCGTTAAAATGCCGAACGTCATGTCGAGCGCAGTTGAGACATCTTGCCGGATAGTAGTCTTCCTGTGAAAGAGCAGGTTACTACCTGAATTCAGCACGCGAGATTCCTCGGTCCCTTGCTTGATGCGCAACATGCTCGGAATGACGTTCTGGAGGATTGAATGATCAGCTTTTTACGACTTCCAATTGCACCGGCACTTTATACTCGTCGAATTCAAGCACTGTGCCGTCGCCTAAACCGCTGGCCAGATCGAGTGACAGGGCTTGGGTTTCGGTGCGGATGTAGTCGCCGTAGTTCTGCACGGCCTGCACCAGCTCGGGCTGATCGGCGCCGAGCGTCACGCGGATTTTGTCCTGCACTTCCAGGCCGCTGTCCTTGCGCAGGTTCTGCAGGCGGTTCACCAGCTCGCGGGCCACGCCTTCATGGCGCAGCTCGTCGGTTAAAGTCACGTCGAGGGCCACGGTGAGCGGGCCGTCGGTGGCCACGAGCCAGCCTGGCAGGTCTTCGGTGCGGATTTCCACGTCGTCGGGTGCCAGCGTTACCGGCTGACCTTCAACTTCTACCGCCAGCTGACCGGCTTTCTCGAGCTGGCTAATTTCCTCCGGCGTCATCTGCTGAATGCGGGCGGCCACAGCCTTCAGGCGCGGCCCGTACTGCTGGCCGAGGCGCTTGAAGTTGGGCTTAACTGACTTCACTAATACGCCTGAAGTATCGTCGAGGAACTCCACGTGCTTCACATTCACCTCGGCGCAAATCAGGTCTTCCACCTTGCCTACCTGCTCGCGCGTCGTCTCGGTAAGCACCGGCACGAGGATGCGCTGCAGCGGCTGGCGCACTTTCAGCACCGATTTTTTGCGCAGGGAGTGCGTGAGCGAGCTGATGCGCTGGGCCAGGTCCATGCGCTCTTCCAAGGCCTTGTCAATCAGTGCTTCTTCGGCCTGAACCAGCTCCGTGAGGTGCACCGATTCGTAGCGCAGCGGGGTGCCGCGTTCCACGGCTTCGGCGCGCATGCCGTCGGTCATGTTCTTGTAGAGCCACTCGGCGAAGAAGGGCGCAATGGGCGACATCAACTGCGCCACCACCACGAGGCACTGCTGCAGGGTTTCGAAGGCGGCTTGCTTGTCGGCCGTCAGCTCGCCTTTCCAGAAACGGCGACGCGAGAGGCGCACATGCCAATTGGAGAGCTGATCAGTCACGAAATCCTGGATGGCGCGGGCGGCTTTGGTGGGGTCGTAGTTGTCGAAATGGCCCTGCACTTCGAGGATGAGCGACTGTAGCTTGCTCAGAATCCAGCGGTCCAGCTCGCTCAGCTCGGTCAAGGGCACGCGGTCGAATTCGCGGGCCTGGAAGCCGTCGAGATTGGCGTAGAGGGCGTAGAACGAGTACGTGTTGAAGAGCGTGCCGAAGAAGCGACGCTGCACCTCCGTGATGCCTGCCAGGTCGAACTTGAGGTTGTCCCAGGGCTGGGCGTTGGCAATCATGTACCAGCGCGTGGCATCGGGACCAAACTGGTCGATGGTTTTGAACGGGTCGATGGCGTTGCCGAGGCGCTTGCTCATCTTGTTGCCGTTCTTGTCGAGCACCAAGCCGTTGGCAATGACGTTTTTAAACGCCACCGAGTCTTCCAGCATCACGCCCAGCGCGTGCAGGGTAAAGAACCAGCCGCGGGTTTGATCGACGCCTTCGGCAATGAAATCGGCCGGAAAATTCTTCTTGAACTGGCCTTCGTTTTCCAGCGGATAGTGCCACTGGGCGTAGGGCATAGCGCCGCTGTCAAACCACACGTCGATGAGGTCCGTCTCGCGGTACATGGGCTGGCCGGAGGGCGACACGAGGAAGATATCGTCGACGTACGGCCGGTGCAGGTCTATTTTCTCCCCGTTGGCGTAGGGGTTGTGGGTCATGATGTCGGCCGCTACGGCCTTATCAATCTCCTGCTTAAGCTGCTCCACCGAGCCGATGCAAATTTCCTCCGAGCCGTCCTGGGTGCGCCAGATGGGCAGTGGCGTGCCCCAGTAGCGCGAGCGGCTCAGGTTCCAGTCCACCAGGTTTTCCAGCCAGTTGCCGAAGCGGCCGGTGCCGGTGCTTTCGGGCTTCCAGTTGATGGTTTTGTTGAGCTCGATGAGGCGGTCCTTCACGGCCGTGGTCTTGATAAACCACGAATCGAGCGGGTAGTAGAGCACAGGCTTATCGGTGCGCCAGCAGTGTGGGTAGGTGTGCTCGTACTTCTCCACCTTGAAAGCCCGGCCGTTGCCTTTCATGCGGATGGCAATGCTTTCGTCGAGGGTCTTGTAGTCGGCGCCCGACTCGTCGTGGCCGTCGTAGTTTTTCACCCAGCGGCCGCCAAATTCGCCCATCTGGGGCACGTAGCGGCCGGTGCGGTCGACAATGGGCGTGGGCTTGCCCTCGGCATCGGTGAGCAGCAGCGCGGGCACGTCGTTGAGTTGCGCCACCTTGAAGTCATCGGCGCCGAACGTGGGCGAGATGTGCACGATGCCGGTACCGTCTTCGGTGGTTACGAAGTCGCCGGGAATCACGCGGAAAGCCCGCTCCTCCCCTTCGAAGGCCGGGAAACCTTTGTCTTGGCCGAACAAACGCTCGTAGTTGATACCCACCAACTCAGAACCTTTGAACTGGCCTTCAATGCGCCAGGGCAGCACTTTGTCGCCGGGCTTGAAGTCTTCCAACGAAGCGTCTTTGCCCTTCTCGGTGAAATGACGACCTACCAACGCCTCCGCCAGCACAACCCGAATGGGGGCGTGGGTATAAGGGTTAAAGGTGCGAACGAGCACGTACGGAATGTTCTTGCCTACGGCCAGACCGGTGTTGCCGGGCAGGGTCCAGGGCGTAGTCGTCCAAGCCAAGATGTAGGTTTCGGCGTTGCCATCAGCTCCCGTAAACAGCTTCTCCGACTTCTCATCCCGCTTCACCTTGAACTGGGCCACGATGGTCGTGTCCTTCACGTCGCGGTAAGTGCCGGGCTGGTTCAGCTCGTGCGACGACAGGCCGGTGCCGGCCGCCGGCGAGTACGGCTGAATGGTGTAGCCCTTGTAGAGCAAGCCCTTGTCGTAGAGCTTCTTGAGCAGCGCCCAGCAGCTTTCGATGTACTCCGGCTCGAAGGTGATGTACGGGTCGTTCAGATCGACCCAGTAGCCCATCTTCTCGGTCAGCTCGTCCCACTGGTGCTTGAAGCGCATTACCGTTTCGCGGCAGCGCTGGTTGTACTCCTCAATGCTGATTTTCTTCCCGATGTCCTCCTTCGTGATGCCCAGCTCCTTTTCCACCTGCAGCTCGATGGGCAGGCCGTGGGTGTCCCAGCCGCCTTTGCGGTTTACCTGGAAGCCTTTCAGGGTTTGGTAACGGCAGAAGATGTCCTTTACCGTGCGCGCCATTACGTGGTGGATGCCGGGGGCGCCGTTGGCCGAGGGCGGGCCTTCGTAGAACACGAAGGTTTCCTTGCCCTCGCGGGTACTCACGCTCTTCTCGAAAATGCCGTTCTGCTTCCACCAATCGAGGATATCGGAACCTACTTTGGCGTAGTCGAAGGGTTGCTTGTATTCGGGGTATTTCATCGGGAAAACTAAGGCAGCTGATCAAAAAGGTCGGTCATGTCGGGCTCGGCATGACGTTCGATTTTGATAGTTCGTGAGTGAGTTGTTATCAGGGCTAACACCTTAAGAAGACAAACGGTTAGCATCGGAATTTGGGCCGTTGATGGCGCGCGGCTGCACGGTCATTTTATCCAGGTTCAACTCCAGGTCGTCGTCTTCTTCGTGGTATTGCTCGTCGTAGTGCTGAATGAGGGCGCTGTCGATGGTTTCGTCTTTGCCGTGCTCGAAGGTGACCAGCAGGGCCGGCAGCAAAATCAGGTTCGAGAAGTTGGTAATCAGCAAGCTGGCCGACATTAGCAAACCCAGGGCTTTGGTACCGCCGAACTCACTGAAAGCGAAGATGCTAAAGCCAACAAATAGCACGATGCTGGTGTAGATCATGCTGGTACCAGCCTCACTAAGTGTGGTGCTGATGGCGGCTTTCACGCGGCGCCCGTTGGCGGCCATTTCCTGCCTGAATTTGGCCAGTAGGTGAATGGAGTTGTCGCCATCAATGCCCAGCGCAATGCAGAAAATAAGCGCCGTGGCGGGCTTCAGCGCAATGCCGAAGTAGCCCATCAGGCCGGCGGTGAGCAGCAGCGTAACGAAGTTGGGCAGCAGCGTGAAAAACACCGCCCGAATGGAGCGGAACAACACCAGCACAATGAGGCCGACCAGCCCAAACGCGTGAATTAAGCTGTTGCGCAGCGTACCAATGATGTATTCGTTGCCTTTGGTGAACAGAATGGTGGTGCCGGTTAGCTTCACGTCCACGCCCGTGCCGTTGAATATTTCGGCTATTTGTGGCTGAATCTTGTTGATGAGCAGCGTATCGAGGTTGCGCGAGCCGATGTCGGCAATCTTCAGCGAAATGCGGGCTTTCTGGCCCGTAGAGTCGGTAAAAGAGCGCAGCAGCTTGTTATCCATGCCGGTGCCGCCTTGCCCCTGCGAGCGGGCCAGGTAGCTCAGAATAAAGTTGCGCTCGGAATTATCGGGCAGGCGGTAGTACTGCGGGTCGCCGTTGTAGAACGTTTGCGTGGCGGCCTTCAGGAACGTTACGATGCTGATGGGCGAGGTAAGCTCGGGCTGGGTGCGCAGGTAGTTTTCCAGGCGGTCGATGCGCTCCAGGTTTTTGAGCTTCAGAATGCCGCGCTTCTTGCCGGTATCCACCACTATTTCCAGCGGCATAATGCCGTTGAAGTGCTGCTCAAAGAACTTCAGATCGGAGTTAACCGAGGAGTTTTTGGGCAGGTCGTCCACCATGTAGGCCACCGACTGCAACCGCGAAGCGCCCAACGCCCCCAGCAAGCTAAGCACCACCGCAATGCCGTACACCAGGCCGCGGCGCTCCAGCACCAGGTAATCGAAGAACTCCAGCAGCTTGGTTAGCGGCTTGGCATCGAGGTGCTCAAGCTGCTTGGGCGTGGGTGGCGGCAGGTAAGTGAATACAATGGGAATCAGGATAATCGAGATGAAAAACGCCGCGAAAATGCTGATGGTAGCCACCCAGCCAAACTGGTACAGAATGGCAATGTTGGTGAAGCAGAACACGAAAAAGCCCGTAGCCGTGGCCGTGTTGTTCATCAGCGTTACCAAGCCAATTTTGCGCACCACGCGCACCATGGCCAGCACCTGGTTGCCCGATATTCGGTAGTCGTAGTGGTACCTGGAAAGCAGGTAAGTACAGTTCGGAATACCGATTACGATGAGGATACTCGGTATCAGACCGGTAAGCAGCGTGATTTTGTAACCCAGCAGCACAATGGTGCCCACGCACCAGATAACTGCCACGCCCACAATGAGCAGCGGAAACACCACCGCCGACCACGTGCGGAAAAACACCAGCAGCGTGGCGCTGGTCACCAGCGCGGCCAAAATCAGGAAGAACTTCATTTCGCCGGCCACCTTGCTGGTCATGGTGGAGCGCACGTAGGGCAAGCCGGCGTAGTGCAATCGGATGCCCGTTTTTTGGGTGAACCGCTCGGCGTGGGCCAGAATATTGGTCATTACCGCCTGCCGCCGCGAGGAATTCAGGTACTTGGGGTCCATGGTAAGGGCCAGCAGCGTGGCCCCGGTTGTAGGACTGATCAGCTGCCCCTTGTAGAACTCTTGCCGGTTCACAATGCGCATGAGCGAGTCCAGCTCCTGCTGCGTTTGCGGCACCGTACGAAAAATGGGCGCCGTAGCAAAACGCTGATTGGCCGTGTCCTTGGTCAGCTGAATGAGCTTGGTAACTGACAGCACGCCATTCACGCCTTCTTCCTTAGCCAGGGTATCGGTCAGCAGCCGCAGCTCGTTAAAGTTGCCCAGCTTGTACACGTTGCTGTCCTGCAGGCCCAGCACCAGCACGTTGCCGTCTTCGCCAAAGGTCCTTTTGAACTGCTGGAAGTACACCATGTCCGGGTCGTCGGGGCTCACGACCTGAGCAAAATCATAGGTCATTTCCACGTCCTTGGCCTTATAAGCCATGAACGCGGTAATAATGGCCAGCAGCCCAACCAGCAGGCGGCGGTTCTTGATAATCAGCAGGGCAAGCTTACTCCACATCGGCTACAGCGGGAAAATTGGGGCAAAGGTACACAATGCCTTGTGGGCTATTTTTTTGAGCTGATTGGACGCCAGCACGAAAATTCATCAATTAGGTAAGTATATGTAACTCACTAGGTTGAAATACCCGTACAAGCTCGTAGTTTTCGCCGCCAGCCGATGCAACCACCGTATGCAGAAGCTGCTCTTCTCACCAGATGACCCTATACCACACCCCTGAGGCGTCGTTGAGCTACAACGCGTCTGCCGACACCCTGCACCTGAGCTTTAACGCGACTCACCTCGACTTGTCTTTCGGTGTTGCTTACCAGCACGCGCTGGAGCAAATGCTAAAGCAAAACGTAGGAAAACTGCTGCTGGACCTCAAGCGCAACGCGCCTTCCGATGAAAACCAGGAAGAGCTGCTCCTGAAGCCGCTTACCCGCTGCCTCCCGGAGCCCTTGGTGCGCCCCGTGTTCATTGCGGCCGTGCTCAGCGAGGGACAGTACCAGTACCAGATCAGCAACTGCCCGGCCAGTGGCACCACTTTCGTGCCCGACCGCGTGGAGTTTAATTACTTCACGTCGCGCCGCGAGGCCGCTTCCTGGCTGAACGGCCAGTAACGTTCTTTCGCACCCACCCCAACCTTACCACCCGCCCAATGAAAAAGCCCCGGATTTTCCGGGGCTTTTCGCTTTTAGAACCGTCTGTCAGCCTTACAGCTGCTCGAAAATACGGGCCGGGCTTACGGCCTGGGCAATGTAACCGTGTAGCTCCGAGATGGGCATGCGGGTTTGCTCGCGCGAGTCGCGGTGGCGCACCGTTACGGTGTCGTCCTCCAGCGTTTGGTGGTCAACGGCAATGCAGAAAGGCGTGCCGATGAGGTCCTGACGGGTGTAGCGCGTACCGATGCTGTCCTTCTCCTCCACTACCAGGCGGAAGTCGTGGCGCAGGGCGTTGTAAATTTCGTTGGCTTTGTCGGGCAGGCCGTCCTTTTTCACCAGCGGGAAAATGGCGGCTTTAATGGGCGCCACGGCCGGGTGCAGGCGCAACAGCTTGCGGGTTTTGGTCTGCTGCTTGTCGCCTTCGCCTTCGGTAATGGTTTCTTCCTGGTACGCCTGGCAAAGCGTGGCCAGGAACAGGCGGTCGGCTCCTACCGAGGTTTCCACCACGTAGGGCACGTAGTTACCGTAGGGCTTGCCGGTTTCGGGGTTTACGTCGTTATCGAAGTACTGCTGCTTTTTGCGGCTCAGGTTCTGGTGCTGGGTCAGGTCGAAATCGGAACGCGAGTGGATGCCCTCAATTTCCTTGAAGCCAAAGGGGAATTCGTACTCAATGTCCACGGCGGCCTTGGCGTAGTGGGCCAGTTTGTCGTGGTCGTGGAAACGGAGCTTGTCGGCGGGCAGGCCCAATACCTCGTGCCAGCGGCGGCGGGTTTCCTTCCAATGCTCGTACCACTCGCCCTCGGTGCCAGGGCGCACGAAGAATTGCATTTCCATTTGCTCGAACTCCCGCATGCGGAAGATGAACTGGCGCGCCACAATCTCGTTGCGGAAGGCCTTGCCAATTTGCGCAATGCCAAACGGCACCTTCTGGCGGGCCGATTTCTGCACGTTCAGGAAGTTCACGAAAATGCCCTGGGCCGTTTCGGGACGCAGGTAAATCTGCGAGGAGTCACCGGCTACGGCGCCCACCTGCGTCGAGAACATCAGGTTGAACTGGCGCACGTCGGTCCAGTTGGCCGTTTTGGAAATAGGGCAGAGAATCTTCTCGTCGAGGATTAGCTGCTTCACACCGGCCAGGTCTTCGGCCGTCAGCAGGCGGCCCATTTCGGCCAGTAGCGCATCGGCGCGGGCTTGGTCGCCGGCGTTTTCATACTCGGCGGCTTTCTCTTCCAGCAGCACGTCGGCGCGGTAGCGCTTCTTGCTGTCGAGGTTGTCGATGAGCGGGTCGGAGAAGCCGTCCACGTGGCCGGAAGCTTTCCAGGTGAGCGGGTGCATGAAAATGGCGGCGTCGATGCCCACCACGTTCTGGTTAAGCTGCGTCATGGCTTTCCACCAGAGCTGCTTGAGGTTGTTCTTCAGCTCTACGCCGTAGGGGCCGTAGTCGTACACGGCCGCTAAGCCGTCGTAGATTTCCGAAGACGGGAATACAAAACCGTATTCCTTGGCGTGCGACACGATGTCGGCGAGGGTATTTTCAGCCGTTGCGGCGTTTTTATCTGCGGGCTTGCTCATAATGAGGCAAAAGTAAGGCTTCCGGTAAAAGGCTTGCCACTAAACTTTTTGTAGAAGCAATGGTACAAGGCCTGTACCGGGAACATAGTCGGGCTTCGCTTCGGGTAACAATTTCATAATCTTGCGCCCCCTTGGCACGGCACTACTTTTGGCCGGCCTAACTTTTGCTCACCTAATTTCCCCTATATGCTTGGCTTAGAGCCTCAAGTGCTCCTGCTACTGCTGCTGTGTTTGGTTGCCGCCTGTGCGTTTGAGTTCGTCAACGGCTTCCACGACACCGCTAACGCGGTAGCTACCGTGATTTACACCAACACCCTGCGCCCTTGGGTAGCAGTGGTGTGGTCGGCGTTCTGGAATTTTATCGGCGTGTTTGCCGGCGGTATCACGGTGGCCATGGGCATAGTGTACCTGCTGCCCGTCGAAAGCCTCGTCGACCAAAATATTTACCACGGCATTGCCATGGTGGGCGCGCTGCTGCTGTCAGCCATTCTCTGGAACGTGGGCACTTGGTACTACGGCATTCCGGCATCGTCGTCGCACGCCCTTATCGGCTCTATTCTGGGTGTGGGTATTGCTTTTTCGCTGCTACCCGACTCGGGCGGCGCGGCCGTTAACTGGAGCAAAGCCACCGAAACCGGCCTGGCGCTGCTCATCGGTCCGCTGGCTGGCTTCACGCTCACCATCGTCATCATGTTTGTGCTGAAGCGTTTCGTGCGCAACAAGGCCATTTTTAAAGAGCCACACAAGCGCAAGCCCCCACCCCTCTGGATCCGCCTGATTCTGATTGCTACCTGCACCGGCGTGAGCTTTTTTCACGGCTCGAACGATGGCCAAAAAGGCGTGGGCCTGATCATGCTCATCCTCATCGGTATCGTGCCCTTCAAGTTTGCCCTCGACGAAACCAAAAACCCGCTGGACATGCGCGGCTCTTTGGTGAAGGTAGAGCAGGTGATGCGCAAAATAAATCCGGCCGAGCTGGCGCCCGACGAGCAAGTAGCGTTAACTGAAATCAACCAGCAAACGGCGAACCTCGACCGCATTTTTGCCGCCAAAACCAACGTTAAAGAAGTACCGGAGTCGGAGCGTTTCCAGATCCGCAAGGCCATTCTGTTGGTTTACAGCCGCGCCAAAAAGCTTATGAGCAGCGAGCGGGTCAGCCTCAGCCCCTCCGACCGGAAGCTCTACGACAGCAGCATCCAGAACATGCGCGACTTCACCGACTACGCGCCTAAATGGGTTATTCTCATCGTGTCTCTTTCCCTGGGCCTAGGCACCATGATTGGCTGGAAGCGCATTGTGGTAACCATTGGGGAGCGAATTGGCAAGGAACACCTCACCTACGCGCAGGGCGCCTCGGCCGAGCTTGTTGCCGCCAGCATGATTGGCGTTTCTACCTCCATTGGGCTGCCCTCCTCCACCACCCACGTGCTGTCGTCGGCCATTGCCGGCTCTATGGTGGCCAACCGCGGTATCCGGAACCTGAACCCCAGCATGGTGCGCAACATTGCCTTGGCCTGGGTACTCACGCTACCGGTTACCATGACCTTGTCGGGTTGTTTGTTCCTGCTGTTCCGTGCGTTGATGTAGCCTGCCTAACGCCTGAATTAGACACAAAAAAGCCGCCCTCAGCAGGGCGGCTTTTTTATTGAAGCGGGCCTAATCCACCGGGAATTGCGCCCTACGCAGAGTTGACTTATTCAGTTGCAATTGCACTTATAAATCGTTGTATTCAGGTAGTTATCCACTTATCAACAGAGAAAAACCGCTGTTTTGTGGATAACTCAGCCGTTATGCGGGCCACTGCACCTCCAAGTCGTCGTTTATGAACACTCCGAAGTTGACGAATTGCAGCTCGTCTTCGTCGAAGTAGAGGTCTATCATTTCCTTTTCGTAGGACAGGCGCACCTCGCCGGTATCGACTTTCTCGATTTCCGGTTCCTGGTGACCGTGACGTTTCATAAGGGCCTGAATTTCCTCCACCGACTTGCCCTGAATAGGCTCGCCGTAGAGGCTCATGCCCGGGTGGTCGGTTTCGATGCAGCTGAGGCGGTAGTCGTCTTCGCGGTCGAAGTACAGGGAGTAGCCTTCTTCGAGGTAATTCCAGGCCTGGTGCTCGAATTCGTCTTCGTCCTCGGATTCCTCAATTTCCTCCGGCTCGCCCATCAGGGCACGCACTTCGTCCATTTTGGCGCCGAACTTGAGCGGGCCCATTCCCTGGCCCAAAACGATTTCGTTTTCTTCCGTGCTGCGTTGGGGCGTATTCATGTTGTGGTGTCTTTGGAAGGTTGGTAGCGCAGTAAAGGTAGCAAGTGTGGGTTGCGAGTTGTCGGTTGCAGTTGGCAGGGTATGAAAACGAGCCAATACCTCGTAACCACCAACTGATAACCAAAACCGACTGCTCACTTTCCGTAGCGTTCCATGAAACGGGCTTTCTGGGCAACGTACTCGGGGTGGTGCTGGGCCTCGTCCCATTTCGCCTTGAAGATGGCGGCGGCTTCGGCCTTTTGGGGGTCTTCGGGGCTACGCGGCAGCTCGGCCCGACCGTGGGCACCGCTTTGCCCCTTCTTGTCGTCGGGAACGGGTCCGTCGTACTTCTTGCCGCCGCGGTGGTTTGCGTAGCGCCTGGCCCGCGTGAAGCCCATCTGCAGGAACTTCCGGGCCATGTCGGCACCCACGAAATCTTCGCGCTTCAAATAATCGAGAAACAGCCCGTAAATCGTTTCCGAGGATTCGCGGGCCAGCTCGGGCGTTCGGAAGCGCCAATGGGGCAGAATTTCGCCCTTATACGGTTCCACCAACAGCACGCCCTGTTCGCCTTTGCCTACGCGGTAAAGCTCGGGCTGCTGCCGAAAATCGACGTGGCGGAAATCGAGGTTGTAGTCAAACGGCATAGCGGACACTTGCAGCCGGCTTATACGCAAGCGGGCCAGCCCACAGCTATGCTTTTCCACATACCATACGGTGGAAAAGTGGAAAACGGCCCCTAGAGCTCATTAAACGCAGGTTTTTGGCAGCCGGCACTGCTTTTTCAACCGGCTCCGGCTTTTCCCAAAGAACAAGCCCTTGGCCACTCTGCTCTTGGCTTTACACGACGAGCTTTCAGCCGGCTGATTTTTCGGCCGGCCGAGTTATCCACCTGCCTAATAACTTTTCATTAAATAAAATTTTAAGAAATTCTTTTTTGTCCTCAGTCGTAGAGGCGGTGTATAAGTGGATAAGAATTGGGGTTATGCACACGGCTTGATAACATGTGTACAAGAAAGGGTTTATGCACCGGCTATCAACAGGGCATGTGTATTTTATTAATATGATAACCAGTGAATTAACAGGTTTTTTCACAATCCACATGCTTGTGCACAGAGGCGGTAATGCACATAAGCCAGGCTCGTGGATAAGGCTTAAACCTGGGGGAAGTTGTCCACGCTTATTCACACCGCTTCGGCACTGTTAGCGGGCGGGAACAAGCAAAAAAACTTATCAGCTATTTCTCCACGGCCATCCACACGTTATCCGTGGATTATCCACAGGTTATCCGCAGGTTAGGGGAAAAGCCGAAAAAGGGGCCGTGAATAGCCTGTGGACAACTTAAAACAGTGCTGATAATCAGGGAGAAGCTACTTCCAGCGGCGGGGAAGAAACAGTAAAAAGCCCCGGTACCAGCGGTACCGGGGCTTTCAGCAAAACGACACGGTCAAAAGGCCAATTGTAAGTTCTCGATGTCCCAATTGGCCCGCACTTGCTGCGGCTGTGGGAAGTTGAAAACCGGCTCAGCCGGTAAACGGAGTTTAGGGTCGCCGCCCCGCCAACGGCCGTCGTTATCGGCATCTACCAGCACCCGCAGGCGGTACGTACCCGGCGCCAGGTTATCGAACTTGAACGTGCGCGGGCTAATGAGCGAAGTAATGATCTGGTAGTTCTGATCGAGCAACTGCAGCTCGAAGCGTTTAGCCGTGGTTTTTACCGTACCCGCTAAACTGCCCGTAGAGGCCTGGTCAGTTACTGCCAGGCGCAACGGGCGCAAGCCCAGGGCCTGCCCGCTAACGGGCAGTATGGCGGCCGAATCGGGAATGAAGGTGATGCGGCCACGGGCTTTGGTGTTCAGGTTTACGGTGAGCAGCGTGCGGTCGGGGCTGAGCAGGCCATCGGCAGGGCTGCGCAACGGGCGCCGCGTGGTGGAATCTTCCACCAACACCCCAAACGGGCGGTTGGGCAGCAGTTGTACCGGCTCGTTAAACTGAAAACGCAATTGCCCGTTGCGGTACACCTCGCGGGCATTGTCCACCACTGTGTACTGCGGGCCCCGGCGGTTCGGCTGCTGGCCGTCGAATTTCACGTTCACCGTATCCACGCCCGTATTGCCGGCGCTATCGGTGGCTGACAGAAGATAGCGGCCCGCCGCCAACGCCGGCGTACGCTGCACCGCCGCCGTGCGCCCTTTTTCGGTGAGGAACACGGCTGCCGAAATTGCCGGCGTGGCGGGCTGGCCTAACGGAGCAATGGCCACCTGCCGCAGGCCTTCGTTATACCCCACCTGAAACTGGGCCGACGTGGACTTCTGGCTCAAAACAAGCGGGCGGCGCGAATCGGGCCGCACCATCACCAGCTGCACCGAGTCGAGACCGGCACGTATCTGCACGGGTTGGGGCAGGTAGGCAATGGCTTCGGGCTCGTCGAAGCGGCTGTTCTGGTTTTTATCGAACAAGGCGTACACGCGGTACGGACCTTCGCGCAGGTTACGTAGCACAAACGCGCCGCTTTTATCGGTGCGGCCGGCGTAAAACGGGCGCTGGCGGCGCACGTCGGCGGTGTCGCCGGCGGGGTAAAGCGCAATTAGCGCTTCGGCGGCGGGCAAGCCCGTGAGCAGCTGCGTAACCGTGCCGGCCACCGAGCCAGAGTCCAGGGCTGCGCCGGTACTGAACGTGAGGATGGTATTGGCCGCTACGTTGCTCTCGGTAATGTCGGTAACCGCGTCGCGGAAGTTGAACACGTACGTGGTATTGGCCGCCAAGGGCTTTTCGAACCGAAGCTCCACGGAGTTGCGTTCCTGCCGCACCTTGTACGGGTTGTCTTCCGCCAAGCTGGGCGTAACCAGCAGGTTTTTGCTGAGTTCCTTCAGCTGTACCTGCTCCGAAAACTCCAGCCGCACGCTTTGCTGCGTAACCGAGGTAGCGCCGTTGCGTGGGCTGCTACGCACCAGTTCGGGCGCAATAGTGTCGCGGGCACCGCCTTCGGGTGCGCTGATGGCCGCGCAGCCCGCCAACCACAAGCCGGCCGGCAAACACCACAGCAGATTAACGCGAACGGACATTATAAAGCAGTAAAGTGGAAAGCGTGATAAGGGCACAAGCACCCAGAATAACCCAACGGCTGCGCGGTTGCAACGGTGCTACCGGCGCATCGGGCGTAAGGCCTACCGGCGCCGTTTTCACCGTGTCGGGCTGCGTCACAGGGGTTTTTACCGCCGCCGAATCGATACGAACCGGTACCGTCTGCGCTTCCGCCGACAACGTACATGCCAGCAGCAAAATCCCTGTAAGCCGGCGTGCTGACAACGAAGCAGAGGAAAACAACGACATAAGCACGGGGCAACAACGGCAAAAATAACAGAAGCCGCCTCGCCCCTGCCCTAGCGCTTTTCGGCGGGCGTTTTGCTGCCTACGTAAATCAGGCTGGAATACTGGCCGCCGTGCTGCACCGCCTGCTGGTTCGACTTGTACCCGGCTTTGAACGCGGCCAGTAAACCGGCGTTGCGTTCGGCGCGGTACCGCTCACTCAGCATGCTCACGTAATACGCGTCGAGCACCAGTGGCAAGGTTTGGCGCAGGTGCAGGTGATGCTTGCGCAGCAGCTTGGTGAGCGTTTTAGGCGTGAAATGGTACAAATGACGTGGCACGTCGTACGCCGCCCATTGCTCGCGGTAATACTGCGCGTCGGGGCTTTCGGCGTTCGGCACGGCTATGATGATGACGCCGTCGGGCTTGAGCAGCCGCACCAACTGCTGCATGGTGCCGGTGAGGTCGTGCACGTGTTCCAGCACGTGCCACAGCGTAATGGCGTCGAACGACTCGCTGGGAAACTGCGTCAGGTCGCCGGAGCTGATGGGCTGACCGGTGCGCTCCTGGGCTTGGGCGCGGGCTACGTCGCTGGGCTCAACGCCCGAAACCTGCCAACCGGCTTTTTGGCAAGCAGCCAGAAAATGGCCGGTACCACAACCGTAATCGAGCAAGCGGCCACGGCGCGGGGCCGCTTTGTTCACCAAACTCACCTTGCGGCGCATGGTGTACACCCGAGCCACCTGGTAGACTTTGTTCACCAAGCCCTTGTTCGTATCGGAGTGCGACACGTAGTCTTCGCTCTCGTAATAGCGGCCGATGCTGGCGACGTCGGGGCGAGGGTTGGTCAGCAACAAACTGCACGCGGCGCATTGCACAATGGCAAAGCTCTCGTGGCTTACCGAGTAGTCTTCGACCACCATTTTCGGCCGAAACTCACTTTTCCCGCACACCGGGCACTGTTCCACGCGTTCGTACGACACCAAGCAGGGACTTCAAACTCTGAAAAACAACAGGGCAACCGCCCCGTCAATACTCAACCAATCAAAAGTAAGCTTCCTGGCAGAGAATACCGGATAATAGACCTGCAAGCTACCACGCACGAGCCACAAACAAAAAAGGAGCTACCGGTGAAGGACGCTCCTTTTTTGTTCTTAGATCTAACGTTTACTTGCCCAAATACACCATCAGCACCGAAATATCGGCCGGCGAAATACCGCTGATGCGCGAGGCCTGCCCAATGGTTTCGGGCTGCACGCGCAGCAGCTTTTCGCGGGCTTCGTGCGAGAGGGCCGGCATAGCTTTATAGTCCAAACGGCCTACAATGCGCAGGTCTTCCAGTTCGCCCATGCGCTGGGCCTGCAGGTGCTCCTTCTCGATGTAGGTTTCGTACTTCACGCTGATGCCGGCCTGCTCTAGGGCATCGGCGCCGTAGGTTTGCAGGTACTGATCGAGCTCCGGCAAAGCGCGCTGCAAATCGGCCAACTCCACCTGCGGGCGGCGCAGCAGGTTTACGGCGCGGGTTTTCTCGTGAATCGGGGCCGAGCCTAACTCCACCAGCAAGCCGTTGATTTCACCCGGCTCTACAGGCTTTTTATTCAGATATTCCAGCACGTCGGCGGTGGCGCGGCGCTTTTGCTCCACGCGCTGCATGCGCTCATCTGAAGCCAGGCCCAGCTTGTGACCCAGCGGTGTGAGGCGCAAATCGGCGTTGTCCTGGCGCAGCAAAATGCGGTGCTCGGCGCGGCTCGTGAACATGCGGTAGGGCTCGTCGGTGCCTTTGTTTACGAGGTCGTCGATGAGCACGCCGATGTAAGCCTCCGAGCGGCGCAGCACGAAGGGCTCCAAGTCCCGCACGCGCTGGTGGGCGTTAATGCCGGCCATGAGGCCCTGGCAGGCGGCTTCCTCGTAGCCGGTGGTGCCGTTAATCTGGCCCGCGAAATAGAGGTTGCGCACCGGCTTGGTTTCCAGCGTGAGGTTGAGCTGTGTGGGCGGGAAAAAGTCGTACTCGATGGCGTAGCCCGGCCGGAACATCTTCGCGTTTTCGAAGCCCGCAATCTGACGCAGGGCATTGTACTGCACGTCTTCGGGCAAAGAGCTGCTGAAGCCGTTCACGTACACTTCCACAGTGCTCCAGCCTTCCGGCTCCACAAAAATCTGGTGGCGGTCCTTGTCGGCGAAGCGGTTGATTTTGTCCTCTACACTCGGGCAGTAGCGCGGCCCCAGGCCCTTGATGCGGCCCTGGAACATGGGCGACTTCTCGAAGCCGGTGCGCAGAATCTCGTGCACCTTTTCGTTGGTGTACGTGATGTAGCACGGCCGTTGCTTGGTGAGCTGCGGCGTATCTAGGTAGGAGAAGCGGCTGGGATTTTCGTCGCCGGGCTGCTCTTCCATTTTACTGTAGTCGAGCGAACGGCCGTCAACGCGGGGCGGCGTGCCGGTTTTCATACGGCCCGTTTCAAAACCCAACTCGCGCAGCTGCTCGGTAATGCCGGTGCTCATTTTCTCGGCAGCACGGCCCCCACCAAACTGCTTTTCGCCGATGTGGATAAGACCGTTCAGGAAGGTGCCGTTGGTCAGCACCACCGTTTTCGAGCGGAACTCGATGCCGAGCTGGGTGCGTACGCCCACGCAGGTGCCGTCTTCCACCAAGAGGCCGGTTACGGCTTCCTGCCAGAAGTCCACGTTCGAAATGCCTTCCAGCGTGAGGCGCCATTCTTCGGCAAAGCGCATCCGGTCGCTCTGGGCGCGCGGGCTCCACATGGCGGGACCTTTCGAGCGGTTGAGCATCCGGAACTGAATCATGGTTTTGTCGGTAATGATGCCCGACTGCCCACCCAGCGCATCCACCTCGCGCACAATCTGCCCCTTTGCCACCCCGCCCATGGCCGGGTTGCACGACATCTGCGCGATGGTGTTCATGTTCATGGTAATGAGCAGCACGCTCGAGCCGAGGTTGGCGGCGGCGGCGGCGGCTTCGCAGCCGGCGTGGCCGGCTCCTACCACAATAACATCGTATTCCTGTGTCAGCATAGCTGGGAGTTGTTTCGGAAGGGGGTAACAGCCAGGGGCTGCGTTTTGTGCCGGAAAGCAAAAAACCGTTTCTGGGATGGCAGAGACGGTTTGAAAATCAACTTAAGAAAGCCGCGTAACCTGCTCAGAACGTGCGCAAAGATACGCCACGGTTGGGTTTTCTAGCAGCGAGACCTAAACCTCACGCCACGGCTCAACGCGTCATTGCGCCCAAACGGGCGGGGTTAACTACTCTAATCGGCCTCATCCTCTTCGGCATAGCTCAGCGGTAAATCCTTCAGAAGCTCCGCTGAATGTGTCGCTACAGTATCCCACGAGAAAGGCATCCAACGGCCCGACGCGTAGTCGAATACCTCGGTAGCGGCCGGGCAGGCAAACAGCTTGTAATCGAACTTGGGATAGTTGTGAACCACGTAGCCGGGATAGTAATACACTTTGCGCTGCTGCAGGGCATGAATAATGGTGAGCAGCATCAGGTATTTGCCCAAGCTCCGCTTGCTGTAAGCCGGGTCGTAGAAATTCATGATGCCCGACAAGGTGCGGGTGCCGCTGTCGAAAATACCGGCCGCAATCAGCTGTTGCCCGTCGCGCACTTCCATTACCTGTGTGGGAAACACATTGTGCTTGGCCCCGGCCAGAATAAAGGACTCCACGGTTTCGGGAGCATCGAAGTCGATGGAACAGCGGTAGCGGGCGTAGAGGTTCTCGTACTCGGCAGTAAGCTGAAAAGGCTGGATAAGAACGTTGAACTGCTGGTTGAGCCGCAGCAAACGCCGCTGGTTGCGGCCGAACGATACGTTAGGCAGGATCAGGCGTAACCAGTGGGCGGTGTACAGCGTGTCGTCGATGGGCAGGAAACGGCAGGTAAACAGGTCCTGGTGCATGCGGTAGTAACCCTGGCCCAGGTAATAATCGAGCACGTCGCCCGGTATAGCGGTAAAAGAGGCGGGAGTAGCGGACATAGTTGGCGGGTACCGGTACAGAAAACGCCCGCGGTTAGGCGGGCGTTGTCGGGCATTCAGGAAACGCAAGCTGCGGCTAGAACGTGCGCAGCGACAGGCAGTCGTCTTCCTTTTTGCGCATGGCCGTTTGGCTCAGCAGGTCTTTGTCTTTGTAGCCAAGCAGGTGCAGCACGCCGTGAATCATCACACGGTGCAGCTCGTCGCGGAAGGAAACGTGGTGGGTTTCGGCGTTTTCGCGGATGCGGTCTACGGAAATGAACACGTCGCCTTCGATGATGTCGGCGTCGTCGGCGTTATCAAACGTGATGACGTCGGTGTAGGTGTCGTGGTTCAGGTACTCCACGTTCACCTTGTGCAGGAACTCGTCGGAGCAGAAGATGTAAGTCAGCTGCACAATTTTGTGCTCGTGCACGCTGGCCACACGTTCAATCCACTCGGTGAGCTGGGTGGCGTCGGACAGTTCAAAATCCACGTCCTCGACCACGAACTCGATGCCCGGCGCGTCGTGCAGGGGATTATAGTCGTCGTCCTCGCGGGGAGGCGGCAGCTGGGCGTCGTCGGCTGAAGTCAAGGGAACTGCGGAGCTAGAAAGTTAAGAGGCTACGGCGTGGTCGTTAACGCCGTTCGAGCCAGCAGGCGGCAGGAAAAACGTTAGCTCCACCTTGCGGCCGTCGTTGGTAAACTCAACTTCGTCGGCGAGGTGGCGAATGAGGAAAATACCGCGGCCACCAGGATTTTCCAGGTTTTCGGGCGCGGTAGGGTCGAGCAAATTGGTGTAGTCGAAGCCCGTACCCTGATCTTCTACCTCGAAGGTCACGCGGTTATCGGCGACAGTCAGGGCCAACTGGACGTTTTTGTCCTTGTCGAACTTGTTGCCGTGGCGGATGGCGTTGTTCACGGCCTCCGTGACGGCCACCATGATGTTGCCGTAGATGTCGTCTTCGATGTGGAAGGTTTCCTTCGAGTTATCGATGAAACTCTCAACCACGCGGATATTTTCGACGAGGGAAGGTATCTGGATTCTGACCTGCTTCATGGAGTGAAAAAAGGCGGCGGGGCGTAAAAGTAGGCAGCGTTATTTCATTTTCTGAAAATACTCGCTCACCTCCCGCTGATAATACGGAGTGAGGGCCGGGGGAACCGTACGTAGCAACTCCGTTTGGCGTTGGCGTTCCTGCTTGTATTTCTCGAAAGCAGGCGGGAAACCCGGCGGCACTACTCGTGCCGTTTCGGCTTCGCGCTTGTTGTCGAGGTCCCGCTCCCGGGCCGATTTCTCGGCTTCCAAGAGGCGGCTCAGGATCTGACGCTGGCGCATAACGGTTTGCTCCGTCAAGCGCTTGTTTACGAGGTCCGTTTCCGTTTGTTCCATCATTTTTTTCAGCTCCCCAAGGCCGCCCATGCCTTGGTCGCCTTTGCCATCCTTCTGGCCATTCTTGCCTTCTTTGGCGGCCTGCTGCATCTTTTCCAGCTCCTGCAGGGCCTGGCGAAGCATCTGCTGTTGGGCAGCCATTTTGGCTAATTCCTCCGAAAGCTGCCGGCCGCTTTTGCCACTCTGCTGGAGCTGCTGAATCTGCTGGTTAAGCTGCTCCTGCAGCTTGCCCATCTGGCCGGGGCTGGAGCCGGGTTTCTGGCCTTTTTTCTTTTTGCCGGGTTTGCCGCCGCTGCCTTTGGCCTGCTGGGCTTGGCGCTGCTGCTCCTGCATTTGCTTAAGCGCGTCGTTGAGCATCAGGGCCAGGTTGTTCATGCTGGTCATGGCCAGCTGCTGGTTGCCGGTTGCCCGACCCACATTGCGCTGGCGCAGCTGCTCCATGGCCTGGTCCATTTGGCCGTTCATCTCGCCCACTTCGCGGGTTACGAAGCTCTGGAGCTGGAATACCTTCTTGGCCAGGGCGTACAAAGAATCCTGAATCACCACGGCATCGTCGCGGAGCTTGCGCTGGGTTTGGCCCAGTTGCACGAAGCGCGGGTCGCTCTGATCTACCTGCCGGAAATCCTTCATCAGGCTTTCTTGGTCAAAGCTCAACTTAAGCAGGTTTTCCAGAATGTCGCGCAGGCCGTCGATGTTCTGCTGCTGCTGGTCCGACTCCTCTTCCTCCATGTTCTGACGCATTTTCTGCGCCATCTCCTTCATGTTCTGAGCGGCCTCTTTCTGATTTTGGGCGGCTTTCTGGTTCTGGTTTTTGCCGAGCTGCTCCTGGCTGTCCTGCATCTGCTGGTCCACCTCCTGCTGCTCCTGCTGCAGGGGGTCAAGATTGTTCTGGTGGTCGAGCTGCTGGTCGAGCTTCTGGGCCTCCTGCAGTTCCTTCTTCACCTCTTCGAAAGCCTTTTGGGCTTCCTGCTGCTGTTTTTTGAGCTGCTCGTTTTCCTGCTTGCGCTGGTCGTTGGGCTTCTCGGCGGCTTTTTCGGTTTGCTCGGCCAGTTTCTGCTCCTGCTCGGCTAGCTTTTCCAATTGCTCGGTGGCGCTTTCCATCTTCTGCTCCAGCTGCAGTTGCTTGAACATATCAAGGGCGCGCTCCAACTCCTTCTGCAGGGTTTGCTCCTTGTTTTCGAGCTGGTCGAGGAGCTTCTGCATGTCCATGTTATTGGGCGTTTTCTGCTGCTCCAGCATCTTCTGCAGCTCCTCGTAAAGCTTCTTGGTTTTCTCGTCGAGCAAGGAATCCATCAGCTTTTGCAGCTCCTGGGCCTTCTCGGCCAGCTGTTCGTTGCGCGGGTCCAGCTGGTTTTGCTTCTGGCTGAGCTGCTCAAACATCTGCTTCATGTCCTGCAGCTGCTGGTCCATCTGCAGCTTTTGGTCGAGCAGCTCCTTAAGCTCTTTCTTATCCGAAAAACTCAGCTCGCGCTTGGTCTTCAGCTTGTCTTCTACCTTGGCCAGTTCCCGCTGCATCTTCTCCGACTGCTTCTGGGCGCTGCTCAACTGGCTCTGCATCGATTTCGATGTGGCATTCAGCTGCTCTCGCAGCTCGGCGCGGCTGGGCAGGCGGTAGGTGAGCGGACGGGTGCGGGTGCTTTTAGCTCCGCGCAGGCCGTCGTTGTCCCACACTTCTACAGTGTACTCCAACTGCTGGCCCGGCTGCAGGCGCAGCGGCGCCAGGTCCCATTGGTGCGTGTACGTCTGCGACGGGCCGTTATTAGCCAAGCGGAGCGCGGTAGTGCGCCACGCGCCGGGCTGCTGGGCCGTGCCGGTGCGGTAGTGCAAGGCCAAACGCGTGAGGCCGTAATCATCCTGCAAGGTGCCGGCCAGGGCCAGAAAACGCTGCGTAACGGTGTCGGAAAATGCTTCTACCGTAACGCTGGGTGCTTGGTCGGGTACTACGGTGAGCTGGTACTCAATTGGCTCACGGTTGGGGCCGGCGGTGGCGTTGCGCAGCTGCACGCGGTACACCTGGCTGCGTACAGCCGGGCGCGTGAACGTGAATTGCTCGTCGCCGGCTTCGGTGGCGGCTAAGGTTTCGGCGGGGTCAAGGAATTGCAGCTTCACTTCGTCGGTAGCGGCGGTGCTGAACTGCCAGGTGAGGCGCGTGCCTTCGGGCACCGTCAGGTTGCCTTCGTTAGGCAGTGTTTCGGCGGCGCGGCGCAGGTACGCAGGGTACTCGGCACGCACGGTAAACTCGCGTAGGTTGGGGCGTTCGAGCACGCGCAGCTCGTAATCATCGGAAGTGAAGCCGGCGGCGGCCAGTTGAAACGCTACGTCGCGCTGGGGCTGGCGGAAGGTGTAGGCGAAGCGGCCGGGCGCTACTTTAGTCAGGCGCCGCTCGGTGCCATCGATAACCAGATTTACCTCGTTGGGCATGGCCTCGCCCTCAACGGTTACTTCCAGCTTGAAATCCTCGTTTTTGAAAGTCTTCAGCTGCTTATTTCCCACCACAAACCGGAAGGGCATGGGGCGCGAGTAAGCACGGTTGTAGTGGAAAATGCGCTCGGTACCCTGCACGAACAGTGCGGGCCACACCAGTAGCAGCAGTGCCGCCACGGCGGCGGGCACGGCAGCATACTTCCACAGCGGCCGGGTTTCTTCCTTGATGCGGATGCGCTCGGCAAACTCCAGACCCGAGAGCTGCCCAGCGCGCTGCTCCAGGCTGGCCGCAATCAGGGCGTTGTCGCGGGCTTGGCCCTGCAGCTGCAGGGCGTTCAGGAGCTTGTCCTGCACTTCCGGGAACAGTTGACCTACGCGTTGCGCGGCCTGCTCATCGGATAAGAGGCGGCGCAGGTTGGTAAGCGCGGCCAAGGGCTGCCAGATCCAGCGTACAAAAGCCCACACGGTTAGGCCCAGAAACCCGAACAGAAGGCCGCCGCGCACCCAAGTAGGTAGGTACAGAAAGTATTCGAGCAGGTTGAAAACGACAAACAGCGTCAACAGCAAGCCGCCGGCCACCAAGGCGCCGCGTACGAGCAGGCTGAGGTAAAACTTCCGTTTGAAGCCTTCCAGGTGTTGACGCACGGCTTGCCAGCCCGAGGGTGCGGCAGCGGCGGAAGTGGGTAAAACTGGCGTTGCCGGCATGGCGAACAGGGCTCGTCGAAAGAGAAATTCAGAGACAGGAAAGATACGGCGAAACCGGCCCCGCAGATGGTCGGTGGCCAAGCCGTTGAGCTTGTAACCACGTCGCAGCCAAAAAAATTGCCGGACCCGTTACGTCACCGGCCTTACCGCCACGCTAGCTCAACTCCACGAAGGCCGGGCAGTGGTCGGAGTGCACCGCATCGGGTAACAGACCAGCCGACTGCAGCCGGGGTTGCAGGGCATTGTCAGCCAGCAGGTAATCCAGGCGCCAGCCTACGTTGCGGGAACGGCTACCGGCGCGGTAGCTCCACCAGGAGTAGTGGTGCGGCTCGTCGCCGCGGTGGTGGCGGAAAGTGTCGGTGAACCCATCCGACAGCAATTGGGCAAACCAAGCGCGTTCCTCGGGCGTGTAGCCGGGGCTGTTCTGGTTGGCCTTGGGGTTGTGCAGGTCAATGGGCGTGGGGCAGCAATTGAAGTCGCCGGCAATAACGAGCGGCGGCACGCTGTGGCGCAGCGCCTTCACGTAGGTAGAAAACCACGCCAGCCATTCCAGCTTGAACTGCTGCCGCTCTGGGCCGCTGGTGCCCGAGGGCATGTACACGTTCAGCACCGAAAAGTCATCGAAATCCAGGCGCAGCACCCGGCCTTCGTGGTCGTACAGGTCGCGGCCGCAGCCCATGGTCACGTTTTTCGGCTGCTGCTTGCTGAAGGTGGCCACGCCGCTGTACCCGGGTTTTTGGGCCGGATACAAGTAGGCATAGTAGCCCAGCGCCTCGAAGGCGGCTACGTCCAGCGCCTCGCGGCCGGCCTTAATTTCCTGCACGCACAGCACGTCGGGGTTGGCCTCGCGTATCCATTCAATCAGGCCTTTGCTGAGGGCCGAACGCAGGCCGTTGACGTTGTAGCTGATGATTTTCAAAGCGTTATTAATCAAATAGGACGTCCTGCTGAGTTTATCGAACCGAAGTTTGGCTTAGAGCTTCCTTCGGTTCGATAAACTCAGCAGGACGTTGAGGTAGGGTTAGGCATTCAAATCTTCCTGCTGGGCGAAGTATTCCAGAATGTGCCACTTAAGCATGCGCTCCTGCTCTTTCAGGCTGGCAAACGGCACGGGCTGCAGCAGGCGGTAGTGGGGCCAGCCTTCTTCGTCCACGCGCTCCAGTTCGTAGTAACCCGAGATGCTGAAAAGCCGGCAGGTAGCAATGTGCATCAGGTCCTGCTTTTGCTCTTTGGAGAACGGCCCGGCGCCCTGGCCCAGCTCCTGCACGCCAATGAGCAGCAGCAGCGCGTTCAGGTCGGGCTTTTTGCCGAACCGCTCGCGCATTTCCGTCATCAGCAGCCACCAGCGGTGCTCAAACTGGGCCTCGGTTTCCTGGGGGTTGAGCATGGCTTAGGCGCTGTGCTCGGCGTGGGCCGGCGCCGGCTGCGCCGATTCTTCCTTCAGGGCTTCCCAGTACTCCACGGCGCGGCGGAAGTGGGGAATGACAATGCTGCCGCCGATGAGGTTGGCAATGGCAAACACTTCGTAAATCTCCGAGTCGTTGATGCCTTCTTCGTAGCACTTGCCAAGGTGGTATTTGATGCAGTCGTCGCAACGCAATACCATGGAGCAGGCCAGGCCCACAATTTCCTTGGTCTTCACGTCCAGAGCACCGGCTTGGTAGGTGTTCGTGTCGAGGTTGAAAAAGCGCTTGATGACCTTGTTATCCGCCGCCATGATCTTTTCGTTCATGCGCGAGCGGTAATCGTTGAATTCCGTGACGAGGCTCATGGTAAATCGTATGTTGTGAGTAAGGTGCCAGTGACCCGGCCAAGTAAATGGCTTTCCAGTCGCAAAGGTTTACATTCAGCCGCAATTACGCCCGGCTAGCTGCGGATTATAGCAACGCCGGGCTTACAACTACTTCCATTACTTACTTATCGGCTTATGTTACGCGGTGCTCTATCCGATTTCATTGCGTTGGCCTTTCCGCACACCTGCCTGGCTTGCCTGCAGCCCTTGGCCCGCGGCGAAACGCATTTGTGCACCGATTGCCGCGCCCAACTCCCGTACACTGACTTCCACCGCCTTTCCCCTGCCGCTAACCCGCTGGCGCGGCTGTTTTGGGGCCGCGTGCCGGTGGAACATGTGCTGAGCTACCTGCGCTTTTTGCGCCGCGGCCGGGTACAGCACCTTCTGCACCAGCTTAAGTATAAAGGCCAGCGCGAAGTAGGTTCTGCCCTGGGACTGATGTACGGACAGGAACTGGCCGAAATTGGACTGGGAACCGACGTGCAACTCATTGCCCCCGTGCCGCTGCACCCGCGCAAACTGGCTAAGCGCGGCTACAACCAGTCCGACAGCTTTGCCGAAGGATTAGCGCAAAGCCTGGAACTGCCGTGGAGCCCCAGCACCCTGCAGCGCACCGATTACACCGCCTCCCAAACCCGCATGACCCGCTCGCAACGCTGGCAAAACGTAGCCGACGTATTTGTGGTGCCCAACCCAACGGCAGTGCAAGGGCAACACGTGCTCATTGTGGATGACGTTCTGACAACCGGCGCCACCCTGGAAGCCTGCGCTGTAAAGCTGCTCGCGGCCGGTGCCGCCAAGGTAAACGTGGCTACCATTGCTTACGCCGAGCACTAGTTTATAGGAAGGAAAAATGTTTCGTCGTTACACTTTCTTGTCTTCGGAATAACAGTAATACAATACTCAAAGAAGAAGTAAACCCTTGATTTTGAGTAAAAATTAGGATTGCTTATCAGTGATATAGACAGATTGTAGATATTGCTGACCTGTTTCATTTTCCATCTATCATACCTCATGACCCTTTTTACCCCCCCCTATTTTCGCATAAAAAAGCTAGCGGCCTTGGTGTTGCTGGCTTGCGGCAGCTTGGCGGCCGCAGCTCAGGAGATTACGTGCAGTACACCACCCACCCCAGCCGACCTTATTCCCAGCGAGCCGGCAATTGCGCCGCCGCTTATCTGCTCGCAGACTTACAACGTGCGGGTGAACATTCACTTCATGCAAACGGCCGACGGCACCGGTAACTTTGATCAGTTTAACGACGGGCATCCTGATAATCCGGACCCCGGCGTAACCGGTTACGACTATGCCGAAGCGCTGGTGTGGGCCGCCAACGGTCAGATGGACATCAACCCGCCGTTGACCGTTGCGCCCGGCAGCTCCCTCACGCCGCTGCCCAAGCGCATACGCCTGCTGCTAAACGGCGTGTATTTCCATCGCAACGACGCTCTGCGAAATTACGATGACTTAATGAACCCGTCTGCCTACATAATAGACGGGCACAACACCATTAACGTGTTCATTACGGAGGTTCCACTGGATAACCAAGGATACCCATTGGTGGGCCCGCGCAAGGGTGGCGTAGCCAAACAGGTAAGCTACTGCGGCATGACGGGCAACAGCAACCTCTGGACTTGCATTGTAAGCCCGTGGACCGGCTGGGTTGCCCCGGTCCGTAGACAAGCTTGGGAATACGCCAGCGTACTCAATCACGAAGTAGGGCATTTGCTGGGGCTGGAACATACGTGGTACGGTGCCAGCGGCTGCGCCGACGCGCCCGCCAATGCCAACTGCTGGAACTTGAACGAGCCGCCGGTAGACAGAACCGGCGTACCGCGGTGCGATGCTGCCGCCAAGGTATCCAACAACATGATGGACTACAACGCCCAGCAAAAGTCCCTGTCGCCGTGCCAGCTCAACAAGTTATACCGCAACCTGGAAGGCTGCCTGGCCAACTTCGTGCACTCCTGCAGCAATTGCATGCCGGCGCTCATCCGGTATTCGCTTCCCCACCCCAAAGTGCGTACCACCACCAACATCGTGCTCGACGGCCGCGCCAGCTTTGCCGAGCAGTGGTTTAAGATGGAGGTTGACCGCGTGGATAGCCAGAACCAGATTATTGCCGGTACGCATTTCGAGGTGAGCCATTGGCGCGCTATGGCCGTTGAAAACCTCAGCAGCCAATACCCCTTCTTGGCGGGCAACCGCTACCGCATTCGGGTAACGGGGGCCGCCTCCTGCGGCGGGCCGGTAGCCGAGCAGATCGACTACACCAGCATCGGCACAGGCTTCTAACGCGGCTGGTTGTCTCGTATCTCTTTTCACGATACCACCATGAAAGCAATACAAAAACTACTCACCAGAGCCCTGTCGGTTGGCCTGAGCCTGAGCGCGGGTCTAGCCGCTGCCCAAACGGCCCCCGGATGGGGCTGGGCCGACCGTCAGGGCGGTTTCAGCGTTACCACCGGCCAGCCCAACAATAATACAGCCGTGGGCCGCGACGCGGCCGGTAACGTGTACGTGCTGGGCGATTTTGTGGGCTTTGCCACCATCGGCGGCATTCAGCAGCTGTTCAGCGCGGGCGAATCGGATATCGTGTTGGCCAAATACAGCCCCGCCGGCACGGTGCTCTGGCTGCGCACCCTGCAAGGACTGAGCATTGAGGAGGCCGGGCACATGGTGGTGGATGCCGCGGGCAACGCCACTTTCACCGGCACCTACGGTAGCCTCACCGGTGGCGACCTGGTACTGCCCGGCGGGCAGATGCTGCAGGGGCCGCGGGCCGCTGGTGCACCCCCTACCGGCAGCAATTACGGCAGCTTCTCCTTCATTGCTTCCTTCAACGGGCAAGGCGACCTGCGCTGGGCCAAACGGTTTTCGCCTACCTACGGGGTATTCACCTGGGGATTGGCTCTTGATGCACAAGGCAACTGTTACTGGAGCTGCCATACCTCTAGGGACTTGTTTATTGAAGGAACGGCTTACCCCAAAATTGGTGCTGCCTCTTCCTTTGACGGCTTCCTGACCAGCTACGCCTCCGATGGCACCCTAAGGTGGGTGCGGCAAGCGGGTATTCCGGGCGAAAGCGTGCAACCCGCCGGACTACAGATTGACGCCGCCGGAGCCGTGTACTGGTCGGTGAGTCACAACGACGTGTTGAACCTGGACGGGTTAACCGGGCCAGCGCCCACCCGCAGAGGAAATCCCACACTGGTCAAGCTCACGGCTGCCAACCGGGTGTTATGGCTGAAGCGCAACTTTATTAGCACGACGGCTAGTTTCGGCGGCGAACAGTTGATTGGCGACGATCCGGCTTCGGGGTCCTTGTACTTTCAGGCTCTGAGCAATGCTGGGACCATAACCTTTGCAGGTAACGTGCCGTCAATCACTACTCCGGCGAATACCTTAAGTACAATACTAGTTCGTGCTGACACAAGTGGACGGGTAACCTGGGCCAAACTAGTCGGTGTCGATGCCGGGCAGCAAAGGTTTGCAATACGACTGGTCAGCATTCATTCCGTCGGAGCGAACCAACTCGTAATGGCAGGCAACACGGGAGGCGGCCCGATAACATTGGAAGGCTATGGTCCATTAGACAGCAGCAACGGGCTGATCCTAGCGCTCAAATATGATAGAACCACCGACACCTTTGACTGGGTGCGTACAGCCGGTTCACCCCTAAGCTCAACCACCAACGAAGCCAGGCTTACGGATGCCATAGCCGACGCCAACGGGAACGTATACGTAGTCGGTAATTTTGTTGGCACCGCCCGGTTTGGCGCCCACACGCTCACCACGCCCACCTCCGCCCGCGCCGAGGGCTTTGTAGCCAAGCTCGATCAGACCGTGCTGCCCACCCGGGCCCGGCAAACCACGGCCGCGTGGTCTGCCTACCCAAACCCAGCGTTTGGCGAGGTGCGGGTTACCGGAATCCCAACCAGCATTACAATACACTTGGTTGACGGTTTAGGGCGGCGAATCCGCACGTTTGCCTCCCGGCAACCTAACCAATCTTTGAACCTGCAAGGACTTACGGCTGGGCTGTACGTTCTGCAGCCCACCAATCCAGATTACGCACCGTTGCGGCTACTGGTACAGCCGTAAAGTCATAACGGAAGAACAGACCCCTGCGGATATTCGCGTGGGCGTTGTGGCACCGTTTTAAAAAACATAGTTAAACAAAAAAGCCACTCCTCACGGGGCGGCTTTTTTGTTTCGGTTCGTTGCTGAACGCAAGTCTTATTTGTTCGAGCCGGGGTTAATCATGGCGCAACGGAAACCGATGGTAGCCGTGGCCGAGTCTTCGCCCATGAAGCGGCGCGTGCCGGGCGACAACCAGTAAGCTACGTCTTTCCACGAACCGCCTTTGTATACGCGAACGTGGTCGTCGATCAGCGACTGGTAACCCTTCTTGTCGTAACGGTCGGCTTCGTCCAGTACACCGTTGCGGCGGAAGGGGTTCAGGTCTTCCATGTCTTCGTACGAGAGCGGACGGTACACGTCCTGCACCCACTCGTTCACGTTGCCGGCCATGTTGTAGAGGCCGTAGTCGTTAGGCGGGTAAGCGTAGATGTACTCGGTAATCATGGCGCCGTCGTTCAGGCTACCGGCAATACCGGCGTAGTCACCGCGGCCACGCTTGAAGTTGGCCAAGAACTGACCCATCTTCTTACCGTAGGGGTTACGTACCTGGCGACCATCCCACGGGTATACGCGCTTGTTTTCCTGGTTTTCGTTGCCGGTTTCCTGCGTACCGATCATGGCCTGCGCAGCGTACTCCCACTCTGCCTCGGTGGGCAGGCGGTAGTTCGGCAGCGTGTTGCCGTTCTCGATGGCAATACGGGTTTTGCCTTCGCCATCTTCGGTCGTGCCTTCAGCGCCCTCGTCGGCACCTTCGTCGCCGCCTTTGTTTTTCTTACCGAACAGGCCGCCTTTTTTCTTCTTGCTGCCGCCGCCGTCGCCTTCGGTGGCATAGCCAGCGAGGTTTTCGTTCACCTTGGCGGTACGCCAGGTGCAGAAGTCGTTAGCCTGCAGCCAGCTTACACCCACCACGGGGAAGTAGCGGAAACCGGGGTAACGCAGGTAGTAATCAACGTAGGGGTCGTTAAACGACAGGTCGCGGGCCCACACGGCGGTGTCGGGCAGGGCCGACTGGTAAAACTCCTCGGAGGAGTCTTTGCGCACGTAGTGGAGGTACTCGAGCCAGTGAATGTTGGCTACTTCGGCTTCGTCCATATAGAACGAGGCCACGGTTACGGTGCGCTCGAGGTTGTCGTGGGTCATGGCCACGTCTTCTTCGCCCGAACCCAGAACCGTGCGGCCACCTTCGATAAACACGAGGCCGGGGCCTTCCGGAATGCCTTGGTAGTCAGCTACCTTCATGCCTTCCTCGGTGTTGTACTCGATGCCTGTGGTGGACGAGTATTTACCGGGTTTCTGAGCCGAAGGCGGCCCGCTTTTGCAAGCCGACAGGGAGCAGGCGCCAATAATGGCTAAGCCTATGTACTTGGAAAGATTCATACTTGTTTATGTGGAACTCCTTGAGCGGAAAAGGCTTGACTAGGGCAAAGTGGTTGCAATATTACTGATTTTCAAAAGGTGGGGCAAGGTGGTGGAGCGTAATTTTTACGTCGTAAGCGCCGTTTCGCGGCTTCGATCAAATCAAACTTGGTTAAGCTCAATGTTATTTCATGCGCACCGCCTGTTTCCCGGCTGAACTGGTTGAGGCTCACGTCGTAACTGTAACCGAACCTGAAACCGTTCCAGGTTAGTCCCAGCAGCGCTACGAGGGTTTGTTGAGCGTTTCCGGGACCGGGAATGGCGCCGCGCCAGAGCAAACCGGCAGTAAGCGGAGTGGTGGTGCCGTACAAGCCCAACTCCAAGCGTTGCGAACCGCCTTGGTAGGTGTAGCTGCCCGTGGGTGCTAAGCTCACCTCGCGGTACTCTCGCTTGACCGTCGTTTTCACGAAATAATGCTTGTAGCCCCCATGAGCAGCCAGCCTAAAAGGTAGTTTGGCATCGTCGGCTACGCCGACGCGGGGCTGGTTCACGTGGTCGAGGGCGAGGCCGCCCCACGTGTTTGAGGTGTAAAACAGGCCGCCTACGCCCAGCGTGAGGTAGTGCACGGGGTCGTAGGCCAAGGGCTCGGCTGAGGGACCGACCTGCTGGCCGTCGTCGGAGAGTTGGTCGCCAAAGAGCAGGTTGCCGTAGCTGATGCGCTGGGAACCATAAGCAGCACGAGCCCCGCCGCTCAGGTACAGGTTTTGGGCGAGGCGGGCGTGGTAGGCGTAGGTGAAGCCGGCTTCGAGGCGGGTGAGGTTCAGGCCGCCGCCGCGGTCGGCGTTAATGAGCAGGCCCACGGCGCTGCGCTGGTTACGGAGGCGGTAATCGGCGGCCAACTGACTGGTTTGCAGCGCCCCGATGAGCGTGGGATACTGATTTCGGTAGGCCAGCGTTACGCTGGCATCGTCAAATAAACCGGTATAGGCCGGATTTAGATGCAGACGCGTAGCGTAGGGCTGCGAGAAGTACACATCCTGTGCCTGGGCCGACCAACTGCCGAGCGTACCCACACTCACCAACACCGTGAGCAGGCGCGGGTGCCGACCGGCCCGAGCGGGCAGGTGGCGCAACAGGCGGCGCAGGAAATAGGTGGGTGGCATACGCAACGAATGTAACGCGGTGAAGCCTCGGTTTGGTGTACCGCAACTTGCCTCGGAACTAAAATTGCAACTTAGCTCCTCTTTATCGTGCCGCCCCGGCGGTGCGCCAGTGGCAAACATCTTGCTTACGCTTCGCCGTCAACTTTTTACGTCATGCGAAAATTTTTTCTGGGCCTGCTGATTTTCCTCGTGGTACTCGTGGCAGCCGTGGCCCTCACTCCTATTCTGTTTAAAGACAAGATAAAAGCCGCGCTCGACCAGCAACTGGCCCAGAAGCTGTCGGCGAAGGTGGTGTATCAGCCAGAAAACGTAGGTCTGAGCTTGTTGCGCACCTTCCCCGATCTGGACCTGAGCATCGAACAGCTGCGCGTTATCGGGCAGGACTCGTTTGCCCGCGACACGTTGGCCTACTTGCCCCGCATCGATATTGGGCTAGACCTGATGAGCGTGGTGCGCGGCGACCAAATCAAGATCAACTCCGTGACGCTGGAGCGGCCCGATATCAGCGTACACGTGCTTAAGAGCGGCCGGGCCAACTGGGACATCGTGATTCCCGACTCCGCCTTGGCCGAGCAGGGCAAGGATACCACGGCCATTAAGCTTACCATTAAAGGCTGGCAGATTGAGAACGGCCGCCTGCGCTACAACGACCAGAGCATTCCGTTTGCCATGCAGCTGCAGGGCATTCAGCACGAAGGTTCCGGCGACTTTGCCCAGAACATCTTCGACATGACCTCGAAGACCACGGCCCAGGCGCTGACCATGAGCTACGACGGCACGACCTACCTCGACAAAAAGCAGCTGACCGCCGACGTGACCATGGGCATGAACCTGGACAAGATGCTGTTCTCGTTCAAGGACAACCAGGTGCGGCTGAACGACTTTCCGTTCAGCTTTCAGGGCGACATCGGCTTGCCGAACGCTACCGACATAACGTATGACCTAACCTTCAAAGCCCTAGAAACCGACTTTAAGAACATCCTGAGCCTGGTGCCCGGCGTGTTTACCGAGAAGTTCAAGAGCATAGAAACCAGCGGCAAGGTGGCCTTCACCGGTTACGCCAAGGGCGTGCAGAACGAAGTGCAGATGCCGGGTTACGGCGTGAAGCTGCAGATTACCAACGGCATGTTCCACTACCCCGAGTTGCCCCAGGCGGCCCGCAACATCAACGTGGACATGGAGGTGGACAACCCATCGGGCTTCACCAACAACGTGAAGGTGAACGTGAAGAAGTTTCACCTCGACCTTGGCAAAAACCCCATCGACGGCAACGTGGCCATTGACGGGCTGGAGCCGATGAAGGTGGACGGCCGCGTGAAGGCCAACGTGGACCTGGCCGAAATGCTGAAGGTATACCCCGTGCAGGACTTGTTGATGCGCGGCCAGTTGTTCGTGGATGCCACGGCCCGCGGTACTTATTCTAAAACCCAAATGCCGGTAACGCAGGCCGCCCTGCGCCTGACCAACGGCTACGTGAAGAGCAAGCAGTTCCCGGCCCCCATCGAAAACCTGACGCTGAATGGTACCGTGACCAACGCCACCGGTCAGGTGAACGATACCCGCGTGGACATTCCGCAGTTTCGGATGCTACTCGACGGCGAGCCGCTGGAAGGCCGCGTGGCGGTGCAAAACATCGACAAGCCGGTGTTCGATGCCAACGTGAAAGGCGTGGTGGATTTGACCAAGCTCACCAAAATCTTCCCGCTGGAAGGCATGACCGTAACGGGCCGCCTGAACGGCAACATTGCCGCCAAAGGCAGCATGGCCGACATCGAGGCCGAGCGTTACCAAAGAGTAGTGGCCTCGGGCACGGTTAACGCCCAAAACGTAACCTATAAGAGCCGCGACTTGCCCCAGGGCGTGCGCGTAACGCAGGCCACGGCCAACTTCAACAACGACCAGATTGAGCTGCAGAACATGACGGGCTTCGTGGGCTCGTCGGACATTGCGGCTTCGGGTACCATCTCGAACTACATGGGCTACATGTTCACGCCCGGCCAAAGCCTGCGCGGCACCGTGAACGTAAACTCACGCCGCTTTAACGTGAACGAGTGGATGGTAGACGAAGCTACCGGACAGCCTACGCCCGGCGCTACGGCCGCAACGGCCAAAGGCACCTCCGCCACGCCGGCCGCTACCGGCGCCCAGGGCGTGCTGGAAATTCCCAAGTTCTTCGACCTGAACCTGAACGCCAACGTGGGCCAGGTGGTGTACGACAACCTGAAGCTCGACAACCTGAAAGGCACCTTGGCCGTGCGCGACCAAGCTGTGAACCTGAACGGACTGACGTTCAACACCCTTGGCGGCAACTTTGCCACCACCGGCAGCTACAACAGCAAGGATCTGGCACACCCCAAGTTCGCTTTGGGCCTGAACATCCAGAACCTCGACTTTCAGAACGCCTTCAGCGCCTTTAACTCGGTGAAAAAGCTGCTGCCGCTGGCTTCGCAGGTTGAAGGCATCTTTGGTACCAACTTTAGCGTGAGCGGCGAAATGGGCCCCGACATGATGCCCGTTTACAGCTCGCTCACCGGCAAAGGTGTGTTTGAAGTGGTACGCGCCGCCGTGGGTGCTTCGCCGGCTCTGACTAAGATCAGCAACCTCACCCAATTGCAGGAGCTGAAAAGCTTTGTGGTGAACAACAAGGACGTGGCCGCCGAAATGCTCAACGGCAACTTCATCGTGAAGCCCTTCGATTTTACCGTCGGCCAGATCAAGAGCACCGTGGGTGGCTCCTCGAACGTGGGCGGAACCATGGAGTACATCATGGCGCTGGATGTGCCCACCGGCAGAGTAGGCAACGCCTTGAACGCCAAACTCACCCAGCTTACCGGCGTGCAGGACATCAAGGGTACCGAGCGCGTAACGCTGGGCCTGAAAATTGGCGGCACCATTACCAACCCCACCGTTAACCTGACTACCGGCAGCGTGAAAGGCCAGGCCAAGGACGTAGCCAAAAGCCTCGTGCAAAGTGTGGTGCAAAGCAAAGTAGACGATGCCAAGCTGAAACTGGCCGCCAAAAGCCAAGTAGCGCAGGACAGTGCCCGCCGTGAGTTGGAACGCAAGCAATTGGAGCTGCAAGCCAAGGCGCAGCAGGAAATCGAGAAGAAGCGCTTAGAGGCTGAGGCTAAGCTCAAGCAGAAAGCTTCGCAGGGGCTGAACTCGCTGTTTGGTAAGCCCAAGAAGCCCGCCACTCCGCCCGCTGATCCGCCTGCGGAAACGCCCAAGGAAACCCCCACCGATACCACCAAAGCCAGCAACTAAGCTTATCTAGTTGCTGCTGCATAGCCGGCTCACCCGCCTTGTTTGGCGTGTGGGCCGGTTTTTGTTTTCGGCTGTATCCTTTTCTGAAGCACCTGCGTTTGAGCATCACTTAGGCTGCAAGCAAAATGGTATATTTATTGCCACTGCTTTCGTTAGGCTGCCTACAGGCCATTTGTTGCTTGAACTTTTCCCTGATTAACTTTCCTCCACCGACCATGATTCAAAAATTCTCTCTCTACGCCTTGGCCCTCGGAGCCGCTCTGAGCTTGGGTAGCTGCGGCAACGACAACGACAAAAGCTCGAAGCTGGAAATCCGGCTGATGGATGCTCCCGGTGACTTCCAGCGCGTGGTGCTCGATGTGCGCCAGATTGAAGTGCACTTGAAGGAGGAAAGCAACCCCGACGGTTGGCAAACCCTGCCCTTCACGGCCCAAGCCATTAACGTGCTGGAGTACGTGAACGGCCGCTCGGCCCTGCTCGTTAGCACCGATTTTGCCCCCGGTGACCTAAAGGAAATTCGCCTCGTGTTGGGCCCCGACAGCTATGTTATCGGCACCGATGGTCAGCAGTACGACCTGAAAACGCCCAGCGGCCAAACGTCGGGCGTGAAGCTGAAGCTCGACCAGGCCAATCTGCGCGAAAACGAGACCTTCCAGCTGCTGCTCGATTTCGACGTGGCTCGTTCCATTGTGGAGCGCGGCAACTGGCGCCCCGGCAACGATAAAAAGGAGCGCTACCTGCTCAAGCCCGTTATTCGGGTAATTGCCCAAGCCATTAACGGCGGTTTGCGCGGCACCGTAACGCCCGCCGCCGCTCTGCCCGAGGTGCTGGCCATTCGTTCGTCCATCGTACCCGCCGATACCTTCAGCACCCGTGCCGATGGTTCGGGCGCTTACCAGTTCTTTGGCATTCCTTCGGGCACTTATACCCTGAAGTACTTCCCTTCCGCCACGGCCCCGGCTAACCAACCGGCTTACCAGCAGAAAACCGTAAGCGGCGTGGTGGTTACTAACAACAATGTAACCCAAGTGCAGAACGTGCCGCTGAATTAAGCAGCCGCCTACACGCATTAAAAAAGCCCGTTGACTACGCTGTCAACGGGCTTTTTTAATAGTGATGAATTATCTATTTATAGCTTGAGGCGTCGGTTAGCTTAACCGCTGAACCAAGGCCAGCAGCTCTTGTTGAGTGTTCTGGGTTTTGTCTTTGGCGTACCAGGAATGCACTTTTTCGGCGTATTCCTCGTGGGTGGCACCGGCGGCTTTTAACTGCAGAAAAAGCTCCTGCGCAGGCGCCGGCCGCGGGCCCCAATTAGCTACTTCGGTGAGGGAAGCGGCATCGAGAACGATGAGCTTGGGAATAGAGCGGCCGCCGTTGGTCAAGTAGCGGTCCATCAGATCCAGGTTTTCGTCGCGCAGCAGGTAACGCGTGCTTAGCTTGCCGTGGCTGGCCCGCGCTACGGCTTCCAGGGTGGGAACGATTTGGGCGGCGTCGCCGCACCAGCCCTCAGTTAGCACCAGCCAGATGTATGGCTTTTCCAAACGCGCCAAAGCCGCTTGCAGCTCTGGCAACACGTGCACGGTTTTATCGATGCGCTGCATCCGCTGAATGTTCAGATGCGCATACTGTACCAACCATTCCTCCTGGTTGGGGCCGGTGGTATGGCGTTGGGCCATCAGCTCATCGAGAAGCTGGCGGTAAGAGGCGTAAGAGTAAGCGGCGGCCAGGCGTTCAGGGGTAACAACCGGCGCAGGGGTGGTGTCAGCCATAAGAGGGCGAGTGAGCGTGGGAAGTATTAAAAAACCCTTCCGTATACGGAAGGGTTTTCGGTTGCTATTAAAAGCAAGGCTTACAGGCTAGGCACAGCCTTTTTGGCTTGCACCGACAGCTCGCGGCAATACGTTATAAAGTCGGTATTAATGGGCTCTAGGCCGTTCTGGCGCAGGTCGGCGGCTACCTGCGCCCGGTGGTAATTGGCGTGTACGCTGGCGTGGGTGAGAATATCCGATACCTGGCTTTCGTACGAGTCGCCGAGCGAGTTGGTGTAGCTGATCACGCGGTGCAGCTCCTGGTCGTCGGCTTGCTGCACGTATTGGTGCAAGGAGGGCGAGGTTTGGTGGTGGAGCTTGTGCAAACCGGCCAAATCATGCTCCTGCCACACTTTCACAGGGCTTTCGGTAGAGGTAAGGCGAGCCAGCCAAATGGCTTGGGCGTTCAGTACGTGGCTGAACAGGCGTAAGGTGCGTTCGGGCAATTGTTGGCCTGCGGCCGCAATGCCATCGAAATGCGCCAGCAGCTTGGTATTGGCCCACACGTTGTAAGCCCCCAGCTTTTCGAGCGTGTCAATCATGAGAAAAGAAAATGGAGTATTGCGAATTAGGAAGTGGGCGGAAGCAGGTCGGCAGAACGCGGTTTTAGCTTGCGGAGTGCCCCGTAGCCCTACTTTCTGGGTTAGCGACGCGGGTCGCGCCATACAAGTTGTTCGGCGCTGCGTTTCTTTTCGAAGTCGGCGCAGTTGCCGTCGCCGCGGCCGGTTATGCCGCCGTCGGGGCGGCAAAGCACCACGCCTTTGGCATCATACAGGGTGCTGAAATTATCGCAGCACGGAGCGGTTTCGTAGTAAACGGTTTGGCCGTTGTATTGGTAGCTGAGAATGGTGATGGGCGGGTTCTCGGCCTTAGCGGCCAAGTGCTGGCTAATTTTCTCGTCGAGCCACTGCGGACGGTTGCGCTTATCAAAAGCCACTTGCTGGTCATCGGGCCGGCTGGTGGGCGTGGGCGCGGTGGTAACCGTGGGCGTGGAGGCACTGGAAGTGGCGCGCGGCTCCGAGGTGTCGGTGGGCGTGGTCAGGTCGACGTGGCGGGCACAGGCGCCGGACAGCAGCAGGGCTCCAATGGCGAGGGAGAATACGCGATGCATCGGTTTTCGGAACAGAAGGCGGCAAATGTACAACTTGCCCGTCCGAAGCCGGACGGAACCCGCAAAGCGGCTTTTTTGCATACGCAAACCACTCAGCAATGGCTACTTCTCCTCTTCCCGATGCGCACCGCCAACTCAGCAAGTTCCTGTCATTGGTGCTGCGCCACCAACCCGGAACCATCGGCCTAAGCCTCGATGAAGCCGGCTGGGCCGAAGTAAACCACCTGCTGACCCGCCTCAACCAGCACGGCCACGCTGTTACTCGTGAAACTCTGGAAGCAGTAGTAGCCGGCAGCGACAAACAACGCTTTGCCTTCAGCCCTGATGGGCAGCGCATTCGGGCCAACCAAGGCCACTCCGTAACCGTTGACCTCGGCTACACGCCTCAAACGCCGCCCGAGGCACTTTACCACGGTACCGCCGAACGCAACCTGCCCGCCATCCGCAGCGCTGGCCTGCTGCGCCAGCAGCGCCACCACGTGCACCTCTCGGCCGATGTCGACACTGCCCACCGCGTGGGCCAGCGCCACGGCCGCCCGGTGGTGTTGCGCATTGCCGCCGCCGATATGGCCCGCACTGGCTACGCGTTTTTCCTTTCCGAAAACGGCGTGTGGCTCACCGAAGCCGTACCGCCACAGTTCATCGGGTTTCCTGCCGAGTGATTTTCAGGTTAGCCACAGCTGCAAGCGTGCCCACAGCGGCGGGCCCAGAATCAACAGCCCAACCACGCCCGCAACCAGTGCTGCCACCAGCACCGCACCGGCGGCTACGTCTTTTGTACGGCCGGCCAATGGGTGGTACTCCGGCGACACCAAGTTCACCAGCGTTTCGAGGGCCGTATTGATCAGCTCGGCCGTCCAGACCGCACCAATGGCCAGCAGCAGCAGCGCCCAATCGTGGCGCGGTAGGCGCAACCACAGGCCCAGCGTTACCACCAGCACCGCAGCCACAGCGTGAAAGCGCAGGTGCGGCTCCGAGGCCAAGGCCGTGCGAATTCCTTTCAGGGCATAGCCGAAGCTGGCTACTTCACGGCGCCAGGGCCGGGGTGGGCGCGGAACGGGCGGCTCAGCCACGGCTGTCGTATTCACGGAACACGGACTGGCGCAGCTTGTCCCACTCGGGCTTCAGAATGCTGAAGTACACCGAGTCGCGGCGCTGGCCGCCCTGTGTGAAGCAGTGGCTGCGTAAGGTGCCTTCCTCTACAGCGCCCATGCGGCGCATGGCTTCCCGCGACTGTTGGTTGCGGGCGTCGGTTTTTAGCTCCACCCGCTCGCAGCCCAATTCGCCAAACGCGTATTTCAGCAGCAAATGCTTGGCGGCCCGGTTCACGCCGGAGCGCTGAAACTCGCGGCCCAGCCACGTCCAGCCAATCTCAATGCGGCGTTCGTCCAGGGCAAAGCTGCCGTAACTGGTGCTTCCCGCCAAGCGGCCCGTTTCCAAGTCTACAATAGCAAAGGCGTAGCGCCGGCCGGCTTCGCGGTCCTGAATGGCTTGGGCCAGGTAGGCGGCCAAGGCCACGTTGTCTTTGGGCAGCGGCGTGGTGGTGTAGCGCCAAACGGCTGCGTCGAAGGCTATTTGCTTGAGGGCCTCGAAGTCGGAGGCTTCGAGGGGGCGCAGGCGCACGCGGCTATTTTCCAGCGTAATACAACGCGAACAGTCCATTCACTTGTCAGTTGTTGGCGGTCAGTTGTCAGAAAAAAGACGCTACGACTACCAATTGAGAGGGTTCCGGCTGCAAAGGAACGACGCTTCGGCAAGAAAAAACGGACCCTGCCGAAGCAAGGTCCGTTTTTCAACTGACAATTGACAACTACAATTACGCCGTGGTGCCTTCCTTCAAACGCTCGGCGCTTTCGGCCAGGCGCAGCTGCTCCACGAAATCGTCGATGTTGCCGTCCATTACCGAGCTCAGGTTGTACACCGTGTAGCCGATGCGGTGGTCGGTCACGCGGCCCTGGGGGTAGTTGTAGGTCCGGATTTTATCGGAACGGTCGCCGCCGCCAATCATGCTCTTGCGGGTAGCACCTTCGGCTTCGTTTTTCTTGGCCAGCTCAATCTCGTAGATGCGCGAACGGAGTACCTGCAGGGCTTTATCGAAGTTCTTGAGCTGCGACTTTTGGTCCTGGCACTGGGCCACAATGCCGGTGGGCAAGTGGGTGAGGCGCACCGCCGAGTAGGTAGTGTTTACCGACTGCCCGCCGGGACCCGACGACATAAACAAGTCCTTGCGCACCTCGTTCATGTCGATTTCCACGTCCAGCTCTTCGGCTTCGGGCATTACCACCACCGAGGCTACTGAGGTGTGAATGCGGCCCTGGGTTTCGGTGGCCGGCACGCGCTGCACGCGGTGCACACCCGACTCGAACTTGAGCTTGCCGTACACGTCTTCGCCGCGCAGGGCCAGGATAATTTCCTTGTAGCCGCCCGCCGTGCCTTCCATGGCGTCGATGAGCTCCATTTTCAGGTTGTGCTTTTCGGCGTAGCGCATGTACATGCGCTGCAGGTCACCGGCAAACAGGGCCGCTTCGTCGCCGCCGGCACCAGCCCGAATTTCCATGATGATGTCCTTGGAATCGTTCGGGTCGCGGGGCAGCAGCAGGTCCTTGATGTGGGCCTCCAGGCGTTCCTGCTCGGGCAGAAGCATGTCGAGCTCCTCCTTGGCCATTTCGCGGAACTCCTGGTCCTTTTCAGTGGCAATAACCTCGCGGGCGTTTTCGATGTTGCTAAGTACCTGCTGGTAGGCACGGTACTCCACCACAATCTTGTTGAGGTCTTTGTATTCCTTGTTCAGGGCCTTGTAACGCTTCATGTCGCTCATCACGTCTTGGTCCAGCAACTGCTGGCTCACGTCGTTAAAGCGCTGATTAATGGCCTCTAGTTTGTCGAGCATTGGTCATCGGGCGGTCCGCAATTGGGCGGTACCTTTGCAAAGGTACAAAACCCGCCGGGGCCGTAGGTTGGTTCCGCCCAAGGGTTTGCCACTTCCTTATGCGTTTTTCTCTGCTACTGCTGCCTTCGCTGGCCCTGGTGTTCCTTACTGCCGCTTGCCGCCCCGATCAGGTTGAGCACCTGGAAAACGGCCAGGCCATCGACCGGGAGGCCGAAAACTGGAAACCCAAACGCATTTTGCCCAACCAGCTGCTGGCCGCCGCCCACTGGGCCGGCGACTCGCTCACCCGCACCGCCGACCGGGCCTGGCGTGCCCAGCTAACCGAGCGCCTCCGCGCCGGCGGCGTGGAGGCTGCTCACCCTTTCTGCCAGCCCGAAAAGCTGCCCCAGGTGGTGGGCCTGGCCCGCGAGCTAGATGCTACCACCACCCGCCAGCTGCTGGCCCCGCGCTTTATTACCGAAGCCGATACCGTGCAGGTGCTGCGCCCCACCGCCGACGAATACGTGTTTCAGCAACCCCTGGTGATTTTACCCAACGACGTGTGCCTGAAGTGCCACGGCCAAGTGGGAACCGATATCAGCGCGGCCGACGCGCAGTTGCTGACTACCACGTACCCCAGCAAAAAGCTCACCGGCTACCAGCCCGGCCAGCTGATTGGCTTCTGGAAAATTTCCCTCACGCGCCGCGGCGTGGCCGCGCACTACACCATGAAAACCCGCAAGGTGTTTAAGCGCCGGTTCTAGGATTTATGGCCGCGTGGAGCAGAATTAACGATAAATTGCTCAGCTAACCCATCGATTATCGTTCCTATGCCGCGAAAGACGCAACCCTGGTATTATTTAGTGCTGCTATGTGTCTGGGCTCAGGTAGTCCCGGTTCAGGCCCAGGAGCGGGTTAAAGCCCAGCTGGCCTCGCTGGCCGAGTGCAGCCAAGTCGTTACAGCCGATAGCGTTATTCTGTTCTTTAACGCACGCTACGAACTAACGCCGGTGGCCTGCGCCGCTATCCGGCGGCACATACGACTGACTGCCGACGGCGATATGTACGGATCAGTAAGCGACTTTCGGGTGGGTAATGGACAGCTGCTGGCTCGGGCCACGTACAAGGAGGGTAGGTTGTACGGCCTGTATGAGCTGTTTTACTCCAGCGGGCAACTGGCCGTGCGCGGGCAGTATGAGCAAGGAATACGGTACGGCAACTGGGAGTACTGGTATGCTAACGGGCAGCCTTTGCAAGTTTTTCGCTTTCCTACGGACGGTACGACGCGCATCATTGCTTATTGGGATACCACTGGTAAGGCTATGGTTACCAATGGGCAAGGCGTATGGCAGGGCCAAACCGAACGCGGGCTGCACAGCGTTGGCAAAGTGCGCTTGGGGCTGCCCGATGGCCAGTGGCGAAGCTATCAGTCGGAAGGCAAGCAAGGCTTAACGGCAGTGGAGCTTTATGAAGGGGGGCGCTTTCGGAAGGGCAACTGGCAGGGAAACGGGCAGCGGCGCGTGCCGTATTTTCAGCCAGTTGTACAGCCCTTAACGCACAGCACCATTGAGCTGGCGAGTGCACTGAGACTAGGCTACAGTTGCAACGACCAAGCCCGACGGCAGCAGTTTGCCATGATGCAAGAGCATTTGCGTGTACCCAGCGTGGCTTTGGGTACGCGGCGGTACGCCGAGCGGCTCACCCAGCGCATGTTGCGTTACAGCGACACCCAATGGTACCAAGTGCTGCCAGACCGAGTGCGCGTCCGCGCCAGTTTGGATGCTGCCGGACAATTCATTGCCTTTGAGTCGGAGAACGAGGCCCTGAAGCAAATGCTTAAGCGCATGCTTACCCAACTCATGCCGCTGTGGAAACCAGCCGAATTTCGTGGAGTGCCGGTGCCGGGGTACGTTGATGTAGAATTTAACAAAGCCACGCGGATGTTCACCGTGCGCCCGGCCGCCCGCTTGCAACCCGAACAAGTGCCTCCGTTGCCGGTGCCTGATTTGATGTAAAGTAGGTACTATCCTTACCCGCAACCTGTCCACCTCAGCGGCCGGTTAACTGCCGAGTTACAATTACCTTCCGGGCAACAGAGCTTAATCATCATATCCGACTGGTGCTCGGAGCTACTTGTTCAGCAACCTCAGCTAACGAAACCCGCTAATACATATAGTTCAAACAGGACAAAAAGTCGTTTGAAGCATAATTTTTAACCAACCCAAAGGCAAACCAGGCCAGATGATAAGCAGGACGCTTACGATAGTGGTGGTTGCCGCAGGCGCCAACGTTACGGCCGTCGCTCAAACGCCGGCACCCGATAGCGCCCGGGTCATAAGTCTGGGTGAAGTAATCGTATCGGCGAGCCGTACTCCCGAACTCCGCGCCGCAGTACCGCAGCAAATAGAAGTACTATCGGCCCGCACCATTCGGCTGCTGAACCCGGCCACCACGGCCGATGCCTTGCAGCAAAGCGGCTGGGTGTACGTGCAGAAGTCGCAGCTGGGCGGCGGCAGCCCGGTGCTGCGCGGTTTTGAGGCCAACAAGGTGCTGCTGGTGGTAGATGGCGTGCGGCTGAACAACGCCATATTCCGCGGCGGCCACCTGCAAAACGTGTTGGGTATCGATGCCAACGTGCTCGGGCGCATTGAAGTCCTCAGCGGGGCCGGCGCCGTACCCTACGGCTCCGATGCCCTGGGCGGCGTTATTAGCGTGTACACCAAGCCGCCGCTGCTGGCCGACAGCGGCTCCACCACTCCGCGCGTACACACCAGCAACCTACTGCGCTACGCCAGCGCCGCCCACGAGAAAACCCTGCACACCGATGTAAGCCTGGGCTGGCGCCGCGTGGCCTCGCTCACAAGCGTAACCGTCACCGATTTCGACGACCTGCGCAAGGGCAACCGGGACTACAGATCTTACCCCGGGTTTGGCGAAAAACCGTTCTACGTGCGCCGCTTCGGCCTGCGCGACAGCGTGCTGGTAAACCCCGACCCCAACGTGCAGCGCGACTCCGGCTACGGCCAAATGGATGTACTGCAAAAGCTGCTTTTTCGTCCCGTGGCGCACCAGCAGCACCTGCTGAACTTGCAGTATTCCACCACCACCGACGTGCCTCGCTACGACCGATTGCAGGCGCTCCGCAACGGCTTGCCACGCTTTGCCGAGTGGAATTATGGCCCGCAGCGTCGCCTAATGGCCAGTTACCAGTACCAGTACACCCGCCCCAAGCGCCTGTTCGATGCCCTGCGCCTTACGCCCGCCGTTCAGCGGCTGGACGAAAGCCGGCTCGTACGGGACTTTCGCCGCGACGTGCGCCAAGAGAACCGCGAGCAGGTTCGGGTGCTATCGGCTAACCTCGACTTGAATAAAAGCTTGGGCCGTCACGAGCTGCGCTACGGTGCCGAAGTCACTCACAACCGCGTGCGCAGCACCGGCACCGGCGTGAACGTGCGCACCGGCGTGCAGCAAGACATTGCCACCCGCTACCCCAACGGGGCCACTTATGCCACTACCGGACTGTACGCAGCGCACCGCTGGCAGCTTACGCCCGCGCTAACCCTTTCCGACGGCTTGCGCCTGAGCACGGTGCGCCTGCGCGGCGACTTCGACCCGCGCTTCTTTAACACCACTGCCACCCGCATCCGGCAGTCCTCGGCCTCACTCGACGGCAACTTGGGCCTGGTAGCGCAGCTACCGGCGGGCTTCCGGGCAAGTGGTTTGGTGGCTACGGCCTTCCGCAACCCCAACGTAGACGACGCCAGCAAAACCTTCGAGCAAAACAACGGCACGCTCATTATCCCGAACGCCGGTCTGAAACCCGAACGCCTGCGCACCGCCGAAGTAGAGCTGTCGAAAACAGTGGAAAACCGGTTGCAAGTGGCCATTACCGGCTTTTACACCCAGCTGCGCAATGCCTTGGTGGTGCAGCCCTTTGCCGCCCCCGACGGTGGCAGCACCATTACTTTCAACGGCCAGACTTACACCACTGTGGCCAGCACCAACACCGGCCGCGCCCGCATCTACGGCTTCAGCGCCCGCGCCCTGGCTGAGTTCGGAGCCGGCTTCTCGGCCCAGGGCAGCATCAGCTACACCAAGGGCCGCGACCTTACCCGCGCCGTTCCTCTCGACCACATTCCGCCGCTCTACGGCCGCGGCGCCGTCAGCTACCGGCGTCGTTCCCTCACGGCCGAGGCCTCGGTACTGTTCAACGGCCGCAAGTGGGTGGGCGAGTTTAGCCCGTCGGGCGAAGACAACCTCGATCAGGCCACGCCCGTCGGTTCGCTGGGCTGGTACACGCTCAATTTGCGCACCGAATACCGGCTCACACCGCGCTGGGCCGTGCAGGCCGCTGTGGAGAATATTCTCGACCAAAGCTACCGGCAGTTTGCCTCGGGTATTAGCGCGCCGGGCCGCAACGTGGTGCTGGCCCTGCGGTTTGACCGATAGCGTTTCGGTGCCTGTTTCCCTGCGCCCTTTCGTGCCAAAAACGGCCCTGTTTTATACGAGTCAGTTGTGGTTTGACGTGCTGCTATCTACCAGCGTTTCCAATCCTTCGGTCATTCCTTTTATGAGTGTGCTTTCTCCCGAAATTCTGGCGCGTGCCAGCCGCGCCGCGCGCCGCGGGGAGTTTTTCCGGCCAGCCGAGTTGCTGCTGGCCCTCCCTGTTGTACTGCCCGCTGCGCCACCGTCGCAGGTTCGGGTGGGAGGAGTGTCTGTCCTGGGTATGTCCGTGGCCACGCGACCAGACCCCAAAGTTGCGGGCGTAGTAATTCTGACGTCGGAAGTAGCTTACCTGGACATGAATGGGCAGATGCAGCAACAACCGCTATCGGCCGCTACACCCATCCGGCTGGACTATGCCGGGCCCGCATCGGCCGCGTGGGAGTTAAGCTTGTTTGGCTCCGAACCACTTGCCGTCGAAAGCCACCTGCAGATAGGCACCTGGCCCCAGTTCCCAGTGCTGGTGCGGCACCCGCACCAAGAGCAAGTATTAATTCGTTTACTAGAAAGCTGGTACGAGCGGCGCATACCAGTGCGCGAAGTTTACTGTGGGCAGCGCACCATTCTGCTTGGGCTTAACCGCACGTATGAGGAAACGCAGGCACTGAAACAGCGCTACGGCATCACGCTGTACTAAAATCCCAACCTTCGGCCCGGTTTCGCAGTTTGCCGGGGGTATGACTCCTCCCGCTGAATCTGCCCAACTGCCCGTTATCATCATTGGCGCCGGCATGGCCGGCCTCACCTGCGCATGCTACCTGCATCGTGCCGGGCACCCGGTGCGCGTGCTTGATGCTGCCGATGCCGTGGGCGGGCGCGTGCGCACCGATGTAACGCCCGACGGCTTCCGCCTCGACCGCGGCTTTCAGGTGCTGCTCACCCGGTACCCCGAGGTGCAGCGCCTCATCGACTACGGCGCCCTGGAGCTAAAAGCCTTTACCTCGGGCGCCGTTATTCGCCTACCCAACGGCCGCGAAACCACCCTGCGCAACCCACTGAAACAGCCGCTTCGGGCGCTTTCGGCCGTAACGGCACCCATTGGCACCCTAGCCGACAAATTGCGAATCGTGAGCCTGGCCCAGCACGTGCGCCAGCACAGCAGCGAGGAGTTGCTGGCCCGCGAAGCCACCGATACCCTCACCTTCCTGCGCCGCTACGGCTGGAGCGAGCAGATGATTGACACCTTCTTCCGTCCTTTTTTCGGCGGCATTTATCTGGATCGGGAGCTGAGCACGGCCAGCAACTTCTTCGAGTTCGTGTTCAAGCAGTTTGTGGAAGGCGACGCCGCCGTGCCCGCCCGCGGCCTGCAAGCCATTCCCGAGCAGCTGGCGGCCCGCCTGCCCGCCGGTACCGTAGAGCTGCATGCCCGCGTAACCGCCATCGAAGGCCACACCGTGCATCTTGCCGATGGCCGCACCCTGCAAGGCCGCGCCGTGGTGCTGGCCACCGACGGCCCCGCCGCCCAGAAGCTCCTGCCCCAGCTAACCGCGCCCGAGCCCACGGCAGCCCGCCAAACCACCTGCACCTATTTCGCCGCCGACCGCTCGCCCGGTCGTGGCGACGGCCTGCTGCGCCTGAACGCGGCGCCCGGCTCCCTGGCCCACAACGTAGCTTTTCCTTCCGATGTGGCGCCGGAGTACGCGCCCGCCGGACAAGCGCTGGTATCGGTAAGCACCCACGGCCACTACGGCTTAAGCGACGACGAGCTGGCCGAGCGCCTGCGGCAGGAACTAACGGCGTGGTTTGGGCACGGCGTGGCCGGTTGGCGGCGACTGGGTACCTACCACATCGAGCACGCGCTGCCGGTATACGAAGCCGGCCAGCCGGTGCAGTTGCCCTTGCAGCTGGCCGAGGGCCTGTACCGCTGCGGCGACTGGGCATCGTATCCCTCGCTGAATGCGGCCATGGCCACGGGTCGGCAGGTGGCTGAGCAACTGCTAGCAGCGGGTTAAGCCAGCCCGGCGGTAATCAGAACAGCATTTCTTTTCCCGGCCACCGTGCGTATTACACCTGCCCGCACCAGCCGCAAAAAAGTAAATCAATGAAGGCGTTATTGCCAGTCGGCATCGGTGGTGGGGTGGCGCTGCACCCAGGCTTCCAGCTGGGCGGTGCGGGCCCGTTGGCGGGTTAGCTCGTACTGCAGCTGCTCCAGCCGTCGGCGCATGGCCAGCACCAGGTCCATGCCTTCGGGGTTCAGGTGGAGGTCGTGGTGGAGGCGGGCGAGGCGGGCCAGGTGTTCGGCTTCGTCTTCAATAAGCGGCTCGGGTGCCTCGTTCAGCCGAACCAAGCCCAGCTCGGCCAGCTCGCGTAGGCTGTCTTCAGAAAGGCCATATACGGTGGCGCATTCGTGAAACGTGAGGGTAATGAAGTGCGTGGTAGGCATGGCCGGAAGCGGTTACATATCCGATGAATAATTTCGAACGACACTAATAACCAGGCTACTGAGTGGGATGGTCCACGGTTTCGCCCCGCAGCTGGGCCAGCTGCCGAATCAGGGTTTTTTCCGGCTCCGAGAGCTGTTGCGGCAGCTGCACTTGCAGGCGCAGGTACAAGTCGCCGAACTGCCCGTTCTGGCGGTACACGGGAAAGCCTTTGCCGCGCAGGCGCAGCTTGGTGCCGTTGGCCGTTTCGGGCTTGAGCCTGATTTTAACCGGCCCCGACAGCGTTTCCACCACCTGCTCGCCGCCGAGCAGGGCCTTGTACAGGCTCACGGGTACGTCCATGGTGAGGTCGGCGCCGGTGCGTACGTAGCGGGCGTCGGGCCGAATGCGGAAGGTGATGAACAAGGAGCCGTTAGGCCCGCCGTTGCGGCCGGGCGCACCCTGGTCGCGCAGCCGAATGGTTTGGCCGTCGTCCACGCCGGGCTGAATGGTGATGCGCAGCTTTTTGTCGCCCACGGTTACGGTGCGCGGGCCGCCTTCGTACGCTTCTTCCAGGGTTAGCTCCATGTCGGCGCGGTAATCGTGCCCGGCCGCGGCGCGGGGGCCACCGGCACGGCCGCCGCCCATGTTGCCAAAAATGGAGCTGAAAAAATCGGAAAAGTCGCCGTCGTCGGCCCCAAAGCCCCCGCCAAAACCGCCACCTCCGCCGTAGCCCTGGCCCGCGTACTGCGACCAATCAAAGCCGCCGGCCTGGCCGCCGCGGCCGGCACCGGCCTGCTGGTAGCGCTGCCAGTCGGCGCCCAGCTGGTCGTACTTGCGGCGCTTTTCGTCGTCGCTGAGCACCTCGTTGGCCTCGTTCACCTCCTTGAACTTGCGTTCGGATTCGGCGTCGTTGGGGTTTACATCGGGGTGGTATTGGCGGGCCAGCTTGCGGTAGGCCTTTTTGATCTGGTCTTTGGTCGCGTTTTTATCGACTCCCAAAACCTTGTAATAGTCTTTGTAGTCCATGGCGGAAAACGATGATCGGGTGCTGAAGGAAGAAGGCAACGAAGCGTTGGCAAGTCTGCCCACATGCAGTTGCCGCTAACCCAATTACTTCTTGAGCGGATCGTGGCCCCAGTTCATGAGCGAGTGGCGCCAGCGGGAATCCTTCACGTCCTCGGCGTGCTGCGGGCCCTGGGCCAAATGGCGGCTAATATAGCTGTGCACCTTGTGCATGTGCTGCTCGTCGTCGGCGGTGAGGTCGGCCTTGTTCTTGTGCAGAATTTCCACGATGCGCCGGCCCGAATGACGGCCGATGCTTTCCCCGTCGCCGCTGTCCTGCCCAACCGCCTTCGACTCGTCGGTTTGCAGCCACTTTTCTAATTCGGAGGCGCTCATGTTTACGTCGTGTTTGAACTGTTCGTAAGGGTTGGCGGCGAGTGACATACGGAAAAAACAAGGATGAAAAAGGCAGTAGGTGGCGTTGGCCCGTTTGTTGCAAAACGCACCCGGCGCCTAGTGGGTTATCAGGAGAAAAATCAACTCCAATAAGTCGCGGCTGCTTCGTAACTTACCTCTCCTCATTTCCCTCCCTTTTTCTACCCTTATGAAGTTGTTTTCGACCTTTCTAACGCTGGCTCTGCTGGCCCTGGGCCTGTCGACGCAAGCCCAAACCAAACCCGCCGCGCGCCGCACCCCGCCGCCGCGTCCGGTACTGAAAAACGCCGGCGTACGCGACGGCGTGACGATGACCGAGGGCAAGGTTATGCACACCCAAAACGGCCACACCGCTGCCCTCTCAGAGCCCTTAACGCTGGTTAACGGCACCAAGATTAACGTCGATGGCACCGTGACCATGACCGACGGCCGCACCGTGACGCTGGTAAACGGCGACTACATGTCGCTCAGCGGCCGCCTGACCACCGCCGCCATGAAGGCCGAGCAGGACAGCCTTATTCAGGCGGCCAAGCTGGACCCCAAAGGCAAAATGAAAATCAAGAAGAAGGGCAAAAACTAATGTGTTTCCGGCCGGCGCGTTGCCAAGGCCGGTACGCCTTTTTGCTTAGTAAAAAAGCCCGTGGCACCATGCCACGGGCTTTTTCTATTGTAGTCAAGCTCGGCTACTTCGTGTAATCAGTCAAAATCAAACGCACTTCGGCCTCGTCCTTAGCCTCCACTATTTCGTCGATGACGAATTGCACTTCGGCCTCGTTCCAGCCCTGCTGCTCGGCCGCTTTTACAAACTGGCTGAGGGCCTGAAACCGGTCGGTTTCGGCGGACGGAGGCGTCCAGATTACTTTTTTGCGGATGCGCATAAGAAGGAGCTACGGCGAAAAGAGCGAGGTTATTTACCGCGGGCGGGCTTTATCACCCGCAGCGTTACGGGGGCCACGCCGTTGTCGATGATATCGATTTTACGAGCGGCTTTCTTGGAGAGGTCGATGATGCGGCCGGGCACGTGCGGGCCGCGGTCGTTCACGGTTACTTTCACCGAGCGGTTATTGCGGGGGTTGGTTACGCGCACCACGGTGCCAAAAGGCAGGGTTTTGTGCGCGGCCGTCATCTTACCGGGGCGGTACGGTACGCCGCTGGCGGTTTTGCGTCCGTTGAACTTATCGGCGTAAAACGAGGCCTTGCCCGACTCGGTAAAGCCCTTGCTACCGGCGCAGCTGGCCAGTAAGGCAGTGCCGGCCAGCAACAGCCCCAGGCGGCGAGCAACAGTGATGGTGGAAAGCGGAAGCGAGGTAAAACAAGTCATAAGCAAACTTAAGATCGGAAATTCGGAGCCGGCACCGGCCGGTGTGGCCTCAGCGGGTAGCCTTGCCCGCGCCCGACTTCGCCGGGGGCGGAATGCGCATGGCCAGCAGCTGCTCAAACGAACCCTGGTACACGTTAAAGTCCACCGGCCCGCGAATCCCGGGCACGTGGGCTTCGTCGGAATGCTGCCAGATAATCCAGCGGTTGGGGTTCAGGGCGGGCTTCTCCACCTCGTAGTGCGCCAGCCACAGCGGGTACTTATCGAAATGCCCGGCGAGGTAGCGTTGGTAGAAACTGTGGTTGGAGTACAAGATGGGCCGCACGCCGTAATGGCGCTCCACCAGCCGCAGCCACGTGGCAATGTTGCGGCGCATAACGGCCACGTCGTGAAACTCCATGGCCTCTACATCGAGCACGGGCGGCAGGTCGCCGGGGGCCAGCGGCACGGTTTTCACGAACAGATTGGCTTGCTCGGTGCCGTCGTAATTCGGCTGAAAAAAGTGGTAGGCGCCGCAATACACGCCGGCCGCCCGGGCCTCGCGCCAGTTCCGGGCGAAGCGCTTGTCGCGCAAGCTCACGCCTTCGGTAGCTTTAATGAAGGCGAACCGAACCCGTTGCTGCGCCACCTCCGGCCAATCGATGCGGCCCTGGTAGGAGGAAACGTCGATGCCGTGTACCGAGTAGCCGGTTAGCAGCGGCGTTTTTTCGCGGCCTGTAAGCGTATGCGCGGTAAACGAGGCCCAGGCGCGGCGGGCGTAGCGGTGCAACTGCCGCCGGTAGTGCCAGTACACCAGCCCCGAAGCCAGCGTACCCAGCAGCAGCACGTACAGCAGCACACGGCGCCACGGCGCACCCTTAGGGCGACGCGAAGAGCGGACAGCGGACGTACGTCGGGAACGAGTCATGCAAGCACAGGCCAAGAGCAAAGATAACGCTGCTTACCCGGCTGCGCGTGCCTTGGCGTGGCAAAGGATGCCGGGGAAGCCGTACTTTTAGCCTCCTCCTAACCACCGCAACCATGGCTGATGTCCGCACCGAACGCTCCGGGCCACTGGCTTTACTCATCGGTTTCGGCTGCTTTGTAGTGTTTGAAACGGTGGTGTTTTTTCTGCTGCGCTGGCTGGTATCGGGCTTGGGCGAGAGCAACCAATACCAGCCCGAAAACACGATTACCGCCAACTGGGTAAAAACCAGCGTATTTTTGCTGCTGCACCTGATTTTGCTGGTGGTAGCCGTACTCACCATCAGCAACGCGCTGCCGCGCCGGTTCCGGGGCCAAATAATGGGCTGGTTTTACCTGGCGTTGGTTACCATGTTTCTGCTGCTGTGGCCGCTGTTTGAGTAGCATCTGGCAAAGCTCAACCGGAACGTTAGGCCACAAAAAAGCCGCTGCGGCGAGGCAGCGGCTGTGAAACCATGAGGTGCCGGTCGGTCCCGGCGTTATATATAGGCAAGTGAGAGAAGCGTTCGGCCAGCGGGCAGGTTAGCGCCGCTTAATGTCGATTTCGCGGTGGCGGTCGGCGGGGTTTTCGAACGGAATGCGCACACGTAGCTCACCGTCTTCGTGCACCGCATCAATGCGGTCCAGGTCGAGGGACGGGGGCAACTCGAAGGTGTGCACGAACAACGGGGCGGCCAGTTTGGCCTCGGGTTCGTGGCGGTACTCGGCGTACACCGTCAGGCGGTTGTTATCGAGCACCACGTGAAAAGTTTCGGGGCGAACCGACGGCGCGGCCACGCTAATCACCACGCCTTTCGCCTGCTTGTCGAGCTTCAGGCGTGGCTGAGCTACCCCACCGCCCAAGGTGTTAAGCAAGTCGAGCTGGGGCAAGAAATTGCGGATGGTATTTCGGCTGATCAGGTTCATAGTCAAGGTCCTCGTTCTGTGAGTCAGGAGCTTATAGACAAACAGTGTACCAACATTGAATGTTGCCGAATAGTAGGCGTGCCGAGCAGTTGGGGCGTCAAAATGGCGTCTATAGGCCCTGGTTTACTGCCAGGCAGCGCCAGCTTGGCAGCCCGGCCGTGGTGGCTTGCGTATAGCCCCTAGTCTCCCCATTCATTGCCGTGCTATGCCGCCTTTCCACACCCTTACTACGCCGCGCACAGCGCGCTACCTGCTGCTTGGGCAGCCCTCCGCAAACGTGCGCGCCGTGTGGTTCTGCCTCCACGGCGCCGATGAATCGGTAGAAGACTTGGCTGAGCAGTTGGCCCCGCTGGCTGAGAATTCGGACCTGCTGCTGGTGCTGCCCGAGGCTCTTTCGCGCTACACCCTGCCGCCCCTTACTCCCCACGAAGCCCCGCGTGTGGCTGCCGCTTGGCTGGCACCTGGCAGCGGCGACCTACTGCCCGACCTTACCGACCTCACGGCGTACCTCGATGCCCTAGCCGAAGAAGTGCTGGCCCACTGCCCACCCAACACGCCCGTTACCGTGCTGGGCTGCGGACAGGGTGCCGCCGCCGCGTGCCGTTGGCTCTCAGGTAACCGCGTAAACTACGAGCGGCTGGTGCTTTACGCCGCCGTGTTTCCACCCGATTTTGACCGCCGCGCCACGCTGGTTTCACTGCCCGAACGCCCGGTAACAGTGGTGGCCACCACCGTGGACACGCTTACTCCGGAAGCTGCCGGCGAGGGTTTGCTGCAGGATTTGCTTGATGTAGGCCTGCCCGCTGGGCTGCGGCACGTTACGCCCGGCCGCATTACGTTAGCCGCCCTCAGCCCCGTGGAACCTACGGGCGCTACGCATCAATCGGCTCCAAACCCGACAGCATAAGTGCAAAGCCTCGCAGCAAACGGCGCTCTGCTATTCCGCCGCTGGCAGCTTGAAGTGAGGGTTCTGGATGATGCCCAGCAAGTTACCGAACGGGTCCTGCACGGTAGCTACCAAAATACCTTCGCCTACGTCGCGCACGGCTTCGTGCTCGTGGGCGCCAAGGCTTAGCAGCCGAGCATACGCGGCGTGGGCATCCGGCACTCCCCACAAGGGAATAGGGCCGCACTGGCCCGCTACCGGGGCGTTTGGGTCAAGGCCAAGCTCATAGCCAGCTACGTTAAAGCCAACGTAAAATGGCTCGTCGAAGTACGGTTTCTGGCCCAGCACGGCGCTATACCAAGCTTTGGCGCGGTTTAAATCCCCGACGGGGTACACGGTGGTGCGTAGGCCTTGAAACATGATTTGGCTCGAAATGAAATGCTAAATACAATAGCAATATACTAAAATATATGATACATTGGCGTCTGAACCAACGCAGCGTCAATCAAATGAAAACCCTGAAGAAAATCGGCCTCGGCTTATTGGGCCTTGTTGTGGTGTTGGCTGTGGTAGGCATGTTGTTGCCGCGGCACGTGCACGTAGAACGGTCGTTAACCATGCAAGCCCCGCCGGCCGTGGTTTTTGAACAGGTTAATACCCTGCAAAACTGGGAAGCTTGGTCGCCGTGGCACAAGCTAGACCCCAACATGCAGCTGACGTACGCCGGGCCCGCGGCCGGTGCGGGCGCCAGCTACAGCTGGCTCAGCCAAATGTCAGAAGTGGGCAACGGTACCCTGCGCATTCTGCACGCCATACCTCATTCGCGCATCGACACCGAAATGGTTTTTGATGACAACGGGAAGGGGCAAGCAAGCTACTTTTTCACGTCCACGCCCCAGGGCACCAAAGTCACCTGGACCATGGACACCGATTTAGGCCTGAACCCCGTCGGCCGCTACGTGGGCCTGTTCATTGAGGGCTGGGTAGGGCAAGACTACGAGCGGGGTTTGCGCAACCTGCAGCAAGTGGTAGAAGGCAACTCAGAAGCTAAGCAGCTGACAGCGAATTCGCAGCAAAAAGCATCGGCCACAAATTAGTGGCTAAACACCTCCGGCAGAGGCCGGGGCTAGCGTAGTTTTGTGTTCTTATCCTGTACAGCATGGCTGATAAACGACCCGCTGCTCTCGGCTTCATTTTCGTAACCCTGCTCATCGATGTTATTGGGTTCGGTATCATCATTCCGGTACTGCCTAAGCTCATCGGGCAGCTTATTGGGGGTAACCTGAGTGATGCTTCCCGGTACGGTGGCTGGCTGCTGTTTGCCTTTGCTATCATGCAGTTCCTGTTTTCGCCCGTGCTCGGTAACCTCTCCGACCGGTACGGCCGGCGGCCGGTGCTGCTGTTTTCGTTGTTTGGTTTCGGCCTCGATTACCTGTTTCTGGCCTTTGCACCCACCATCGGCTGGCTATTCGTGGGTCGGCTGATTGCGGGCATTACGGGTGCCAGCATGACGACTGCTTCGGCCTACATTGCCGATATCAGCACGCCGGAAAAGCGGGCCCAAAACTTCGGGCTGATTGGCGCCGCGTTTGGCTTAGGCTTTATCATCGGGCCTGTTATCGGGGGCTTACTCGGTCAGTATGGGGCGCGGGTACCGTTTTTGGCCGCTGCGGGCTTGGCCCTGCTCAACTGGCTTTACGGCTACTTTGTGCTGCCCGAGTCTCTGGATTTGGCGCATCGTCGGCCCTTCGACCTGAAACGTGCCAATCCGGTCGGCTCACTGCTGCAGTTGCGGCGGTATCCGGTCATCTTGGGGCTGGTGGGCTCGTTGGTGACGGTGTACATAGCGGCCCATGCCACGCAAAGCACGTGGTCGTACTACACCATGGAAAAATTCGGGTGGAACGAGGCCTGGGTGGGTTATTCGCTCGGGGCCGTGGGACTAATGGTGGCCATCGTACAAGGCGGGTTGATTCGGGTTATCAACCCCAAGCTTGGTCCAAGCCGCTCGGTGTATATAGGTTTGGCGCTGTATGCGTTGGGTTTCGCGCTGTTTGCTTTTGCCTCGAAGGGCTGGATGATGTTTGCGTTTTTAGTGCCGTACTGCCTGGGCGGCATTGCCGGACCGGCGCTTCAAGGCATTATGTCGGGGCAAGTGCCGGCCAACGAACAAGGCGAGCTGCAAGGCGCGCTTACTAGCCTCATCAGCGCTACGTCCATCATTGGGCCGCCGCTGATGACCAATCTGTTTGCCTACTTTACGGGTAAAGAAGCACCGATTTACTTCCCTGGTGCCCCGTTCCTGATGGGGGCCGTGCTGACAGTCGTGAGCGTGCTGCTGGCCATGCGCTCATTGGCTAATTACACCCCGGCAGCGGTTGAGAAAGAGGCAGAAACGGTGGTTGCGCATTAGCTTCGCTGGCTGATTCGTGGTTTCTGTTCCGTCCGTTATGCTACACCTTCGCCGCGCTGTTATTTCTGATCTGCCCGCCATAATGGCTATTGTGCGCCGCGTGGTGCCGCTCATGCAGGCAGCGGGCAATTTCCAGTGGGAAGCCAGCTACCCTAACGAAGAGGTGTTTCGGCAAGACATAGACAAACAGCAGCTTTGGGTAGCTGAATTTGAAGGTCAGGTAGCCGGCGTGGCTGCCCTCACCACCGACCAGGACCCCGAATACGCCCAAGCCGACTGGGACCCCACCGCCCAGGCCATCGTAACTCACCGCCTTGCCGTCGACCCCAATGTGCAGGGCCAAGGCGTAGCGGCCGCGTTGCTGCAGCAAGCCGAAGTACTGGCGCGCGAAACCGGCCTGAACCTGCTGCGCGTGGATACCAACTCTGAGAATCTGGCCACCCAGCGCCTGTTTCCGAAACTAGGCTACCGCTTTGCTGGCGAAATCACCTTGGCATTTCGGCCGGGCCTGCGCTTTTACTGCTACGAAAAGCAACTGCCCACGTAGCGCCACGAACCCTGTGCATATAGAAGTATAAACCGAAAGCCGGTTACCGCAGATGCGGCAACCGGCTTTCGGTTATTAGCAAGTTATTGAAGACGTTACTCTTGCACCGCCACGTTCTGAAAGCGACCGGACACTGTGACGTTGCACGTGCTGAGGCTGCCCAGCGGACGGAAAGGGTCGGCGGCACCGGGCATGCTCACTTGGTACGTGCCGCTAATGAGTTTGCGGCCGCTGTCGTAGCTACTGATGGTAAGTTCGCCCTGGGTTGCGTGGTCAGCCGCATCGTAGAAAGTATAGCGGGTGCCAGTGCCTTCCTGGCGGGAGTAGGTGTAGCGCACCTGTGCTCCTGCAGTGCTAGCTGTGCTGCGTAGCGAGTACGTGCCCGCATAGGCAGCCGTAAGCGTGCTGCGGTCGAGGGTAAAGTGGATGTGGTCCTCGGTGGGTCGCACGCCAATCGACAGCGTTAGGGCCGAAGGCGTTAGCCGGGCTTCGGTTTGCACGGTAGAAGCGGGGTGCAGGGCCATAACCGTTTGCGACAGCGCCGCAAAGTGAAAAGAGCGGTTCAGGGTAGCCTCTGCCTCGGGAGCTGGTTCCGTTTTAGGCGTGGGGGTTTCGGTATCGTTACAGGCCGAAAGGGAAATGGCTGTCAGGGCAACGAGGGGCAATAGTAAGCGTTGGTAAAGCATGGGGGCAGGGTTTGCGGAGAGAAGTAATTCTGCCAGCCGGATTTGCCAACACGGTGCCAAGCCCCATTTTTGGTGGCTCACATAATCATGTGATGTACTGAGAAAACGTCTTTTCTAGCCCTTGAGCCGGGAATTATGCTGGCAGGAAATACAGATAAGGGTATAAACAGTCAGCCATTAATCGGGCTGTGAGCTAGGTCAGCAGGTTTTGCGCGTGCAGCCAGTCGAAGATAAGCTGATCGACGGGCGACACCGTGGGCCGGTCACGGTAGCGGAGCCACACCACTTCTTCGATTTCGGCGGCGGGTTGCAGCGTACCCTGGTAGCGGGCCGTGTAGCAGGTCATACGCACCACAATACCCGCGGCGTGGCCGTGCGCCTGGGCCTCAAACGTGCCCACATAGTGCAGCGACTCGGGCAGTAGGTCCACGGTTAGCTCCTCCTTGATTTCGCGCAGCAGCGTCTGGGCATCGGTTTCGCCGGCTTCGCGCTTGCCGCCGGGAATGTAGTACCGGTCTTTGCCGCGGCTGCGGGTGCTCAGTAGCTGGCCGTTTTCCAGGTGCAGCCACGCGAGTTTATCAATGAAGCTCATGCCCGCAAGTTCGGCAGGTAGTCTTGAAAGGCGTTACGCCACTTGCGCTACTCCAGGGCTGAGCACAGCTAGTTGCGCTCGGAATCAGCTGCTTTTGCTGGAATCGTAAGTTAGAGTGCTTCTCGGGGCTGAACCCATCCGAAACCCCACCCGCGCTCCGGCTGTTAACCGTACTTCACCCCGAAGCCCTTCGGCTCCTCTTATGTCAGCAACTCTGTTTACGCCGCTTACCCTGCGCGGCATCACGTTTAAAAACCGCATTGCCGTGTCGCCGATGTGCGAATACAGCAGCGAGGATGGCTTCGCCAACGACTGGCACCTGGTGCACTTGGGCAGCCGCGCCGTGGGCGGCGCCGGCCTCATCATTTCCGAAGCCGCGGCCGTGTCGCCGGAAGGCCGCATCACGCCCGACGACCTGGGTATCTGGAAAGCGGAGCACGTGCCGTTTTTGCAGCGCATCACGGCTTTCATAGAGTCGCAGGGTTCCGTGGCGGGCATTCAGTTGGCCCACGCCGGCCGCAAAGCCAGCCACGCCAGCCCGTGGAAAGGCGGTGCCGAAGTTCCACCGGCCGCCGGTGGCTGGCAAACCGTAGCTCCCAGCGCCGTGCCGTTTACCACCGGCGAAACCGCGCCGTTGGCTTTGGATGCAGCCGGTATCGGGAAAGTCATTGCCGATTTCCGCGCCGCAGCCGTTCGTTCGCTCGAAGCCGGGTTCAAGGTGATTGAGCTGCACGCGGCGCATGGCTACTTGCTGCACGAGTTCATGTCGCCGCTTAGCAACCAGCGCACCGACGAGTACGGCGGCTCATTTGAAAACCGCATTCGGCTGTTGCTGGAGGTAACCGCAGCCACCCGCGAAGTATGGCCCGCCGAATACCCGCTGCTAGTGCGCATTTCCGCTACCGACTGGACCGAAGGCGGCTGGACCGTGGAGGACTCCGTAGCCCTGGCGGCCGTGCTCAAAACCCGCGGCGTAGACTTAATCGACTGCTCTACCGGTGGCAACGTGCCCGCGGCCCAAATTCCAGTTGGGCCCGGCTACCAAGTGCCGTTTGCCGAGCGCGTGAAAAAGGAAACCGGTATGCCCACCGGCGCCGTGGGTCTGATTACCACCGCGCAAGAAGCCGAAACTATCGTCAGCCAGGGCCAGGCCGACATGGTGCTGCTGGCCCGCGAGCTACTACGCGACCCGTATTTCCCGCTGCACGCCGCGCACGAGTTGGGTGTAGATGTACAGTGGCCCGACCAGTACCTGCGCGCCAAGCCGCGTCTCCGGCAGTAGTAGCGGATAGAGAGGACTGAGTAAAAATCTGTCGTCCTGACGCAGGAAGGACCTTGCCACGCGGAAACGAGTCGTTGTTACGATGGTCGTTCAGCGGTGATAAGGTCCTTCGCTGCGCTCAGGATGACGGGCGGTTAAAGCTACTTTTTACTCGTGCCAGGTACCGAATTTCCCAGCCTGGTAATCCTGGTAGGCCTGCTTGATTTCAGCTTCGGTGTTCATCACGAACGGTCCGTAGGCCACAATGGGCTCGTTAAACGGCTGGGCGTGGCCGAGCAGCAGCACCGCATCGGTTAGGGCCTCTATGTGCAGCTCGTCGCCTTCCGGGCCGAACTCGGTGAGGTAACGGGCTTCGGTTTCCTGGCCGTTCACGCGCAGCTTACCCCGAATAGTGTAGAAGAAAACGGTGTTTCCGGTGGGAACGGGTAGCGTAACCTGGCTGCCGGCCTGAAACTCCACCGTAGCCAAGTGAATGGGCGCCAGCGGCTGCACGGCACCCGGCGTGCCGGCCCACTCACCCGATACAGCGTGCAGCGTTACGCGGCCTTCGTCGAGCTTTACTTCTGGAATGTCGGGCTTTTGCAGGCCGATGTATTTCGGCTGCACCATTTTATGCTTGGCGGGCAGGTTCACCCAGAGCTGCAGAATTTCCAGGTCGCCGCCGCGCTGTTTGAACTGGTCGGAAGAAATTTCGGAGTGAATAAGGCCGCTGCCGGCCGTCATCCATTGTATGCCGCCGGCCTCAATTACGCTTTGGTGGCCACCGCTGTCCTGGTGCATAATGTCGCCGGCCAAAATGAAGGTCACGGTTTCGAAGCCCCGGTGCGGGTGCGGGCCGAAGGGCAGGCCGCGGTTGTTGGGGCGGTATACCTGCGGGCCGTGGTGGTTAAGGAACAGGAACGGGTCGATGTGGTCGATAGCCTGCGTGGGCAGGGCCCGGTAGGTAACCAAATCGGCAATGGGCGCGCTTACGGCGCGGTGCTGGCGGGTGACGGGACGCAACATAGGCTGGTAGATGAGGACTTTGCGGAGCCGAACGCCCGGCTCTGGGGCGCTTGCTCCTGAAACCATACCCCAAGGCGGCGAATAAGTTTAGCCAAGACACTGGCAAGGCTTTTTAAGCGCCGCATGAACGGGCCAAATCCCTATCTTGAGCCCCAAATATCCCCTCCACTCATTCCCTCTTTATGCGTACTACTGTTTCTTTTACCCGCCGCCTGGGGGCATTGCTGCTCCTGGCCAGCCTGAGCTTTACGGCCGCCACTGCCCAGCAGAAACCGGCTAAGCTCACCAACGGCACTCCCACCGTTACCACCTCCGACGGCGTAAAGCTCTTCGTGAAAGTATCGGGCCAGGGCCGCCCGTGCGTGTTCGTGCACGGCGGGCCCGGCGCCGGCAGCTACAGCTACGAGGCCCTGGGTGGCCGGGCGCTGGAAGACCAGCTGCAAATGATTTACCTCGACCAGCGCGGCAGCGGCCGGTCGCCCTCCGATCCGCAGAAAAACTACGCCCTCACGCGCCTCGTGCAGGATCTGGAAGATACCCGCCAGCAGCTCGGCCTCGAAAAATGGACGCTGATGGCCCACTCTTTCGGCGGCATTATTGCCACGGAATATGCGCGCCAGCACCCCACCCGCGTGGAGGCGCTTATTCTGGTGAACAGCATCCTGAACCTGCCGGCCTCCATGGAAAGCATGGCCAGCTACGGCTACACGCTGCTGCCCGCCGAAGGCCGTCCGCCCCTGGACCCCGCCGCCCCACTGCCCCAGCGATGGGGCATGGTCGTGGGCATGCTAAACCAGCAAAAACTCATGGGCAAGCTGCAGTACTCCACCGATTCGGCCGCGGCCCGCGCCAACCAGGTAGCCCGCAGCGTGGAAACCAACCGCGAGCTGTCGGGCCAGGTGTTTCGCTACCCCGAGTTTGTGCAGGACCTCACGCCCGCCTCGGCCCAGCTTACCATGCCCGTGCTGGTAATTGCTGGCCGCGAAGACCACACCACCGGCCCCGAGCATCACAAAGCCTTTAAGTTTCCGAAGCAGCAGGTAGTGGTGCTGCCCGGCCGCCACAATGCCTTCCAGGAAACGCCCGCCGAGTTTAAGCAGGCCGTTACGGCTTTCGTGGGCAAGCTGCCCAAGGCTAAAAAGTAGGCCTGTTTCGCTTTCTTTTAACCATAAACCGGCCCCGCTGCAAGTAGCAGCGGGGCCGGTTTGGTTTTGCAGTGTAGCAAGCGTTAAAGGTGGTTTGAACTGGCTTTGGGGCGGCACGCCCCGAGCGGGAAGCCAAGCCGCGTAGCTTATTGCCGACTCCGGTATTGGCTTGATTTGCAAACAATCAGCCATTTGCAGCGCTAAATGGCAGGAGTAGCGCCGCAAAAACCTTTTCCAACGCAAAACTCCCCACGCAGCTTAACTTGCCTGAGCGAGTCTTTCCCCTGTTTGTCCTTTTCGCACCGCTCCATGCAAACCCCCCGTTACCCTATACCAAGCGCCTTGGTGCTGGCCAGCGCCCTGGCTTTGGCCGGTTGTGCTTCCAGCAAGCCCGCCCCCACCACTGCTGCGGCCACGCCCGCTCCGGCCGCTACTCCCGCGCCTAACGACTTCCTGGCCGGCATTCCGGCTACCAGCGAAGGCCGCAGCATTAACGTGGCCGACATGGACCGCAGCGTTTCGCCCTGCGACGACTTCTTTCGCTTCTCGGGCGGAAACTGGCTCAAGAACAACCCGGTGCCCTCGTACACCACGCGGTGGGGCCCGCGCAACTTGCTCGGCGACCGTACCCAAACCCTGCTGCGCCAGATTCTGGAGGAATCCGCTCGTACGTCGGCGCCCAAGGGCTCGAACCAGCAAAAGGTGGGGGACTTTTACGCCTCCGGCATGGACTCCACCGCGCTGGAAACAGCCGGCCTGAAATACCTGAAGCCCGAGCTGGCGCGCATTAACGCCGTGAAGGACCTGAAAAGCCTGCAAACCGAAGCAGCGCGGCAGCTCACCCTGGGCACGGGCGCCTTCTTCCGCGCCGGCGTGGGCCCCGACCGCAAACAGAGCACGGTGTACGCCGTGAATCTGTCGCAGGGCGGTTTGGGAATGCCCGACCGCGACTACTACCTGAAGGACGACGCCCGCTCCAAGGCCATTCGCTCGGCCTACACCAATTACATGACGAATACCTTCAAGCTGCTGGGCGACGACGACGCCACGGCCAGCAAGAAGGCGGCCGCCGTGGTGCGCGTGGAAACCCGTTTGGCGCAGGCTTCCAAAGACCGCGTGGCCCTGCGCAACCCGCAGGCCAGCTACAACAAGATGACGGTGGCCGAAGCCAACGCGCAGTTCCCGAACCTGGGCCTGCCCGCCATGCTGGCTCAGAATGGCCTCGGCGCCGCCAAAGAGGTAATTGTAGGTCAGCCCGACTTCTTCAAGGAGCTGAGCGCGGTGATGAAAACCGAGCCGCTGGCCGACCTCAAAACCTACATGGCGTGGCAGCTGGTTAGCTCCCTGCCCTCGGCCTTGCCCAAAGCTTTCAGCGACGAAGCCTTCCGCTTTCAGCAGGTAATGAGCGGGGCCAAGCAGCAGCCGGTGCGCTGGAAACGCATGTTGGCTGCCACCGACGGCGCCCTTGGAGAAGCCTTCGGCCAGCTCTACGTCGACAAAGCTTTTTCGCCCGAAGCCAAGCAGAAGGCCCTGACGATGGTCAACGACATCAAAGCGTCGATGGCCTCGCACATTCAGAGCAACACCTGGATGAGCGACGCAACCAAGCAGGAAGCCTTAAAAAAGCTGAACGCCTTGCGCGTGAAAATTGGCTACCCCGACCAGTGGAAGGACTACTCCACGCTGAGCATCTCGCGCGAGTCGTACCTGAAAAACCTGCTGGCCGTGCGACAGTGGAATTACCGCCAGAACGTGAAGAAGTTCGGCGGGCCTATTGACCGCAATGAGTGGGGCATGACGCCCTCCACCATTAACGCGTACTACAACCCGCCAATGAACGAAATCGTGTTTCCGGCCGGGTACCTGCAGCCGCCGTTCTTCGACCCCGAAGCCGACGACGCGGTGAACTATGGCGCTATCGGCGGCGTAATCGGCCACGAAATCACCCACGGTTTCGACGACCAGGGCCGCCAGTACGACTCGGAGGGCAACCTGCGCGACTGGTGGACCAAGGCCGACGGCGAGGAGTTTACGCGCCGCGCCGCCGTGGTTGGCAATCAGTATTCAGCCTTCCAGCCGCTCGACTCGGTGTACGTGAACGGCAAGCTGACCATGGGTGAAAACCTGGCCGACTTTGCCGGCCTGACGGTGACCTACGGCGCCCTGCAAAAGCGCCTACAGGAAAAGTACGGCGACGCCCCACGGCCCAAAATCGACGGCCTCACGCCCGAGCAGCGCTTTTTCCTCTCGTGGGCCCAGCTGCGCCGCTCTAACATTCGGCCCGAGGCCCTGCGCCAGCAGATCCTCACCGATCCGCACTCCCCCGACCAGTACCGTACGCTGGGGCCGCTCATGAACATGCCGCAGTTCTATCAGGCTTTCGGCTGCCAGCCCGGCCAGAAAATGGTGCGCCCCGACGCCGAGCGCGCCGTTATTTGGTAACTCAACGCAAGTTCCCCACCTCGGTCGAGGTGGGGAACTTGCGTTAACGCGAATAGTTTTTACTTCACACCCCTTCACTTTTCCCATTACTCTATGCTTTCCCACCGTTTCTTTTTGCTGACCCTAGGCACGGCTGCCGGCCTGGCTTTGGGCGGCTGCGCTTCCAGCACGCCAGCCACCGCGCCGGCTACCACCGCGGCGTCCACCACCGAAACAACGACCACGGCTACCGCATCGGCCGGCCCGATTTTGCCGGGCGTAGGTCTGGATCCTAACAACGTTGACAAGTCGGTGTCGCCCTGCGACGACTTCTTCCAGTACGCCTCCGGTACCTGGCTGAAGAACAACCCCGTGCCGGCCGCCGAGTCGCGCTGGAGCTCCTGGAACGGCCTGATCAACCAGAACGAGGCCGTGATGCGCCAGATTCTGGAAACGTCGGCCGCCAATACCTCGGCCCAAAAAGGCTCGAACCTGCAAAAGGTGGGCGACTTTTACGCCACGGCTATGGACTCGATGGCCATTGAAAAAGCCGGCCTGAAGTACCTGCAGCCCGAGCTGGCCCGCATAAACGCCGTGAAAGACCTGAAGGGCTTGCAGAGCGAATTGGTGCGCGCCCAGCGCATGCAAACCCGCTCCGTATTCGGATTGGGCGTGAACCAGGACCGCAAAAAGAGCACCGAGTACGCCCTGTACCTCAGCCAAGGCGGCCTCACCCTGCCCGACCGCGACTACTACCTGAAGGACGACGCCCGCTCGAAAACCATCCGCTCGGCCTACACTACCTACCTGACCAACATGTTTAAGATGTTGGGCGACAAGGAAGCGACGGCGGCTAAAAACGCAGCTACGGTGCTGCGCATTGAAACGCGCCTAGCCAAAGCCAGCAAGGACCGCGTGGCCCTGCGCGACCCGTACGCCAACTACAACAAGATGACGGTGGCCGAGGCTAACGCGCAGTTCCCGAACCTGGGCCTGACCACCATGCTGCCCGCTATGGGCCTGGGCTCGGCCAAGGAAGTTATTGTGGGCCAGCCGGAGTTTCTGAAAGAAGCCAGCGCCGCCCTCAAGCAGGAGCCGCTTTCCGACTGGAAAACCTACCTGCGCGCCCACTTGGTGAATTCGGTGGCGTCGGCGCTGCCCAAGGCGTTTGTCGACGAGTCGTTCCGGTTCCAGCAAGTGCTGACGGGCGCCAAGCAGCAGCAGCCACGCTGGAAGCGTATGCTCCGGGCTACCGATGGCTCGTTGGGCGAAGCCTTCGGCCAACTCTACGTGGACAAGGCCTTCAAGCCCGAAACCAAGCAGAAGGCCATGGAGATGGTGCAAAACATCAAGGAGGCCATGGGCGAACATATCCAGAACTTGGAATGGATGAGCCCAGCCACCAAGACGGAGGCCATGAAGAAGCTAAATGCCTTCACGGTGAAAATCGGCTACCCGGATAAGTGGAAGGACTATTCGGCTCTGAACATTTCGCGCGAGTCGTACCTGAAGAACATGCTGGCCGCCCGCGAGTGGGAGTTTAAGGACAACGTAAGCCGCTACGGCAAGCCCATTGACCGGTCGGTGTGGGGCATGACGCCGCCCACGGTTAACGCCTACTACAACTCTTCGCTCAACGAGATTGTGTTCCCGGCCGGCATCATGCAGCCGCCCTTCTTCGACCCCAACGCCGACGACGCCGTGAACTACGGCGGCATGGGCGCGGTAATCGGCCACGAAATCACCCACGGTTTCGACGACCGCGGCCGCCAATCCGACGCCGAGGGCAACCTGCGCGACTGGTGGACCAAGGAAGATGCCGCCGAATTCACGAAGCGCGCCGACATGGTGGGCGCGCAGTACTCGGCCTTCCAGCCGCTCGATTCGGTTTTCGTGAACGGTAAGCTCACCATGGGCGAAAACCTCGCTGACTTCGGTGGCCTGGCCCTGGCTTACTCGGCGCTGCAAAAGCAGCTGCAGAAGCAGTACGGCAGCAACCCGCGTCCGCAGTACGACGGCTTCTCACCCGAGCAGCGCTTCTTCCTCGCCTGGGCGCAGGTATGGCGCACGAATGCCCGCCCCGAGTACCTGCGCCAGCAAGTGCTTACCGACCCGCACAGCCCCGCGCAGTTCCGTACGAACGGCCCGCTGATGAACATGCCTGAGTTCTTCGACGCCTTCGGCTGCAAAGAGCAAGGCAAGATGGTGCGCAAGCAAAACGAGCGTGCCCGTATCTGGTAAGTTCATCGTTGCCCATGCCCCAAAGCCGGTTTGCACCTTGCAGACCGGCTTTGGTGTTTGGTTACGGAGCGGGGTTTTCCAATGCTGCCAACGCCGCGCGAAGCTCGGCGGAGCTTACGGGCTTGAGGTACAACAGCGGCGCTACGGCGGCGGCGCCCAGCGTGGTGGTGTGCAGCGCCAAGTGGGTTTGTCCCTGGGCTTGTTTCAGGGCCACTACGGTTACCCGCTCTTGGGCAGGCACTTGGGGAAATACATAACCAGTTGCAGTTGCTTGTCCGGGCAATACTGCTTTGAAGCGGTGAAACACCAAGTACGCTCTTGTATGGTTTCCGGGCTCGGTAGTTACGGCGAAGAGCATCGGTTGCGCGTTGTTTGGGAACAGCCGGTCGCAGTTGATCCAGCCCAAGTTGGCGGCACTAAAAACATAACTTCCCAGCGAGTCTACACCACTGACTGTGGGCTCTTTTCCCAGGGAGGAAAATCCCTCCCTCGCGTACAGCCGGCCGTTGCGAGCAAAACCCACCTCAAGAACTACCCTGCCCTCAACGGGCAGTGCCGGTAGGCGGGTACGGGGCTTAAAGCGCAGCCGGCGCGGAGCCACGTAGGGCGCTGGCTGGCTGCTTCGCCGAACCGGGCCCTGGAGAACCGCCGGCCGGAACGCAGGAAGCTGCATAGCAGCTTGCTCAATTGATTTGGTCAGCTCAGGGTCGTTGGCCCCCTGCATTTGCACCCGTACCCGCTGCACCTTGCCCACAGCATCGATGGCGAGGTAAACCCGAGCGTATTTCAGCAGAGGCCCGCTCATGTTTACTCTGGCGTGGCGCAGGCTGCGCTTATCAGAAAAGGTTTGGTTGTCTTTCAGTCGTTTGCGCGTGGCGCTGGAATACGGAATAGCCCTGCGGAACCGCCGGGTCAGGGCACCGCTCTTCTCAGCAGAATACGGGTCATGCTCAATAAAGTCGGTGCGCTTACGCGCAGGGCGGGGGCGCTGCCAGTCGAGCCCGTGTGCGGTGGTCACGCCGCTGTAAAGCTGCATACCGGGCCTGGGTGCCGCCGCCGGCATCTGAATCAGAATTTCGGTGCCGGAGCGCACGCCGCAGGCGCGTCCGTCGGCTGTTTGGGCCCGCAGGTGCAGCATGCCACCCGTCTCGAGCAAGTTGGGCCCCGAGGTGGTCGTTAAGTTGGCCAGCAGAATATCGGCTATTTGATAGAACTCCTGCACCTGCAGCTCAATGGGGCCGCGCATCGCCGCCGAGTCGAGCGGAACCAAGCTGCCCGCTGGGAGCAGTATCGCCGTGCCCTCGGCGCAGCGCAGCACTGTGTCGCGGCCGGGCTGCACCCAAAAACGCTCGGCCGGCTTTTCGTATTCGGCAAATCGACCGGCCGCAGTGGCGGGGGACTCGGGCAGGGCGTTGGGCAAGGCACCGGCTGGGGTGGGCAAACGCTCTTTTCGTTCAGCCGTTGCCCAGTGCCGGGCCGCCCGTGAGGCATAGCGCTGTTTGGCCCGGGCGGTTTTCGAGACTGGCGGAACTACCGCCGGGGCGGCCTCCGCCGGCTTGGTGGGAGCGGCCGCATACGCCCGCGCTGCCTGGGGCGCCCCCGCCGCGGCGGGTTCGGTGCGGGAGGCGTCGCGGGTGCATCCGACCAGCAGGCCCCAGAGAAAAAAGGCAGCAGCGTAGCGGTAGCGCATAGGAAGAAGATAGCACAGAAGGGCCTGAAGGTAGAAACAAATGCCGGTGCGTCTTCCGGCTCAGCCAGAACGCGTAAACGCTGGCCCGCAGTATTTCCACCTGCTTCCTGCCCGCCAATCGGAGCCTTCTGGCTCCGGGGGCGTCCTACGGCTGAGCGCGACCCCAACCTAACAGCCAGCTGAGGTAGCCGGGCACAGTGCGGGTGGGCTTTTCGGCCACTTGCGTGGGCTGCGTTCGGATCTTTCCGCGGCGGTGCTTGCCGGTAGCAGGTTTAGCCGGTACAGCTTTGGCCTGCGCCAATACGGCCGGCGGCACCGGCACGCGGAACTGCAACGTAGGGCTGCCTTCCAGGGCGTACACCGGTTGCTCGTTGGTATCCGCACTTTGGTTGTACTCGATGATGCGGGCGTAATAGGTTTTGCCGGGCGTGAGCTGCTGAACGTTCACGGTGCTATCGGTTCCGGCAGCAATGGCAAAGGTGCCGTTGGTTAAGGCCGTGCCGTACCCGAACGTGCTACTGGCTGCGTAAGCCACGCCTTCCTGTGGCAGGGCATCCACGGGCTTGCCTTCGCGCAGTAGCACCAAGCGGTGCGTACCGTCGCCGTTTGCCCAGCTAAGGCGGGCTGTGCCAGCGGTGGTAGTGGTGGCGCTAGGCTTGGTAGCTTGTTCGGTGGGCGGCAGTAGGTCGAGGGTGGGCCAGTCGTTGGAACTGTTGATGCAGTCCCAACCCAGATCTTCGAGGTCGTTCCAGAAACGGTTTGGCTCGGGGTGGCCGTTCAACAGAATGGCCCAGGTATAGCCTTCTGAGTTCGTGGCTACGCAAGTGGCGGTGCCATCGAGGGAGCCGGTGTGCCAGCGTACCCGGCCTTTGGTTACCATCCAGCCTTTGGCGTAGCGGCGGTTTTGCTCGGAGGGCTGCAGCATATCGGCCACCGTAGCGGGCATGAGTATATCGGGGCGGGTAGAGGCGCCGTCGACGGCCAACAGCAAGCGAACTAAGTCGCGGGCCGAGAAAACCCAGCCGCCGTGCGCATTCATGGCTTCCAGGTTACGGCCACCGTACGGGTAAGGCACTTTCTGGCCGGTGCCGTAGCACGAAGCCGTTTCCTCGCTGCTGAAGTACTCGGCCTCGTAGGTGAGCTTATCGGCCCGCAGGTTTCTTCCAAGATGTGCTTCGCGCACGCCACTGGGAGCCAGGATGTTTTGCTGAACCCAGGCTTCGTACCGCTGCCCGGTAACGCGTTCCAGCACTTTGCCCAGCACCAGGTAGCCGATGTTAGAATACGCGAAGCGGCTGCCGGGCGTAAAGTCGAGGCCTTTGCCCAGCAGGAAGCGCACCAGCGTGGAGTCGCCCACGGGATTGGGTACGTGCAGGGTTTCGGCTACGTGCAGCGGAAACTCAATGGGGTCGGAGCTGGAGAAGCCGTCGACGCCGGCGTTGCGGTTCCAGCCGCCGGCGTGTTCCAACAGCTGCTGCACGGTTATGTCGTAGATGCGGGCGTCGGTAATTACTTCGGTGTAGTAGGCGTCGGGCAGGTAGCCCGCGGGGCCGAATACTTTGTGGTCGAGGGCCAGGCGGCCTTCTTCGGCCAGCTTCATAATGGCCACGGCCGTTACCGGCTTCGACACGCTGGCTACCCGCATTTGGTGGTGCGGCTGCATGGGCACGGTGCGGGCGAGGTCGGCGTAGCCAAAGCCGCGCGAGTACACCAAGCGGCCGTCTCGGCTAATGGCTACCGTGGCGCCGGGAATCTTCCAGCGCTGCATAAACTTCGTCACCATGGCGTCGCAGCGCTCAAGCTCTGGTACGGAAACACCTGTTTGGGCAAGTGCCGGAACGGCTAGCAGCCCCAGAAACAGGGCCAATATTTTCTTCACGAATCCAACCAGACAAAAGACACGCTAAACCAGCCCTGCGAGGCCGCCACAGTACTTTGACTGCTACTACAAGTTTATTAGATATTTCAGAGAATAGCGTAGGCAAAAACCGGAAAGATATTAGATAAAAAAAAGAAAATAACGGTCCGCAGGTGGCTGGTACAGTTAAGGTTATAGCCTTTCGCCTCAGTATCGTACTCATCTCATTTGCTTGGCTGCACCAGTTGGAAGCGGGGGCCCATTGGGGGGCTTGTTATTCACGCTTGAGGCGCATGATAATATGTTGCTCCGCCATGCCGCTTGCGTGGTAGAAAGCATCGGCGCATACAACTGCCAATTCTAAGGAGTCCGCTTTGCAAGACCAATGCGCAGGACGGCCGATAATGCTGTTCCCCGACCGCGGAACCTCGATTACGCTCCCTCGATTAAACGCAAGGCCGGTCCTAAGCAAACCCGCAGTAGGAGAATGGAGCGTGAATTAGAATTGTGATGCTATCCATTAAAAGTGCAGCTCGGCTCTGTTGATTTGAGGGCTAGCTTGATTTGTGGTTTTTAATACAATTAGGCTTGACTTATAATAGGTTGTCATCGGTGGTGTGGTCAACATTAAATTTTTCAAAGCATTACATAAACTGAATATATTTATATTGACTATGGGTTGGGTTGCTTCTATAATTGGGTCGCTGTAGCAGCCGGCGCGGAAGAATTACTCAACCGGGGGCCGGCGGTAAACCAGCAATACGTGTGCACTCCTCCGGCACAGCCTTCGGGGGTACTTCTTTCCTTTCCCAATCCAATCTATTTACTTGTATGGAAACAACTAACAACACGTCGCGCAAGCGGTACATCGTTACCTATGTCGACCAAAACGCGGATTTCGCCCGTGCCGAGCAGATTTTGCACGTGCAGCCCGGTACTATTAAGGATGGAGTAAGTCTGCTGGAATCAGACAAACCGTTAACGGCAAAAGATGTGCTGCACTTCGACGGGCTGGGCTCCTCGTCGGTGGTGTTATCGGAAACCGAAGCCAAAAACCTCCGCCGCGACGACCAAGTGCTGGCTGTGGAGGAAGACCTGGAAGTACATGCGCTGGGCGTGGAAGACCTGCTAAGCGTACCCTCGGCACCCGCCTCGAACGGAGGCACGCAGTACTACGACCTAAACGACAGCAACGTTTACGACGGCCAGCTGGGCCTAGACGGCCCCACGCCCCAGCCCGTTACCAATGCACCCGATCAGGGTTTTCAGGCCGGTTATCAGCAAGCTTTAACCGATACCTATTCCCGGATGCTGGGCCAGCTGAACGCCATTTTTGGGGTAGCCCCCGCTGCGGCCGGCCCGGTGCCCTCGCCCGTGCCCGTTCGGCCTATCATCCCGGTGCGCCCCATCCTGCCTCCCCTCACCCCGCCTATTTTTCAGCAGCCCATTCCCTGGAACATTGCTATGGTAAAAGCGCCGCAGGCTTGGCCACGCACCCGCGGCCGCGGCATTAAGGTAGCCGTGCTCGATACCGGCATTGCCAGCCACCCCGATCTTATTATTTCGGGCGGGGCATCGTTCGTGCCCGGCGTAACCAGCTACCACGACGGCCACGGCCACGGTACCCACTGCGCGGGCATTATTGGGGCCCGTAATAATTTCCTGGGCGTGGTGGGCGTGGCTCCACAGTGCAACGTGTACGCCGTTAAGGTGCTTAACGACGCGGGCAGCGGCCAGCTCAGCTGGATTTTGGCCGGCATGGCCTGGGCTCGGCAAAACGGCATGCAGGTAGTGTCCATGAGCTTGGGCTCGAACTCGGGTCCGGTGGTGGCCTACACCATTGCGGTGCAGCAACTGCTGGCCATGGGCTGCGTGGTGGTAGCTGCCGCCGGCAACAACGGGCCGGCGGGCACGGTAGGCGCGCCAGCCAACAGTCCCGGCGTAATTGCGGTGGGCGCCGTCGATCAGCACCGGGTAATTGCGCCGTTCTCCTCCCGCGGGGGAACCGGCAACCAAGTCACCATTTCGGCGCCGGGGGTATCGGTGAATTCCACCCACCTCAGCAACGGCTACCGCAGCATGTCGGGCACCAGCATGGCGTGCCCGCACGTAGCCGGTGCCGCGGCGCTGGTGCGTATGCGCTACCCCACCTGGACGCCCGCCCAAATTACCCGGCGCCTGGTAACCACCGCCTCCGACCTGGGTTTCCCTGGTAACGACACCACCTACGGAGCCGGTCTGTTAAACTGCGACGCTGCCACCATGTAAGGCCACGGCCGCGTTTATTTATACCTCACCAAAAACCGGCAGTTGGGAGCCGCCTCCCAACTGCCTGCTTGGTTTTTTACCCTCGTTCCCAACTAAAATGGCTGTAATAAGCGAAGAGGTGAAGCGCCAATGCGCCGCCAACCCCACCCAGCCGGTGCCCGTGGTGGTAACCACTGCCCATCCGCTGCAGGATGCGGCCCTAACCAACCTGCTGCAACCCATTCAAGGGTTAGATGGCATTTACAAGGGCCTGCTTACCCGGCAGCAGCTACAATCCCTGGAAAATAACCCGGCCGTGGCCAGCATTGAAGCCGACCTGGAAGTAAAGGCGCTTGACGGTTAATAATGACTTTTCGAGGCCACGTTAATTCGCAGGCCCTTTTTCGCGGTGCTGGAATAGCTGCGGGAAAGGGCCTGCTGCGTGTAGCAGCAGGGCCGAAAAAAACCAAAATTCCATTAAGGCACTATTTATGCTATCAGACTGTTTGCCGCCGGTTTCGTACACACCGTTGGCGCAACGCCACCGTGGTGGTTACGCGTTACTGGCCAGGTCATTCCCTGCTATTCACTAACCTTTTCTGCTCATGCCCAAACTACTCCTCTTGCTGCTGTTAGCAGCGCTGGCGTTCCTGGACCCCGCAGCGGCACTGGCTGCTCCGGCCAGCAGCGCGGCCACCAGCACCGAACTCGCCCTCGAAAGCACTGTCGGTATACCGCGGCCGCGCTACAAAAAATACCGCGGCAACAGCCGCCGCAAGTACCGCCGCAACATATTCCGGAGGGCAGCGGCCAAGCGCCAAGCCAAGCAGAAAACCCAAGCCGCGCCGCGCCGCCGAGGAGTAATTACGGTAGAGCCGCCCGTGCGCAACTAATAAGTTTCACGCAGGTTTTGCCCAACGCCACACGGCCGCCCGTTTCAGCTGAAACGGGCGGCCGTGTGGCGTTGGGCTTGTGGGTACGGTCAGGCTTAGCTGAACCGGGTGCTGCTGCCGGGTTGTTTCCACTTCCCGTAACCGCCGCCCGTACCCTGAACCATGGAAACGGAGCTGGAGCAAAAGCTGCCCAGCAGGTTGCTGTGGCGGTCGAAGAAATTAACGGTTGCGTACGAAGAGGCAACGTGAAACTGCATGCCGGCGGTATGGCGGTAGAGTAGCTCTAGGTCGTTGGTGAAAATTTCTCCGTACAAGGCGCTGGCACCGGGCGGAGATATGCCGCCGCCTTTGCCTTCGAAGGTCTGCCCAGCCAATACACTCACCTGAAACTGCAGATAAAAGGCCATGCTCACCACATTGCCTTTGGCCGGGTAGGTGGTAGTAGTAGTAAGCATAGTATGCACGGCGGCATCTATCTGCTCGTCGGATAAAACCCCGCGCATTGCCGCGCGGAAATCTTCTGCCATGTGGTAACGCTTGGCTGAAAGACCACTGGCAATATAGGGGTTGGTACTCATGAGGGTAAAAGGTACACTTGTATGGGTGCTCAAACTTCGGCATTCCCTGAAAACGATGCCAGGAAGTGCGTCTTGCAAGTGTGACTTAAATAATTATGATTAAAATATGTACTATTCCTTTTTATTCGGTTTAAAGCATAGCTGGTGAGAGCAGTAAGGCTGGTGAAAGGCTCGACATGGGGCGGAGTTGTGACATTGGAACGCCTATTTATTTTAGGCCACTATACCTGTTATTCGTGGTGCCGGGATATCAGTTGTTCTCCTTCCAGGCAGTAGCGTACAATCGCCTTTCTGCCTGGCCCAATCAGCTTCTCGCCCCCACCCGCTACTTTGCGTAGAAAGAGCACAACCTCCACCGCAACCCTATGCAATCGACCCGGCTTGAGCATGACTTTCTTGGTGAACGCGCCATCCCCGATGATGTTTACTACGGTATTCAGACCCTGCGGGCCCTGGAAAATTTCAACATCACCGGAATTCCGCTGCACGCCGAGCCGCTGTTTGTAGAGGCCCTGGCCCACGTGAAAAAAGCCGCGGCGCTGGCCAACCGAGACCTGGGCGTACTCGACCCCGCATTAGCCGATTACATTGCGCGAGCTTGCGACCGGGTAGCGGCGGGTACGCTGAACACGCACTTTCCCACCGACATGATTCAGGGCGGGGCCGGCACCTCGGTGAACATGAACGCCAACGAGGTTATTGCCAACGTGGCCCTGGAGCTCATGGGCAAGCGTAAAGGCGACTACGATTTCTGCCACCCCAACAACCACGTCAACTGCTCGCAGTCGACCAACGATGCCTACCCCACGGCGTTCCGCATTGCGCTCAACAAAAAGCTGGTGGGGTACCGCAAAGCCTTGGAACTGCTGGCCGATGCTTTTGCCCAGAAAGGCGAAGAGTTTCGGAACGTGCTGAAAATGGGCCGTACCCAGCTCCAGGACGCCGTGCCCATGAGCATGGGCGACGAGTTTCACGCCTTTGCCACCAACCTGCGCGAGGAGCTGCTGCGCATCGACGACAGCCGCACCCTCATTCGGGAAATTAACATGGGCGCCACCGCCATTGGCACCCGCGTAAACGCGCCCACGGGCTATGCGGAGTTAGTAACCGAACACCTGCGCACCATTACCGGCCTGGACCTGGTGCTGGCCGGCGACTTGATTGAGGCCACTTACGACACCGGCGCCTACGTGCAACTCTCGGGGGTGCTGAAGCGCACGGCCGTGAAGCTTTCCAAAATCTGTAACGACCTGCGCCTGCTCTCGTCGGGGCCGCGGGCGGGCTTCTTCGAGATAAACCTGCCGCCGCTGCAGCCCGGGTCCAGCATCATGCCGGGCAAAGTAAATCCCGTAGTGCCGGAAGTAGTCAACCAAACGGCCTTCTACGTCATCGGTGCCGACCTCACCGTGACCATGGCCGCCGAGGCCGGGCAATTGCAGCTGAACGTGATGGAGCCGGTTATTTCCTTCGCCCTCTTTACCTCCATTTCCTACCTCACGCGCGCCTGCCACACCCTTTGCGACAAGTGCGTGGTGGGCATTACCGCCAACGCCGAGCGTGCCGAGCAGCTGGTGCGCAACAGCGTGGGCATCGTAACCCAGCTGAACCCCATTCTGGGCTATGAAGCCACCGCCGAAATTGCCAAAGAAGCCCTGCGAACCGGCAAATCGGTTTATGACATAGCGGTGGTAGAGCGTCGCTTGCTTACGCAGGCCAAATGGGAAGAAGTTTTCACGTTTGAAAACCTGATTCGGCCGCACTTCATTCAGTAAGGGCTTTACGAGCCAACCGCAGCAGGCCGGCAACCGCACTTATTCCAGTGCGGTTGCCGGCCTGCTGCGGTTGGGGCATTGGGGCAAAAGCGGAACGGCACAGGCCCTGCAATGTATTGAATAGCCTAAATGGCATATTTGGCTGTGCTTGCAATATTATATTTTTAAAAAATTTAGATTTTCAGACATTTCTCAGATAAACCGCCTATATTTCATCAGAAGCAAGGGTAGTCGTTGTACTATACACAGGTGCTTCTGGCGTTGATTTGATTCGAACCCTTTTTATTTCACATTCACATGGCAAAATTTCTACTCTTGCTGCTTTGCGCTTTGCTGGTGCTGGTAGACCCTGAAATGATTATGGCTGCTCCCTCGGTGGCGGCCGGACCTGCTTCCACCGAAGCAGCCGTTGGCATGCCCGAGCCGCGCCCGCGCTACAAGCGTTACCGCGGAAACAGCCGCCGCAAGCGCGGACCTATCGCATCCATCAAGCGCTGGGGAGCCCGCCGCAAAACTCGCCGTCACATCAAAGCCTTGCACCGCTCTACACCGCGTAAAGGGGTAATCAAAGTAGACCGCCCCATCCGCAACAAGTAAGTCAAGCGTGGCTCCGGCCACCTGGTAAACGCAATTCGGGCGCGCATTCCAACGTGAATGCGCGCCCGATTTGCGTTTAAACCACAGTGCTAGAGCAGCAAGATTGGCAGAGGAAAAGCATTCTGCATGCTGCACCCTGTGCCGAGCAAGCAAACATTACTATTTCGGCTCCAGCAAGTCCCACAAATTGCCGTAAAGGTCGGAGAACACAGCCACGGTGCCATATGCTTCTTCCCGTGGCTTTTCCTTGAATTCTACGTGCCGAGCCAGCATCCGCTGGTAGTCGCGCCAGAAGTCGTTGGTATACAGAAACAGCAGCACCCGGCCGCCGGCCTGGTTACCGATGCAACGGTGCTGGGCGTCGTTGTCGGCCAGGGCCAGCAGCAGTGCACTACCGGTACCGCCCGACGGAGCCACCAGTACCCAGCGTTTGGTAGGGCTTAGCGGAGTATCCTCGAGCAGGGTGAAGCCCAGCTTGTGGGTATAAAAGGCAATGGCCGCGTCGTAGTCGGCAACCAACAGGGTAAACTGAGCAATGCGCTGACTCATGTGGTAGCGGGTTGCGAAGCAGCGGGCGAAGCGGGCAGGAGCGCATCGGCCATGACTTTCAGGTCGAGGTCGGCTACAAATCCGTCGGAGAGGGTGAGAATGGAGAACAGGTAGCGCCGGAGCTCATCGGAGTCGGGTTGGGGCTGGCGCAAGGCGGCTTGCACCAGGTGCAGCGACAAATCGGCGAGGATGAACTGCTTGCGTTGTACGGCATCGGGAGCCGACAGCGCGGCTGCTTCGGTAAGGGCGTGAGCCTGGCGGGCGAGTTGAAGAACGGCGTCGTGCATGCGGGCTACTGAAAGAAAAGCAGAAAGAAGGAGCGCCGACGATTCTAGGAGCCCGACGACGCGTGGCAAGTGTACACCGCAGTATCGAGAAACCGGTCCTGAAACCGGTAATCTTCCCGGAAGTATCCTTCGCGCACAAAACCGTGGCGCTCCAGCAGCTTAATCGAAGCCGTGTTGGCGGGGTCGAGCTTGGCCTCGATGGTGTGCAGCTGTAAGTCCTCGAAACCGAAGCGCAGCACCGCCGCTACGGCCTCGCTCATCAGGCCCTGGCCCCAGTGGTCGGGATGCAAACCATACCCGATTTCGGCCCGGTGGTGAGCGGGCTGCAGGTTCCAGAGGCAAATGGTGCCCAGCAACTCCACCGAAGGCGGTTGGCTCAGGCCCCAAGTAATGCCTTCGTTCCGGGCCTGCAAGTCGCTGAGTAAGGCCAAGTGCCGATGTGCCTGGTCCAGGCTGTGGTCCTTTTCCCGGGGAATGTAGCGCATCATGTCTTCGTTAGAGCGCGAAAACAGGATGGCCTCCGCATCGGAAGGTTGGAGCTGGCGCAACGTAAGACGCGGCGTGTGCAACGAAGGGAAAGGGGTGAGTTGAATGTGAAGCATGGCGGAAGAAGAGGCAAGGCAGCAAACTGAACCCGCGTTATTCGTAGAGGTCCTGGGGGTTGGCAGCGGCTAGCTCCGCCAGGAATTGCCCAATGGCAGCGGTGGCAGCGGCCAGCAGGGCGGCGCCTTTTTCGGCGGTGGCTTCGGCTGGGTCGCCCACGCCGGTGTCGGCAGTTACCTGGCTCCACTCGCGCTGCGCCCAGGCCCAGCCCTGCCGCAGGGCCTGAATGCGAAACTGCTTGGCGTGGCCGGGCCCGGCTTCCGACAAGGGGCGCACCAGAGCAGGCGCAATGTGCAGCATGGCGCTGGTTTCGAGGGCGTCGGCGTGGTCGCCGGGGGCTGTAAAAAACTGGTTGCGGTCGAGGGCCTTAAACCAGTTCAGCGTACTTAGGAACACCTGTGGAAACTCGGCTTGCAGCTCGCGCAGGTGCTGGCGAAAATCGTTGCCGCCGTGCCCGTTCAGCACCACCAGTTTGGGAATGCCTTGGCGGGCCAGCACCTGCACCACGTCGCGCAAAATTGCCAGCTGAGTACTCGGATTCAGGTTGACATCGAGGGTAATATCGAGCTGGCCGGTGTTTACGCCGAAGGGAATGGTGGGCAGCACAACCACTTTGGCGCCGGCTTCCCAGGCTTGGCGGGCGGCCTCAGCGGCCACGTAGTCGCACTGGTAGTTGTCGGTGGCGTAAGGCAGGTGGTAGTTGTGGGCTTCGGTAGCGCCCCAAGGCAGTATTACTACCTCGTAGGCGGCATCTTTCACGTGCTGCCAGGTAGTTTCGGCTAGTATGTACGGGCGGGCTTGCATGGGGCGGAGTTAAGGGTGGGAGCGAAGGTAAACGGCCGGATGCCGGGCAGCAGCTTGAGGCGGGCCCACACGAGCGTGTTTACGCCGGGCGGTTTTTGTGGTGCGCTGCCAAGTAAGGATACGCGCCGCAACCCCGTCAGAAAAGTAGTAAAGCGTCAAGCATAATTATTTTAATAAAGAACAGGAGTACAACGAATTTTATATATAATTTCGAGGCGGTATAAACCCCCTTTTTGAAAAAATGAGAAAAATTTACCTTTCCACTCTGCTTGCCCTTAGCATCAGCCTCGCTCACGCCCAAGGTTTCGAAAGCGCCAAGCAGATTTTCGAAAGCCCGAAGCTGAAGACGGAAATTGTGAAGCACAAAACCGTTGCTATTCTGCCCTTCGAAACGAAGATCAGCTATAAGAAGCAGCCGAAAAACTTCAGCGCCGAAGCCAACCGCGACCAGGAAAAGGCCATGTCGAAGTCCATTCAGGCCAGCATGTACACTTACCTGCTGCGCAAGGCCAACGACTACACCGTGACGTTCCAGGACGTAGACCGCACCAACGTGCTGCTGAAGAAGGCTGGCGTGTACGACAAGCTGGACGAAATGACCCGCGACGAGCTGGCTAAGATTCTGGGCGTGGATGCCGTTATCGGCGGCCGTTTCGAAACCGAGCAAACCAAGTCCGAAGGCGCGGCCATTGCTTCGGCCGTAATGTTCGGCGGTTTGGGCGGCAAAACCGGTACCGGCAGCCTGTTCATGACCATTAACCAGGGTTCTGACGGCGAACTGCTGTGGCGCTTCACCAAAACCATGGACGAAGGCATTACCTCTTCCACCGACGACCTGGTGGAGCGGATGATGCGCAAGGTGTCGCGCAACTTCCCGTACACCAAATCCTAAGCGCTGCGGGCGGCCAACCCGCCCCAGGTGCAAAAACCAAGCGGGCGGCCTACACGGGCCGCCCGCTTGGTTTTTGCAGAGCAGGCTACGTGCCCGCGGTGCGCTCCAGCATAACGGTGGGCTGGCCTTTGTACGAGGTGCGGTGGTATTCCCGGTAGCCAAACTTCTCGGCCACCCGGCGCGAAGCCCGGTTATCGGGATGCATGATGCACACCGTGCGCACGGGCCCGAAATGCGTGTCGGCCCAAGCCAGGGCGGCCGTTACGGCCTCGGTGGCGAAGCCGCGGCCGTGGGTGTGGGCAGCCAGCACCCAGCCTATTTCCGGCACGCCCTTAATGGAGGGCTCGATCAGCCGCTTGCCGTCGGCGAAACCCACGGCCCCGATGAACTCGCCGGTGGCTTTTTCTTCGATGGCCCAAAACCCAAAACCCTGCAACGCCCAATGCCCGGTGCTGCGCAGCAGAATCGTCCACACGTCTTCTTCGGAGGGCGGCCCCGGCGTTAGAAACCGGTAAAACGGCTGCTCCTGCCACATGGCCAGGTAGGGCACAAAATCGGTGGGGCGGTAGCCGCGCAGCCGCAACCGGGGCGTTTCCAGCACGGGTATGGCGAGGGGCAAAGGAGCAAGTTGGTTCATAGCACAGGTGGAAGGGCGAGAGGCGCAAGGTAGAAGCCAGCCGCTAAAACCACCTCCGAAGCAAAGCTTGCCGGCTGGTTTGCACGGGAGCCTGACGCACACAAAAGCGCCCCCACCAACGGGCAGGGGCGCCGAACAGAAAAATCAGTTGGGAGGAGCCGTTAGAGGCTGCTATTCGGCGGCCATGGCCGTGAGCGAAACCGAGCCGAGACGAGCCGAACGCTGCATTTGGGTGTGAATATCCAGCGTGTAGCGGTGGGTTTGCTTGCCCACCTTCACTTCGAAAGCGTACTCCCCGTCGGGCAGCTGCTCTACATTCAGCTTGTGACCGAACGCGGGGCCGTTGTGCGACTTGCGGAACAGCACGGTGTTGTTGCTCAGGCGCACCAGCTGCACCTGGCTGCGTTCCAGCGTAGGGTTGCTTACGCGCACCACGTATGTGTAATCGGCTACTTGCTGCACGCTAATGGGTTGGGGGCGGGGCTGGTCGGGCGTGGTGGCCTGGGCAGCCGGAGCCAAGCCAAGCGCGGCAAAGGCGGCCAGAAACAGGAAGCGGGAAGCTTGTTGGGCGAGCGTTTTCATAGCGGTACAGAAAAAGAGGTTGGAAAGTGAAAGTGTCCGAAGGAAAGCCGGTATGCGGGGTGCAAGCGGTTAGCCTATAGGTGCTTTCGAGGGGCTGGGCGTTGCTTTGATATACTCACATAATCATGTGGTTACGAGTGCGAAGGCTCAATTTTCTGATGTTTAATTGCCCATTAGGCAACCCGCGCTTTTAAGCATGAGCACCCGGCACCCGGCACCCAACGCAGTGGTGGTGCGCCCACATCGGTAGCCGCAGCTGATGCCCTGCGCACAAAAAAGCGCCCCCGCCAGTGGCAGGGGCGCCCAAATACCGGCCAGGCAGGGCCGCCACGCATTTTGCTACCGAACAGCCATGGAGGGCATGGAAACCGAGCCAAGGCGGGCCGAGCGCTGCATCTGGGTGTGAATATCGAGGGTGTAGCGGTGGGTTTTCTTGCCCACTTTCACCACAAAGGCATACTCACCATCGGGCAGCTCCCGCACGTTAAGCTTATGGCCCAGGGTGTGGGCGTAGCTAGCGTTGTGGAAGAGTACGGCGTTGTTGCTCAGGCGTACCACTTTAACCTCGCTGCGCTCCAGTGCGGGGTTGCTCACGCGCAGCAGGTAGGTAAAATCGGATACCTGATCGACGTTAACCGGCTGCGGCCGACCAGCCGATTGGGCCAGGGCCGGAGTGGTAAAGCCCAGGCCAAGACAGGTGGCCAGGAGCAGGAGGCTGGGGGCGGGTTTGATAAGCGTTTTCATTGCGTAGTAGGTAAACGGGTTGGGGTTGAAAATCTGCCAGCTTTGCGGCGGGGCAGGTACTGAAAAATGTATGTATAGGTAGCCTTTTTTTGCGAAAAGTTGCATGCGTTTTAGTAGTTAATTTCCTGATTGTTAGAAAGTTTAATAAATATTAGTAATATGATATAGATAGTTGAATCGGGTCTGTAAGCAAAGCGCCACAACACGGCCGTGGCGCCTCAAAAGGCACCCATGGATTTCTTCCATTCGGTGAAAAAACCGTTCTGCGTAGCGTGCTATTAAGTCGCTCCGATGCAGTGGTTAAGGCCCTTGTTCTTGCCACCGGCCAAACCTCGTCTGGGACCGAACCACGCGTCCACGAATACTGATTGCCAACTGTCCGGCTTGCCGCACGCGAGGCGAAGGGCTGGCCGGGAGTAACCACGCATGCCGGCTACGCTATATTGACTTTTGCCGACGTCCAACGTCTGGTGCAATAACCGCCGAGCCCAGGTTGTAGTGGTCCGTATCCACCTATTGCGTTACCGCTTTATGGCACGTTCGGTAAGCCGCTTGGCTCGACGAGCTGACCAGTCGTTAATACTGTTGTCAGCTTTCTTCCCTATACTCCATAGCCCGGGAGTGTGCCCGTGAATAGTGGCGTGCTCTTGCACAGTAACTGGCTAGGGGCGCAAAGGAGGTAGGCGCTGCCGAAGCTCGGCGGACGTTAGGTTTTCCAGCGTGAGCAGCGCCGCGTATGGGTCGCCGGGAAGCTGCAGCAGCTGGGCAAAGGCGGGTTCCGTTTTCAGGCCCTGCCGTTTTAAGGTTAGCACTGCCTGGCGCCAGGCTTCGCCGCCGGCCTCCAGCACGGCGTACTCCACCAGCAGGTGGCGCACGGCATGTTGCGCCCGCGTGGGTTGCGGCTGACCAAACACCTCCCAGGCGAAGCCTTCGGCCTCAAAACCGCCCACCACGCTGGGGCAGCCGCGCACCATGGTTTCCTGCAACGAAAAACGGGGCAAGTGCCCGTAGTGCTGGCGCAGTAGCAATTGGAAATCAGCCAAAGCTAGTTGCGGCACTTCGCAAATCAGGTCCAGGTCGCTGCTGGGCAGGTCAATGTTCAGCGGGATGGTACCGGCCAGCACGGGTCCGAAAGCATTCAGGGTGGCCAGGATGCCCAGGCGTTCGAAAGCGGCATGCGCCTGCCGCTGGCGCGACGTGCCGATTTGCAAGTAGCCGATGTCTTCCCAATTGCGCATAGAAAACCGAGGCGGGGTTCGTAGGCCAAAGAAAGCACCTTCCGCCTTCGCGGGCGGCGAGAAAAACAACGAATACAAGGGCTACCTCGGAAAGCCCGAAGCGCTGGGCGCCGGTATGCATCGTGCCTACAGGCATTGCCCGCTCCCGGCCCGGCCACCACGGCCCCTTACACAAACGCCTCCCGACTGGGAGGCGCTGCCGGCAGACGCAGAGCCGGCTGAGGGAATCAGAGCAAAACTGCTTTACCGCTGAGCCGTAGCCAGGCTAAGCAGGCTGGCGCTACGCGTTTGAGTGGTTTGCAAATCCAGGCCGAAGCGGTGGGTGTCGGTGCCCAGCTTCACCACCAGGGCGTAGCGGCCGTCGGCGAGGTTGCGCACGTTGAGCTTCTCCCCGAACGACCCATCGGAACTGCTTTTTTGGTAGAGCACGGCGCCGTCGGTGGTGCGCACGAGCTGCAGGCGGCCCAGCTGCCGGGCGGGGTTGCTCACGCGCACGGTGTACACGAAGTCGGCGGTTTGGGCCACCGTTACCGGCTGGGCGGGTGCTTGCTGCGCCGTGGCCAGCTGGCCCTTGCCCAAAACCAACAGGCCCATCAGCAGGCCAAACCGAGCGGATTCTTGCCAGAATGTTGTCATAGTAGGGTGGGGGTTAGGATGTGGAAACGAGCCCATTGGCCCGTCGAACATTTACCGGGGCAAAGGTCGGCCCCCACTGTGTAGCCTACTTGAACCCACCATTACCATTCCGTAAACAAGCCCCGGCGGTGCACCTAGCACAGCAACCCAGCAACAGCTCTGCGTAGCCTGGGGCCACGAGCTGCCGCCCACGCCACTACAGAGGCCCGAGCCGCGTAGCTCGGGGCAAAAACCTACGTCCCGCGCTTTACGTGCCGGCGAAGATTGCGCTGTACCCACCGGGGGAGTTTACGGGTGCGTTCGTAGCGCAGCATCACTTCCTGCTCACCCCGCCTGGAGTACCGCATGAGGCGACTAATGGACGCGGTGGTGCCCACCAACCCCGCCACGATGCCCGTAACCGGCAGCGTGGTGTTGGGGGTGCTGCCCGACAAGCCTTCGAGCGCCGCCACCGCCGAAAAAGTCATGGTCGCGGCCAGGCCAACGGGTAAGCCCACCAAGGCAATGGCGGCGCGGCTGCGCTTTTCGTCGAACAGCTCGCGCAGGGCCCGCACCGTATCGACGGAGGTAGGCAGGGGCTGGAAACCGGAGGCCGCGGGGAGCGGCGCCTGGGCCCAGGCCGGCAAGAGGCTTCCCAGGCACACCAGGATCAATAGCAATAACGCGGCTTTTATGCTTCGCATACACCTATAAAAGAGCACTGCAATACCGTATCAGGCATGTTGGCCTGAGGTCCTGCTGCGTTCAGACGAAGCAGTAGAGAGGCTTCGTCTGAACGCAGCAGAATGTTCTAAGGAGGGTTTCAGCGAAATCCACACAGGGGCTGGCTTTACCCGCAGCCGGGCTGTGGGGCCCGGCTGCCGGCCTACTCCTTGTACACAATCAGAATGCGGGCCGGCCGGCCGTAAATAGTGCTGGAATTGCTGGTGTTGCCGGTTTGCAGCACCACGTTGCCGTTAAAGATGTACACGCCGTAGAGTACGCCCGCGTTCAGAGTGAAGCCGGGCGGCACCTGGTCGTTGTTCACGGGCACCAGGGCCGTTACGCTTAGGATTTTGGCATCGGTGAGGCCGTGGGCTACAAAGGCCTGGCCCTGGTTGGCGGGCAGCGTGCCGCTCAGCTCCAGGGTTCTAATGGCCGGCGCGTTGCTGCCCAGCCTGGTAAAACCGCCCACCGTTACGGTGCCGGTACTGCCAATGGCCAGGCCGGTGCTGCCCCCGTTGCCCACCAGCAGCTTGTCGGTCAGGTTCAGGTTTCGGGTGGCGGTGTGGTTGCCCAGGTTGTCGCCGGGCACGTTCACAAAGTTCGAGCCGTCGAGAACAGGCGCGGGCGGGGGCGGGGTAATGGTGACGTAGCCGTTGCTGGCCTGGTAGCCCTGGGTATGCACCACGTTGGTGGCGCCGGGGTCGGCGTACGACGAGCCGCCGCCGCCGCCCGAGCCGCCGCCGCCCCCGCCGCCGCCGTAGTAGCCGCCGCCGCCCCCGCCGCCGCCGGTGTTGCCGTCGCCGCCCTGGCCGAGGCTGCCGGTGCCCCCCGCCGGGCCGCCGCGCGAGCCGCCCACGCCACCGGCCGTCTGGCTGCCGCCCTGGCCGCCCCCGTCTACTCCGCAGGCCACCAGACCGCCGCCGCAGGCGCCGCTCAGGTTAAAGCCGCCGCCGCCCCCGCCGCCGGCCACCAGTACCCGGTTGGCAAGGGCGGTGCCGCCGCGCCGGATATCGGTAGCGCCGCCGCCCACGCCCACGAACGAGCCCGTGCCGCCGCCGTTGTAGCGGTTGCGGCCGCCCACGTACAGGTGCAGGGTTTCGCCGGGCGTTACGCCAATGGTGGCCTGCACCCGGCCACCGCGCCCGCCTATGGTGCGCGATGCGTAGTCGGTGCCGGCCGCGCCGGCCATGTCAATCTGCAGCGAGGTGACGCCGGCGGGCACCACGTAGGTTTGCACGCTGCCGGTGAAGCCAAACGTAATGCCCGCCGCCCCCGACGCCGCCACGTCGGGCAGGTACACCACCCAGCTGGTGCCGTTCCACACGTTAAGGGTGGTGGTGGTGCTGTTGAAAATGGTAAGGCCCGGCGCCGGGCTCGGAATGGCGTCGCGCTGGGCCGTGGTCAGGCGCGGAGGAAGCAGGCCCTTGTTGGTGGCCTGCACGTCGAGGGCGGCCGAGGGGTTGGGCGACGTGGTGCCGATGCCCACGCTGCCGCCCGTTTGGGCGTACAGGGCCAGCGGCGTTAGCAACCACAGGGTTAGCAGGGTAAAGAGTTGCTTCATAGAAAGAAGGTTAGGGTGCTTTAGGAACGGGCAGGGCAGGAAGAAGGGGCGTAGGCAGCGGGCCAACATCAATGGGAAGCCGGGCTGGCCGGCACGCAGGCCGTCATCGGGCCAAATATAATTGGTGTGCCTTTTCAGCAAACACACCCGCGCCGGGCCGGTGTGCGCTGGGGTGCTGCGCCAAACACAAAACGGCCCGGCTGCCGCTGGGGCAACCGGGCCGGAGCTGTAAACGGAAGCCTCCGCCACCCATCAGCCGCCAAACGACTCCTTCTGGAAGCCGAAGCCGCGCAGCTCGGCCTCCCAGGCATCGGGGTAGTTGGCCTTTACGTGGTGAATAAGGGCCCGCAGCGCCTTGCGCACCTGCGCCTCGCCCCGGTCCTTGGTGTTTACTTTCTGGCTCCGCTCGCCGCTGGCCTCCAGGGTGTCCTGCACCAGCGCGGTGTACTCGGTGGCCAGCGGCGCCCAGTGGGCCGTGCCGTACTTCTTCTTGTCGAATTTGTGCTTCAGCAAGGCCGCCTGCAGCTTTTCGAGGGCCTTCACCCGCTCGGGACGAGCCTTGGGCAGCAGGTAAGTGCCGTTGCGCTTCTCAATGCCGAACTCGCCGTAGTAGGCCTCGTCGTCGTCATAGGCTTCGTGCAGGTAGCCTTTTACAAACGACAAGCCCTTGTCGAGCAGCTGGTCGAGGGCTTTGAGGCGCTTGACCTGCGGGCTGCGCTGGTCGCCGGCATCGTCGGCGGCGGCGTGGCTGGCCACAAAATCGGCGACTTGCTGGGCAAAGTCGGCTTTGCTGAGCCAGAGCAGCGCGGGCAGGGCCGAGGTCTGCCATTTGGTGGCTACCGTGGTGGCCAGCGTGCCCAGGGCCACGGCTTTGTTCGGAAGCTGAGCGGCGCGCTGCACCGCTTTGGGGGAGGCCGGCGCCGCTGCGGCGGCCGTGCCGGTAATAGAAGTTGACATGAATAAGATAGTAAGAGGTTGTACTGTTGCTGGAATATAGGAATACCGCTAGGCAATACAACCTCACCCGGCCTTCCCCCGATGGTTTTCGAGCCGGGAAGAATCTTCCGAGGGCAGAAACCATCGCACGAAGGCCGGGTCAACGTTCACCCTGGGCAAAAACAATCGGGGGAAGGCCCGGAAGAATCTACCGGGCCCAGCAACCATCGTGGGAGGGCCCGGTAGATATCGACCCAGCACCCAAACGATGGTTTGCGGGCCGGGTCGATGTCTACCGGGCCGTGGCGCGGATGCGCCGGGGCGGTGGGGCAGCGGCTTACTTGCGGCGTTTGTACAGCCGCGCCACGTAGCCCTCTTGGTTCACATACACCAGGCTGTCCTTGGTGAGCTTCAGGAGCCGGTGGGCCCGTGGCAGGCCCTCGTCGTACATCGTGAAGGTGGTAGGCGTAAGGGTGTAGCGCACCGGCGTTTCCAAAAAGTCGGTGTAGTAGAGCTTGGTGCCCCACACCCAATACGCGGCGTTTTCCGCTTCGCTGGCGGCCCATATGCCCTGAATCAGCTGCTGCGGCGTGGGCGGCGCCTGCTTCGCCGATTTCTTGGCTTGGCCGAAGGTGCTGATGCTCAGGAGCAGGAGAAGTGTGAGGTATTGGGAAAGGGTATGAAGGCAAAGTGTAGATATAACTACCGCTCAAGCGGGTTACGAATTTTAGCTCGCATCCCGCTTGAGCGGTAGTTAACCCAAATTACAGTAGCGTAATAGCTTCATCTTCAATGTCTAGTAAACGCTTGGTTTCTTTGACCTCTGCTTCTGCTCGGTTTAATAGTTTTTCCAATGCGCTTACTCTGTTTTCGTCAAACCGATATAGAAAATATAATTTTTTTCTTCTGCGTTCTGTAATATATTCATGTAGAGCATTGTAAGAAAAGTCCTTGTTTTTGATTGCAAATATTAAATAAGAAATCGGAATCAAAACCAAGCCGAATATATACGTGATTGGCTCCATAATATCCCAGCCAAATTTGTATATAAGCCCAATGAATATTAAAGGCAATAATATTGTTGTGGCTCCAACTATTTTTGTGGCAAATTCGTGGCTTTCTTTTTCGTACCTGTCTCTAAAAGTAATAAGTAGCTGTTTCTCTCTGTTCAAGTCCTTGATTCTCTCTTGATCCGTTGACAGCTTTTGGTTAAGCAGTTCTCGTGTATGTTCGGAAGTGAGGCGAGTTGTAGCTTCTTCTAGGTCGTTTTGATTGCGTTGGAACAAATCACTCTTGATTTGTTCAATTCTTTTCTCTGCCTCGTGACTTTTATCGGATATCAAAGCTTGAGTTAGCTCATCCCTTCTTCTCTGCTTGGCTTCTTCTCGTCTAGCTTCAAGTTGAATTTCTGTTATGAAGTCGTCTCCTGTAGCTTTTTCTAACAAGTCAAGATTTTTAACTGTTTGATCAGCAACAGAATTTGCCAGGAGTACAATGTCCCTAGGGTCAACTTTGCCCTTGGCGTAACGGCTTATTTTTTCGTCTAGATGTCTTAGAAGTCTATTGCTAGGAAGATTGTTGCTATAAGCAGAAGAAATCAATCGTGTTAATCCCACTTCTAACATTTCCGTATTAGAAACATTAGGACTGGTCAACCAGAGAATATTGATTAGGTCCTCGGCTTTAATAATTTCGGGTACGTTGCCCTTATGACTTGTATACTCAAGAGACCTTTGTGTATGAGTTACAAACCAGCATTTCGCCTCATAGAAATCAGTTACGAATCTTTCGCGTTTTTTTCTTACATATGTTACTGCCGTAGCATCGTGGAGCGCTGCTTGCGGATTATTGCGAATTTTTTTGAATGTTTCATATATAGGCGAAAACTTCGCCTCATTTCTATACGGTTTGGTATGTGCAATAATTATTATTCCAAGGTCCGATATTTCTTGTATTAAATTTGCGGCAAATCTTTGTAAATCTGTTTTCGTAAGTTTTCTTCTGTCGCACGCTGACTCAATAGTTTCTTTGTCAATTTTTCTTACAAGAATAGCGTCCTCGATTTTACTTGCTACTATTTTCAATAAATTTGTAGTTTCATTTATTGTGTCATCTAATACTGTAATTCTGTAACCCAGTCTTTTGCATATCTGTATTATTTTGTGGCATGTATGATGCGACTCGGGTGATGTAAGATCAAGAAGGCTAATGATAAAATTTGTGTCTAATACAAATTCTACATCTGATTTTATTTTTCCAACACTTATTTCCAAATATCCTGAAATAATAGATCCAAGGTAGATTTTTTTTAGAGTGCTGAATAAAGCATGTTCATTTTTAATGCTTTCAATAAAATCAGCATGTACAGAACTTGTTATTTCAGGATTTTTCTCGCCATTGTATGCAAAATAGCAAGAAAGTGAGGCTCTGTTGGAATCTAAAAAATCAAAGATTGAAATGCATTTGTCGGATTCCTCACCTCTGACTAGCAAAAAATTAGAAAAAGCTTGGTTTAATACTTCTACTTCTGTCTCTTGTCTAGAAACAGTTTCTTCTATATCTGAAAACACAAAGTTTTTTATAACGAATGCGCCATCATTATATATTTTAATATGCTCTTTCCCATCTGAATTAATTTCATCAGATACCTTTTTTAATAGTTTATTTAAAAATGGTATAGGTATATCTAGTCTATATTCCTTGTCGACAAAATCTTTTATTTCAACCAAAGACTCGCCTTTGGTGACAAAGTCTTTGTTCATCTTAGCTAAGGCGCTTTTAACCAGAGGAATGAAAATGTCACTTAGGTCCTGGATTCCAGAACCTGAATTTTCATTTATATGAGCTAAGAGGCTGTATGTTGTAACCCTTGTTGCGTCCACGTGAGTGTCTATTTCGCTAGTTACTGCTTCTGCTTGAACAACAGGTTTCATTCCGTTCGCTGAAAAAATAGTAATTAATTCATATAGAAAGGGCTAGCCAGTATAGAAATACTAGCTAGCCCTTTCTGAAATGTTCTGATACTTACGAGCCGCAAGCCTCGCAGGCGTCCGGATTATCCAGCGAGCAAGCCATGTCGGCGGCGTTCTGGGCCGATACGTTGAGCGGCTCCAGCGTCTCGGCGGCTTGCTTCTGCACCGTGAACTTGATGGCGTCGACGGCGGCTTTGGTGCGCAGGTAGTACATGCCGGTTTTCAGGCCGCTCTTCCAGCTGTGGAAGTGCATGCTGGTGAGCTTGCCGAAGTTCACGTTCAGCACGTGCAGGTTCAGGCTCTGGCTCTGGCAGATGTACGCGCCGCGGTCGGCCGACATGTCAATGATGCGGCGTTGGGAAATTTCCCACACCGTTTTGTAGAGGTCCTTAATGTGCTGCGGAATGCTCGGAATGTTCTGCACCGACCCGTTCTGGGCAATGATGTCGTTCTTCATCTGCTCGTTCCACAGGCCCAGCTTCACCAGGTCCTTCAGCAGGTGCTTGTTCACCACCATAAACTCGCCGCTCAGCACGCGGCGCACGTAGATGTTGGAGGTGTAAGGCTCAAACGACTCGTTGTTGCCCAGAATCTGGGCGGTGCTGGCGGTAGGCATGGGCGCTACCAGCAGCGAGTTGCGCACGCCGTGCTCCATTACCTCGGCACGCAGCGCATCCCAATCCCAGCGGCCCGAGTTGGGCGTTACGCCCCACAAATCGAATTGGAACTTGCCCTGGCTGATGGGTGAGCCGGCGTACGTTTCGTACGGGCCGTGCTTCTTGGCCAGGTCCTTGGAGGCCGTTACGGCCGCGAAGTAAATGGTCTCGAAGATGTCTTTGTTCAGGCCCGCTGCCTCGTCGCTCTCGAAGGGCATGCGCAGCGCAATAAAGGTATCGGCCAGGCCCTGTACCCCCAGGCCAATGGGGCGGTGACGCAGGTTGCTGCGCTCCGCTTCCACCACGGGGTAGTAGTTGATGTCGATAACCTTGTTCAGGTTCTTGGTGGCGTGGTAGGTTACCTCGTACAGCTTCTGGTGGTCGAAGAACACCTTGCCGTTTTCCTCGCGGATGTAGCGCGGCAGGGCCAGCGAAGCCAGGTTGCACACCGCTACCTCGTTGGCGTCGGTGTACTCAATGATTTCGGTGCAGAGGTTGGAGCTCTTGATGGTGCCCAGGTTCTGCTGGTTGCTCTTGCGGTTGGCGGCGTCCTTGAACAGCATGTAGGGCGTGCCGGTCTCGGTCTGGCTTTCCAGAATGGCAAACCACAGCTCTTGGGCTTTAATGGTTTTGCGGCCGCGGCCTTCCCGCTCGTACTTCTGGTAGAGCTTCTCGAACTCCTCGCCCCAGCACTCGTCCAGGCCCGGGCACTCGTTGGGGCACATCAGCGTCCAGTCGCCGTTGGCCTCCACGCGCTTCATGAACAGGTCGTTCACCCACAGGGCGTAGAACAGGTCGCGGGCGCGCATCTCCTCCTTGCCGTGGTTTTTCTTCAGCTCCAGCCACTCAAACATGTCGGCATGCCAGGGCTCGATGTAGATGGCGAAGGCGCCTTTGCGCTTGCCGCCGCCCTGGTCCACGTAGCGGGCCGTGTCGTTGAACACCTTCAGCATGGGCACGAGGCCGTTCGAGGTGCCGTTGGTGCCCTTGATGTAGCTACCGGTGGCGCGCACGTTGTGCACGGCCAACCCAATACCGCCGGCGCTCTGCGAGATGAGCGCGCAGTTCTTGAGCGTGTCGTAAATGCCCTCGATGGAGTCGTCCTTCATCGTCAGCAGGAAGCACGAGCTCAGCTGGGGCTTGGGCGTTCCGGCGTTGAAGAGGGTAGGTGTGGCGTGGGTAAACCAACGCTCCGACATCAGGTTGTAGGTCTCGATGGCCTGCTCGATGTCGTCCTTGTGAATGCCCACGGCCACGCGCATCAGCATGTGCTGGGGGCGTTCCACCACCTTGCCGTCGAGGCGCAGCAGGTAAGAGCGCTCCAGCGTCTTGAAGCCGAAGTAGTCGTAGTTGTAGTCGCGGTCGTAAATGATGGCCGAGTCGAGTTGGGCGGCGTGCTTGTGCACAATTTCCCACACGTCGCGGGCAATCAGCGAAGCATTTTCGCCGGTCTTGGGGTCCTCGTAGGTGTACAGCCGCTTCACCGTGCTGCTGAACGACTTGGAGGTAACCTTGTGCAGGTTGCTCACCGCAATGCGAGCGGCCAGAATGGCGTAGTCGGGGTGCTTGGTGGTGAGCGAGGCGGCGGTTTCGGCCGCCAGGTTGTCCAGCTCCACCGTCGTCACGCCGTCGTAAATGCCGTCGATGACCTTCTTGGCCACCTCAATAGGCGAGACGAACAACGTGTTCAGGCCGTAGCACAGCTTCTCGATACGGGCCGTGACCTTGTCGAATTTCACGGACTCGCGCCGACCATCGCGTTTAATTACCAGCATGGGCGTGTAGTGGTGTGTTAGTGTATGGGTACACCCGCTCCGGGCAAGGAGGCAGGTAAGCATTCAGAATTGGGTAAGCCAGACGCCAGCACCGAGCCTTCACGCGTCCATTGATTCCGGAAGATATTTGGATCCGATGTGTGGGACAAACCTTCTGTCTAGAAGTTTTCCACATATGCTTAAAGCAGTGCAATTCAGCCGCTTTTTCGCAATCTGGGACCCGCTATATAGTTCGGCAAGCCGCGCGTTTTTTAGGTTGGCAGAGTGGGCAGGATTTGGTAAGCTGCATCATCTGAGCAAGAGCTAAACTCGCCATACCTACCCGTCATCCTTCGGCTGCGCCTCAGGATGACGGACGATTGTAACGCAAAAAAGCCCGCAGCCGGAGCCGCGGGCTTTTCCCAATGTAGTTGAACGCACCCCTCTCTACGGGAGAGGGGCCGGGGGTGAGGCTTAAAAATCCTCGTCCAGGGAGAAGGCGTTTTCGGTCCGCTCGCTCATTACGCCGGCTTTCTGGTACTCGGCCACGCGCTTCTCGAAGAAGTTGGTTTTGCCCTGCAGCGAAATCATTTCCATGAAGTCGAAGGGGTTCGAGGCGTTGTAGATCTTGCTGTAGCCCAGGCTTTGCAGCAGGCGGTCGGCCACAAACTCGATGTACTGGCTCATCGATTTGGCGTTCATGCCAATCAGGTTCACGGGCAGGGCGTCGGTCACGAACTCCTGCTCAATGGTTACCGCGTCGCGGATAATGGCGTGTACGCGCTCCTCGCTCAGCTTGCTTTGCAGGTAGCTGTAGAGCAGGCAGGCGAAGTCGCAGTGCAGGCCCTCGTCGCGGCTAATGAGCTCGTTCGAGAACGTGAGGCCGGGCATCAGGCCGCGCTTTTTCAGCCAGAAAATGCTGCAGAACGAGCCCGAGAAGAAAATGCCTTCTACGGCGGCGAAGGCAATGATGCGCTCGGCGAAATTTTCGGAGTTGATCCACTTCAGGGCCCACTCGCCTTTCTTCTTCACGCAGGGAACAGTCTCCAGCGCGTTAAAGAGACGGTCTTTCTCCTGCGGGTTCTTGATGTAAGTGTCAATCAGCAGGGAGTAGGTTTCCGAGTGGATGTTTTCCATCATGATCTGGAAACCGTAGAAGCAACGGGCTTCGGGCATCTGCACTTCCTGCATGAAGTTCACCGCCAGGTTCTCGTTCACAATGCCGTCCGAGGCTGCGAAGAAGGCCAGTACGTGCGAAATGAAGTGCCGCTCGTTGTCGTTGAGGCTTTCCCAGTCTTTCTGGTCCTGGGAGAGGTCAATTTCCTCCGCGGTCCAGAACGAGGCTTCGGCCTTTTTGTACATCTGCCACACGTCGTTGTTCTGGATGGGGAACAGCACGAAGCGGTTGGGATTTTCTACAAGAAGCGGTTCCATAGGCGAGCAACAAAAGAGAAAACGTAGGTAAAAAAGGCCGGGGTCAAAAACCGTAGGATTCGGCTGTCAACTCTGGCGAAGCAGCAATTGTTTGGCCGGCGCCCAGCAGCAAATGCGGTGGCCCGAAGACCAAAGATAGCCCCACTGCCCGAACGAAACCCGACCAAAAAGGCTTTTTTATGAGTTAAGTTTTTGCTATGCCCTTTAAGGCCGAGTAGGTTCTTGTTTCCCTTAATAAGTCTACAAAACACGGGAAAATATTATTTACGAGAAAAGTTGTCCACATTCGGTGTGTGGAAAATGGAAGTTGTCCACAAATTTGCTATGCGTGTACACGCACTGCGCGTTCCTGCTGGTAGGTTTGGGGGGCTTTTCCGAGGGGAGTATATGATGATTAGCGCGTTAGGCTTGCGTATGTAAAAATGTACTCGTACTTTTGCCTTCCATTTTCAGAAACCCCGCGGAGAACCGATGTACGCAATCGTAGACATAGCCGGCAAGCAGACGAAAGTCGAAGCCAATAAATTTGTGTACGCCCACAAGCTGGCCGGCAACGTCGGCGACTCAGTAGAGTTGGGCAATGTACTGCTGACCGACAACAATGGCACCCTGAGCGTAGGCGCCCCATTCTTGTCCGGCGTTAAAGTAACGGGCACCATCCTTGGCCACGTGCGTGGCGACAAGGTTATCGTGTTCAAGAAGAAGCGTCGTAAGGGCTACAAGAAGCTCAACACGCATCGTCAGGACTTCACCAAAGTAATGATCAACAGCATCGGCTAATTAGTTGTCTGTATTGAGTTGTCAGTTGTCAGGGCCGCTAGGTGATGATAAAATAAACTGACAACCGACAACCGACAACTATCAACCGGCAACTCTCCAAATACCATGGCACACAAGAAAGGCGTAGGCTCTTCCAACAACGGCCGCGAGTCGCATTCCAAGCGCTTGGGCGTTAAAATTTACGGTGGTCAGTCGGTTATTTCCGGCAACATCATCGTGCGTCAGCGTGGCACTAAGCACCACCCCGGCCAGAACGTAGGCATCGGCAAAGACCACACCCTGTTCGCTCTGATCGACGGCACGGTGCAGTTCCGCAAGGGCCGCAAAGACCGCTCGTTCGTAGTGGTAGTTCCAGCTACGGAAGCTGTAGAAGCCGCTGCTGCTTAAGTAGCTGCTTTTCGCTAGCAATACAAAAGCCCGCCTTGGCGGGCTTTTTTGCGTTCGGCCAGACTCAGGTGCTGGTAAGTCTAATGTCCGGCCCAGGTATCGTCGGTAGCCGGCTCCAAGGCATAGAGCACCGGGCGGCTGGGGCTGGCATCTAATTCCAGCATGGTCACCTGCAGGTTCAACAGGTACAGGCCGTCGGGAATGGCATCTGGCACAAAGATGAGTTCCGTAATAGTGGCTTGCGGGCGTAGCGGCGCGGGGTATTGCCAGAACGCGTGGTGAGCGGCCAGTTCGCCGTTGTCCAGTTCCCGGTCCACGCTGGGCAGGTCGAGTAACAGGTGCTCGATGCCTTGCGCTACTAAGTATTCCGCCAGCTCGGCGGCAATGTAAGGAGGGTTGGTGCCAGAATACTGCCGGCTCCGCTTGGCCTCGTTGTTGGGCAGCGTGCGTAGCACCAAGGCTTCGGGCGAGGCGGGTAGGGCTTCCAGTAGTGGGTGCACATCGGCCAGCTCCACCACGTAGTCGCCATTGGGGCGCTGGCGCGGGGCCACCGAAATCAGCTGGGCCACGAAAAGGAAGCGCGTGAGGCAGCGCGGCAGCGTAGCCGCGGGGTCGGGACTAATATGGCCGTAGCACTCGGTGTGCGTGCCGTTGCCGTGGGGCGTAAGGTGCACGCGCTTGTAGTTGGTACTGCCGCCCTCGGCCACCGAGCCCACGAAGTCGCCGACCCGGATAATATCAATTTCCACCGGCTCGGCCCAGAAGCAGTTAACCTGATCGGGACCAGGGGCTAGGGGCAAGGCAATGTCGAGCGGGGTAGCAGGGTTAAAACGGTAGTCGCGGCCGTGGAAGGTGATAATGGCGGTGAGCATGGCGAAAGGAATCGGACGAAGCAGAGGGGCAAATGGGAAAAGCAGTTGCGAGGCTAGTCCCGGCGGCCGCGCTTCGGAATTATACGATGGGCGGCTCGGTGGCGAAGTCGGAAGCCAGCAGGTTTAGAATGCGGCTGACTTCGGCGGCGTGGCTGTACACCATGAAGTGGGTGCCGCCTTCAATAAGGTACTCCACTTTGCGCGGGCCAGGCGGAAAAATCCGGTCTTTGGTTCCCAGAATTTGCACGGCGGAGCCTACGTCGCGGCTGTCCCAACGAAACAGGCTGCGAATGGCCCAGCGGGTATAGCGCGGTTCTTGTTCGTTGAGGATGTGTTTGAACAGCTCGTACTCCTCGCCGTCGTTCACACCGAAGTACCACTTGCCCACGCGCGGAAACCAGCGCAGCACCTGCGGCGGCACCCAATTCTGCACGCCCGTGGCCCGAATCAGGCGCAGCAAGGGCGGCAGCGCGCCGGCTTCGGGAATACTGGATACCAGCGCCACCAGGGCCAGCGGCCGCAGCCGCGCCATTTCCAGCGCCACCGTACCACCAAACGACACGCCCACCAGCCAGCACCGTTGGTCGAGGGGAATGGCCTCGGCCATGCGGGCCGCGTAGGCCGGCAGGGGCTCGTCGGGGTCGGTGGGTTGCAGCCAGTGCAGCACGTGTACGGTACCGCGCAGGGTGAGCCGGGTGAAAATCCGCTCGTCGGCCCCAAGGCCAGGAATGAGGTAGAAAACGGGTTCCGCGGCTTCGCTAGGCATCAAGGCGGCGGTAAATGCCTTCGAGGTAAAACACGTTATCGGCGGCGGCGCGCTCTTCGCTGTCTTCGGGGCTATCCTCGTCGTCCTCTTCCAGGAATTCGTCTTCGTCGGCGGGGTAGGTAAACGACAACTTCAGGGCCAGGCCGGGCAACTCTACGGGCACGCGCTCTTCGCTGGTGTACTCAATCAGGCAAGGCCGCGGCGCTTCGGCCAGGGCTTCGGCAACTTCTTCCTGCAGTTCGCCGGCCCGCTCGCCGGCCTGGCGCAACATTACATCGAGGCTGGCGAAGGGCAGGCCCAGGTGGAAAAAGTAAAGCTGCTGGTCGAAAATGGTGGTAGCCCACACGGTCACGTCGTCGGAGTTATCGAACACAATGGCTCGAATGGTGATTTCCTCCACGAAAAAGTCGGCTCCGTATTCGACGGCGTCAATCAGGCGTTGCATGCGGGAAGGGGTACGCGGTGAGGGAGTTTGTGGAAGGAATGTACGCGGTTGCCGCCAAGGAGTAAACCCTTGGGCGGTCGTAAAAGCGTCTTCAGCCTACTCCTGCTAGTTAACTGCTTGTTGAACTGAGCGTCACAAGCAGCAATGCCCCGTGAATTTTGCGCCGTGCTGCCAGCTTATGGGACGAGCTCGGCGCTATTTAGCGACTTGCGGCGCCAGAAACAGCTCCAGCGTAATCTGGTCGGCCAGCAGCTTGCCGCGGTCGGTGAGGCGCAGTGTGTCGTCGGTGAGCGTGGCCCAGCCGTCGTGCTGCAATTGTTGTAGGTAAGCCGGATGCTGAGCCACCAGATCCACGCCTAAGTGCTGACGCAAGTAAGCCAAGTTGCAGCCGGCCGAGGTGCGCAGGCTGGTCATCAGGTATTCGTTGGCGCGGTCGATGGGGCTTAGGGCTTCGTGGGTGGCGGGCAGCTCGTTGCGCTCCAAAACGGCTTGCACGTACTGGGTGTTGCTGGCCACGGTATACTGCCGGCTCTGCCCATCGAAGGAGTGGGCGCTGGGACCGAGGCCGAGGTAGGGCACGCCCTGCCAGTAGCTGGAATTGTGGCGTGAATGGCGGCCCGGCTGCGCAAAATTGCTGATTTCGTACTGCTCGTAACCGTGCTCGACCGCAGTTTCCAGCAGCAGCTCAAACTGCCGGGCCACAAACTCGTCGGGCGCAGATCGGAACAAGCCCTTGCGCTGCTGACGGCCAAACACCGTTTGCGGCTCAATGGTAAGAGCGTAACACGAAAGGTGCGGCACCTGCAGCGCTACGGCCGCGCGCAAATCCTGCTGCCAAATGGTGTGGTCCCCGTCGGCGGGCACGCCGTAAATCAAGTCGATGCTGATGTTTTCGAAGCCCGCGTCCTGCGCCGTTAGCACCGAACGGCGCGACTCCTCGGCCGAGTGGGCGCGGTTCATGCGGCGCAAATGCGGCTCGTGAAAACTCTGCAGGCCAATGCTCAGACGATTAACCGGCGAAGCGGCTAACTCGTGCAGCTTGGCCGGGGTAAGGTCGTCGGGGTTGGCTTCCAGGGTTACTTCGGCTTCGGGCGCTACCGAGAAATTCCGGTAAATAGCCTCGAATAACGTGGTCAGCTCCGCGGCCGTGAGCAGAGACGGAGTGCCACCCCCGAAATAAATCGTCTGCAGCTCCTCACCGCCGAGGTAGTCGCGGCGGAGCTCCATTTCGCGCACCAGCGCCTGCACCACCTGCTGCTTGCGCCCCAGCGCGGTGCTGAAGTGGAAGTCGCAGTAGTGGCAGGCTTGCTTGCAGAAGGGAATATGAAGGTAGAGTCCGGCCACGCGGGGAGAAGTCGTAAAATTGCGCAACAGCCGGGCGGCGGCGGGAGTTCGTATGGTCCGTAGTTGCTTTCACCAAGCCTTGCCGGCCGCAAAATGCACGCGCGGGGCCACCGTCTGAAATGAAAACCGCTGCCCTTGCGTTAGCTGCCTGCAAATGTACACCCGCATCCTGCTCTTCTGGGGATTGATAGGCTGGCTGAGCGGGTTTCAGCCGGGCGCAGCGCGGGCGCAAACCACTTCGCCGGTGGCCACCCCCAACCTGCCCCCCACGCAGGCCCCACCGCTGCCGCCGCGGACCCCGGCCCCCGATTCGCTGCGGGCGGCCCAGCGCCGCTTGCCGGCCGCTCCGCCCAAGTACGTTCGCCTCGAAACCGAAGCCGCCGACCAGCCCGTGCTGCGCCGCTACCGCCTGCGGTCCGTAGCCGCCGATACGCTGGCGGCCCTGCGTACCGTGCGCGAGCTGGTGCTGGCCCTGCAAGCCGATGCCTACCTCACGGCCTCAGCCGACGAATTGCGCTGGCGCGGCGACACCCTGGTGGCGCAACTGTACGTGGGCGAACCGTTCCGCTGGGCCCGCCTGCAACGCGGCAACCTCGGCGACGACCTGCTGGGCCGCACTGGCTTCCGCGAACGGCTGTATGCCCAGCAGCCGTTCAGCCCCGCCGACCTGGCCCGCCTGCAACAGCGCATACTAACGGCCGCCGAAAACGAAGGCTACCCGTTCGCGCAGGTGCGCCTCGATTCGGTCCGTTTGACCGGTAACGAAGTTTCCGGCACCCTCTTCGTCGACCGCGGACCCATGGTGGTATTCGACTCCATTCAGATTGTGGGCAAAACCAAAACGCGGAAGCGTTTCCTGGGGCGCTACCTGCAAATCGAGCCCAACCAGCCCTACAGCCAGCAGCGCGTGGATGCCGTGGCGCGGCTGCTGCGCCAGCTGCCTTACGTGGTTTTACAGGCTGAACCCGAAGTGCGCTTCGCCAAAGGCAAAGCCCGGGTTTACATTGCCCTCAACGACCGGAACTCCAATCAGTTCGATGCCATTGTGGGCGTATTGCCAAATCCCGTGGCCGGCGTGGGCCAAAAACGGGTGCAGGTAACCGGCGACGTAACCCTGAATCTGCGTAACCTGGGCGGCAGCGGCAAGCAGATGGGCGTGCAGTGGCGCAAGGTAGACGCCGCCTCGCAGCTGCTCGATGCGGGCTACCAGCACCCCAACTTCCTCGGCTCCCCGCTCGACCTGGGCGCCACCTTCAACCTGCTCAAGCAAGCCAACGACTTCCTGACCTTGCGGCCCCGCCTGCAGGTGGGCTACGCCACAGCCCGGGCCGGGCGGCTGAGCTTGTTTGTGGAGCAGCGCAACTCCCGCTTAATCGACACTACGCTCAGGAGGCTCACTGTACTGCCCGAAAATATCGATTCGCGCTACGCCGCCTACGGCCTGGATTACGTGCTAACCCTGCTCGACGACCCGTACTTCCCGCGTAGCGGCTGGCTGTTTACCGCTCAGGGCGCCGTGGGCAACAAAATCATTCGCAAGAACTCCGACCTGAACGAGGCGCTGTACGAGGGCCTGCCGCTGCGCTCCACCCAAATCAGCCTGAGCAGCCGCATAGAGAGGTACTTCCGCTTCGGGCCGCAAACCGTACTGCTCACACGGGTGCGCGGCGAGGCACTGCTTAACCGCCGGCTTTTTCTGAACGATTTGTTTCGCCTGGGCGGACTGGCCACGCTGCGCGGCTTTAACGAACTGGATTTTTACGCCGCCCAATACGGCGTGGGCACCGTGGAGCTGCGCCAGTTCACCGGGCCTGAGGCCTATTTTTTTCTGTTCGTCGACCAGGCTTACCTCCGGCGCGGACTGCCCAACCAGCCGGGTGAAGACGCGCCTACGGGCGCCGGGGCGGGCCTGAGCTTCCGCACCGGTGCCGGCGTTTTCCAGTTTGTGTATTCCTTGGGGCGTACCAACAGCCAGCCGTTCGCATTCGGTGCGTCCAAAATACATTTCGGTATTACCAGCCGTTTCTAGCGTAGGAACACTCTATTGTGATACCGCCGTAGTGTCGGGGGCATACCCGCTGCTGTTGGGTTGCTCGGCGGTGCTGTTGCGCGTAGTGGGCGACTCGGTCGATATCTGGTCGGTATCGTGGTCGGTGGAGCAAGAACCCAGCGTTAGGGCAAACAATACGATGATGAGACCGAGGTGGCGGTTGGTAAAGCGGAGCATAGAAGCAAATACAGGTTTGCCTGTCTTTACGAGCTTGCTCCACCAATGGCTGCGGCGTACGAGAAAGTATTTTGCTCTGATAGTCAGCTAGGAAACGAGTAATTGGCTTCGAATAGTAACCAATGACTAGCAAATCCGAAAAAGCGTAGTACTTTTGCATCACCAAACAGTGCGGGGTGGAGCAGTTGGTAGCTCGTTGGGCTCATAACCCAAAGGTCACAGGTTCGAGTCCTGTCCCCGCTACCTAAAAACGGACCGGTTGCCAATCAGGCGGCCGGTCCGTTGTGTTTTATGCCAAGGGTGCGCGGTAAGCTAGGCGGTCAGAGCGGTGCAGATAGTTAACCGGCCGGTTGCGGCTGGTGGATGGGCAAGGAAATAACGAATTCCGTGTATTCGCCTGCCTGAGTTTCTACGGTAAGCGTGCCGCCCTGTCCTTTGGTAATCAGGTCGTGGCTGAGGGCCAAGCCCAAACCAGGGCCATCTTCGGGGGGCTTGGTGGAAAAAAACCGGTTGAATAGGTTGGGCAGGGCTTCGGCCGAAATGCCGGGGCCGTTGTCGCGCACCCGAATTTCTACGTGCCCATCAATAGCGCGCGTGCTAACCATAACCTGAGGCACGTAGTCCTCTTCGGCTTGCGCCTGGCGCTGCTGTACCGCGTAGAAGGCATTGGAAAACAGGCTGACGAGCACGCGGCCCAAATCGTGGCGCACCACGGGCAGGCTGCCTACTTCCGGATCGAAGCGGGGCAGCAGTGCCGCGTGAAAGTTGCGGTTTTTGGCCCGCACGTCGTGGTAAGTCAGGCGCAGGTAATCCTCCACAAACGCGTTCAGCTCGGTGGCCTGCCGCGGACCGGGGGCGCTATTGGAGTACTCGGCCATGCCGCGTACCACCGAGTCGGCCCGTTGCCCGAACTGCACAATTTTGGCGTAGTTCTGACTTAAATTCAACAGTATTTCGGCCAGGTATTCCTGGTCGTCGAAGCTCATGGGCACTTTGGCCAGCTCCTTGCGCAGCTCTTCCGCCAAGCTTGCATTGATGCCGGCAAAGGTTTTAATCTGGTTCACCGGGTGTTGAATCTCGTAGGCCACACCGGCCATCAGCTCGCCCAGGGAAGCCATTTTTTCGTGTAGCACCAGTTGACTTTGCGCCACCTTCAACTCGTGCAGCATGCGGGCCAGGCTGTCGCGCTGGGTGGTTATTTCCTGCTTCTGCTCCGTTACTTCCTGGTGCAAAACGCGCAGGCGGGCATTGGCGCGGTGCTGCTGGCGGTTGTTGCGCCACAGCAGGCCCGCAATCAGCAACAAAACGGCAACGCCGGCCAACAGCCCATACATCCGCAGGCGCGCCGTAAACCGGCTCTGTTCGTACTCCAATCGGCGCAGGCGCTGCTGCTCGGCGAAACCGATGGCATCAAGCTGCTTGATGCGCTTGGGGTTGTAGAGGCTGTCTTCGGCCATGAGCCGAATGCGCAGGTATTTCAGGGTGCTGTCGTTTTGCTGGCGGGCGGCAAATGTTTCGGCCAGCAGGCTGCTGGTGCGCACCACGCCCACGACGAACGGCAACGAGCGCGCCACCGCCAAAGCCTTGCGGGCGTAGTAAATGCTGGAATCAGGCTGCTGCTGGGCGTGGTAGAGCTCCGACATGTACTGATAAGCCCGGCAGGTGCTGCGGCGGTCGTTTTCAGGGGCCGCGGCCTTCACGCTGCGGCGGTAAAAGCCCAAGGCTTTTTCGGAGTGCCCGTGCGAGGCCTGGAGGAGGCCCAACTCGCGCAAGACGTAAGGAGTGGGGTTACCCCAGCAACTCCAGCGGGTTTCGCGGGCGGGGTCGGTTAGGTGGTAGGCCTGGTTGAGGTACAGCGCTGCCGAATCAAGCTGGCCCCGGCCTTCGTAGCTGGCGCCGAGGTTGGTCAGTACGCTCACTACCTGCGAGTGGTCGGTGGTGTGGAGGTCGTCGTAAAGCGCTTTGGCCCGGAAAAAATACGACAGTGCCGGCCGGTAATCTTCCAGTGCGAAATACAGCAGCCCAATCTGGTTGAGCGTGCGGGCCATGCCTTCGTAGTCGTTGCACTGTTCGTTTAGCTGCAGGGCCTGCAAATCGGTGCGCAGGGCCTGGGGCAGGTTGCCCCGCTCGCTCATGAGAATACCGAGGCGCGAAATGCAGCGGCCTTCGCCCTTAACGTAGCCGATGCGCCGCGCCAGCTCCAAACCTTTGCGGGCGTACCACTGCACCGAATCGAAGCGGGAATAGCGGTAGGAGGCGCTTAAATCGGCCATGAGCAGCACCCGGGTGGTGTCGTGCCGGGCCGCTGCTAGGGCACGGTGCAGAGCGGGGGTTTGGGGGCTTTGCGCACGTAACCCGCCCACCGGAGCAGTTAAAAGCAGCGCAACGAGCAGGACTACCAAGCGGTGGGTCATGCACGAATGTAGAGAACTAAGCTGGTGTAATAAAACCCCGTTGAAATAGGACCCCTAGGAGGCGATGGGGTGGCAGCTAGCCGTTGCCGCCGTCGCCGGATTTTTGGTCGTCGTTGCGGATGCTTTTCTTGGGCCGGGCCGGGCCGGCATCCAGCTTGCCGAAGCGGTAGTTAAAGCTTACGCGGAACTGCCGGTTATAGAAGTAGCTGTTGTTTTGATAATCAAAGCGTTCCGACGCAAGGTTGTTGCGGAACACCAGGGTACGGTTGAAGGGGTTGATAACTGATGCCGTGATGCTGGCTTTCTTGTCGAACAACTCCTTCTTCACGGCCAGGTTATAGGTGCGGTAGCCCGAGGAACGGCCCTGCAGCTCGATGCGGCGCGAGTTAAAAAAGCCGTTGAACTGCGCGCTCCAGCCCTTGTCGAAGGTCCACTGCGAGTTCAGGTTCATGTTAAACATGCCGCCTCCGTTGGTGAGACCCAGCGCGGCGCTGCTCACTTGCCGGTAGTAGAAGTTCACGTTGCCGCTCAGGTTCCACTTCGGCGTAAGCTTCGTCGAGCCAAAGGCGCTCAGCCCGTAGGTGGAGTTGCGGGCTAGGTTTTGGTAGGTGGTGTACAGCACCCGGGTGGTGTCGGTAGTAGGCAGCAGTTCGTTGCTGGGCACCAGGCGCGAAATGCTTTCGATGGCGTTGTTGGTTTGCCGCCAGTAAGCCGAAAACGTAACGGAGCTTTTCTTGATGAACGTGTTGTAACCCAGTTCGTAGGCGTCGGTCAGCTCGGGGTCGATGCGCGGATTGCCGGATGAAATGTTGCGCCGGTCGCTGAGGTTGATGTACGGGTTCAGGTAGAAAATGCTAGGTCGCTGCACGCGGCGGGTGTAGCTGAGCTTGAGCTTGTGGTCCTTGTTCACGTCCCAGGCCGCCTGCAGGTTGGGCGCCAGGTTGGTGAAGTCGGTTTGCAGGCTCACGCCTTCGGTCCGGAAGTCGCCGTTAATGCGGGTGTGCTCGAGGCGGCTGCCGGCTTTAAACGTGAGGCTTTTGCCCACGCTAAAGCCGTACGACGCGTAGCCGGCGTACACAAACTGGTCGTAGCGAAACGCGTTGGAGCGCGCCGGCACCGGCACAAATCCGCGGCCGTCGAGGCTGTCGGCTTCAATGAGGTAGTTGCTATCTACGCGGCGTAGAATGCTTTTCAGGCCCGTTTCCAGCGTGGTAGTGCTATCTAGCGGGTGTACGTAGTCGGTCTGAAAGGTGAGTTCCTGGTTGCGGCTGTCGTTGAAGCTGTTCTCGAGGTAGTCGCGAACTTCGGCGCGGCGTTGGGTAAGGGTGTAATCGGTATTGCCTTGATTGATGCTGTAGAGGGCCAGCACGCTCAACTCCTGCCGCGGCTTGGGCAGCGTGCGGGTATAGCCGAAGTTCAGATCCAAGTTGTTGTCGCGCTGCTTGGTGATAATGTCGCGGCCGAACACATCCTGAAACAGCAGCCGCTCACCGGTGTTCTGCGGCCGGAATATTTGGTATGAGGTGCCCTGAAACCGGTCGTTGGTATAGCCGAAGAGGTTGCCGCGGGCGCTGAGGTTGAATACGTCCTTGGGCGTGAGGTCGTAATCGAGGCCCACTTGGGCAAAGGCGCCACCGCCCAGGTTGGTGAAGTCGCCGCTCTGCCCCAGCTGGCTTTGCGTGGTGTCCGACAAGAACTCGGTACGGTCGGACTGGCTGCGGGCTACGTTGTAAAACACGTTGGTACCCACGTTCGTGTTCAGGCCCACTTTGCCGCGCTTGCTGTTCAGACTGCCGTTCAAAAAGCCACCCCGGTTACCCCCTGCCGCGTTTACTGAGCCGTTCATGCCCTCTAACGAGTTCTTTTTCAAGTTGATGTTCACAATGCCGGCCGTGCCTTCGGCGTCGTACTTGGCCGAGGGCGAGGTAATGACTTCCACCGACTTGATCTGATCGGCCGGGATCTGGCGCAGCGCATCGGCCAGATTATTAGCCAGAATCGTTGACGGCTTGTTGTTAACCAGTACCCGAATGTTGCCCGAGCCGCGCAGCTGCAGGTTGCCGTTCAGGTCCACGCTCAGCAACGGCACCTTCTGCAGCACATCGGAGGCCGTGCCGCCGGCGTTGCTGATGTCCTTGTCGGCGTTGTATACGATGCGGTCGACCTTGTTCTCGATTAGCTCCCGCTCACCTACCACCTTCACCTCGCCTAGCTGCTGCGCAATGGGCGTCAGGGCAATATTGCCTAGGGTCACGCTGGCATCGGCGGTGGCAAACACGACACCTTCCACGGTTTTGGGCTGATAGCCCACAAAACTCACGTTCAGCTTGTAACTGCCGGCCCCAATATTGCCCAGCACGAATTGCCCTTTCTCGTCGCAGGAACCGCCGTTTATCAGTTTGCCCGAAGCCGTTTCCAGCAGGCCCACGTTGGCGTATTCCACCGCCTTGCCGGTGGTGGCGTGTACCACCGTGCCCGTAAGCCGACCCGTACCTTTGCTGATGGGCAGGGTTTGCGCTACGGCCGTGCTAAGCACAAAGAAAAGCAGCACGGTGGCCCGCAGGCGCAGTAAGAGGAGGGGGTAGAATAGACGCATAGCAAGTCTGCCGATTAATGCCGGTTGCCAACGGACAAAAGGAAATCGGCGGCGTTGCTTACTTGTACGAATTATTTCGTAATATTTTTTCGGGCCCCAAAAGCAAGTGTGTTGGCCGGTTGGAGCGAGGTAAAAAGGCAGCAGGCCGGCTCTAGTGGGCCGGCCTGCTCAGTAGCCAGAAGCCGGATGGCGAAACAACCAACGGGTGTTCAGCAAGGCTTGGCGGAAAAGGAAAAAGTTACAACTCACTTAACAAAAAGCTCCGACCCAAAGAATCGGAGTTTTCACCATTACTCTATGAGGTAGCGCCCGATAAATCAAAGCGGTACCTCGACAAAAATAGGTGCTGGCATGCGGTGGCGCTACCACATAATCATGTGATACGCATCCGGTCCGCCGCGGTCAAAATGCCGGACGTGCACCCTGGAAAAGAACCCCGTTTTCGGCCCGAGCGGCCCTGCCTCCGTAAGAAAAGGAAACCAACGCACAGTATGGCACGAACCATTATAGTATCGAACCGCTTGCCCACCAAGGTGCGCCGCACCGACGAGGGCCTGGCGTTTGCGCCGAGCGAAGGGGGACTGGCCACGGGCCTAGGAGCCGTGTACCAGCAGGGCGACAACCTGTGGGTGGGCTGGCCGGGTACGTTTCTGGCCGATGAAGCCGAGCAAAACCAGGTAATAGAGCAGCTGGCGAACGACCACATGCGGCCGGTGTTCCTGACCGAAGACGAAATCCGCGACTACTACGAAGGCTTCAGCAACGAAACCTTGTGGCCTACTTTTCACTACTTCCCGCAATACGCGGTGTACCAGCCCCAGCTGTGGGCCGCGTACCAGGCCGTGAACCGCAAGTTTTGCCAAGCGGTGCTGGACGTGGCCGGCCCCGACGACACCATTTGGGTACACGATTACCAGTTGCTGCTATTGCCCCAACTCCTGCGCGAAGCCCTGCCGCAGAGCACCATCGGCTTCTTTTTGCACATTCCATTCCCCTCCTACGAGCTAATGCGCGTGCTGCCCTGGAACCGCCAGCTGCTGCACGGCATGCTGGGCGCCGACTTGCTGGGCTTTCATACCTACGGGTACATGCGGCACTTCCTCAGCTCCGTTAACCGCCTGCTCGGCCACTCCAACCAGAACGGTATGGTGGAAGTGGGCCAGCGCACGGTACTGGTCGATTCCTTCCCCATGGGCATCGATTACGACAAGTACGCTACCACGGCCGCCTCCGGCGAAGCCCGGCGCCTTGAGCAGGAATACCGGCAAGCCATTGGCGAAGACGTACACGTGGTGCTCAGCATCGACCGGCTCGACTATACTAAAGGCATTGCCGAGCGCCTGCGGGCCTTTGAACTGCTGCTGCAAACCTCGCCCGAGCTGCTGGGCAAGGTTACCTTGCTCATGCTGGTAGTACCCTCGCGCGACCAAGTGGAGCAGTACAAGCAGCTGAAAGAGGAAATCGACGAGCTGGTAGGGCGAATTAACGGCGACTACCGCACCATTAACTGGACGCCTATTCAGTATTTCTACCGCTCGTTTCCGCCCGAGGAGTTGGCCGCACTCTACCGCCTGGCCGATGTGGCTTTGATAACGCCCATGCGCGACGGCATGAATCTGGTGGCCAAGGAGTTTGTAGCCAGCAAGACCGAAGGCCGCGGCGTGCTCATCCTGAGCGAGCGGGCCGGCGCCGCCCGCGAATTGTCTGATGCCCTCGTTATCAACCCCACCGATACCGAAGAGGTGGCCCGCACCCTGCACCGGGCGCTGCACATGCCCCCAAGCGAGCAGCAGCAGTACTTGGCCAGCATGCAGGCCGTGGTGCGCCGCTACGACGTGCACAACTGGGTGGAGGTGTTCATGAACCGCCTCGCCTACATCAAAATCAAACAACAAGTAATGGCCACCGATACCCTGGATGCCGCTGAGCTGGCGCAATTGCAAACCGACTACCACGCCGCCCAACGCCGCCTGCTGTTTCTCGATTACGATGGCACGCTAGTGGAATTTGACAACAACCCGCAGCACGTGCGGCCCGACGCGGCGCTGCGGCAGCTACTCCAGGACCTCTGCGCCGATGCGCGTAACCGCGTGGTCATTATCAGCGGCCGCGACCGGGACACGCTTTGGAAATGGCTGGGCGACTTGCCGCTCGATTTCATTACCGAGCACGGCGTGTGGCTGAAGCGCGCCGGCGAGGACTGGGGCATGATTCAGGCCCTGCGCAACGACTGGAAGCGCGAAATACGGCCGCTGCTGGAGCTGCACGTGTCGCGCACGGCCGGCTCGTTTGTGGAGGAGAAAGAATACTCGCTAGTGTGGCATTACCGCAAGACCGACGACGAGTTGGGCGAGTTGCGGGCCCGCGAGCTGGTAACCCACCTGAGCTTTGTGGCCGGCAGCACCGGCTTACAGGTATTGGAAGGCAACAAGGTTATCGAAATCAAGAATGCCGGTATTGATAAGGGCGTGGCCGCGGCCCGTTGGGTGCAGGAGTTCGAACCCGACTTCATCCTGGCCCTCGGCGACGACCGCACCGACGAGGACACCTTCCGCGCCTTGCCCAACGATGCATATACCGTGAAGGTGGGCACGCGGCCCCGCTCGCTGGCGCGCTTCCACGTAGAGTCGAGCCGGGAGGTGCGGGAGTTATTGGCTGGGCTGATGGCAGTGCCGGCAGCGCCGTAAACATGCGCCGGCTAAACAGCGAGGATTTTCGTTAATGTTAATTGTTTAGAACGATTTTAAACAACGCTTGCAAAAGTAGGTTTCACTTGCAAATTTTGCCGCTGTTTAAAATCGTTCTAAACAATGCCGCGTTTACTACACCTCTTGGCTCTGCTATGGAGTCTCTCACTTCCCCTTCTTTCTTCTGCTACTAACTACGCCGACGGCCCCGACCGAGGCAGCGTGGCCGGTACGGTGCGCACTGCGGCTGGCCAGCCCGCTGCATTTGTGAGCATAGCCGTGCAAGGCACCACGCTGGGCACCACTGCCGACGAGCAAGGCCGCTACCGGTTGGAGCGCGTACCAGCCGGCGCGCAGGTGCTGGTAGTGCAGGGAGTGGGTTTTGAGCCGCAGCAGCAACCCGTAAACGTGGTGGCCAACCAAACGGTGCAGGTACAACTAGAACTGATACCTGCGGCCAACAGCCTGAGCGAGGTAACCGTGACCGGCCGCAGCTACACCACCTACCGCCGCGACGCCACCAACATTGCTACTCGCTCGGAAACGCCCCTACGCGACATTCCGCAGAGTGTGCAGGTACTGCCCGAGGCCTTGCTGCGCGACCAGCAGGTGCAGCTTCTGCAGGAAAGCATCCGCAACCTGGCCGGTATCAGCCAGTTTGGCGGCTACAACGACTTCAACATGCGCGGCTTCCGGTCGACTACCGGCAACTTTGCCTTCAACGGGCAGCGTTTGGGCAGTTCTTCGTACACGCCGCAGCCTACTTACAATCTGGAAAGCGTAGAGGCTATTAAGGGGCCGGCATCGGTGCTGTATGGGTTTGCGGCGCCGGGCGGCATCATCAACCAAACCACCAAGCTGCCCCAGGCCGAAGCCCGGCGCGAAGTGCGCCTGACCTACGGTAGCTTTAATCAGCTGCGCGGCGTGCTGGACGCTACTGGTCCGCTTTCTGCCGATGGCAAGCTGCTTTACCGCGTGGTAGCGGGCGCCGAGCGCACCGACCACCAGATGCGCGACTGGAAAACCCGCAACGTGTTCGTGAACCCCTCGCTTACGTTCCGCCCCTCCGAGCGCACCGACCTAACGCTCACGGCCTCGTACTTTCACCAGAACGAAAATGGCGGCACGTGGTACAACCGCGGCATTATGGCCGTGGAAGGCGACCTAAACGTGCTGCCCCGTAATTGGAGCCACCACGACGCCGACGACCGCGGCCACGACCGAATTGCCAACGTGCAGCTGCTGAGTCAGCACCGCTTCAGCGAAAAACTTAGCGTAAACGTGCTGGCCCGCTACAGCTACTATAACTCGCTGCAGCAGTACCACCACGTTAACCGCCGCAGCTACAACCCGGCCACGGGCACCATCGGGCGTCACTTCCGCGACTTCGACGACTACAGCAACGACGTGTTCGTGAACGGCTACCTGACCTGGAAGCCCGCCACCGGCCCCGTGGAACACACTATCCTGGCGGGCCTCGATTACGGCAACACTCAGCGCCGCTACACTTATGCCCAGAGCTACGAGGGCGTAGCCGGCCTGAACATTTTCAACCCGCAATACGGCGGCCTCGACCGCGGCACATACCGCGGCGAAGGCTACAACGCCCGCTACCAGAACCCCACCGCTTTTGTGGGCGGGTATGTGCAGGACCAACTGACCCTCACGCCCCAACTGAAAGCCGTGTTGGGTTTGCGCTACGATTACTATCGCACCAGCAGCCTCGACGAAGACCGCACGGAATTCGTTTCCGACCCCGCCCAGGCCATTGTGGTAACCCGCGACACTTCCACGGCCTCGGCGTTGGTGCCGCGCGCTGGCCTGGTGTACCAGCCGCTGCCGCAGCTAAGCTTGTACGGCTCTTACAGCCAGAGCTTCGAACCGCAATACTCCAACCTGCCCCGTTCCGGCGGCCCCTTCGACCCCGAAACCGGCAAGCAGTGGGAAGTGGGCGCCAAAACCGAGCTGCTGAACCGCCGGCTCATCGGCTCGGTGGCCTTGTACCGCATCCGAAAGGTGAATATCCTGACCACCGACCCCACCGACGCCGACGGACAGCGCCAGATTGCCGGCAACGAAGCCACCAGCAAGGGCGTGGAAGTGTCCCTCACGGGCCGTGTGCTGCCTGGCCTGAACGTGATAGGTAACTACGCATACAACGAAACGCGCATCACCAAAAACGGCAACCCCGACCTGCCCTACGGTTCGCCGTGGTTTGAAAACGCGCCCAACCACCTAGCCAATCTTTGGGCGGTGTACACCGTGCAGCGCGGCGCTTTGTCGGGTCTCGGTTTTGGGGGCGGCGCCTATCACGTGGGCAAACGCTACAGCTTCGATTCGGGCTTCTCCATCCCGGCTTATCAAACCTTCGATGCGGTAGTGAACTACCAATACAAGAACGTGTCGGTGGCTCTGAATGCCTATAACCTGACGGATGCCCGCTACTACTCCGGCGTGTTCTTCCGCGATATTGTGTGGGTGGGTAACGGCCGTTCTTTCCGCCTCACAGCCGGTTACTCCTTCTAATAGCGCACTGGTTTTGAGTTATTTCTTTTAAGCTGAAGCCGTTCACGAACAACCAATAACGCAAGACTGAAAACCAACAAATGGCCCGTTCCACGTTCACCCGTCGTCTGTTTGCGCTGCACAGTTGGTTAGGCCTGGGCACGGGCCTGCTGCTGCTGGTGATTAGCTTAAGCGGCGTGGCGTTGGTATTCGAGCCCGAACTGGACCACGCTTTAAACCCCACCTTGTTGCGCGTGCCGGCGCCGCCCGTCGGCGGCAAAGCTTCGCTGGATAATGTAATGGCCGCCGCCCGGCAGCGGTTTCCGCAGCCCGCTTACCTGCGCTTGCGCCGACTGCCCGAGGAGCCCACGCAAGCCGTGGAAGTCAGCGTAGACCAACCCGACCACCGCTGGACGCTGGCCTATTTCGACCCCTACACCGCCCGCTACCTGGGCCAGCGTGATGCCCGGGCGCACGTGTTCGGCTGGCTGCTGGGGGTACACTACAGCCTGTGGGGCGGCAAATCCGGTGAGTTGGTAGCGGGCGTGCTGGGCGTGCTGCTGGTTTTGAGCGTACTAACAGGAGTGGTGGTATACCGGAAGCATCTGTTGCCCGTTCTGTTGTTTCGGCCGAAGCTGAACTGGAAGAACTGGCGCACCGCGGCCTCGGGGCTGCACCGCGTGATAGGCGTCTGGAGCTTGGTATTTAACCTGCTCATGGCCGGCAGCGGCGTATGGATGCTGCGCGCCGTGTTCTGGCCCGAAACATACCAGCCCGAAACAGTAAAAGCGCTACTGGCGCAGCCAATCGTGCCCGTTTCCCTAGACTCGCTAGCCGCTACGGCTGCCCGCGCGCTGCCCGGTTTTCAGTTGCAAGGCCTGGCGCTGCCCAAAACCGCGGCCGATACCGTGGTCAGTGCTTATGGAAAGCTGCCCAATGCCACGCTGCTCGGTAACTTTAGCCAAACCATAGAACTGCATGCCCGCACCGGCCACGTGTTGAAAGCCGATGATATACGCCGCGCAAGTGTTGGCGAAAAGCTGGAGCTAACGGCCTTTACCCTGCACTTCGGGCAGTTTGGCGGAGTGCTGGTGAAGGTGCTTTGGGCTGTGTTGGGCCTCTCACCGGCACTGCTCAGCTTAACCGGTTTTATGCTGTGGTGGCGCCGGAAACGGGTGCGTACCCAGGCCAAGCCGCAACTCCACCAACGGGTAATGCAGACGTCGTAAACGGAGAGCAGGCAAATCAGAGGAAGTTGGGGCGGTCGAGCTTCTTGGCAATGCGGTAGGCAGCGTTTACCAAGCCCACATGGCTGTACGCCTGCGGAAAGTTGCCCCACTGCGAGCCGGTACGCGCGTCCACGTCTTCGCTCAGCAGCCCCAAGTGGTTGGTGTAGCGCAACAGCTTCTCGAACTCGCGGGTGGCATCGTCCAGCCGGCCCACGCAGGCCAGGGCTTCAATGTACCAGAAAGAGCAGATGAGGAAGGTCGTTTCGGGCGTGCCAAAATCGTCGGCGTGGCGGTAGCGATAAAACAAGCCTTCGGGCGTTTTCAGCTCCTGCTCCAAGGCCGCTAAGTGGGTGCGGGCCCGCTCGGAGTCAGGCGGGAGGTAGCCCATCAGAATGAGCTGCAGGCCGCTGGCATCGAGGTGGGGCGAGCCAATAGCGTTGGTATATACCCCGCGGGCGGGGTCGTAGCAGGCCTCAATCTTCTCCTGGGCCTGCTGCATCAGGTCGGCGGCTTCGGCGGCCATGTCGTGCAGGCCGAAATACTTGGCCACTTTGTGCGCCGCATGCGCCCCCGCCCAGTGGAATAGGTAAGTGTAGCAGTGGTATTGGGCCAGGTTGCGGAACTCCCACAGGCCGGCATCGGGCTGGTTCATGGTGCGCCCGATAAACGACAGCGCCTCGCGCATGAGCTTTTCGGAGTGGGCACGTTCGGACGTTACAAAGCGGCGGTCCACGTACAGCGGCAGCAGGGCCACCAGCACCTGCCCGTACACGTCGTTCTGAATGTGCGTGTAAGCATCGTTGCCTATGCGCACCGGTTGGTTGCCGTGGTAACCCTCCAGGTCCAGTTCCTGCTCAATCAGTTCCGATGCCCCGCTGATGGAATACAGCGGCTGGTACTTGTCGCCGATTTTGGTGGAAATGTTGGCAATGAAATGGAAATACTGCTCCATTTCCTCGAAGTGGCCGATGTTGTTGAATGCGTTCAGAATGTAGAACGTGTCGCGCATCCAGCAGTAGCGGTAGTCCCAGTTGCGGCCCGAGCCAGGTGCCTCCGGTAACGACGTGGTAGTGGCCGCAATGATGGCGCCGGTGTCTTCGTACTGGTGCAGTTTCAGGGCCAGGGCCGAGCGGATAACTTCGGTTTGGTAGAAGTTGCTGATGCTGGTGCTCTTCACCCAGGTGCGCCAGTACTGAATGGTGCGCTGCAGAAACTGCTCGCAAGTGGTTTCCAGAGCGGCTTCCAGGGGCGCGCCGTAAGTCAGTACGAGGTACTTGGTTTCGGTGAGGGCGAAATCCTCTTCGTCGAGTACGTAACTCAACGGCACGTTCGTGGTCAGCCGAATTTCCTCGGCCAGGCCCAGAAACGCAATGTGGTTAGAGGAGCGGCGCGCTGTGAGCTGAGTTTGGCCGTAGTTGCCCACCGGGCGGCACACGGCCCGCACCCGCGGCGTACCGGCCAGCGGCTCCAGCTTCCGAATGAACATCAGCGGCTTGTAGTACCGCTCGTATTGCTGAAAGCGCGGCGCGAAATCGGTAACGCGGTAGCGGCCGCCCGCGCACTCTACCTCGGTGCAAAGCACGTTGGTGTTGTCGAGGTAATATTGGTGGGTGCTGAACTCGCCAGCGGCAGGCTGCAGGCTGAAGGCACCGCCTTTGGCCTGATCGAGCAGGCCGCCGAAAACGAAGCCGCTATCGAAACGCGGCCAGCAAAGCCACTGCAAAGAGGTGTCCTGGCGGATGAGGGCGAGGTAGGCGCAGTTGCCTACCAGGCCCATATCGTAGGTGTGTCGGGTGCTCATGGGGCCGGGCTGAAGCGGCCATGCGGGGCCGCTGGTAAGCTACCGTGTACCCCAAGCAGCGCCGTGGGGTTACGGTAGGTCAGCCAGGCCCGGCACTAAAGCAGCGCGGCGGCCGAGGCCGTTGCGGCGGCTCCTAGGGCCAGCCACACCCGCAGCAGAACGGTGGTCAGCTGCAATTTTTTCTCCAACAACACGTAGCGGGGGCCGAAACTCTGTTCCATAGTAAGGTAGGGTGAAGGTGCGCAAACGAGTAGAAGCAAAAAGCAAGGTAAGGGTTGCCTGGGTAGAAAAACTTAATGGAAACTTTGATTAATACCGATTAGTAGGGTCGCTGAAATCTTGCGGGCCGAATCGGGGATGGAGCGCGGTGCCCCTGGGTCGCGGTGAGTCCTGTTTCGACTAAGCCGTTGGATAATTAGGAGCAAATGGCGGCGAACAGCGCGGCGCCACCCACCCCGGCCGTGCCCAGCCAGAACAGCCGCGTGGCGCGGTGCTGCTGCCGAATAAGCAGCTGGCAGCGGGGCGAGGTGCCGGGCTCCACCGGCACTTCGGCATTCCAGCTTGCTTTCAGGTGGTCCAGAAGCGGTTTGGCCCGGCGGGCAACCGATAACGTGGCTTGTGGGACTGGCAGGAAAAAAAGCGTGGTCATAACGGCGGGGGCTAAGGTTGGTAACGGGAGCAAAACAGCTGCTTTTCAGCTCCGGGAACCTTGATGCAGATCAAGAATTCGGAAACCTGGGTGACGGCGAAACTGCTTTTTCGGCTGGCCCCGGGCTGCGTTGCAATTGTGACCCAAAAGTCGGACCCAAACCCCCGTCCACGCTTTCGCGCGGCGGAGTCTTCCTTTTCTCAAACGGATTTTCCAACTTACTGCTACCGCAGGTCGGCTGCCGCAAAGTCCTGTTTATCCTTACTTTTGTCGCACCAAACCGCGCTATGGACCCCTTTTTCGAATTTTTGTCGGCCGAGATAAACGACAACTGCCAAACCGAGCTGCAACAACATGCCAGCGTGCTGCAGGCCGAAACCACCTGGCGCGGCCAGCAGGGCAGTTCCGCCATAATTACCGATTACTTCCTCGACGGGTACCAGCTATCCAGCATGACCGGGCAATTGCACCAGCCCTTGCAAGCCGAGCTGGAAGTGCTGGGGCCTTGGGTGGGCATGTTGTTTCAGTTTACCGGTGGCGTCGACTCGCGCAGCTGCGCTAACCGGCCCTTGCACCTGGGCGAAGGCCGGCAGAACATTGTGGGCGACCAAACCACGCGTAACCACTACACCTTCCGGCCCCAGCAAAGCACCGGGCAGCAATTTCACATGTTCACGGTGCACCTTAAGCCCGAGTTCTTTCGCGACCTGGTGGTGAGCAACGCCGAGTGGCTGCGCATGCACGAGCGGCGGCTGAGCCGCAACGAACCCTTTGTGCTGGTGCCCGACGGTGCACCCGCCTCGGCCGCTACCCGTGCCATTATTCAGCAAATTGCCGAATGCCCGTACTCGGGCGCGCTCAAGAAAATGTTTCTGGAGGCCCGCTTTCTTGACCTGTTCGTGGAGCAGCACGAGCAAATGGCAAAGACCATTACGCGGCTTTCGACTCCCGAGCGCGACCTGTTTTATGCCATCCGCGACTTCCTCGACTGCCACTACGCCGAGCCGCCCAGCTTGCTGCAACTGGCCCGGCAGTTCGGCACCAACGACTTCAAGCTCAAGAAAGGCTTCAAGCAGCTCTTCGGCACCACCGTGTTTGGGTACGTGGCTGAGCGACGCTTAACAGTGGCCCAGCAACTGATTGCCCTAACCGAGCAGCCACTGCAGGAAGTAGCCGAATCGGTGGGCTTCACCAATCCGGCCCACTTTGCCACGGCCTTCAAGCGCAAGTTTGGGGTGGCCCCGTCGCAAATGCGCCGCTCACGTCACCTCGCGGAGCAGCCCGATTCGTGGCTGAAGCTGGCGTAGCGCAAAGCTGCTGCCAGTTGCCTCCGGTCGTTTACAGCTTAAACTGCGCGCACACCTTCACCCCAAACGTTTTCACGTCGGGCAGGCTGCGGTAGGTAAGGCGGTGCACGAAATCAACGCGCAGAAACTTGAAGATGTTCTCCACACCGTAGCCCGCTTCGGCGTAAGGCGTGCTGCCCAGAGTGCGGAAGGTGGGCATGGGCGCGCCCGTGGCGTCTTGGGTGGGGGCGGTTTCGCGGTTGGCGGTGCTAATGCCGCCGTACAGCAGGTTGCCGCTGGCCACCAGGCGCCAGTCAAGCTTTTTGAGCAGCGGCACGGCGTTAATCAGCAAACCTTCAAAATAGTGCTCGGCGTGCAACGAGGCGTACCGGTCGCTCACGAACTCGGAGTAGTTCATGAGGTTGTAGGCGTTCGAGGTGTAGATAAACGACTCATTGCCGAGGTGCGCTTTCAGTACCAAATACGGCACCGTGCTCGGGATGTAGCCCGCGTCCAGCACGTACTCGGTGCGGCCCAGCTGGCCCAGCTGCACGCTGTGGGTCATCATCAGGTTGAACTTCTGGTAGCGCAGGTCGCTGCCCAATAACCCATCTACGCCCAAAGTGTAGCGGCCGGTAAACACGGGCCACTTGGCCGTGCCCACGGCGTAGCGTCGGTTTTGGTTCTGAATCAGCACCTCGCCCGGCGCGTAGCGCGACTCCACCACCACTTCGGTCAGCGTGAGCTGGTCGGCGGTGGGGGCGCCGGCCTGGTGGTCGGGCGTGGTGTAGTAGGCAAAGTTGTAAATAGGGTCAAAGTGCTGGCGACGCAGCGTGAGCTTCTGGGTGAAGTTGTGGAACAGGTCCGACTGCGCCGACACGCTGGTAACGTCGCGCCACAGCGGCAGCAGCGGCCGGATGTTACCAAAGCGCGCCGCCGCCTCAAACAGCGGACTTTCCAGGGCCAGGTCGTTATCGAGCAGGGCTACCAGGTCCAGCTCGTGGCTGTGCTTCACGCTGAAAACCGTCCAGTTCGGGCGGTTCAGAATGCGGTCGGCCGAGAGGCTGTACTTGAATTCACCGTCGCGGGTGCCGTAGGCCGTGTAGCCTTGCAGCAGCCAGTTGGGGCTGAGCTCGGGCGTGCTGCGGAAGCCAAGGCGCAGGCGGTGACCCTCCACGTTGTTGTAGTTGTAGCTGCTGAAAATCGGACCCAGCTCAAACCGGCCGCGCGGGCCCAGCTCTTTGTAGCCGTTCACCACCAAATCGGCCACTTCCAAGAACGTGCGCACCGAAGGCAGCTTGCCCACCGAATCGAGGACCATGAGGGTGCGCTGCTCCTGTGCGGTTAGGGTATCGGGGCGTTGCTCGTTCCAGAAGTTGGCGGGCGTTTTCAGGGCATCAGGCGCGGCGGCAAAGGGCTGGTCGTAGAACGGCAGCTCGCGCGGGTGACCCGCATCGAATTTCGAGTTAACGGTGGTAAAGCGCACCAGCAGGCCGGTTTGCTTTTGCGCGGGTTTCATGCCCACCACCACGCGGGTGCGCTGCGGCAGCCACGCCCCGGCTCCCGAAGGCGCTAGGTCCTGGTACACCCGAATTTGGTCGACGAAGTTGATGTTGGCTTGCGGGTCTACTTCCAGATCCACGCGGCGCAGGGCGTAGCCTTCGGTGGTAATCCAGATGCGGCCGGTAAAGGCCAGGTCCTGGGCGCGACGCGGCATTACCTTCAGCTGGTAGCAGCGGTCCTGCCCAATCATCACCGAGTCTTCCAGGTCATAATCGTAAGTAATGCGCCAGCCGTCGGCAATGGGGGAAATAAAGTCCTTGCCCATCACCACCTGCCAGTTGGGGTAGAAATCGTAGTCCTGAAACGACGAGCCCAGCACCTGCGAAAGCAACGTACCGTCGCGCGGGGCCACGCCGTGCAGCTTCGAGTGCTTGATTTCCTCCCGCTCGCGGTTGGGCCGGTGCCGCACGTAGTAGCGCGACATCACCTCGGAGGCAAAGAGCGGCACGGTGGGTTTGCCGCTGGCGTTGCGCTCCATCTGGCCCACGCCATCGGCCAGAGCCGTCATGTCGCGAATAACCTTGCGCCGCGCCAACCGGTCGGAAATATCCGACAGCGACACTTCGATGCGGTTGTAGCTGTCGAACTCGAAAGCCTCGAGCCGGCCTTTGTCGTTCTGCTTTTTGTGCTGCTGCACCCGCCGCAAAATGGCGTAGGCCGGGTTTTCGGTGGGCCGGATGGTTACCTCACCCAAAGCCACAGCCGCAGAGGCCAGGGCCAGGTTTAGCGTTTGGGCCGGCTGCGTGGTAACGGCGCGGCTCTTGGTACGGAAGCCCATAGCCGACGCCGACAGCGAGTCCACGGCGCGCGTTACGGCTAGCTGGTAGCGGCCGTCGTCGTCGGCAGTGGTGCCGAAGGTGGTTCCCTTCACGAACACCGAGGCGAAAGGCACGGGTTGGCCGGTGGCGGCTTCGGTAATGCGGCCCGAAAAAACAATCCGCTGGGCCAGCGCAGTATTTCCAATCGTTAGCCAGAGCATTAGCCCCAGCCACGCGTAAAAAGCCTTCATATGCATCACGTCCTAATCGACTCAAAGGTACGACGTGGTAGGGAGCCAAATACCTTACAAAAGGTTAATCGTTCGTTGTTTATTTATGAATAATCCGCTCTGTTACAGTTTGATAAAAATCAAATACAAGCGAATTCAATTATCTGCTGCTGGTAATTGGCCGCAACCGCACCCGGTATAAATTGGACTGACCCACTACAGCGCGTCCGCTACTTGGAGCCACGGCGCGGGTGCTGGCAAAATAGAGCCACTGCCCATCGGCCGATAGGGAAGGCGTAAAATCGAACTCCGGCGAGTTTAGGCCGGCCGGCAAGTGCACGGCCGGGCCCCAGCCGGAAGCAGTGCGGGGAGCCGCATATAAATCGGCGGAGCCGGTGCCGCCGGCCCGGTCGCTCCACAGCAGCAGCCAGCGGCCGTCGGGCGTTAGCTCGGCGTCGCTTTCGGAAGCGGCGGTATTAACACTTGGGCCCAGGTTTTCGGGCGCGCCGAAGCCCGCGTCTTCCTGCCGGGCGCGGTACACATCGAGCCCGCCGTGGCCGCTGCGGCGGGCGGCACTGAAGTACAGGTAGCCTTCGTGAAAACAGGGGCCAAGCTCCGGGCCTTTGCCGTTTAGAGTAGTGCCCAGGTGGGCAGGTTGGCCCCACTGCCGACCGTTCCAGCTTACCTGCCACAAGTCCAGGTCGTGGCGGGTGGAGTCGCGGCCAGGCGCGGGGCGGTCGGAGGTGAAATACAGCGTACGGCCGTCGGGTGCAAAGGTCGGGTCGGAATCGGAGTAGCGGGGGCTGGTAAATGGCAGCGCCTGCGGCGCCGACCATTCCCCGTTTCGCTGGCGCTGCGCCACCAAAATATGAGCATCCTTAAAGTCGGGTTGGCTGCGGGCAAAAACCAGCGTACGGCCATCGGGCGTGAGGCTGGGGTTGTATTCGTTGGCCGTGGTGGATAGGGTCCCCGCGCCTATCAATTCCGCTTCATCCGCCGTGAGGGAGGCAAAATCGGGAGGTAAACCAGCTGATGTTGAGGCCGGTAGCCGGGTGCAGCTGGGCAACACCAGCAAGCTAGAGGTAACCGAAACCCAAAACAGGGCCAGCAAACGAGAAGCAACAGAAGTGCGCATGAGAAGAACCAGTGGGAAACCGGTTCATGGACATGGAGCGGCTGCGGCGGCTGCATTGGCCGCCTCGCATGATGATGTGAGGCCGTTATGGATTTAAGCGCATTCCTCGCGGGTAAGCTGCTCGTTCATGCTAATGGCGGCCTGCGCACCCTCGGCCGCGGCTACCAAGGCCTGTTGTGCCGCCGGTGTAGTGTCGCCGGCGGCGTACACGCCCGTTACGCTGGTCATGATTTTTTTGTCGACCCACACGCCACCGCTGCGCTTCAAACGGCGGCAGCCCAATTGATCGGCCAGGTCGCTCCGTTGCTGCTGCTCGGGGTGCACAAACAGGGCGCGGCGCGGCAAGGAGGAGCCGTCGGCAAATTCTATCTGGCGCAGGGTACCGTCGCGGCGGCCGGCAAGGCGTTCAATGGGTTGTTCATACACCGAAATGCCGCGGCGCTTGAGGCGGTGCCGGGCATGTTCGCTAAGGCCGGTCCAGCCGTCGGTGCATACCACCACGTCCTTGGACCAGCGGCTAACGAGCAGGGCAAAGCCCGCGGCCGATTTGTCGCGGCCGTATACGGCCAGGGCTTCGTCGCTTACCTCGTAGCCGTGGCAGTAGGGGCAGTGCAACACGCCGGTGCCCCAAAACTCACGCATGCCTTCAATGGTGGGTAGCACATCGGCAATGCCGGTGGCCAGCAGAATTTTGCGGGTAGTAACGCAGCGGCCCGAATCAAGCGTGACGCGAAAGGAGCCGGTTTCAGGGTCCTGTTCGGCGGTAGTCACGCACGTTTCGCGGTACTCCACGGTGGGGTAGGGCTGAAGCTGCTCCCGGCCGATGCGTAATAATTCCTGTGGGGTAATGCCGTCGCGCGAGAGGAAACCGTGCACGGCCGGCGAAGGGGCGTTTCGGGTCTTGCCGCCGTCGCAGAGCAGTACCCGGCGGCGGCAGCGGCCCAGCACCAGCGTGGCGCTCATGCCGGCGCAGCCGGCACCTATTACCACCACTTCATAATCGGTGGGGGGAATGTGGCGGGGGCGCTTAAAAGGACGACGGGCAGAAGCGGGCATGGCGTGCGGGCAGATGTGGAATGCGGTTTCAAACCTCAAAACCCGCGCTGGGGTTACGGCCGAGGTAGGTAAAAGGTCGCCCAGCGAAGCCGATTGCAGCCCCAAACCAGCGCTGTGCCTGAGTTTCTTGTGCTATTTAAGAGTTGAAGCTCTGCCGGAATTTGTGGTACTTGAGCTTGAACCCACCCATTTGCGCGCATGCGACACACCTACTTGCTACTGGCGGCACTGGCCCTAAGCCACGCCGCGGCCGCCCAACTTTCGGGCATCAAAACCATTGACCCCGCCGGCACCGGGCCCAATAACTACCCCACCGTAACCGCGGCCGTTACGGCACTTAATGCCGCCGGCGTGGGCGCCGGCGGCGTCACGTTCCGGGTGCGGGCCGGCGTTACTTTCACCGAAACCATTCCCGCCATTACGGCATCGGGCACGGCTACCACCGGCATTCAGTTTGTGAAGAGCGGAGCCGGCCCCATGCCCATTCTACAGCAGGTAGGCACCGGTGCAACCGACGCCGTGCTGACCCTGGACGGTGCCGATTACGTGCGCCTCGACAGTCTGATGCTGCGCGACAACCCCGCCAACACCACCCCCGCTGAGCAAACCGAATACGGCGTGTGGCTGAAGGGCGGCGCCACCAACAACCTGGTGCAGGGCTGTACCGTGGAGCTGAACCGCACCAACGCCAACCGAACCTTCGGCGTGCACTTGCTCGACGGCGGCAACAACGCCAACCGCTTCTACAACAACAGCGTCCGCAACTGCACCGGCGCTTACCAGTTTGCCGCTACCTCCACCAACCCCGATGCCGACAACGAAATAGGCACACTGCCGGGCGGGCGTAGCGCCGTAACGCAAATTGGAATGCCCACCACGGGCGGCCCGCCCGCTACTACCATCGTGTATGCTGTGTACTTGGGCGTGCAGCAGCGGGCCAAGGTTTTCGGGCAGGATATTACCGATGTACAGGGCACAGGCTCGGTGTACGGTATCTACTCCACCGGCACTACCAACAGCGTGGACATGACCGATAACCGCCTCAGCAACTTCCTCACGCGCGCCACCGGCAGCGGTATCGTGGAAGTGCTGTACGTGAACAACGGCGTAACGCACAACATCCTGCGCAACCGCATCCACAACATCAACGCCACCGGCACGGCAGCCTTCGCGGTAGGTATCGACATAACGGGCGGCACCACCAACAACGTCGTCAACAACTTTGTGAGTGGGGTGCAGGCCCCGGCCAGCACGGCCGGTACGGCGGTGCGGGCGTTGAGTTTGCGCGGCGGCACGAGCAACAATGTGTTCCACAACACGGTACTGGTGGAATACGCTGCTACCGTGGCCACCAACAAAAGCGGCGCTTTCTACATGTCGGGCGCTAACACGCCGGGCTACGTGGTCAACAACATCTTTGTGAATCGGGTCACTGGTCTGGGCACAGGCGGTGTAGGAGCCGCCTTTTTTAAGGCGACGGCGTCGGTAGCTACTCTCACGGGCTCGAACAACAACTTGTACTACAGCGCCTCGCCCTCGGCTGAGCACCCCATTTTTTACGGGGTAGCTGCTACGCCCGTTGCGCTCATTACCCTGGCCGACTACAAGCAATTGGCCGCACCAGCTGAGCAAAACTCAGTAACGGAAAACCCGCCTTTCGTGGCCCCTGCCACCGGCGACCTGCACATTAGTGCCGCGGTGCCCACTGTAGTGGAACGACGCGGGCTGAGCTTGGTTGGCGGTACCGGCGTGCCCACCGACATCGACAACGAAGCCCGCAATGTGAGCACGCCCGATATCGGCGCCGACGAAGGCTCGTTTCAAATTATTTTGGCAGCAGAAGCCGCCAAAGCCAGCTGGCAGACCCAGGTGTTCCCCAACCCCACGGCCGGTATCCTTACCCTCAACGTTAGCGGTGCCACCAAGCCACTTCGCCTCACCGTGCTCGACGTTATGGGCCGGCCTGTACAACAGGCCCTCTTGCCCGCTGGCCGAACGTCTTATTCGCTTGATTTAAGCGGACAGGCAGCCGGCGTGTACCTGCTGCGCCTCAGCAACGGCCAGGCTGTAAGCAGCCACCGCGTGGTGTTGCGGTAGTAGCCCATTCTGCTATTCCGGACACAAAAAGGCCGCCGGCTCAGTTGAGCCGGCGGCCTTTTTGTGTCCGGAACGCGCCTTATTACTGCGCGGCCACTGGGTTTAGCGCACGAACATCCGGGTGGTATAGCTGCGCTCGGGTGTAACGTAGCGCACAATGTACCAACCGGCAGCCAGGCCTTTTACCTGTACCGCACCGCTGGCTTGGGCGCCTACGGCGTGGCGGCCCATGTGGCGGCCGGTAAGTGCGTACACTTCCAGGTAGGAGGCTTCCGACGTTGTTCCGGCAAACGAATAGCGCAACAGACCATCAGCAACCACGGTGGGGGCCACATCGAAGCGGGCGGTGGTTTCGGCCTTGGTTACGGTGCGCACCGGCGAGTAGCTAACAGTGCCATCGGTGTCTACCTGACGCAAGCGGTAGTAGAGGGTGGTGGCAGTGGTGGGCAACTGCTCATCCAGCCAGCTGTAGTTATGGCGGGTGCTGCTGGTGCCCTGGCCGGCCAAAGTGCTCATTTGCGCGAAGGTGAAGCCGTTTACGCTGCGCTCCACAACAAACCCGGCATTGGCTTTTTCAGAAGCCGTAGCCCAGTCCAGCCGCACGGAAGCACCGTTGACTTGCGCGCTGAAGAAAATCAGCTCAACCGGCAGCGGCTGCGGTGCGGCGCTGGTTGCGTTAATGCGTACGCTGGTGGTGTTGCCCGCACCGCCTTGGTTAGCGGTAACGATGTCCAAGTCACCATCGCCGTCCAGGTCGCCGAGCAGCACGTTGTTCGGGCCAATACCTACAGTAACGGTCGTACGCGTAGCGAAGCCAATGTTTTCCACGCCGGTGGAAGTGCTGCGCAGGATGCTCACCGTAGTGCCTCCGCCCGACGTACCGGAGTCACCGTAGTCGGCCGCAACGATATCTAGTTTCCCGTCGCTGTCCAGGTCGCCGATGGATACCCCGGCCGGGCCCACGCCTACACCAAAGTCCAGCTTGGTTGCGAAGCTCACGGCAGCGGTGCCGGTGGTGGTATTGCGCAACACGCTCACGTTGTTGGTGCCGTTGTTAGACGTCACGATGTCCAGCTTACCGTCGCCGTCAAGGTCGCCGATGTTTACCACCACTGGGGACGAGCCCACTGTGAAATCCTGCTTGGCTGCGAAGCTGGACGTGGAAATGGGGCCGGGACCGGACGTGGCGTTGCGCAGCACGCTCACGCTGGCGCTACCTGCGTTAGCCGTTATAATGTCCAGTTTGCCGTCCTTGTTCATGTCGCCTAAAACCACGCCGTAGCAGGTAAGGGCGGTAGCAAAGTTTACCGGTGAGGCAAAGGCAATGGCGCCAACGCTGGTGCTGGTGTTGCGCAGCACGCTTACGTTGTTGCTTTGCTGATTCGACGTCACAACGTCCTGTCGTCCGTCGCCGTCCACGTCGCCGATGGCCAAACCCGAAGGGCCGGTAGCTACTGCGTACGCCTGGCTGGCAGCAAAAGAAATGTTTCCCGCGCTGGTGCTGGTGTTCAGCAGTACGCTCACGTTGTTGGTGCCGTAGTTCGCCGTTGCAATATCCAGCTTGCCGTCACCGTCAAGGTCGCCGATAGCAATGTTGTAGCAGCCCGTTTGGCCGGCACCCAAGGTAAAATCCTGCTTGTTGGCAAAGTCGGCGGCGCCGGTCGTGCGGGTGTTACGCAGAATGCTAACGGTGTTGCCCGTGCCGTTGCCGTAGTTCACCACAATCAGGTCCAGTTTGCCGTCGCCATCTACGTCGCCCAATACCTCGTTGCTGGGGTTATCGTTGGTGAGCTTATCCATGGTACCACTGAAAGCACCAGTGCCATTAGCGGTTTTTACCGTGAACTGGTACACCTGTGGGTTGCCCACCGCTTGGTTGCTGGCGTTTACCACCGTGTTAGGTACGGTTACGCTCACCACCTCACCCGGCTTGAAAAAGTAAGGTGCGGGGGTAATGGTAACAACGTTTTCGTTGGTGCTGATGGAAGCAGAACGCAGGTAGCCGATCTGGCTGCTGAACACGCGGATGTTTGCTGCGGAAGCACTGGTAACGTCCTGACTGAACGTGATTCTGATAGCTACATTACGTTCGGCGGTGAGGGCGTTGGCCGCCGGCGTAACCTTGCTGATAACGAAAGGCGGAGTGAAGGTTTGCGTTGAGGTGGCCGAGCCGCCCGGCGTGGTTACGCTGAGGGTGCCCACCACCACGCCTGCCGGTACGTTTACCGTAACGGAGGTGCTGTTAGACGAGACAGGAACGGCCGTCACGTCATCGTCGGAGCCGATTTTGCCGTTGAACGTTATCAGCGACGCATTATTGAGGCTGCTGCCCGAGATGGTAACCAACTGCCCGATGGGGCCACTCGTGGGCGAGATGCTGCTAATGGCAGGCGGACCCAAATAGATGTAATTCTGTGGGTTAGTGCCAGTGCCAAAAGGGGAGGTAACGCTAATCAGGCCGTAGGTGTCGGCTGGGCGGGCCGGGGCCGTAGCCAGAAGCTGCGTAGCCGAGACGTAGGTAACGGCTGTGGCAGCAACGCCTGCAATGGTAACGGTGCTGTTGCTGGTGAAGTTAGCGCCGTTAATGGTTATCTGGTTGCCACCGGCTGCGGGGCCGGTCGTGGGGCTGAATGAAGCAACAGTGGGTGCTGGAGGTGCTTCCACCGTAATGGTGTAGCTAACAGCCGCTGAGGTACTAGTGCTGCCATTGGGATTCCGCTGCGTCGCTCTATAGGAGAAAACCACCTGACCTGTACCAGTACCAGCAGCAAATTGCAATTGAGTAGCCTCACTGGTGCTGATTTGGCGCGGCCCCGTTACTTCCGAGCCGTTAACATACAACCGGCCAATCGTGGTGTTAGGACTGTATGTGCTAATGTCAAACCCAATAATTGTTCGGTTCGATGTAGCCGTCAAATCCGGAATGGCTACCTGGTTGGGGTTGTTGTTTAACAGCGTAACGCTCTTAGGAGCTGCCGTTTGTGCCACTGTCACCGACTGCAGCCCCAACAGCAAACTGAACAGCAAAAAGTACGGAAGGCTTAACAACGCCTTCGTGCGCCCTGCTGATGTTGAAGAACGTTGTCGGAACGAAGCCGATGCGTGTAAGGGTGTTTTCATTTAGAAAAACGAAGTGTGATTGACGTTGCGAATAGCTTAATGACCTGATAAGCAAAGAACTTAAAACAGCCAGAAGCACCCAAATGAGCCATAAGCCCATTCGGGGCGCAAAGGTACTGTGATACTGCTGTTTATGTATATATGCGCTAGTGTTTTCCTGCTATAATATCATATGGATAACTGCATGAATAAGACGCTTCGTCATTACCGGCCAGATACCGCTGCAAGCAAAAGTGCCCCGATCAACCAGATCGGGGCACTTTTGCTTGTTTGGGTAGAAGAGGTTCTATCGGCCGCTTTGGGCTACCAAGTCTCTAATTTCCTTATTAAAGTCACTTTGCCCGAGCAGTTCCTCTAACGGTAAGTGGAAGCGGTATTTCCAGAAGTGCTCGGGGTTCGAGGGGACGTTGATCTGCTCGTCGAGCGGATTTTGGCGGCGCAGCTTTTCGTCAAGGGCCAAGAAATCCTGCAGCGGGAAAATAGCCCACATGGCCGGGGAGTGAAGGTGCTGCACCACTACTTCGCCCGCGGCCCATGGCTCACAGTAGAACGGAGCGGTTTGGCTGTGGTGGCCAAGCAGCTGCTCGAAAAAGCGTTGGGTGCGGTTGCGGTCTTCCTCCCACCAGCCGCGCACAGTGCTCATGTCGTGGCACGAAGGCGACACCACAGAGAGGTAAGCGGCGTGGTCGGGGTGTGAGAATTCGATGCCGGTGGCGGCGGGCATGCGCTGAATGTTCAGGCCCAGAATACCTAGCTGCCGCATTACGCCGGGCACCGACGCGGGCACCATACCCAGGTCTTCGCCGAAGATGAGCATGTTGGTGGCGTAGCGGATGGCCGGCAGCTTCACCAGGCCCTGCTCGCGCCAGAACTCGTTGTGGCGGTGGAAAAAGAAGTCGTAGTACAGCTCCCGCATACGCTGGCGCGAGTGGTCGTCCAGGTCGCGGAAGGTGCGCGACTTGTCTACCGTGATGCGCGGGTGCCAGTACTGGCCGTTGGTGCCGTCGGCTTCCACAAACAGTACTTCGGCGTGCAGGCTGTAAAGGCCGTCGCGCAGGCGCTGCAGGTGCTCGTGCTGTTCGGCGGGCGCTACGGCCAGCTTCTGCTCGAACACGGCTTCCACCTTGCGTTGGGTGTTCACGGCTTCACGGAAACGGAACGCACCGTGGCTGGCATCGTCGAGAAACTCCTCGCGCACGGCCTGGGCATTGGAGCCAAACACTTCCTCCAGAATGTGCCAACGGATGTAAGGCTTGGCTAACCGGTCTTCGTCGAACCAGCCGAGGCGCTGCTCCACCTCGTGGCGGTGCAGCGGCAGGGCGGGCGAAAAATGGCCCAGCAAACCTTCCACGGCGTGGTTGGGAATTTCCCAGATGCGGAAGAAACCCAGGATGTGGTCGATGCGCAGGGCGTCGAAGTAGCGGCTGAGGTGGCTGAGGCGCTGGCGCCACCAGGCGTAGTTGTCCTCGGCCATTTTGTCCCAGTTGTAGGTGGGAAAGCGCCAGTTCTGGCCCGTCACGGAAAAGTCGTCGGGCGGGGCGCCGGCTTGCTGGTCCAGGTGGTAGAGTTCGGGCTGGGTCCAGGCTTCCACCGAGTGGCGGTAAATCCCAATGGGCAGGTCGCCTTTGAGCACCACGCCGCGTTGGCGGGCGTACTCCACGGCGGCCAGCAGCTGCCGATCGAGGTGAAACTGGGTGAACAGGTGCAGACCAAACTCGTCGAACTCGGCGTGTTTGGGGTCGAGCAAAGCCGTTAGCCAGTCACCGGGCTGCTGGAATTCCTGGGGCCACTGGCGGAAATCCACCGTACCGAACCGCTCGCGCAGGCCGCTGAACACGGCGTACGGCGCCAGCCATTCGCGCTGCTCCTGAAAGAATTGCTGAAAAGCCGGATCGGCCAGGAAGGCGGTTTTTTCCTGCTGGTACAAATGCCGCAGGAAACGCCACTTGGCCTGCATCACGGGCTCATAATCCACGAAGTCGCGGCCGTTTAGCTCGTCGCGCAGCTGCTCCAGCTCGGCTTGCAGGGCCGCGTTTTGCAGCGGAGCAATATCCTGCAGCCGCAGGTACTGCGGGTGCAGCGCAAACACCGAAATGGCCGCGTACGGGTAGGAATCGACTTTGGTATGGGTGGCGGTGGTGTCGTTGATGGGCAGCACCTGCACCAGCTGCAAGCCGGTTTCGGCGGCCCAATCCACCAGCAGCTTCAGGTCGGGGAACTCGCCTACGCCCATACCCTCGCGGCTGCGCAGGGCAAACACCGGCAGGGCCACCCCGGCGCCGCGCCAGGGGCCGGCGGGGTGGCGGTATTGCTCGTCGCGGCGCCAGCGTAGCGTGTTGCGGCCGCCCAGCGGAGGCAGCACGCGGTCGGAGCCACCTTCCAGGTCCACGCACTGGTTTAGCTCCGGGTCCCAAAAACCGTACTTGTAGGTTACGGCTTTATCGGGCGTTACCAGAGCTACGTCGGCGGTCCAGTGCGGAAAGTTGGCGTCGGACAGCACCACGGCCTTGCGGTTGTCCCAGGCGCCGAGGGCTTCGTCGGAGCCGAGCACGCAGAGGCAGCGGCCGGTTTCCACGCGCGGGGCAGTGAGGGTGAAACGCACGGTGGCATCGGCGGCGCGGGCGCGCACCTGCTGCGGACGGCAGCGCGACTCGGCGGGGCGCCGAAAAATAGCCTGCGTGAAGGCGTTGGTCTGCAGCTCGTAGTCGGGCAGTTGCGGGGCGTGCCAGAATTCGTCGACAATGACCTGACCGTAGGACTCCCCGCTGAGGGTAAGGACGCGGTCGGGGCCGCCTTCCCAATGCGTGGCGCCACCTTCTTCCACCAGCACGTACTTGTAGCGCAATTCGGTGGTGCCATCGGGTACTTCCACCTGCTGCTCCCAAAGGCTGGTGGCAGGCGAATAAGCAAGGCGCAGGGCGCGGTCGGGGTGCCAGTCGCCGAGGGCGGGGCCGGCACCGCGCACTTCCAGGCGCTGGCCCCAGGAGGTGAAGTACGGCAGGCGGAAACGAACGAACATGGGGAAAGCAAAAGCGGCGGGCCGGGTGGGAGTTTCGGCCGCACAATGCATGAAACAGAGCCCGAAGCTACACCGCTGCCGGGGGTTATCAAATTTTCAGTTACGCAACCTGCACCGGGGCTGGAAAATAAGCAATGGAGCCGATCAGCGCAGATTTGCTCAGAAGGCCCAAGGTAAGTTTGTTGCGCGGTTTTTTTGCGATTATGAGCAATATTCCCCGCACACTATTCCGCCAGGGAAAAGGCTCGATTTTTTGTGGCTGTTGGGTTTGTTCGCGCTGTTCATGGTGCGTTAATACGACCGGGTTTGCTACGCATAAGCGGGTAGAAAGTACGGGCTGGAACCGGGGTAGAGGCTCTGTTTCCAACCCCAGCCGCGTTTTTTTCGTTGGCGTGGGCAGAACCCTTCTCTCGCTTTCACCCCGTTTGCTGTGTCGACTTCCTTACGCCGTGTCCTGTACGTTCTATTGGGGCTTCTGGGGTTAGTGATTTTGCTGGTGGTGGCCGTAGTTGTGGCCCTGCAGTTTCCATCGGTGCAGGATTACGCGGCCCGCAAAGGCGCCAGCTACCTGCAGGACAAAATCGGGACGGAGGTACGCATCGGGAAGTTCCGAACCGACTGGCGCCACGGCCTCTCGCTGGACCAAGTGTACCTGGAAGACCAAACCGGCGACACGCTCGTGTCGGTGGGGCATTTGGGGCTGAGCCTGGATTTGTGGGCTTTGGCCAAATCCGAAATCAACCTTAGCTCCCTGGAACTGACTGACGGCACGGTGAACATCAGCCGCTCCTTGCCCGATTCCACGTACAACTTCGACTACATTCTGGCGGCCTTCGCCACCGGCGACACCACCACGGTAACGCCCGCCGATTCCACCGGCGGCTTCAAGTACAACATCGGCGACGCGCACTTGGCCAACATTCGCCTGACCTACAACGACGCCGTGGACGGCATGAGCGTGCGCACCCGCGTGGGCGACCTGGCCGTGGCCATGAACGAGGTGGACGTGGACAAGAGCATTTACCGCATCGACAACGCGGCGCTCAAGAACACGGCCATCAACATCGTGCAAACCAAAGTGCCGCCCGACACGCCCGCCGAGCCGCTTGCCCTCACCTTCGGGCTCGACCAAGCCACGCTCGATAACGTGGCCCTGAGCTACCGCAACGAGGTAGCCAAGCAGTACATCAGCACCCGCATTGGCGAGGCCGAAGTAACGGCCGACAACATCGACCTCATTCGGCAGCGCATTGCCCTCAACAAGCTGGTGCTGCGCGACGCCGACGTGACCTACGCCCAAAACAGCAACGTGCCCGTGACCGAGCGCGTGGTGAACCCCGCCGAAACCGTGCGCAAGCTCGATTCGGCCGTGACGCAGGCTACCGGCGCGGCCACCGCCTGGGCCCTTACGCTGCGCGAGTCTGACATCAGCGGGGTGAAATTCGCTTTCGACAACCTCGACGAGCAGCGGCAGCGCACCCGCCTGCCGGCCATGGACTACAACCACTTACTGTTCGAGGACTTAGCCCTGAAAACGCGCAACCTGAGCTACTCCACGAACCGCACCACCGGCCGCATCGACTTGCTGGCTGGCCGCGAGCAAAGCGGCTTCCGCGTCGACCGCGCTGAGGCTGATGTGGTGTACGATTCGGTGCAGATTCGCCTCGATAACCTCGACCTCGTTACGCCGCACACCCGCATTCGGCGCACCCTGGCCATCGGCTTCGATTCCCTGGGCATGCTGGCCGATACGAAGCAGCTGGGCAAAATGCGGATGGAAGCCGATCTGCAAAACACCCGCCTGGGCTTCCGCGACATTCTGTACCTGGCGCCCGACCTCATTACCGAAAAGCCCTTTACCAGCGGCCCGAATCAGTCGGTGCTGCTAAGCGGGCAGGTGAACGGCCGCCTCGACAACTTCGCCCTGAACAACATCGAAATAATAGGGCTGCGCAACACCATTGTGCGCGCCGACGGCCGCATTCAGGGCTTGCCCAACACCGACCGTCGCCTGTACACCGACCTCACCATTCGGCAGCTGACCACCACCCGCCGCGACCTGAACGACATTCTGCCCGCCGGCACCATTCCGCAGGACGTGATTGAGCTGCCCGAGCGCGCCACGCTCAGCGGTACCGTACGCGGCCGGCCCACCGCCAACGATTTAGCGCTGAATCTAAAGGCCAATACCTCGTTTGGCGGTGCTACCATTGCCGCCAACCTGAAACCCGGTCCGGCAGGGCGCGAGCCGGTGGATGCCCGCTTCACGTTCCAGGATTTCCAGCTCGGCCGCCTGCTCAAGCAGCCCGACATTGGCGCCGTAACCGGCCGCGGTACTTACACCGGTTCGGGTTTCGAGCCGACGACCATGCGCGGCAAGCTGGTGGCCAACCTCGACCGGGCGCGCTACGGCGGCTATACCTACCGCAACATAGCCGCCACCGTGGGCATTACGGGCCAGCAGTACGCCATTGATGCGCGCAGCACCGGCGACGCCAACGCGGCCTTTGCCATCAAAGGCAACATTGACTTGCGCAACCCCAACGCGCCGGTGTACGCCTTCAGCGGCAACGTGAAAAGCCTGAACCTAACGGCGCTGGGTTTTTACACCGGCGGCGACCTGCGCGTGCAGGGCGACCTGGACGCCAACCTCTCGGGCTCCGATTTGAACAGCATCAACGGCACGCTCATCGGCGACAACATCGTCATCGTGTCGAACAACCAAGTGGTGCCGCTCGACTCGGTAAATGCGCGCATTGTGCAGCAGCCGGGCCGCACCGAAGTAGATTTTGCCTCCAGCATTCTGAACGCGACCGTGCGCGGCAACACCCGCCTCGGCGACATGATTACCGAGTTGCAGCAGCATATTGACCGGTACTTCGATTTGCCGGACGTGCAGTATCGCGCTTCCTCGGTAGCCCGCAACTTCACGTTCGAGGTGCAGGTGCCGCAGTCGGGCGCGCGGTTGCTGCCGAAGTTCGTGACCGGCCTCACGCGCATTTCGCCTTTCAAAGCTACGGGCAGCTACGACAGCCGCGCCGCCAACCTCGCTGTGCGCTCCGATGTGGCCTTTATGCGCTACCAGGGCATTGCCTTCGACTCCTTGAAGCTGCGCGTGGGTTCCGATCCGCAAAAACTCGACTACTCCCTGCTCCTCGACCAGGTGCGCCAGGATACCACGCTGCGCATTCCCAACCCCTCGCTCACAGGCAGCGTGGCCAACAACCAAGTGGCCACCCGCCTGCGCATCGCCGAATCCGATTCGGCGGAGCGCTTGAGCCTGGGCGGCGTGCTGCAGGTACTGAACGGCGGCAATACCTACCAGTTCAGCATCGCGCCCGACTTGGCCGTGGACCGCCAGAATTGGACCGTTGGCCCGAACAACTACGTGCGCTACACGCCCGCCAACGGCAACATTGAAGCCCAGAACGTGCGCATTTCCTACACCGGCCAGGTTGAGCGGTTTTTGGCGCTGCAAACGCTGCCGGGTGCCCGCAACCCGCTGCAGGTGCAAATCGGCAACTTCGACCTCTACGCCCTGGGCCGCGCCGCGGGGCTGCAGGATTCCCTGGTAGGCGGCAATCTGAACGGGCAAGCCGTGGCCTACAACCTGGGCCGCACCGGCCAAGCTTTTACCGCCGATGTCTCGCTCACGGGCCTCACCTATAACAAGTACACCCTCGGCGACGTGCGCGCCCAGGCCGTGAACAACGTAGCCGACCGCTACGACCTCACGGCCCAGCTCACCAGCCAGGACGGCAACGATGTGCGCATCAATGGCTACTACGTGGCCAGCGGCGCCATCAACATCAACACCAACATTGCCCGCCTGAACCTGCAAACCGTGGAGCCCTTCTCGCTCGGGCAAATTCGGGAAACCAGCGGCGCGCTTACCGGACAGCTGGCCATTACCGGCACCACGGCGGCGCCGCTGCTACGCGGTGCGGTACGGTTTCAAGAGGCGGGCTTCACCCTCTCGCAGCTGGGCGCACCTTACCGCATTTCCAACGAAGAATTGGTGCTCGACGACCGCGGCCTGCACTTCGACAACTTCGCCATCATCGATTCCCTCGGCAAGCAAGCTATTATTAATGGCTACATCATTCCGGCCCGCGACCTGGCCCAGGTGGGGCAGTACCGCCTGCAACTGGATGCCGTAACCGAGGGCTTTCTGGCCGTGCAAAGCACCCGCCGCGACAATCCGCTTTACTACGGCAAACTGTTTGTGGACTCCGAAAGCCGCGTAACCGGCGACATCAACCGGCCCGTGGTGCGTACCCGCGCCACCGTGGCCGACGGCTCGGACCTGACCGTGGTGGTGCCCACCGACGACCCCGTAGCCGTGGAGCGCGAAGGCATTGTGGTGTTCGTGGACAAAGACGCGCCCAAAGTCGATTCGGCGTTAATAGCGGCGGTGGAAGTAGACAGCGCCGCCGCACCGGCTGGCTACGACGTGCGCGCCAACATTACTGTTACCGACCGCACGCCCTTCACCATTGTAATTGACGAAGCCGCCGGCGACAACCTGCGTGTGCGCGCCGAAGGCACCCTGAACGCGGTGCTGGACGAGCGTGGCGCCCAAAGCCTGACCGGCCGCTTGGGTGTTACCGAGGGCCAGTACGAACTCTCGCTTTACGACCTGGCCGAGCGCAAATTCGACATTGCGCAGGGCAGCTACATCCTCTGGACCGGCGACCCGTTCAACGCCCAGGTAAACGTAACGGCCATTTACCGTGTGCGCGCCGTAGCGGCCGACCTCATTGCCGGCCAGCTCGATGCCAATTCTGAAGTCAGCAACCTGGCCCGCAACCGCTTGCCGTTTGAGGTGCTGCTGAAGGTGACCGACGAGCTGCTCAAGCCCACCATCGGGTTTGATATTCGCGTGCCGGATAACACCACCAGTCCGGTGGCCGAGCCGGTGCGCGCCAAGCTGGAGCAGCTGCGCCAGCCCTCCGAGCAGAACGAGCTGAACAAGCAGGTATTCGCCCTGCTGGCCTTGGGCCGCTTTATTGCCGAAAACCCGCTGAAAAGCACATCGGCGCCGGGTGGGCTGGTGGAAAACCAGCTGCGCGGCTCCGCCAGTCAGGTGCTTACCGATCAGCTCAACAACCTAACCGGCGAATACTTGGCCGGCCTGGGCTTGGAGCTGGGCGTCGATTCGTATTCGGCCGTGTCGGGTACGGGGCAGCAGTACAACCAAACCGACCTGAACGTGGCCGTGCGCCGCCAGCTGTTTAACGACCGCCTCACCGTGCGCCTCGGCACCGACGTACCATTAGGCGGCGGCGGTGGCAACCAGGCGGCCGGCGGGGCTTCGGCTGCCAGCCAGTTTGCCGGCGACGTGAGCATTGAATACAATATTCTGAGCGACGGGCGCCTGCGCCTGCGCGCCTTCCGCAACAACGCCTACGAGGACATCGACGGGCAATTTATCCGGACCGGTACCGCCCTGATTTTCCAGCGCGACTACAACAGCCTGCAGGAGCTCTTCGCCAAAATGGCCCCGGAGGTGAAGCAGGCCGTGCGCACCGACCGGCGCGCCCGCAAGGAGGAAAAGGCCGCCGCGCAGGATACGCTTCAAAACAAAGCCCTGAACTAAGCCGCAGGGATGAAAACAACAAGTGACCGAATGACCCACCTGCCTACCCCCCCGACCCAGCAGCCCGGCAACCTCCGCGCCTTTTCGCAGGCGGAGCTGCGCCCCTGCATCGGCCACCGGGGTGGCGCTGCGCCGCAGCCTAGCTGGGCAAGCTCGGTGCGAACCGGCATTCCGCAAGCCGCAGCGCTTGTGCTGCTGCTGTTTCTGGCGGCATGCAGCGGCACCAAGTTCATTCCCGAAAACGACAAGCTGTACACCGGCAGCAGCGTAAAGCTTACCTCGCCGTACCCCATTCCGCGCGAGGCCGAAATTCAGACCGAGCTGGAAACCGTTATTACGCCTAAGCCCAATGCCTCCATTTTAGGCGCGCGGCCCAAGCTGTATTTCTGGCACATGGGCCAGGGCAAAACCAAAGGTCTGGGCAAGTGGCTGGCCGAGAAATACGGCGAAGCGCCGGTGCTGGTCAGCCAGGTAGACACCCAAAAGGTGAAGGGCCTGATGATAAACCGGCTCTACAACAACGGCTACTTTGCCCGGCCGCTGGTGCAAACCAAGCCCAACGTGAAAGGCCGCACCGCCACCATCGATTACAGTGCCACGGTGCAGCGGCCCTACATGATCAAGGAAATCCATTTTCCCGACCGCGACACCCTGCTCGACAACGACATTCGGAAAACGCAGGCCGGTACGCTGCTCAAAGTGGGCGAGCCGTACAACCTGAACACGCTCATTGCCGAGCGTAACCGCATCGACGACCAGCTCAAGCAGCACGGCTACTATTACTTCAACCCCGATTACATTCTGTACGAAGTAGACAGCACCGAGCACAACCAGGTGGACGTGTACCTGTGCGTTAAGGGCTCCATACCCGACCGCGCCGCGCAGCCCTACGTGCTGAACCGCGTAACGCTGAACACCCGCTACGGCCTCACAGACACCACCGAGTCCATCCGGCCGATTATGTACAAGAAGTACCGCTACGTGCCCGACGAGAAGATCTTCAAAGCCAAGGCCATTACCAACGCGGTGTTCCTGTACCCCGACAGCCTCTACCGCCGCCGCCGCCAAGACCAAACCCTGAGCCGCCTCATGAGCCTGGGCACGTTCAAGTTCGTGGACATCCAGCTGCGGGAGGCGCGCCAGAAACCCGATTCGCTCGGGTACGGCTTTTTGAACGCCTCCGTGCGCATGACCCAGCTCAAGAAAAAGTCGGTGCGGGCGGAGGTGCAGCTGGTGTCCAAAACCAACGGCTTCACCGGCCCGGGCTTCACGGTGCAGTTTCGCAACCGCTCGGCCCTGCGCGGCGCCGAGCAGCTGCTCCTCAACCTGGTGGGCTCGTTTGAAACCCGGCAGGGCGGAAAAAGCGCCGCCGAAGGCGCCAGCGGGCCGGTGCTGGGCCTTACTTCCTACGAGCTGGGCGCCAACGCGCAACTGCTGGTGCCGCGCCTCATTACGCCGCCGCTGCCGTTCCTGGATGTAAACCTGCCGAACTCCGATTTCCAGCCCCGCACCAGCTTTGGCGCGGGTTACCGCTACGTGGCGCGGCGCGCGTTTTTTCAGGTCGATTTCCTGAACCTGAACTACGGCTACAGCTGGAAAACCAAGATTACCAACGAGCAGGAGCTGCGCCCCATCGACGTGCAGTACATCCGGCTGGCCAACACCTCCAAGGCCTTCGACACGCTGCTGCTGGAGCGGCCGTTTCTGGCCAACAGCTTCCGCCAGCAGTTTATTCCCGCCAGCTCCTACCGCTACACCTACAACACGCAGGTGTACGAGCAGCGGCGCAACCAGCTTTACTTCAGCGGCATGGTGGAGCCGGCCGGTAACCTGGCTTCGCTGGTTAACCGCCTCAGCGGGGCCGGCCGCAACGACAGCGGCCGGTTCGAGCTGTTCGGGCAGGAATACTCCCAGTACGGCAAGCTGGATTTGGAGCTGCGCAACTACTACCGCGTTACGCCCAACCCCGCCAGCGGCAACAAAATAGCCAGCCGCCTGCTCGTGGGCCTGGGCCTGCCCTACGGCAACTCCGACGTGATGCCCTACCTGAAGCAGTACGGCGTGGGCGGCCCCAACAGCGTGCGGGCCTTTGCTCCCCGCCAAATTGGCCCCGGCCGCTACCAACCCGCCGAGGTAGACCGCAACATCAGTTTCTACGACCAAGTGGGCGACATTCGGCTGGAAGGCAACCTGGAGTACCGCCAGGATTTGTTTCCCTTCGTAAAGGGCGCCCTGTTTGTAGACGCCGGCAACGTGTGGCTCGTCAACGACGACCCCGACCGCCCCGGCGGGCAGTTCAAGCCCGGCTCGTTTTTGCAGGAGCTGGCCGTGGGCGCCGGCGCCGGCATCCGCATCGACATCCAATTCCTCGTCATTCGCCTCGACGGGGCCGTGCCGCTGCGTGTGCCCGCCGGCGGCACCGGCGGCAACGCCATGCGCCTGAACGTGGCCATCGGGTATCCGTTCTAGCGGGCCATACCGCACGCAGCCCGCTGCTATTGCTCCGCCGCTTCTTTGCTGAGCCAGCCGCGCAATCCAGGGCGCCGGGTGCTTTTCAGAAACTGCTTGAGCCCCTCGATGATGCGCTCGGCAATTTGCTGCTGAAACGCGGGGTTTACCAGCCGCTTTTCGTCGTCGGGGTTCGATACGAAAGCCGTTTCCACCAGGGCGTTCGGAAACTCCGTGGGGCCGTTGAGGCCGAAGTTGAACGCGCCCACGTTGCCCCAGCCGTTCAGCCCCGTTTTCAGCATCTCGTTGTACAGAGCCGTGGAAAGCGGCCGAAACGCCACGTAGCGGTAAAACGTGGCCGTGCCCTTGGCCTCCGCCGAGCCGGCCGAATTCACGTGCAGGCTCACCAGCAAGTGCGGCAGGGCTTGGCGCAGGCGCAGAATGCGCACGTCGTTGCCCAGGCTCACGTCGGCGTCGCGGGTCATGAGCACGGTGGCGCCTTCGGCCTCCAGGGCGGTGCGCAGCTTCTGAGCCATGAGCAGGGTCAGGTCTTTTTCCTTGACGCCGCTGGCTCCCACGGCGCCGTGGTTGTCGCCGCCGTGGCCAGCGTCCACGGCCACCGTAAGGCCGCGCAGCGCCAGCTTGGCCGGCGGCCGCCGCACCTTAATAACGAGCGTGTTGCCCTGGTACCCGATGACGTAGCCCCAGTTTTGCGCGTGCTGCAGGTTGATAACCAGGCGGAACACGTCGGTTTGCGGCTGCTCGTAGCTCACGTTGGTGATTTCGCGCAGCCCCGCCCGCTGGGTTATCCAGTTGGTGTTGGAGGTAGCGCCAAACACGTCCACCACCAGGCGCGTGGGCTCCAGCAACAGCTGCGAGCGGTAGGGCAGCCGTTCTTGCAGCGGCACCCGCACGTAGTCGAACTGCGCATCGCCGCTTACGCTCCAGGAACCGGTAAGCGACTGCGGCACCCAGCCGCCCGCCGGCAGCAGGCGCACCGTTTCCAGTGGTGCCCAGGCGGTTTGGTTTTCGGCCAGGCGCACGCGGTATTGCTCGCCCACGCGCCCCGTTACGTGCAGCAAGACCAACGAATCCAGGTAGCCCATTTTGGCGCCGCCCAGGCGGTCTTCGCCCAAGCCGTAATTCAGGTAAGCCAGCGGCCCCCGGGTACGGGCCAGCAGCGGCTGGTTGGGGTTCAGGAACCGCACGGTTTGGGCGGTCAGCAGCGAGTCGCGGCGGCCGTCGGGGGCTGAAGCCAGGATTTTCAGGGCACGGCCGCCCGCCGCCGAGCCCAGCGTGTCGGTGGGTTGCACCACGTAGCTGATTTGGTACACGCCGCGCTGCCCTTGCGCCTGCGCGGGCAGCAGCTCCACCAAGAGCTTGCCGCCCAGCACGGTAACCTGAGCACCGGGTTGCGCTTTCACGCGCACCTGCAGCCGGTCGCCGGGTTGCAGCCACTGGTCCTGCGCGGGCAGAATTTCAACCTTTTCAAGCAAGCGTTGCGCCGCGGCAAAGGGCCCGGCGGCTCCCCACAGAGCGCCGCCTAAGAGTACCGTTAATAGCTGCCGAAAGCGGGCAGCCCCTACCTTACTACATACCATGCCGCAAAGAAACGACCGGCAACCCAACCCGCCACCGGGGGCTACGCTACAAGTGCAACACCCGCCGCAACTGCAGCCCACCCGTAAAGTGCGCCATGCGCGAAACCACCTCCACGGCGGGCTCCGGTTGCCCGTTGCGTTGCCAGGAAATGGTGAGCCGGTCGGCGCCAGCGCGGCCCACTGGACGAAGGGCGTAGCCCGTGTGCAGCCCAAGCAAGGTACGGCGGCTGATGCGCACCTCCGCCTCCGCTTCGGCGCAGGCCAGCAACCGCCAGCGGGCCGGGGTTTCGTAGGCGAACTGCAACGGGGAGTACTCGGAGGCGTTAGTGCCGTAGTACGTGCGGGAGTAACTGGCGGTGGTGCGTCCGGTGTAACGCAGTGCCTGCACCCCGGCCTTGGCGGCGGCGTACACGCGGTGCGGGCGCAGGGCCCAGCGGCGGCCGGCTTGCAGCAGGGCCGCGCGGTGCCCGGGCCGGTTGCGCTGGTTGTTGTTGAGCACGTCGGCCCGGCCCCAGCGCCCGGATGCGCCCACCACGGCCGGGGCCGGTATTGATACGTCGTAAGTATAAACCAAGGGCACAAAACCGGTTTGCACGCCTGCCTCCACCAGCCAGCGGTTCGGCCACTGGTAGCCCAAACGCGCCAACGTGCCTGGCTGTACCAAGCTCACAAGGGTGCGTGTTTGGTTGAACCCTGTGCGCCGCGCGCGGGCGAGGTGCGCGAACAAGTGCATGCCCACGCTGGTGTACAGGCCGCGCCCAGGTAGGGGTTGCCAGGGCGTTCGGGTGCGCGGCAGCGGGGTGAGGCCGGCCGCGCGCTTGCCAGGTTGCCAGCGGTAACTCAGCCCTACTTCCACAAAACTGCCGTGGGTATTGGTGGCGGCTTGCAGGGCGGTGCGGGTGGCCGGCGCGGTAGTTTCGTCAATAAGCTCCAACTCGTGGCGGGTGCGGTAGAGGGGCAGCAGCCCGTAATAAGTTCCCACCTCCAGGCCAATGACGTCGCGCCAGCGCATTTCGCGTTCCAGCCCCAAGCGGCCGCTCAGGCCCGGCACCACGGCGTTGACGCGCCGCAACTCGCTGCGCACGTACCGGAGCCGCACCGGAAAATTGGTGTAAAAAGAGGCGCTGTCCGCCGGCCCCGCATCCAAGCTGTTCTGGTTGCGGGGCCCACCCACTACCACGCCGGTGCCCACAGCCGCCAGCAGGCGCGTGCGGGCTGCCTGGCCCAGCGGCAAACGGTAACCGGCCTCCAGGTGTAGCCGCGGGGCTTTGGCCCTGCCGAAGCCGTAGCCCGAGCTGCTGCTGTACCGCGGCCCGCCCACGCGGGCCTCCAAACCTGCTGGCAAGGCCAAGGTGCTGAAAGTGGCCCGCCCAAAGGTGCGCTGGCCAAGTTGGCGCTGCACCACCACGGCCGGCGCAAAACCCGACTGAAGGCGGCTGGCGTACCGCACGTTGGGCGCAGGCGTAGTGCCGTAAACCGATGCGCGGGCTAGGCTCAGCCCAGCTCGGAGGCCAATTTGCCAGCGGTTTACAGCGGGGGATTCGGGAATAGATTGGGCCGCGCAAGCAGAGGCGCCTAGCAAAGCTGCCGCGAACAGCAGCGTGCGGGGATTGAACATCCGGAAAGGAGGATAAACTAATGCAGAAATAATGGCCGAAGCGCCGCGCTACGGCCCTGAAAATGGTGGCTTTAAAGATACAAGCCGCGCCGGAGCGTTAACGCTCCGGCGCGGCTTTTTGGGATGCCTGTAGCAGTAAACTTTTTTATAAATGGGGGCTACCGAGCCACGGGTTCGTCGCGCACGGCGTCGCGCAAATCATTCAGGTCGCGGCCGGTTTCGAGGGCCGTAAACTCGGCTTGCAGGGCTTTGATGCGCAATTCGTTGCGGGCCGGCAGGTCGAGGCGCACGGCGCGGTACCGGTCGTTTAGGCGGCGGAATACGGCCGTGGCGTAATCCCAGTCGCGTTGGGTCCACGTGCGGCGCTTGTCGCGGGTGTTGCGCAACAGCTGGGTGTAAGCCGGTTCAATGGTTTGAGCGGTTAGCTGCTCTACCTCCGCCGACGTACCCAGGAGTTCCTGGTTGAAGGCCTTGGTAGCAGCGTCGTCGAGGGGCTGGCGGCTGCGCTGGCGCGAAACCGAATCGAAGCGGGCGGCGCGGTTGCCGGCGCGCTTGAGCACGGCGGCGGCTTTATCGGCGGCGGTATCTATTTCGCGGGCTCCTTCACGAACGGCTTCCTGCCGCTCGCGCGGGGTGGAGTCGCAGGAGGGAAGCAACAGGGCCACGGCGGCCAGCAAGGCCGCCGAAACGGCAGCGTGTACAAACGGGGCAACAACGGCGTGTTTCATGCCCCAATGTACGGGTGCAGGCCGCAGTAGGATACTACCGCCCCGCTGCCGCGTTCTGCACCCGAAAAACAAACGGCAGCTGATACTCCACGGGCACGGCGCGGCCGTTCTTGCGGCCCGGCAACCACTGGGCCGGAATAAGCTTGGCAACGCGCAATGCTTCTCGGTCGCAGCTGGCGCTTACGCCCAGCAGCACCTTGTGGTCGTAAGCGGCACCGAGGGTGTCGATGATGAAGTTTACCACCACCCGGCCCTGCACCTGCTGCGCGCGGGCATCTTCGGGGTAGTTCAGCTGGCGGGTGAATTCCGACAGGGCGGCGTCACCGCCCAGGAACAAGGGAGGCTGATCGAGGTAGTCGCTTTTCCATTCCGAGCCTACCTGCATTCGGTAAGGCCGCTCATCGGCCTGCCGAAAGAACAGCAGTTTTTGAGCTGTGTGGTCGTAACGCTGCACCAGCACTTTACGGCCGCTGCCGGTAAAGGAGTAGTAGCTCCACAGGCCTACTTTTTTACCTTTTTCCACGCGGCCGCTGTCCACGTCGGTGGTGCGCACCCGCCCTTGCGCGCACAAAAGAGAAACCGGACAAATAGTGAGCAGGCACAGGAGTAAGAGTGTTTTCATAAATAGCACAATAGACATTCGTAGTTGGCTACAAACGCCGGGGAAAGAATTGCGGGGCGCGGAAAAGCAATGTTTCGGGGGTTGAGTCTAAGAATCAGCCCGTACCGACACGGAAAGTATAAAAAACTCCGCAAACGATTGCGGAGCTCCTCCAGAAAAAATAAAAACCGAAGCCTAAATCGGCGACTCGTCTAGCCGGTCCTGCACGTCGCGCAGCTGTTCCTGCAGGCCCGGCAAGTGGGGGCACAGGCGTGCCAAACGGCGCAGGGTGCGCAGCCCGCCGCGGTGGTCGCCCAACATGCGCTGAATGGTAGCTTTGCCCGAGAGGGCCCCAAAGTGGCGCGGCTCGCGCTTCAGGGTTTGGGCAATGTCGTTGAGCGAGGCCCGGTACTCGCCGCGCAGGTAGTAAGCCGTGGCGCGCTTGTTCCAGCCCTCGGCGTAATCGGGGCGGTGCTCGATGAGGTAAGTGAAGTCGAGGATGGCGCGTTGGTATTCGCCGGCGGCCATATCGCGCATGCCCGATTCCAGTCGCTTGCTCAGGGCCGTATCGTCGATTTCAAGCCAGAGCTGCCAGATGCCTTGCTGCAGGGCCTCTACTTCCAGAGTAGCCGTAGCGGTGCGCAGGCGCTGAAAAAGCTCATCGAGGTGCTGCTGGCGTTCGGGCATGGGGCAATGATCAATGAGTGGGCAACAATGATCAATTGGACGGGAGGGGCAGAATCGGTACTAGTACGCAGGCGAAGACGGGGTGTTTACGTGCCGTTGCCAGTAAGCGCGGAAGATACGTAGTTGTAAAGAGCAATGCCGAGCCATAGGGGCCCGGCATTGCCTTGCTTGGGTATTGAGGGCGCTGTTAGGTAGTCGTTCAAAGTAAACGGGTTGTTCGTTGCTCGTTTTCAGTTAAGTGGTTACATCAACTCTGACAACTGGCAACTGACAACGAGCAACTTAGAATAAGGAAGCCGCCACGCGGCGTACGGCTTCGGCCTTGCCCATGGAATAGTAGTGCAGGCTGGGTACACCGGCTGCCATTAGCTCCCGGCTTTGCTGAATGCACCAGTCGATGCCTACCTCGCGGGCGGCGGCATCGTCGCGGCACTGGGCCACGGCTTCCACCAGTTCTTCGGGCAGGTTCAGGAAGAAGGTACGCGGCAGCATGGTCAGCTGCTTCTTGGTGGTCAGCGGCTTCAGGCCCGGAATAATGGGGGCCGTAATGCCCGCGGCCCGGCAGCGCTCCACAAAGCCGAAAAACTGCTGGTTATCGAAAAACATCTGGGTTACGATGTATTCGGCCCCGGCATCAATCTTCTGCTTGAGGTAGCGCAGGTCGGCGGCGTGGTTGGGCGCCTCGAAATGCTTTTCGGGGTAGGCCGCCGTGCCAATGCAGAAGTTGGTGGCGGCCGAGTCCTGCTGCTCCTCGTCGAGGTAGCGGCCGCTGTTCATGGCCGCTATCTGCCCGATGAGCTGGCTGGCGTAGCCGTGGCCCGCGGGGTGCGGCACAAACCCGGGCTCCGACTTAATCGGGTCGCCGCGCAGGGCCAGCACATTATCAATGCCTAGGAAATGCAGGTCGATGAGGGCGTTTTCGGTTTCCTCTTTCGAGAAGCCGCCGCAAATCAGGTGGGGTACCGTGTCCACATCGAAGCGGCCTTTAATGGCGGCGCAAATGCCCACCGTGCCAGGACGTTTGCGCACCGTAACCTTGTCCAGGCCGCCGTTTGGCCGCTGCCGGTACACGTACTCTTCGCGGTGGTAGGTAACGTCGATAAACGGCGGCTTAAATTCCATCAGCGGCTCGATGTTCGAGAACAGCGTCTGGATGTTTTCGCCCTTCTTGGGCGGCAGCACTTCAAAGGAAAACAGCGTTTTGCCGTTGGCGCGGGCCAGGTGCTCGGTAACTTTCATAGGAGGCGCTTCGGCTACAGTGCGGTTACGGGCACGGCCGTGGGGTTGTAATTTAGGTTCGGGCTCAGCCAGCGTTCCAGCTCGGCCACAGGCATGTTCTTGCGCCGGGCAATGTCGTCTACCTGGTCTTTGCCGATTTTGCCCAGGCCGAAGTAGCGCGAATCGGGGTGCGCGTAATACATGCCGCTCACCGAAGATGCCGGGTACATAGCCAGGTTCTCGGTGAGGCGAATATCGGTTTGGGCTTCGGCGTCGAGGAGCTGGAACAGGGTGATTTTCTCGGTATGGTCGGGGCAGCCGGGGTAGCCGGGGGCCGGGCGCACGCCGCGGTATTTCTCCTGAATGAGGTCCTCGTTCGACAGGTTTTCGCCCGAGGCGTAGCCCCAGAACTCCTCGCGCACGCGCTGGTGCAGGCGCTCGGCAAAAGCCTCGGCGAGGCGGTCGGCCAGGGCTTTTACCATGATGCTGGAGTAATCGTCGTGGTCTTTTTCGAACTGCTCCAGCAGCTTTTCGATGCCAATACCAGCCGTTACAGCAAAACCGCCGATGTAGTCCTCGCGGCCGGTTTCGCGCGGCGCCACGAAATCGGAGAAGGCAATATTCGGAATGCCCGTGCCCTTCTCGCCCTGCTGGCGCAGGGTGAAAAACTCGGTGGCCACCTGCTGGCGCGAGTCGTCGGCGTACACCTGAATCGTGTCGTAATCGACGGTGTTGGCCGGCCAGAAGCCCAGCACGGCGCGGGCCGTGAGCAGCTTCTCGTCGATAATGCGCCGGAGCATGGCCTGCGCATCGGCGAAGAGCTTAGTGGCGGCTTCGCCCAGGTTTTCGTCGTCCAGAATGCGCGGGTAGCGGCCTTTCAGTTCCCAGGTGTGGAAGAATGGCGTCCAGTCGATGTAAGTAGCCAGCTCGGCCAGGTCGTAGTCTTCCAGCACTTTGGTGCCGAGGAAACTGGGCTTGGTAATGGGCGTGGCGTCCCAATCGGCGCGGAAACCGTTGGCACGGGCGGCCTCAATGGGCAAATAGTTTTTCTCGCGCTGACGGCTGGCATAGTCGTGGCGCAGGGTTTCGTACTCGTCGCGCACGGCGCGGGCGTAGGTTTCACTGGCCGAACCCAGCAAGCCGGCGGCCACGCCTACCGAGCGGGAGGCGTCGTTTACGTGTACCAGCGGGCCGGAGTAGGCCGGGGCCACTTTCACCGCCGCGTGCAGGCGCGAAGTGGTGGCCCCGCCGATGAGCAGCGGCGTTTTTAGGCCGCGCTTTTCCATTTCGGCCGCCACGTACACCATTTCGTCGAGCGAAGGCGTAATCAGGCCGCTCAGGCCGATGATGTCCACGTTGTGCGCCACGGCTTCGTCGAGAATTTTCTCCAGCGGCACCATCACGCCCAGGTCCACGATGTCGAAGTTGTTGCAGGCCAGTACTACTCCCACGATGTTCTTGCCTATGTCGTGCACGTCGCCTTTCACGGTGGCCAGCAGGATTTTACCGGCGGTCTGGCGTTCCTGCCCGCGCTTGTCGGCCAGCAGGAAGGGCTCCAGATACGCCACGGCCTTCTTCATCACGCGGGCCGATTTCACCACCTGCGGCAGGAACATTTTACCGGCGCCAAACAGGTCGCCCACCACGTTCATGCCGGCCATCAGCGGACCCTCAATCACGTCGAGCGGCCGCGGCAGCTGCTGGCGCACTTCCTCGGTGTCCTGGTCGATGAAGTCGGCAATGCCTTTTACCAGCGCGTGCTGCAGGCGCTCTTGTGCGGGCAGACTGCGCCAGGCATCGGCCACCACTTCGGTTTTGCCTTTCTGCTTCACGGTTTCGGCGAAGTCCACTAGGCGCTCGGTGGCGTCGGGGCGGCGGTTCAGCAGCACGTCTTCCACCAGCTCCAACAGGTCCTTGGGCACTTCGTCGTACACGGCCAGCTGGCTGGGGTTCACAATGCCCATGTCCAGACCGGCGCGAATGGCGTGGTAGAGGAAGGCCGAGTGCATGGCCTCACGCACCACGTCGTTGCCGCGGAACGAGAAGCTGATGTTGCTCACGCCGCCGCTGGTGAGGGCGCCGGGCAGGTTGGCCTTGATCCAGCGCACGGCCTCAATGAAGTCGAGCGCGTAGTTGCGGTGCTCGTCCATGCCGGTGGCCACCGTCAGGATGTTGGGGTCGAAAATGATGTCCTCGGCCGGGAAACCGACTTCGTTCACCAGAATGTCGTAGCTGCGCTTACAGATTTCGATGCGCTTCTCGAACGTATCGGCTTGGCCGTTTTCGTCGAAAGCCATGACCACCATGGCCGCGCCGTACTGGCGCACGGTGCGGGCGCGCTGCCGGAACACTTCCTCACCTTCTTTCAGCGAAATGGAGTTGACGATGCTCTTGCCCTGCACGCACTTCAGGCCGGCTTCCAGTACGCTCCACTTCGAAGAGTCGATCATGACGGGCACCCGCGAAATGTCGGGCTCCGAGGCAATCAGGTTCAGGAACGTGGTCATGGCCTGCTCCGAGTCGAGCATGCCTTCGTCCATGTTTACGTCAATCACCTGCGCGCCACCCTCCACCTGGTCGCGGGCCACAGCCAGGGCCTCCTCGTAGGCGCCGGTGCGAATCAGGCGGGCAAAGGCGCGCGAGCCGGTGACGTTGCACCGCTCACCCACATTCACGAACAGGCTTTCGGGGGTAATGCTGAAGGGTTCCAAACCGCTCAGACGGGTGGCTTGCAGTACCTCGCGTAAGGGGCGGGGCTGATACCGGCCGGCCAGCTTGGCCAACTCGCCGATGTGCTGAGGCGTGGTGCCGCAACAGCCGCCCACCACGGTTACAATGCCATCTTTGAGGTAGTCCTCCACCACGGCCGCGAATTCCTGCGCCGACTCGTCGTAGCCGCCAAAAGCGTTGGGCAGGCCGGCATTTGGGTAAGCGGAAATGTGCACGTCGGCAATGCGGCTCAGCTCCTTCACGTACACCTTGAGCTGGTCGGCGCCGAGGGCGCAGTTCAGTCCCACGCTCAGCAGCGGCAAGTGGCGAATGGAGTTCCAAAAGGCTTCCACCGTTTGGCCCGACAGCGTGCGGCCCGAGGCATCAGTAATGGTGCCCGAAATCATGATGGGCACCACACGGCCGCCTTCGTCGAAGAACTTCTGCACGGCGTACAGGGCCGCTTTAGCGTTCAGCGTGTCGAAAATGGTTTCGATGAGTAGGGCATCGGACCCGCCGTCCACGAGGCCGCGCACCTGCTCGTGATAGGCCGCGGCCAGCTCATCAAATGTCACGGCGCGGAAACCGGGGCGGTTTACGTCGGGCGAGAGGGAGGCGGTGCGGTTGGTGGGCCCGATGGCGCCGGCCACGAAGCGCGGCTTGGCGGGGTTTTGGGCGGTAAACTCGTCGGCTACTTCTTTGGCAATGCGCGCCGACTCGTAGTTAAGCTCGTAGGCAATGTGCTCCAGGCCGTAATCGGCCTGGGCAATGGTGGTGCCGCTGAAAGTGTTGGTTTCCACCATGTCGGCCCCGGCGGCGAAATACTGCGCGTGAATGTCCCGGATGATGTCGGGCCGGGTAATGCTCAGCAGGTCGTTGTTGCCGCGCAGGGGCTTGGGATGGTCAGCAAAGCGCGCCCCCCGGAAATCCTCTTCGCTCAGCGTATGCCGCTGAATCATGGTGCCCATGGCGCCGTCGAGCACGAGTACGCGCTGCTGGAGGATGTCGTGGAGGGGGGAGTCGGTACAGTGCGTCTTCATGGTTTTCCTTCGGAATAACAGCTTCAACAAGCCCATCCAGAAAGAGAAAACCGCGCAAACGGGTTCCTTTGCTCATCTTCTTCCACCTTGGGGGTGAAATGGGAGTTAGCACCTCCGCCACAATGGCTGGTTGCTAAGACGTCGCAGGGCCCAGTCCCTCGGTCTTTCTGGATAAGCAGTAGCGAAGTTACATACGGATGGGTTAGCAACCAAGGTTCACGCTTGGGGAATGCGTATGCAGGGTGCAGGCAAAACAACCAATAAAGCGGGTCTGATACTTCCTGGTTCGTTCTGTCCATCCGGCGTCCGCACAGCCGAAACATTGCGTTCTTCGGGTTTACTGTACACATAGCTTGGAGTAACGCGGGCCGCCGGTAGGTGCCGTAAGCGAAAAAATCCCGCGGGAATGCTCGGCAGTACGGATATTGTGGCGCTTATTCCTTTGCCCACACGCTTGGCCATGTCTGCATTCCGTGCTTCGTACCGCTGGCTGGTGGTATGGCTGCTTTTTTACGGCGTGGCGCTGCCTTACGCGCTGCCCACCTTCCTCGACTGGCTTAACCAGCCCTCCGACCAATGGCTGACCTACGGCGTGCTGGGCTTGCTAGCCGTGGCTACGGGCGTAGCCTTGTCGTTGTACCAGGCCGGACGTGCCCTCATTCGCCGGTTCCAGCCGCCTTCTTCTACTCCCCCTAAACTCGATTCGCATGAGCGCCCTACCCCTCGCCACTAACCGCCGTTGGCTGAAGCCGATAATTTTCGCTGGCTTGTTGCTGCTGGTGCTCATTGGCAGCTGCAGCCTGATTAAAGTAGAGCGTATTGATGCCGGCAACGTGGGCATTAAAGTGAACCTGACCGGCACCGGCCGGGGCGTGGACGATATTACCTATACCACGGGCTGGGTGTTCTACTCACCCATCAGCACGGCCGTGTACGAGTTTCCGGTGTACACCCAGCACAAGGAGTACGAGGAGTTTGAGGTGCAGAGCAAGGACGGCTCCAGCTTTGGCGTGGCGCCCAGCCTCAACTATTTCATCCAGCAAGACAAAGTGGACGACATCTTCCGCCAGTACCGACGCCCGCTGCCCGACCTGGAAAACGGCTTCCTGAAAACGGCCGTGTACGAGGCCTATCGCGTGGCCACCAACCGCTACACCGCCGACAGCCTCATCAGCAACCGCGGCTCCTACGAATCCCAGGTGAAGGCGAATCTGATAAAACAGCTGCAGGCCATGGGCTTCACGGTGCAGCAAATCACCACCAAGCTGGAGCCGCCCGCCAGCCTGAAAGCCGCCATCGACGCTAAAAACACGGCTGTGCAAACCGGCTTGCAAACCGAAAACCGCATCCGCCAGGCCGAGGCCCAGGCCCGCATTAACATTGCCGAAGCCGAAGGCCGGGCCAAAGCCATCCGCATTGCCGCCGACGCGCAAGCCTACGCCAACGAAAAGCAGCAACAGTCGCTCACGCCGCTGCTGGTGCAAATGCGCTGGATTGAGGCCTGGGAGAAAGGCGGCAGTAGCGTGCCCACGTACACGGGTGGCAGCAGCAGTCAGTTTCTGATGCAAATGCCGGCGCCGGGCGCAAAGTAAGGGCCTCACCCCCGGCCCCTCTCCGAAAGAGAGGGGAGCCACGGCGGCTGTAGCGCCACGGCGCGGCTCAGCTTGACTGATACGGATGCCAATAAACCAAGCGGGGCCGCCGAACTTTAGTTCGGCGGCCCCGCTGTCGTTGAACGGAATCGTTGCGGCCCTCAGGCTCCCCTCTCTTTTGGAGAGGGGCCGGGGGTGAGGCCTTAATCCACAGCCAGCACCAAACCCTTGAGGTATTCGCCCTCGGGGTGGAACAGGCTCACGGGGTGGTCGGCGGGTTGGGTGAGGCGGTGCAGAATGCGCGCCGGGCGACCGGCCTCGATGGCCGCAGCCATGATGGCGCCTTCGAACAGCTCCATGCTCACCACCTGCGAGCAGCTGAAGGTGAACAGCAGTCCGCCGGGGGCAATTTGCTTGATACCGGCCACGTTCAGGCGCTTGTAGCCCATGAGGGCGTTGTGGCGGGCCGAGAGGTGCTTGGCAAACGCCGGCGGGTCGAGCACGATGAGGTCGTACTGGTTGTGGCGGTCTTTCAGGAAGGTGAACACATCCTGGGCGTAGGATTCGTGCTTGTCCTGCAGGCCGGTTAGCTCGGCGTTGCGGTCGGTTAGCTCCACGGCTTTCTTGCTGGAATCAACGGAGTGTACCAGCTCGGCGCCGGCTTGCAGGGCGTACACCGAGAAGCCGCCGGTGTAGCAGAACGTGTTGAGCACGCGGCGGCCGGGGGCGTAGCGAGCCAGCAAGGCGCGGTTGTCGCGCTGGTCGATGAAAAAGCCAGTTTTCTGGCCCGTTTCCCAATCCACAGCGAAGCGGTGGCCGTTTTCCTGCACCAAGTGCTCGTGGCCGGTACTTTCACCAAATAGGTAATCATTCTTGGCGCCGGGCGCGGCTTTCTGCGGCACGGTTTCGGAGCTCTTGTCGTAAATGGCGCGCAGGCCGGGCACGGCGGCTTGCAGGGCGGCCGCAATGTGCGGGCGGGCCAGGTACATACCGGCGCTGTGGGCCTGCACTACTGCCACGTCGCCGTACACGTCAATGATCAGACCGGGTACGCCGTCGCCTTCGGCGTGTACCAAACGGTACACGTTGGTATTGCCTTGGCCCGTCAGGCCGAGGCTGTGGCGGAGTTTGTAGGCGTTGCTGAGTTTCTCGATCCAGAAAGCTTCGTCGGCTACGGCGGCCACGTCGCCGAAGGCCAGCATGCGGACCGCAATGGAGCCGGGCGCGTAGTGGCCCATTCCCAGCGGCTCGCCGTTATGCGCGTGTACTGCCACCACCTGCCCCTCGGTTACCTCGCCCTGCATGCGGGCAATGGCGCCCGAAAACACCCAAGGGTGCAGGCGGCGCAAGGATTGGTCTTTACCGGGTTTGAGCGTAACAATGGCAGCGGACATAGCAAACAAAAGCAGATGGGAACCACAAAGGTACACACCCCGGCGCGGGCTTGCATCGGCGGAGTTGCGTACACTAGCAGCATGGACAATCCCATCGACGCCCTGATTCAGTTAATCAAAGGCAAGCACAAGGCTGACATTCTCATATTCCTGAACCCACAGCCCCGCCGTTTCAGCGACGTGCGCCGCCACCTCGGCGAAACGGTGAGCGAGCGAATTCTGACAAGCAGCTGCGCGAGCTGGAAGCGGCCGGCCTGGTACAGCGGCGCGTGTTTCCGGAGGTGCCGCCCCGGGTAGAATACAGCCTCACCCCGCACGGCTACACGCTTTGCCCGGTGCTGAAGCAGATGTGGCACTGGGGACGCGGCCACTTGCGGCAAGAAATACAAACAGCCGTGAGTTCAAATTAACCGCCTGCCCGCCGTTCGTGCTTAAAACTTCCCTCGGTGTAAGTAGCCGGCTGTGGCTGTACGCTCTTGGATAGGGCCGGCTCACCTACGTCCTTCGCGGCCAGAACTTCCTCTTTCCTCAATGAGCAACTCGCCTGCTTCCCCCGTTGAAATTCTAAGTTTCCAACCCGAGCACCAAGCGGCGTTCCGCGACCTGAACCACGAGTGGATAACCCGCTTCTTCACCCTGGAGGAGCTGGACCGCCGAATGCTCGACGATCCACAGGGCTACATTCTGGATGCTGGAGGCTACATTTTTATGGCTCGCCACGCGGGGCAGCTAGTGGGCACTTGCGCCCTGATTAAAGAGCACGACGGCGTATACGAGCTGGCCAAGATGGCCGTAACACCCAGCGCCCAGGGCTTGGGCATCGGTTGGGAACTGGGCCGGGCGGTTATAGCGCACGCCCGGCAAATTGGCGCCCGGGAAATCGAGTTGCTTTCGAACCGTCGCCTCGCCCCGGCCCTTGGGCTCTACCGCAAGCTAGGTTTCGTGGAGGCACCGCTTAACCCATCGGAATACCAGCGGGCCGACATTCGGATGGTGCTGGCGCTTCGCTAGGCACGCGTTTGGGTTGCGCCTATGTGGGTTGGCCGAACACACGGCGGTACACTGGGCCGCGCCAGGCAAACTGCGCCCACATAAACGGGTACAGCAGCCGGTCGAGTAGCGGTGAAGCGGTGCGGTACTCAATGGCATCCACAATCACGGTGCCGCCGTTGGGCGCGGCCTCCATCAGGTGCCGATGCCGCCAGAAGCGCAGCGGCGCCGGCACTTCCTGGCCTTGGTCCACGAAGTAGCGCCCACCGTTCGCCAGTTCGCCGTGCTCGGTAATGAGGGAAGTCCAGCGGGCCAGGCGCAACGGGCCCAGGTGCAGCTCAATTTCCACCACGTCGCCGCGCTGGCAGCCATCGAAACGCAGCAGCCGAAGCTGGGGCGCGGGCGGCGCCAGGTCAATGAACAACTGGCGGGTGAAGCCGGCCCATACGGCGGCGGGCGGCTGGGCAACGGGCGTGCGAAGGAGGAGGTGCATAGCTCTACACTAACCGCGCAAACAAGATTGCGGTTGTGGTTCGGCAGCAGAAAGGTGTATGTTCGGGTAGTTCGGTTTTACTTCGGCCAAACGCCCTATGCTTGAAGCTGATTACTTGCCCGGCCGCACCCTCATTCACAACGGCCGCGAATACCTGTATTGCAGCGGCACTGGCTATTTGGGCACGGCGCGCAACCCAGCCTTTGCCGCGCTGCTAGCCGAAGGCCTGAGCCGCTACGGCACCAACTACGGCAACTCACGCAACGGCCCGCTGCGGCTGCGCATTTACGAAGAAGCCGAAAGCTACCTCGCCCATCATACAGGCGCCGAAGCGGCCCTCACAGTTTCGTCGGGCTACTTGGCGGGGCAAATGGCGGTGAAGGCGCTGGCTGGGGCCGGTCGTTTCGAATACGCGCCTGGCACGCACCCGGCGGCGTGGCTCACAGAGCACGCGCCAATGGCTGTTTCAAAGCTTTCGTTCGATGAATGGGCGGCTGACCTGATGCAGCGCCTGCAACAGGAACCGCCGGAACCAGTAGTCATCGTCTCGAACTCTCTCGACGCATTGCGGGTGCAGCGCTATGACTTCTCGTGGACCCAGCACTTGCCCGCCGACCGGCCCATTACCCTGCTCATCGACGACTCCCACGGCTTCGGCGTCATCGGTCCAGATGGCGCGGGCATCTGGCCGGAACTGCGCGTGCCTGCGTCGGTGCGAGTAGTCGTGGTTAGCTCTATGGGCAAAGCATGCGGCATTCCAAGCGGCGTGGTGCTGGCCGATACCGCATTCATTGAAGATTTACGCCGCAGCCCGTTTTTCGGCGCCAGCTCGCCGGTGGTGCCCGCTTACCTGTATGCTTTCCTGCAGGCGGCGGGGCTTTACCAGCAAGCTCGGGCTCAACTGCAGGCTAACGTGCAACAGTTTACCACGGCCACTTCGGGCTTGAGTCTATTCCAATCGGCTCCTGGTTTCCCAGTATTCTATACGCTTGATAACGGCTTCGCGGAGTACATGCAGGAAAAAGGTATTCTGCTCTCCAGCTTCTGCTACCCCACGCCGGCCGACCCGTGCATTACGCGCGTGGTGCTGAGTGCCTTGCATACCGCCGAAGATGTGAAGCGAATAGCGGAAGTCAGCCGGGCATATGCAACAGAAAAGCCCGCACGGTAGCGCGGGCTTTTTAGCACAGGGCGTGCGAATATTACCCCAGTAGCTCCTCAATATCCTCCTTCGTCAGGCTCTTGATGATGGCCTCGTCGGTAGAAATCAAGTCTGACACCAGTTGAATCTTGCGGTTCTGCAGGGCCAGGATTTTTTCCTCTACTGTGCCCTTGGTGATGAACTTGTAGGTGAACACCGTTTTCTCCTGCCCGATGCGATGGGCACGGTCTACGGCTTGGGCCTCCACGGCCGGATTCCACCACGGGTCGAGAATGAACACGTAGTCGGCGGCGGTCAGGTTCAGACCCACGCCGCCGGCTTTCAGGCTGATGAGGAACACGCGCAGCTCCTCGGTTTCCTGGAAGCGCGCTACTTCCTTGTGCCGCTCGCGGGTGTTGCCGTCGAGGTAGGCGTACTCAATCTGTTTTTCGTCGAGAGAGTGGCGCACCAGATCCAGATGCTTCACGAACTGGCTGAACACAAGAACCTTGTGGCCTTCCGAAACCACGCTGCGAATCATGCGCACCACTTCGCGCAGCTTGCCCGATTCCGCCTCGTAGGTTTCGTCGGCCATGCGGGGGTGGTTGGCAATCTGGCGCAGCTTGGTAAGGCCCTGCAGCAGCATGAACTGGGTGCTGGCGGTGCCGTGCTCCTCTATACTCTGCAGAATCTTGTTGCGGTAGTAGCTCTTGGTTTCCTCGTAGCACTGCTGTTGCTCATCGGTCATGCGGCAGTAACTCAGGTGCTCAATCTTCTCGGGCAGCTCAGTAGCTACCTGGGCCTTGTGGCGGCGCAGAATAAAGGGCTTGATCAGCGCGTGCAGGCGCCGCATCTTCACTTCGTCCTTGTCCTTCTCAATGGGCTTCAGGAACTCCTTGCGGAAAAACGTCTGGGAGCCCAGCAGGCCGGGGTTGATGAACGACATCTGCGACCAGAGGTCCATGGTGCTGTTCTCCACCGGCGTACCCGTCAAAATAAGCCGGTGCCGCGACACTAAGCCGCGCACAGCCTGTGAGGTAGTGGAGCCCGGGTTCTTGATGGCCTGCGACTCGTCCAGAATCACGTAGTCGAACTTGTAGGACTTGAGCAGCTCCGCATCGAGGCGCACAATGCCGTACGAGGTCAGGATAACGTCGTAATCGGCGAATTGCTCCACGTTTTTGTCGCGGTAGGTGCCGGTGTAAGTCAGAATGCGCAGGCCGGGCGTGAACTTCTGGGCTTCTCCCAGCCAGTTGTACACCAGCGAGGTAGGCATAACCAGCAACGATGCCGCACCGGCTGCCGCGCCGCTTTCCTTGCGGTCCATGAGCATGGCCAGCGTCTGCACGGTTTTGCCCAGGCCCATGTCATCGGCCAGGCAGCCGCCGAAATGGTAGTCCTGCACGAAATGCAGCCAGTTGTAGCCCGCTTTCTGGTAAGGACGCAACTCGCCGTTAAAGCCAGCCGGCAGGGGCTGGTCTTCCACCGTCTCGAAGCCGCGCAGGCGCTCCAGCTTGCGGCTCATGGTTACGGTAGCGAGGTTGCCGTTCTGCAAATCCGACACCAGCGCCACGTGGTGCTTGCGCAGCGTGAGTGAGTTGTGGTGGTCTTCGCTGAAGGCAAACAGCTCCAGGTACTGCGTAAACCACTCCTCCGGAATGATGGCAATTTGCCCGTTGGGCAGCTTGAACTCGTGGCGTTTCTGCAGAATGTAGGGCCGCAGCTTGGCAAACGGTATTTCGTACTCGCCGAAGCGCACGGTGCCGTGCACGTCGAACCAGTCGTTGGTTTCGGTGATGCCCACCGTTACCGTTACCTGCCCAATAAAGTAATCCTTGCCCGAGGTACTGCCTTGCTGCACCGTGAAGCCCATTTGGGCCAGCTCTTCGGCGTGCGAGTGCAGCCACTTAAACGCGGTGGCTTTTTCCAATACGGCCCGGCCGTTGCGCACTTCCAGGGCACGGTCCTGCAGGGCCCGGATGAACTCCTGCTCGTCCTCCAGGTTGCGAATGAGCCGGTGGAAAACGTAAGAATCTGTGGTTTTCTCCAACTGCACACTCACGCGCTTGTCGTGGTTGCGCACCATGTGCGTGCCGTAGCGGAAGGCCAGATCGAAATGAATGTGGTCGGAGCTGGCCTCGGTCGTGGCAGTGCGGCGGGACGAGGTAGCAGCTTCCGTTTCGTAGGTAACGGTGCTGCTGGGAATGTCGGAGAAAATGAGGTGCGGGCGGGCCTGGTAGCGTTCCGAGCGAATATCGAACCCGCGGGCGTGCACGTCGAACGACTCCACCAAGGGCGCCACAAAACGCTGGTAGTAGCTGTCCTCTACCTGCCGCGGAATCACGATGAACTTCTTGTTCAGGAAGGGCTGCAGCTTCTTGCCGTCCACGTCGTTGCGGAAGTTGTGCAGCACGTCGTTGAGCAGCATCCAGGCGGGCTGGCAGCACACCATTACGGCGCCACAGCCGGTGAAGTCTAGCTTCTGGCCGCGGTACTGAATGGTAGGAAAGTAGTGGGTGTTGTCGGGGTTCCGGCGGAAGTGAAAGAGCACCGAGGCTGGCTCGGGTGCTACCTTGATTTCGTGCCAGGTCGGTTCGCCGTCCTTGCCCATAATGAACACCAGCTTGCCTTGCAGCCCGTCGAGCAGCTGGCCCATGCGGCCCTGTACGTAAGCCGCTATGCGTTCTTGTAGGCCTTTATCGCCCTTTTCAGGGTCGTATATCTTTAGAAAGAAATCGGCGGTGGCAATCTTTTTCGGCCAGAACTCCTTGATAACCGCGTCCTGTTGGATCTGATCGGTCAGGGCAATCAACTCAAAATCCCGGGCGTCGAGCCCGTCGGCAAATTCAGCCGCGTTCTTCGCCGAAACGTTTTGGTGCTGCAGCGTGAGTTGGCCCTTCGCATTGAGCTGCACGACGTAGGACTCAAACAGATATCCTAAGTACTCGTGCTCGAACAGCGAGTAGACGATTTGAAACGGCTGCGTGGTAGAGACCTTCATAACGGCAGCAAAAGCGGCATTGAAAGTAAGAACAAATGCTAAGATGTGCAGGATTTCATAAATAATAAAATTTTATATACAAATAATCATAATTATTGTATGTAATGTTTATACCAGTAGCTGAACGCGAATAAACGTCAAGTACTAACTGACAACCAGCTGCTAAGGTTACAGGATTCGGTCGGAAAGAATTGCAATTCTCCCTCCATAGTGCAATGAGGAAGTTTAGAAGCTTCGGCCCGGTTACAAATTCTCCCGCAAGTCGATTTGCGGAGCGTTCAGAGCCGGCCGTAGCGATACAATAATGGTTATGGCCACAATGGCAATGCCCACCCAGAGCACGTCGGCAAGCTGCATTTTCACCGGGTAGGCCTTCACCACACTGGTTGCCATGCCCATTTCCACGAGGCCGAATTGCTGCTGCAGCCAGCAGATACTTACCCCAAGTACCAATCCGATTACAGCGCCCACCTGGGCCACAATGGCGCCTTCCATGAGGAAAATGCGCCGGATAACGTTGGGCGTGGCGCCCATAGCCATAAGCACGGCCACGTCCTTGCGCTTGTCGATGACCAGCATCGAGAGCGAGAAGAAGATGTTAAGCGAGGCAATAAGCAGAATGAAGGCGAAGGTGATGAAGACGAACATCTTCTCCACTTTAATGGCCTTGAGCAAGCTCACGTGCTGCTCGTCGGAGTCGAGGACGGTGAATTGCGGACCCAGTACCTGCTTGAGCTCAGCTTTTACTTCCTCAATGGGGCGGCTTTCGCCCACTTTAACCTCCAAAGCAGTTCGCCGTGCGCCGTAGTTAAGCAGGCGTTGGGCAAACTCAATGGGCACGAAGATGTAGCTGTCGTCGAGGTGCTGCTCAATATAGAACACGCCACCGGCCAGAATGGGCTCTTGGTTAAATGCGTTTTCGGGGTTGATACTCAGGGTCCGTTTGCCCGCTACGTTGCGCGGGTACATGAGCTGCAGGGGCGAAAAGCGGTTTTCCAGCGCAATGCTGAGCTCGTGCTGCACGCCGGCGCCGATGAGGGCGTAGTCCTGCCCGTTGCGGCGCAGGCGGTGGTCCCCATCCACAATGGCCGAGTCGATGTCGCTCTGGGCATAGAAGTTTTCCGATACGCCCTTCAGCTTCACCACCATCTGCCGCTCGTGGTAGCGCAGCAGGGCGTTGTCTTCGATGACTTCGGTAACAATGGCCACGCCGGGCACGGCTTTGGTGCGTTCCAGCAGAAAGGTATTTACCTCGAACGATTTGCCCTTGGAAGCCGCAATTTTCAGGTCGGGGTCCGACTTGCCGTACAGCGACCGAACCAGATCCTCGAGCCCGTTAAAAACCGATAGCACAATGATCAGCGACATCGTACCCACGGCCACCCCAATCATGGAGATGTTGGAGATGATGCTGATGATGTTGCGCTTCTTCTTGGAGCGGAAGTAACGCTGGGCTATCAGAAAGGGAACGTTCACTCAGGTGTTGAGGTAGGAGGTGGAGCAGGCAACGGTTCGGACATTTCACTCGACGGCTGCCCGGGCACTTTTACGGATTCAAACAAGAACGGAGACAAGTTCGGTGGTATTCCTTAACAAAGAAGGTGTACCCGGTTCGGCTCCTAAACTTACGAACTCCTAAACTCCTGAGCAGACATTACTTCCAGGCCTTCACAATCAGGCCGGTGCCGGAATCGTGTTTGCCGCGGGCGTCGAGCCAGTTCAGCACGAGGCAGAACGGGAAGGTAACGAGGTAGTAAAACGGCAGCAGCACGAAGAAGGCCTTGGAAACGCCCAGCATCTGGATGGGGTATTTCATGGACAGGCGCCAGGAAATTTGGCCCGGCAGTCCGTAGCTGTACATGGCCTCGATACGCTCGAAACCGGCCGTACGCAGCTTCTGCTGAATTTCGTTGATGTTGTACCCGTCGCGCACGTGCTCTTCAATGAAGGATTCTTCGCCGGCATCGTGCACATCGGAACCGCCTTGGTCGGAGGGCGTGCTGATGATGAGCATGCCGCCGTCGCGCAGGGAGGCGTGGATATTGGTCATTACCTCCACGTCTTCCAGAATGTGCTCCATCACGTCGATGGCCAGGGCCAAATCAAACGAGTTGGGCTGCTGGTACAGCACCAGGTCCTGCACGGCAAACTGTACGTGCGGGCGCCCAATCTGGCGGAAGAACTGGTTGGAATCGGCTACCTGCTCCTCCTTCACGTCCACGGCCAATATCTGCCACTTCTCGCTCTGGCCCGACAGCCAGTAGGTATACTGGCCGTAGCCAGCTCCGGCATCGAGAATGTTCAGGGGCTGGTTCTGGCGACCTTTGGCCCACTCCCGCAGCTCGCGGTGGACGTGCCAAGTGCGCAGCAACAGCAAATCGAGCAGGTTGTAAAACAGCTGCCGCAACCAAGGCGTACGGTTAAACACGTTGCCCAGGGTGCGTTTAATGGGGTCGTAATGCAATGACTGAATGATTGAGTGAGCGAATGATTGACGTGCTGCTGACCTGAATAATTGGGGTGCCGCCCGGGCATTCCTTCATTCAGTCATTCCATCATTCATTCATCGTTGAACAGGCGCGGGCGGGCTGGCTTATCGTCCTCTTCGGGCGGCGCGGGCGGAATGTTCAGGTCGTTAATGACCTTGTCCATGCGCGTGGCGTAGGCCGCTGAGTCGTCGAGGAAAAAGCTTAGGTCGGGCACCACGCGCATTTGATTACGCACGCGCTTGGCCAGGGCAAAACGAATTTCCTTGGTGTTGTCGGCCACCACGTCTACCTGCGCCTGCGGGTTGTCGGCCAGCAGTACGCTGAGGTACACGCGGGCCACGCCCAGGTCGGGGCTCACGCGCAAGGCCGTAATGCTGGGCGGCAGGGTGCCGGCGAACAAGTGCGGCAAATCGCGCCGGAACACCTCGGCCAGCTCTTTAGTAAGCAGGCTGGCGAATTTCTGCTGTCGTTTGCTATCCATAGAATGCGCAAAGGTAAGGGTTTGCGTTTCGGGTTAGTGGGTTTAGGTCGGAAGTTATCGGTACGCAGCCACGGCGGGCGCGGGGAAGCCGGCTGGCGCATGTGCCGGGCGCACCTGCTACTTTTGATGAACCGTAGCCGGGGCCGTTCGGCTGCTGGTTTCTTTCACCTTTCGATTTCTCCTGTTGCTGCGTTTTTTTCGAAGTACGCTTCCGGCGCGCCTGATTGGGCTGGTGCTGCTGGCGCTGGCCGTGCGCCTGCCGCTGCTCTGGCTCGAAGGCGTGCCGCTTACCCTGGCCGAGCTGCGCGGCTGGCTGGTGGGCGAGCGGCTGCACGCCGGCGCCCTGCTCTACCGCGACGTGTACGACCACACCGCACCCTTGGCTGCCGCTGCTTACGGCCTGCTCGATGCCCTGGTCGGCCGCTCGGTGTGGGTGTACCGACTGCTGGCCTTGGCCTTGGTGGTGGGGCAGGGAATTCGGCTGAGTGTGGTTTTCAACCGCTATAATGTGCACCCCGAGCGCGGCTACTTAGCGGCGCTAACCTATATACTGCTGGCCAGCGCCACCACCGAGCTGGATGCCTTGTCGCCGCTGCTGTTGGGGCAAACGTTCGTGGTATTTGCCCTGAGCGCCTTGTTGCCCACCTCCAGGGAAGGTTACGATAACTCCCGCTTGTTCCGGGCGGGGTTTCTGTTAGGCGTAGCAGCGCTGTGTTACCTGCCGCTGGCCTTGTTGCTGCTGGTGGGTTTGTTTGCCGTTATCAGCTTCGCTGCCAACTCTTTCCGTAGCTTTTTGCTGCTGCTTTGCGGGTTCGGATTCCCGTACGCGGTAATGGCCACGGTCTTTCTGTACTTCGATGCCTTGCCGGCTTTCCGCAGCATGCACCTGGAGCCCATGCTGGCCGGGGCCGCCGCCGCCGATGCCCTGCCACGGGCTCTGCAACTCAAGCTGCTGGTGTTGCCCGGTATCCTGTTGGTATTATCCCTGGTTCGTACGCTCACCACCTCGTTGGGCCTGGTGTTTCAGATTAAATTTCAGCAGTTGATGCTGGTGTGGCTGGTAACAGCGGTGTTGATTGGGGCCTTGCTGGGCGGCTCAGTGCCCGGAATGATGGTGCTCATGCTGCCCCCCCTAGCGTATTTCTCGCTGTTTCTGTGGCTGCAAACGAAACGTGGCTGGGTGGCCGAAGTGCTGCTGTTTGTGCTGATAGGCGCCGTGGTAATAGTGCGCCACCGGGCCATGCTGGGCCTGGATCAACTGTTGCCATTTCCGACGGAAGCGCGCTACGCCCCGCGCCCCGATGCCCGCTACGCGGCCGTTAGTGGGCAGTCGGTGCTGGTGCTGGGGCCGAGCCGGGGCGTGTACGTGCAAAACGCCGCCGGTACGCCCTACGTCGATTGGCCGTTGGCGCAGCGTGACTTTGGCCGTCTGAACGAATACGGCGCCGTTTTCCGCCTCGCCACCAACCTGCCCGACCTGCCGCCCTACCTCATCGACGAGGCCAATTTGCTGCCCGAGCTGCGCTATAAGTTGCCGCGCTTGTTTGGGCGCTACCAGCCCACGGGTACGCCGCGGGTATACCGGTTGCGGTAGGTCCATAAAAACGGCGGGGCGCTCTGGTTTAATCCAGAGCGCCCCGCCGTTTTCAGTCAAACCCAATTAGCAGTCGATTTTGCCGACGCGGTTTTGGTGGCGGCCGCCTTCGAAAGCGGTGTTCAGGAACAGCTCGGTAATTTGGCGGGCCTGCTCTTCGCTCACGAAGCGAGCCGGCAAACACAGCACGTTGGCGTTGTTGTGCTGGCGGGCCAGCTCGGCCAGCTCGGGTAGCCAGGCAATAGCGGCGCGCACGCCCGCGTGCTTGTTGGCCGTGATGCACACCCCGTTGGCCGAGCCACATACCAAAATGCCCTGGGGCAATTCGCCGCTGGCTACGGCCGCCGCCAGCGGATGCGCAAAGTCGGGGTAGTCGGCCGAGTCGGTGGAATGAGTGCCGAAGTCACGCACCTCATAGCCCAGCTCTGCCAGCCACGGCTTAAGCATTTCCTTATAGGCAAATCCGGCGTGGTCGGAACCGATGGCAAGTTGTTTCATTTCTCCGATGTGCGAATGTGGTTGAATGTGCGGCGCTTCGCTATTGTATGGTTAGTAGTCAAAATGTGGCTGAATGCGCAGGGCCGCGTGCATTTGATGGTCATAGCACATTAGCGCATTCCCGCATTTAGCACATTATCCCTGAGCAACGCCTTGGTTTTCGGCCAACTCCTGGTTTAGACGCTTGATGTTATTGCGCCGCACCACGGCCGCAATGTTGATGCTCAGCTCGTAAAGGGCCCAAATGGGCAGCATTACAATGAGCTGCGACGATACATCGGGTGGAGTAATGATGGCCGACAGCACCAGAATAACCACAATGGCGTGCTTGCGGTACATGCGCATGATTTCGGGCGTGATAAGCCCGGCCTTCGCTAAGAAGTACACAATCATGGGCAGCTCAAACACGAACGCACACGATAGCGTCATGGTAATGAGCGTGCTAAGGTAGCTCTGCAGGTCAATCTGGTTTTCGATGGTGGGGTCTACCGTGTACGAAGCCAGGAAGTTGATACTCAGCGGGGAAGCAATGTAGTAGCCGAACAACAACCCGGCTATGAACAGCAACGAGACGAACAGCACCGCCCCCCGGGAGTTGGCACGTTCGTGCGGATACAGGCCCGGCTTCACAAAGCGCCAGATTTCCCAGAACAAGTATGGGAAGCCCAGCACCAACCCCACCACAAACGAGGTGCTGAAGTGCATGCTCAGCTGCCCGCTCATTTCACGGTTCTGAATAATGAACCCCACTTTGTCCATGCACAGCTCGGTGGAGTGCAGGGCTTGCCCGAGCTTGCAAAACTGGCGGTAGGTCCAGAAATCGGGGCGCGAAGGGCCCAGAATCAGGTCGTGAAACAGAAAATCCTTGGCGAAGAACGCGCCCGTCGCAAATACCACCACGGCAATGGTGGCCCGAATGACGTGCCAGCGCAGGGCCTCCAGGTGGTCGATAAACGACATTTCGGCCGGCTCCTGACCGGCCGCAGAAGCGCGGTTTTGCTGAAATTGTTGCGAGGGGGACTGCAAAGCTTACTAAATGAACGGCTGACCGGATGAGCGAATGATTGAATGGGCAAGCATGATGAACACGTACGGAGCCGGAGCTGGTTTAGGCTTGCTGCGCAACGGGCCCGTACCACATTCAATCACTCATCCTGCAAGCACTACATAGAAAACAACGGGTAGTCGCGCATCATGGCGTGTACCTGCTGGCGGGCTTCGCCAATGCGCGAGTCGTTGTCGTGGTTCATGAGCACCATGTCAATCAGCTCCACAATGCGCGGCATGTCGGCTTCCACTAACCCACGGGTGGTCATGGCTGCCGAGCCGATGCGCATGCCCGAGGTAACGAACGGCGACTTATCGTCGAAGGGCACCATGTTTTTATTGATGGTGATGTCGGCCTTGATGAGCGTATTCTCGGCCAGCTTGCCCGTTAAGCCCTTGCTGCGCAGGTCAATGAGCATAAGGTGGTTGTCGGTGCCGCCGGAAATGATTTTGTAGCCGCGCTCGGTGAAGGCCGTAGCCAACGCCTGCGCATTGCGGATTACCATTTTGGTGTACCGGGCGTAGGCGTCGGTCAGGGCTTCGCCAAAAGCCACGGCTTTGGCCCCAATTACGTGCTCCAGCGGGCCGCCCTGGGTGCCGGGGAACACCGCGCCATCCAGCACCGCCGACATCATGCGGATTTCGCCCTTCGGGGTTTTCAGGCCCATGGGGTTTTCAAAGTCGCGGCCCAGCATAATGAGGCCGCCGCGCGGGCCGCGCAGGGTTTTGTGCGTGGTGGTGGTTACAATGTGGCAGTGCTCGAAGGGGTCGTTCAGCAAGCCCTTGGCAATGAGGCCGGAAGGGTGCGAAATATCGGCCAGCAGTAGGGCACCTACTTCATCGGCCGCTTCGCGCAGGGCCTTGTAGTCCCAGTCGCGGGAGTAGGCCGAGGCACCGCAAATGATGAGCTTGGGCTGTTCGCGGCGGGCGGTTTCCTTCACCTTCTGCCAGTCAATAAGGCCGGTTTCAGGCTCTACGCCGTAAAACGAAGGCTTGTAGAGCTTGCCCGAGAAATTCACCGGCGAACCGTGCGTAAGGTGGCCGCCGTGCGAAAGGTCGAAACCGAGGATTTTGTCGCCGGGCTGCAGAATGCCCAGCATCACAGCTGCGTTGGCTTGGGCGCCCGAGTGCGGCTGCACGTTGGCCCACTCCACGCCAAACAGCTCCTTCACGCGGTCGATGGCCAGCTGCTCGATCTGGTCCACCACTTCGCAGCCGCCGTAGTAGCGCTTGCCGGGCAGGCCCTCGGCGTATTTGTTGGTCAGGATGGAGCCCTGGGCCTGCATTACCTGTTCCGAAACAAAGTTTTCGGAGGCAATGAGTTCGAGGCCGTGCAGCTGCCGCTCGTTTTCGCGACGGATCAGATCAAAGACGGCGGTATCGGTGACGAGGGAGCGAGTGGTGGTTTCCATGCTTCAAAGGTAAGACCGAGACAATGAACAATGAACACGGGCAACGCGCAAAGCCGCAGGCCGCTGGCTGCCAATAACCCGGGCACGGCAAACGGAGAAATATTAAATGATCAATGTTCAGTTAACCCGGTTTGTGCGTAAGCGCCAATAATCTGCCAACTTGCTCCGCCGGGCTCCACCTGCTTGCCCGGTATTCTTGGTTTCCAACCTCATGAAACAGCTGTCCGAAAATCTGGGGCGCTTGCGCACCGGACATCTTACGCCGCTCACCGATTTCTATGCACAGCAACGCGACTTGTTCGTGCGCTGGGCTCGGCGACAGTTTGGGGCGTCGGACGAAGCCTCCCACGAGGCCCTGCGGGAAGTGCTCCTTGACTTTTACGACCAAGCCGCCGACGGCCGCCTGGCCCGCTGGCCCGAGGACATGCGCGGCCACGTGTACGGCGCCGCCCGACAGCTGCTTACGGCTACTACCACCAACACCGTGCAGCCCGCCGACGCGGCGGCGCTGCCCGCACCCGAGGCCACGCGGCGGCAGCTGCTGCTGCGCACCTTCCTGCGCCTCGGCCCCGACTGCCGCCAGATTCTGCAGTACTTCTATTTCAACAACTACCGGTTCGATAAGCTGGCCGTGAAAATGGGCTACGCTAACGCAACCGTGGCCCGCTTGCAGAAATCGGACTGCCTGCGCAAGCTTCACGAAGCCCTCGACCGCGCCGAAGCTCCCGGTTCGGCCCAACTGCTGCCGTTTTTGAGCAGCATAGAGCGCGTGGCCGACGGGCAACTGTCGGCCGAGGAGCAGGATGAGTTCGACGAGCTGCTGGTGGAGGATGCCGACCTGCGCCAGGCTTACCTTACTTACGAGCAGTACGGCGCCGATTTACGCTGGGCTGTGGGCCGCGAAACCCTGCGCCAGCGCCTCGAAACCCACGACCGCCGCATTGTGGAGCGCCATGCGGCGCAGCAACGGCTGCGGCGCACCCAGCGGCGGCGGCAGTTGCGCTGGGCCCTGTGGGCGGGAGTAGGTGCGGTGCTGCTGGTGGCGGCGGCGCTGCTGCTGCCGCGCTTCCTGCACCCGCAACGCTCGTGGCAGGAATACGACACGCCCGAACCGGGCCTGATGGCCAGCGCAACCGAAGGCCGACCGCTGCTGGTGGAAACCATGGACCTGTACCACAGCGGTAATTACGGGGCCGCGCTACGCACTTTGCGCCGCATGGAGCCCTCGCAAATTGGGCAGGACACCTTCCTCTACTATTCCGGGGTGCTGCTCCTGCGCCAAGGCCAGCCCGAATTCGCCGAAAGCTATTTTCAGCGTGTCAGCCAGTCGCCGGGTTCAGCCCTGCGCGGGCCGGCGGCGTACTTCCTGGGCCTTACCCACTGGCAGCAAGAGGAAATGCCGCAAGCCAAAGCGGCGCTGCAGCAAGCTGTAGCCGAGCCGCGGCATCCGTTCCGGCAAGCCTCACAGCGTGCCCTGCGCGAAGGCGGACTCTAAAGTAAAAGCCCGTCCGGATATACTCCGGACGGGCTTTTAAGCAAAACGGGCTGCTGATTGGACTCACACTGATTCGCCCAACCTTTCCCAGCAGGCTTACTTGCGCAGCAGGCGTTGCTGGTATTGCTGCCCGTTAAGCGTGGCCATTAGCACGTAGCCGCCGCGGGGGCATTGGGGTTGCACGCTCAGCTTGGAACGGCCGGCCGGCAGATCCTGCTGGCGGCACCACACCGGCTTGCCCGTCATGTCGGTAAGGGTAAGCGTGGCCACGCCCGCCGACACCATGTTTACTTCCAAGGTCAGGTTCTGCTCGAAAGCCGTGGGGTAGGCTAATAAGCCCGATTTAGCGTCGAAGCTCACAGCGCGCGGGCCGTAGTAGGTTACTTTGTCGCCGTTGCGGTCTACCTGGCGGAGGCGGTAGTAGCGCGTACCCTGCTTGCCGTTTTCGCGGTCGGTGTAGCGGTAGTGGCGGGCAGAGGTGGTGTTGCCTTCAGCAGCTGGAACAAAGGCCAGTTGGTGGTATTGCAGGCCGTCGGTGGATACTTCCACGCCGTAACCGCGGTTGTTGGTTTCCGATACCGTGGTCCAGGTAAGTACGGCGTCTTCCTGCTGGCGCCGAACTTGGTAGGCCGTCAGGCTCACGGGCAGCGGCTGCTGCTGGCGGCCCAGCGTCCAGCGCGAGAAGCCGTCTACGCCGTTTAGCACGGCGTAAGTGCTGGTGCCGCTGCTGCGGCCCTTGAGCTGCCAGGTGCTGCCGTTGTCGCTCGATTTGAAGAACGTCAGATCGGCGGGCTGCAGGCCGTTTAGCTCGTGAGCCAGGTGGTCGATGCGCATCTGTACGTTCATGCCCGTGCCGCTGTACATGGGCGCTGAAATATCGAAGTAGCGCTTAATGCCTACAAAGCCACTGCCGCTGGGGGCGGTGCCGGTTACGCGGGTTACAATGGTAAGGCCGGGCAGCGTGGAACCCACTTGCGGGGTAATGGCCAAGCCCAGGTTGCCGAAGATTTCGGTGGTGCCGGCCTGCGGGGTGCGGCGGGCTTCCACGTTGCCCAGCACGTAGCTGGTAGTGGTTTCGGTGAGCAGGGCGTCGGGGTTTAGCCTGATTTTGTTAGCCGGTCCGGTTTGCAGAATGCCGCCGTTCATCACCAGGTTGTTGGCCAGAGTAATGTCGTCGGTGAGGGTTTTTACGCCGCCGCCGCGCACCTCTAGGTTGTAATAAAGGCCGCCGCTTACGGTTTGGGCGCCGGCGCCGGTGAGCAGTACCCCGCCGGTAGTGCAGCTGAATACGCCGTAGTTGTTCATGTTGCCCTTCACTTCCAGGTTGCCCAGGGTTTGGGCGAAGGCGCCGGTGTTGGTAAAGTCGCCGTTCACAACGATGTCGCCGCCGGTGTGGTTGAGGGTGCCCTGAATAACGAGGTTGCCCGTTACCACCGTTTCCCCGTTCTGAATGCTCATTACCTGGCCTTGAGCCACCGTAAACGTGTTCAGCACTACCTGTGCCTGCGACACCAGGGAATTTACGCCGGCCGTGCCGTTGTTGGACACCGCGTTAACAGCATTGCCCGTCAGCTCGCTGCGCCCGCCCGAGACCAGCAGGGCCTGAAACGACTGCGTGCTGGCCTGCGAAAGGCTGATGTTGCGCACCGTGTTATTTTCTACCACGTTGGCCTGCGCGCCGCTGGCCGTACCGCAGTTCACCACAATGCCGATAAAGGTTTGCGAGCCGGCGTTCAGCCACGTGGCGCCCGTGCCCAGAGGGGCCGTGCCGCCAATGTAGTTGCCACTGATGGTGTTGTTGTCGGAGCCCAGGCCCGGCGCGAAGCTGATACCGGTTTGGGCTGTAATGGCTGCCGTAGGCAGGTTGTAGTAAAAGCTGTTGTCGCGAATCATCCACGCGTCGCCGTTGCCGGCGCCCACTTTAATTCCTGCTTGGGCGTAGTTAACCAGCTCGTTCTGGAGGATGGTTACCCGGTCGTTCAGCCCCGTAGTGGAAGTGTTTGCGGCGTACACCAGGTTAGCCGGCATCTGGCCGGGGGTGGCGTTGCTGATGAGGTTGCCGGTAAGGGAGTTGTCGTCGTTGCCGGTGGTGGTTGTGCCTCCGAACTCAACTACACCGCCCGTGGAAAGCGTGTTGTTGCCCAAAATCTGTGCGTCGCGTACTGTGTTGTTCCGCACGTCGCCGGCAAACAGGATGGTGGGCTGGCTGGAACCGCTTTGGCGCACCGTGAGCTGGCGCGCGGCGTTGCCGTTGTGGCCGCTTATAGTTACATAGCGGGCACCAGCACCGAAAACCAGCGTGCCTTCCAACACAATGCCGGTGGCCCCGGCTTCGGGTTTAATAATGAGCTGCGCGGTGCTGGTGCCGGTAGTAGCAATGAGCACATCCTCGATAAAGGTGCTGCCGTGGGTAAGTCGAAGCTCGTGCGTGGTGGTGAGCGTGGAGGGAAGCGCGGCAAGCGCCTGGTTAAGCGTGGCATATTCACCGCCAACACCTACCCGAACAACGTTTTGCGCCTGAGTCCGCTGCACCAGCAAAAGCACGAAAGCCAGCAACAATAGCAACCACATGCCAAGGGAAGCCCATTGCCGGGGAATTATGTAAGGACGTTTGGTGGGAGAAGAAGTAAGTAAAGCGTGTTTCATGACTCAAAGCAGGACGAAGTACGGGCGACGAAAAAGGCAAAGGGGTAACCGTTGGCCACAAAAGCGGCCTGGGAATCCGTGTCAACTTTGCAGCTACACGTTGTGGCTTCTCGTGTTCGTGGCAGAGAAGACTCAAGAAAAACAGAGGAAAGTAGCTTAAAGCATCATAGGCGAGCCTATATTATGTCCAATTTTTAGTAAAATTCGCCATGTGAGCAGCAAATGTCACTAACCAAATATAGGATGCAGGTAAACTAAATCAACAAAATGCCATTTTATTTTTAAGCCAAACGGTGCAATTTAAAAATTATTTCATGCATATTTTTCTCATAAAGCACTTTATTTCAAGTAGAAAAAGCATTTTTGTTAAACGATTAGCTAAGCCTCGTAGACGAAGCTGTTCTTTGTTTTGTCAAGAAAAAATAATTCTCTTTAATTGGTATTAATTAAAGATATGGCGTTTGGAAAATTGCACTCAAATAAAGCCGTGCAAGTCTGATTACTATGAAAAATTGAATTAACTCGTCGGGATTGACTCAGCTATGTGCTTAACGCGCAGTGTGGTGGGCAATTGGGTAGAAATCCTCGCTGTTCGGTTGCAGTATCAATTCCCAGGTGTCCAGATTAAGTGCCGCCAGATGACTGAACTCGGGGTTTAAGCGGTAAACACAGCCGGTATCGAGGTCGATAGCGCCGGCCCGTTGGTTTACGCGGCGTTGCAGTTCGGCGGTGGGTATAGGGGAGTGGCCGTGCAACAGCCGTCGGCCTTGCAGGCGGGAGGCATCAAAGGTGAAGCGTTTGATGTTGAGCATGGCGTGGGTATCGGCCCACATGGCTTCGGGTGGCAAGCGGAAATTCAGGCCGGCGTGAACGAGCACGAAATCGGGGAGTTCCAGGGTGAGGGGCAGGGCGGCCAGCCAGGAGAGGTAGCGGGCAGGAATATCGGCGGGGCGTTGCACGCCGAAGCTGCGCAGCGTGCGCACCCGGTCGGGCTCGGAGGCCCAGGTGGCGGCGGTGTTGCCGCGGGCGGCGTCGAGCAGTTCCTGGTCGTGGTTACCGAGCAGGCAGTGTATTTGGTAGCCTTCGTGCTGAAGCTGCATGAGGTAGTCGAGTACGCCCCGGCTGTCGGGACCTTTGTTGATGTAGTCACCGAGTACGTAGAGGGTATCGGTGGTCTGCAGGCGGAGGCGGTCCTCTACCAGGCGGCGGAACGTTTGCAGGCAGCCGTGGAGGTCGGTGGTGGCGTAGCGGGGCATGAGCTGCTGGTGGGGTAAGGGGCGGCGCGGTTAAACAAAAAAGCACTGCCCTTGCGGGCAGTGCTTCTATGTACGAGCTGGCTCGCGGGTGGTGCTAATGGCCTCCGCCGTAAGCCGGCTTATCAAGGTCGGGTTTATCGAGGTTACGGTTGGGGTGGCGCTGAGGCGCGTCCTGAGCCTCTTCAGCCAACCGGTTTTCCAGTTGTTCGTCGCGGTCGTTTACCGGCAGCTGGCCGGCGGCTTTGGGCTGCTCGGTGGAAGCCGGGTTGCCTTTGTTTTCCTTGGACTGCTGGTTGGTGTTATTGCTTTTGTAAGGCATGATGGCAGCGGTTTGGGTGAAACACAGCCGGAACGGGGTCCGGATTAGAAACCTACATCAAGGCCCGATTCCTGGGCATTGGGGTCGGTAAGGTCGGCGTTGGTATCGGGGCGGGCGTCGGAGGCCTTGGAGTTGTAGTTGATGGCGGCGCCGCGCTCGGGGTTGTTGTCGGAGCGGGAGCGGCCGGGCTGCTCGTCTTCGCCGGCGCTGTTGCGGCGGTCCACGTTGGCAAAATCGTCGTCGTCGGTGAGGTCTTCGCCGGCGTTGCGGGCGCGGCGGGTGTCGCCGTCTATTTCGTCGGCGGGGTCGGGCAGGCGGCGCGGGTCGAGAAAGTCCGGCGTGGGCATGTCTTCGTTGGGCACCACGGGGCGGCCTTCGTCGTCGGAGCGCATGTTATCGGCGGGGTGACCGGGCTTGTCGGCGTCTTCGTTTACCGACACGGCCGTGATGCCATCGGAAGAATCCGTGCCGAAGCCCTGCTTACCGTCGCGGTTACCGAAGCCACCGCGGGCGTCGTTGTTTTTGGGCGGATCGGCACCCGGAATAATGTGTCCGGCCTGCAGTTCTTCGTCGGTGGTGTCGTTGGGTATTTCCCGTACGGGGCGGTTGTTGGGGTCGATGGCCATATAGGTGGGTGCGGTGTGGAAAAGAGGAAACGGGTTGTAGGTGGGTTTACTCCGCTGGCCGGATTTGGGTTGCGGATTGCGGGCGGTAGCGTATGTTCGGGGCCGGGCTGGTTTGTTCGGTTGTCTATGAAATCTGCTCCCCTGCCTTCTGCCATTACCGATCTGGTTTCGCTGCGGCAAGCAGTGGCCCAGGGCCAGGCGCTTAAGTATCTGTTTTTCTGGGGTCACACGCCCATTCCGAACGCACGCACGGTGGGCAAAGAATGCCTAAGCCAATGGTACCCGGCGGCATTCGAGGTCGATGGAGAGCGGTACGTCACCGCCGAGCATTTTATGATGGCCGAAAAAGCCCGCCTGTTCGGCGACGAAGCCATTCGGACGAAAATCCTCAGCGCTAAACACCCCGATCAAGCCAAGAGGCTGGGCCGCGAAGTCCTGCATTTCGACGCCGAAACATGGGATGCGGCTCGCTTTAACATTGTGGTGCGCGGCTGCACGGCTAAATTCGAGCAGCACCCGGCACTGCGAGCGTATTTGCTGACCACCGGCGACCGGGTATTGGTGGAGGCCAGCCCCGTGGATACCATTTGGGGCATTGGCTTACCGCAACAAGATGCGCGGGCTCTTAATCCAGCCGCTTGGCAAGGGCTTAATTTGCTCGGCTTTGCCATGATGGAAGTGCGTACCCGTTTACAAGCCCTTTAACCGAACCGACTATGTGGAAAGAACTCGACAACCAACTGTGCCGCACCTTTCAGTTTCCGGACTTCCAAACGGCCTTTTCCTTTATGACGGATGTAGCCGAGGAGGCCGAGTACCAAGAGCACCATCCGTGGTGGGCCAATGAATACAACACGGTAGAATTTCGGCTGCGCACCCACGACGCGGGCAACACCGTGACGGAGCGCGACCATAAACTGGCGGCGGCTATAACGAAGCTGGCCGAGGAATACGGCGGGGAGGATATAGGGTAATGAAAACTCCTGCGTTGATGGTCACTGTCCTGCTGCTTTCATCAACTCTATCGGCACAACGAGTAAAACGTGCTGATAGGGCGGCATTCGCATCTTTACAGTGCAGAGAAGATAGTGTGAAACGGACACTGCAAAACCTATGGCAACAAGGAGTAGATACCATCATGACTTTCAGGCATGATTATGACAATGGCCGGCTACCTGGAGCAGTGGAGTACATAATATGGCAGCAAGCCGGAAAATGTCATGTAAAAGGGTTTCTAGGATGCGAAAAAATCATCCATAAAGTCACGAGTAGCTTATCGACAGACACTCTTACCTCCTTCTATCAACACCACCGTTTAGACAGCTTATTTCAGATTCCAACTCCCATGCTGCTATCTTCTCATGGTATGGGCTACTATGTAGGAATGTACTTACCAAAGCACACTAAGTTCTTTCATGTTAGGGACGAACGACGTGGCCGGTTTGTGTTTTCATGTGAAGAAGTACTGCTAGGAGAGCAACTACCAACATATAAACAGAACCCTATAAGTCAGTGGTTCGATTTATTCGATCAGGTTGTGAGGTAATAGATGATCTATTCGGCTCCCTGAAACAAGTGCCGCAACCAAGCAACTGCGTTTACCTTTGCCCCATGCCTACCGAAGCTCCCACCGAAACCGCCCTGTACATTGTGCCCACGCCCATTGGCAACCTGGAGGATATTACTCTGCGGGCTATTCGGGTGCTGGGTGAGGTGGATGTGGTGCTGGCCGAGGATACGCGCACGAGCGGGCGGCTGTTGCAGCACCTGGGCCTGAAGAAACCCATGCAGAGCTACCACCTGCACAACGAGCACAAAGTGGTGGCGCACCTGCTGGAACGGCTGGAAAAAGGCGAACGAATGGCCCTGGTGTCGGATGCGGGCACGCCCGGAATTTCGGACCCTGGGTTTTTGTTGGTGCGGGAGTGTTTGGCCAAGGGGCTGAAAGTGGAATGCCTGCCGGGCGCCACGGCCCTGGTGCCGGCCTTGCTGAAATCGGGGTTTGGGGCCGAGCGGTTCACCTTCGAAGGATTTTTGCCGGTGAAGAAGGGCCGTCAAACGCGGTTGCGCGAGCTAACGGCGGAAACCCGAACCATGATTTTCTACGAGTCGCCGCACCGCATTGTGAAAACGCTGGAGCAGCTGGCCGAGGCCTTAGGGCCGGAGCGAATGGCTTCGGTGAGCCGCGAATTGACCAAGTTATTTGAAGAAACGGTAACCGATACGTTGGCCGCGCTGGCCAAAGATTTCGGGGGCCGATCATCCATTAAAGGAGAAATTGTCATTGTCGTTCAAGGACTTCGTGAGTAAACCGTGGGTGCTGGTCCTGCTGGGACCGGTGCTCCTGTGGGCGGGCTGGCCGGTGCACCCGGCCCCCGCCACTGTATTGTTGCTGGTGGGCTTGGTGCCGCTGCTGCGCCTGGAGCAGGTGCTGCGGGCGCAGGGTGCCCGGGCGGCGCGTTTTTGGCGCTGGACCTATTTGTACCTGCTCATCTGGAACGTGCTGACCACCTACTGGGTGAGCTACAGCACGCTAGGCGGCGGCATTGCGGCCAACGTGCTGAACGCGGCCCTGCAAAGCTTGCCGCTGCTGGCGTTCTGGCACACCAAGCGGGTGGCCGGTTCCAAAATAGGCTACCTCTCGTTTGTAGTGTACTGGCTGGCTTTCGAGCAACTGCACCTCACGTGGGATTTGTCGTGGCCGTGGCTGACGCTGGGTAACGCCTTTGCCATGGTGCCCAGCTGGGTACAGTGGTATGAGTACACCGGGCAGTTGGGCGGCTCTCTGTGGATGCTGCTGGTGAACCTAGCGTGTTTCTGGGCCGCTTTTGGTAAGCACCAAGCGCTAGTGGCCACCGAGTTCGACCCAATGGTGGTGCGCGGACCGCGTTTGGCCTTTAACCGCTGGCTGGTGCCGGTGGTAGCTGCTGTGGTTCCCGTACTGGTTTCCTTCGGCATTAATGCACAGTGGGAAGAAAAGGGCCCAGCCGCCGAGGTGGTAGTGGTGCAGCCCAATATTGATCCGTTTCAGGAGAAGTTCGAGGGCGGCCCCAAGTACATTCCGGCCGAGCAGCAGCTCAGCCGCATGATTCAACTCACCGAATCGGCCCTGACGCCCAATACCAAGCTGGTGCTGTGGCCAGAAACCGCCTTGGCCGACGAAACCCACTGGGAAAACAATCTGGAAAACGCTGCCGATATCCGGCGCGTGCGTGGCCTGGTAGCTTCTCACCCCGGCATGCGGCTCATTACCGGCTTTACTTCGGTGGGCTCGTATCCCAACAAGGAAGCCGCTAGCGGCACGGCCCGCTTCCGCGACGATTTAGGCTACTACGACGTGTTTAACGCCGCTTTGCATGTGAGCGGACCGGTGAGCCCATTGCAGGTGTACCACAAATCGAAGCTGGTGCCGGGTGTGGAAAAGGTGCCGGGCTGGCTCAATTCAGCCCTCGGCACCATTGACCTGGGCGGCGTGGTAGGCTCGTACGGCAGCCAGGATTACCGCTCGGTGTTCCGCCCCGCAGCCCCGGCAACGGATAGCACGTTGCGCGTAGCGCCGGTAATTTGCTACGAGTCGATTTACTCCGATTACGTGAGCGAGTACGTGCGAAACGGGGCCACGCTCATCGGCATTATTACCAACGATGGGTGGTGGTCGGATTCGCCCGGCTACAAGCAGCATCTCACCTACGGCCGCCTGCGCGCCATTGAAACCCGCCGCGACATTGCGCGCTCGGCTAATACAGGCATTTCAGGCTTCATCAACCAGCGCGGCGACATTGTGCAGCAAACCGGCTGGTGGGTGCCGGCCGTGAGTCGCTACACCGTGCACCTGAACGACGAGCTGACGTTTTACACCCGTCACGGCGAGCTGCTGGGCCACGCCGTACAAGTGCTGGCGGTGCTGCTGCTGGGCTTTGCGCTGGTGCGGCGGTTTACGGCGCGGCCAGTGGAAAAGCCCGTAGCGGTGCTTCGGTAAGTGCTGAAGCCGGGTGCTTTCTTCTAAACAACGATTTTCAATTCCCTCATTGCCGTGTCGGCAGCAACGCCCCTTTTTCACTAAGGAGAGGCGCTTTTCGTTCTGACTTTTTCGCCTTGCTATGACCCAGACCGTTGACTTCACCCAACTCAGCCACCAGGTAGCCGAGGTAGCGCGCCGTGCCGGCGCTTTTATTCGCCAGGAAGCCGCCGGTTTCGACCGCGGCCGCATCGAGCACAAAGGCCTGCACGACATGGTATCGTACGTGGACCAGGAAGCGGAGCGGATGCTGGTGGCGGGGCTGCGGGAACTGCTGCCGGAATCGGGGTTTATTACCGAGGAAGGCACGGTTGGGGAGTCCAGTCGGGCGGAGTACACCTGGATTATCGACCCGCTCGATGGAACCACCAACTTCATTCACGGCCTGCCCTGCTACTCCGTGAGCGTGGCCTTGCTGCACGAAAACGAGCTGGTGGTGGGCGTGGTGTACGAAGTAAGCCGCGACGAATGCTACCGGGCGGTGCGCGGCGGCGGGGCATTTCTTAACGAAGAGCCCATTCGCGTATCCACTACGCCAGAGCTGAACAGCTCGTTGGTGGCCACTGGCTTCCCCTACAGCAACTTCCACAAAGTAGATGACTACCTACAGGTGCTGAAGGAGTTCATGCGCCGCACCAACGGCGTGCGCCGCGTGGGCTCGGCCGCCGTGGACCTGGCCTGGGTAGCGGCTGGCCGCTTCGAGGGTTACTTCGAGTTCAACCTGAACTCCTACGACGTGGCGGCGGGCATTTTGCTGGTGCGCGAGGCGGGCGGGCACGTAACGCAGTTCCTGGAAGACGGCGACCCGCTGTTTGGAAGAGAAGTAGTGGCCAGCAACACCCTGGTGCACGGCGAGATGCAGCAGATTATTCGAGACTTTTGGCAATAATTCCAGGATACTTTGCGCTACAAATACCACGATGCGGGCGTGGCATCCTTTCGGCTTGGGCCGAGGCATGAACTGGTGCTTCAGGTTGTATTGGATGCGGTTTGGAACCCGCTGACCAGTTGCACTATTGAGTTAAGATGCGGTGCCATTGGTAATTACAGCGAGGTATCAACTTTCTGCATGCGGACATTGTCACGCGTAGTTTCCCCCGGTGCTTTCCTAGATACCATTGACAGCGTTAGCGTCACTAACGAGACCTGCCTGATTAGCTTCTCCGAGAGTGGATGTTTGCTGATTCGCACCAGTAAGATTCAAGAATTACCCGTGTGACCCGGCATGGTATAGCCTGCAACTTTTTCCCCAGCAAGCTAGTTTTGTCAGCGCTATGCTCCTGCAACAACTCCTCATTGCCTTGCTCTTTGCCGCGGCGGCCCTGTACATGGGGCGGCGTTTGTGGCTGAGCTTTTTTGCCAAATCCGACAGCGCCTGTCCCAAAGGCTGCGGCGGTGGCTGCAATACCCTGAACGTGGACCAACTGCAACAGCAAATCGAAAAAGCGCAGCAGCGCGCCGGTCAGCCGGCTTAGCAAATCATTTCGCCGCGACGATATAACCCGCCCCGCCCATGGCTGCGTATAGCCGTGAGCGGGGCGTTGCTTTGGGCCATTATTCGGCTGGTAGGCGCGCCCGGTACCTTCTCTCTACATCATCACGCCCCCACAACCATGCAAGACAAAGAGCAAGAACGTTCCCTCGTTAACGTGGAGCGCAAACTGAACGCCGACGGCTTCACCACGGACTTCACCGTTACCGAAGGCCGCTTGTGCACCATGGACGACGCTTCCAGCCGCACCTACGGCCCCGACGAAGTAACCATCGTGGATTTCTACCGCTTCGAAGGCGAGTCGAACCCCGATGATATGTCCATTCTGTACGCCATCGAAACCCACGACGGTATCCGTGGCACCATTTCCAACGCCTTTGGCACCTACGGCGACGAACGCATCGACGCCTTCCTGCGCCAGGTAGAAGACCTCGGAAAAAACCTCGACAAGGCCCACAAATAAGGCCGAATCACGCTGTATAGTTGCCGCGACGCCACTGGCTGCTTCTTTCAGGAGAATGTAGTCGGGCCGGCGCGGTTTCTTTTTCGCCCTGTTTACCGCCCGCTGCTATGTCTGCTCACTTGCCACATCATGCCCTGCAATCCTCCGCCGACCTCGATCCGCTGCTGCACGCCATTGGCGATGCGCGGGTGGTGCTGCTGGGCGAAGCTTCGCACGGTACCCACGAGTACTATACCTGGCGGGCCGCCACTACCAAGCGCCTGGTGCAGGAAAAAGGCTTTCAGTTTATTGCCGTGGAAGGCGACTGGCCCGACTGCTTCGAGGTGAACATGGCTATTAAGCAGCCGCAAGACCAGCGGCCGGCCTCGGAGCTGCTGCAAACCTTTAACCGCTGGCCCACCTGGATGTGGGGTAACTGGGAAATAGCGGCGCTGGTCGATTGGCTGCGGCAGCACAACGCCGGGCAGGAAAGCAGCCGCAAAGTCGGTTTTTACGGGCTCGATGTGTACAGCCTGTGGGAGTCCCTGGAGCAGATTATGCAATACGCCGGCACCAAAGGCGAAGCCGCCGCCCAAGCCGCCCAGCGGGCATACCGCTGCTTCGAGCCCTACAGTGCCGACCCGCAGGAATACGCGCAAGCCGTAGCCTTCGTAAAGGAAGACTGCGAAGATGAAGTAGTAACCATGCTGCGCGAGCTGAAGCGCCGCCTGCCCGCCACCGGCCCCGACGGCCTGGGACCCGAAATAGACTTTGCCACCGAGCAAAACGCCCTGGTGGCCGTGAATGCCGAACGCTACTACAAAGCCATGCTGCGTGGCGGCGGCTCCTCCTGGAACGTACGCGACCGGCACATGATGGAAACCCTGGAGCGCCTGCTGGAGCTGCACGGCCCCGACAGCAAAGCCATTGTGTGGGAGCACAACACCCACATCGGCGACGCGCGCTACACCGACATGGCCGCCGACGGCATGGTGAACGTGGGCCAACTGGCGCGCCAGCAGCTCGGCCGTGAAGAGGTATACTCCGTGGGCTTCGGCTCGTACCAAGGCTCCGTTATTGCGGCTAAGGCCTGGGGCGCGCCAATCGAAAAAATGCCGGTGCCCGAAGCCCGATCAAACTCGTGGGAAGCCCTGCTGCACACCCAAATAGGGCGTAATGCGCTGCTGTTTTCCAACGAAATCCGGCAGCTGCCCGCCCTAAAAGAGCACATCGGGCACCGCGCCATTGGGGTAGTGTACCGGCCCGAGCGGGAACGGTTCGGTAATTACGTGCCCACCGTAGTACCCGAACGCTACGACGCCTTCATGTACATCGAGCAAACCAAAGCCCTGCACCCGCTGCCCACCAAAGTAAACGAACACGTGCCGCCAGATTTGTATCCGTGGACGGACTGAGGCCGCACAAGCGGGTTGCTACAGTGCGTTGGCCAGCAGGGCAAGGCACAAGCCGGCTACCGTAGCCAGCAGCTTGCGCACGTTCACGTGGTGTTCGGGGCTAACCTCGAACAGGATGGTGGTGGACACGTGCAGGAAATTGCCGCTCACCAAACCCAGCAGCGCCGGGTAAAGTCCACCTTTCATCAGCGGATCGAGGGCAGCGTAATGGCTTACCAGTACGCCAATGGGCGCAGCAGCCGCGAACAGCACCAACCACGGCAAAGCACGCCGGAAGCTGCCAAGCCGGGTAACCAGCACGGCTACCAGCGCGAAAGCAGCTGGAATGTGGTGTAGGGCTACGCCGGTTAAGGTAGCGTAAAAGCCATCGGGCGTGTGGCCGTGCGGGTCCTGCACCAAAATGCTGCCTTCCAGAAACGCGTGCAGGGTGAGGGAGCCCAGCAGCAGCCACGGCACCCCCGCGTGGGCATGTTCAGCATGCACGTGCTGGTGGCCGTGTTCCACCCCCTCCGAGAATAGCTCCAGCACCAACTGCCCGAAAAAGCCCGCCAGCACATAATAGCCGATGTGCTCGGCGGAAGTGCCCAACGACAGAGCCTCAGGCAGCAAGTGCGTGAGGGTAAGCGTAACCAGGTAAGCCCCGCTAAAAGCCAGCAGCGGCCGCAGCCACGTAGTTTGCGCTGTGGGCATGAACCGGGTAAGCCAGCCGGCACCGAACACCGATCCAAAAAGCAGCAGCAGAGCTATTAACATGAGCGAGGAACCAGTACTGCCGAATGCCCAACGGAGCGGCAGCAGGCAGGTTTATTTCTTGAGAATGAAAATCATGCGGGGGCTATCCTGCTCCACGTAAGGGCGCAACTCATAGTCGCCGAGCACTTCGGCCAGGCGCAAACCGGCCAGGTAGAAGTACTCCCGAAAACGCTCCAGGCTGAGGGCCCGCACCCGCTCCTGGTAATGGCGCGGCTGGCCTTCCTTGTCGGTAAAGCGAATGTCCTTTACCACAAAGTCGCGGTCGAGGTGGCGGGTAAGCAGAAACGTGATGCCCTCAACGGTTTTTTCTTCGTGCGCCACCAGCTTGCGAATCGTGCGCTCGGTGTTCATAAAATCGATAACGAGCTTGCCGCCGTGCTGCAGCGCGTCAGCGGCATTGCGCAGAGCCACCACGTTTTCGGCCTCTTCCTGAAAGTAACCGAAGCTGGTGAACAGGTTCAGGATGAAATCGAAGGACCCGTAGGTCAGTGGCGCGCGCATGTCGTGCACGTGAAATTGGAGCCGCTCGTTCTCGAACTGCCGGGCAAATTCAATGCTTTCCGCCGACAGGTCGATGCCGGCTACATCGTAGCCCTGCTCGTTGAGGTAAATAGCATGACGCCCCTTGCCGCAAGCCAGGTCGAGCAGGCGCTCGGTGGGCTTGGGGTGCAGGCGCACGAGCAGGTTATCGAGGAAGTGCTGCGCCTCGTTCTGGTCGCGGTTGCGGTACAGCAAGTGGTAGTACGGCGAATCGAACCAGGTGCTAAACCATTCGGTTTCGGGGGGCACAGGTGGCATAGGGCGGAAATAGTGCCGAGAAGCGCGGCCAGGGAACGTATGCCGACGCCCCGGCGCGGCAGTCGAAGCTGGCTTCAACCGCCGCGCCGGGGCGCTGGGTGGGTAAGGAGTTCAGAGCCAAGCCCGAACCCCGAGCCTAGTTTTTGTTCTGCTCGCGGTGGCCTTCGTTGAGGTCGTGGTGGGTTTCCGTTTCCACTTTGGTAGCGGATTCGCCCTGCTTGCTGCCTTCGGCCTTCACGGCATCGGCCGACATAGCACCACCTGCGGAAGGTTTATCGGGCTGGCCAGCGGCCGGGGCCATGGTCTGCTCCACATCCATGTGCGAGCTGATGGGCTCGGCAACGGCGCCGCCCTTGTGCTGGCTGGCAGCGTCGGTAGCTAGGTCGAAATTATCGGTGGTGCGGCCGCCGGGAGGGACCATGTCTACCGACACTTTGCGGTCGGCGCGCCAGTCAGATGGTTCGCTGCTGCACGAAGCCAGGGCCAGCAGAGCTACGGCAGCCAGGCCCGAAACGAGGTTCTTGGAGGTCATATAGAAGAAAGCGGAAGAAGAAACGAAGTCAGAAGTACGCAGAACCGACAATTTAGGCTGCTTTGCCGCCCGCCTCAGGCGCAGCGGTTTCGGCAGGCAGGAAGCCTTTGCGCCGCAAAATAGACTCGAACAGGCGCAAGTCGTTAGCCGAGTTGAAAATGCGGGTGGGAAGGTGCAAAAATACAGGCACGTACATAATCTTGGCGGCCCAAGCCCGCCAGCCGGCTACCTGGCCCGCTAAATCGGGCTGCTTCAGGTACATCACGTAGGCGTCATTGTCCTTGCGCACGCTCTCAATCATGTCCCAGGTCAGGCGCATGCCTTGTTCCTGGTTGAGGCGCAGCAACACCTGGCGCTGGTCCATTTCGTAGTTCACGCGCTCAAACAAAGCCTTGCTTTGCTCCATTTGCGTAACGCCCGTAACCTGAGCCGAACGCAGCAGCACGTAGAGAATGGTTACCAGCACGGCCGCCGCAATCCACCACCACGAAAACCAAAATACCGCCGGCAACGACAGCGCCACCAATGGAATAACGGCCTGCCACCAGTCGCGCTTCCACACTTGCGTGAGGGCCATGCGGGTGTAGGTGTTCTTGTCGAGCTGGTATTTTTTGGTGCGGATGGCCAGCGGCGAAGGCTGCTGCGCTACTTGCCGACCGCGCATGTTATTGGGTTGTTGCATTCTGGGTTTTCAGTTATTGCTGTTAGACGTTAGCCGTTGCGCGTGTTTGCTAATAGAAACAACAAGTACAACGGCTTACTAACAAGGCTTTAATACGCTTTCAGGCTCAAATCCAGGCTCTTGGTGGAGTGCGTGAGGGCGCCCACCGAAATGTAATCGACGCCTGTGGCGGCCACGGCGGCAATGGTGTGCTCGGTAATGCCACCCGAGGCCTCGGTGGGGAACCGGCCGGCAATTAGGGCTACGGCCTCGCGCAGCATGGGCGGGGCCATGTTATCGAGCATAATACGGTCGATGCCGCCCACTTCCAGCACTTGCTGCACTTCAGCCAGGGTGCGGGTCTCCACTTCAATGGGCAGTTTGCGACCCAGCTTCTTCAAGTAAGCGTGCGTGGCCTCAATGGCTTGGCGAATGCCGCCGGCGTAATCCACGTGGTTGTCCTTCAGGATAATCATGTCGAACAAGCCATAGCGGTGGTTTACCCCGCCACCGATGAGCACGGCCCATTTCTCGCAAATACGGAAGTTAGGCGTGGTTTTGCGGGTATCCAGCAGCTTCGCCTTGGTACCGGCCAGCAGGCTGTTGAGGTAGGCCGTGTGGGTGGCAATGCCGCTCATGCGCTGCATGCAGTTCAGGGCCAAACGCTCGGCCGTAAGAATGCTGCGGGCCGGACCTTCTACGGTCAGGGCCACGTCGCCGTGCTTTACGCGGCTGCCATCGGGCAGCAGCACCTTCACCTGCAGGCTGGGGTCCACGGCCGCGAAAATCAATTCGGCCAAGGCTACGCCGGCCAGTACGCCTTCGTCCTTCACCAGCAGGCGGGCTTGCTTGCGGGCATCGGCCGGTACGCCGGCCAGGGAGGAATGGTCGCCGTCGCCCACGTCTTCGGCCAAAGCCGATTGGATAAAGGCCTGAAGGGCTTCGGGGGTAAGGTAGGGCGCGGAGGAAAGAGCGTTTTGCACGGCGCAAAAATAGCAAAAGGCCCCGACATGCGCCGGGGCCTGCTTAGCAGAAAGTCAGGCCAAAAAGTACTTAGGAATGTACAGGTCGACCCAAATTACTCGTGCGTAAAGTGCATTTGGTCAATTTGCATGGCGCCGCCCTCGGCCGGCTTCATCTTGATGAAGACCCGGTAAGTGCCCGATTTGGCACCGAACTTCCCCACGGCATACTGCACGCCGCCGGAGGTTGAAGAGCCTTGGTGTACGAGCTCAAAGGATGCCGGGCCGTTTTTGGCGAAGAAATCCTTGAGCACAAATTCCGCCTGCGTCGCGCTGAAGCTCTGCCTGTCGCCGTCGAACTCGAGTTCGACGGTACCGGCAAAGTACTGAGCTACGGCGCGGGAAGAGCCGCTGCGAATGGCCGAGCGCACCGCGCTGAAGGCTTCGCCTTGTGCCTGGGCCACTATCGTCATCATGCTGAGGCAGAAAACGGTAAGCGCCCTTGAAAATAAACGTTTCATAGTATGCAATGAGACTGCAGCGGCAGATACACCAAAACTGTGCCAACCCCTTGCGTGCGCGAGATAAGCGTACTAAATAGCGACAGTGGCCCAAATTAGCGAATCTGTGGCGTTTGCCAGCCACGCGGCGCCTATCTTTGCAGGTATGAACAAACCGGTACTGCTGGTAATCTTGGACGGGTGGGGTTTGGGAACCAACCCGGAAGTGTCGGCCATCGCGGCCGCTCAAACGCCCTTCGTCGATTCCCTTTTTGCGCGCTTTCCGCACAGCCGTTTGCAAGCTTCCGGCGAAGCCGTGGGCCTGCCCGATGGCCAGATGGGCAACTCCGAAGTAGGCCACATGAACATTGGGGCCGGCCGCGTGGTGTACCAGGATCTGGTGCGCATCAACAAATCGGTTCGGGAGCGGAAGCTGGCTGCCATGCCCGCCCTGCACCAGGCTTTTGAGTACGCCCGCACCCAAGGCAAGCCCGTGCACCTGATGGGCCTGCTCTCCGACGGCGGCGTGCACTCCCACCTCGAGCACCTGAAAGCCCTCTGTACCCTGGCCCACGATGCCGACGTGCACAAGGTGTTCATTCACGCCTTTACCGATGGCCGCGACACCGACCCCAAAAGCGGGGTGCGCTACGTGAACGACCTGGAAGAGCATTTGCAGCGCGGCGCCAGTGGCAAAATTGCCTCGGTAGTGGGCCGCTACTACGCCATGGACCGCGACAACCGCTGGGAACGGGTGAAAGTGGCCTACGACCTGCTGGTGAACGGAAAAGGCACGTCCTCGCAGAACATCATTCAGTCCATGCTCGACTCCTACAAGGAGGGCGTGACGGACGAATTCCTGCTGCCGCTGGTGAAAACCGGCGCCGACGGCCTGCCGCTGGCCACCATTCAGGACGGCGACGTGGTTATCTGCTTTAACTACCGCACCGACCGCGGCCGCGAAATCACGCAGGTCCTCACGCAGCAGGACTTCCACGCATTTAACATGCACCGGCTGAACCTGCACTACCTTACCCTCACGAACTACGACGCTACGTTTATCGGCGTCACGCCCATTTTTGAGAAGGACAACCTGGAGCACACGCTTGGTGAGGTGCTGGCTGCCCATGGCAAGCGCCAGATTCGCATTGCCGAAACCGAGAAGTACCCGCACGTAACGTTCTTCTTCTCGGGCGGGCGCGAAAACGAGTTCGAAGGCGAACGACGTTTGATGTGTGCCTCGCCAAAAGTGGCGACCTATGACTTGCAGCCGGAAATGAGTGCCTACAACCTGCGCGACGCCCTCGTGCCCGAATTGCAGGCCCGCTCCACCGATTTCACAGTGCTCAACTTCGCTAACCCCGACATGGTAGGCCACACCGGCGTGTTTTCGGCGGCGGTGCGTGCCTGCGAGGTAGTGGATGAGTGTACCCGCGACGTGGTAACAACTGCCCTGAATAACGGCTACGCGTGCATCATCATTGCCGACCACGGCAACGCCGACATGATGGTGAACCCCGACGGCTCGCCCAACACGGCCCACACCACCAATCTGGTGCCGTGTATTCTGGCCGATCCGGATTACCAGGGCACCCTTGCCGACGGCAAACTGGGCGACATTGCCCCGACGGTGCTGGCCATTATGGGCTTGCCCCAGCCGCCGGAAATGACGGGCGAGTCGCTATTGCGCCCGGTGGTCCAAAACGCGGTTCATGTTTAAGCACCGCCCTGCATCCTCAACAGACCGGGCCGGCTTCCGCCGCTGGCTCGGTCTGGCTGTTTTAGGGCTGATGCTGGCAGGCTGCTCCGGCAAAGACCCCGCCGAGCGCCCGGCCCGCCGACCCGCGGGCTACTTCGATACCCAGGCCCTGCTCAACACCCAGTTGCAGCGCCTGAAAGGAGCCACGTTGGAAAAACAAGTGGCGCTACGCAACGGCCAAACCGAAACCCGGCAGCTCACCGGCGTGAACTGGGCCAACGAGCTGCAGCTCTTCTACCAAGCCGACATTAACAAGCCCGCTCTGCGGGGTGCTTACGACGTAGCCACGACCGACAGCGCCGGCCTAAAGCGCCGCGTCTTCCGTCGTCGGCCCGAGGTAGACCACCCGGTAATCGAAATGGCGGTGCTGGAAGCGGGGCCTGTGGTGCGGGAGCTGCGCGCCTCCATTAGCCAAGATAACCCGCTGTTTTTCTCGGGCAAGCAGTTACGCATGCGCTTCGGCGCCGATGGCCTGTTGACCGATTACCGCGTGATAGGCACCCAAAAACTCGTGGTGTTCGACTCAACGCGCTACGCGGCCCGCGGGCGGGTGCTCCGCTAATCGTAGTACGGATCGACGGATACGCGGCGCAGCTGCCCCTGCACCAGCCGCGCCGATACCGTGTTCATTTGGAGGCTGTCGGCAATTACCAAACTGTCGCAGCTGGTGCTACCGCGCCGGGCGGCCTCTATGCGGGTGCGTAACGTGCGGCTGTAGGGCGCTTCGAAGTTGGTGATGGTGGCCTGAATCATCAGGTCTTTATCGGGCGAGCGGTAAAAGGTGAAGCGGTTGGAGGCGTGCGTAAGCGTGAGCAGCGTATCCATTTGCCCTTTTTCGTGGTTGTTCTCCACGGCTTCGCGCCCACTAATGCGCCCGCCGAGTTGCAGCACATCGGCTACTGATAACTCGGGGCCAAACGGCTCGTTGGCCGTACGGGTATTCTCGATGGAGCAGGTGCGCTGCGGAGCCGGTACAACTTCGGCCGGAGCGGGCACCGATTCAGCGGTAGCCACCGGCATTCGGCGGGGAGACTCGCTTTGCTGCTGGGGCTGGTCGCGGCAGGCGGCTGTGAGGGAAAGCACCGCTACGCAGGCGGCGCCAAGGCGCTTATTCATGGGAAATGCTTTCGGCCGTATACGCAAGCCCCGGCGAAGGTGCTAGCTGCGCCCGGCCCCGAGCAGCGTAAGCACCACCCAGCGGCGGCCGCCGTGGTTGCGGTGCTCCCCCAGGTATACGCCCTGCCAAGTACCTAAATTCAGCTCGCCGTTGGTAATGGGAATGGTAACGCTGCTGCCCAACATGGCCGCTTTCAGGTGCGCGGGCATGTCATCGGAGCCTTCCTGGGTGTGCTGAAAGTAGGGGGCGTTTTCGGGCGCGGTGCGGTTAAAGAACTCTTCGAAGTCGCGGCGCACCGTAGGGTCGGCGTTTTCGTTGATGGAGAGGCTGGCCGAAGTGTGCTGAATGAACACGTGCAAGGTGCCGGCCGCTACCTGGTCCAGCTCGGGCAGCTCCGCGGTGAGCAAATCGGTAATGAGGTGGAAGCCGCGGCGCAGGGGCGGTAGGCGCAGGCGTTTCTGAACGCAGATCATGGCGTACTAGCGGTTACGGGTTCAGCCGCTCGTAGGCGCCGAGGTCGGGCGTCGAGGCGTTACGCGAAATGTTGCGCAGGTCGCGGGTTAGTACCGGCAAAGAAACGGCCGTGCCGCGGTTGCTGGCCGCCGATAAGGTGTCGAGGCGGTAGTCGAACTGGTTGTTCGAGGTGTTAAGCGGCGTGCGCCGGAACTTGGGGTCGACGTTCAGGATGTTGGTGGTACCGGCAAACCCGAGCGTGCTGCCTGTGCCCGGAACGTTGTACTCTTTGGTACGCAGCAGGCTGTGGCTGATGTTCACGCCGCCCACGTATTGGTTGCCGTTCTGGAAGAACAACTCGTCTTCGATAGAACCCCACACGATGCTGTTGCTGATGGTTACCGTGGGAGCCGTGCGGTACGTGGGGGACGTGATGGGCAGCGCATTGGAAAACGTGAGCGACGCCGTTTCGCGGCGGAACTGCGGGGTGTAGTTGGCTACGGTGCAGTGCTGCAGGTTGTAGGTGCCACCCTGAAAGCCGCCCACCGCATACTCGCCGCAGTTGGTGAGCAGCAGGTTGCGCAGGTCAAAGTCGCCGGAGTAGCTGAGGATGCCGCCCCCGGCAAAGCTGGCGCCGCCGCTGGCAAACGTGAGGCCCTGGCCCGAGATGTTGCGGATGACGCTGTTTTCTACCGTTACCCGGGGGCGGGGGCGCGCATCGTTGATGTTGTAAATAAGCACCCCAAACGAGGCGTTCTTGATTTCGCAGTAGCGCAGCACGTTGTTGCGCGTGTTGCGGGTGCTGGCCACAAACTGGATGCCGGCCCACTGGCCCGGTATGTCGTTGTAAAACGGTTCCAGCCGGTCGCCGGCAAAGCGCACGATGCGTCGGTCGTCGGGCTTTACCTCGTCGGTGGGAGACAGGTTCGGGTTTACCCGCAAGGTGCCCTTCACGATGATGGCCGAGCCGGCGTGGGAGTAAATGCGGGTGCCTTCTTCAATGGTGAGCGTGCAGAGCGAGTCCACCAGCACCGAGTTGTAGATAACGTGCGGCTTGTCGTTGCGCCACACGGCATTGCAGGGCAGTGTTTCAGCGTCGTGAAAGTAGGCGTTCTGGCCGTAGGCAATCAGGCGCACCTGCTGGTCATTTTTATTGGTGCGAAACAGCAGCTGGTCCTCTACCAGAAACGGCTTGTCGGCGCCGGGTTGCACGGTGGCGCGCACCAGCACCAGCAGGCTGTCGCGCCCCCTGATTTCCACGTTGCGGGCCGTAGGGCCTGCGTCGCCGCCGATGATGAGCTGATAGGTAGCACCCTGCTGGGCGGCCAGCCGAATTTCCTCGACCCGCACCGCGCGCTTGTTGCGGTTGTACACCCACAGGCGCTTGGTTACGGTGCCCGTTTGCACGAACACGGTATCGAACTTCACCGTGTCGGTGGAAAACTCGAGCTTGGCGCTGGTGTCGGTGGTTACAATCTCCTCCTTCGGTTCGCAGCCCGGCAAGAGCACGGTCAGCATCGAGAGCAAGAGCAACAAAGGGAAGAGGTAGCGCACGGGCAAAAAAGAATGAATGGCTGAGCGAATGAATGGCTGACGGAATGCTTAATCAACATTCAATCACTCAATCAGTCACCAAGTCGGTCACTGATTTAAAGACAAACCTACGCGTCAGCCGCTTAACGACGAAACCGACTGCGAAGTGCCCGCCCCTTTACCGCTGCCGTTGCTAGCCTAGCCGCGGCAAGCGGGCCACCGAGAGGGGCGTGCTCACCCACTCGCGGGCTTCACTCACATCGTTGAAATACCGCACGTCGGGCCGGCCGGGGTGCTGCGGCGCCTTGGCGGCTTCGGCCACGGCTGCTACGTCGGCGCGGCTGAAGGGGTCGTCGGCATTCACGATGGCCAGCTTTTCCAGGCCCAGCTTTAAGAAGCGCGGAAACCAGTTTTGCTCCAGCCAGATTTGGTCGAGGGGTAAAATGCCGGGCAGGCGGCGCAGGTCGCCCAGCCAGGCCCGGGCCTGGTAGCGTTCGGCCAGATCCAGCAAGTGGGTTTGGCTTCTTCGGAACTCGTCGCTGCTGGCCGGACCCAGCCAATGCGCTTCCAACAGCCGCAAGCGGCCATCGTATAGAATGCGCAGGTGGGCGTTTTCGTACAGTATCATAAAGGCGGAAGCAGAACGAACGAGAAAGGCTATTGGTGTGCAGGGTCCGCCATTTTACCAATAATCCGATAATAAGTTTGCTAAATATTTAAATATTTTACTAATTATTATAATAAAAAAGACCACAGCCTGATTTAGCTGTGGTCTTTGGAAGAAGGCATTACTCCGCAGCGCTACGTAGCGCCGGGAGTCAGTGCGCTACGCTTATTTGATTTCGCCCACCATGTCTTCGGGCTTCAGCCACTCGTTAAACTGCTCCTCGGTGAGGTAGCCGAGCTTAAGGGCCGTTTCCTTCAAGGTGCTGCCTTCGCGGTGGGCCGTTTGGGCAATTTCGGCGGCTTTGTAGTAACCGATGTGCGGGTTGAGGGCCGTTACCAGCATCAAGGACGAATCGACGTGCTTCTTGATGTTTTCCTCGATGGGCTTAATGCCCACGGCGCACTTGTCGTTGAAGCTCACGCACACGTTGCCGATGAGGCGGGCCGAGTGCAGGAAGTTGTAGATCATGACAGGCTTGAACACGTTCAGCTCGAAGTGGCCGCTCATGCCGCCGATGTTGATGGCCACGTCGTTGCCCATTACCTGCGCCGCCACCATGGTCATGGCCTCGCTCTGCGTGGGGTTCACCTTGCCGGGCATGATGCTGGAGCCGGGCTCGTTATCCGGAATGAACAGCTCGCCGATGCCGGCGCGCGGGCCCGATGCCAGCAGGCGGATGTCGTTGCCGATTTTCATCAGCGAGGCGGCCACCGTTTTCAGGGCGCCGTGGGCTTCCACAATGGCGTCGTGGGCGGCCAGGGCCTCGAACTTATTTTCGGCCGTGATGAAGGGCAGGCCGGTAAGGTCGGCAATGTGCTTGGCTACGTTCTCGGAGTAGCCGGGAGGCGTGTTAATGCCCGTGCCCACGGCGGTGCCGCCCAGGGCCAGCTCGGAAAGGTGAGCCAGCGTGTTTTTGATGGCGCGCAGGCCGTGGTCGAGCTGCGACACGTAGCCGCTGAACTCCTGGCCCACGGTGAGCGGGGTAGCGTCCATGAGGTGCGTGCGGCCGATTTTCACCACGTGCATAAACTCCTGCGACTTGGCCCGCAGGGTGTCGCGCAGCTTCTCGATGCCGGGAATGGTTACTTCCACCAGAATCTTGTAGGCCGCAATGTGCATGGCCGTGGGGAAGGTGTCGTTCGAGCTCTGGCTCTTGTTTACGTCGTCGTTCGGGGCCAGCGCCTTCTTCTCGTCGGTGAGCTGGCCGCCCTGCAGCACGTGGCCGCGGTAAGCTACCACCTCGTTCACGTTCATGTTGCTCTGGGTACCCGAGCCGGTTTGCCACACCACCAGCGGGAACTGGTCGTCGAGCTGGCCTTCCAGAATTTCGTCGCACACGCGACCGATGAGCTCGGCTTTGTCGGCGGGCAGAATGCCGGCGTCGCGGTTGGTTAGCGCGGCGGCTTTCTTCAGGTACGCAAACGCCCGGATGATTTCCTTGGGCATGCGGTTGATGTCCTGCGCGATTTGGAAGTTCTCGATGGAGCGTTGGGTTTGAGCGCCCCAGTAGGCGTCGACGGGGACCTGTACGGTGCCCATGGTGTCTTTTTCGGTGCGGAACTGCATCAGGAAAGCAAAATCGGTGAAACGAACGAAGGCCCCGAAGGGCGGGGCAAAAGTAGCGAAGCCCGAACCGGGGGCCAAGCCGCGGGTAGCCTTTACGTGCCGGGCTGCGTACATGGATATCCGCTTCCGAGGATTCACTAACCCCAACCCCGACCAACCATGAGCACCATCAAGAAAGTCATCGAAGTGCTGGCCTCGTCCGACAAAAGCTTTGAGGATGCCCTGCAGCGCGCCCTGCGCGAAGCCAGCACCACCGTAAACGGCATCAAGAGCATTTACATCAAGGACCAAAGCTGCAAGGTGAGGGACAACCTGATTGTGGAGTACCGCATCACGGCCAAAATCACCTTCGAGGTAATGCACAAGTGGCAGCCCAATCACGCCTCAGGCGCCGCAGCTGCCGAAGTAGACGGCGGAGGCGTACCCGATTATTCGGGCATGAACATTAACGCCGAGCCGCAGCTGCCGCGCCCCGTGGTGCCCGGCGGTAGTGCCACCTCGCCCGAAAGCGGCGGCGGTTACAGCAACTAAGCAAGCTTTGTAATAACAACGCCCCGCCACCTGGTAGACAACCAAGTGGCGGGGCGTTTTGATGCCCGTTGCTGGGGTTAGCGCAGCGGCAGGCGGAACGAAATATTGAGCTCCACCACGCGGGCAGCGCGCTTGCCGTTTTCAATGCCGGGGTACCACGCTGGGCCTTCGCAAATCAGCCGCAGGGCTTCTTCGTCGAGGTCGGGGTGGACGCTGTTGATGATTTGCAGGTTTTGAACGGCGCCATCGGGGCCCACGGTAAAGCGCACTTTCACGTCGCCCTGGGCGCGGTCGGTGCGGGCGTCGTCGGTGTACTTGAGGTTGCGGCGCAGATAGGTGCGGTACGCTTGGTAGCCACCGGCCGGCAGGGGGCTAACATTGGGTGGAGCAGGTAATACTCCCTTGGTGGCTGCGGCTGGTTCGCCAGATGGCGAGGTAAACGCGGCACTGGGTGGTGCGCTGTCGGGAGCCGCCGTAGCAGCTTTGCGGCGCATGGCCATAGCCGATTCAGGGGCGGCGCTTTTGACTTTGGCCGCTGCCACGGCCTCTTTGGGCTCTTCCAATCGGGCCGCGTCGGCGGCCGCCGGAGCCGCTGCAACAGGCGCCGAGGCAACACTCCCTGCATCAGCAGCTGCGTTGGCTTCGCTGCTAGTAGATAATGTACTGGCAGTTTCCGCCGTCGTAGTGGGCTGATTGGCGCGCGAACGAGAGGCAACAGCGTACGCCGGGCGTTTCCGGGCAGCCTTGCGAGGTGCAGCCAAAGACGGTTCTGCTGGTGCTGAAGCCACGGCCGGCACCGCCTCTTCCTGAACCGGTGCGGCCGGTGCGGCGGGCGCAGGTGCCGCATCAGCAGCGGCCGATTCGGTTTGGGCTGGTGCCGAAGCTGCAACCGGCGCAGACTGCTCTTGCACCTGCGCCGATGGCGCCCACAGCCGAAAAACGGCAAAGGCCGCAATCAGCAGAATAACCGTAGCCGCAGCAGCCGGCCACCAAGCCACGGCGCGGCGTGGCACCGCCGGTTCAGCTGTTACGCGGGTGTGCAGTTGCTGGCGCAACGCAGCTAAGGCAGCCGGCGAAGTAGCTTCGGCGGACGCGGCCATAAAACCGTCGAGGGCGTCGCTGCACAGGTCGCAGTCGAGGACGTGGTCTTCCACGCGGCGGCGCTCGGCGGGCGTAAGGGTATCGGCCGCGTACTGCCGCAGCACCGCCGCCGGCAGGTGCGGGGCGGGTGGATCGGGCGCAGGGCGGAGGTTAGCGGGCCGCATGGGGGGAGGTTAGGTACAGTTTGAGGTTGCGCTTCCCGTTCTGCAGGTAGCTTTTCACCTTGGGTAAGTCGTAGCCGGTGAGGGCCGCAATTTCCTGATACGATTTCTGTTGGCGGTAAAACAAGTCGAGGCAGCGGTATTGCTCGGGTGGGAGGCGGGCCATACCAGCTTCCAACTGCTGAAGCTGTTCTTCAGAGCTGGTTTCGCCGTCGGCAGAGAAAGGATGCGCGCCGGTACCGGATTCCATATCGGCCGCCGCGGGCAGCGTTAATTCTATGGTTTCGGGTGCCGATTTGCGGCGACGCAGCTCCATGAGGCAGTAGTTGCGGGCGGTGGTGTGCAGCCAACTGCTGAGGTGCTGCACCTCGTGGCGGCGCAAATCCACTACCAGCTTCTCGAAAATCTGCATTACGGCATCCTTGCTGTCGTCTTCGCGGCGCAGGTAGCGCAGGCACACGCCGTACACCAGCGGCATGTACTGCTCGTAGAGGCGGCCGAGGTCCTGCACGTCGCCGTGCTGCCGGTAGCGCGCCAGCAGCTCGGCCTCGGTAAGAGGCGCGGGCTCGGTGGGCTTACGGCGGCGGAACAGGAACATGCGGGCGGGGCAATGAGCAATTAACAATGAGCAATTAACAATGAAATGGCCGCAACCGACAACCCACGGTTCGCAGCCCGTACCCCAACTGACAACTGACAACTAAAAAAATTACGTCCGGCGTGTGGAATCGAAAACGAGGCGGCATCCAATCAACAACTCACCACCTCAACCACCACCGACTATGCTATTCGTTTCACGTGTACTTCCTGCCGGCCGCCTGTTGCTGCTGGCCGCGCTGCTGCCGGCCTGCGTCCGGCAATCGGCCCCTACTGCGGTAACCACCGGTGCGGAGCAGGCCAATCCCACCGCGGCGCTGGCTGCGGCTCTTGACTCTATGAGCGTAGCCGGCCGCGTTACCGACCGCTCCAACGGCCAGGGTTTACCCGGCGTAACGGTGCTGCTGAAAGGCACCACCACGGGCATCAGCACCAATCACGACGGTTCTTATCAGCTGCGCTTACCCGCGGGTTTAACGCAAGGCACGCTGCAAATAAGCTCGGTTGGGTACCAAATGGTGGAAAAGCCGTTTCGGGCCGGTCAGCGGGTGAATGTTGCCTTAGCTGCCGATACCAAGCAGTTGAATGAAGTAGTGGTAACGGGCGGGCAACCCGGAGCAGCGCCAAGTATCCGAATCCGTGGATTAGCTACCATTCGAGGGGACCATAAAGCCCGCAAAGCAATGTCGGCTGATTATTACCAGCAACCCCCACCACAAAACCGCGAATCCTACGCCCACCTGCCCGAAAACGGCTTTCAGCAAGTAAGCAAGGAGCCGCTGAGCACCTTCAGCATCGACGTAGACCCGGCCTCTTACAGCAATGTGCGCCGCTACCTGCAGCAGGAGGCCCAGCTGCCGCCCGCCGACGCCGTGCGCACCGAGGAACTCATTAACTACTTCACTTACAACTACCCGCAGCCCACCACCGAGGCGCCCGCCGCGCTGCACACCGAAATAGCCCGCTGCCCCTGGGCGCCCGCCCATCAGCTGGTACTCGTGGGCGTGCAGGCCCGCAACGTGCCCACCGAGAAGCTGCCGCCCGCCAACCTCACGTTCCTCATCGATGTCTCGGGCTCCATGCAATCGGCCGATAAGCTGCCGCTGGTAAAGGCCTCGCTCACGCAGCTGGTGCAGCGAATGCGCCCGCAGGACCGTGTGAGCCTGGTGGTGTATGCCGGGGCCGCCGGCCTAGTGCTGCCGCCCACGCCCGGCACCCAGCGCGCCGATATTCTGGCTGCCCTTAACCGGCTGGAAGCCGGTGGCTCCACGGCCGGCGGTGAGGGCCTGCGGCTGGCCTACGCCACGGCCCGCCAGCACTTCCTGAAAGAGGGCAACAACCGCGTTATCCTGTGCTCCGACGGCGACTTCAACGTGGGCGAATCCTCCGACGACGCCATGGAGCACCTCATTACCCAGGAGCGCGAATCGGGCGTGTTTCTCTCGGTGCTGGGCTTTGGCACCGGCAACTTGCAGGACAGCAAAATGGAGCGCCTCGCCGACAAAGGCAATGGCAACTACGCCTACATCGACAACCTCGACGAAGGCCGGCGCGTGCTGGTAAAGCAGTTCGGCGGCACGCTCTTTACCCTGGCCAAAGACGTAAAGCTGCAAGTGGAGTTTAACCCCGCCCGCGTGCAGGCCTACCGCCTCATCGGCTACGAAAACCGCCTGCTGGCCGCCGAGGACTTCAACAACGACAAAAAAGACGCCGGCGAGTTGGGCGCAGGCCAGCAGGTAACCGCCCTCTACGAAGTGGTGCCCGTGGGCGCCCCCGGCCTCATCGACCCCTTGAAATACCAAGCGCCCGCGCAAGCAACCAAAGTCCCAGCCACCACCGAGTGGTTAACAGTGAAAATGCGCTACAAAGAACCACAGGGCCAGCAAAGCCGCCTTATTAGCCAGCCACTCGGGGGAGAAGGCCGGCCGGTGCAGGAAGCCTCGGAAAGCCTGCGGTGGGCGGCGGCCGTCGCACAATTTGGCCAATTGCTTCATCAGTCAACGCAACCCGGCAGGGGTACTTATGACTCTACTTTACAGCTGGCCCGCGCAGCCCGTGGTAAAGATGACGATGGGTACCGCGCCGAGTGCATCCGGCTGATGGAAACCGCCGCCGGGCTCACCCCCGGTGCCGGCAGCGTCGGCCGCCGCTGATGGTATGTAAATTCTGTTTGCCCATTCACTCACCAACCGGCAACGGCCCGCTTCTGGCGGGCCGCTGCTTTTGGGTGGGGCACTACAGTTTCTTGTCGAAGCGGCCGTTGGTGACCTTGAGCGTGTCGCAGCCGGGCAGGTAGAGGGTGAAGTCGAACGTGCCTGCGATGATGCCGGCCTGCAAATCCAGTCGCGTAATGGTGAGCGTGCCCTTGTGATAAGTGCCTGCGTCTTGGCTGTTGTAGTAGCAACCGCTCAGGCGGTCATTTAGGCTCACTCGGGTATTGCTGGCATCAGCCAGGTCGTACACACCGGCCCCGCGCAGGTTTCGGGCGAACAAGATCAGGTATTGGAAGGCGTCGGGCTGGCCCGTATCGAAGTAGCGGTAAGTACGCAGGTCGAACAGAGCGTTGGGCGTTTGCTCGTACACTACCGAGTAATTAGATGTGCCGTTGTTGCCGCGCGGTGTCCAAGCCTGGCCGTTGACGAGGCAACCGAAGGTGTTAGCGCCAGTTTGGGTGGCCGGCGGCAACTGCTTTTCGGGGCTGGGGTCGTTGTCTTTACACTTGCTGCACTGGGTGAGCAAGAGCAAAGCTGCGTAACAGAAGAAGCGCGTGGTGCTCATGGCCGAGTGATTAAAATCGCACATCGAAGCGCCCATCAGTAATGCGCACGAGCTTGCCAGTTGCCGACTCGCGAGCTACGAATTCAAAGGTGCCACCCGCAATGCGCGCAAGCGTGTCGAAACGTACTATTTGAACCGTGCCCGCGTACACCGAGTCCGTGTAGTAGCGAATGGGCGGTGGCTGGTTGTAGGGGTCTGGGCCCGGCACAGGCTGCACATAAATACCATAGCTAATTGGGGAGGTAGATGCAGGATAAGGGAGAGAAGTAAAACCGAGGGAATACTTACCAGCTAATACAAGATTGCTCAGGTAAAAAGATACTTGTTGTGAACTTCTTTCCGCCTCTACAAGCAAGAGTTTTCTTCTTCTGTCATAGCCCGCGTGCAGCGGTTTGGTGCTGGAGAAGACACCCCCGCTTTCTTTGGGCGCAAACATTTGACCGTCCACCTTGCAGGAAAAGGTGTTGCTGCCGGTAGGTATCCAGTCGTCGTCGGCTTTCTTGCAGCTTATCATCAGTACAAGCAGCAAGGCGCAGAGTAAGTATAGTTTCATAAAAAGCGCATGACTTGCTGTAAGAAGCTAAGCCACTGAAACAAGGTGCACATAGACATCGGAAGCGTAAAGCCAATTAATTGTGTAATCAGACATTAAGCAAGGACAGAAACGGGCTGAAAACAGACGCTAAATTCCGTTTCACGCCGCTCCGCCTCATTGGTGCCTGTGCAGCACCAGACATTATTTCGGCCGGGCATACTCTCAAACAGCCGATCCAATATCCTTGCCCTTTCAGCGCTGTATCCCAAACCCATCGCGCCGCCGTACTTTACGCCCGATGACAACCCGCTTCTTCCCCTCCGCCTGGGCGCTACCGGCCGCCCTGTTGCTGCTGGCCAGCTGCCAAAGCAACCCCGATTCTGCCACCGCCACCGGCTCTGCCGCTCCGGACGCCGCCGCCGATACCGCCGTGGTGGCCGCGCCCAACGACGGCATCCGCGCCGCCGACCTCAGCCGCCACATTCAGGAACTGGCTTCCGACGCGTTTCTGGGCCGCAAGCCTTTCTCGGCCGGCGAAACCAAAACGGTGAACTACCTCGCTGCCGAGTTCAAAAAGCTCGGTCTGCAGCCCGGCCCCAACGGTACCTACTTCCAGAACGTGCCGCTGGTGCAAATCAACACCACGCCCGCGCCCACCATGCAGATTACCGGCAAAGGCCAGCCGCTCACGCTGAATTATAAGCGGGACTACATGGCCGTAACCGAGCGGGAGCAGCCCAGCATTGCCGTCAGCAACTCGCCGCTGGTGTTTGCCGGCTACGGCGTGGTAGCCCCCGAGTACAACTGGAACGACTACGCCGGCCTCGACGTGAAAGGCAAAACCGTGGTGGTGCTGGTAAACGACCCCGGTTTTGGCACCGGCGACACCACCCTGTTCAAGGGCAAAGCCATGACCTACTACGGCCGCTGGACCTACAAATACGAGGAGGCCGCCCGCCAGGGCGCTACCGGCGTGCTCATCGTGCACGATACCAAGCCAGCTTCTTACCCCTGGAGCGTAGTGGAAAGCAGCTGGGCCGGCGAGCAACTGTTCCCGCAAAGCGCCGACAAAGGCGCCGGCAAGTGCGCCATGGAAGGCTGGCTGACGCTGGACGCCGCCAAGCGCCTGTTCACCGCCGCCGGCATGAATTACGAGCAGCAGTTTCAGGCCGCCAACAAGCCCGGCTTCAAGCCGCAGCCCATGGGCCTGAACCTAAGCACCAGCCTGAAAACCACCATCGAGCGAAAGGCCTCGAAAAACGTGCTGGCCGTGCTGCCCGGTACCACCCGCCCCGATGAGTACATTGTGTACACCGCCCACTGGGACCACCTGGGCGTGGGTCCGGCCGTGAACGGCGACTCCATCTACAACGGCGCCGTAGACAACGCCTCGGGCACCGCCGCCCTGCTCAGCATTGCCAAAGCCTACCAGCAGGCGAAAGAAAAGCCCGGCCGCAGCATAGTGTTTCTGGCCGTAACCGGCGAAGAGCAGGGCCTGCTGGGCTCGGCCTACTACGCCGCCAACCCGGTTTTTCCGCTCAACAAAACCGTGGCTAACCTGAACATGGACGCCCTCTCGCCCAACGGCCCCATGCGCGACCTGACGGTAGTGGGCCACGGCCAATCGGAGCTGGACGACTACGCCGAAGCGGCCGCCAAAGAGCAAAACCGCTACATCGTGCCCGACCAAACGCCCGAGCAAGGCCACTTCTTCCGCTCCGACCACTTCAGCCTGGCCCACGTGGGCGTACCGGCCCTCTACGCCGCCGGTGGTTTCGATGCGCGGAAAGGCGGAAAAGAAGCCGCCAAGCGCAGTGCCGAAGACTACAAAGCCAACCGCTACCACCAGCCCTCCGACGAGTTTGACCCCAAGTGGGACCTGCGCGGCATGGAGCAAGATGCCCGCCTGCTATTCCGCATCGGTCAGCGCATAGCCAACGAAACCACGTTCCCGCAGTGGAAAGTCGGCTCCGAGTTTAAAGCCGCCCGGGAGAAAAGCCTGAAAGCCAAACCCACGATGTAACACTCCGCAGTCAGCAAACGAGACGCGCCCCGACCTTCATAGGTCGGGGCGCGTCTCGTTTGCCGCGGTTCTACTTGTTCAGTTTATGCACACTTAACCGTCATGTCGAGCGCAGCCGAGACATCTCGCGTGCTGATGATGAATAGTAACCTGGCTCGTTCAACGAGGATTTTACTATCCGGCGAGATGTCTCGACTGCGCTCGACATGACGTTCCGGTGAAGCAGTAGAAAAGATTGGCTTAGGTTTTTCTGCGGTTCGGCAAGCTCGATATGACGTTCTGGCTTAGCGGGGTCTTACCGCGTCAGCAGCACTTTCTGGCGCCAGGTGCCGCCTTCGGTCCGTAGCTCTACCACGTACAGGCCCGCCGATAAGCTGCCGGCTTGCAGCGTTACCGTGTGCCGGCCCGCGGTTTCGCGGCCGTTGGTGAGCGTGGTCACGGTGCGGCCCGTGAGGTCGAGCACGCGCACGGTGGCTTGTCCGGCCGCGGGCAGCGTGTAGGTTAGCTGCGTGCTTTCACGGAACGGGTTGGGGTAAGCTGGTTCCAGCAGAGCCGTTACGGTGGCTGGCTTGGTGGGCAACAGCAGAATGAAGTTCTGCACCGGCGCGCTTTCGTTGTGCAGGCGGTCGAGGGCCGTAACCGCGTAGCGGAAGGGCACGCCGGGGCGGGCAATGTCGCGGTAAACGGTGGTGTCGATAACGGCCGCAATGTTGGCAGGGTCGGCTAAATCGGTGGCGGTAACGGGGCCGGTGGCGCCGGGAATGCGGTACACCACGTACCAGCGGGACTGCTCGCCGTCGGAAGCGGCGGGGCCGGGCTGCCAGCCGATGTACACGAAACCGGAGTTGTTGGCATCGTTCCACAAGCCCGCCTGCACCGGCGTGGTGGGCGGCACGTTGTCTTTCCACGGCATGGTGGGCGCCAGAGCCGGGTTGCGGTAGAAGTTCAGGCGCAACGAATCGGCCACGCCCAACGGGTTAGCCAGCAGCTCGGTGCTTTTGTAATGAATGCTGCCCTGAATGTTGGGCTGCTGCCGAAGCAAGCGGATTTGGCTGGGAATCTGGCTGGGAGAGCGGAAATTAACATCACTAGCCGTGGCGCTGACTTTGTAAGCGGCCTGGCCCACGTACACATGGCGCGGCATGGTGGGCAGCACCTGCTGGCTCCACCACGGCACAATGAGCGAGTAGTTAGCGGCCGTTTGGCCGATGCTGAAGTACACCTGCGGCGCGAGGTAATCGACCCAGCCCTGCTGCAGCCACTTGCGCGAATCGGCGAAAATATCGGAGTAGGAAGCAAAAGCGGTGGTGGCGGTGCCGCCCACGCTGGTGCCGTTGCGCCACACACCGGGCGGCGAAATGCCAAACTTTACCCGCGGTTTCACATTCCGGATGCTGTCGGATACGGCCCGCACGAACAAGTCGATGTTGTCGCGGCGCCAGTCGGCTTTGGCGGTGAAACCGCGCGGGTCGGCGGTAAAGGCCGCGTCGTCGTCGAAAGTGAGTCCGGTTGCCGGAGCGGGGTAGAAGTAGTCGTCGAAGTGCACGCCGTCGATGTCGTAGCGGCGCACCACGTCCATTACCACGCGGTTCAGGTAGGTGCGCACCTGCGGCAGGCCGGGGTTCAGCACACGCAGCGCGCCAAAGGGTACTATCCAATCGGGGTGCAGGCGCGACACGTGGTTGGCGGCAATGCTGGAGGTGGTGGCGTTGGTAACGGCGCGGTAGGGGTTAAACCACGCGTGAAACTCCATGCCGCGGCGGTGCGTCTCGCGAATCATGAAGGCCAGCGGGTCGTAGGCCGGCTGCGGGCCTACGTCCTGGGTGCCGCTCAGCCATTCGCTCCATGGTTCCAGCGTGCTGGGGTAAATGGCGTCGCCGGAGGCACGCACTTGCACCACCACTGCGTTCAGGCCGTTTTGCTTGTGGCGGTCGAGCAGGCTGATGAACTCGGCGCGTTGCTGCGCGGGCGTGCGGGTTCTGCTGCTGGGCCAGTCGAGATTGAACACGTGTGCCACCCACACGGCGCGGAACTCGCGCTTGGGGCCGGCCATTTGAGCTTGGGCGTAGCTGGTAAGCAGCATCAGCCCACAGGCCAGCGCCATACTTAACAGGAAACGGCTAAATCGGGGAAAGTAGGTTTGCTTCATGGGCAGGAAGGTGGCGTGGAAAGTGCCACCAAGTACGCTTCCCTTCAGCGGTAACGCAACCACGACAGTAGGTTATGTGCCCGCCGCAAACCAACCCGCCGCTTACACTTCGGCCCAGGCGTAGCGGCGCTCTTTCCACCGGATTTGGCCCGGCAGCAGCGTGTAACCAAGAACCAGCAACGACATGCCCGCCAGGTAAAACTCGTAGAGCAGCAGCACGGGCCACGATTCGCGCCGGCCTACTTGGCGCAGGCTAATCCAGAGGTAGAGGGTTTGAAGCAGCATTTTCGCACCAAAAATCAGCGGCGTGAGCGGCCACGCTACCCACGGCGGAAAAAACAGCACCATGTAAAACAGGCCGTACAGCCCAAACAGCCCCGACAGGTACCACGGCAGCCGCGTGGTGCCGCGCATCCAGCGTTTGCGCTGCTCTAGCAAGGCCTTCACCGTGGGTTGCGCCGCCGATACGCCCAGCGCGTGCTTGTGCCAGAGGTTGCGGTAGCCCCAGCCGGCGTTTACAATGCAGGCGAAAAGCTGCAGATCTTCGGTAATCTGAAACGCCAGGGTTTCGTAGCCGCCAATGCTGTCGTAAGCAGCGCGGGTTACCAGCATGTTGTTGCCCACCGCCGTAACGGGCAGGCCCGCGTCCGACAGCACCCGAATTACGCTCAGGCCGAACAGCCAGTCCAGTCCTTGCAAGCGGCCGAACAAGTTGCCGTGGGCTACGGTGGAGCCGGTTACTACGCCCACGGAACGGCCGTCTACAGTTTCTTCGGCCGCGCCCAGCATGTACTGCACCCAATTGGGGGAGAGCTGCATGTCGGCGTCCGTAAGCAGGAAGTAATCGGCGGTGGCGTGGCGGGTAAGCTGGGCAATGGCGTTGCTTTTGCCCTTGGCCCGGCCCACTTCGCCGCCTATTTGCACCAGCCGAAACTGCGGTTTGTCGGCAATAAACGCCTGCACCACGGCCGCCGTGTTATCGGTGGAGGCGTCGTTGCCGATGAGAATTTCGAGCTGCTCGACGGGGTAGTTGAGCTGGGCCAACGACCGAAGGCACCGCTCGATGTGGTGTGCCTCGTTGCGGGCCGGAACCAGGATGCTCACCTTGGGTCGAGCCGACGTGGCGTGCGGCCGGCGGCGTACCAACAACCGCCCCAGCAGGCCGGCACAAATCAGAAAGAAGACCGCGAAAAACGACGCGAATAGCAGCATAAAACCGTAGCCAGGCTCGAGAATAGGTAAGAAAACACCACCGAGCGGCAACTCCGGTACTTGCTCCATACGCACAAACCCCTCCTAAATGTTACCGACGGGCTGAGCCCTGGCAGCGCCTCATGCTTTTTTCGGTGGAGCCCGACCAACCGTCCCTTGCCTTCGTACATTGCACGAAACATCAACTACCGCATGCAAGCCGTTCAATTGGATTTCCTGCACCTCACCTACCGCCCCGACCTGCAGCTGCTGCTGCTGCGCTGGACCCGGCCGGTGACGTCGGAGGAGCACCGCGTAGGTTATAATGCGGCCCTGGACTTGGCCCGGGCCGAAAAAGTGGGCCGTTGGATGATTGACCTGCGCACCCGCGGCCTGGCTTCCGCCGACGACTTTAATTGGGTACTAACCGACATGCGGGCTCAGTTTAAACCGCTGCCCGAGCCGCACCGCATGGCGTACCTGGTCACGCCTTATCACGCTGCCACCATTACGGCCCGCCTCATCGAGCAGGAAGCCGTGATGCCGGAAAAGCTACGCAAGGCCGCCGTAGTACGTATTTTCACCGAAGAGCAAATGGCCCTAACCTGGTTGCGAAGCGCGTAATACCGCTGACTCAGTTAGCGTTTACAACCTCCTAAAAACGCCGCGCCCCGGTTCCACTACAGAACCGGGGCGCGGCGTTTTTGGGCGTAAGCCAAACTACGCTTTCGGGTTGGTGAGCACCGGCGTATCGAAGCCCGGGTTTTCCATAACCGCGGCCACGTGGGTATCGTCGTCGTCGCGCACGCGCAGGGTGAGCAGGCCGGCAAGTACCATGCTGGCACCGCCCAGCACCAGCGTGTTCAGGGTGTTGCCCTGGAACAGGTTAACGGTGAAGAAACCCAGAATAGTAGCCGCCACAATCTGCGGAATGACGATGAAGAAATTGAACACGCCCATGTAGTAACCCATGCGGTTAGCGGGCAAAGAGCCAGCCAGAATAGCATAAGGCATCGACAGTATGGAAGCCCAGGCTATGCCCACCATAGCCATGGACACGATGATAAACTGCGGATTCTCGATAAACTTGAGCGACACTAAACCCAAACCGCCGATGAGCAAGCACAGCATGTGGGTTTTGCGGCGGCTGGTGCGGGCCGCAATCAGCGGGATGATGAAGGCAAAAACGGCTGCCACGCCGTTACGTACCGAAGAGCAGAGGCTCAACCAGTCGGCGCCGTCGTTGTACTGCTGCTGCACGCGCTTGGCGGTGGCGGTTTCTTCCGGGGTCAGCTGGCCTTTGCTCAGGGCATAATTGGCCATGTTCAGGGTAATGATTTTGTCGCTGCTGCCCTGCTGGAATTTTTCGATTTCTTGCACGTCGCGCTTCAGGCCGTCCAGTTCTTTGGGGGCTGCTTCGGTAGTTACAGGCCCAAGAATCTGGCTTTTTACCTTTTCGTACAGCGGCGCATCTACGCGCATGTTGTAAATGTTGCTGGTTACGGCATTGGTGGCGTAAATCCACATGGCGAACAGCGCAAACCAGGTAAAGAACTGCACCACCGCCAGCTGACGCATGGCCGGCGGCATGTGCAGAATGCCGGTGAAGGACTCGCGGAACCCATCCCACATGCCCACTTTGGCGTTTTCGGCCCGAAAGGCTTCCATGTCTTCGGGCGGCGTTTCGGTGCTGGTAAACACGGTGTACAGCACCGACAACAAGAAGGCGCCCGCACCCACGTAAAACGCCCATTTTACCGAGGGCGGAATTTCGCCAGCCGGCGCAGTATTGCTCATGCCCAGCCAGTTGGTAAACACCCAGGGCAGCAAGGCTGCAATAACGGAGCCCACGCCAATAAAAAAGCTCTGCATGGCAAAGCCCGAGGTGCGCTGCTCCGAGGGCAGTTTGTCGCCCACGAACGCGCGGAACGGCTCCATGGAAATGTTAATGGAGGCGTCCATAATCCAGAGCATGCCGCCCGCCATCCACAAGGCCGAAGAATTCGGCATCACAATCAGCGCCAAGGAAGCCAGAATGGCCCCAATCAGGAAAAACGGCCGCCGCCGGCCCCAGCGCGGACTCCAGGTACGGTCGGAGAGGTAGCCGATGATGGGCTGCACCAGCAGGCCGGTTACCGGCGCCGCAATCCACAGAATCGGAATGTCGTCTTTGTTGGCCCCCAGGGTTTCGAAAATGCGGCTCACGTTGGAGTTCTGCAGCTCGAAACCGAACTGAATGCCCAAAAAGCCGAAGCTCATGTTCCAGATTTGCCAGAAGCTCAGGCGCGGCTTCTGTTGAGTGCTTGTGCTTGCCGGCGAGGCAGAAACAGTTGCCATACAGGGGAAAAAGAGGCAGTGGGTGTGGTTGTGAAGAAAGCGGGTTACTGGCCCAAGGTTAGGGCTTCGGGGTAATGTCGAGCACCACGGCCGAGAGCGGGGCCAGGGTTATGCGGGTGCCGTTGGTGGCGGGTCGGTTGTTCAGCAGGTCGGTGTAGTTGAACTGCTGGCGTTTTGGGTCGAGGCCCATGAGCTTCCAGGCAGCTTCCGGAATTTGCAGAGTGGGCACGTAGGTTTGAGTGGGGCTGAAGTTCACCACCACCAGCAGCCGCTGCTTATCGGTAAAGCGCAGGTAGCTGTAAAGCTTGCGCTGGTCATACTCTTTGCTGAGGTTGTTAGCGTCCTGCAGCTCGTAAAACTTGCCTTTGCGAATGGCCTCGTTGCTGGTGCTCAGGTTGAGCAGGCGCACGTAAAAGTCGCGCAGCTGCTGCTGTTGCTGGCTGAGCTTGCCGCCGTCGAACTTGCCGCCGTTCACCCACTTTTGGTGTTCGGGCACGCCCCAATAATCAAAAATGGTGGTGCGGCCGTCTTCGCCGCCAAAGCCTTCGGCCCCGCGGCCCGGCTCGCCCACTTCCTGCCCGAAATACACCATAATGGGGCCCGTGCCCAGGGTGGCCGAAACCGTCATGGCCGGAATGGCGGGGGCGGTGTTGCCGGCGAAGTCCTTTGAGGCAATGCGCTGCTCGTCGTGGTTTTCCAAAAAGCGCAGCATTTGCGAGGAAAAGCCGCGGCTTTCCTGGCTCCACACTTTGGTGATGTCCTCGGTGCTGCCTTCGTTGCGCATCAGGCGGCGCAGGCCGTCGTAGAGGCCTACTTTGTCGTAGAGAAAATCGAATTTGCCCTCGGTGAGGTAGCGTTTGTACTGCTTGGGGTCGTAGGCTTCGCCGAGGAAAATCACGTCGGGCTTCACTTTCTTGACTTCCGGAATAACCCAGGCCCAGAACTCCACCGGCACCATTTCGGCCACGTCGCAGCGGAAACCGTCTACATCTTTCTTGGCCCAGAACACGAGAATGTCGCGCATCTTCAGCCAGGTATCGGGCACCGGCGAGAAGTATGTTTTGCGGCCGTTCTGGTAATCGACGCCGTAGTTGAGCTTGGTTGTCTCGAACCAGTCGTCCAGCTTGGGTGCTTCCGAAAACACGTCGTTGCCGGTGGCTTTGGCGGGCGTTTCCTGGTACTTCTGGTCTTCCTTGGGGCCTTTTAGCGCCGTCCCTAACGGGTCATTGCCCTTCGGCACCACAAAGCTTTTACCGGGCAGGTAGTAGAAGTTGTTATTTGGGGCAAAGGCTTTGGTTTTGTCGTCCTTCTCGCCCAAATCCACCACGCCCGCGGGCTTGGCGTCCGACTTGTACGAACGGGCCACGTGGTTGGGGATGAAGTCGATGAGCAACTTCAAGCCGTTGTCGTGGGTGCGCTTCACCAAGGCATCGAACTCGGCCATGCGTTTCTTGGGGTCCACGGCCAGGTCGGGGTCCACGTCGTAGTAGTCCTTCACGGCGTAGGGTGAGCCGGCGCGGCCTTTCACCACGTCGGCATCGTCGAGCGGAATTCCGATTTTGGTGTAATCGGCCATGGTGGCATGCTCCAGAATACCGGTGTACCACACGTGGGTGGCGCCCAGTTTCTTGAGCTCCTGCAAGGCCTTGGTGTTAATGTCGTTGAACTTGCCCACGCCGTTTTCGGCCGCCGAGCCGTGGGGCTTGTTCAGGGTTTTCTGGTTGCCGAACAAGCGCACCATCATCTGGTAAATCACCAGCTTGCGGTCCTGGGGCACCTCGTCGGTGGTATTGGGGTCGGCTAACGAGGCCGGGGAAGAATCGGCAGCGGGTTCCACGGGGGCAGTAACCGATGAACGGTGAAGAAGGGTAAACGACGCCAGCCCAAGCGTTAACGCGGCGGCTGGCAGCAGGATTTTGCGTTGCATAATCATGTAAAGTGGGCATTTATTGGTTACCGTAGCCAGGTTGCGGTTGTGAAGAGCCGCTTCTTGCGCTTTGGATTAATAAATGGCCCTGTAACTCACCATTCCTGGCTGAGGGGGTGGATCATTAACTCGTCGACTACCACGTGGGGTGGGGCTTCGAGCACGTAGCGCACGGCCTGGGCTACATCAATGGGCTGGAGGTGGGTTTTTTCCTTTTCCACCGTGCCGGGCTTGGCTTCGTTGAAGTGCGTGTCGACCAAACCGGGGTATACCACACTCACCTTAATACCGTGGCCGCGCACTTCTTTGCGCAGGGCGTCGAGCACGGCATGCTGGGCGTATTTACTGGCGCCGTAGGCCGTGCCGTGCACGAAGGTGCGCTTGCTCACGTCGGAGGCAATGCCCACAATGTGGCCGTAACCCTGCTGCTTGAGGTAAGGCAAGGCAGCTTTGCAGAGCAGAAAAGTGCCCTTCACGTTGGTGTCAAACATCCGGTCCCACTCTTCGGCGCTGAAATTTTCGAGCAGGTTAAACGAGCCCACCCCGGCGTTGCACACCACAATATCCAGGCGGCCGTACTGGCTTAGCGTCTCAGCCACCACCGACTGGGCGTCGCCTTCGTCCGACACGTTGGCAATAACGGCCAGCCCGTTGGCTTTCTGGGCTACTTCCAGCAGCTCGTCTTCGGAACGGGCCACGCACACCACTTTGGCGCCCTGAATGGCCAGCAGCGTGGCAATGGCCCGGCCAATGCCGCGGCTGGCTCCGGTTACAATGGCAACTTTATCGGTTAGGTCGTTCATGGGGCTAGTGCGTTTGGCCGGTAGCGGAATCTGCTTTTCACTTCGCAGGAACTGAGTGGGCAAGATGCCGATTCTGAGCGTTATCCGCTTTAAGATAGTGGGTAGTCCCAGCTCGGCGCCAGTAGCCCCGCTCTAAAACCTACCGCTTCAGCTCCAGCACCCACGCCGTGTAGGCCGGTAGCTGCATCGATTTCAGATCTGAAACGGCGGCGCCCGTAGCTACTTCCGTAGCCGAGGTGAAGCCCTGCATGCGCTCGGCAAAGCGCGAGGTATCCACGGTGCGGGCTTCTTTGCTGCCGTTCATTATCACCATCACGGTGTTGCCCGCGTCGTCGTAGCGAAAGTAGGTGTACACGCCGTTATCGGGAATGAAGTGCATGTACTTGCCGGTGTGCAGCACGGGGTGGGCCTTGCGGTAGTTGGCCAGCTTGCTGATGTAGTTGAAGGTGGCGTTTTCGGGTTCGGTGCGGCCGGCGCGGGTAAACTTGTTGACCTTGTCGGTGGGCCAGCCGCCGGGGAAATCAGAGCGCACCAGGCCGTCGGGGCTGGCGTAGCCCTTCATCAGGATTTCGGCGCCGTAGTACAGCTGCGGCGTGCCGCGCGTGGTGAGCAGCCAGGCCAGCGCCATGCGGTACTTGTTCAGGTCTTCGTTCACCACCGAGTAGAAACGGCTGATGTCGTGGTTATCCAGGAACACCACGTTCTTCAGCGGGTTCTGGTAGAGGTAATCGGCCTGCATGGTGTAATAGAGGCGGTTAATGCCCTCGGTCCAGCCGGCATCCTTGGTTAAGGCTTCCTGAATGGCGTATTGCAGCTGGAAATCGGTTACGCCAGGCAGATTTGCCTGAAAGCCCACTTGCGGGCCTTGGTAGTTGTTCACCGTGAAGTACGCCTGCTGCGCAATGCCCTGCACCCAGGTTTCACCGAACATATTCAGCTGCGGGTACTCCGTGAGCATCGCCTTGGTCCAGTCCTGCAGAAATTTAGGTTCGGAGTACGCGTAAGTATCGATGCGGTAATCGTCGAGGCCGGTGTATTCGATCCACCAGATAAAATTCTGAATGAGGTAGTTGGCCACCAGCGGGTTGCTCTGGTTCAGGTCGGGCATGTGCCCGTCGAACCAGCCCTGCTCAAACTGCTTTTTATCGGCCTGGGAGCCGTAGGGGTCGTTGAAAGCCGCGTCGCGGAAGTTGGAGCGTGTGAACTTCTCCCACTGGTGCACCCAGTCCTTGGCAGGCGGGTCGAGCTGCAGGTAGTTTTTCGAGCCCATGTGGTTGAGCACCACGTCGTGTACCACTTTCAGACCCTGCTGGTGGGCGCGCTGCACAAAGCGCACGTAGTCCTCGTTGGTACCAAAGCGCGGGTCAATTTTGTACCAGTCGGTGGCGGCGTAACCGTGGTAGCTGGCTTTGGGCTGGTTGTTTTCCACCACAGGGTTCAGCCAGAGCGTGGTTACGCCCAGCTCCTTGAGGTAGTCGAAGTGGTTTTCGATGCCCTTCAGGTCGCCGCCGTGGCGCGCAAACATGGAGTCGCGGCTGATGCGCGGCTCAAATGTGCCCTTCACGATGTCGTTTTTTGGGTCGCCGTTGGCAAACCGGTCGGGCATGATCAGGTAAATGAAGTCCGACGAGTTTACGCCCTGCACCTTTGATTTGTCGCCGGGCGTGGTGCGGGCGCGCAACTCGTACTGGTACTTCACCTTTTTAGCGCCGGCAAACTCCAGCGGCAGCTTGCCGGGTTTGGCATCGGCCCCAATGGTGAGGTTGAGCACCAGGTAGTTCGGGTTTTCCAGCTTCTGGGTGCCGTCGAGGGTCACGCCGGGGTACTTTACGCTGGCGGTGCTGCCGCCAATGCCGGGCCCGTACACGAGCAGCTGCAGCTTGGGGTTTTTCATGCCCACCCACCAAAACGTGGGGTCGATGCGGGTGATGCCGGCCGGCGCGGCGGCCCGACCGGGAACGATTGTGGCGAGCAACAACAGCAACACCAGCAGCAGGGGAAACGGACGAAACATGGCGGTAAACAGTAAGCGACAAACAGCCCCGAACAACGGCCGGGGATGGTAAAATAGAAGCTTTCGGCGGTGGCGTCAAAACGCCGGCCGGCTCTGCCGCAGGGCAGATGGCCCTGCAAGATATACAGCCTTATTATTTGCGTTATTTTTTTATGATTTTTGCGCCCCGGTTACAGCCGCTTTTCGAAAGGAGCCCGTGCGCACTGCGGGGTCAACGCACATTTCGGCAAGTAGTTACAGATGCCGATGGCACCAGTGCAGGGCGTCTGGTTTCGGTTTTCGGCCACTCGCTTGCTGCACGGCTCCGCGGGCTTTCGTAGCTTACCGGCCCAAATCCGCGCCGGGTGCTTTGCCCGTACGGGCAGAATGCCGGGCGTGTGCCTTTTCAATTTTTTGACTCTTCCTGCTCAATTCCACCAGTCTCCATGCCATTCACCTTTGACGCGTACCAGCCGGCGGCCGAGTACAGCCGCAGCGCCGCTTACTTTTCCATGGAATTCGCCATCGACCAAGCCCTGAAAACCTACTCGGGTGGGTTGGGCTTTCTGGCGGGTTCGCACATGCGCTCGGCCTACGAGCTCAAGCAAAACCTCATCGGCATTGGTATTCTGTGGACCTACGGCTACTACGACCAGGCCCGGCAGCAAGACGAAACCCTGCGCGTGGACTACGTGCAGAAGCACTACAGCTTCCTGCAGGACACCGGCTTCGTGTTCGACATCAGCATCCACAGCGCCCCGGTTAAAGTGCGCGCCTACTACCTCGCCCCGGAGGTTTTTGGCACCGCGCCCATGTTTTTCCTGACTACCGACATTCCGGAAAACGACTACCTCTCGCGCACCATCTCGCACCACCTCTACGACGCCGACCTGGCGGCCCGCGTGGCCCAGAGCATTCTGCTGGGCGTGGGCGGCGGCAAGCTGCTTGATGAGCTGAACCGCACCCCCGAGGTGTACCACCTCAACGAAGGCCACGGCCTGCCGCTGGCGTTTTACCTCTACAACAAGCACGGCAAGTCGCTGCCAGCGGTGCAGGAGCGCCTCGTGTTTACCACGCACACCCCCGAGCTGGCCGGCAACGAAGAGCACGGCGTGAAGCTGCTCGACGACATGACCTTCTTCGCCGGCCTCGGGCTCGACGAAGTACGCCACCTGGGCCTCGTGGAAAACGAGCGACTGAACTACACCCTGGCCGCGCTGCGCATGTCGCGCAAAGCCAACGGCGTATCGGCCGTGCACGGACGCGTGGCCAACGACATGTGGAAGAACAACGCCGGTATTTGCCCCATTGTGCACATCACCAATGCCCAAAACGGCACCTACTGGCGCGACAAGCAGCTGCACGCGGCCCTCGAAGCCAAAGACGTAGACGCCCTGAAGGCCCGCAAGCGCCAGCTCAAGCAGGAACTGTTCAAGGAAGTAGCCAACCAAACCGGCAACCTCTTCGACCCCGACGCCCTGACTATCGTGTGGGCTCGTCGCTTTGCCGGCTACAAGCGCGCCAACCTCGTTTTGCACCACTTCCAGCGCTTCGAGGAGCTGTTCAAGCGCAGCGGCCGCCCCGTGCAAATGATTTGGGCCGGTAAGCCTTACCCTAAGGACTACGCCGCCATTGGCCTGTTCAACGAGCTCATCAAGAGCACGCGCCACCTGAAAAACTGCGCCGTGCTTACCGGCTACGAGCTGGGCCTCTCGGCGCTGCTTAAAAAGGGCTCCGATGTGTGGCTAAACACCCCACGCTTCCCCCGCGAAGCCTCGGGCACCAGCGGCATGACGGCCGCCATGAACGCCTCTGTAAACCTGAGCATCCCCGACGGCTGGATTCCGGAGTTCGTGCGCCACGGCGAAAACGGCTTCCTGATTCCGTTGGCCAATATCAACGAGCCCGAAGCCCACAAAGACGACGTGGAAGCCGCCGGCCTGCTCGACGTGCTGGAAAACGAGCTCATTCCGCTCTACTACGACGAGCCCGCCAACTACTGGCAGCTGGTGCAAACCGCCATGCGCGAGGTAGAACCCACGTTCGACTCGGGCCGCATGGCGCAGGAGTACTACGAGCTGATGTACAACGGGTGAGGCAAGCGGCTGCCTGAACGGCTGCCCTTGCGTTAGATTGTCTGTCATCCTGAGCGCAGCGAAGGACCTTATTACGCTGAAACGAGTCGTTGTTATGACGGTCGTTCACACGTAATAAGGTCCTTCGCTGCGCTCAGGATGACAGTAAGAGGAGCATAAGTAAAAAGCACGGCCCTGCTAGTTGCCAGCCACGTTGTAGTTGCGTAGCACCGGTTCCAGCACCTGCCACACGTTATCGGCCACAATGCGGTAGCCAGCGGCGTTGGGGTGGGCGCGGTCGGGCAGGTTTAGCTCGGGCCGGCCGAGCACGCCTTGCAGCAGGAAAGGCACAAAGGCGGCGCGGTTTTTCTCGGCCAGCGGACGAAACTGGGCCTTGAACTCGTCGGCGTAGCGGGCATAGCGGTGTTCCCCGAAGGCGCTCAGATCGAAGGGAAACTCCATGCCCACCAGCACAATTTCGGCCTGTGGGTACTGCTTGTGCACGCCATCCATAATGCGCTGCAGGTTTTGGGTGGTTTCGCGCACGGGAATGCCGCGCAGGCCGTCGTTGGCGCCCAGTTCCAGCACAAACACATCGGGGCGGCGCTTGGCCAGTACGGTAGGCAGGCGCTGCAAGCCGCCGGCCGTGGTTTCACCGCTTACGCCCGCGTTAATGCACTGCCAGGAAAGCCCCGCCGAATCTATTTTTTGCTGAATAAGCGAGGGAAACGACTGCTGCGGCGGCAGGCCGTAACCGGCGGTGAGGCTGTTGCCAAAAAACACGATGTTGCGCATAACAGGAGGAGGAAGAGCCGCAGGCTCGGAAGTGCGGGCCGCACTTCCATCGGATGAGCAGCTTAGGCTGAACAGCGCAAGCAGGAAAGGCAGCAGCACGCGGTAAATCATGCTGCCTGTACGGCGTAGGCCGGGCCCGTGGTTGCCGTGGGGCAAGCACTAAGCCCGTAGGCCGGCTGATGTTTAGGAATTTCTTTGATAACTAAATCGGGATATTGTTATATTGCTGGTCCTTCCGATGTGTGGCTATGAAAAAACTCTACCCTCTCCTTGCCGGCCTGTTTCTGACAGCAGCCGGCGCATACGGCCAAAGCGTTGGCATTGGCACCACTACTCCCGCGGCTTCGGCCATGCTGGATGTGGCTTCCACCGCCAAGGGCATGCTGGTGCCGCGCATGACGCAGGCCCAGCGCACGGCCATCGGCAGCCCGGCCCAAGGCCTGCTCGTATACCAAACCGACGGTACCCAGGCCGGCTTTTACTACAACGCCAGCGCCACCGCCACCCCCAACTGGCTCTGGCTGCCCGATAAAGCCGCTGCCGGCGACAACCTGGGTAACCACACCGCCACCACGTCCCTGAGGCTGGCTGGCAACACCCTCTCCAACAACGGCACCGGCGGCATCAGCATTACCGACGCGGGCAACGTTACCGTTACCGGCAACAGCACGGTTACCGGGAACAATGCCGTGACCGGTAACCATGCGGTAACGGGCAACAGCAGTGTAACGGGCGCGCTGAGCGTGGGCACCGGCACGGCCGCCAGCACCGCGGCTCTGGAAATCAGCAGCACCACCAAGGGCCTGCTGTTTCCACGCATGACGCAGGCCCAGCGCGATGCCATTGTTTCCCCCTCCGAAGGCCTGGTCATTTACCAGACCAACGGCACGCCTGGCCTTTACCAGCGTACTGCCTTGGGCTGGGCTTCGCTGGGTACGCTTAACACCGAAAGCAAGGTGGAAATCGTGACGCCCACGGCCAGTGCGTCGCTCGTGCCCACGGCTACTACGGTGGTGTATACTGCCAATGGCTCCGCCGCCGCAAACGGCGCCGTAACGCTGGGCGCTGGCACCGAGGGGCAGCGTTTAGTGGTGGTTAACAACGACGACCAGTTCCTGCCGGTGGTATCGGCCAGCGGCATGGGCAACATTCTGCCGGGCTACGCGGTGCGCTTTATTTACACTGTTGGGGCTTGGCGCCGCGAGTCGTAGGCCCGGCCCGCGGCTTTTTATCTTTTCGGACTTCGCCGGATTCATGGCACACTCCTCTTCTTTCCTTCCCACGCGCCGCTCCTGGCTGCGCCGACTGCAGGGCTGGCTGCAACCAGCGGCCGCCGCACCTGTTGCTCCGGCCTTTTCCACGCGCCGCTCGCCGCTGGGTGGCGGTTCTAATCCGCCATACATAGGCGAAATAGGCATTTTTGCAGGCAACTTCGCCCCACTTGGCTGGGCGTTCTGCGACGGTAGCGTGCTCCCCATCAGCGAAAACGAAGCCTTGTTCACGCTCATCGGCACCACCTACGGCGGCGACGGGCAGGAGACGTTTGCCTTGCCCGACCTGCGCGGAAGGGCGCCCATGCACTTCGGCGCCGGCGCCGGCCTAAGTACCCGCGTAGTAGGGGAAACGGCCGGCGTGGAACAAGTAACGCTTACCATTCAGCAGATACCCGCGCATACGCACACCGTGCCGGCCAGCTTCTCGCCGGGGGTTACGGCGTCGCCCACAGGCGCCATTCCGGCCGATGGCGGCAACGGCTCGGCTCAGTATACCACCGGCACCGGGAGCCTGGTAAGGCAGCCGGCCCAGGTGCTGCCTCCTGTCGGCGGCTCGCAGCCCCACAATAATATGCAGCCTTACCTGGTGGTCAATTACATCATTTCGCTTTTCGGCGTTTATCCCTCCCCCAGCTAACCCTCCGCGTATGAACTCCGCTTTTGAATTTTCCGGCTCGTCATCGTCGAGGCGCGGTTGGCTGAAGCGCCTGGGTGGGCTGCTGGCCGGCGGGCTGGTGCTGGGCAACAGCCGGGCGGCTGATGCCGAGGCGCTGGCCCCGAACAACACGACCGTTTACCTCGGCGAAATCATGATGGTTTCGTGGAACTTCGCTCCCCGCGGCTGGGCCCTTTGCAATGGGCAGTTTTTACCCATTAACCAGAACCAGGCCCTGTTTTCGCTGCTGGGTACGCAGTTCGGCGGTAACGGGCAAACCACCTTCGCCCTCCCCGATTTGCGCGGCCGCATTCCGGTATCCTACAGCAACAGCACTTTCACTTTAGGCCAGCGCGGCGGCGCGGAAGCCCACACGGTTTCATTAAACGAGCTGGTGCCACACCTGCACGGCATGCGGAGCAGCACCGACCTCGGTAGCCTGCAGGTGTCGGGCACGAGTACGCCCCTAACTCATCACTACCTGGCGAATAGTGGCGGCGGGGCTCCGCAGTTTGGCTTCAGTCCCAATGCCAGCTTGGCCACCACCGGCGTGGGCGGCAGCACCGTGAACGTTTCCACCAGCGCGGGGGGCTCGCAGCCGCACAACAACATGCAGCCCTATCAGTGCATAAACTTCGTCATTGCCCTGCAGGGCGTCTTCCCCTCACCTACCTAACCGTGACGACTCCAACCTCACCAGCCACTGCAGCCCAGCCGAGCCGCCGGAGCCTGCTCAAGCGCTTGTCGGCTCTGGTGGCCAGTAGCTTCCTGATCGGCCCGCTGCAGGCCCTGTTTGGGCGCGCTACCCCGGCAGCGGCCGGCGTCCTCACCAGCAACGACCCCTTCGTGGGCGAAATCATTCTGGCGGGCTTCAACTTTGCGCCCCGGGGCTACGCCCGCTGCGACGGGCAACTGATGCCCATTTCGCAAAATACTGCCCTATTTGCACTACTGGGTACGTTCTACGGCGGTGATGGGCGGTCCACCTTCGCCCTACCCAACCTGAACGGCCGCGTACCCATTGGGGCGGGTCAGGGTCCGGGCCTAACCGAACGGTTTCTGGGCGAAAGCGGTGGGGAAGCCGCAGTAACGCTGGTGGCCTCGGAAATCCCGGCTCATACCCATTCCCTGGAGCTAACCTACAGCACCGCGCTGGGCACCACCGGCTCACCGGCCAATGCCTTTCTGGCCAGCAACGCCTCCGGCCTGCCGCAGTACGCGGCCACCAGCACCGGCAACATGGTCACAGGCGCTATCGGTAGTCCACAGGCGCACAACAACCTTATGCCGTATCAGGCATTGGCCTATTACATTGCTCTGCAGGGGATTTTCCCGCCGCGCAATTAGCCCCGTTACCACCTTGCTGCGTATGCTATTGGCCGCCGGATTTCCGGCGGCCAAACTTTTTTCTGCCCGAAACGCGTTACGTTTGCACTTCAGATAAGAACCATTCTTATCTGAGCAGCTTTTTTTGAACTTACATTTTTGCAATGCCCGTTACCAAAGCTTCCGACGCCGACTTTAACCAACTCCTCGCCGACCACGATAAAGTGGTGGTGAAATACTACGCCGACTGGTGCGGTAACTGCCGCCTGTTCAGCCCCAAGTTCAAGCGTCTTTCGGATCAGGAAGACAACCAAGGCGTGGCTTTCCTGGATGTAAACGCCGAGCACAGCCCCGAAGCCCGCAAAGCCGCCAGCGTAACCAACCTGCCGTTTTTCGCAGTGTTCCAGAACGGTCAGTTAGTGGATACCGTGGCGGCCAGCAAGGAAGAAGCCGTGGTGTCGCTCATCGAAAAAATCCGCTAGTTCGCCGCCATGAAAATTCCCGCTATTAAACGCCTCGTGGAAAGCCAGACGCTGCAAACGCTGGTAGAGGCCGAAGAAGCCCTGCTCGACGAGCGGCAGCCCTCGTTTGAGGTGGAAGGAGCCGACGAAGGCGAGCAGCTCACTCACGTGTTTGCCGCCATCTGGATTTTGAACCACATGAAGGACCACGGTGCTGATTTTCCCGCCGCCCTGCGCGAGTACACCAAAAAAGTGCGCGTGTCCATCAGCTAAGCACGAAAACGTGCCAAAGGCAAACGGGCCGTTCGTTCCAAGAATTCAGGAACGACCGGCCCGTTTGGCGTTTAGCGGCTGGCTTTACATGCGCGCAAAATGCGCGGAGGCGGCCTGAATGCCTTCGTCGGTGCAGAGGCCGCGGATGTAGTAGAGGTAAATGCTGCGGTACACCTCGGCAATGCTGTAGCGGCTGGGCGGAAACACCTGCTCGTTGAGCAGCAGGTTCACCATTTCCAGAATGATTTTGGTGACCAACCCGATGTTGATGTCGCCGCGAATCATCTTTTGCAGCACACCGTCGTTAAGAATCTGGTGCATCATGGGGCCCGAGTATTCGGCCAGGTGCTGCAACGACAAGTCCCAGGCGGCGGGGTACAGCTGCACGTCGGTAATGTACTGGGGCGACACTTTGCGCAGGTCACGAATGCCAATTTCCAGCAACGACAGCAGGCGTTTTATGGCGTTGGGCTCGGCGGCAAACAGGGCGGCATGCTCGCGCTTCTGCCGGTCTATTTCAAACTGAATGGTTTGCAGCACCAAGTCGGCTTTGTCGCGGAACATCTCGCGAAAGGTGGCCGGCGACACGTCCAGAATGCCGGCTATCTGCTCTTCGGAGTTTGCTTCGATGCCCTCACGCAGGAACAACTGGTAGGCTTCGTCGAGCAAGGTCTCGCGCAGGGTAGGGGCCATAGAGGAAGGATGGGGAGCGAAAAAAGTGCGGCAGCTCCGAAATTAGCGGATTAGCAAGCCCAAACCAAAAAAGAATAGCAGCTGCACCAGGTACACGAAGGGTACCAGCGGGTTGCGGCCGGCGGCTACGTGGCTGCTGTTGTAATACAGCTGAAAGATAAACGACACGGCCAACCACGCTTTAAAGTTCTGCAGCGGTATTACATCGAAAGCCCACTTCCACCAGCCATAATGCACGGCCACGGGCTCGATGCACACATCCATGCCCACCATGAGCACGGCCGCCAATATGGCCCGTACTAACCCAGGCAGCGGCAGGCGCTGGGCTAGTCCGCCCGCCAGGTAAGTCATTAGCAGCCAGTTCAGGCCAATGATAAGGGGCGTGTCGAACACCCGAATGCCCAGCACGTTCCCGTACGTATAGCTGCCAAAGATGACGCCGGTGCGTACGCCTGCTACCTCAATGCCAAAGCCCATGACCATGATGGAGAGGCAGAACCAGCCGAACATGGGGGCAGGGCTGTGCCGGTCGTGGGCCAGCAGCAGGGCCGCCGTAAGCAGTAGGTTCAGGGGAACGAACTGCAGGTAAAAATCAGGGTCCTGCGAAAACGCCAGCCCCACAAATCCGGTGACGTGAAACAGCAGCAAAATGCCCTGGGCCACGCGCAGGCGCTTGGTAGAGGGGCGCTTGGTGGGCGGCGCGGGTGCCGAAGTGGTCGATTCGGAATAAGCCATTAGGGACGAGAGTGTTAATTAATAATTAGCCATTATTAATTAAATCAGCGGCAATTTTAGCCGACAGCAAGCAGAGCGGAATGCCGCCGCCGGGGTGTACCGAGCCACCGCAAAAGTACAGCCCTTCCAGTTGGCGCGAAAAGTTAGGGTGGCGTAGGAAAGCCGCCATCAAGGTATTCGAAGAACTGCCGTAGAGGGCGCCGCCGTGCGAGGACGTATCGGCGGCAATGCCCGGCGGGGTCCACACACGTTCGGCCCGGATTAAAGGAGCAACGTCGACTCCCAGGGCTTGGTTCAGGCGGCGCAGTACGGCGGCCCGGGTATGCTGCCGCAGCGCGTCCCAGTCCTGGCCCTGGTCGTGGGGCACGTTTACCATCACAAACCAGTTTTCCTGGCCGGGAGGGGCGTCGGAGGGCGTTTTTTTGGAGGTGATGTTCACGTATACCGTTACGTCGTCGGCCACGGTTTGGTCCTGAAAAATCGCCTGAAACTCGCGCTGGTAATCGGCCGAGAAAAAGATGTTGTGCAGGTCGAGCTCGGGAAATTCACGGCCAATGCCCCAATAAAAAATGAGGGCCGAAGAGGAGCGCGGCTGCGCCAATGTGCGCTCGGGAGCGGCGTGTTTGGGCAGCAGGCGGCGGTAGGTGGGCATCACGTCGGCGTTGCTCACAATGCGGCCGAAATCATACACTTCCAGCGGGGTGCGCAGGCCGGTTACGCGGCCGCCGGCCGTCAGGATTTCCTCCACCGGCTCGCCGTAGTGGAAGGTTACACCCAGGTCTTCGGCCAAGCGCACGAGGCTTTGGGCAATGCTGTAAATGCCGCCTTCGGGGTAATACGCGCCCAGGCCGTGCTCGAGGTGCGGAATGAGGCTGAGGGTGGCCGGTGCTTGGTAAGGGTCGGAGCCGTTGTAGGTAGCAAACCGGTCGAAGAGCTGTACGAGGCGCGGCTCCTGCGGAAACGCGCGGCGGTGGCGGCTGTGCATGGTGCCCAGCAAACCCAGCTGGGGCATGCCAGCCAGGGCCTTCAGGGTGTCGGTGCTGAAGTACGTTTGGGCCCGGTGCAGCGACTTGTGCAGGAACGTTTGGGCGGTGGCGTCGTAGGCGCGGGCGCTGCGGTGCAGAAAACCGCGTACCTCGGCGGCCGGAACGCCCAGCTTGTTCTCGATTTCGACGGCGAACTTATCGGCATCGGCCCAGGCCGTGAGGCGGGTGCCGTCGGCGAAAAAGTACTGGGTAATGGGGTCCAGCCGCTCGTAGCGGAAGTAATCCTGCGGCTCGCGGCCGGCCAGCCGGAACAGCTCATCTACCAACGCCGGCAGGGTAAACAACGACGGCCCAGCGTCGAAACGGTAACCGCCGGGCAAGTCGAACTGGTGCATTTTGCCCCCGAACGACGCCTGCGCCTCAAACACCGTAACGCGGTGCCCGGCCACGGCCAGCCGCACCGCCGCCGCAATGCCGCCAATGCCCGCGCCCACCACGGCCACCGGCTGTTTGGGCGCCGCTACCGACCGACGAGGAGAACCAGAAGCCATACAAATCAGGAAACAGAGCGAAATCGGGAGAACTGCCCCGGCCGTGGGCCGCGGGCAGCACAATAAACGGCGAACGGGAACAATGTTGCGGCCACGCGACAAAAAAGGCCGAAGCCCGCTGCCGGGGTAGGGCAGTGGGCTTCGGTAAAGCAAGCGGAGGCAATGGGTGCTAGTCTTTTTTGATGCAGTTGGGTACGGTTTTGCCGTCCTTTTTCTTCGTGCCGGCTTGCTCGTAGCCTTTCCAGCAGGGGTCTTCTTTCTTATTTGTGGCGGTGGTGGTTTTCTTGGTAGGCATGACCGTAGGGTGTTTGGGTGAAACATCGGGGGTCGGAGCCCTGAGTGTACGCTGAGTAACGGAACGGGTTAACAGCGTTACGGCAACTTCTGTGGCTTCGACCGGAAGCGGCAATGCCCGCCTGAGCCACCGAAAGACGGTGCATCCGGTGTTGAACGTTCCAGCAGCATGGGGTGCCCGGGCCAGGAGCTGTTTGCTGATCGGAAGCATTCCTAAAAGGCCTGTTCAAGGGCTTGGGCAGATGGATTCAACTCTGGGTATGTGGTTTTACGACTTTTTGCCGTTGTTGCAGCATGCAAATTAGAGTCGCTATTCTGGTTCTTATTCTGATGCTGAGCCTGCCCGCCGGTGCTCAAACGGGTGGGCTGCCCGCCGGCACCGGACTACGGGCCGATTACCACCACGGCGAAAATTTCGAGCGGTACGCCTTCACCCGCACCGACCGCGCCATTGACTTCGACTGGCGGCAGGCCTCGCCGGGCAGCTCCGTGGCCGCCGAACAGTTTTCGGTGCGCTGGACCGGTTTTTTGTACGCGCCGGTGTCGGGCGAGTACACCTTTCACCTCGAAGTAGACGACGGCATGCGCGTGTGGCTCGACGGCCGCAAAATCATGGACGAGTGGCGGTACCAGCCCGTTATGATGGCCAGCCGGCGCGTGCAGCTGGAAGGCGGCCGGGTGTACGCCCTGCGCGTCGACTACTTTCAGGGCAGCGCACCCACGCGGGCGTTGCTAGCCTGGGTGGTTCCTGCCAAAGAACCCGAAAAAAGGCTGGACAACCTGTTTGGGCTGATGACGGACGAGCCGGTACCCGTGCCCATACCCACGCGCTACCTTTACCCCACGTCGCCCACGCCGCCGGCTGCAACAGCGCCGCCCAAACCCGTAGCGGCGCGCCCGGTGGCACCTGCCGTTACCAAGCCGGTGGCCGCAAAACCCGCCGTAACGCCTGCTTCTAAACCCGCTTCTCGCCCCGCTAAACCTACTGCGCGGCCAGTAACGACGACTGCGCCGCGCCCTACGCCCACGCCACCGGCCGCGGCTACCGAGGCGGCGGCCCTACCAGCCATTGAGCTTGGCGAGCTGGCCGAGCTAACCAAGGGCCGCACCGTAGAACTAAAGCAGCTGTACTTCGAGCAGGGCAAGGCCCGCCTGCTGCCTACCTCGCAGCCCGAGCTGAACCGCTTGGTAAAGGCCTTGCAAACCCAACCCGACTTGCAGCTGGAAATAGCCGGACACACCGACAACGTGGGCGACGCGGCCAAGAACCTGGCCCTGTCGGAGCAACGGGCGCTGCTGGTGCGCCAGTACCTGGTGCGCCACGGCATCGACTCGGTGCGCTTGGTGGCGCGGGGTTACGGCGGCTCGCGCCCCGTGGCCGACAACCAAGACCCGCGCCAGCGGCCCCGCAACCGCCGCGTGGAAGTGGTGGTGCGTTAGCCGGCCGCTTAACCGCCAATTACTGCTGAGCTGTCCGCCCGCCGGGGTTTTGCGTAGAGCCTTACAACTAAACGCTCTACCTACTACCCATGGCTACCAAGAAAGCTGATTCCGCGAAGGCGCCTGCTCCGGCTAAGTCAACCGCAAAAGGCACGGCGGCCAAATCGTCGACCAAAGCGGCTCCTGCGCCCAAGGTGGAAAAGCGCCGCATGGCGTCGGAAATGAAAGCCGAAAAGCTGCCTTATCCGGCCAGCCAGGAGGAAATGCGGCAGAAACCCGATTCGGATTTCAAGAACTACCGCGCTGCCGATAAACTCAAAGGCAAAGTGGCCCTGATAACCGGCGGCGACTCCGGTATTGGGCGGGCCGTGGCCATGGCTTTTGCCCTGGAAGGCGCCGACGTGGCCATTATGTACAACGAAAACGACGCCGACGCCGACGTAACGCGCAGGTTCATTGAGAAGCAAAAGCGCCGCTGCCTGGTGCTGAAGCTCGATGTGCGCGACGCCGAGCAGTGCAAGCAGGCCGTGCGCCGCACGCGCATGGAGCTGGGCGGGCTGAACGTGCTGGTGAACAACGCCGCGTTTCAAATGTCGCAGCCTAAGTTCGAGGACATCACCGAGGAGCAGGTCCGCCGCACCTTCGACACCAATATTCTGGGGTACATCTGGATGGCGCAGGCTGCGCTGCCGCACCTGCAGGCCGGCGACTCCATCATTAACACCGGCAGCATTGTGGGCCTCACCGGCCACCCCACGCTCGTCGACTACACCGCTACCAAGTCGGCCATTCACGCTTTCACCAAAAGCCTGGCGCAGTACCTGGGCGAGAAGAATATTAGGGTGAACTGCGTGGTGCCCGGCCCGGTCTGGACACCCAATATCCCCGCCACCATGCCGGCCGAAGACATCAAGAACTTCGGCTACGAGGTGGCCTTGAAACGCCCCGGGCAACCCGAGGAACTGGCGCCCGCCTACGTGCTGCTGGCCTCGCAGGACGGCTCGTTTATGACCGGTAGCCTTGTGCACGTAACCGGCGGCAAGCTCAGCTCAGATCAATAAGCCGCCAGAACGAAGCTCCTCTTTTCAGATGAGGAGGGGACGCCGTGCCGAGGGCGCAGCTGGGGTGGTTGAGGGTCGTTGGCTTCGTTGCATGGGTTGCTGGCGTTGTTTCCCTCTATCCCCGGCGCAGCTTTTCGGTGCCATCCTCAGCTTTTGCCAACCCGCAGCGGCTGGCATTGGGCCCGCGTCGTATTCCTTTCATTACCTCCTGACCAAGGAACATCCGCCGCGTTAGCGGTTAATCTACTTCGCAGCCGCCACACCCGGCCTCTATTCCACCCGTATGCCCGCCGCACCCCACTACCCCGAAGGCACCGTTCGCGCCCTGCTCGAGTCGCCGCACGTAAGCGAGCCGACGCGCGCCGCACTGCAGGCCCGCCTCGCCGCAGCCGCCGAGCCTTACGCCCCGCAGTTTCTCGATGCCAGCTCGTACGAGCTGCTGCGTATGATTTGCGCCCGCTTGCTGCCCCAGCCCGAGCGCCCCGAGCCCATTGAGGTGGCGTGGTGCATCGATCAGCGCCTGGCCGAAGGCCGTTCCAACGGCTGGCGTTACGACGTGCTGCCGCCCGACCGCGAAGCCTACCGCCTCGGCCTGGGGGGTGTGCAGCAAACTGCCCAGGCTCGGTTTGGCCATGCGTTCGAACAACTAGCCCCCGATCAGCAAGATCAGGTGCTGCTGCAGGTACAGCAGGGCACGGCCGCTGGCGAAGCTTGGGCTACCGTGCCGCCCGTTCGGTTTTTCGAGGAATTATTGGCCGAAGCCACCAGCTTGTATTACGCCCACCCGCTGGCGCAGGAGGAAATTGGCTACGTGGGCATGGCCGATTTGCCGGCTTGGTCTAGAATAGGCTTGAATGAGCGCGAAGACCGGGAGCCGGACGCAACTACTAACGCATAATTAAGAGGTTATGCCCGACGAAGAAACCGTAGAAGAAGGCGTGCTGAACCCCAGCCTGACGCCGGATATTCAGGACCCACTGCTTAAAAGGCTCGTTCAGGAAGCGCCCACCCCAGAGCCTCAGCCCCAACCGGTACCCGAGCCCATCGACGAAGTCGACTGCGTTATCATTGGTACCGGCGCCGGGGGAGCACCGCTGTTGGCCCGGCTGGCCATGGCCGGCCTGAAAGTAGTGGCCTTGGAAGCCGGCCCCCGCCACGATGCCCGCCGCGACTTTGCCACCGATGAAAAAGCCCAGGATTTTCTCTTCTGGAACGACGAGCGGCTCTCGGCCGGCCGCACGCCCACTTCCTTCGGCAACAACAACTCGGGCACCGGTGTGGGCGGCTCCACGCTGCACTATACCGCCTACACGCCCCGCGCCCAACCCGACGATTTGCGCCTGCGCACCGAGTTTGGCGTGGGCCAGGACTGGCCCCTGAGCTATGACGACCTGGCGCCGTACTACGACGAGCTGGAACACCTGCTGGGAGTTTCCGGACCCACCCCGTACCCCTGGGGGCCGGCGCGCAAGCGCGGCTATCCGCTGGCGCCGCTGCCGCTGAACGGCGCGGCCCAGCTCATGCAGCGGGCCTGCGAAAAGCTGGGCATCGGCACCTCGCCGGCGGCCAACGCGGCGTTGTCGGCGCGCTATTACCAGGAAGGCATTGGCTGGCGCGAAGCCTGTACCAACCGCGGCTTTTGCCAGGCCGGCTGCTCGGTGGGCGCCAAAGCCAGCATGGACGTTACGTTTCTGCCCCTGGCCGAAGCTTATGGCGCCGAAATTCGCCCAAACTGCTTTGTAACCGAAATTGAGCGCGACGCCCAGGGCCGTGTAACCGGCGTGGTGTACGAGCGCGAGGGGCAGCAGCACCGGCAGCGCTGCCGCACACTGTTCCTGTGCGCCGGCGCCGTGGAAACCCCACGCTTGCTCATGCTCAACGAACTGGCCCTGAGCAGCGGGCACGTGGGGCGTAACTTCATGGCCCATCCCGGCCTGCAGGTGTGGGGCACGTTCGAGGAAATGGTGCGGCCCTACAAAGGCATTCCTGGTTCCTTGATTTCGGAAGACACCCACCGCCCCAAAGACGCCGATTTTGCCGGCGGCTACCTGCTGCAAAGCATTGGGGTAATGCCCGTAACGTTTGCCAACCAAGTGGCGCGCGGCCGCGGCCTGTGGGGCCAGCCCCTGCGCGACTACCTGCGCCAGTACAACCACATTGCCGGCATTAACATTCTCGGCGACTGTTTGCCGCACGAGGAAAACTACCTGGAGCTGGCCGAAGAAAAAGACGCCCGCGGTTTGCCCAAGCCGCGCATTCATTTCTCTTTCCACGAAAACGAGGAGCGCATGACCGCCCACGCCGACCGCCTGATGCGCCGCATTTGGGAAGCCGCCGGTGCCCAGGATATCTGGGCCTTCCAGCGGAGCGCCCACGTTATCGGTACCTGCCGCATGGGCCTTTCCGGCGACGACGCCGTGGTGGATGCCGATGGCCGCGCCTTTGACGTGCCCAACCTGTACATCTGCGACAACTCGGTTTTCCCCAGCGCCCTGAGCGTGAATCCGGCCCTGACCATTATGGCCTTAAGCCTGCGCACTGCCGATAAATTCTTGGAAAAGCAGAACCGGTTGGACCGGCCCCGGAGCTAGCCGAGGCAAACAATACCGTATTCCGCCGGCTTTCTTATTCTGCTTAACCACACCATTTCACCTCCATGGCCAAGGACTTTCTCGCCCTCATCAAGCAGCGGTTTGGAGAGGGTAATTACGACGGCGACCAGTACGGCGGCGCTAACGGGCACGACGGCAGTGGCCTGCCTACTGGCACGCCCAACAACTTCATGTTTGCCACCGGCATCGAGTGCTCGTACCCCACCATCGACAATGGCCGCACCCGCCGCGACCAGTTGGCCGAGTGCTTTCACTACGAGCGGTACCGGGAAGATCTGGGCTTGGTGCGGGAAATGGGCCTGAAAGTGTTGCGCTACGGGTTGCCGTATTACAGCATCCATACGGGTCCCGGCCAGTACGACTGGAGCTTCGCCGATGCCGCCATGCACGAAATGAAGCGCCTCGGCATTACGCCCATCCTGGATTTGCTGCACTTTGGCGTGCCCGATTGGCTGGGCAATTTTCAGAACCCCGAGCTGCCGGTGCATTTTGCCGACTACGCCGCGGCCGTGGCGCAGCGCTACCCCTGGGTGCGCTACTACACGCCCATCAACGAAATTTACGTGACGGCCAAGCTCAGTGCCCGCGAAGGCGTGTGGAACGAGCAGCTGAAAACCGACCGCGGCTTTGTAACCTGCCTGAAGCATTGCGTGGCGGCCAGCATCATGGCCAACCAGCAAATAGCCAAATACCGGCCCGACTGCGTGATTGTGCAGAGCGAATCGGCTGAGTTTGTGCACCAGCTCTGCGCCACGCCCAACGACCAGTACAAGCTCGAAAACAAGCTGCGGTTTCTGGCCCTAGACCTGCTCTACGCACACCACCCCGATGCCGACGTGCTGAATTTTCTGTACGACAACGGCCTCACCCGCCAGGAGTACGACTGGTTTATGGCCGGCGAGCCGCCCGGTTACCAGGTGATGGGCAACGACTACTACGGCCGCAACGAGTGGATTATTCTGCCCAACGGAGAGCGGCAAACCAGCATGGACGTGCTGGGCTGGTACAACATCACCAAGGAGTACTACGAGCGGTACCGCAAGCCCGTAATGCACACCGAAACCAACGTGCTCGAGGCCAAGGACGCACCCGGCTGGCTCTGGAAGCAGTGGGTAAACATCCTGCGCATGCGCGAAGACGGCGTGCCCGTACTCGGCTTCACGTGGTACTCGCTCATCGACCAAATCGACTGGGACATTGCCCTGGGCCAGAAAATAGGGAAGGTAAACGCCTGCGGCCTCTACGACCTCGACCGCAACATTCGGCCCGTGGGCGAGGCCTACCAAATGCTACTCAAGGAGTACGGCCAGATAACCATTGTGCCGCACGGCGAAATGTTCGAGGTAACCAAGGCTCCGGCTACGCTGAAAGTGGAGGTGTAAGCGGCACCGGCCGGTACGCGCACGCGCATTCCACGTAAAAGCATGGTCTGTTTCTAAGCGCTGCTGCCATGCCCAAGTCGCCTTCTTTTTCGCTGGTGTTTTTGCACTACTGGGCTGGGTCGGGCCGGGAATGGCACGCCGTGGTTTCGGCCCTCGGCCTCGACTACGAATGCCTGGCTCCCGATCTGCCGGGCTTTGGCGATGCGCCGCCTCCGGCCAGCTTAACCGTGGATGCGTACGCCGATGCCGTAGCGCAGTTTGTTGCCGAACGCGGCCTTACGGAATACCTGCTGGTGGGGCACAGCATGGGCGGAAAAATAGCCCTGGCCTTGGCGTCCCGCCGCCCGGTTGGGTTGCGCGGCGTAGCCCTGCTGGCGCCCTCTCCGCCCACGCCCGAGCCCATGACCGATAAAGCCCGCGCCGAGGCGCAGCGCGCGTACGGTTCGCCCACCGCCGCCGCGGCCACTTTCGTACGCATTACGGCTCGCCCCCTGCCCGATGCCGAGCAGCAGCAGGTGCTGGCCGATAACCTCCGCACCAGCCGAGCCGCCTGGGACGCGTGGTTGCAGCACGGCAGCCGCGAGGATATAGCCGCCCGAATGCCCTTGGTGCAGGTACCTGTGCTGCTGCTCACGGGCACTGCCGATGCCGCCATTCCCGTACAGGTGCAGCAATCTGAAACGCTGCCGTACTTACCCGCCGGCACCACCTTGCACCTCATTGAAGGCGCCGGCCATTTACTGCCGCTCGAAGCGCCCGGCGAAGTAGCCTTGGCGCTTCACCAGTTTATTGCCGAACTCAGTGCCTTGCCCGCCCTGCACTAACCCGACAGGGGCCGGAGCCGTTGTAGCGCTTGCCGCGTCTTTCGTTTTTCAGTTCGTCAGCGCATGACGTTTCTCGCTTCTCTGCTAACTACTGCCCGGCGGCATTGGCCCCATTATGTGGCCGAAGCCACCGGGCTAGCCTTTTTTATTAGTTGTGCCAGCTTGCTCACAGTGCTGCTGGAACATCCGTCGTCGCCGGTGCGGCAGGCGCTGGCCCCGCACCCGGTGGGCCGGCTGGGGATAATGGGCGCGTGCATGGGGCTGGTAATTGTGGCCGTGGTATACAGCCCGTGGGGCAAACGCTCCGGCGCACACATTAATCCGGCGGTTACGTTGGGCTTTTGGCAGCTGGGCAAAATCAGCCTGCCCGACGCGCTGTGGTACGTAGTGGCGCAGGTGGCGGGCGGTGTAAGCGCGGCCTTGTTCTGGAAAGCGGTGCTGGGCCACTGGTACGCGCACCCGGCCGTGCATTACGTGCAAACCCAGCCGCCGCCTGGGCCTAACGGCTGGTGGCTGGCTTTCGGTGCCGAATTCGCCATAACCTTTGGGCTGATGCTGGTTATCCTGAGCGCGCTGCACTCCCAGCGGTTAAAAAAGCTGACCGGCTGGCTGGTGGGGGTGGTGCTGGCGCTGTACATCGTGTTCGAATCGCCGTATTCCGGCATGAGCCTAAACCCGGCCCGTTCCTTGGCATCGGCCGTGGCGGCTGGCAATTTTCACGGGTACTGGATTTACTTGGTCGCCACCTGTGCGGGGGCCTGGTTAGCTACGGTGCTTTTTCTGCGCTGGCGCCACGGCCAGCCCTTGTCCTGCGCCGTGCTGGCCGGCTGCGACGCCGCCCCCGACAGCCCCCACGCCCCCGAAACCGAGCCCCCCGTATATCCCGATCCAAACGCTACCGAACGGGAGGAATAGAGACTAAGCCGGCGGAATCGGGGGCATTGGGGCTGCCAAAGCAGAAGTGGTTTGGTGGCTCTATATTGGCGTCGCGTGCAAGTCAAGCGCCCCGTTACCATGGAAAAGTCGTCTGATTACCTCGAGGTAAACCGCGCGTTGTGGAATGCGCGCACCGGTCCGCACCTGGAATCGGCATTTTACGCGCTCGACGCTTTCCGGGCGGGGGAATCGTCGCTAAACCGTATTGAGTTGGCTTTGCTGGGCGATATTGCCGAGCAGCGCGTGCTGCACCTCCAATGCCATTTCGGACAGGATACGCTGTCGTTAGCGCGCCTGGGCGCGCAGGTCACGGGCGTGGATTTATCCGACGAAGCCATTGCCGCCGCGCAGCGCTTAAGCGCGGATCTGGACCTGCCGGCCGAGTTCATTTGCTGCGACGTTTACGACCTGCCGCAGGAGTTGCCCGCTGAGGCGCAGTTCGATGTGGTGTACACCAGCTACGGCGTGTTGGGCTGGCTGCCCGACTTGGAGCGTTGGGCCGCGCTGGTGGCGCGCTACCTCCGGCCGGGCGGGCGGCTGGTGCTCGTGGAATTTCACCCCGTGGTGTGGATGTTCGACAACGACTTTGCCCGCGTGCAATACAGCTACTTTAACGCGGGGCCCATCGAGGAAATAGAAGTGGGCACCTACGCCGACCCTGCGGCGCCCATCACGCACCGCTCCGTTACCTGGAACCACGGCTTAGGCGAAGTGGTGGGCAGCCTGCTACGGGCCGGTATGCAACTCACCCACTTTTCGGAGTACGACTACTCTCCCTACAATTGCTTCGCGCATACGGTACCCGTGGGCGACGGCACGTACCGCATTGGTCCGCTCGGCGACAAAGCCCCGCTGGTGTATGCCGTGGTGGCTACCAAGGCTTAGCGCCGCGGCGTGCTCATTCCGGTCCGTTAGCGGGGCGGGTGAGCTAGGTGCCGAAGCTGGCTGCACGCCGAAAGCGCAACCTACCGCTGCTATTCCAGTAACAGGAAGCTCCTGCTAACTGCTTACCTCCATGTGCGGCCGATACACCTTCAGTACCCCTGCGCCCAGCGTTGAAAAGCGCTTCGATGCAAATTTTGCCGACCCGGCGCCCACCACCTACAACGCGGCGCCGTCGCAGCAGCTGCCCATCATTACTAATCACGACCCGGGCAAAATTCACCTGCTGAACTGGGGCTTGGTGCCCGGCTGGACCAAGGACTTGAAGCAGGCGCCCAAGCCCATTAACGCCCGCGCCGAGACGCTGGCCGAAAAACCGTCGTTTAAGCAGCTGCTTAACCGCCGCCGCTGCCTCGTGCTGGCCGACAGCTTTTACGAATGGCAGCAGCTGGCGGGCCGTAAAACACCCTACCGCATCCTGCGCGACGACGAGCAGCCCTTCGCTTTCGCCGGCCTCTGGGACGAATGGACCGACCGCAGCACCGGCGAAGTGGTGCCGTCGTTCACCATCATTACTACCGATCCGAACGAGCTGATGGCCAGCCTGCACAACCGCATGCCCGTCATTCTGCCCTCCCGCGAAGCCGAATTGGCCTGGCTCGACGATAACGCAACAGCCGCCGAGCACCAAGCGCTGCTGCGCCCGTTGCCCGACGGCTTGCTGAAAGCTTACGCCGTAACTACCCGGGTGAATTCCCCGGCCCACAACGACCCTTCGGTACTGGAGCCCGCGGCGGCGTAACAGCGCTGTGGTGAGGTGGGCAATACCGCTGCCTCACTTACAATTCGGGCGCTGTACCGTTAAAAACCACCTCGCATGCGCAGCCGGCGCCGTGCCGCCAACCGGCGGTTTTTCTTGCGCTTCTTGCGCTTGAAGGTAGGCAGACCGTCTACGCCGGGTTTAGCCACAGTAGCCACGGTTGTTGTAGTTGCTGCAGCTTCAGCTGCGTAGCTGGCCTCGAATGGTGCGGCGGCCAACACGGCCAGGATCAAGGAAAAGCAAAGCGTTTTCATAGCAGAGGGTTGTATTATTGGGGGCTTGTGTGACTGTTTGGTGATGCAAGATTACAAGCCAAACCCTTCTGAGTGCAACCACATGAACATGTGAAACGCAAACAACCGGGCCCGACTGCATGTGTGCAGTCGGGCCCGGTTGTTTGCAAAAGCTTTATTTAAAGCTACTTGTTCTGGTTTTGCTTGCCGCCTTTACCGCCGGCGGTGTTGTTGTCACCGTCGGTCAGGTCCTCTATGGCGTCGCCAATTTCGTCGGAGTAGCGGTTCAGCACGAACACCGTACCAATGGCCAGGGCCGCAATCGACAGCACCAGCTGCGTGGTGGTCATGCGCTGGCTGGCCTTGCGCAGGAGCGCGCCGCCGTGGTGCAGCAAGTCTTCAATACGTTCGTTGTTACCGGTAATTACGTGGTAAGCGCTTTCGAAAGTGCGCGTCAGGTCTTCCGGCAAAATCTTGTCGATTTGTTGCTCCAGTTGGTTGTCCATGGGAGAGGAGTCGTAGGTGTTTGGCTGATGAAGTCAGAAAATGAGGCCGGGGCCGTGGGGCGTTTACGCAAAAACGCCCGTCGAGGTAGCTCGACGGGCGGAATTTTTTGCAAGAAAAAAGCGGAAGGCGCTTTAAGGCTCTACCACCACCAGCCGGGCGCTGAGGCGGGCTTCCTCCTGCACGTGGCAATAGTAGGTACCGGCCGCCAAGCCCGCGGTTTCAAACGGCAAAGCCTGCTTGCCACGCGGCAGCACCCGGTCGACCAGGCGGCGCACTTCCCGGCCCACGTGGTCGTAAATAACTACTTGCACGTGGCCCCCACCCGCCTCGAAAGCTACCGTGGCTCGTTCGCGTACGGGGTTGGGGTACACGCTGAAGCCGGGCACGTTTAAATCGGCAGCGGTGGCGGTACCGGAAACCACGCCGGGGCGCAGCACGGGCACGTAAGCAAAGCTACGCCCGAACAGCGCCGTGAGGGTGGCAGCGGGTACGGCAAACCAGTCCTGCAGCACCGAGGCGTATATCGACCGGAAATCAAATTGCATCGGCACGTTGTCGTTCACGCCCGCGTTGGCCGGCAATTGCACGTTCTGGCCATGTATGCGCGGGTTTACGCTGGTCCCAAACACGAAGAGTGGTGCGGCTGCCCCGTGGTCGGTACCGTAGCCGGAGTTCGATTTTATGCGCCGCCCGAACTCCGAAAACGTCATGCCCACCACTCGGTTTTGCACGTTCAGGCGGCGCAAATCATCCTGAAAAGCCTCGAGGGCCTGCGAGACCTTGCCCAGCAGCGTGGCGTGCGTGCCGGTGGCGGTGCTGCCGGTGGTGGGCACCTGCGAGGCGTGCGTATCGAAACCGCCCAGGCTAACGCAGTAAATGCGGGTTTGCAGGCCGCCGGCAATCAACTGGGCTACTATTTTAAGCTGATCGGCCAGCGTGTTTTGGCCCGCCGCAGGCCACATCGGCGACAGGTTTTGGGCGGCGGCGGCAGCCCGCTGAATGGCCGTAGTATACACCTGCGTTTGCTGAATTACCTGCCGGATAAACGTAAGCTCGTGCCCGGCCGGCGTGTTGGGGGCCGTGCCCACGGTGCCACTGAGCAGCTGGTAAAACGACGAGGTGCTGGCAATGGCCATGCCCATGTTCACGGTGGGGCCCTGCACGCAATTGCTCACCACCGAGCCCACGGTAATGGCCAGCGGATCGGGAGCCTGCGCGTTGGGGTAGCCGGTCGGAAAGCTCGGGTACTCGCTTTCCAGGTAACGGCCGGCCCAGCCCGTGGTCCAGTTCACGTTCGAATCGGAAGCCGAGGCCCAGATATCGGTGGCGCGGAAGTGCGAAAAGTTAGGGTTTGGGTAGCCCACGCTCTGCACCACACCAATCTGGGCGTTGTCGTAGAGGTTTTTGAGGCCGGTCATGGCCGGGTGCACGCCGGTTTGGGGCGTCAGCGTCAGCACTTGGTTTTGCGGAATGGCAATGTTGGCGCGGGCCGTCATCAGGGCCGAATACTGGTCGAGCGGAATGACCATGTTCAGGCCGTCGTTGCCGCCGTTCAGCTGCACCAGCACCAGCACGCGGTCGGTTTGGGTGGCGGCGTTGGTAAGGGCCGCCAGAATCGGGTTTTCCTCGCCGTAGGCAGCCACCGGAAAGCCGTTCAGCAGCATAGGCAACACCGCGCCCGCCGCCGTGGTCTGGATAAAGTCTCTGCGTTTCATGGAAGTCAATGATAGAATGAGCGAATGAATGATTGATCGAATTGATGAATGATTAAAGAAGCATGTGCGGGCGTTTCCTTTCGGCGCTCTGCTGCTTCTCGGCAGTCATTCCACCATTCAGTCATTCAATCATCAACTAAGATGATATTCGGCCTGGCTGAGCATGGTTCGCAGCAGGGCGCGCAGCTTGGTGGCTACCGCGTTCTTCTTGGCCGTATTGGTGGGGTTGGCCACGTAATCCAGCCACTCGGTGGTCCACTCAAAGTCGGGCAAACCGGGCAGCAGCGTGTCGTTCAGGAACGCGAGCTGGCTGGCCGTGAGCGGGAAAGGCATGAGCACCTCCACGAAGGCCTGAATGAGCAGGTTGGGCTCGGAGGCCACGCTGCCGGGCAGGCTTTCCACCCAGGTCACGGGGTCGACTACCAGCCGGAAGCCGTTGCGGGTGGTGCCATTGGTACTCACCATTAAATCGGTAAACTGGCTGCGGCGCGGCAAGGTAACGGCGTTAATCCACAGCTCGTTAAACTGCGGGGTTTGGTAGTAGGCGGGCCAGCCGGCCACGCTGGGCGGGTCGCCCAGCACTTGCTGCTGCAGGTTGGTGATGCTGTTCAGGTAGTCCCAAATGCCGTACTGCACGGCGGGGCTGGCGGCGGGCGGCATGGCAATTTCCAGCTGCCGGCACAGGCCCAGCGTGAAGTCGAGCGGCCCTTTGATGTAGCAGCCCACGTTCACGGCATCGAAGAAATGCTCGCTGCTGAGCAGGGTGCGCAGCACGGGAGCCACGTTGTAGCCGTTTTGCTGCAGCTGCTGGGCCAGCGGCAGAATCACATTCTGCTCGGCGTCGGCGTCGATGACGTAGTACACCAGCCAGCGGTAGAGCTTGCGCACTAAAAACCGGGCGGTTTCAGCCTGGTCGAACACCAAGTCCACCAAGGCCTTGTATTCCTGGTCGCCGGTGTTGGGCAGCGTGCGGTTCTGAAAGGCGCTGCTGAAGGTTTTGGTGGAGGTATCGTGGCGCGAGGCGGTAAAGTAGCCGCTGATGGTCGTTGCGTTGTCGCGCCATCCGGTTAGGCATTTAGCGGCGGCCTGCACATCGGCCTCGGTGTAGTTCGTGTAGTTGCCGGGGCCAATCTGCGGGCCTTTGCCCACGGTGAAAAGCTCCAGCAGTTCGCGGCCGTAGTTTTCGTTTGGGGCGGTGGCCGTGCTCTGGTTGCCGTTCAGGTACCGTAGCATGGCGGGCGCCACCGTTACGTCTTTGGCCAGCTGCTTAATGTTGCCCATGGCGTGCTGCCGGAGCAGGGCCACGTACTGGTAGCCGTAGCGGGCATCGTTGATATCGGAAAACTCGATAACGAAGTGGTTGTGCCAGAACACCCACATCTTTTCGGTAAGGGTGCTGCCTTGAAGTACCTGCCCCAGCCACCACGCCCGCAACGAGGAACGCCGGGCGCTTTCGAAGGTCTGATCGAAGGGCTGCGTGGTCCAGGTTTGTCCGATGGGCACGCTCGTGTCGGTAGCCGAAACATTAACCGGGGGCGCCGGCGCCGCGGGTACCGTGAACAGCGCATTGAGCACCTGGGAGAGGGAGGCACCCGCCGCTGCCGCAATAGCCGACTTTGACGGGCCAAACAAACAGCGCCGCAGTAAATGTGCCGCCTGCACCCGGGTCCAAGGCCCGGTATAAGGACTAAGGCCGGCGCTGGTGCGGGAAAAAGTGGGCAGCTTGGTGTTGGCGTAGCGGCTTACGGTTTCCGGCGGGTCTGTGGCCAGTGGCGCGGCCGCGCTGGGCGCCGGAGTGGGTTTAGCGGCTACCGGCGCCACCAGTACGGCGGCGGGTTTTCGGAGAAAAGCTCTTCGGTCCATAAGCAGCGCGCCGAGGCCAAGGGATGTAGAGAAAATAGAAGGCAGAAGAGGTGCCGCAGCCGAAAGGAGTCTGTGCGCCAGTGCCTAAGATATATCATAATTAAAAAAGTTTAATGCGTTTTCCGATAATTACTCCTGCTTGCTTTTGGCCACGACTGCCTAAAACGACAACGCGGCGTGCTACTCTACGTGAGTAGCACGCCGCGTTAGCAAGTCAAATCGTTGATTATTTGCCTTTAAACACGGGTTTTCGTTTTTCGCCAAAGGCCTTCACGCCCTCCTGGTAATCGTCCGAATCCCCCGCAATCTGCTGGCAAAGGGCCTCGTAATCGAGCATTTCATCGAGGGAAGAAGCCCCGGATTTATTCAACATTTGTTTGATCAGCCCAATGGCTTTGGTGGGGGCTGATGCGTAGCGTGAAGCCAGACTATAAGCTGCTTCATCAAGCTGTTCGGGAGCTACTACCTGGCTTACCAGCCCGAGGCGCAACGCTTCCTCAGCGGAAACTTTCGAGCCCAGGGCGCACAGCTCGAACGCCTTGAGCGAGCCAACCAGCCGGGGCAGGAAGTACGACGAGCCCGAGTCGGGCACCAAACCGATATTGATGAATACCTCAATGAGGGACGCGTCGGTGGACGCCACGATGGCGTCGCAGGCCAGGGCCAGGGAGCAGCCCGCTCCGGCCGCCACTCCGTTTAAGCGGCAGATAATGGGCTTGGGCAAGGCACGCATGGCCCTGATAATGGGGTTGTAGCGCTGGTGCAGGGTATCGTAAAAGGAAATCTTTTCGCCGCTGCTGGCATCCTTTAAGTCCTGCCCTGAGCAGAAGGCCCTGCCCGCGCCCGTTAGCACCACGGCGCGTACTTGCGCATCATTTGCCACCTGCTTCAGAGCGTCCTGTAGCTCGTAGCTCTGCGAGGCATTAAAGGCATTAAATACGTCGGGGCGGTTGAGGGTAATGGTGGCCACGCCGTCGGGGCGCACGTCGTAAAGCAGGCAGGTGAATTCGGGCATCTGGTTCTGGGAAATGGTACGGATTGGCAAGTTGGCAAAATGTGGCTTGGTACACTCGTTCCGCTGCCGGCGGTGGACATTTTACCCAGCGTTTAACAGGGCCTCAGCCAAGACCAAGTCTTCGGGGGTAGTTATTTTGAGGTTACGGTAGTCGCCTTCCACCAACTGTATGGGGTGCAAATCTTCTACCACGCTGGCGTCGTCGGTAAAAGTTGGGAGTTCGGGGAGTTGGTAGGCCCGACGCAGCAAGTTCAGTTCAAAGCACTGGGGCGTTTGCACCAGCCGCAGCCGCGAACGGTTCAAAGCGTAAGAGCCCTCTTTGGATAAGCCCCGCACGGAATCCTTGGGCACCACGGCCGCAATAGCCGCCCCGTGCGCTTCCGCCTTTGCGTAGGTATTGTGAATTACCGTAAACGGAGTCAGAGGCCGTACACCGTCGTGCACCGCCACCACACCTTCGGAAGTGTCGATTAGGGCTGCCAGTCCTTTGCGTACGGATGCCCAGCGCGAAGCTCCTCCAGCCACTACCGTATGCGGAATTTCCACCGCGTGTTCGGCACACAGCCGCTGCCAGGTAGCCAGCTGATCGGCGGGTAGCACCAGCACAATACGTTCTACCTGCAAGGCCGGCTCGGCGAAGCGCCGCAGCGTATGCAGCAGCACCGGCTGGCCCAGCAAGGGCAGAAACTGCTTGGGCTGATCGGCGCCCATACGGGTGCCGCTTCCCCCGGCAACAAGAATGGCAAATCGGTGGGTCGACATGGTACTTACTAGTAGTAGGCAACAGGTAGGGCTTGCTGAAAAAGCAGCAGCCCGGTCACCAAAGGTAACCGGGCTGCTGCGGTGTGAAAGTGCTGCGCAATTCAGCGCAGTGCTTTTAGAGGATCAGCATGGCGTCGCCGTAGCTGAAGAACTTGTATTTCTCCTTAATGGCCAGCTTGTAAGCTTCCACCAGCAACTCGTGCCCGGCGAAAGCCGAGGTCAGCATCATAAGGGTGCTTTCCGGCAAGTGGAAATTGGTAACCAAGGCGTTGGCAATCTTAAAGTCGAAGGGCGGGAAAATGAACTTGTCCGTCCAGCCTTCGGTGGGCTTCAGGCGGGCGTTGGCCGACACCGACGACTCCATGGCGCGCATAGAGGTAGTACCCACGGCGCACACGCGCTTTTTGTTGTCGAGGGCACGGTTCACCACGGCAGCAGCTTCCGATGGCACCGAGAAGTTCTCCGAGTCCATCTTGTGCTTGGTCAGGTCCTCCACGTCTACCGGGCGGAAGGTGCCCAAGCCTACGTGCAGCGTAACCGCGGCCATGTCTACACCCTTAATTTCGAGGCGCTTCATCACCTCCTTGGTGAAGTGCAGGCCGGCCGAAGGAGCCGCCACGGCACCGGTGTGCTTGGCGTAAATGGTTTGGTAACGTTCCTTATCGGCGGGCTCCGCCTCGCGGGTAATGGCTTCGCGGGGTAGTGGCGTTTCGCCCAAGTCGTGCAGGGCTTTGTAGAAGTCCTCGTCGGGGCCGTCGTACAGAAACTTAATAGTGCGGCCGCGCGAGGTCGTGTTATCGATTACCTCGGCTACTACAATACCATCGTCGTCGAAGTACAGCTTGTTGCCCACGCGAATTTTACGCGCCGGGTCCACCAGCACGTCCCACAGGTGTAGCTCTTTGTTCAGCTCGCGTAGCAGGAATACTTCGATTTTGGCACCGGTTTTTTCCTTGTTGCCGTACAGCCGCGCCGGAAACACTTTCGTGTCGTTTACCACGAGTACGTCGCCTTCATCAAAGTATTCGATGATATCTTTGAACATGCGATGCTCGATGCGGCCACTGTCGCGGTGCAACACCATCAAGCGCGACTCGTCGCGGTTTTTAGCGGGGTGTTGGGCTACCAGGCTTTCGGGCAGGTCGAACTTAAATTCGGACAGTTTCATGGCCGTCGGGATGGGCAGGCAAGACCTGGGGTAAATACTAAAAAATTTCGAGTCGCAAAAGTACGCAGTCCGCCCGGATATATCGTTACTTTTCGCCCGGAATTCAATGGCCGGACAAACGGACGGGATAAATTGTTAGTTGGCTAACTGTAGCATCACTTGCTCCATCCATCTGCTTTTGAATCGATTAACAACCTGATTTTTGCTAATGAAAACGCTGCGCCTGGTATTCGAAAGCTTTCGGTTTGCGTGGCAGGCCCTGCGCTCCAATTTGCTGCGCACGGTGTTGTCGCTGCTGGGCGTAACGGTGGGTATTTTCGCCATTATCGCCGTGTTTACGGTGGTCGATTCGCTGGAAGCGAACATCCGCCAAAGCATGAATTTTGTGGGCGACAAGGTGATTTACGTGCAGAAGTGGCCGTGGATTTTCTCCCCTGACTCGCCTTGGTGGAAGTACTTTAACCGCCCTACGCCCACTCTGCGGGAATACCGCGAACTGAACCGTCTGTTGCCAGCAAACAGCCACAACGGCATTGCCGCGTTTGCCGCGCAGGGCGGCAACACCCTCAAGGCCGGCACAAACAGCGTGGAAAGTATTGCCCTGCAAGGCGTAACCTATTCCTACAATAAAGTCTCCGAAGTTCCGGTAGCCGAGGGCCGCTATTTCCTGCCCCAGGAGGTGGAAGGCGGCACTAACGTGGCCGTGGTGGGGTACGACATTGCCCACAACTTGTACCCGTATGGCTCGGCGCTGGGCAAGGTGTTTCGCACCCGGGGACAGAAATTCGTGATTGTGGGCGTGATGCAGAAAGAAGGCAAAAAACTGCTGGATACCCCCAGCAACGATACCAATTGCCTGATTCCGCTGGAGTCATTCCGGAAAATATTTGCCCTTAACACCAGCGGTTTCGGCGGCGCCCAGCTGATGCTGGGCATCAAGGGCAAGCCCGAGGCCGAAGACCCCGGCATGCTGAACGTGGAGGCGGAAATACGCGGTGCCATGCGCAACATTCGGGGCCTGAAGCCGCGGGAGGAAGACAACTTTGCCCTGAACCGGCCCGAAATGCTGGCCGATGCCATTTCCAAGCTGTTCGGCATCATTGGATTTGCTGGCGCCGTTATCGGCTCGTTTGCCATTCTGGTGGGTGGCTTCGGCATTGCCAACATCATGTTCGTGTCGGTAAAGGAGCGCACCAACATCATCGGCATTCAAAAGTCCCTAGGGGCTAAAAACTACTTCATTCTGTTCCAGTTTCTGTTCGAGGCCATTTTTCTCTGTCTCATTGGGGGCTTGGCAGGTCTGTTCTTGGTGTTCTTGGTAACACTCATCCCGCAAGACGCGCTCAAGATCTTCATGACGATGAACCGCATCGTGCTGGGCCTGAGCGTGTCGGTAGTTATTGGGATTCTGTCGGGGATTATTCCCGCCGTGCTGGCCTCCAACCTCGACCCCGTTATTGCCATTCGCGCTAAGTAAGCTCGGGCTTTGCGGCAGACCTGCGTGGTGGCCCGGCGGCGCCCGGATAACAATTTAGCTACATGCACTAGGGCAATGTTAATAAATCGTTAAATTGCGGGTCCGTACTTTTGGTCGCTCCGCCCGTTGGCGGAGCGGCTTTTCTTTTGCCCTTCTCTTTCCCCTTTTACCCTTCACCCGGTCCGCCGCGCTCGACATTGTGCGGTAGCTCAGCCTCCTGGCGGACCTGTCTACGTAGTCAAGCATGACCAAACTCAACAAAACCAGCAAGACCAAGCTTCAGGAAGAAGCCCACAACGCCGGCAGCGGCCGCACCATCGTGCAGCCCGACGTTAACGATAACAAGGTTACCTCCATTACCGAGCTGCGCGAGCAAGCCGGCGCCAACACCACGCCTACCGGCGAGTTGGAAGACGAGCAGCGCATTCGCAAGGCGTTTGTCGATAAGGACTGGAACGAGATTAAGATTGCCGACTCCTGGCAGATCTTCAAGGTAATGGCCGAGTTTGTGGAGGGCTTCGAAAAGATGTCCAAAATCGGCCCTTGCGTGTCCATCTTCGGCTCGGCGCGCACCAAGCCCGATAACCCCTACTACCAAATGGCCGAAGAAATTGCGGCCAAGCTGGTACGCCACGGCTACGGCGTAATTACGGGCGGCGGCCCCGGCATTATGGAAGCCGGTAACAAAGGCGCCCGCTCCGAGGGCGGCAAGTCGGTGGGCTTGAACATCGAATTGCCTTTCGAGCAGACGCACAACATCTATATCGACCCCGATAAGGTTATCAACTTCGATTACTTCTTCGTGCGCAAGGTGATGTTCGTGAAGTACGCCCAGGGCTTCATTGGTATGCCCGGCGGCTTCGGCACCCTCGACGAACTGTTCGAAGCCATTACCCTGATCCAGACCCGCAAAATTGGGCGCTTCCCCATCGTGCTGGTGGGCTCGGCGTACTGGAAAGGCTTGTTCCAGTGGATCGAGGACGTGATGCTGCACGAGGAGCACAACATCTCGGCCGAAGACATGCAACTGGTGCAAATCGTGGACGACGCGGCCGAAGCCGTGAAGATCATCGACGACTTCTACCACAAGTACTTGCTCTCGCCCAACTTCTAAGCGGCGCGAAAGGAATACACTTAATCGGCGGATGCGGCTCGGCTGCGTCCGCCGATTTTTTGTTTGTATACTTCTCTGACTTGGCTTTTGTCAGTAGTTCTGAACACGTGGCTGGGAGGTGCCTATTTCATATCCGATACACCCAAACACATATACCCCAAACAATCGTTGGAAGAATCGTCTCGCGTGCATCTGACAGAAGATCAATGTGATTGAGCGCACAATGGGGTGTTCTCATTCTTGGAATGCGACCCATTTCTGGAATCAGTTGCTCGCTTGCTTTCCATTCAGTTATATAGCGGCCTAAAATCATGGCGCATTGCTGCGCTGGTGTCCAATTCTACCGTTTCATACTTCTTAGCATGCTCCCCGTTAAACACGTGTACGTGGTGCCCCGTTGGGGCGGTAACAGCTGCAGCGACTGGTATCCGTGGCTGAAAGTTCAGCTCGAAGAAATTGCGGCCGAAGACAACTGCCGCTACGTTGTTAGTCCGCTGAACATGCCCGCCTGGGATGTACCCGTGATAGGCAACGCCGTTGACTACCTCGCCGAGTTGCTGCCGGCCGAACGCATACTAAACGAAGAAACCTATTTGGTGGGGCACAGCGTAGGGTGCTTGGCCATTTTGCACCACCTTGCCGAGGTAGCCAAGCAGGAGCCTCAGGCTCGCGTAGGTGGGGTATTGTGCGTGGCTGGCTGGTTTCTGATTGACAACCCCTGGCAGGATATTCTGAACTGGATGGATGCGCCCATTGACTACGAGGGCGCCCGACGCCTGATTCCGGAAGACAAGCTTACGGTACTGCTATCCGACGATGACCCCTACACCACCGGCTATCAGCAAAACCAGAAGCTGTGGCTGGAACGCATGCACGCCAGTGTAAACATCTTGCCCGGTCGGCAGCATTTCAGCAAGTCGCTAGACCTGGACGTACGCGACGCTATTCGGGACCTGGCTGGCGCCTTTAATGGTACCGCGCCGGTTTCGGTTCGGGCTCCGCGGTCCTAGCACCCCTAATTCACTGCCCAAAACACCGCCGGCCCGAACATTCGGGCCGGCGGTGTTCTTTTGTAGCTGTGACTTTCGATTTCGATTATATTTTGGCAGGCGGCGGCGCTGCCGGGCTAAGCTTTGCTTACCATATCAGCCAGGAGCCCCGGCTGCGGAACAAGCGCGTGCTGCTGCTGGAGCCCGAGCCCAAAGATCAGAACGACCGGACGTGGTCGTTCTGGACGGATACGCCCACACTGTTCGATTCGGTGGTGGCCCGCGAGTGGCGGCAGCTGGCTTTCCGCAGCCCCGAACTGGATGTGGTGCGGCCCCTGCAGCGGCACCGTTACTGCACCATTCGGGGCATCGATTTTTACCGCTTTGTGCGCGAGGCTCTGGCTGCCCGGCCCGAGCAGTTTACGTGGGTGCCTACCACCGTTGATGCACTCGAAAACACCACCAATGGCGTGGTAGCACGCACTCCCCAAGGCGAGTTTACCGCCCGCTACGCCTTCGATAGCCGCCCGCCGAAACTCCTGTACGATGTGCGCTACCGTTACCTCTGGCAGCACTTTGTGGGCTGGGAAGTAGAAACCGAGTACGATGCTTTCGATGCCGATACGCCGGTGTTCATGGACTTTCGGGTGCCGCAGCAGCAGGAATGTCGGTTTATGTACGTGCTGCCCTTCACCAAACGGCGGGCGTTGGTAGAGTACACACTGTTTTCGGGCAAGCTACTGGCCACGGAAGAGTACGAAGCGGCCCTGCGCCAGTACCTAGCGGAGCTATTGGGCGGCCGCCCGTACCGCATTACCGAAGTGGAGCAAAGCGCCATTCCCATGACCGACCAGCCCTTTGCTGACCGTACCGGTGCCCGTATCATTCACCTGGGTACCCGTGCCGGGCGCGTGAAGGCCAGCACCGGCTATGCTTTCCTGCGCATGCAGCAACATGCCGCCCGCCTCACGGCAGCATTAGCCAGTACGGGGGAGCCGCCAGCTAACCTCACCGGCGACCAATGGCAGTTTCGCCTGTTCGATACCCTGCTGCTCGATATCATGCAGCGCCAAGGCGAAACCACTAGCGGCATTTTCACGGAGCTGTTTGCGAACAACTCCGTGGAACACATTTTCGATTTCCTGGACGAGCGTACCACTTGGCCGGGCAACCTGCGCATCATGAATTCCGTGACGCCGGGCCCGTTTATGCAGTCCATTGTTCACGTGCTGCGCGGCCGGCCCGGGCAACGGCTTCCTGATTAAAGCGGGGCGGGCAAAGCCTCAGTTCTGCAGCTTTTGCACCGGCGTTTTGCTGTCCATCAGGCCGGCAGGCACGGTTGCAAGGGCGGCAATGTTGTCGATGCGGCGTGCGTCTTTGCCGTCGGAGCGGTCGGAGGCGAGCATAATGTTGCCGTAGCGGCGGTACTCAGCCCAGCGGCGGCGGAAAGCCGGTTGCGCATCGGTGGCTTTAGGGAAGTAGGCCCATTCTTCCACCAGGTTGGTCTTCGGATTTACCAAAACCTCGTAGCGGTTGTCGGGTGTCACGCCCACGTTCTTGAAGGTCATGTGCAGCACCTCGGCCGGGGTGGTTCCGTCCATGAGCGTGCCGGTGCCTTTGTAGGTGAGCGTAACGCCCGAGTCTTTGAGCTTGAAGGGCATGAGCAGCCACCACGAGTTGTTCACCCAAATGGGGTACATGCGGCTCAGCAACTTTTCCCCATCGGGCGTAGCCGAAATGTCTTCTCCGGCCTTGTAAGCGCGGCCCTGCTTGGTATTCAGGTTGTAAATGCCCACCAAGTCGCCTTTCTGCCAGCGGAAGTCGCCGGTTTGCTTGTCCCAAAGTTGGTAGGAGCCATCGAGGAAGTCCCAGCCCAACAAACGGGTGCCCTGCCAGGCCTGGTAGCCACCCATCTGCTCCATCACTTTGTCGGCCAGGGCAATAGCGCGGGCATCGGAGTTGGCTTGATCAAAACCCTCGGCAGCCGGGTAGCCGCTGGTAGCGGTAGTCGCAGCCGTGCCGGTTGGCTTGGTAGTAGAGCAGCCGCCGGCGCCGGTCAGCAGCACGACGGGGAGCGAGAAAGTCAGCAGAAAGCGGGAGCAGGGCGGGCGCATAGAGCGAATGGGTTGGCAGGAGTGAAGGTTCTGACGGCTTCTACGCACCGGTGGCTTTTTCGCCGCTTAAGTAGGCGGCACATTGACGCTAGCCACGTCAGGGGCGAATGTATAACAAGCTACCACTAGGCCGTTGGAATGTTTCGGGTAATAGCGCTTGTGCTTAACCGTGCACCGGCAACGAGGCTTCGTTTTCCAGCCACAGGCGGGCGGCGGTTACACTGGTCTCGTTGAGCGGCTCCAGGTGCGGAGTGGGGGCTGAAAGGTTCAGCAAATAGCCCGGCAGGTGGGGCAGCTGGTCAAGGTCGTGAGTGATGCAGAGGATGATTTTGCCGCGGGTGTGCACCCAGTCTTCCAGCAGCCCGAACACGCGGCGGCGGTAATACACGTCGAGCTGCTGGGTGGGCTCGTCGAGCAGCCAGAGGGCGGCGTCCTGCAGCAGGAGCTGGGCCAGCCACACCAGTTGCTGCTCGCCGCCCGAGAGCTGCGGGAAGTCGCGGTGGGCGAGGTGCGTGGCGCCCACCTGGGCCAGGGCGTCGTCGGCCAGGGCGTAATCGGTGGGGGAATAGCCGGCCATAAAGCTGCGGCGGTGACGGAAGCGGCCCATAACCACCAGCTCGCGTACCTGAATGGGAAACGTAACGCTGTTGCGCTGAGGCAAATGAGCCAGCAGGCCATTGGCGGTGCCGGTGCCGAGGCGGCGCAGGTCCTGCCCGTTCAGCTCAATGTGGCCCTGATAGGACAACTGCCCCGTAAGCACCCGAAACAGCGTGGTTTTGCCGGCACCGTTGTGACCCACAATGGCCACAAAAGCCGGCTCGGTCAGGCGCAAAAAAAGGTTGCGGAGCAGAACACGCTGTTCATACCCCGCAACCAGATTGTCCACGCTGAGCGTGGCCGAAGTGTTGTCAGTTGCCAGTTGATAGTTGTGGTGCGTGGAAGCAGACATTCGGTGCGCGGCCCAAGAGCTTTGGCGGCTCTCAAACCGATAACTGACAACTAAAAAACGGCAACCAGTTTTAGTATTCGTCCTCGTTGAACATGAAGTCCTCCTTGGTTGGGTAGTCCGGCCACACTTCCTCGATGCTCTCGTAGGGCTGGCCATCGTCTTCGAGGGCCTGCAAGTTTTCTACTACTTCCATCGGGGCGCCCGAGCGGATCGAGTAGTCGATCAGCTCGTCCTTGGTGGCGGGCCAGGGAGCATCTTCCAGGTACGAGGCGAGTTCCAGGGTCCAGTACATATCGGGTAAACGAAAAAAGTGGGTAAATGAAGAGGCTTGCGAAAAGCAAAAATGCGGCCGTGTGCGGCGGCGTTGTCAGCGTGTCAGGAACGCACGGTGTCCCCGACAACGTAAAATATCAGGAAATGTTGGTTGCGCCCGCATAGCGCCGCTTCACCAATTCCATCAGGTCGTTTTTTGTTCGGATTTTCCGCTCAAACGTGCGGATTTTGCTTTGCAGCATGTTGCGGAAGGCTTCGTTAGCCGGTGCATCCGAGAGTTTTCCTAGGTTTTCCTCCAGCACGGCCTGCTCTTGCCGGTCGAACTTAATGAATTCCTTGAGGGCAGTAAGGCGCAGGGTAAGCTGTTCCTGATCCGACGGTTTTGGACCGTCTACGGGCAGACGTTTGCGCACGTAGTGTTCCAAGGCGCTGAGCTCGAACACCTTGTCGCAGGCGCTCAGGAAGGCTTCCCACACCTGATCCGACTCGGGGCCGCGCACCGGGCCCACCTTTTTCCAAGCGGCCTGCAGCTCCTTGGCGCGGCTCACGGCCTCGTGCATGGGCCGCTCGAGCAGGGCGGTGGCCTCGTCCACAAGGGCCCGCTTGCGCGACAGGTTGTCGTCCATGTACGTGTCCTTGGCCTCCACGCGCTTGCTGCTGATGTGGTCCTTCAGGCGGTCGAAGAAACGGTTATGGGCAGCGCGGAAGCGCGTCCACAGCTCGTTGGCCTGCTTGCGCGGCAACGAGCCGCCAATGTCTTTCCACTCCTGCTGCAGCACTTTGAGTTTCTGGGTGGTGTTTTCCCAGTCTTCGGAGTTTTGCAGCGCCTCGGAACGCTGAATCAGCGCTTTGTATTTGTCGAGGGAGCGGTTGGTCATGGCCTTTTTATCGGCCTGGAATGCCTTGCGGCGGGTAAAGAACAAGTCGACGGCGGCCTGGAAGCGCTGCTCCATTTCGTCAGTCAGTTCCTTGTTCACCGGGCCTGTTTTAATCCAGGCCTGGCGCAGTTCCTTGAGCTGATCGGCGCCGGCCTGCCAATCAATAGTCTGGCTGAGGGCCTCGGCCTCCTCGATAATGCTGATTTTGGTGGCCAGGTTTTTCTCGCGGTTGCGGGCCACCAGGTTGCGGATGCTTTCCTCGGCCTCGGTGAGGCGGTTGTGCAGGGCCGTGAAGTCGCCTAGGCCATCGAACGAGGCAATCTGCTCCTTCAGGTGCAGGGCTTTCATCAGAAACGAACCTTTGTTCTCGGATTCGTCAATGCGGGCCAGCAGATCGTCGACCTTGGCGCGGAAAGCTTCGAAACGTTGGGCGAAATAAACGAGGGCAGCCTCCGGGGTATCTTTGACTTGACCCACTTGGCGAGCGGGCAATTCCATGAACGGCTTCAGCCAAACCTGGGTGTCTTCGATGTAGCCAAACTGGCGGGCCTGGTTCAGCAGGTGCTCTTGCTGTTCCATAGAGATAGTAGCGGCGGAAATAGAAATGTGAGCGGAGAAAGGCGGAGCGCGGAAACGGACGAATGTACGGCTTTTGGGTTTTCCAAAGAAGCAACGGAAAATCCGGCCGTCCTAGGTCGATTAGCCCGAACGTAGGCAAACGGGCAAAGGTTGACCTCGGCCGGGGCAAGGTACTGTAGCGCGAGGCAAGTAGCTTTGCAAGCCGAACAAACTTCCTTCTTTTTCAACCGAAGGAAGGCGTTAGCCAAGGAGAAGATGCGGCGAGCTTACTCGCCGCTGGGGTGGTTGGCCGGCCGCGCCGTTGTTTACTTGGACCGTTATGTCGAGCGCAGCCGAGACATCTCGCGTGCTGATGTGAGGGAGTGATTTTACTATCCGGCGAGATGTCTCGGCTGCGCTCGACATGACGTGCTGGTAAATATCGTCGTCAACCGCAGGTCAGCGAAGCTAACGCCGCAACCACCCCGGCTGCACCTTCGGTACGGCGTCCCTGCCTTGGCTAACGCCTTCCTTCGGTTGAAAAAGGCGGGGAGTTTTTTGGTTCTTCAGTACCTTCCGCATCTAATTCCATCCTTTCCCGATGAGCGACCAGCCCACCATTATTTTTTCCATGGCGGGGGTAACCAAGGTGTACCCACCCCAGAAACAGGTTCTTAAAAACATTTACCTCTCGTTTTTCTACGGCGCCAAAATTGGCGTGCTGGGCTTGAACGGCTCCGGTAAATCTTCCTTGCTGAAGGTTATTGCCGGCGTCGATAAGCAGATTCAGGGCGACGTGGTTTGGTCGCCGGGCTACACGGTGGGCTACCTGGAGCAGGAGCCTCAGCTGGACCCTACTAAAACCGTATTGGAAGTAGTGCAGGAAGGCACCGCCGAAACCGTGGCCCTGCTCAAGGAATTCGAGGAAATCAACGAAGCCTTTGGCGGCGAAGACCCCGATTTCGATAAGCTGCTGGAGCGCCAGGGTACCGTGCAGGAGCGCCTTGATCAGCTGGACGCCTGGAACCTCGACAGCAAGCTGGAGCGCGCCATGGACGCCCTGCGCACACCCGCCCCGGATGCCATCATCGGCAACCTCTCGGGCGGGGAAAAGCGCCGCGTGGCCCTGTGCCGCCTGCTGCTGCAGGAGCCCGACGTGCTGCTGCTCGACGAACCCACCAACCACCTCGACGCCGAATCGGTGTTGTGGCTGGAGCAGCACCTGCAGCAGTACAAAGGCACTGTAATAGCCGTAACCCACGACCGGTACTTCCTCGACAACGTGGCGGGTTGGATTCTGGAGCTTGACCGCGGCGAAGGCATTCCGTGGAAGGGTAACTACTCCTCGTGGCTGGAGCAGAAATCGAACCGCCTCGCTCAGGAAGAGAAAACCGAGAGCAAGCGCCAGAAAACCCTGCAGCGCGAGCTGGAATGGGTGCGCATGGCCCCCAAAGCGCGTCAGGCCAAGAGCAAGGCCCGCCTCGCCGGCTACGACAAAATGGTGACGGCCGACGCCAAGGAAAAGGAGCAGAAGCTGGAGCTGTTCATCCCGGACGGTCCGCGCCTCGGTGCCCAGGTTATCGAGGCCGAAGGGCTGACCAAGGCCTTCGGCGACAAGCTGCTGTTCGAGAACCTCTCGTTCTCCTTGCCCCAGGGCGGCATCGTGGGCATCATCGGGCCGAACGGCGCCGGTAAAACCACGCTCTTCCGCCTCATTACCGGCCAGCTGGAGCCCGACGCGGGCACGTTTGTGGTGGGCCCCACGGTGCAAACCGCCTACGTAGACCAGCAGCACGACACGCTGGAGCCCAACAAGTCGGTGTTCGAAACCATTTCGGGCGGCACCGAAACCATGCTGCTGGCCGGCCGGCCGGTGAATGCCCGCGCCTACGTGAGCAACTTCAATTTCCGCGGCGGCGACCAGGAAAAGAAAGTCGGCTCGCTCTCGGGCGGGGAGCGGAACCGGGTGCACCTGGCCACCACCCTCAAGCAGGGCGCCAACCTGCTGCTGCTCGACGAACCGACCAACGACCTGGACGTGAATGCCATCCGGGCCCTGGAAGACGCGCTGGAGAACTTCGCCGGCTGCGCCGTTATCATCAGCCACGACCGGTGGTTCCTCGACCGCCTGGCCACCCACATCCTGGCCTTCGAGGGCGACTCGCAGGTGGTGTGGTTCGAGGGCAACTTCTCCGATTACGAGGAGGCCAAAAAGAAGCGCCTCGGCGACGTGGAGCCCAAGCGCGTGCGGTACCGGAGTTTGGGGTAGGCCAGCTGCCCGTATAGTTTGAAGCAGGAAGAGACGCATCTTTGCGTCTCTTCTTTTTTGACTTGACTATGCCCGCTATTGCCGATTTTCTGCGCCGCAACGAAAGCCGAATCCTGGAGTTCAAGCAAGACTTATCGTCTCCTGGCCGGGTGCTGCGGGCTATTGTGGCCTTTGCCAACACCACGGGCGGCACGCTGGTGGTGGGCGTCACCGACGACCGGCGGGCCGTTGGATTGCCAGACGCGGCCATGGAAGAAGAGCGCCTGGCCAACCTGATAGCCAACGGCATTGAACCGGCCATTTCGCCCGACTTTCAGGTAGTGACGGAAAACGGGTTTGATTTCCTCGTGGTGCGGGTGCCGCGCTTTCCTGGCGTATTCTATGTCAAGCAGGAAGGGCCCGAAGCCGGCGTGTACACCCGCCACGGCTCCACTAACCGCCAGGCCACCCCCGACCAGCTCACGGAGCTGCGCCGCCAGGCCCAAGCCGGCACCTTTGATAGCCAGGTGTGCGCCGGTGCCCGCTTGGCCGACTTCGACCAGGAAGCCGCCCAGCGGCTGTTCGAGGCCGTAGGGGTTTCGTTGCTGCCGGCCAAGATGGAAACGCTGGGCCTGTTGGTGCGCTCCGATGAAACCTGGCTGCCCACCAACGGCGCCATCATTTTATTTGGCACGCCCGCCGCCCGGGCCCGCTGCTTCCCCGATGCGCGGGTGCAGGCCGCCCGGTTTGCCGGCTCAACCAAAGCGGAGTTTCTGGACCAGCTCGAACCCGACAGCCGGGGTGTGTCCATCATGGCCGCGCTGGAAGAAGTGCCCCGCTTTGTGCGGCGCAACACGCGCACGGCCTCGCGCATTACCGGCGAAACCCTGCGCCGCCAGGATATTCCCGAGTATTCGGCCGTGGCTCTGCGCGAGGTGCTGGTGAATGCCCTGGCCCACGCCGACTACAGCCGCCACGGCATGACCATTAAGGTAGCCGTGTTCAGCAACCGCATTGAGGTAGAAAACCCCGGTGGCTGGCCGTTGGGGCTGAGTGAGGAGGATTTTCGCAACGGCGTGAGCCGGGCCCGCAACCCCATTATTGCGGGCGTGCTGCACAAGCTCACCATCATGGAAAACTGGGGCTCGGGCTTTGAGCGCATCGAAACCGACGCCCGGCAGCTGGGCTACGCCCTGCCGCAGTGGGAAGACAAAGGCACCGTGCTGCGGGCCAAGCTGCTGCCGCACCCGGAGCTGCAGTTGCCAACCGGCGAAGAATTTACTCTGACATCCGATGTCAGAGTAAATGTCAGAGTAAACGAACGGCAGCAGTGGTTTATGGCCCAGTTGGCCGATGGCTATCAGGTTAAGGCAGAAGACATTATTTATAAGTTCTCAGTAACCGACCGCACGGCCCGTCGCGATATTCGACAGCTGCAGGAAGCGGATTTGGTGGGCTTCCTGGGTGCTTTTAAAACCGGCCGCTATGTGCTGTTGAAACACTCTGCGGATTCTTAACGGCTGCCCTGACATTTACTCTGACATCCGGTGTCAGAGTAAATGTCAGAGTAAAACCGCGCCGCCGCAGTTTGCGGTGACATCTGTAGTGACATTTACTCTGACATTGGATGTCACTGCAAATGTCACCGGCCGCCCAAATACATAGGGCCGGCGCTAATGGGTAGCGGCCGGGTTGGCTCTGGGTTGCGTTTGGTAGCGGCGCTCCGGGGCGGCCCCGGCAAGAGTTTGCGCACGGCTGGCAAACCGATTAGCACAGCACGTACTTTTGCCCGGCTAACACCTGCCTATCTATGCAAAACCTCCAACACGACCTCATCGAGCTGCTCCGTGAGCACCGCCCCGATTTCTTCGCCAATAACCGCCTCAACACCGACCAGGTGGCCGAAGCCGCTTACCGCTACGATGCCGGCCTACTGGCCCTACTGCTGGGCCATGCCGGACTGCGCGGGCAGTTTTTCCAGACCGTGGGCGAAGCCGAGGTGTTTAAGCTGGGCGAGTTTGAAAACTTTCTACACAATCGCACCCTGCTGCCGCAGTCCTACACCGCCTACCGCGACCGAATTGGGCTGCGCGTGGCGCGGGGGCGCTACCTGCGCGAGTCGAACGACGTGGTGCTGGCCTGGCCCTACAAAGACTGCGTGCTGGAAGGCGGCCAGGACAAGGACGACCAGAAGCGCGACGAGGTCTTCTACAACGAAACCCTGGCCCCCGACGAAATAACCCGTCTGCTGGCTCCCAAAGCGCTTACCAACTTCACCCGCTACGATGCCGACGGCGCGCACCCGCTGCCCGCCGATGCCGCCCCCGACCCGACCACCGAAAACCTGGTTATCAAAGGCAACAACCTGCTGGCCCTGCACAGCCTGCTGCCTCGCTTTCGCGGCCAGGTAAAGCTGATTTACATCGACCCGCCTTATAACACTGAAACCGACAGCTTTCAGTATAACGACAAGTTCACGCATTCAACTTGGTTAACGTTTATGCGCAATCGGCTGGAGGTGGCTAAAGCGCTGTTGCACCGTTCAGGCAGCATTTTTATCCAGCTTGACGATAACGAAGCCGGGTACTGCAAGGTGTTGTGCGATGAGATATTCGGCCGACCCAATTTTGTTGCCAACGCCATTTGGGAAAAGGCTGACAGCCCGCGTATGGATGCGGAGTATTTCTCCAGCCGGCACGATAATACCCTGATTTATGCCAGAGACATTGAACAGTTTGAATTAAATCAACTACGTTTAGAAGGAGAGCACCCTGAGCATTATGACCGCACCGATGCCGAAGGGAAGCGTTATTATACCAAGCCATTGCGTGCGATGGGAATTGCGGATACGCGAGCAGCAAGACCTACTATGTATTATGCACTGGAGGCCCCAGATGGCACCAAAGTATTGCCAAAAAAACAAGATGGTGTAGATGGTCGGTGGCGTTGGAAAAAAGAAAAAGCTGCCACTGATAAAAACCGGATTGAATGGGTGAACGGCCGCAACGGCTGGACACCTTACTACCGGATTTACGCTTCCGAAAACAGTACCCGTCCCCCGGAAACTATCTGGACGCACACTGAAGTAGGTTCCAACCGCACAGCCAAAGCCGAGATAAAAGCCGTGCTGCCCGAAGTAGAAGCGTTTGCCACCCCAAAGCCAGAACGCCTCATTCAGCGCATTCTGGAAATAGGCACCAAGCCCGGCGACCTCGTGCTGGACTTCTTCGTTGGCTCCGGCACCACGGCGGCCGTAGCCCACAAGATGGGCCGCCGCTACATCGCCATCGAGCAGATGGACTACATCAATACCGTAACCGTGCCCCGGCTGCAAAAAGTCATTGCCGGCGAGCAGGGCGGCGTGTCGAAAGCGCAGAATTGGACGGGGGGGGGATTTATTGTACGTCGAACTAAAGGAGGACAACGCCAGCTTTGTGGCCCGCGTAGAGGCCGCCCCGGACACTGCTGCCTTGCTGGCCCTGTACGCCGAGATGGAACAGCACGGGTTTTTGCGCATTGAGGTAGAGAGCTGGGACCCGGCCGCTTTTGCCGAGCTGCCCCTGGCTGAGCAAAAGCGGGTACTGCTAGACTGCCTCGACAAAAACCGCCTCTATGTGAACCTGACCGAGATGGAAGATGCCGACCACGGCCTTAGCGCCGCCGACATTGCCCTCAACCGCTCCTTCTATGGCCTGTCCGGGGCCGCTGCCGAGTAAGCCATGCCTGCCCCTATTACCTTTCTGGCCGACGAGCTGGACCTCTACAAAAAGCGCAAGCTGCTCAAGTACCACGCGCAGCCCAACGTGGTGCGCAACCTGAACCCCGCCCTCACCGTGCGCCCCTACCAGGAAGACGCGCTGGCCCGGTTCGATTTCTATTGGAATACCCTGCGGGCCGAAGATGCCGAGCTGCTGGCCCGGCCCGCGCACCTGCTGTTTAACATGGCCACCGGCAGCGGCAAAACCATGCTCATGGCCGCCAATATGCTGGCCTTGTACGCGCAGGGCTACCGCCGCTTCCTGTTCGTAGTGGACAGTCGCAACATCGTGGAAAAAACCCGCGCCAACTTCACCGACCCCGGCAACCCCAAGTACCTCTTCGCGCCGAAAATCGTGGTGGGCGGCCGGCCGGTGCCAGTGGTGGCCGTCGAGTCGTTTGAGGGCAGCAACGCCGACGACCTGAGCATTCTGTTCACCACCGCCGCCGGGCTGCACTCCGACCTGCGCACCCCCCGCGAGCAGGGCCTGAGCTACGAAGACCTGGCCCGCCACCCGCTGGTGCTGCTGGCCGACGAAGCCCACCATTTCAACCGCGCCGCCCGTGCCCGTGGGCAGGTCGATGTTGAGGAAACTACCTGGGAGGGCACCATCTTACAGCTCTTGCAGCAACGGCCCGATAACGTGCTGCTCGAATACACCGCCACCGTAGACTTCACCGACCGCGCCCTGGCCGAAAAGTACCAGGATAAGGTACTGGTGCGCTACTCTCTCAGGGAGTTCCGGCAAGACGGGTACTCCAAGGAAATCCGGCTGCTCAAGTCGGGCGAGTCGCGCTGGGCCCGCGTGGCCCAGGCGCTGCTCCTGAGCCAGTGGCGGCTGAAAGTGTACAACGCGGCCAGCCCGGCGCTGGTCTCTCCCTACGCGCCGTTCAAGCCGGCGCTGCTGTTCAAGTCGCCCACCGTGGCCGAGAGCGAGGCCTTTTTCACCGCGTTTGGCCAGTGGCTCGACACCCTCAGCGGCGACGTGCTGGCCGAACTAACGGCCCACCCTGGCCCCACGCTGCAAAAGGCGCTAACCTGGTTTCAGGCTCACAACCTGCCCCTGGCCCGCCTGGCCGACGAGCTGCGCGAAGCCTTCCGGCCCGACCGCTGCATCATCGTGAACAACCAGAACGACAGCGAAAGCAAGCAGCTGGAGCTAAACCGCCTCGAAGAAGGCCCCGTGCGGGCCGTATTCACGGTGCAGATGCTCACCGAAGGCTGGGATGTGCTCAACCTCTACGACATCGTGCGGCTGGATGAAGGCACCGGCGTAACCGCCGCCGCCCGCCCCAAACCCACCAAAGGCACCACCCAGGAGGCCCAGCTCATCGGGCGAGGTGCCCGCTATTTCCCCTGGCAGCGCCCTACCGATGCCGAGCTGAACCGCCGCAAGCTGGACAAAGACCTCGGCAACCCGCTCCGCTGCCTGGAAGAGTTGTACTACCATTCCATCAACGACAACCGCTACGTGGCTGCCCTTACCCACGAGTTGGTAGAGGCCGGCATCTACGACCCGGCCAATGACGACGGCACCCCGCGCACCGTGCGCGTGAAGCCCGCCTTCAAGCAACTGCCCATCTGGGAAACCGGCCTGCTCTATACCAACGAGCGGGTGCGTACCGGCACTCAGCGCCGCGTCACGCTCACGGCCACTTATGCCAATGCCCTGCTCCCCATCGCCTACGAATTGCCCCCCGACGGCACCACCGAGGCCACCGTATTTGACCCCACCGAGGCCGTAGAATCCGCCACCCCCGCCAGCCCCGACCGGCTGGACTACCCTGTGCGCCTGAGCGAGCTGGGCCTGCCCGTGCTGCGCAAGGCGTTGGAAAGCTTTCCGTTTTATGAGTTCAGCCGCCTGCGCCAGCTACTGCCGCAGCTGACCTCTATCCGGCAGTTGCTCACGGCGGCCGAGTACCTGGGCGGCTCCACTTTTACCCTCCGCGCCACCGCAGCGCAACGCAACGCCCTGCGCCCGCATCAAAAGCTAGCTGCCGCCCGCCACGTATTCCAGGAGCTACAAGCGCTGCTGGGCAAAAGCCTGCACGAGTACGTAGGCAGCACCGCCTTCACGGGCCGGCCGCTCAAGCAATACTTAGCCAACGACCGGATAACCGTAGCGCAGGACGGCGACGACCGCGAAACCGCCCGCCCCATGACGGATAACCCCGACACGGCCCTCCGCCTGGACGTAGCCACAAATGACTGGCTTATCTACGACGAGTTTTACGGTACCTCCGAAGAAAAATACTTCATCCGTTACCTGGCCGCCGCCCTGCCCGACCTGAGAACACGCTTCCAGGATATTTACCTGCTGCGCAACGATAAGCTGTTTCAACTCTACAGCTTCGACGACGGCCGCCCCTTCGAGCCCGATTTTGTTTTGTTTCTTATCGAAGCCGCCACCGGTAAGGCCCTTACTTGGCAGGTTTTCGTTGAGCCGAAAGGCGAGCATCTGCGGCTGGCTGACGCTTGGAAGGAAGCCTTTCTTCTCAGCATCGAAACCCATGCTACCAACGCGAACTTGCAGCTACTGTTTGAAAACGACGAGGTGCGCCTTCACGGCCTGCCATTCTATACCCATGCCAGCCAGGCTGTTTTTACTGCCGCTTTTCAAAAGCTGACAGATGTAACGATTTAGCAGAGCCTTAACCCCGTTCAAACAAAAAACAGCCCCGCCCGCACGTGCTGCGGACGGGGCTCTTGGTTTTGGCATCAGCCGCAGCCTACGCCACCGGCGGCACGGTGCCGGCGGCTTTCGCCGTCCGCCGGGCCTTGGCTTCGGCGCTCCGGCCGTAGCTGGCATCGTCTACGCGCATGGCCTCGCGCAGGCGCGCATACAGCAGCGGGTGTGAGTCGGCGAGCAGCTCGGTGGCGGGCCGGAAGTCGTCTCTGAGGTAGCGGTTTAAATCCTGAATTAGCTGGCCCGTGGCCGTAGTTACCACCTTGCCCGCCTCGGTGGCCGCTTTGGGTTTGTCGATGCTCTCGTCGTAGGCCTAGGCGGCGGCGGGCGTTAGGTTGTAGCTCTGCAGGTCGGCCGCCCGCTGATTGGCGGCTTTGCTTACGGCGGTGGCCTGCCCGTTAAACAGCAAGGCGCTCAGGCTGCGGTACTCGCTGCGGGTGCGGGCCGCTTCCAGGTTGCCCTCCTTCCGGTACAGCAAGTACAGCGCGTTGGCCGCCTTCACCAGGCCGGCCGTCAGCGCGTCGCGGTGCAGGCCCTTCTGCTCCGTGGCCCCCTCTGATTGCCGCCGGGGGCCAATGCCCGCCACCAGCGCCAGCCGCTCCCGCAGCCCCTGGGCCACCTCCGCGAAAGCGGCTACCGCCTGCGCGTCCTGTGGATATTCGTCTAACACCTCCACCACCTTGCGGTGGCGCAATACCTGGGATTCCTGCTTGCGGTTCATACGAAAATAGTAGGGAAAAAGATGAAAATTGTATTATGCCGGGAATATGCCCATCGGCGGCGTCATTTCCTACTGTTTGCCTTGTTTCCGCGGTCGTCAGCGCCCTGCCCGGCTTCGGCCCGGCCGTTCCCGCCCCCGGCGGCGGCTTTCCCGCGTGCGTCACTAGCACAAAATCTATCGGCAGTAAGATTTCCCCGTTCGTCAGCGCCCTTCCCGCATCCGGCAGCGGGCTTCCCACGTACGCCACCGTCGTTCCCGCACCCGCTAGTAGGATTTTAGCAAGCGGTAGTGGGGCTTCGGGGGCGGGGAAGGCGGCTCTATTCAGCGCACAACACGTAATTGGATAGCGGCTGAATGGAAACAGCTTCTCACGAAAGCAGAATTGAACAGGTGGCGAGCCGCACCGGATTGGTGCACAAACACGCTGTTGTACGCTACTCGGTCCTTGTACCCGTCAGATTATAGGTAAGGGCAAAAAACCAGGAATGCTCATTTACTGCTTGCGTGGGCACAATAGAAATGCCGGTGCTCAACCGTTGCCCCTCGTGGTAGCCGCCCGAAAGCCGGTTGACTTTTCCGGCTACCATCCCACCTGTTAAGCACAGGCGCTGCTTTTCGCCGCCCGTCAGCACGGTAAGGCCGGCCAGCAGCTGCAGGCCCGCTGGCTGAGCCCCCAACCCCAGGCTGGCGGCCACATCGAAGGCGGGCAACAGCCGGTAGTGAAAATGGGTGAGTCCCGTAAAGCCAATGTTGATTTTCTCGTTTCCATTAAGCCGAGCTATGCGCTTGTCGCGCTTGTAGCCGATGGCAGTAGTGGTATCGGTAGTAGAAGTGGCGTCGGTGCGCCGCCGCACCTTGCTGGAATCTTCCAGCAGCCCGTAGCTGTAGTCGCGCAGCCCCGTGACAAATGCTCCCGCCGAAGCCGACACCCGGAAGCGGTGCGTGACCTGTGTGGTAGTTTGCCATTCCAGCAGCTTGCCCGCCGCCCGGCCGGGGGGAATAAGGTAGTCGGCACGCACCGTGAGCTTGAGCTTGGTGTCCATCTCGTCGCCCTTGGTTTGGAATTGCGTCTGGAAGCGTGGCTCAGACTCGTCCCGGAGAGCTATTAGAAACCGCCCTAGCGTTTCTGCTTCCTTGATTACGGCAGCTGCTTTCGCGGCATCTAGTCCACCCATAAGACCTTTTGTTTGCGTCAGTAGCAGGTTCATGACCGCCAGTTCCTCGGTCACATTCATTAATTTGACTTTTTCCCCCGCTAGCTTTTTCTCTCGTGTCTCCTTGTTGGTCGTGTTTTCCCCGCGTTTGGGCTTTAGAGACTTGATGGACTCTTCTAAATTCTCAACTACACCATCCTGCTGTTCTATAACGGCGGTCAACGCATCAGCTTGGCTTCCGCGATAAGCGGCAAAATTGGCTGCTGTTAATGAAGCGTTATTGAAGAGCGTATCGGCGGCTCTATTAAGTGCTGCTCCAGCAATTGGCCTTGTATCCTGACGATAAAGCTTGGTAAGCTGCTGAGTAATTAAGTCGTAAAGGGCAAGCCTTCGCTTGATAGCAGCGAAGGAAGGAAGTTTTTTAACGGAGTTGTTGGGCGAGGTCGCGGAGAAGAATTCTTTTGTTTTGTCGTTTTCAGCTGCAGTCCCGGCCTTTGGCGCGGCCGGATTTTCGTAGGTGTACGAAAATACCTTGGAATCCAACTCCACATCGTACTTGAAGGGGTTAATATTCACGGCTTCTACCCGTAGCTGACGATTGGCCCGCATCCGGCGCGGACCGGAGATGCCCGCCCCAAACGGGTCAAAGACGATGCTGCTGGCGTATTGCGGCGCACTGGGAGGCTGCCGGAGTACGCCTATTCGACCGAGACGCTCCTCGTGCTGCCGCAACGTATCAGCCCACAATGTAGCAGCGGTGGCCGCGTCTAGTTTTTTTTCTGCTATCCTTTGGGCAAGCGTGTCGCGGTATACCGTTAGCCTTTTAGCTTCTTCGTTGCGCTGACTCCTCGCCTCCTCACGCGTGAGCAACGGCCTGACCGGGCTACAGGCGCTATAGGCCAAGCCTGTCGTTACAACCACAACGAGCAAGCAAATTTTTGGCAGTTGGCGGTAGACAGATATGCTCATCTGAATTGGGAAGAGAGTGAGGTGAAAAAGTCTTGGAAAGCTTCCCAAGTCGGCACGGTAATCTTCCAGCAGCGCCTACTTAATATGGCTTACTGGTAGTCAGTCAAGATGCGCTTCCTTGTGCCGGGCTTCCCTCCGTGCCAGCACTGAATTTTATGCCGTTACCCACCCCTCCCGCACGGCCCGCACTACCAGGCCCACCAGGGTTTTGGCGCCGGCTTTCTGGAGCAGGGCGCGGCGGTGGCTTTCCACGGTGCGCACGCTCAGGAACAGGCGGTCGGCTATTTCCTGGTTGCAGCAATCGGCCACTACCAGGCGCAGCACTTCCAACTCGCGCCGGCTGAAGGGCGTGGGCGGGGTGGCGCGGCGGGTGGGGGTATGAAACGTGGTGAGGGAGCCGGTGAGGCGGCCGCTCAGCCAGGGCGCGGCGGCGCTAACTACATCGGCCGGGGAGGCGTGCCGGGAAAGCAGGGTAGTGGCTTCGGCACGGAGCAAGGCCTCACGCACGGCGGGAGGCAGTCGGTTCCCCACGAGCAGCAGCAGCAGCGGCTGGTGGGTGCGCGTGCCGCGCAGGGTGGCGAGGAGCCGGGGTAAAGGCGCGGCACACAGGCTGCCATCGACTACCACCAGCGCGTAGGGTTGGTGCAGCAGCAGCACCGGCAGGTACTGTACGTCGGCGGTTACGGTGAGGGTGGCGCCGGGCCACGCGTCGCGCAGGGTGGTTACCAGGCCTTGCCGGTGCAGGGTAGGCGGGGCGGCCACCAGCACATGGGCGTCGGGAGCGGACATAGCAATAGCAGCAGAAGTATCTGAAGAGGATCAAAAACCAGAAATAAGGTGTGTTAAGGGTAAGGAAAGCCGCTGGTTTGCGCAGAAGCCGGGGCAGATCGGAGTGAGTTCTAATTCGGGGGTAATATATACAAACCTTGAGGTTGTTACTTGCAATTGAGCAAATAATAAACCGGAAAATACTAATTGCTTAGAGGGCTTCCTCAGATGCGAAGTTGACAGCAGCCGACTGGAAGCGTCAAACAGTAATAGACGGCGTTTCGTCCGGTCGGCTCAAGTGGGATGCAGGTGAATGGGCACACGGAAGCAGCCTTACCAGCATAAAAGCGGGTGAGAGGGTCTAAACAGGCTAATTGGTAATGGGGTGGCCGGCGGTACTACTTGATTTTACCGGTGCTGCTGGTCTTCTTAATGCGGCCGTCCGACTTTAGCTTGGTGCCGGGCAGCAACTCCAGCGAAATATCCAGGGGCTTGCAGTTAGCCAACGGCTGCTCTACGCTGTTATAGCCGCCGGCCGTAACCTGCAGCACGGTGTTACGGGGAATGGGCTTCTTGGAAGTAATAAGGTAGCGGCCATCAGAGTTAGTGCTGAAGGCGTCGGTGCTGAACGAGTTGTTACGGCCCCGTAGCATAACGGTGGCGCCGGTTAGCGGATAATCGAAGACGTCGGTTACGCGGCCGACGAGGGTGTTGCACTCGAGCACGGCAGGATTGGGGGGCGCAACCGGAGCCGCGTTGCGGGCAGTATCGGCGCGGGCTGCCTGCTCCTGCGCCTGGGCCGAAACAACCCCGAAAAACAGGCCAATGGTAAGGGTAGCAAGTTGTTTCATGGCTAGGAATAAGTAGGGCGGAGAAGGTCTGATTTGAGCCGGGTTTGCTGGCCCCCAGTGGTTGTGTAAAGGGCCGAAAAAGAAGTGCTGTTCGGAGGAAAATTGCACAAGTATCATTAGTGCCTGTCAGCTAAGTTAAGAAAGGATTTGCATTTTCGCTTCCTCGACTGTCCCAAACGGGCTGTTTTGTAGCTGTAGATAGTATAAGTTATCGAAATGCCTGGCCAAACGTCTTTGCCATAAAGTTGGGTGAGCGGTATTATTTTGAACTATAACATGATAGGTTAAGCGGTGGCAGCCGGCGAAGTTGCCCCGTATCGTCGCCGGCGGAGGTTGCCGTAGCTACTGCACACCCTGAACCCGCATTGGTAAGGTGAATACGGCTTCGGAGGCGGTTATAAACAAGGTTTTTCGGTCGGGGCCGCCGAAGCAGACGTTGGCCGTCCAGGCGGCGGGCACGGCAATGTGGTCGATTTTTACGCCTGCGGCGTTGTACACCGTTACCCCGTCGCCGGTCAGGTACACGTTCCCCTCGTGGTCAATGGTCATGCCGTCGGAGCCCTGCGCCACGAAGAGTTGGCGGTTGGTGAGCGAGCCGTCGGGGGCTATCCGGTAGCGGTAGGTTTTGTGGGCTTCGATGTCGGCTACGTAAAGTTGGCGGCCATCGGGAGTGCCCATAATGCCGTTGGGCTTTTGCAGCTGGTCGTCGGCCACCAGGGGCTGCGTCTGGCCTCGCGGCAATAAATACACCCGTTGACTGCTAATTTCGGGGGCAGTGCGCGTCCAGTACGGGCGTTGGTAGTAGGGGTCGGTGAAGTAGATGCTGCCGGTGCCGGGATGCACCCACAGGTCGTTGGGGCCGTTCAGGCGGCGGCCCTGCAGGTCGGCCAGCAGCACGGTTACCTTGCCGTCGGGCGCAATAGACCACAGTTGGTTCTGCTCGTCGGCGCAGGCCAGCAGGTTGCCTCGTTGGTCGAAGTACAGACCGTTGGCCCGGCCGGCCGGGGCCAGAAACTTGCTGAGCTGGCCGTGGGTGTCGTACTTCCAAATGGTATTGTTGGGCTGGTCGGTGAAAAGCACGTTGCCGGCTTTGTCTACGGCCGGGCCTTCGGTAAACGAAAACTGCCTGGCTACCAACCGCAGAGTGGCACCCGGAGCGGTAACACCGGCGGCCGTATTACCGCCGCTGGAAGCGGTGGTGCAGGCATTGGCCGTAACAAGTAGGAATGCCAGCCACAGGCCGGAACGGAAACCAGAGTAACGCATAAAGCTGGAGCAGAAAAACTGGCGTACAGGCGGGCCCGCAGCGGGAAGCCGGAAGGTAGCCACATTCCGGCCGCAGCAGGCCAGCGCAACGGGCAGCCGGCTACGGCGTAACAAGTCAGGCCATGGTTTTGCGCTGGGCCCGATGACAACTTCAACGCCCGGGCAGAACCGACGAATAAGGTGGGCACAGGCAGCGGGCGGCGCCGTTACCGCTCCGGATACCGCCCGTTGCTCCGTATCTTCGACCTCTTATTTTACTACAGTTCCGCATGACCATTCCTTTTCAACTCAACCTCAATCACCAGTACGCCGAATCCCTCTATCAGCAGCACGGCCGCGACGAGGGCCAGGAAGCCGTAAGCGAGCTGGAAGATAAAATTGGGGCTGCCGTGGGCCTGGTGGTGCAACGCCACGGGGTACTGCCCGGCGTGGGCGACCGTATTCACGTGGAGCAGGGGCTGATTGTGCTCATCGACGTGCGCAGCTTTGAGGAGGACGGCAACGTGTGGTATTCGGTGAAGCCGTTCGAGCCCACTATCAGCGCCTAACCAGCTGCGTAGCCGGCGTACGGCGGGTTTTGCGGAGGGCTTTGGCAGGCGCCAGCAAGTAGCCGGTCCGACGGGAAACCGCCGTTCGGCAGGAAACCAAAACGCAGCCCGCACCCGCGCCGTAAATCAGCAGCACGCCAAGGGCCAGTACCCAAATGCCTGATTTTCTTATCTCGGCCGCCGTTTGGGTACTACATTGCGCTTATTCCCTCACCTACTAATGCCATGCTAGAGACCGAGCCCTCTTTCCAGGAGTTGGTAGAAAACTTCCGTCAGGTGTTCTTTGTGTACGACCTCTCGGCCAACCGGCTGGTGTACGTAAACAGCGCCTACGAGCGAGTGATGGGCGGTAGAAGCAGCCAAGCCAACGAAGAGTTGCCCGGCCTGCTCCGGCAACTGCACCCCGACGACCGTGCCTACGCCGCCGAGTGCCTGGAAAAGCTGTTGCAGCAGCGGCTACACGAAGACGTGGAAGTGCGCCTTGTGCGGCCCGACGGCAGCGTGCAGTGGCTGTGCCTGAAGGCCGCCGTGCAACAGCGCCCCAACGGGCAAGCGCTGCTCAGTGGCTTTGTGGAGGACGTTACGACCAGTAAGGAGTACACCCGCAACGCCGAACGCTTTAACAACAAGAAAAACTCCACCCTCGAAATCCTGTCGCACGACCTAGCTGGGCCACTAAACATCATCCGCAGCGCCGCCGTGGAGGTGCGCGCCCGTACCCAGCAGCACACCGATCCGGTAGTGCAGGAACTGGTGCGCATTATTGAGGAAACCTGCCGCGAGGGTACCGACCTCATCCACGACTTCGTGGACAACGAGTTTTACGAGTCGGTGAACGTGGAGCTAAGGCGCGAGCGGGTAAACCTGGTGGAGCGGCTGGGCATTACCATCGACAATTACCGGCACATGCAACTGGGGCTGAAAATGGACTTTCAGCTGCACACTTCGGCGCCGGCCATTTACCTGCACATCGACGAAAACAAAATGATGCAGGTGTTTAACAACCTCATCAGCAATTCCCTCAAGTTTACGCCCGACGGCGGGCAGATTCGCGTCGATATCACCGAGCACCCCGAGCACGTGCGCGTGGTGGTATCCGATACCGGCATTGGCATTCCGCTGGAACTGCAACCGGAGCTGTTCGAGAAGTTTACCAAAGCGCGCCGGCCCGGCTTACGCGGCGAAAAAGCCACCGGACTGGGTATGTCCATTATCCAAACCATCATTCGGCTGCACCAGGGCCGTATTTGGGTGGAAAGCGCCGAGGGCCAGGGAACGGCTTTTCACATTGAGTTGCCCAAAAGCGTACCGGCGCACTAAACTCTCTGCTGAAAGCCGAGGGCCAAGGCTCTACCTTGCGCCGCCAAACCCAGTTGTTAATGCCTGCCGTGCCCACCGACGTTTTGCAAATTACCTACCGCGCCGATTTGCAAGTGCTGGTAGCGCGTTGGATGCGGCAGCCCAGTACCGACGAGCTGCAGAACGGCTACGAACACCTGCTGAACGTGGCCGTCGAATACAAATGCCACACCTGGCTCATTGACGCGGGGCGCCGTGCCGACTCGAACAAGGACCGCACGACCTGGATGGTGCAGCATTTTTTTCCGCGACTGGCCGAACGCCTACCCGGCAATGTGCATCTGGCCTTTCTGTTTACCCCCGGCCATTTGCGCGACATCGAAACCGATCCGCAGCTGCCGCCGCTGTCGTTTTTCGGCAACCGGCCCTACCAAGTGGCCCGTTTTACTGAGGAGCAAGCCGCTATGGCGTGGCTGGCCGAACACCGCCAGCCCCAAACCTCCAAGCAGGTTCCGGTTTAATCTAGCTTCCGCACGTGTACCCGCCTACAGAACCGTATGCCGGTATTTTGGGGTAGGAAGCAGGCCAGAAGTTAGGGGAAGTCTTAATTCCGGCCTACCGCCAGGATCTTACCGTGGTTGCGTCCGCCCTGCTTAACGCGGGTGCCGGGAATAAGGGCCAGCGTTATGGTTTCGGGGGAGCAGCGGCGCACGGGAAGCTCGACATCGGAGTAGCCGGCGTAGCTAATCTGCAGGTTAGGCAGGGCAAGGGAGTTGGTGGTGAAGGAATAAAAGCCTTCGGAATTAGTGCTGTAAATCAGGCGGGTGCCTTTCAGCATCACGGTGGCACCGGGCAAGGGAAGCCCATCCTCGTTCAGCACCTGCCCCCGAACAATTTGGCAAGCGGGAGTTGTAGCAGTGATGGGCCTATCGGACACAGCCAAAGCCAACCGTTGGTCCCGCTCGCCGCCGGACAGAGTTGCGCTGCTCGCGGTGGTCTGGGCATGAGCAGAATTAGCGAGCAAGGCAAACGCAAACACAAGCAGGAAGGTAGGTAGGCGGTGCATGGCAGTGGAGGTGTTTGGTAATAAAAGGCAATCAAATGTAAATGATGTTATTTATAAGTGCAATAAAATATTTGTTAAAACATGTAAAGTTGTCTTTGCATGATTTCTTACCGCTGCGGCTACTGCTGAGTTACCAAGCGTATTTTATATAGCCAGAAAGAGGATTCAGGAGCATACAGCCCCCTGCGCAGCTTTTTCCTTAGTGCGCAAGGGTGGCATGTTATTCACCCAGGGTAACTAGCCCTAACGAATTTTGCCGGTGCTGCTGGTCTTTTTCACACGGCCATCCGACTTCAGTTTGGTGCCAGGCAGCAGCAGCAAGCTTACTTCCTGCTCTTGGCAAGAACTCAGCTGCAACTCGCGGCTGGCGTAGCCCACCGAGCCTATTTCCAGGACCGAACCAGCCGCCAAAGCGGTTTTTACGGGCACCAGGAATCGGCCTTCTCCATTAGTGCTGGCGGCGTCATGGCTGCCGCGCAGCATTACGGTGGCGCCGGCCAGCGGTTTGCCGTTTTCGTCGGTTACGCGGCCGGTAATGCTGTTGCAACCGAGCACGGCCGGAGCGGCCGCACGGTTGGGTTGAGCTACGGCCACCTGCGCCGAATTTTGTGCCCAGGAGCAAGCTGGGGCCAGACCGAAACCAAGGCAAAGCAAGTAAAAAGCGGTGGAGCGCATACGTCGGAAATTGGACGAAAAAGGAAAAACAGGCTTTTACAAACGCACTTTGCCGAGAAGAGTTGTGAAAAATAGGTGCCGCCGTGTGCGTGCTTCGTTTTTAGCTAGCCTATGTTCTGCCTAGCACCAAGCTGAACACTTTTCGTACACCTGTTTTCAATCGTATTAACCTCCGCCGTGGGGCCGTTGCAGCGGCGGCCTCTGTGAAGCAGGACTGTCCATGAGCACCTACCAAAACCCCATTCTCGACGACGATTTCGCCGACCCAACCATTATTCTGGCACCCGACGGCTATTACTATGCCTACGGCACCCAAACCAAATGGCGCGGTACCCTCATCCTGAGCATACAGGTGGCCCGCTCGCCGGACTTGGTAACCTGGCAGCACTTGGGCGACGCGCTGCCCGAAAAGCCGGTTTGGGCCGATGCCACTCAGAAATTTTGGGCGCCGCACGTCAGCTGCCACGAAGGGCTATATTACCTCTATTATTCAGCCAAGCCCAATTTGAGCCCCGAGCCCGACCACGGCTTGTGCCTGGCCGTGGCTGTGGCCGATAACCCGGCCGGTCCTTTTCGCGACGTAGGCCAGCCCCTGCAGTGCGGCCCCGGCTTCGTACACATCGACCCCATGGCATTCGATGACCCGGCCACGGGCAAGCGGCTGCTGTATTGGGGCTCGGGGTTCGGGCCACTGATGGTGCGCGAATTAGCTCCCGACCGGGTGTCGTTTTTGCCCGGCAGTGAAGTATTGGAGCTGGTGCAGCCCGTACCCAACGACGACCCCGCCAACTACCAGCGCCTAGTGGAAGGCAGCTGGGTGGTGCTGCGCGACGATTGGTACTACCTCTTTTACTCGGGCAACAACTGCTGCGGGCCCGATGCCCATTACGGCGTAATGGTAGCCCGCGCCCGCCACGCCACCGGCCCCTTCGAGACCCTGGCCAGCTTTCTGGGCCACGGCCACAGTACCATTCTCGAAGGCAACGCCGACTGGCACGCGCCCGGCCACAACTGCGTTATCCGCGACGCGGCCGGCCATGACTGGCTGGCCTACCACGCCATCGATCCGCAACAGCCCACCTTCGACGCCATCGACGCCGACCAGGGCTACTCGCGGCGGGTGATGCTGCTGGACCGGCTGGAATATGTGGACGGGTGGCCGCGACTGGTTACGGGCGGCACGCCGTCGCGCACACCGCAGCCGGTGCCCGTAACCGAGCGGCAATAAGTACTGGGCAGGCAGTAGGTTGGGTAAGTATTGACTGCTTGTGCCCGATGGGTACACGTAAAAACTAACCGAAAAGCAAAGTGCCGCCATTCCTGGAAAAGAATGGCGGCACTTTGCTTTTCGGGTTACCTATGCCGTACAAGGGCCTTTTGGCAAGCTTACTTGAGCAAGTCGGCCTGCTGGCGAACGACGTCGCGGGCAATGGCCAGGTTGATGTCGCGCTTGTTGACGGCCAGGTAGATGAACTTCTTGCCGTCGTCGAGCAAATTGATCAAGTGCAGCTGGTTGGTGAGCGTGATGAGGATGTCGTCGATCTGCTCGCCCTGCAGCTTGAGGGCGGCCATGGCCTTCTGCTTTTGCTTCACCACCTCGGTGTTGTAGGCGGCGGCCGTCTCGGGGTTGATGCTGGGGTTGTTGGTGTGCGAGGCCAGGCACATGCCCGACTGCGCGTCCACGATGGCCACGGCCACCAGCTGGGGCAGCTCGTTGATGATGTTTTGCACGGCTTGGCCGGCGGCATTGGAGGTAGAATACGCCATGGGTAACAAAGAAAAAGAAGTGGTGGAAAGTCGCGACGGAGCAAGACCAGCTTTAGTCGGTGGCTTGCGGCGGTAGTTTTTTGGTTTCACGCAAAGGGTGGTTACGAGTAGCAGTAGAGGCCTTATGTAGTCCCAAGCGGTGAATCAAAAGTAGCAGAGCAAGAGCCGCTGCAAATGGGATTCTTGACGGATGATGGTTCTGGCTGGCCGAAGGAGAGGATGTGCTAGATGAAAGGGGAAACGCTGTTTTGCTATTGCGCAAAGAGTTCGGCCTGCTGGCGTAGTACAGCACGTGCAATGGCTAGATTTATTTCCTTTTGACTGACAACCAAGTATAAAAAGCTTTGGCCGTCGGGCGTGACCCGTAGCAGATGCAGCTGCGTGGTTAGGGTTATAAGAATGTCATCGATGTGCTCGGTAGTTAATTGCAATGCAACGGTGGCTTTGCGTTTTTCCCGGATGACAGCCGCGTTGTAGGTAACAGCTACTGCCGGGTTAAATCCTTTGGCAGTAGTATGGCTTGCCAGTGTGCGCCCAGTACTTACATCGCCCACAGCAACGGCAATAAGCTCGGGTAGTTCGCGCAGCATATTCTGGACTACGGTTGCGGCGGGAGAGGGGTCGGCCGGGGATTTAGCACGCGAGAAAAAGGGCAGTTTCATGGCAAAGGAGAACCGAGAGTAGCATAAAGAGGTGACAGATACCTAACAGCAACGCCCCCGACAAATTGCCGGGGGCGTTATGGCACAGCAAAGGCCGGTGGGTACGAAAGCTTTGCACGACGGCATGGCGTTACCGCCCTGCTACTGCAACCGCAGCCCACCGGCGCAATACTGGGTTAAGAGGCCAAGGTCTAGAACAGTAACCAGCGGCGGTGCTTCTTCACCACGGGGGCTTCGTTGTCGCGGGGCACCAGGGTCACGTTGTTGGTGGCGTTGCCGCGCACTTGCAGTTCGTCGTCGGCGTAACCGCCGTAGCCGTAAGCTAGCGTGGTGGGGCGACCAGCTAATACCCGCAAGGAATAGTTGCCGTTGGCATCGGTGCTCACGCCACGCAGCGAACCTTTCTCCAACACGGTAGCGCCTACCAGCGGCTTGCCGTTTTCGTCGAGGATGCGGCCCCGTACCGTTACCGTACGCATGGCAGCCGAGGATTCGGCAGCGCTCAGGTCCAGCGCGATGTTATCGGCGGGGCTTGTGACGTGGTTGCCGGCCATGGTAGCCCCGGCTATTAAGGCAGCAGCGGTAACCAAGGTGGCGGCCCGGCGGCGCATGCGCTGGGGTTGCACTTTCAACAGGTCAAACTGGCGTTGTACCCAACCCACGGCCTGTACCGATTCGCCTTCCTGCTGCATTTGGTGGAAGCGCTGCCACGCGTCGGTGCCGCTGGTGCCGTATTTCTTGAAGTAGGCATCCACGGCCGCGCTGTGGGCTTTGGACAGGTCGCCGCGCAAGTAGGCGTCGCGGTACACGGGCAGCAGTTCGCCCGTGGTAGGATGGAAAGGGGAGGCAGAGAGGGCCATTGCGTTAAACTAGTAAGGTGTGTGTGGGAGTGCATCATCACCGGGAGTCGCTCATAACTTGCTGGCCCGTTGACATTACAAGAGTAGCGCATGGTGCGCGCCGGCCCCCGGAAATTGGCCTGATACCAACCTCGGCTGTGCGAAAGGACCTGGATTGTGCGCGAACGGAAACAGCCCGCCGCTAAAATGGTCGTGATAAACAGAGGTTTGCGTAGCAGCTTCGCTTTTAATAACCTTGCTATTACCGCTTGGCTGGGCTTTCGTAACTACAGCTACCAGCATACAAAAAGCCCCGGCTGCCGAGGCAACCGGGGCTTTGCAATGGAATACGCTCGGCCTAGATGTTCTTCTGCCAGATCTGGCGCAGGGCCAGCTGCGCGGGCGTGGCCTGCGGATCGAGGGCAAAGTGGTAGCGCTGAATTTCGGGCCGCTCCACGGTACGGCAGCGCACCTTTTTCTCCTTGCCTTCGTGGTTGATGGTCAGCTCTACCTCGGCGCCGGGTTTGGCGTTTTGCATGGCGGTAAAGGTTTCCCGCAGGGTTTCGGGCTTCAGGGCCATGCCATTAAAGGCTACGAACAGGTCGCCCTGGCTTACGCCGCAGGTTTGCAGCGCTGGGCTGACCTCGGTGAACATCACGCCGGTGGGCTGCATGGCGTACCCATTGGTACCCAGCGACGCCAGCTTGCGGCCGGTGTCAAACGCCGGGGCGTAGCGGATGCCCACTTTCGCGTAGTATTCCTGCAACGGCAGCGGCTCGGCGTTTTCCACGTAGCGCCGGAAGAAGTCCCGAATTTCGGGGTACGTGGCTTTGGTGAAGTCGTCAAAGAACGTTTGTTCGCTCACGGGCTTGCTGGGGCCGTATTGCTTGGTTAGTTCCAGCAGCACCTCGCGCAGGCCACGCTTGCCACCGCTTAGCTCCAGCAGGCGTAAATCGAGCAGGGCGGCCGTCATGGCGCCGCGCTGGTAAATGTTGCCGTACTGCTGCTGGCCTTCGTCGGAAAACGAGTTGAGCCCGAGACGCTTGAGCGAGTAAGTGGTGTCGGCCCGCTGGTGGTCGTAGGCCACTTTGTTGCGCAGCGTGGTTAGGTAATCCTCAAGAGGTACCAGCCCGCCGCGCAGCTGCATGGCGTGAGCGGCCCATTCGGTCACGCCCTCGTACAGCCACAGGTGCTGCGAGCCGGTGGGTTGCACAAAGTTGAACCGCTCGATGATTTCGGAGTGAATGTTAAGCGGCGTAACGATGTGGAAAAATTCGTGCGCGGCCATGTCGGTAATCTGCTGGGCGTACTCGGGCGTGAGCGGCTGCTCCTGCAAGGCGTACTCCGAGCTGTAGGAATGCTCCCAGGCGCCCTGGCTTTGGTCTTCGAAGTGGTATAGGAAAGTGTAGCGCTTCACGGGCAGCTCTACCAGAAACGCCTGCGCGGCATTTAGCATCTTCTGCATCTGCCCGAGCAGCGGCTGGGCCTGAATCTGGTCGGTTTTGGAGTAGCAGTATAGGGCCACTTCCGCGTCGCCAAGCTTGGTGGTGGCCTCGGTTAGGCGGCCCAGCAAAAACGGCGAATCCACGGCGTGGTCGTAGTTTTTGGTGGTGTAGTAACCTTTGGCATCGGCCGTGAGCGGAGTACCCACTTTCCAACCCTGGGGGTAGTTCAGCTTAATGCGCAGGGGCGTGGCCTGCATGCCCTGGGGGTAGCCCAGAATGGTGTGCGCGTTAATCAGGGCGTGGTCGGCTTCCAACGACGAGCCACACATGCGGTACACGCGGTGCTCGGTAACGGGCGTGTCCCAGGTTTCGGCAATGGTGTAGCGGATTTCGCGCGTTTTGTCGGGCCGGGCCAGCTGCCACTGGTTGGTGGAAAGCTGTTTGGTTTCCAAGGGTTTGCCCTTGGCATCGAAGGCCTCGAACTTGCGCACGAAGCGGCCGATGTTCATGACCTGATACGTGCCGGGCGCGGTAGAAGCAAACTGGTACACGGCTTGGTCTTTCTTGAGCTTGGGCAGCTGCAAGGCCACCTGAAACTCGTTGGTCGAAACCGCCGGGTCCATGGTAACGGTGTAGGTCAGCTCTTTTTGAGCGGCAGCCGAGAGGCCGGTAAGAAGTAGGCCGGCCAACAGGCCCAGGCGCGGAAGTGCGTTCATGCGGTTGATGATAGATCCGTCAACGGATGCAGAAATGGCGCGTTGCGTTGCGCCGCGCCCGGTAAATGTTGCGCAATTCCGGTGCGCCTAAACCTGCCAGCGGCTGAGGTTCAGGGAAAATGAATACCACGAGGGGTAGGCACACTCTACGATTATTCCGTGTAGAATCAAATCAGTTGTTTGATAAGTTATAATACCTGCAGTGTGTTCAGAGGTAAGGAAAGCACAAAAGTGAGTTGTTCGTCGTGAGTATTTGAGTAGGACTATTCAGTAAATATCATTTCATACGCCGTGAATATTTTGAATTTATGGCATTAAAGAAAGAAAGCGGTAGGACCGGCTATTGGGATTTGCAAAGCAGGTGCCTTCCTTCATAAAACCAAATTTCGATACCGTCTTTTCCTTCCATTTCTACCATACTCTCTATGAACCAACTTACTACTCTGTCGTCGCGGGTTACGCGGCTGTCCTGGGTTCGAAAAAGCGCGCTGGCAGTGGCTGCAGCCGCTTCGTGCGCCTCGGCGCTGGCCCAAACAACGCCGGCATTTCCGCGCAACGAAACCTTTCGGAACCGCACCGCCAGCAATTTTAGCTTTGGCGGAGCTGCCCGGCTAACCGGCATCGGCGGCACCGGCAACGACGCGGTGGGCCAGGGCTACCTGCGCCTGACCGACGCCCTCCCCGACCAGGCGGGCTATACCATCGACAACGTGGGCTTTCCTTCCGGCGCGGGCTTCACTATTTCGTTTGAGTTCTTCTCGTACGGCAAAACCACCACCGACGGTGCCGACGGCTTTTCGCTGTTCCTCGTCGATGCCAACCAGCCTAGCTCGGGCTTTCGCATCGGGGCGTCGGGCGGTTCGCTCGGCTACGCGCAGAAAACCGTTGTTCCCATGTCCGATGGCGTGTCGCGGGGGTACATCGGCATTGGTATCGATGAGTTCGGCAACTTCTCTAATGCCCGCGAAGGGCGTACGGGCAGCAGCGCCACGCTCGATGCCACCGGCCGCGTGCCCAACGCCATTGCCATTCGCGGCGCCGGCAACGGCTCGTCGGCTACCGATTATCCCTACCTTACCGGCACCCAGCCCGGCGACCTGGACTTCAGTCTCGACGTACCCACGGCCCGCGCCCAGCCCGGCTCCACGGATTACCGCCGCGCCTTCATCGACGTAGTGCCCACCCGAACCGGCGCGCTTACCACGTACCGCATTACGGTACGCATTCAGCACGGCGCTTTGGTCAAAACGGCCATCAGCAACTTCACCGTGCCCACGCCGCCCCAAAACCTGCGGCTGGGTTTCGCGGGCTCCACGGGTGGTAGCACCAACGTGCACGAAATCAGAAACCTGAACATTGTGCAGGTACCGTTTGCCAACGACGACCTGGCCTCCACCAACTACAATGCCGCCGTTACCCTGAACGTGCTCAGCAACGACGTGGCGCCGGGCAGCAGCATCGACCTGGGTTCCGTAGACCTCGACCCCAACACCGCGGGCCGGCAAACGGCCATAACGGTACCGGGCCAGGGTGAATTTACCGTGAACAACCGCGGTCTGGTGGTTTTCCGCCCCGCCGGTACCTTCGCAGGCACGGTTACGGTGCCTTACACCATTCAGTCCATTCTGGGGGCCGATTACACCTCCAGCCCCGCGAACATCCAGATTAGCGTGCAGGGCGCCGATGTAGCGGCGGCCGTGACCGGACCTGCGCAGGCTTCGGCCGGCTCGCAGGTTACCTACACCATGACCACCAGCAACCGTGGCACGGTGCCGGCGCTGAACGTGGTGCCCCGCCTTCAATTGCCCCAAAACCTGCCGGCCGGCAGCGTAAGCGGCGGCAATTACAACCCCTCTACGGGCGTGGTGAGCTTCCCGCCCATCAATTCCATAGGCAGCAATGCACCCGCCACGGTGAATACCGTAACCTTCCGGGCCCCCGGCGTGAGTACGCTTACCATTGTGGCTACCGCCTCCGGCTCCGTGCCCGATCCTCAGCTCAGCAACAACGAAGCCTCCGTAACCACCGCCATCAGGCCTCCGCTGCCGGTCGAGCTGAGCCGTTTCGTAGTTACCGCTCAGGGTGCCGATGCGCTGCTTTCCTGGGCCACCGCGCAGGAGAAGAACAACGACCATTTCGACGTGGAACGCTCCCTGAACGGCCGCAGCTTCGAGAAGATAGCGGCTGTAACCGGCCAGGGCACCACGGCCAGCCCCACCGAATACCGCCTGCGCGACGCTGGCGCAGCCCGCCTGGGCTACAGCACGGTGTATTACCGCCTGCGCCAGGTCGATTTCGATGGGCAGTCGGAGTACAGCGGCATCAGGGCCGTGCATTTTGGCGAGCAGCCGGCCGTGGCGTTATCTATTTACCCGAACCCCGCCCAAGGCCGTGCAACCCTCGATTTAACAGCGCTGCCAGCCGGAGCGTACACCGTGCTGATTTCGGACCTCACGGGCCGGGTGCTGCAGGAGCGCACCCTAACCGGGGCAGCGCAGCACCCCGTGGAAGCCGATAACCTGCCCGCCGGAACGTACCTGGTTCAGGTGCGCGGCGCGGCCGGGTTCAGCCGTACGTTGCCCTTTGTGAGCCACCCCTAAACCAGGGGCCGCAGCAGCGGTATTCCCCTGATGCAAATGCACAACGCCCCGGCTGCTCAACCAGCCGGGGCGTTGTCGATTAAACGCAGGTGCAGAGGCCTTACGAGCGGGCGTAAGGGAACATCTTGGAGCACTTGCGCATAATGGCGTTGATGATGGTGCTGGTGTCGGAGCCAAGGCCGCGCGAGAGGCTCTTGTCGTACTTCCACAGCAGCTCGCCCGTGGCGCCATCGTTAATGCTGATGCTGGTGCGGCCCGAGTTGGTGGGGCCGGATACGCCCACGAGTACCGTCATGGCCACAGCAGCACCATCGGAGAGGGGTTTGTCGGTCACGAACGAGCCGGAAACCACGCCATCCACGCCCAGCAGCTGGGCCAGTTCCTCGCTGGTTTTGGTGGCTACGTTATCGGGCGTAATGCCGGCTTTGGCCAGCAGGGTATTGGTTTTGTTGATGTCCTGAAAGCCTACCGTGAAGTGGTCCGATTCCTGGTGCTTCAGGAAGTAGCTGTGCAAGGCGCTTTGAATGTTCTTGCCCTCTTGCAGCTCCTGCTCGCGCACGGTTTCGGCCGTCATGCCCTTGGGCAGGCGCTTGGTGGTCATGGTAACGGCAAAGGGCAGAATGGCCAGCTGCTTGTGGTTTTTGCTGAGGGTTTTGAACTGCGGGCTTTCGTAAATCTCGCGTGATTGAGCGAAGCTGGCGGTGAAGCAGGCCGTGGCCAGCAGTACGGTGAGCAGGAAGCGTTTCATAGCGTTGTGCAGGTTATAGGTCAGGTTCGGCACAAAACTAGAGGGCGCTCCGGCTGGGCGCAATCACATGATTTTCATGGGCTAAGGTTTGCTTTTACGGGCAAAGGCATTACCAGCCGCTGGGCTTACTCCAAGGCCCGGGCCTGGTACAGCAGGTAGCCGATGTGGCCGAACACGCCCCAGTTCTTGGCTTTGTCGTCGTAGTGAATGACGTGCAGGGCCAGTGGGCCCACGGGCGTTTCGTAAATAAAGCCGGTGCTGGCCGTCAAACGGGGGCGGTCCAGGGAAAAGCGACTGTCGCGCTCGGCGCGCTGGTCGGTGCCCAGGCGCAGGGGCTGGTGCCGCACGTGCAAATACCCTTCGGAGCGCCATTCCAGCTTGCCAAACAGGGTTTGCGAGAAGCGCAGGCCGCCGGCTACGTACCGCGCCGAGCGGTAATTCTCCAAAAACAGGGTACGCGAATCGGCCAGCGGGGCAAAAACGGGCGCCGTGGTTAGCGACGAGCGGTAGTTGTAGAAACGCGGCTGGCCGCTCACCATGATTTCAGCAAAGTACCCCCAGCTTTGCTTGCCTTCCTTCAAGGGGAAAAACTGCTCGGTAAAGGCCCGGATCTGCAGCCAACGCCGGTCGCTTTCCAGTACGTCGCGCACCTGGGCCGTGGAGCCAGGCATGAATTGCTCGCGTCCGTACACGCCGCGCACCGTAAATACCGCCCGGCGGCCATCGGTGGCGTACTGCTTGCGGTTGAGGGTGTTGCGGGCAAACTGCACCGCGCCGGTATAGCCCACAAAGTCGGTCTCGTCGAGCTTGTCGGTGTTTACCAGCTCGTTCACATTGGCGTACTCATCCTGGCGCGTAAACCAGGCGGCTTCCAGCAGCATGCGGCTGCGGTAGTTGGGGCTTACGCCAATTTGTACCCCGGCTTTCAGGTCCTGCTGCCGTACCTGGGTGCTTTGCACATCGCGCCCCAGCAGGCCCCCGGTTTTCTGGAAGTTCCACTCGTTGTACACGATGTTCGGCTCGATGTAGTACGATACCCGCGCCGGCACGTTAATGCGGAACGAGCCCTTGGCCGCGTTGTAAAAGCTGCCGATGTTCACGCTGGCGGCGGCCTGGTACAGGAAGTTCTTCAAGAAACGGTACTCAATGCCGAAGTAGAAGTTATCGACGGGCCGGGTGGCTAGGGCAAAGCCTACTTCGCCGGTGAGGTTGTTGTTCTGGCGGGCATCGAGGCTGAAGACGTAACCCTGCGCGGCTTGGTCGTAGCGGATGCGCGGGTAAATGTTGCGGAAGAAGTCATCGGACGACAATCGGTAGTAGCCTTCCTCGATTTCGTCGATGGTGTACATTTTGCTGCTGCGCCGGAAAAACCGCCGCACGAAGGCTGCCTGCTGGTTTTCCAGTCCTTGCACGGTTACCCGGTCGAAGCGCGGCTGGGGTGCCCGGCCTTGGAACTCCAGGCGGCGTGCGGCCAGCTCCAGCGTGTCGGCGCGGCGCGCAATGCGGCGCTTCATTTGGGGCAGCTTGGCTTCGGCGGCTTTGGTGCCGAGGTCAATCAGCTCTTTCACGCGGGCAAAATCGGTGGCGCCGTAACCCTCCAGATCGGGCTGTATGAAGATGCCGTTCGGGCCCACCGACAGGGTATCGGCCACGTCGGCGCCCAGAAACACGATGGAGCCGAGCAGCAGCTGGTCGTCTTTGCCGTAGGGATACTTTTTGTAGGCTACGTCGCCCACGTTCACCCCAATGATGATGTCGGGCTTGAACTCGGTGCGCATCACGTCCACGGGGAAGTTGTTGTAAATACCGCCGTCGAAGAGGTAGCGGCCATCGGGGTTGCGAATGGGGCGGAAGGCCAGCGGCACGGCCATGGAATTGCGCACGGCATCGGAAATCGAGCCTTCCTTCTGAATCACTTCCTTGCGCGTGAACACCTCGGCCGCCAGGCAGCGGAAGGGCACAAAGAGCTTATCGAAGTTGTAGTTCGAAATGGCCCCGGCCGGGGCCAGCATTTTAGCCAGCACAAAGTTCAAACTCACGTCGTTCACCAAGTTAGGCGTCACGCGGGTTTTAAACGACGAGTCAATGGCCAGACCCACGCGCAGGGCCGAGGGGTTAGGGTCGGCGGTAATGTAGTTGAAGGTTTTGTCGGTCGACTGCTTACCCGATACCCAGTACTGAAACTCGGGGTCGAGCACCAGCTTCTCGATTTCGGTGGGGGAGTAGCCCGCCGAGTACAGCGCGCCCACCACCGAGCCCATGCTGGTGCCCACGATGTAGTCGATGGGAATGCCGTTTTTCTCCAGCACTTTCAGCACGCCTACGTAAGCCAGGCCTTTGGCCCCGCCGCCGCTGAATACCAAGCCCACTCTTTGGGCGGGAGCCACCGAAACGGCCGTTAACAACAGAAAAAAAGCCGGCAAGCAGCGGCGTAGAAAAGGGAGCATAGTACAGGTTCAGGGGCCGAATGGCCGGCCGGGAAAGTATGCCTAGTACGCAGAGGGTAGGCGGTTAAGTTTTAAAAAGATAATTGCGTCCGGAAAATGTCAAATCTGTACTTTGGCAATGCTTTACGGATGAGGTATAGCGAAGGTGGATTAAAGCATTGGGTATCATTCTTACTTGTTTGTTATGAAGCACTTGTACGCGTTGCCGGTCCTGCTGGCGTTGGTAGCCTCGGCCGCTCAGGCTCAGGATTACCGTCCCTTTCGCATGGGCACCGCTTATCAGTTTACCGAAGCCGTAACGGCCGCCGACACCATTCACACCCTGCGGCTGGAAAGCGCCACGTTAGTGGGTGCCGATTCGGTGTTTCGGTTTAACGGCCGCGTGGTGGGCAAGCGGTTTGTGGCACCGGGCTGCTATGCTACCCACGTGCAGCGCCCCGATAACCTGTTCGGGGCCACGCTCACCAAGCGTCCCGGCCACGAATGGCGGTTAAGCGCTGCCAACGGCCGCACCTTTACCCTGCGCCCCCGCGCCGCCCTCAATCAGCCCTGGCCCGCCACGGCCGCCGGCCTTACGGCGCAGGTAACCAGCCGCGCCGTAGCGCCCGTGCTGGGCCAGCCCGATTCGGTGGTGACCATTGCGCTATCGGACGGCAAGACCCTTCAAATAAGCAAGCGTTACGGCTTGCTGAGCGGGCCCGCCTTGGGCGCTTACCTGAACGGGCAGCGGGTACGGCAGCTGAGCCTCTCGGCGTTGCCGGAGCTGCGCCTGGGTACGGCGCTAACCGGTCCGTTGGCCGTGCATGATTTTCAGCCTAATGACGTATTTCTAAAACATAGCCAGCATGAAGCCTTTGTTGGGTTGTGCTCGGAGGAGTGGGAGCGGGATAGTGTACTCACGCGTACTCCTAACCAGACTGGCGACACTATCACGTACACTATCTGGTCGAGAACGTTAAGGCGGCAGTACAGTTATACCAACGCGCCACCGAACTCGTGTTCCGGCCCGGCGGGCACTACCTTGTTGCCGCCCGTGGTAAGAACGGTTGTAGTAACGCGAAGCGGTAGCTCCTCGGTGGGAAATGTGCCCATGCTAACTAATTCGGCTATGAGTCCCGTTAATACCGGGACGAGAGTGGTGAGGGTAAGTTTGGCAACGTCCTCTTCGGCAGCTGCCTACATGCGCCGCCCTATTACGCCGCTTATAACCCGGCAAGTAGCATGCGGCCCCTTTACCGGCGACAGTGTGCGGCTGAGCGAAATCATTGATAATACTTTCGAGCAACGCTTTGCCGCTGGGTTAGGCTTGGTGTCTTCTTCCACATGGGGTCTTTCCGCAACTTTCACCACCACGCTGCTGGGCTACCGCAAGGTGAACCTGCCCACTGGCAGCGGCACCGAGCAGTGGGGCACATTGCGTACGTTTTCCCAAATCCTGAAAGTAGCCGACTACCGCCCGGCTGCCAGCACGGCCGTATTCCCGAACCCGTTTGCCCAGGAACTGACGGTGCGCTTCGAATCCGGGCGCGCCCACACGGCGCAGCTGCGCGTGTTCAACGCCTTGGGCCAGCTGGTGCACGAAACGAGCTGCCCCGTAAGTGCCGGTACCCAGCAGCTCGCGCTGGCCCTGCCCGCGCTGCCGGCCGGCCTTTACTCCCTGCACCTGCGCCACGACGGCCGTACGGAAATCGTGAAAATCGTGCGGGCGGATTAGGTTTCATCCTTGCGAAGGCAAGCCATATAGAGCAGCAGGTTAGTTGTAATGCCCTATGCAGACTCGTGTTCTGTTGTCTTTTTTACTGCTGCTGATAGGCACTCAGCAAGCGGCGCTGGCCCATCGGTACTGCCCGTTTCGGCCGGGCCTGCTCTATCAACTCACCCAAAGCCCCGGCGACACCATTTACAGCCTGCGCCTGCAAAAGCAGGGTGGTATTATCGGTAGCGACTCTATTTACAGTTTCAACCGGCGACTGGGGCCCCATCCCACCAACCGAACCAGTGCCTGCGGGACGCAGCTGCCTTTCGCCCTGTACCGCTACGCCGAGAACTTGTTCGGGGCAACGTTGCGTATCACGGCCGCGGCAACTGCGCGGCCTGAGTATGTATTGCAGCTCCAGCGGCAAGCGCTCAATTCCACGTTTGTCTTAAAGCCATACGCGCCGCTCAACCAGTTGTGGTTTGCCGGCGGAGGCGTAAATGCATGGGTTAGCAGCCGTTCTGTTGCTACCGTTTTGGGCCAGCCCGACTCGGTGGTGAGCATCACCTTTAGCGACGGTCGCGTGCTGCGCCTGAGCAAAACCTACGGCTTTGTTGGTGGCCCGACCATTCTCGACTACTTCAGCCCGCGCCGCCCGGTGCGTAACCTGGCCCTAACCGCGTTGCCCACGCAGCGGCTGGGACAGGCCGTGTTCGGCCCTTTGGCGGTGTATGATTTTCAGCCCGGCGACGTGTTCTGGTACCAGTACACCCATAACAGCCGGCAGCCCGGCGCGAGCTACAGCTTCAATTACGGCGACAGCGTGCTCACCCGCACGGCCAGCCGCACCGGCGATACGCTTACCTACCGCCTGTGGCGCTGCTCCCAGAACCGCACCAACGCCTACGTCCACACGCTCACCGTCTCGAACACCCAGCCCGCCTTGTTGGCGGCCGCAACCGGCCAATACGTGCGCGAAAGCCGAACCAGCACCATGGGAACACGGCTGCACGATGCCATCGTCAATTATCTGTCAATTAAAGGGCGCCCCGTCCTGCGGCACGAAGGACGGATGGCCTTCATATGTTCCCCAGCAGATACCTCGTGGGTGACGTCGCCACCAATCGACTATAGCCAAGAGGTTTACTACAGCACTGGCTTGGGTATGATTCTGTCGTACGACGACGAAATGACCGCAACGCAAATCTCTACCATCCTTATTGGCTACCGCAAGGGCCCCGACTGGTGGGGAACTACGTATCCACTTTGCCGGCCCGTGCTAAGCGCCGCTGCCCGGCAGCCGGCTGGCACCGCCGTGGCTCTGCCCAACCCGTTCACCCGCGACTTGTCTCTGCAAGTAACCGTGGAGCGCACTCAGGTTCTTGCCGTTTCCCTGTTTAACCATGTGGGGCAGCAAGTCTGGGCGGCCAGGCAGCCAGTTACGGCAGGCGAGCAGCGGGTGCCGCTGGCCCTGCCCGCGCTGCCGGCCGGCCTCTACTTCCTGCACCTGCGCCACGACGGCCGTACGGAAGTGCTGAAGGTACTGCGGGCGCAGTAAGCCCGGGCCGGCGGCCTAATCAGCAGCCCCCGGCTGACGAGCGTAGCCCCGCTCTTTGGGCGGGCAAAGGGGCCGCGCCCGGCCGGCTTGCGCCGGGGGCGCCCGGCTTCAGCCGTCAATCTCCACCAGAGGCGCGGCACCGGGGAAAACCTGCGGGCGGCCCGCCGGGGCAAGCTCATCCGAAGCCGTTGGTGGCCGATTCCTCGTAAGAAGCCCATGAAGCAAGCTCCCGCAACCTCCCTGCAGCGCTTCCTGGACGCGCAGGAAACCGATTACCCCGTGGCACTGGCCGAGATTAAGCGCGGCCGCAAGCAAAGCCACTGGATGTGGTACATTTTTCCCCAGATCCAGGGCTTGGGCTTTAGCTCCACCGCCCAATACTACGCCCTTCGCGATGCACAGGAAGCCCAGGCGTACGCGCAGCACGCAGAGTTGGGCGCACGGCTGGTGGAGATTAGCGGGGCCTTGCTTGCGCTGCCTGGCAACAACGCCACCGCCGTTCTGGGCAGCCCCGACGACCTAAAGCTGAGGTCGAGCATGACGCTGTTTGCGGCCTTGCCCAATGCCCATCCCGTATTCCAGGCGGTGCTACACAAGTTTTACAAAGGCCAGCCCGATGAGCGTACACTGCATCTTCTCGGCCAGCATAACGGGTAGCGGCTTAGACAGCGCTGTTACAACACCAAGGCACCGCTGAGTACCGTACAGCTGGTCGTTACCCCAGTTTAAAGCAAGACTCCGTCCGGCGCTTTGCTGCGCATAGGCAATAAGATGGCCCCTCGGCCGATTTCTGTGGTGCCGATTGGGCCGTTACCACTTCCGGAAAATAACGTACACGGCCGCCACCAACAGCGCGAAACCGAGTACGTGGTTCCAAGCCAGCTTGTCGGTTTTGAATACGTACACGGCGCAGAGCGTGAACACCGTTAAGGACACCACTTCCTGAATAACCTTGAGCTGGAACAGGCTGAACGGGCCGCCGTTCTCGGCAAAGCCCACGCGGTTAGCCGGCACCTGAAACACGTACTCGAAAAAGGCCAGTCCCCAACTGAATAATATCACCCCAAACAACCCTAACTTACTAAACCAGGGCAATTTCTTGAAGTGCAGGTGCCCGTACCAGGCAAACGTCATGAACAGGTTAGAAACAGTAAGCAACGCCAGGGTGAGCAAGCCTTTCATCGGACGAATCGGAAAACTACAGGAGCCGTAAGCCCCAACATACCGCAATTGATTTAAAACGTTTGCCCGCGCCATGAACGAGCCCATTCACTACCGGGAACTAGTGCCCGCCGATCAGGCTGCGTTTCACAACCTGCGTGCGCAGGCGCTGCAAAGCAACCCCGAAGCGTTCGGCTCGTCGCTGGAAGAGGAAATGGCTTTTATTGACAGGCGCTTTACCCAGCAGTTCAGCGTTGCAGGTCGTTTCATTATGGGCGCGTTTGCCGGCGAACGGCTTGTGGGCATGCTGGGGTTCGTGCGCGAAACGCGGCGTAACGCCCAGCACCGCGGCTCCATCTGGGGCATGTTTGTAACGCCGGAATTTCGGAGCTGCGGCATCGGCATGCGCTTATTCGAACACCTACTGCACCGCCTCGACGCGCTTGAGGGCCTGGAGCAAATTGAGCTGATGGTGTCGGAACAAAGCCCGGCAGCCCGGCGGCTGTATGAGCGGGCCGGCTTTGTGGAATTCGGCCGTCTGCCCGGCGCCTTTTCCACCGACGACGGCTCCCCGGTAGGTGTGGTGTACATGGTCCGCCGCCGGCCATAGCCGGGCCACCCGTCGGGCGGGTTAAATGGGCGGCCGGTTGTAATCGGGAGCTATCGGGGTGTTCCTGGCTGCTCCCCGGCGGTTGATGAACAATCAGTCCGTATGACCCGGCACGTTCACGAGCGGCGCGGCCTGCTGGGCCTGCTTGTCTTCGGCCGCCAACCGTTTGATTTCGGCTTCCGAAATCGTGGGCATGTTCTTTAGGTCGGGCTGGCCGGCATCTACCCAGCAGGTGTACCAAAAGGCGCCCACCATGCGCACGGCGTAGCGCATTTGGCGCTCCACCTGCCCGTTGAGCCGTTGGTGGTACTCGCGGGTAAACTCCTGCGAGTACACCCGGTTGGTGCGTCCGCCACGCTCCTCAAAGCCATACTTCTGGTCCTCGGGCATCTTCTGCGTCAGCTCCTTTTCAAAGCGCAGCACCGAGTCGACGGCGGCGCTGGAACGCGTTACCGTGGCCCAAATGGCCGTGGTGGGGTTTTTCAGGTAGGGTGCGGGGCCGGTGAAAAAGTCGTAGTTCGAGGCCAGCAGCTCGGGCATGCGTGACTCCCATAGGCCGTGAATGCCGCGCTGACCGGTAAGCTGGCCGTTGTAATTGTGCGTGGTGTGCAGCGGCACGCAGGCATCGGCTACGTAATGGCCCATGTCGGCGGCCAGGCTGATGATGCGGTCGGCGTCGCGCTTGCGGAAGGCTTCGGTGAGCTGAGCCTTCATACGCACCACGTGCCAGGGCACAATGCCGTGGCGTTGCAGGGTGTCTTCGCCGTAGCGGGCCACGGCGTCGGCGTAGTTGCGGGGCAGCTTGTAGGCGGCGCTGTCGCCGTACACATCTAGGTCAATAAAATGACGAGGTGCTTCGCCCGGCACCACGTTGCGCCGCGAATCGGGCCGGGTAGCATTTACCGTGAGGTATTCAATGCGCGCCTTAAAGAAGCCCACCATTTCGGGCGGCAGGGTGTACACGGCCAGCCGGTTAATGTTGCGGTGCCCGTAAAAGCCCCAGGCGCGGCTGTCGGGCTGCGGGGGCACGAGCCAAAATGCAAGGGCAAGGAAAGCGGCAAGCAGGGGGCGGCGACGCATGGGGAATGGGTAAGGCACTAGAGTCCACTCAAAGAAAGCAAAAACGCCCGGAGCAACCGGGCGTTTTCGAAAAGAAAGGCATGAGCATCAGCAACATTTACCGCCCGCGCTGGCCGGCAAAGCGCAGCCGGTAATCGGCTTTGGCCTCGCCCTTGGCAATGCGTGTGAGTTTGCCCTTGATGAGCTGCTTCTTGAAGCCCGAAATCTTGTCGGTGAACAGCACGCCCTCGAGGTGGTCGTACTCGTGCTGAATTACGCGGGCCGTCATGCCGCTGAAGGCCTCCTCGTGCACCTGGCGGTTTTCATCCTCGTAGCGAAGCACAATGTCGGGGCAGCGCATTACCCGCTCGCGTACGCCGGGAATACTCAGGCAGCCTTCCTCAAAAGCCCACTCTTCGCCGGTTTCGCTTACCATCACGGGGTTGATGAACACGCGCTTGATGCCAGTTTCGGCGGGCTCGTTGTCGTCCTCGTCATCTTCTACCATGGGGGCCGAGTCGATAACGAACAGACGTACGCTTTTGCCGATTTGCGGCGCGGCCAGACCCACGCCGTGGGCGTAGTACATGGTTTCGTACATGTCGGCAATAAGCTTTTGCAGCTCAGCAGCGGGAAGGTCGGTGGGTATGTCTTTGGCGCGGGCTTTCAGCACCGGGTCGCCATAGGCTACGATGGGGTAAATCATCGGCGGGATTCGAGAAAAGATTGCAGAATGATGGTGGCGCTGATGCGGTCCACGGTGGCTTTGTCGCGGCGGGCTTTCTGGCCCAGGCCGGCGTCGCGCATGGTTTGGTGGGCCATGCGGGAGGTAAACCGCTCGTCTACTTCGTGCACCGGTACGTCGGGAAACTCCCGGCGCAGCTGGCGCACCAGGCCCACCACGGCGCTGGTTGCGTCGGTGGGTTCGTTGCGCAGGGTGCGGGGCATGCCCACGGCAATGGCTTCCAGCGGCTCGCGCTGGTGGTAGGCTTTCAGGTAGGCCAGCAGGTCCTTGCTATGCACCGTATCCAGGGCCGTGGCAATGATTTGCAGCGGATCGGTAACGGCGAGGCCCACGCGTTTGTGGCCATAGTCGATGGCAAGCAGACGGGCCATAAGGAAAGCGGGAACGAAGGAAAGCGGGCGGTTTACGCGGGCAAAGATACGCGACCCAACGCAAGAGCCCGGCGCGGGGGCCGGGCTCGGAAGAGAATTGCCAAAAAAGCGCAATCAGTCCTGAAGCTCAAAATGCAAGCTTGTAAGAAGAAGCCTCAAAACGGTATTTCGACCTCAGTCGTGTCTGATGCTGGATATCGAACACGGCGTTGATTTGTCACTACCTGGCCATTAATGATAATCTGCCAACTGAGCATGTGCTCAAAGTGTGCGTAGTACATGCGCAGGATAGTGGTGTCGCGCACTTGACGAGATAGATCAATAGCATTTGATCCACGGGCATCCTGTAAAAACGGCGCCACGAAAACATCGGCCGCTTGGCGCGGGGGCCGGTTGGTGAGGCGCACGCGCACCCAGGCGTAGGGCAGGGCGGGCAGGCGCAGGTCCTTGTTGCGGCCGCCGCGCCGCAGCCCGGGGCTGTCCTGCAGCGAGGCCTCGTAGCGCTGCGGCACGTAGCCCGCCAGCTTGTAGTTGCTGTGCGCCTCGGCCTCGAAGCGGAAGGCGAACCGGCCCTGCGCGTCGGCCGGGTGCGGGTCGCCCAGCGGGGCGTAGCCGCCGGCCAGCCCGCTGCCGCGCTGGGCCAGCACCTGCACCGAGGCATGGGCCACGCCCTGGCCCGTGTGCTTGTCCACCACCCGGCCCTCCACCAGCGTGGAGCCCTCCCGCTTCTCGCAGCCCGCCAGGGCCAGCCAGGCAATAATCAAATAGTACGGGAAGGGCTTCATAGGGGTAGGATAAAATGGCGTAAAAAACGAAAGCGAAAACTACTCAAAAGCGGATGTCGAGGGTGAGCGTGTCCAGCGCCGGCACGTTCACCTCGCGGCTGTATTCCCGTTTCACCGCTTGTATATCCGTTATGTGCCACACAATGCGGCGGTCCTGGCCGGCCACAATCGGGCGGAGCACGGTGGTGTCGCGAGGAAGAGCGATACTAATGTGGTTGGCGGAAGACAGGCCAAATCCGCCGACAAATAGCCAGACGCGGGAGGCGGGCGGCTCGTCGGTGAGGCGGACGCGCAGCCAGGCGGGGGCTTGCACGGGCACGCGCAAGTCCCGGTTGCGGCGCCCGGCGCGCACGGCCGGCACCTCGCCGTAGCTGCTGAAGTGGCCCTGGGCCGAGCCGGCCATCACGATCAGGTGGCCGCCGGGCGGCTCGGCAGCGAAGGAAAAGCGGCCCTGCGCGTCGCAGGCCTGCCGGTCGCCGGCGGGCTGGTAGCCGCCCACGCCCCCGCTGCCGGGCTGCGCCTGCAGCTGGGCCCAGGCCCCGGCCACCGGCCGGCCCGTGGCCCGGTCCACCACCTGGCCTTCCAGCAGCGTCGGGCCGTCGTTTTTTCGGCAGCCCGCCAGGGCCAGCCAGGCAACAACCAAATAGTACGGAGGGGGCGTCATGGGGATAGGGGAATAAAAAGTACGCTACTGATAATACCGGGTGATAAGGTAAGGAATCAGCCAAATAATGCAAGTTGCGACTACACGCTACCACCGTTACCCTGGCCTCGCAAGCCGCCCAGGACTGCCGCTGCCAACGGTTCAGGCGTTGCCTCGGCGTTGGGTATCAGCCGCCTAATTAGGATTGTTGAAATACAAAGCTGGCTTTTTATTGGAAAATGGCTATGCGTACATGTTTCGTACTGCAATCTTGGAATCGTTCCACTAAATTTGATACCTTGTCTGGCCCCTGTTCCTGTCTGTATAGCAGCTTTTTACTCCTTCACTTCGCATGAACACCTCCGCTGACGAGACTCGCCAGTCGCGCCAAGTTGATGTGCCTGCCCGCAAGGTGTGGGGGCGGTTACGACAGCCGTTGCTGCTGGCGTGCGCCGTGGGTTGCGGCATGCTGCTGGCCTCGAACCCGTTTCGGCCCTCCAGCCAAAACCCCGACGCCACGGCCCGCGGCTACCTCAAGTTCAAGGAAATCCTGAGCTACGTCGACCGCGACTACGTGGACACTGTGAATGCCGAGGAGCTGTCGGATTACGCTATTCAGCGTCTGCTGGAGCGTCTCGATCCGCACTCGGTGTACATTCCGGCCCGGGAGCAGCAGCAGGCCGCTGCGTTTCTGCAAAGCGACTACGACGGCGTGGGTATTGAATTCAACTTGTTCCGCGACACCGTGACGGTGGTTTCGCCGCTCAGCGGCGGCCCGGCAGAGCAAGCCGGCGTGCAGCCCGGCGACCGTATCGTGGCCATCGACGGCCAGTTGGTTTCCGGCTCGCACTTCACCCAAGATCAGATTTTTAGCAAGCTGCGCGGTCCGCGCGGCAGCACGGCCCGCCTGCTGGTGCTGCGCCGTGGCCAAACCCGGCCGGTTACGTTCTCCATGACGCGCAACCGCATTCCGAACGCGTCAGTCGACGTGGCTTACTTGCTCGACGGGCAAACGGGCTACATTAAAATCAGCCGTTTTGCCGCGGGCACCTTCGATGAGTTCAAGGAAGCCCTGGGCCGGTTGCGTCGCGAAGGCATGGAGCAGATGGTGCTGGACCTGCGCGGCAACCCCGGTGGCTACCTCGACCGCGCCACCAAAATAACTGATGAGTTCGTCGGTGGCACGCGTAAAATCGTGTACACCGACGGCAAAGGCGACCAGTACGACTCTCAGACGTTTTCCCGCGTAGCCGGCGAGTTCGAGGAAGGCCCATTGGTAGTGCTGGTGGACGAGGGCAGCGCCTCGGCTTCGGAAGTAGTGGCCGGTGCCTTGCAAGACCACGACCGCGCCCTGCTGGTGGGCCGCCGCACCTTTGGTAAGGGCCTGGTGCAGCAGCCCATTACCCTCAACGACGGCTCGGAGCTGCGCTTGACCATTGCGCGCTACCACACGCCCTCGGGCCGCTGCATTCAGAAGTCGTACAGCAAGGGCGTGGATTCTTACGACAAGGACCTGCAGGAGCGTTTTCGCCGCGGCGAGGCCTACCACGCCGACAGCATTCATTTCGCCGAAAACCTGCGCTACCGCACCGACAAGGGCCGGGTGGTGTACGGCGGCGGCGGCATTATGCCCGACGTGTTCGTACCCCGCGACTCTACTTCCCAGAACCGCTACCTTGCCCGCTTGCAGGGCCTGAATCTGGTGCGCGAGTTTGCCCTGCAGCTATACCAGCAGCACCGCGATGAACTCAAGGAAATAACCCCGGAGCAGTTCCAGCGCGTGTTTCAGGTAAGCGACGCGCAGCTGCAGGCCCTGGCTGCGCGCGCCGCGCAGGATGGCCTGAAGCCCGATGCCGCCAGCCTGCGCCGCTGCGCGCCCATGCTGCGCACCCAGCTGAAAGCCCACGTAGCCCGCAGCGCTTACGGCAAAGAAGCCTTTTACAGCGTGTGGCGGGAGCAGGACGCTGAACTACAACAGGCTTTAAAGTCGTTAAGCGACGGCAGCACCAAGCTGGCCCTGGGCGAAGCGGTGAAGTAGCACTGGCACGCGTACGCGTCGGATCAGGCAGTAACCAATACCGGTTCCTTGGCGGGGGCGGTGAGGTGTAGCAAAAAGCGTCTGAAATACAACAGGAGTGTAGCTACCACGGCCGTGTGCAGCCAAATGAGCACGTGCGTACCCAACAGCCAGGAGTCGGCTAATACGCCGCGGTGAAGCAAGCCGTTCATAAGTTGAAACAGGTACAGCGCCTGAAACAGCAGCGGACCCACGGCAAAGCCAGCAATCCACAACCCCGGTCGTGCGTTACGCACGCGGCGGTATGCCAGCACCAGCGGCGTACCGGCCAGTACCAGCACCAGCCCGGTCATCAGCCATTTGTACAGTTGCACGCTGGCGCCATCGGGTACCAAGCGGCGCACGATAACCAGCTCGTCGCCGCCGCCCATGAGCACGGTGATGATGCGGGCAAAAGGCAGCGCGGCAAACAACACGCTAAACCCGAGGGCCTGCCGGGTTGCGTTACCCGAGCGCAGGCCCAGCACGCCCACCCACATCATGGCGTACGACCACAGCGGGCCGGCGGCGGCACTCAGGTTTATCATTTCGGGGTTAGCGCAAGCGGTGCAGCTATGCCACGCGTTAAAATCGCGCGGTCCGTAGCAGCCGCATACCAGGCCACCTATGGCTAGGTGCGCCAGTTCATGCAACTCCGATACCAGCAGGTTCAACAACAGAAACGCCACCACATAGCGGAAAGTCAGGTGCAGCTTCATGGGAAACGCGTTGGGAATGAAGGCCGAAGTCAAGGCAGGGGCAAGGTCGGGGTTTGCAGTGGGTGGCGGAATAGCATAATGATGTGAGCCAGCCGCCGGGCAGCCACGAATGCCGGAGGCCCGTATCTTTAGCCAGCGTTTCCGTTCCCGATTTCCTCAACCGCTTTCGACTTTTGCCATGCCGTATTACACCCGCCTCGGCCAGATTCCGCACAAGCGCCACACCCAGTTCCGCCAGCCCGACGGCTCGCTTTACGCCGAGCAGCTCGTAGGCACCTTGGGTTTCCATGGCGTCTCGTCGCTGCTTTATCACAAAAATCCGCCGACGCAGATCAAGCGCGTGGGCACGCCCATTCCGTACGCGCCCAAGCTGCTGAAGGACCGGCCGCTGCAACCCTCGCACCTGCGCACCCTCGGCCAAACCACCACCGGCACCGATTACCTGCAGGCCCGCCAAACCATGATGGGCAACGCCGACGTGATGCTGAGCATCTGCAACCCCTCGGAGCGGCGCATGGATTACTACTACAAAAACGCGCTGGCCGACGAAGTGGTATTCGTGCACGAGGGCTCCGGCGAGTTGTGGAGCCAGTTGGGTAAAGTGCGCTTCGAGCCCGGCGACTACGTGGTTATTCCGCGCACCATCATTCACCAATGGCATTTCGACGACGCTCCGGTGCGTCTGCTCATCATTGAGTCGTTTAGCCCCGTGGAAACCTGCCGGCGCTACCGCAACCACTTCGGACAACTGCTAGAACACTCGCCCTACTGCGAGCGGGACATTCGGCCGCCCGTGGAGCTGGTAACCGAAGACGACGGCAAGGACGAATACCGCTTGCTGGTGAAAAAGGAAGGCGCCCTACACGAGCTGATTTACGCCCATTCGCCCTTCGACGTGGTGGGCTGGGACGGCTACTTCTTCCCGTACGCCATCAGCATCCACGACTTCGAGCCCATTACCGGCCGCATTCACCAGCCGCCACCCGTGCACCAGCAGTTCGAGGCCAACAACTTCGTTATCTGCTCCTTCGTGCCGCGCTTGTTCGATTACCATCCCGACAGCATTCCGGCTCCTTACAATCACTCCAACGTGGACTCCGACGAGGTGCTGTACTACGTGGCCGGTAACTTCATGTCGCGGCGCGGTGTGGATTTGGCTTCGTTTACGGTGCACCCCAGCGGCCTGCCGCACGGTCCGCATCCCGGTACGGTGGAGGCCAGCCTCGGCAAGAAGGAAACCCACGAGCTGGCCGTGATGGTGGATACCTTCCGCCCCCTCTACCTCACCGACGTGGCCCTGCAGTACGAGGACAAAGGCTACCCCATGAGCTGGAACCCCGATTACCCGCACGAGGCGCCAAAAGCGGCCGACATGATGGACTAAACCGCCGCCCAATAGGAATTCGGAACGAATTGGGCGCGGGGTGCCGTTGTGGCCAAACCGGCAGCAGCGGCGCCCCGTATTGCTGCCTTCACCTTGCTTATACCCATGAAAAACCTACTCTTCGCTTTGCTGGCCGTGGTACTAATGGCTACGGTAGCCTGTGAAAAAATCGACAAGCTGCTGACCTTCTACATCGAGGATTCCCAGAACATCAAGATTCCGGCCACGCCGCTATTGGGCCAACTGCCGCTGATTCCGGTGCCGGTTACCACGCGCTCGGAGGAAAAATTTAAGAACGCCAACACCAGCGCCGAGCTGGTAAAGGACGTGAAGCTCGACAAGCTCACGCTGACCGTAACCGACCCCAGCGCCGCCAACTTCGACTTCCTCGAAAGCATCACCATTTACATCAGCACCGACCAGAACGATCGGGTGCCGCTGGCCTCGCTGAACCCTGTACCCCTGGGCCAGAAAACCATTGAACTACAGCCCACCGGCGCCGTGCTCGATAAGTACATCAAAGCCGCCAGCTACACCCTCACCACGGAGGCTAAAACCCGCCGCGCCGTAGCGCAGGAAACCAGCGTCCGCATCGACACCAAGTTCAAGATTACGGCCGACCCGCTGTAGTGTAATGCATACTGATAGATCCGGCAGCAACCGGGGCCATTCAACAAAAAAGCCGGACACGAGTCCGGCTTTTTTTCTTGAGTAAGAAACGGACTTCAACCCAGGTTACCGGTTGCGGCCATATTGTTCGTGGCTGCTTACCCAGTCGGAGCTGCTGATGGCGGAAGCAAGGCTTAGCTCGCCGGCTAGCACAACACCAGCTACAATTTCGGCAAATTTATTTACTGTGCCGCGGCCCACGCAGTTAAGCATTTTCAGGCACTCGTTTTGGGTGGCTAAGCCGGTGCCGCCGCCGTGGGTGGCCACAATCAGCGAGGGAATGGTCATGCTCAGGTACAGGTCCTTTTCGGGCGTTACCTCGGAATAAATAATGCCTGCCGATGACTCCGACACGTTGGCTACATCCTGCCCGGTAGCAATGAACATGGCCGTAATGCCGTTGGCCGAGTGTGCGCCGTTGTTGTTGGCGCCCGAGATGAACGCGCCCACGTTGCTCACTTGGCCGTGGTAAGCCAGCTGTTCGGGCGTAACGCGCATGCGTTGCTGCAGAATGTCGCGCTTAATTACCGCTTCGGCCACCACGCGCTTACCGCGGGTGCGCATCACGTTAATCTGCGAAGCTTTTTTATCGGTGGCAAAGTTCGACTCGAGGTAAAAGTGCTTGATGGGCGCGCCGCGGTAGTTTTCCAGAATCCAGGAGCAAGCGGCGAAGGTGGCGCGGCCCACCATGTTCTGGCCGGCGGCGTCGCCGGTAGAGAAGTTGAAGCGCAGGTACGCGAACTTATTGGCCAGGTAGGTATCGATGTACTGCAGCTTGGCCACGCGGGAGGTACTTTCGGCCTCGGGGCGGATTTTCTCAATGTTCTCCTCTACCCAGCGGCCAAAGTCGCGGGCACCGCGGGCGTCGTCGAACACGAACACCGGGGCCCGCTGCATGGCGTCGCCGATGACGGTGCACTTCACGCCGCCGCAGAGGTTGAGCAGCTGCATGCCGCGGTTGTAGCTGGCCACCAAAGTGCCCTCGGTGGTAGCCATGGGAATCAGGAAGTCGCCTTGGGCATGTTCGCCGTTCACGCGCAGGGGGCCGGCCAGCCCAATGGGAATTTGCGCCACGCCGGTGAAATGCTCGCAGTTGCCCTGCAGCATGTGCGGATCGAAGGAATACTTGGTGATGTGCTCGAACTCCTGGCCCGAGAAGTCCTGGGCAAACCGCTGCCGGGCCTGTATGGCGGCCTCGGAATAGTCATCGGAATCCTGTCGCGGGATTTTCACCCGCGAATCCTGCTGCACAATGGCATCCTCCACGTCCACGCTCAGGTCACCGAAGGGCTCGGCCGCGAACTGCAGCTGCACGGGGTGCATGCCTTCGGGCAGCGCCTCGGTGTGTAGGCGCACGGTAATGCTGCGGCCCACCTGAAACTCCACGCCGCCGTCTTCCCCCAGCTCCGTAGCCGGGCGCACGTCGCCCTCGCCGAGGTCGAGGGTTATGCTTTCGGGCCCGAGGCGGTGGCCGTTCACCTGCACGTGGTCGATGCGGGTGAGGCGCACGGTATCGAGCCGGTTTTTCAGGGAAAAGGCAACGCCGCCGTTGTCGGGCAGGTTGCGCAGGCTGCCGCGCGTGTACAGCAGCTTGAGCAGCATTGGGCTGGGGGTAAAAATCATGGCCGGTAGTGTGGAGGAATGTGGCGTTTAAGGTAAATATTTCCGAGGCTTATCCTATAACTGCGGGTTTACCTAGCACTTCTGATGGAGCTTCGGTGAGCATCCCAGTGCAGGTGCTGTTACCGCGAGGCAGGAGCTGACACCGCTTGCCGGCTGAAGGAAATTGGTAACGTGTAACGCACACTCACCGGTTGCTCGTTTTGCGAAGCCGGAATCCACGGTGGCATCATGCGCACCACGCGCAGGGCTTCCGCATCTAGCATAGGCTCTAGGCCTTTAACTACCGTGGCATCGGTTACCTGCCCCGAAGCTTGCACGGTAAAGCCAATGAAGACTTTGCCTTGTTGAGTAGCTGCGTCAGGATAACGCAGGTTTGTTTTCAAAAATCGCACAAACGCCTCCTGACCGCCTCTGAACTCGGGCATTTGTTCCACCACCGTCCCGAGAAAAAAGGCCTCATCGTGCGGAACAACAGCGGTCTGCTTACCCTGCGGTGCCAACCGAGCAGAACCCTGTTTTTGTACCTGTGCCCATGCCTGCTGCGCGCTCAGCCCCTGCACACACACCAGCACCAGCGCCGCCAGAAACAGCCGCAGCTTGGGCTGCAGCCGGGGCGGCCGGCTCTCCGGTGCCAACTGCTTTACGCGAAACCGCCCGCACAGCCGGCCATCGGCAGCCGTGGCTCGGGCTTGGGTCAGGGTAGCGTGAGAGGCGTGCGTGAAATCAACAACCTCCCGGTTGCAGCGGGCGCAATGGCGGCCCTGCTCGGTGGAAGGCATGCGCGCCCAGTCTTCCCGACAAGCGCTAATGCGGACGTTGGTAATGGGGAGTTGGTGCAGCATAGGCCGTAGCACAACGGAGAGTTTGGAAGCTAACGGCGCAAAAGGTAATACTGGTACAATTAGCTCAATTCTTGAGCTGTACGCTGCTCTCAATAGCTCCCAGGCCGCCGCCATCGAAGTACTCGCGGCCGGTTTCGTCGATGTAGCCCACCAACCCGTCGGGGGTGGTTACGCGGGCCACGCCCGCCACAAAGGGCTCGGCGGCGGTGTATTTAATGGGCGTGAGCAGGGTGCCGGTGTGCGACAGGTAGCCGAAGCGGCCGCGCTGCTCCACCACGGGATACACGTAGCCGTTAGCATCGGTGGCGCGAATGGCGTCGTATTCCGGGCGAAGGGTGGGCTGGCCCTCGGCATTCAGCACGCCCCACTTGGTGCCCTGGCGCACCAGTAACAGGCCGTCGTGGTACAGGTCGCGCAACTCGTCGTAGAGGGCGGGCACCACCTTGTTGCTGCCCATCGAAAAGCGGAAACCCACCTTGCCGCCCTGCCGCACCGCGTCGCCCTGGGCCAGGAAATCTTCTTCCGGGGCCCGGGAGGCGGGTTCGATCAGGCGCAGGCCGTTCCGGTCAATGTCAAAGGTTTCGCCGCCGAGCTGTACCGTGGCCCGGCCGTTGGCAAAGTTGCCGGCGCGCTCGTACTGCACCGGCGTGAGCGGGTGACCGCCGCCGTCGATGTACCCGTAGAGCTGCCCCTGGCGCACCCAGGCCGCCCGCTCCACAAAGGGACCGGCCTCGTCGTAGCTCAAAGGCAGCACCAGCTGGCCACGGCGGTCGGCATAGCCCCACTTGGTGCCTTGGCGGTAGGGCACCAGTTGAGCAGCCGTGGGTTGAGCGCGCAGCTCTCCCATTCCCCAAACAAGCAACAGCAGCGAGAAAATCGTTTTCATGGCAGGTGGCGGACCAAACGGTTTTCGCAGACTGGCGAAAATACACATCATCCGGCAAAAATCCATTCCGCTCTGTCCGAAGGTTACCTGTTGCAAAGCCAGCGGCGGGTGTATTTTGCCGGCGTCTACCTTTTTCTCTTCCGATGCGTCCTTCTTTCCGCCTGATACTGCCCGGTGCGTTGCTGCTGATTGCCCCTGCGGCATCGGCCCAAAAAAATGCTGATGCGCAACGAATTGCCACGTTAAGCGCCAAAATAGAGCCCCAGGTTATTGCCTGGCGCCGCGACCTGCACGAGCACCCCGAGCTGGGCAACCGCGAAACCCGCACCGCGGCTTTGGTGGCGGCCGAGCTCAAACGCCTGGGCCTGGAAGTGCAAACCGGCGTGGCCAAAACCGGAGTAGTAGGCATTCTGCGCGGCGGCAAGCCCGGCCCCGTAGTTGCCCTGCGCGCCGACATGGACGCCCTGCCCGTAACCGAGGAGCGCAAAGTGCCCTTCGCCTCCAAAGAGCGCACCCAGTACAACGGCCAGGAAGTAGGGGTAATGCACGCTTGTGGCCACGACGCCCACACGGCCATGCTGCTGGGTACCGCCAACGTGCTCAGCCAAATGAAGAAAGACCTGCACGGTACCGTAAAATTTCTGTTCCAGCCCGCCGAAGAAGGCCCGCCCGCCGGCGAGGAAGGCGGCGCCGCGCTGCTCGTGAAAGAAGGCGCCCTCGATAACCCAAAGGTAGATGCCGTGTTTGGCCTGCACGTAAATGCGCAAACCGAAATCGGACAGCTGAAGTACCGGGCCGGCGGCATGATGGCCAGCGCCGATGTATTTACGGTTAATGTGAAAGGCAAATCGGCGCACGGGGCGTACCCCTGGCTGGCCACCGACCCGGTGGTGGCCGCCGCGCACATTGTGGTGGCGCTGCAAACCGTGGTGAGCCGCGAGGTGGAGCTTACCGACGACGCGGCCGTGGTAACCGTGGGCATGATTCACGGCGGCATTCGCAACAACATTATTCCCGAACAGGTGGAGCTAACCGGCACCTTGCGGGCCCTGAGTGCGGAAACCCGTGAGAAGCTGCGCCAAAGCGTGCAGCGCGTGGCAACCAAAACCGCTGAAGCCCACGGCACCACCGCCGAAGTGACGATTAAAGCCGCCGCGCCGCTCACCTACAACGATCCGCAACTCACCGCCCGTATGCTGCCCACGCTGCGCAGCGTGGCCGGCACCGCCGCCGTAAGCGAAATGAAAGCCGTAACCGGCGCCGAGGATTTCGGCTGCTACCAGGAAAAAGTACCCGGCGTGTTTCTGTACCTGGGCGCCATGCCCAAAGGCGTAGACCCAGCTACCACCGCGCCGCATCACACGCCGGGCTTTTACCTCGATGAAGGGGGCTTTGGGCTGGGCGTACGCACCCTGGCACAACTAGCCGTTGACTACCTGAGCGGCGCCGGGCGCAAGTAATTTCAGTGGCCGCCCCTCTGCGTGCAAAGTCGGACCCAGTGGGAAACTCCCTCCGGGTCCGACTTTTTTTTGTGCCATTATTATGTGATTTAATGCTGCTTTGAAATAGCGCCCTTGCTATGGTATTATATGTAGGGACATAGGTTTAATAAATGCCGAAAAAATGGCGGTTTAATTAGCCTAGAGGCGCTTTTAAAGTAATAGGGTTTTTCAGATGGAATGGTGTGTGTTAGGCGCGTACGCGTTACGGGATTGATATTGATAAGTTTTTTTAGTGTTTGATAAAATCAGAGAATAAAAAAATAATTACGAAAATGGAGTTGAAATATTCGATGTATTAAAAATTTCCTAATTTGCCGAACCCCATTTCCCCAAATGGGTTCCGTCCCATTCTTTTCCACTACCAAACCACCATTCTCTATGTTCAACAAGTACCCGGCCCTGGCGCTGGCGCTGCTCGGCAGTGCCTTCACCGTGCAGGCCCAAGACGCGGCTCGTGCGCCGCAACTGGAACGCGGTGCCGATGGCCTGCCCGAACTCGTGCAGTTTCGCCCCGGCACAAACCCTAGGCTCTCCGAAGCCAAGCAGGCCCTGCGCGCCGCGCTGGCCCTGGCTCCGGAAGCCGATATGCGGTCCGTGCGCAGCGAAGTTGACGAGCTGGGCATGACCCACGAGAAATTCCAGCAGTTCTACAAAAGCGTGAAAGTGGAACATGCCACGTACAGTGTGCATGCCCGCAACGGCGCTATTGAGGCCATGAGCGGCGACGCCGAGCTGCTGGAGCTGGACGTGCGCCCGTCGCTGTCGGCCGAAGCGGCCCTGCAATCGGCACTGGGCTACGTGCGCGCCAGCCGCTACATGTGGCAGGATGCCGGCGAAGAAGCCCGGCTGAAGCAGGACGAGAACAACCCCGCCGCCACGTACCGCCCACAGGGCGAGCTGGTAATCGTGCGCAACCAGATGAGCGTGGACGCCGCCAAAAACGGCAAGCCCACGCTGGCCTGGAAATTTAACGTGTACGCCCAGCAGCCCGTGAGCCGCGCTTTCATTTACGTGGACGCGCGCACCGGGGAAATCGTGTTCAAAGACGACATCATCAAGCACGCGGCCGCTACCGGCACGTTTGGCACGCGCTACGCCGGCACGCAAACCGGTGCCACCGACAGCTTCAACGGCACCTTTCGCCTGCGCGAGCTAACCCGCGGCTCGGGCATCGAAACCTACAACTGCCGCAAGGGCAACAGCTACACGAACGCCGTTGACTTTACCGACGCCGACAACAGCTGGACCGAGTACAACAACGCCAACTTGGATAACGCGGCGCTGGATGCGCATTGGGGCGCCCAGAGCACCTACGACTATTTCAAGAACATTCACAACCGCAACAGCTACAACAACGCCGGCGCCAAAATCCGGAGCTACGTGCACTTCGATGACACGCCCGGCGACGGCCGTGGCTACGAAAATGCTTACTGGAACGGCTCGGTAATGACCTACGGCGACGGTTACTCCCGCTTCGACCCGCTAACCTCGCTCGATGTGGCAGCCCACGAAATCGGCCATGCCGTGTGCTCCAGCACCGCTAACCTGACGTATTCCTACGAGTCGGGCGCGCTGAACGAAGGCTTCTCCGACATTTGGGGTGCCTGCGTGGAGTACTACAAAGCGCCCACCAAGCAAACCTGGCTTATTGGCGAGGACATCGACAAAGTGCGGCCTTCGTTGCGCTCCATGAGCAACCCCAACGCCGAAAGCCAGCCCGATACCTACCAAGGCACCTACTGGTACGCCGGCTCCGGTGACAACGGCGGCGTGCACACGAATTCGGGCGTGCTCAACCATTGGTTCTACCGCTTAGCGGTGGGCGGCAGCGGCACCAACGACAAAGGCACCGCCTTCAGCGTAACGGGCATCGGTATTGATGCCGCCGCTAAAATTGCCTACCGCACCGAAAGCGTGTACCTGACTGCGTCGAGCAATTACGCCGCGGCCCGCACCTACTCCATTCAGTCGGCCAAGGACCTGTACGGTGCCGGGTCGGCCCAGGAAATTGCCGTAACCAACGCCTGGAGCGCCGTGGGCGTGGGCGCCGCGTACGGCGGTGGCACCACTACCCCGCCGCCCACCACGGTTAGCTACTGTGCCAGCAAGGGCACCAACCAGGGCTACGAGTGGATCGACCTGGTACAGCTGGGTTCTATCAACCGCACTTCCGGTAAAGACGCCGGCTACTTCAACGGCACGGCCACCAGCACTTCCATTGCCGCTGGTTCGTCGCAGACCATTTACTTCTCGGCAGGCTTTACGTCCACGGCCTACACCGAGTACTGGAAGATCTACATCGACTACAACAAGAACGGCGTGTTTACCGACGCCGGTGAACTTATCGTATCGGGCTCGTCGTCGAGCGGCGGCACGTTGAGCAGCGCCTTCACGGTGCCGGCCACGGCTAAGAGCGGCGCCACCCGCCTGCGCGTGGTGATGAGCGACAACTCGGCCACCACCAGTTGCAACAGCTACACCTACGGCGAAACCGAGGACTACACCGTCAACATCACCGGCGGCACCATCGCCCCAACCACGTTTGCCGGGGTTAGCGGCGCCACCCCACTGGGGCAGGAAGAAGCCCGTACGGCCCGCGTGTTCCCAAACCCAGCTAACGAGCTGCTGACGATGTTGCTGCCCGATAACGCCGTGGTACGCTCCGTGAACGTGTACGACGTGCGCGGCGCCCGCATGAAGCAAGTGCAGCTGGGCGAAAACGGTACCCTCGACGTGAGCCGCCTCGCGCCGGGTATGTACCAGCTGAGTTTGTCGGATGGACAGAAATCCTTCCATCAGCGCTTCACCAAGCAATAGTCCTTTCTGAGTTATGAGCCGATAAAACGGCCCGGTACCACCGCGGTACCGGGCCGTTTTTGCGTACCCGCCGTACTTTGCGGGGCCTTTCCCGCCGGCGCAGTTTGTCGGTTTACCTGCTTCTTATGCACATAGCTTTGGTTACCAGCACGGTGCTGGATCAGTACGCGGCCGACCACGTGGCCAACGAAGACGACCTGCTAATAGCGTACCTGCGCCGGCAAGGCCTGCAGATAACGTCGGTGGTGTGGTCGGATAGCAGCGTTGCGTGGGAATCGTTCGATGCCGTGGTGCTCAAGTCGCCGTGGGACTACTTCGACCACCCCGCCGCGTTTCACCGCTGGCTCGACGAGCTGGACCGCCGCGGCGTGCGCGTGCTGAACCCCACGTCGGTGGTGCGCTACAACGCCGACAAAGCCTACTTGCTCGACCTGGAAGCTCAGGGAGTGGCCGTGGTGCCCTCGCAGCTGCTGAAGCGCGGCAGCCAGCTGCAGCCCGCCACGTGGTTTGCCAACGGCGCCGAGAAAGTAGTGCTGAAACCTACCGTGAGCGGTGGGGCCAAAGACACCTTCGCCCTTACGCTGACCGAGGCCGAAGCCGCCGCGCCGCAGTTGCAAGCGTTGCTCAACGAAGCTGATTTTCTGGTGCAGCCCTTTGTGCCCCAAATTCAGACCACGGGAGAATGGTCACTCATCTTTTTCGGCGGCGAGCTAAGCCATACGGTCCTGAAAACCCCAAAATCGGGCGACTTCCGGGTGCAGCATTACCTGGGCGGCGGCATTGCGGCGGCCACGGCCCCGGCGCACATTGCCGCTATTGCCCACCGCATTGTCGAGCAGTTTGCACCGGGTTGCCTCTACGCCCGCGTCGATGGGGTGGACGCGCCCGATGGTGGTTTCTGGCTGATGGAGCTGGAGCTGATTGAGCCGTTCCTGTACCTGGAATCGGGCGGCGAAGCGGCGTACGCACGCTACCATGCGGCGCTGCTGCAGTTAACCCGGTAGAGCCGGATACCGAATAGTCGTCAAAATGACATAGCAACGCGTACTAGCGGCTCGAAAGAAGGGGGGACCCCGCATCAGCAAGTACTGAGAAGCCGGTACGTGTTGCTGTAATAGACTCTTTAAATTCGATAGCGGCTCAGAATATTTGAAGCTCAACCAGAAACAACATGGATCAAAGTCTAAAGAATAGGTATTGCTATGTCTGTGGCTACGACATGTCGGACGATGAACAACGGGAAGTAAAGTATGGAGTCACCTGTCCTTGTTGTGTGTTTCTGTACGGAGTTGATGAAATCAACTATGGCGACAATGCACTAATGTCGTACAGAGACAAATGGATTGAAGAGGGCTTGCCATTTGAAAATATGCTTCATCCTACTTTTGTAAAGTGGAACTTAAAAGCAGCTTTAGCTCAGCTTGATAATTTGAAACGCATCAAAATCACTGATTATTACCACAGGAGATTGGGCGAAGAAAATGGTCTTTGGACGCCTGAATACGATGCAAATGCGATAGAAGTATGCTGGTGGAAGCGTCGCAGATGATTCGTGATTTTTTTATTTAGAGCGGTTGCTTAAAAGCCGTTCACCACAAAGCCGCCGTCGACGGACAGGGTTTGGCCGGTGATGTAGCTGGCGGCGGGCAAACACAGAAACGCCACGGCCGCCGCTACTTCCTGCGGCTCGCCGATGCGGCCTTCCGGCGTGCGGTCAACTACTTGCTGCAAGTAGGTAGGGTTGTTCAGGACCCCGGCGGCCAGCGGCGTGCGGATGTACCACGGCGCCACGCAATTCACCCGAATGCCGTCGGGGGCCCATTCGGCAGCCAGGTTACGGGTAAGCTGAACAAGGGCTGCTTTGGTCATGCCGTACACGGCCCCGGTGCGCAAGTGCGTCAGCCCCGCCACCGACGAAATGTTCACGATAACGCCCGCGCCGCTGGCTTTCAGCAGCGGGTGCGCCAGCTGACACAGCGCAAATGCCGAGTCGAGGTTGGTGGCCATAATGTGCCGGTATTCCTCGTCGGAGTAAGCCGTGGTGGGCTTGCGAATATTGGTGCCCACGTTGTTAATAAGCCCATCGAGGCGGCCCCAGCGGGTTTGCACTTCGGCCAACAAGGCCTTGCGGCTGGCGCTTTGGCTAACGTCGCCGGGCAGGGCGTGGGCGTCCAGTCCCTGCTGCTGCCACGTGGTTACGGCGGCCTGCAACACCTCGGGGCGGCGGGCCACTGTAACTACCGTGGCGCCAAAACGCAGTAGCTCTTCGGCCACCGCCGCGCCAATGCCGGCCGAGGCGCCGGTAACCAGAAACACCCGGCCCTGCAGCGACCAGCGAGACGAAAAATCGGAAGGGGGCAACATGCGGCCGTAATCGGGGCTTATTTCAGGGAGTATTCCACCTTCAGCTCGGCTAGGCCGTAGCCGTCGTTGCGGCGGGGGTTGCCCCGTTGGCTTACATCGTCGAGGTGGTCGGTGGTGGTGAAGAAGTAGGTGCCCTGAGCCGTTAAATAGAAACCTTTGGTTAGCAAAAACGAAAGGCCACCACCCACCGGAGCCACCACGGCCGTGGCGGGGTAATCGGAGCGTTCGGGCGCTAAAATGGCTTGCTGGCCGTCGTAGCGCCCCTTGCCGGTGTACAAAATGGGCTTGTAGAGCAGCAGGCCTGCGCCGGCTTGCAAGAAAGGCTTAATGCCGATGGGATTGGCTCCGCTCACGGAAAAACGAGCTGGGTCGTGCAAGGGCTCGTAGCGCAGAAAGCTGGTAAGCGACGAGTTCCGGCTCCTGAAAGCGAGGTTCCGCTCGGCCAACTGATCGGTCGCGCCAATCTGAAACCACCCCAGTTCCCCGCCCACTGATAGGTGCGGCCGGAAGGGGTAGATAATGCCTACCTGCACGTTGCCGCCCGGGAGGTTTTGGGCCGGGCTGCTGGTTAAGTCGCCGGTGTAAAAAGCTACACCGCCACCGGCGGTAAGGCGAAGGGGCCCACGGTAATACGCACGCCCTTGCGTGTCGAAATGGCGGCGCGGCGCTTGCGCTGATGCCACCATAGGCGCTAGCAGCAACGCTGCGGCACCAAGCATCCAGGATAGTTTGCGCACAGGTCGAAAGTCAGGTGAAATACGAGGCATACGCCTACCCGCCGGCTGGCGTTACTGTTGGGCTGTTATTTAAACTTGCCCTGGGGGTCAGGCTGCTTGCTGACCAGGTCGGCAATGAAGTCGAAATCGACGCTGGTCAGGTTCAGGTTCTGGCCTTTGTGCACAGCTTCCCAGGCCAGTGCGTAGTTGCCTTGCAGGTAGTGGGCGCGGGCCAGTTGCTGAAACGCGTAGGCGTTGGTGGGGTCGGTGGTGGTGGCCTTCTGCAAGTGCTCGAACGCTGCTTTCAGGTCCTTACTTTTCTTGCTCTGGTCGTAGCGCAGCAGGTAGCTGGCGCCCAAATCGGCGAGGTAGGCGCTGCTAGCGGGCGTAATAGCCAGGGCGCGCTCGAAGAGGCCGATGGACTCGTCGAGGGCAGTGCTGCTGGCCAGTAGCCCTAAGCCGCGGTACGCTTCGGGGTTCTTGGGGTCGAGCAGCCAGGCCAGGTTGAAGCGGTAGCGCGCCGTGTCGGCCTGCCCTTCGTTGATGTACTCGTAGCCTTTGCGGGCAAAAAACTGGCTGGCTTCGGTACGGGAGGCAAAATTTTGATCGATGCCCTTCAGGAACGCAGCCCCCATGAGTTGCTGGGCGGCCTCGGGCGTAAGGCCACCAAATAGTGGCAACTGGCGCCGGGCAGCCAAAGGCAGCTCGGCCCCGGCTCCTTTGGTTTTAGTTTTTACTTTCTGCGCCGCTACGGGGGCCGCCAAAGCTGGCAATAGCAACAACAGCAGGAGGTACTTCTTCATAAAGGGTGTGCGAAGCGAATTGAAAGCGAATCCACCGCGAAAATACACGGTGGCCGCTCCTCCACACCGTAACGACGTCCCGGCCCGTAGTAGTGCCCGGGCTGGGCGTAACTGCTTTCATCCCGAGCCTGTTTCAGGAGCCCGTTTGGGTTTCGGCAATCCATAAGGTGCGCCTAGGGGTATATAGCCCGTTGGTCCGCGTCCTGTATCCTTCCCCAACCATTCCCTACATGAGGTTTTTCCCCTGGCTGATAGTACCCGTTTTGCTTGTTCTGCTGCTGATTGTGGCCAACGAATACGCCACCGCCCAGCCCAGCCGCCGCACCGCCGATGTGCCCTACGTGCCGGCTACCGATACCGCGTTCAGTGCCGAGCGGCACCTGCTCGACGTGTACGCGCCCCGCAAAAAGGCCTCGGCGTTGCGGCCCGTAGTGGTATTTATGCACGGTGGCAGCTGGAACAGCGGCCAAAAGAACTTCTACTCTTTTATCGGGCGGCGGCTGGCCAAGCAGGGCGTGGTGGCCGTGGTTATCAATTACCGCCTGGCGCCGCAGGTGCGCGTGCCGCAAATGGCCGACGACTGCGCCCGCGCCGTAATTTGGGCCACCGAGCACATCCGGGAATACGGCGGCGACCCGCAGCGCATCTTCACCATGGGCCACTCGGCGGGTGGCGGCTTAGCCGCGCTTCTGGCGGCCGATAACCGCTTGTTTGCTCGGCGCGGCTTGGCGCAAAACCCCGTGCGCGGTGCCATCCTCGACGACCCCGCGGGCCTCGACATGTACGACTACCTCCAAAAGATGGAGTACGGCAACGATGCCCAATACCTCGTGCCCTTCGGCACCGACCCCGCCGTGTGGCGCGAAACTTCGGCCCTGTACCACGTAACGGCCGCCAGCCCGCCTTTCCTCATCTTTATCGGCGGCGAAACCTACCCGTCGATTCGCAACAGCAGCCAGAAATTTCGCGACAAGCTGGTGAGCCTGGGCCGACCGCCGCTGTACGCCGTGCTGCCGGGCAAAAAGCATGTGCCCATGGTGCTGCAGCTGTACTGGAAAAACAACGTGATTTACCGCGAGCTGCTTACGCTGGTAAACGCGCCGCACGGGCAGGCCACCAATCGACAATAATGCTCTGTTGCAACTAAAACGGGCCTTTACGTTTAGTGCCCGATTACCGACTGCTGAACCCAGGCATGGCGGCCCACAGGCGCTCAAACTCTTGGTCGTAGGGTTGCACGGCGGCGGGGTCGTCGGTTACGAGCACGTTTTCGAGGTTGTAGAGCGCAGCCGAGCGCGTCCAGTTGTAGCTGCCGGTAAGCACGACCTCGTTATCGGCCACGGCAAACTTATGGTGCATGTGGTTTTCGGTGCGGTCGATGCGTACGGGCACGCCGGCCTGGTGCAGTTGGCGCACATCGGAGCCGCCGTCGTAAAGCTTGTCGTTGTCGGTGAGCAGCCGCACGCGCACGCCGCGGCGGTGGGCAGCCAGCAGCGCCTCGGTCAGGCGGTCATCGGCCACGGTAAACACGCACACGTCGAGGCGGCGCTGGGCTTCGGCAATAAAGCGGCGAATGGCGTTCAGGCAGGTTTCGCCGGGGCTGAAGTGTACCTCGGTGCGGGAAGCAGGAGCAGCCTCGGCCGGCAGCAGCGCCGTGGCCGCGTTCAGCCAATTAATAATGGCTTTGTCGAGCGGGGTTTGGGTTTGGTTTTTCGCCAGCTGAAACACCTGCCGGCGCAGCGCCACCAAGTCGCCGCCCTGCTGCCCGAAGGCCGCCGCCTGCGTGCGGAGCTGCCGGGCTTCGGCTGCCGACAGGGTAACATCGGAAAGAGCTTGCTGAAACTGAGCTAATAGCAGGTCGAGGTCGGCGGGGTGTGGGTTCATGCCGGCAAGGTAGCGGCCGAAGCGCTGACGAGCTTAGTCGCCGCTAGTGCTTGCCGTTCGGCGGCTTTGGCCACCACGGGCTGCGCGGCCAGCAGGGCTTGGGCGTAGGGCTGGTGCAGCACCCGTTTGGGGGCGCCGGCGGCGGGCAGTTCCACATCCCAGAGGCCGGCGCGGTGCCAGGGCTTTTCGGGAAAATCCCAGTCGGGTCGGTCGATAATGGGGTACAGGCACACGCCCCACAGGGGCACGCCGCCGCGCAGGGCTTTGGCGCACTCGCGGGCAATGGACTCCATCCAGTTGGGCCGATGTTCCTGCGGGTGGCTGGTTTCGGTAATTACCACGGGGCGCCGGTAACGGCGGTAGGCCTCTTGTAGCAGAGCACTCAAAGGGCGCCAGCGCGGGTCGTTGGTTTCGTTGGCCCAGCCTAGGCGCTGCCCGGATACGATGTCCCACTGGTTGTCGTAGTAGTAATTAAAGCCGAGCAAATCGAGGTAAGCGGGCGAGCCGCCCAACTCGGGGCACATGCGGCCGGCCAGCATGTCCACGGCTTGGTACTGATCCTGGTGGCAGCGGCGGGCCAGGGCTTTCTGCTGGCGGGTGGCATTCAGGGGCGGCACAATGTTTACCAGCGGCTCGGTGGTGAGAATGCGCACGGTGGGGTCGGCCTCGCGCAGGGCGGCCACGCCTTCGATGTAGGCGCGCATGAGGCCGTATTTCACTTCCCAGCCCTGGCCCACGCAGTAGGGCGAAGTGCCGCGCACGTCGCCGCCCAGCCAGCTCATAAAACTGACTTCGTTGATGGGCGTTACAATCAGCTCGCCCTCGGGGCGTACGGAGCGGTAAAAATCCACAAAGGCGCGGCAGAGCGAGGCAAAGCGGCGCGCAAACTGCGGGTGCAGCGGCGTGAGGTCGTCGGGGTAGCCGAAATGGCACAGGTCCCAGAGCTGCTGCACGCCGTGGCGCTGGCCGGCGGCCAGCAGGTCGTGCACCACGCTCCAGTCGTAGTGGTAGGGTGTGCGCTCCACCTGGCTCCACCGAATGCCTTCGCGCACGGTGCGAATGTGAAAATCGGCTAGGCCGCGGTAGTCGTCGTCGAGCAGTTGGTAGTGGCCGGTGAGGTGCAGGAAATCAACGCGGTGCCCGAAGCAGTTAAGCTGGTCGGTGCACTCGTAACCGGCCATCCAGAACGAGTGAAAAGGGTTCTGCGGCGAATGGAGGAGTTGCTGGGGCATAAGTTAAAAACGCGGACAAAAGGCCCGACGCGGGGTACGGGTAGATAAACTGGAACAAGAAAAACGTGAACATGCCCGGCAATGCGCTGCTCTGGTGCGTTAAAAATGCTTCGGCAAGTAGCTGCGGCCCTATCGTCTACTTCGCCACCGCCCGGCCGGCGTGGGTGGTACTGGAGCGAGCCTCAGTGAAAATACGCTTGGAATCGGGTTTTAAGAATTTACATGCTTCACTGCAACTGGTCGATAGCCTGCTTGATTTAGCGGGTAGACTCTTGGCTCCGTAAATGGCAGTTTTCGATTCCATATCGTTGCCCATCGGGGTGTTTTTCAGCGCAAGTACTCAGCTACGCAGGCCGAGGGATTGGGGTTGATGCGCGCGGCCGTTCACTTAGCCGGCAGCCAAAGCTAGGCACCAAGGCGCGGTGCCTAGCCGGTGCCTGGGTCAATAAAAAAGGGAGTAGTAGCGGGCGGGTCGAACATTCGGCTTTTCTGCGACTTTTACGCCTCGGGCCGGCTGCTCTGCCGGTATCCGTCTGCTGCTCCGCTTCATGCCCCACCACAACCCGCCGCCACCTACCGCTGCCCCGCCCACCCTGCACCGCGAACTAGGCCTACTGCCCGCCACGGCGCTAAACATGATTGACATGGTGTATGCAAGCCTGATAATTAGACACTTACCAGGGTGATTGCCCTTTTGGAACATGATTGGAACCGGATGCTTGCATTGTTTGGTGAATCGTACACTAAATGTTGGCTGCCCGTACGAAATTTATGAACTTTGAAACCCGGCGCCCGTAGAAGGCACCAACCCCGCCCTACCCACTCACCAACCACACACGATGTCCAACACGACGACCCCTACCCAACTCCGGCCCGCCGCACGCGGCGCAGGCGGCGCCCGCCAGGCCGGCCAGAAAACCAACACCCGCCGCGTGGCCGACAAGGCGCAGGTCAACCTCGAACAGCACTGGATCGACTACCGCTTCGTGAAGGAGGTGGAGAAGATCGAGCGCGAGGGCCGCAGCCAGTCGCGGGTCTGGATCGAACGCCAGCTCGGCTTGCCGGCCGGGACGTGCAGCGAAATCCGGCGCGGCACGCGCGGCATCGGCGCCGTGCATATTGCCCGGCTCAAGCGCAAGTTCAACGCCGACCACAACTTCATTCTGTTCGGCGTGCGCAACAACGACATCAGCCTGCCCTACATCGTGAAGGGCCGCGACAAGGTGCGGGTTGACGTGTTCGAGCCTTATATACATATGTACAATGCGGCCCCCAACTGGAAAATCGGCGAGCGGCCCGAGGGCGACGACGATATGTTCTTGCCCGAGGTGTCGTACAAGACGCGCAACACCGACGACGAGGCCGCGCCCCAGCTCGAAGAAGTGGAGAAATAGAATACGCCACCAACAAAAAAAGCCCCGGCCTTGCTGGCGGGGCTTTCCTTTTTACCGTTATGAGGCGTTACAACCCCTCCGACCGATTTATTGGCCCGCTGGTTATCGGGGCGCTGGTGCTGCTGTTCATGGCCCTGCGCTGGGTGTGGCAGCAGCTATTTTAGCGTAATAGCAAGCGCATAATGGCATATAGCCAGCGGGGCGGTTTCTCCGTCGCCAGCGCAGTTCCCGTGCATGCACACCCAGCCACCTCTGTACGAGGCAAACAGAGTAGGCAATTCTTCGCCCTTCTCTTTGATGTTTGCCGTTGCCTTCTCAAACACTTCCCAAGCGGCAGCGATGTCGGTGGAGTAGTGCGGGATGTGTTCCAAATTGGAAAAGTCAATATCCCGCCAGTTCAGCCACCCGCTAAACGCGTCGATTAGGGATTCGTCGGGTGACCGAAACACCGTCATTTCAAGCCCTTCGTTGTCGTACCAAGACTCTGCACTAAGGGTCCAGTCCATCAAGGCTGTAGCTACGAGCGCATCCAACTCCCGTCCGTCGGGCCACGGCGCATTCTGTTCTCTGGTCAGGCTCATGCTAGTAGTTGGTTTCGGGTTTCCAGCCGATGCGCTTGGAGTGGCGAATGCAGCGGGCAATGATGTTGCGTGGAACTTGCATCTTCCACTTGCGCCGTTTGGCGTAGCGGTTCATGCGGTAAGCACTCGCGTAGGTCATGTGCAGCGGCCGGCGAAAGACAAACACCTTGACCCAGAGCCAGTAGTTAACCAGGTAGGCGTGGACGTTCCACCTGTCCCACAATGCAAGCGAAACCACGTAGGCGGCAATGGCTACGGCTGACCAGAATACCAGCAGGCCGAGGTAGTGGTAGAGCGTGTTCATGGCTATCGGTCGTTGCCTTGTGACTCCACCCTCGCTGTCTGATTAGCGAGACTGCTAGTGGAACTGTAGGTGCTGCGCGGAGTGGCTTCCACCCGAGCGCCGACGGATGTTTTTTCGGCGCCTTCTGGCAAGACCAGGCGGACCACTTGCACGTCATACCCTTTGTTGCGCACGTAGGCAGAAATAGCAGCGGAAACCTCTTTGTAATCGAGTTCAATGACGGTCTTCATGGCTAGTCGAGGTTGATGTTCAGGTTTCGGGCGGCTTCTCGTACTTCCTCGGGGCAAACCCCGTCAAAACGCTTGTCACGCTCCACGGCGATGTGATGTAGGTTTTTCAGCGCGTCCTCCACGCCCATGCGGAATTGCGCGGCGGACTCCTGCTCGGCGCGGAGCTGGGTGCGTAGGTTCAGCAGCTCGTGGGTCGTGGCGTAGGGGTTGTTCACCACTTGCTCGAAAACGGCGTGGTATTCGGGGGTGTCGGTGGTCATGGCTTTGGATGTCTAGAAACAGCCATCAGGGCGAATCCCATTGCTACGCTGGCGTCGTCGGGCTTGGGGAAAATTTGGCCGTACTTGTTTTTAATGCGTTGCGCCAGCTCAGTCTTTTTGCGCGCCAAACACCGGACGTAAACACGGTAGGCTTTGGCGCCTGTCTCGTATTCGGGGTGTTTGTTCAAAAAGCCAAGTGTTTCATCAATGAGTGATTGGTCAAAAACTTGGTGGGGGTTTCCGTTTACAAACTCGTCTAGGTATTTTTTTAGGTGCTCGTTCATGGCTGGGTTCTTTCAAAGATGAATACAGTGTGGTTGCCTAGCGGCTCGGTGGTGTGCGGGCCGTAGCGTTCTAAGTCGCCGGCGTAGGGCAGCAAGGGCTGGCTCTGCCAATCCACCAACACAAACGCCATGTAGTAGGGCGGTTCCTCCCGTTGTTTCCAGTTCATCCAGTGCCGCACGAAGCAGGTATTGGAGAGGCGGAAAACGAGGTGCTCAAACTGCTCGGTGGTCATGGTTGCTCCGTCAAGCGTTTCTTCCAGCCTTTCGGTGGCGGCCACGGCACGCCCCACGACGCGAGTTGCTCGCGGGTGAATCCGCCGTTTTCTGTTCGGCCGGCTTCTACCTGCGTCTTTGTAAGCGTGGTCAGGGTACCATATGGTTTCACGAACCGCGGCTTGGGGTTGGCCTTTAGCTTGGCCGCTCTTTTAGCTTTTTTCTCTGCCTGCCGTGCTATACCTGCTGCAATCCGCGCCTCTCGGTTTTCCGGCGTCTTCTTCTTTTTACAGCCTCTGCTTGGGGCGGCAAAGTCCAGGGCCGCCCGAACTTCCTTAAAGGAGGCGTCAGCAGGTAAAGCCTGCACAGCCTGAATGCGCTGGACGCGTTTGGCTTCCGTTGCGGCTTTGTCTGCCGCTAGACGCTGTTTGCGTACGCGGGTGGGTGTGGCGTGCTTGGTTTCGATACGCGCCTGCTTGCGTGCTGCGGTGCGCTGTGCCTTCTCCCACTTGCGGGCATAACCTTCTACGTCGGGGTACAAGCTAGCTTCATACGCGGCCGTGTTTGCAAGTCGATTGGGAATGCGAAGCACCTTAAGCCCCAGGGCCACGCAAAACGCGTCGCGCTTCTGGTCGTGCTCTCGTTGAGCCAAGTGGCTTTCCCCGTCAATTTCGATAATCAGGAGCTTGCTCGGGATTACAAAGTCCAGGATGTAGAAACCGAATACCACTTGGTTCTCAAACGCTGGCCCGCCGAGCAGGGAGTCATAGGCCCGCCCCTCCGAGAAGGTAGGGCACTGCCGCATGGCATCTGCTTTGGCTGTCAACTCTGCTAACGTAAGCATGGTAGTATGACTGATGGTGAAGCGGTGGTTGTTGGGAACTGTCCACTTAAGCCCCCTTACCCCCATAGCTGAATGCTAGGAGTAAGGAGAGTTAAGTGGACAGCACAAGCATGACTGGATGGAGCCAGCGGCATGGTCGGTGTACTGGACGGTCCCTATAAGCCCATCTCGGATTGCCCGATTACAAGAGGGATTGCGTCAGCTTCTTCATCCCATCCGACTCTGCTTAAAGGCGCGGAAGGCACGGGTAAGAAAAAGCCCCGGTCTACTGGTGGAAGACAGTAGCCGGGGCTTGCATTTGGGTCTGGTAGAGGGCGACTCCAAATGTTAGTTTCTCGACACGCTTCCACCCGTGTTATAGGCGCAAGGTACGAAATAAATTTGCATTGTGTACGAACATTATGCAAAAGTGGTTAGCGGCCTTTCTGCGCCTTGACCAAGCGGAGCAGGCGGCGCTGCTCGGTTTTGGGCAGGGTGACGATGAACAGTCGCGGCACGAGGATGTGGGACGGGTGATGCATGACGTGTGTGGTTGTGGAGAGAGAGGGCGGGGTTGGTTATTCTATGTATTCAAGGGTTGAACCTCGCGGGCCAGCAGCAGCCGGACACGCTCGATTTCCTCGGCGGTGTGCGGGGTGCCGCCTGCATTCATCTGCAAGTACCACTCAAGTACCTGTGCTTTGGTTTGCAGGTTGTTGATATTGAAGCGTAGCGAATCTGAGTTGCGTGCTCGTTGTATATCCTGCTCGAACTCGTGATAGTACTGTCCAAATGCCTGTGTTTCGCCCCGTAGAAAGCGAAGCAGGGCAGTAAGGCGTTGCAGTCCGTCTACGCACACAAAGTCGTCGTAATCGGTCGTTGCCTGGCTTCGCCAAGATGGTTTATTAAAGTAGATAACCATGCCCGTGCGCCCACCTTTGAGGAAGTATTCGACGTAAGCTGTTTGCTGGGCCTCAGTCCAAACGTGGCCCGCTGAAAGTCAGGCAAGAGCTGCAAACCTTCATTGGTTACAAAATCCTGAATAGTGGACTCAAGGCTGCCAAGGGAATAGTTGCACTCCCAGCTTCCGTGGCGAATAAGCTGCGGTATTTCGGAGAATTTCATGGTTCGCGCTTAGTTGGGTTGCGGTTTGGGTCGCTGGGGGCCGGTGTAAACCACTTCAACAGATGGGTCTGTGGGGTTGTCGGCTTCAATGGCCCATACCCCTTCCTCGTGGATGTCTGATAACTTGTGGTGAAGTGCATTAGCTGATACGCTGCCGTAGGTGCGCAATGTGCCTAATGTGGTGCGTTGGACATGAGTGGAAATAAGCTCCACGGCCCGCGCTTGGCTTTTGGCCTTGCATAGCACTATGTAGCCTCTTCGTGCCACTGTGGTTAAAGCGCCCGGCGCCTTGCCGTAAACGCGCAGGGTAAAGAGTTTGCCGGGCATGGTCGCTTGAGGTTGGTTGAGCGCGTGGGAAGATTGTGACTGGCTGGATTTAGGTCGTCGGGGGCCGGTGCGGAGCCGGCGCGGTTGTTCCGTGGGCGGGTAGGCTTCGGCGTCGATGAACAAGCGCGGGCCGTACTCGGTGGTGCGCGTCACGGCGAGCAGGTGGCCGGTGTTGACGCGGTGCAGCACGCCCGAGCGGGTGAGGCCGCAGGCTTTGGCGTAGCGGTTCAGGTTCAGGTAGCGGGACATGGGCGGGTGTTAGTGTTGGGGCTGATGCGGGAGCGAATCGCTCGGATAGATAAAACCGAACCGAGTATTTGCGCCGCAGCGGTTTCGTGCGCGGACTTGATCGAACACGAGCCTGTGTATCTCTGTCTGGTAAGCATGGAATGCATGGGCTTGAAGTTTCGGGCGGTGTGTAATCAGCCGTGATGGTGGTCCGCGCTTAGTTTCGCTTGCGTGGCCCTAAGTAGATGCTGATTTTGTGCAGGTGTTTCCCGAAGCGACTGAAATTGTGCTCGGCCCTGGCTGGCGTGGTTAGTTGCCGCCGTAGTTCAGCCCGTGACAGCTCAAAGACCTCTGGTAGCTCGTTGTAGGCAAGCAACTCCCTGAAAATGGCCGAGGGAAAGCCAGCGGCTAAGATGCGTTGCGGTGTTAGTATTTCCCGTTCCTGCTGGCGCTGCTCTGTGTGCTGGCGGCGGCATTCGGCCAATGCTTTTGTATGGGAATTGCCGGTGCCGTGAAAACTGGCAAACCTTGCTACGTAGGTGTCGGCTAGTCGCGGGATGTGTAAGAGGCCAATACTGCACCGGCCAATCCGGTGCAGTATTGTTACTCTGTACCCTAGGAGCTGGTAGCGCCGAAACGGGTTAGACTTCATTTCTTGGGCCTTTTCTTGGATTTGTGCTTGAAGTACTTCGGGGCAAACAGTCCCATCCTGACAGCGTGCTGGGTGTTGTGCTTGCGCGTACACCACTCCAAGTTATTGATGTTGTTGTTTAGCTTGTTGCAATCAATATGGTTTATCACGGGATAATCGTTGGGATTTGGGATAAACGCAGTAGCAACCAGCTTGTGAACGGAAATCGCTTTAACCTTGGAGTGTTTATCATACAAACAAACCTTGTAATAGCCATTGGTAAGACCTGGCCGGCGAATGTGCAACCTTCCGTCACGGGCATTTACTTTAGAAAAGCTACGTATGCGGCCAAACGTGCTGACCTGATATACGCCGTCGTAGCCGGGTATATCCTTCCAAAGTTCTTCGGGGAACTGCATGTGGGTTCTTTCTCAGGGTTTTCATAATAGGGGGCCGTATCACACTCGGCAGCGAAGTTGAAAATGAATACAATGCGGGGGCGGCGGTCGGTTATGGTGGTTTCATGTTTCTGTTGGTTTAGTTGTCCAACGCAGCCCCGAGGGACTGCCGCACACGGGCCTAATGGCTTGGGGTCTGCCCGGTCAGATTGTTTTTTTGCCGCTCCTTGTCGAGCAGCTTAAACAGGCATTTAATCAAATGCTTGTCGCGCTTGTGGTAGGTGTGCAGGAAGCGAATGTGCCGCCGTAGTTTGTCCTCGCTGCTCATTCTCTTTATTTTGGTTTTTAGACCAAGCGTTTAGTTTGAAGCCGGTAATTTAACTGCCCGGAATGCCAGCCAATCGGGGTATAGCTTCCCGGTCTGGTCCGTGCATGGGCCAAACACTGGGGTATAGCCGTATTGCTTGGCGGCAGCTTTCAATACCTTAGCATTTGCGGCATGAACCGGAAACCCTTGGTTTTCGACTACCATTTGCCCATTCTCCATCTGGGTCAAAAGCCGCCCAAACTCCACCCCATGCACGAATGTGGGGGATTGGTCCGAAAAAGGAATTAGGAGATACATCTACTTCTCGCTGATTTTTGAATCGTTATACTTTTGTTGAAAGAGGTCGGCAATGCCGAGTATTTCCGCCCACTTGAGCGAAAACGCATATTCGTCGTTTTCAAGGGCGGAACTAGCAAGCCGTTCGGCTACTTCACTGGCTGTTTTAACACAGTCTCCGCGCTTGATGTAATACCCTGGCTCGGTTATCTGAACGCCACGGTGTAGCGAGGCATAGCGCGGTGTTATCCAAGTGGCGGGCCACGGACAATAATGGCCCGTTTCGTAAAAATGCGCGTGATACTCTGCGGGCATTTTAATGGCTCCGTTTGCTAATACTTGGCCGGGTTCGGTGAACTCGTGCATGGCAAGATGGCGCGTAACGTGCGCGGCGTGTGGGGTGAAAACGGGGTTAGTTGGCGGGCGTTTTGGGGTCGAACTCGAACAGGTGAACGATTAGGCCGAGGGCTAAGAAGGTGCCGAGGGTCAGCAATACCGGGTGCATGGTGAGCAGTCCAGCAAGGAGCAGTAAGGCAGTGGCCAGAATCAGGGCCAGCAGGGAGGCGGTAGCGTGGGGCATGGCGGGCGCGGGGTTAGTTTATCCGGTAAATCACTACTTCGGAGCCTGGTTTAATCAGGCCAAAAAGATTTACCTCGTCGGCTTTATAGTCGGTTGGTGTCCACATATGGCCGGATGTATCCACGAAAAAAAGCCGATTATTTAGGTTAGTTCCGGTTATGCTCTCAACCTTTCCGGCCCATTTAAACCCCCAATGAAGCATCAGACGGAAAACGGACGTCGCCTCTTCCATGTGGGCGTAGCCGCTAGGGGCTTTTATTATTCTGTGCTCTTGCGTAATGGCAAAGGACTTAAACTCTGTTTTCGGGTGAATGCACTCTATCATGTCGTATTGCTCGGTAACGCTGAGCGGCTTTTATGGTGGGTGCGGGGTTGGTTGTGGTATTAGTCGAGGTATGCGCTGGCGTTATCCAGCGGTACAACGGCCACACGGTAGCCCATAATGGCGCGGGCCTTAGCGGCTGCTGCCTCGGCTTCTTCGAGGGTGGCAAAATGCCCGTGGCCGTACATGGCTCCGGTTTCAAAACCGAATCGGCTTTTTAGAAACTCAATGACTGCGTATCTCATGGGATTGGGTGCCGTAACGCTGGCGGGCTTTGTGTGTGGGTTCCTGTTTCGCTGTGTGTTCAGCTCGTCAGCGGCAGCATACTACCGGACAGGACCGGAACGGGGTGAGCGTTCCGGCTGTGGGTGTTAGTTGTTCAGTTGGTCGCACAACTCCTCGATATCGTGTTGGCTTAGACCTAGCTTCGCCATTTTTTCGGCAGCGGCTTGACAGCCTTTAAATACCTGCTTGGCTTGTTTGTATTGGCTGCGGCTGTCTGTGTCGTAACCAAATTCATCCATTACATCATCGGTGCTAGTCCAATTGGCGGCGCTGTTAGCGTCGGACAATACGCAACCTAGGGCCTCTTTAATGCCGGTTTCGCCTAGTTCGGTTATGCCTTTGCTGTGGTCGTTGATGCTGCCGTAGTAATTGAATGTTGCGCGGCTGCCGTTGTTGCTCTTAACGGTTAAAACGAAATAGTTGTGGTAGCCTTTGCCACGCTGTTTTGGCTCGTTAGGGAAGCCGAAAACACTGCCTTTGTGCTTGGCTGTTGCGGTTAAGATTACGCTTCCGGCGTTTACTGTAAACATGTTGGCGGTGGTGGCGGTGGTGTTTGCCATAGTGGTATTGGCCTGTGACGCTGGCGGCGGTTGTTGGGGTTGGTTGGGTTTCCGTTTCGGACTGCTTTGTCCTCATCAGCGGCAGCACTACTGCCGGACGGTGCCGGATTGCTCCGGCTGTCGTGTTAATACTGTCCGTCTTGGAGGCTTACAGAGTCCTTGCTGACATTGTGCGGGCCTTGGCTATCGTAGTAGCACACTACCCGGATATGGTTTTTTGCTACGCCTAAAACCTTGGCACCGTAGAAGTTGGTAGGTGTAGAAATAAACACTTTATGTCCTTTGCGAATGGTTAGTACTTGGCTCATGTGGTGGTGGCCGTGACGCTGCGCGGCGGGGTTAGTTGAAAAAAACGGCTCCTTGGGTCAGTACTGCGGTATGCGCGGCGGTTACGGGTTGTCCGTCTGTCGTCGTAAAGGTTCCGGCTTTGTAGGGGTTGTAGCTGGCTCGGGCGGTGGGTGCTGGTGCGTCCGGTGCTACGGTGCCGTTCACGTACGCATGTACTTGTTTTTGCTTTGTGGCCAGTACTTTGGCGCGTCCTGCGGGCTGAACGGTGAAGGTGACGGCCGTGAGGGTGATGCTGGGCAGGTGGGCAATGACTCTGCCTTTGTGTTGGATGCTGAAATTGCCGGTGTGCAGGTTGCGGTAGACTCGTACCTTCTTACCTAGTAGCCCCTGCATTGGTGCTGATTTCTAAGGAGTTTACGCACCCCATGTCGCCCACTATTGCTACTCCATGCTTTACACATTCGGTCATTGTGTCCCAGCTGGCAAGGTCTATTCTTAGGCCGTTTTGGTAGGCTGTTCCGGTCCAGCTGCAACGGTCGTTGTATTTGTTGCTGCCGCGGTTTACCTGTAGTTCGTCCGGATAAACTCGCGCGTCGTTGCCTAATAGTTGCTCTAGCATCTCCGCTAGTTGCTCCTTTGTTTTGCCGTATTTCATGGCGTTAGCGGGCTTTAGTGGGGGCCGTAGTTTGGCTTACCGTGTAGTGCTCGGTGCTGCACGTCTCGCGGTCGTTCTCGCAGATGCCGAAACCGCCACACATTCCGAAATGGTGTACCGTTATCGTCTCGCCGTTGTCGAATCGGGCGGCCTGCTCCTCGGTCAGCTCCAGCCCGTATCCGTAGGTAGTCATTCGATCAACGGTGCAGGATGCGAGGGAAGCAACGGTCAGGCAGGCAAATGCTACTGCCTTGATTGCCTTGCCGAAAAAGTTGGGCGTGCTGATGGCGGCGAGTACGGCGCTCATTTCGTTGACTGCCTGCTGGGCTTCCGGGGTTAGTTGCTCCGGTGCTGGCTGGCCGTATTTGGCGGCATAGCGGTCTACTGGTTCGCTGCTTTCGTCGCTGTAAAGGGCTGCAACAATATTGCCGTTTGCGTCCTTTAGGGCCAGCATAATGGAGCCATCGACTAGCATTGCGGCACATTCGTTGCTGCGCACGTCGGAGGCTTTGTAGGCCTGTACTTCCTGGGCGTAGCGTGTGCGGGCGTCCTGCTCGGTGGCGGTGGCTAGCACCTGCTCCTCGTCGGTTACAAGGTCGCGGCGTACTACGGTGTATTGCTGGGGCTCCGTTACCGTGTACTCCATCTTGCCGCGGTAGCCGGCGCGGTATGCGTATTTATCTAGGCCGGCTTGGGCCAGCTTTACCAGCTCTTCCATTGAATAATGTGCCCCGCGAAGGTGCCCGGCATAGTCAAACGTGTGTAGGCTGGGCTCGTCCTGTTGGGTGGTGCAGTTGTAGCGTTTTTCGCGGAAATGCAGCACAACGGCATAGCCGGTTTCACGCAGTTCGATGGTGGCGAACTGTGCGCCAAACTCGGGAGCATTGCTGTAGGTGATGGTGGCTACTAACATGGGGTCGGGTGCCGTGACGCTGGCGGGCGGTAGGGTGGGGGAGTGGTTCGTCTTACTTTCTGAACAAATATACGTACGTTTCTGACATAGTGTTAGTAATTACTGAAAAATATTTCAGAAAAATACATAAATGTGCCTTTCCAGCCTGTATAGGCGGTTTTATTTCTGAACTTTTTTTATCACGCGTGCGAAAGGACGCATTTCCACGGCCTGTAATCGGCGGGTTGCGGCCCGTAATTCGCGCTGCACCTGGCTAACCAATAGGCTGCCGGCTGGCGTTAAGAGTAGTGCTGGCGTGGGTCGGGTGCGGTCCTTGCGGCTGAACCGTTCCACGAGTCCGGCAGCTATCAATACTTGGCAAACCTTGCTCGTGTAGCTGATCGCGCAGCCTTGTATGTCGGCGAGGCTGCGAGAGGTCACGCGTAAGCCCGTTGCGGCCAGTACGGACAGGCGGCAGAGCATCCGCAAGTCACCCGGCGCCAACTGGTTAGCGTGGGCTACCTTGGTGAGTGCAAGGTCTGCTACACACAGGGCTATCAGGGCTGTCTGGTCGCTGGCCTTTGGGGGCATCGGTGGAGTAGGGGAGAAGGGAGAAAAGAGGGGAATGTTCTAGTAGTCTGTCACGCCCACACAATCAGCGCGTTACACCCATGCCCATGTACCACACGGTCAACCCACTAGGGGAGGGGAGGCCGGCAACGCTGGCCGTTGCCCCGCCAGCGTACACGCAAGCGGATAGGCGTTTGCCCATATACCAAACACTGGTTAACATAATCATATTTCTACGTCCGATAATACCATTATGTACTACGGTGTAGGGTAGCGCATCGGGTGTCGTTGGGCTGGGCAGAATCGGGGGTGGGGTCGGGCTGAGGGGTACCAGGTGTTCAGCTTTGCGTTTCCCATCGGGGCGCAGTGTGGGGAAACAGTACGCTTGGTCTTTCATCACACCTACACGAATCACTTGCCAATCGAACCTGCTGCTTGCCATTGCCACAAGATACGACGCGCTACTGACTTTTTTCTGACATACACGTACACCCCTAATAGCAGATAATACTAGATATACCAACTACTGCAACACCGTGTATGACAATACGTTATGAAGATGGTGTGTACCCGTATAGGTATGTGGTGTATACACAGGTGGTGAAAAGAGTAACACAATAATGTAAGAAATACTGGTATTTAATACATAATCCTCGTACCTTGCTTGCATATCAGCCACACCCGCCTGATCCGCGCCATACGAAACCAAGCCGCCTGAACGAGATGAGCCACGATGAACTAGTTGAGATTGCCTACCGCTGGGTGCTGCGCCAAGGCCATGCCGGGGTTGCCTTCAAGGAAATGGTGTGTGCCTCCAATGGCGGCGAGATACCCGACGTGCTGGCTATCGGCGGCCGGGTGGGCAGTATTGTCATTGAATGCAAAGCCTCGCGCTCCGACTTCTTAGCCGACCGCAAGAAGTTCGTCCGCCTCTATCCCGAATGCGGGATGGGCACCCACCGCATTTACTGCGCCCCCGAAGGGCTGCTGAAGCTCGAAGAGTTGCCCGACAAGTGGGCGTTGCTGAGCGTAGCCCCCAACGGGAAAGCCACGCTGCACTTCCGCCCGTGCCCGGCCCGGCCTTCGGTGGCTTTCATCAACGACTACCACGCCCAACCCTGCAACAAGAACGCCGAACGCGCCATGATGTATTCGGCCCTGCGTCGGATTCAGCAAATGGGACTCATGCCCGCATCCTTCCGAAAAGCCGCCTAATCCAGCCCCCACCCCTTCCCCCTACACCGCGCCCAAACCATGTACACGTTCCTTCCTCCCTTCACCCTTGACGGCCGCCGCTTCTCGAAAGTGGTCACCTACGGCACCGATGAATTCTTCGGCTTCTACAAGGGCTGCCAGATTGATATCAGCCGCCGCAAGCGTCGGGACAGTTGGTCCATCGACGTGCGGGGCAAAGACGGCGGCTACCTCTACGACGGCTATTTCGATGCCGATACCATGCAGCAAGCCCTTGCCGAAGCCATTAGCGGCGCCCAGCTGTAACCACCCCTACACTGCGCCCCGCGCACCAGAGCCCAGACCATGAGCCAGACTCTTAAAATCCGAACCCTGCAACTCAAGTACTGCGTCGTTCACTTCGACGCGGCCAAAATCAATGGCCGCACCGATGAAGAACTGGCAGATGACTTTCGCAACCACGGCCCGCTGATTGCTGCTTGGGACGATGAAATGAGCGTGAAGGAATTTAAGCAACTCACCTTCGCCGGAGACCTATGAGCCACTGCCCAATTCCGCCCGTTGGCTGGTACTGCACCCGCAAACCCGGCCACGAAGGACCCTGCGCCGCCCTCCCCATGCCCAGAGACACCCAAGACCGTACCGCGCTACCTCTTTCTCGATGACGCGCTACTCCAACGTGGTCGAAACCATCGACCGGGACACCGGCGAGGTCACGAAGGTCAAGAACACCTTCCGCATCAAGGCCCGCAACGAGCCGTTCTGCATGATTCTGACCCAGCACACCGACGCGCTCTACCGCATCACCCGTGGCCGCGACTTTCATGTGCTGCTCGTGCTGGCCGAACTCTGCGAATACAACACGGGCAAGGTGTTTCTGCCTGCCGACCGCCGCCAGCAGGTGCTGCAAAAGCTCGGCATGAAGTCGCAGCACTTCTCCAACAGCATCACCCGCCTACGCAGTCTCGGCCTCGTAACCGGCACGGGCGGCGACCTTGAACTCGATGCCCGCAGCCTCTGGAAAGGCACGACCGACGGCCGCGACGCCAAACTCAAGAAATAACCACTCCTAAATACCAACCATGACAGAAAAAACCACTCCGGCCGCCAGTAATTACGGCACGGTCACAACCGGCTTTGGCACGGCGCAACAGCGCGAATTACCCATCACGGATTTCGTACAAGCCAACTACGTAAACAACCGGGTTATATCGGTTATGGGCATCAACGGCGAGTCCATCGTGGCCAGCGTAGAAAATCCAGAATCGTCTGGCCGTAACCCCAAGCAGGTTATGTACCTGTCCCGCGAGAGCTTCGTGGGCTTGCTGTCCACGGGCTTCCTGTATTTCTCGTGCAAGGGCGAAAGCCTAGAAGACCTGCTCAAAGAAGCGGTGCAGAAACAAGCGATTGAGTACAACTACTCCGACAACCTCGGCCCCGTGGGCAAACTCTAACGACCAACCATGAACCCCGACAACCTCAAAACCGCCACCGACCTCTGCCACCAGCTCGACAAGCAGAAAGGCCAGCTCAACATCATTAATAGCCAACGCCCCGACAACATCACGGATATCGGCCTGCACTTCGGTGTACGCGGCGAATGGCTGCTACTCTCGGAAGGCAACCTGAAAACCCGCACGGTGGCCGCCATTTACCACCTGATTCAAGAAGACCTCGCTGGCCAGGTGAAGTTCACACGCGAACAAATCGAAAAGCTGTAGCCAAAAATGAATAAACCCCTGCAACTCATTGGAATCAGCGGCAAGCGCGGTGCGGGCAAATCGGCGGTGGCCGACATCCTGCAATACAAGTGCGGTTACCACCACCCCGACGTACACATCCTCAACTTCGCCGACCCGCTAAAAGCCGTCTGCGCCACACTGGAAGACCCCGAAGCGCCCTACGAGCCGTTGTTGAGTTACTACGAACAGGAGGGAAAAGCCAAGCCTTCGGGCTTGCTGGGCCTAACGCGGGGCGAACTGCTTCAAAGCGTCGGCCAGGCGCTACGCGATAAACACCCGACCATCTGGGTGGACGTGACTATGAAAGCCGCCCGCGCTCTGCTTTCTGGCATCGACGACCAACAGCTTGTCGTTGTGGCGGATATTCGTTACCCGAACGAGGCCGACGCCATCAAGGCCGCTGGCGGCATCCTGATTCGCGTGGTCGGCGACCCGATGAACCAGCGCGGCGACGGCACCCGCGACGACACCCACCCCAGCGAAACGGCGCTGGATGATTACCCCGGTTTTAACGTGGTACTGTACAACACAGGCGACAAGGCCGAGTTAACCGAACTGGTGCAGAAATCACTCGCCGCCATCAACGAGCGGCTGAGCAGAAACAAGCGGGTCTTGTTTGATATCGGCACCCCTTCGGGTGTCCACGGCCGCTAGCTGTACGAAATCCCTGTACGGCAACGCGGTGGTTGACCAACAATTTTCGTACCTTGTGCTACTCAAGTAGCCAGTTATGCCCGAAACTCCCGCCCCCAAGCGCCGCATCGTCATTGCCCCCGCCGCTCCGGCTCCCGTGAACCGCACCGTGGAGTTTCAGCAGAACGTGCTGCGCCCCGCCCAAGAGCGCGTGCAGCCGAAGAACGTGAACGTGGTGCCGGCCGAAATCCAGTTGGAAAACCAGTCGCTCACCGACATCGACGACCCGTTCGTGCCCGGCAAGAAAGTCGATTGGGGCCAGTTCAAGCAGCTCACCGCCCTGCGGCGCGGCGATTTGCGCGACGGCAACAGCACCTACGGCGTGCAGCCCGACGTGGCGGCCCTGCAACAGCAGGTCTACAACGCGGCCGTCGCCCGTCGCCAGCAGCGGGCCGATTTGAACCCGATGGAGAGCCAGTACCCGGCCGCTGCCCAGCAGCAGTACGTGGACGCGCTCAACGGCGAAGCCCGCGCCCGCGTCATTGCCCTGCCCACGGCCGCGCCCGAACGCCGCAAAATCGTGCTCAAGCAGGAGCAGCGCGAAGTTGCTCCCATGCGCCCGCCCATTCGTTTAGCTTCCAAATAACCAAACCAACCAACCATGAGTGACGAAACCAACGACGTACTGGAAAACCTAAAGCGGCAAGCCGAAGCGATAGAAGAACAGACCGCCGCTTATCAAGCAATTCAAGACCGTAAGCACCTGCTAGATTCCATTGACCGGCTGCACACAGCGGTTTCGCTGGCGGTTAACGTGCCATCGAATTCGTTCAAACACGACCAGTTTGACGCCCTGCGCGACAAGTACCACGCGTTGTTGATGAGCCTGTAATGGCAACGCTGCTCGCCGTGCTGCTCGTGCTGGCCCTGTTGTGGGGCGCGTGGGAGCGGCACGTCGGCGGCATCATCAACACCGAATACCACCGGGAGCTGACCCGGCGCCAATGGGCCGAGCAAAAGGCCGCCCACTGCCGCCGCCAGTTTCTGAAACTCTGCAAAGCCACGCACAACCGCCCTACCCAACCATGAAATCCTTCTTTACGCTGACCGTCAAAGGCGAGAACCACGCCCACAAGCGCCTGATCAACCTGTTTTTCTACCAGAAAAGCTACCGCATCCTCGGCTTGGCTGAGAACGATATTTACACCTACAAGAGCCGGGCGTGGGTGAATTGGGCGGTTGAACTCGTGTTCTTTGTTCTGCTGGTATTCGCCCTGCAACTCGCGCTGCACCTGGCCACGGGCTATAACGTGCCGTTCCGAAACGTGTACGGCGGCGTTATTGCCGTGAAAGCCATTCAAGCCCTGCTTCGCCTGCGCTAATGAGTAGCCTGCAACCCACTGCCAATTTCCTGCTGGTTGCCGTGCCAGAGCGGCATCAGCGCAAGCAGGGCATCAAAGCGCCCGACGGCACGCTGTTCCACACCTACCGCGCAATGGACGGCCTCGACCAGACGCTGCGCTCGGGCGGGGAAATCACGGCCGAACTCGAAGCCGACGACCCCATACACCTCACCCGCGAAGGGCTGGTGCTGCGCCTGCCCACGCGCCTCGACCGCTCGATGGTGGTGTGCGACTCCGGCATTCCCGGCAAGCCCCGCACCTGCGCCGATATCACGCCCGAAATCGAAGTGGGTGACACCGTTCACCTCGACCCGGCTTCCCTGGCCGACGAAACCGAGATTGAACCCGGCGTCTACCGCGTGCCCTATACGCACGTTCTGGCGGTCATCAAGCGCAACGGCTGGGATACCCTGATCCCCGTGGGAGGTTACGCCTTTCTGCGGCCGGTGTGGGATAAAGACGTGACCGACGAGGTAATCGACGGTGAAACCCGCAAGTGCCGCGTGAAAGGCGGTTTGGTGCTGCAAGCCGACGTTCCGCCGCTACCCAACGAAGGCGTGGTCCGCTATGTCGGTACGCCGCTACGCGATTGTCCACGGGCGGAGGCGCAACGCCGCGTCATTTTCGACGGCGGGGCTGCATTGCGCGAAACCATCGGCGGCGAAGACTTCTGGTGCGTGCAGCAGGATAAGATTTTGGCCGTTCGCAATCCCGAGTGGAATGAGGTCTTAACAGGGAACGGCATCACCATTCACTTTAAAGACCATCCATTTTGGGATGAGCAGTTAAGCCCGAAACCCGTCTACGCGCTGCTACCCCTCGATTCCATCCACTACAACTAGCCGACCATGACTATTTCATGCCCAGGATGCAGCGGATTTGGCGGTTCAAAACTGATTCACTTTGGCCGGCCTGCCACATTCTTACCCTGTTCTTTCTGTAAAGGAGCTGGTTCTATAAACTGCCAGCCTACCCCGCCAAACGCACATAATTGGTGGAAACGAGCAACCCGCAATGGCTGAACACACCTACGCCCACCGCCTGCGCTACAACCCCGCCGACGTGCCGGCTGGCTCCACGGTGCTTGAGCACTGGCCGGAGTTGGCCGTAAACGAGAAGCTGGTTACGTACGGCCAAGGCAAAAACGACTGCTGGCTGCGCTACGCCATCTACCTCGGCGAAGGCAGCGGCCTGCACGCGGCGGGCCTCGATTGGGGCGACCGAAAGCGGGAAGCCCTGCGGTTGTCGGGCATCAAGCCGAATGATCCGCGCGCCGAGAAAGCCCTGAACCTGACCGACGACGGCGTGCGCGAACTGCGTTGGGCGTGGCTGCGGGCCATGTCTTCGCGCCAGTTTCGCTCCTACGCGGCCGGCTGCGAAGCCTACGACCAGACCTGCGAGCGGGTGGAGAAGCGCATTGCCGAAGAAAGCAGCGCCGACGCCGAGAAGGGCGACTTGAAAGCCGACGCCGAAATGCGGGCCAACCGCTCGCGCATCGACCTCTGGCTCGACCTCGACCGCATGGAATTAAAGCTCAAGGAAATGGAGGCCCGCCTGTTTTTCGACGACGAGGACATGCAGCAACAAGCCGCCGAGGAAGCCAAACCCCAGGCCGCCCGCGATTCGTGGGAGGACAAAGTGCTAAAGCGCAACAAGTAACCGATGAGCCAACGCGCCCTCGAATTTGAGAAGCAACGGGACGGCAGCCTGCGCGCCTTCATCGGCGAAATGTGGTGCCACACGCCCTGCGTCCCAAAGTCCAAGGACGGGTTTCTCAACGGCCACGTCAAGAACCGCAAAGACCAGAAGTGGCGCCGCGACTTTCCCACCGACGAGGCCATTGACCTGCTGAGCGAAAAAGACCGGCTGGCCCTGCAAGACCGCGAGGCCGACCGCATCTTCGAGGGCTGCTGGTTTCTCAACGACGGCGAACCCACGTACCTGACGGGCGTTCACTACTTCTTCCTAACCCACTTCCAGCTCCCGCACGGCGGCTACGCGGACTTTCGCGACGTGGACCAGATGGACTTCCTGCACGACGAGCAGGCGGTCAACGACAACAAGTGCATCGGCAAAATCTTCCTCGGTGCCCGTCAGCGCGGCAAAACCGCCCGCCGCGCCGCCCGCCTGCTCTGGAAAGCCATCACGTCCGTGGGCAAACGCTTCGGCATCCAGTCGAAAAACGACGAATCGGCCGCCGACGTACTCAATAAGTTCATTTCGCACGCGCTGCGCAACCTCTCCACGCTCATCAAGCCCGTGACGGACTTGGCGACGGACAACGCGCAGAAAAAAATCAACTTCAAAGCCCCGGCGCGGCGCGGCAAAACGGCCCTGACCGGCAAGAAGGTCATTGCCCTGAACACCACCATCGAGCGCCGCAACTCCAAGCCGCAGGCGTTTGACGGCGACACGCTCGAAGAAGTGCTCAACGACGAGTGGGCCAAAAAGCAGGACTACGACTCGGAGGAACGCGCGAACGTGCTCTCGCGCATGATGTGGCGCGGCGGTTTCGCCATCGGCTTCATGTGGATGCCCTCCACCATCGACGAAAAGGAGGACTTCGAGCCGGAAATGCCGCTGCGGCTCTGGACCAAATCCAACCCCGCCGAGCGCAAGGCCAACGGCCGCACCGAAAGCGGCTTCGTGCGCCAGTTCATTCCCGCCTACCTCGGGCACATCATGGACGAGTTCGGCCGCTCCAAGGTCGAAGAATCCATCGCCGACCTCGAAGAAGCGGCCCCGCAAAACGACTTGGTGCAGGCCCGCCGCTACTGGCGTGCCAACCCGCGCACGGTGGAAGACGCCTTTTCCAGCTCCGACCGCGACTCCATCCTCAACCTCGAAAACCTGAACACGGTGCGGATGCACCTGGCCTCGCTGCCGCGTCCGTACTGGACCCAATGCGATTTGACGTGGGCCGACCCCGCCACGCGCACGACCGTGAAGTGGATTCCCAACAAGGTCAACGGCCGCTTCAAAATCATCACCCAGGCCATGCCCGAGGTGCTCAACAACGTGCAGCCCGTGGGGGAAATTGAAACCCTGTTCGGCACGCAGGTGCGCTACAAGCCGCTCAACGCGTTGGAGTACGCGGCCGGCACCGACCCCTACGACGCCAAAAAGGTGGTCAAGCTCGGGGCCGCCTCGAAAGCCGCCGCTTACGCCTTCTGGAAGCCCGACCTGCTGCACGAGGCCGAGCGCCTGCTGCCCACAGGCGAGGAACGCCCCGGCTACTGGCCCAGCAACTCGTTTATCGTCGAGTACGTGAACCGCCCGCCCGACCCAGCCACCTATTACGAGGACATGGTGAAAATGTGCCACCTGCTCGGAATGCCGCTGCTGCCGGAAAACAACAAGCCCGGCATCATCACCTACTTCGACAACCGGGGCTACGCGGACTTCATCGTGGGCCGCGTAGCCACCACCAGCGAAGAAGCGAAGAAGCACAAGAAAACGGCCCAAACCCCCGGCATGGCCGCCAGCGAAGCCTCGATTTCGCAGTACTGCGACCGGCTGGCCGAGTTCACCAACGCCCCGATTCTCGACGACCCGCGCCGCCTGCCCTTCGAGCACCAAGTCAACGACCTGCTGGTTTTCGACGCCACGAACACGCAGAAGTTCGACGCCGCCGTGGCCTCGGGCTGGACGCTGCTCAACGCCCGGCGCCACGTCCGCAAACCCATTCGCAAGCCCACCGACCTCTCGGCCTACAACCCCTCCACCTACCTCAACAGCTAAACGGCGCCCATGAAAATCAACATCAACGAGCCGCTGGTTTCGGCCGCCGCGTATCCGAACTTGGCGGAATGTGATCCGCGCAAGAAAAACAAAGCCTACATCCTGCAATACGGGCGGGCGCACGTTTCGGCCTACCTGAACAGCAGCAGCCGCGACTTTCTCAACGGCCGCCTCTCGGGCCGCTACCGCCAAGCGGAGCTGTACGCCACCGGCCACCAGGACGCGGGCCAGTACGCCGTGCTCAAGGACGAGAGCAAGCCCGAACGCGCCGACAAGGACGGGTTCCGCACCGTGCCCTCCGGCGCCACCAAAACCAGCAAGCTCGACCGCCGCATCCTCGAACTGCTGCCCAAGCGCCGCCGCTCGGCCTTGGCCCTGCTGCGCGAGGCCGACTTCGACCCGATCATCACCTTCCTCGACGCCGTGGCGCAGGAGGAAAAGGCCCAACAGGAAGCCAAGCTGCGGGCGTGGATGAACGAGCGGGCCGGCATGAGCGCCGTGGCCCAAGAGGCCGGAATGCCCGTGCCCAACGAAAACGACATCCCGCTCGACGAAGACGAGTTGAAATTCATGCTCGCCGAGTACAAGGTGGCGGGCGTGGCCGATTTGGAAACGCAGATCGTGAAGGCAATGGAGCAGGCCGCGTTTGCCGAGCAGGAGCGGGCCTGCGAAAGCGACGACGCCACCTACGGTTCCTCGGTGGTCTACATGGCGCTGGCCGGTAACAAGCGCCTGCCGCGCCGCGTCCACCCCGGCGACGCGCTGATGCTGCCCAGCCAGTCGGCCACCTACCAACACTTGCAGGCGGGCGCCCACGTCGAGCGCGTGCCGCTGGCGCAGGTGCTCCACGAAATCGAGCAGGACAAGCACACGACCCTGCAAGCCGACGAACTCGAACACCTCAAGCAGCTCGCCACCCCCGCCTCGCCCAACGGCACGTTTTACTACGACCCGGCCCTCGGCGAAGACCCGGTGCTCGGCGGCACGCTGGAAGTGATTCGCTTCTCGTTTATTTCCACCGACGAGGTGGTGAAAACCGACGGGCAGAACAAGGTCGGCAACCGCTTGGTGCGCGACCACCCGGCCACCTACACGGAGCCGAAAAACCCCAACCGCAAGGTCGTGCGCCAGAAGGTGAGCAACGTCTACGAAGGCACGCTCATCAACAACACCGCCATCGGCTACGGCTGCCGCCTTGCCCACGAACAGTTGCGCGACGAAAAGAACCCCTTCGTGGCTCATCCCTTCTACGTGGTGACCACGCCCGACCTGCTCGGCGGACTCTCCAACTCGCTGGTGGAGCAGGGCATGGTGCCCGTGGACTTCGCCATGCGCGAGTGGATGCGCTTGCAGGACGTGCTGGCCACGGCCGTCACCCACGGCATCCAGATCAACAAGGGTGTGCTCGAACAGGTGGTGTTGGAGAAAGGCACCACGCCGGAAAAAGCCGAGAAGGACATTCTGGAAATGTTCTTCAAGAAAAAGGTGCTGGTCTACCACGGCCTGACCGAAGACGGTACGCCGCTGCCCCCGCCCATCCAGCAGTTCATCAACGACATTTCGCCCATCGTCAACATGCATTGGGCGAACATCCAGCAGGCCAAGCTGCTGCTGGAAGAAATCACGGGCGTGAACGGGGCCGTGAGCGGCGCCAACCCGGCCTCGCGGCAGGGCAAGGGCGTGACCGATTTGGCCATTGCCGGCGCCGAAAACGCGATGGGCTACCTGTTTGACGCCAAGCAGTGGCGCATCGAGAGCGTCTACAAAGCCATTGCCCGCTCGCTGAAAGGCCACAGCGAGGCCGTGGCCGTGCGCGACATGGACGTAAAGGTGGAGCGCAAGCCCACGCAGGAGCAGTGGGCGCGTTTCTACGCCGCCGCCGACAAAGCCCTCGAAACCAAGGAAATCACGCTCGCCGACTTCGCCTACGTCACGCAGGTCGATAACCTCAAGCAAGCCTACTTCCTGCTCAGCGTGCGGGCCAAGCGCAACATGGCCCAGCAGCAGCAGATGGCCCAGCAGAACACGGAGTTCACCACGCAGGCGCAAATCCAGAGCGCGCAGGAAGCCGAGAAAGCCAAGCAAAGCACCATTCAGATGCAGGCCGAACTCGACATGCGCCGCGACGCCTACGCCCGCGAAACCCAGCTCATGCTCATCCAAGCGCAGGGGCAGGTGAACATGCAGACCGCCCAGCTCGGCGCCCAGGCCAAGTTGCAGGCCGCGCAGGTCGTGGCCGAGAGCACCGAAGCCGTGGCCGCCATGCGCGAGGCCGCCCAGCACCAGCGGGCCGGCGCGACGCTGGAAAACAAACTGGAACTCGAAGCAATGAAGCCCAAGCCCAGCGCCGCGTAATGACCATCCCCGAACTTCGCCAAGCCATTCAACACCTCAGCGCCGACCGCCTGCTCACGGCGGCGGCGCTCGGGTTTTACCTGCACGGGCAGGGACTTGAGCGCGCCCGCGTACCCAAGTGCCTCGACTACTGCGTGGCCGAGGGGCTGCTGCGGGCCGTGGAGTGCCGCTACGGCGAGCAAGTGGTCGTGAAGTACTTCCGGGACGAGCCGCCGCCCGTTACCGACTACGCGGCCCTGGACCGCGAATTGGCGGCCACGTACGCGCCCAAGCCCCAGCCCGCCCCGGCCACAAACAAACCGGGCCGCTCCCCGAAGGAAACGGCCCGGTCGGCGGGTCGGCAAACCAGCCTGCTCTAAGCGGCGGCAGCCGGGGCGAGGCGCACGCACACGTCGCCGCGCAGCAGCGGGCACCAGTCGGGGTAAGGGTCGCCGTTGTTGGGCACGGGCGTCATGCACGCGCAGGCGCAGGCGCCGGCCAATTGACCGGACGGGTGGAAGAAGAAGGGGCAGACGCCACACTCGGACGTTTGCAAAACTTGTACAGCGGGAGCGACGGCGGCATTCATCGGTGAGCGTAAATAAGAAGGTAAGCGAGGGTAAAAAAGAACGAAAAGGCCGGTGGGTACAGGTAAAAAACAACGCAGTTTACGAGGAAAGAACGCGCCCCCGCAAATTTTTATGCATCTAATCGAAACTTTATTTTATCCAACCACGTAGGCGGCGTCCAATCGCCATTTTTGGCCTCACAGCCAACGCTTTACCGCTGCCGCCTGCCGGTTTTGACCGTGAACGTTCCCGGTTTGCCGTGCGCAAAGGCGGTTTCACCGAGCAATTCCCGTAAAACACGGTCAGCGAGGCGCATACCGGCATTTACAGCCCGCAAAATTCACGCCGCTTTGCCGGGCCGAGCGGCGGTTACAGCCCTTCGGCTTTCAATCGTTCAATCACGATGCTGCGCAGCGCGTCGGACTGCTTGGTGTAGCCGGTGGCCTTCATGTACTGCACGAAGCGGGCGTAAAGGGAGGGGGAGAGGCCGGTTTGCACGGCCACGGCTTTCTCGCGGGCGAGGTGGGTGGGGTCGGTCATAAACTAATGTCCCTGAAAACGGCGGTGTTTTCATTGATTCAAGGTACGAAGAATATTGGTTATCGGACCTTGCGCCAACGACCAACCCGCGCCCGATCATGGAGGACACCACTCCCGACTTTACCCCCGACACCCCGCAACCGAATCCGGTGGCCGAGGCGTTTGCTGCCGCCGCCCGTGGCGAGGCACCCGCCGAACCGGCTCCTACGCCGGCAGTTTCCGCTCCTGCCGTTTCCGAAACGGTAGCTGTTGAGCCGGGAACCGCAGAACCCGTTGCCGAAACCGCCCCCGTTGTTGCGCCCGTCGATTACGCGGCGTGGCTGAAAGAGCAGGTGGGCGTGGAGGACGTGACGGTCCTCAAGTCGCAGTTGCAACTGGCCCAGGAAGCCGAAGCCTTCAAGGCCAACCAGCGCGACGCGCAGGACGTGGCCCTGCGGCAGTGGGTGGCCGACAAGCCCGCCGAAGCCGCCGCGTACTTTCAGTTGCAGGCCCAGGACTTTGCCAAGCTGGCCGAGGACGACCCCCGCGAGGTGATGCTGCAAGCCTTCCAGGCCCGCAACCCCGCGATGCCCGCCGACATCGCCCTCGACGAGTTCGTGTTGGAATTTGCCCGCAAGTTCCCGAACCTTTCCTTCGAGGACGCCGACAACCCCGACTTTCAGCGCGACCAACGCCGTCTAGGCTTTGCCGCGCAGCAAGACGCTGCTTACATGCAAGAGCAGCAGCAAGCCGCCAAGATTGCCGCCCTGCCGCAAGCCGCGCCTCCGACCGAGGGGCCGAGCGCGGAAGACCAGCAGAAAAACATCGACGCGCACTTGCAGGCCGTGGACGCCTACTTCGCCCAGCCCGCCGAAATCGAGTTTTCGATTGACGGGGCCGCCGTGAAGGTGGGCGTGGAAAACACCCCGGCCACCAAAGCATTCATGGACGATTACGTCGGTGGACTGCAAGCGTTCCTGTTTCCCGATGGCCAGCAGCTAAGCCTCGACCGAGTGGCCGCCTTAGCCGCCTTTGCCACCGACCCCGACGGGTTCGCCAAGCACCTCTACACGGCCGGAAAGTCCGCCGTTGGCCCCTCGGTTCCGATGGGCCAGCTCGTCAACAGCGCCCCCGCCGCGTCCGCCTCAGCGGCCGGAGGCCCAACCAACAGTGCTGCCGTGGCCGAAGCGTTTCGGCAGCTCCAAGAACGAGGCACCCACTAACAAACACCCCTAGCCCCTCACCCCAATGGCAGCCGAAGGCTTCTACCCCTCCAACGCGGTAACCAACCGCACCAACGCTACCCCGCAATCGGACAGCGTAGTTTACGACGCCGACTCCATTTTGATGGAGCGCGACATCCTCAAGGCCGTCGATCAGTCGTGGGACGACCAGGACTTCATGACGAGCCTGGAAGCCAACGCCCGCTTGGTGAAAGCCAGCAAGTTCTACAACTACGAGCAGGGCAGCCTGTTCCGCGACTCGCGCGTGGCCACCGCCTCGGCCGGCCAATCGGCTTCGACCATCACCCTCGACGCGTCGGCGTACTCGGCCATCACCGAACTCGGCGGCACGATTGACCGCGCCCCGCTCATCGTCGGCGACATCATTCCCCTGATCGGCGATTTGTACGCCCAGGTAACCTCGGCCTCCGGCGCGGGCACGGCCACGCAGTACGTGCTGACCCGCATCGGCACCACGGGCGACATCGGCGCCGCGCTGGCGCTGCACGTTGCGGGCGGCGCCACCACCCCCATCGTCGCGCAGGGCAACGCCTTCGGCGAAGGCACCGACATGCCGACCGTGGGCCTGGACACGCCCTTCACCCGCTTCCAGGGCCAGTTCCAGATCATGAAGACGCTGGCCCCGAACGTAACGGGCGATTTGGCTTCGCACGACATGGCCGTAACGGTCGGTGGCACCAGCCACGTTGTCAACAAGCTGAAAATGGAAACCTTGAAGCGCCACCGCATCAAGCAGAACCTGCAACTCATGCTCGGCCCCGGCGGCTCGGTGAACGGCGTGACGCTGACCAACTCGCTGCGCTCGAACCTGAAAGCCAACGGCAACCAGTTGTACTACAACGCGGGCACCGGCTTCTCGCTGGCCAACCTCGACACGTTGACCACGAAGATCAAGCGCCTGTTGGGCGTAACCGAAGTACACTGGTACATCGGCGACGAACTGCGCAACGCCATCGAAGACCTGATCCGCCCCTTCACCGAGAACGGCGGCATCCAGTACAACTCGTTCGGCATGGGCAACGGCAAAAACCGCGCGGTGGACTTGGGCTTTAGCTCGTTCACTTACCACGGCGTTACCTTCCACTTGCAGGAGTTCCGCATCCACCCCATCCTGATGGGCCAGTCGTACATGAGCTACGCCAAGGAAGGCTACATCGTGCCCGGCAACAAAATGTCGGTAACCAAAGTGGACGACGAGAACGGCCTAAAAACCGTGTCAATGCCGTCGCTGACGATCTGCTACAAGTCGCAGTCGAACGGCCAGAGCCGCCGCTTCAAGGAGGTGTACCGCGACATCGACATCACCTTCAAGGACAAGCTCGAAATGGGCATCCAGTCGCAGGAAGGCTTGCAGCAAGTGGCCATCAGCCGCTCGTTCTTCATCGCCCCCGCGAGCTAGGTTTTTGCGTGGTTGGTAAGCGGGAGTAACGCACCCGCTGCTTTCCTCCCCGGTGGCCCTGCTGCCGGGGAGTTTTTGCGTCCATAAGATTTGTACACACCGGCCCGATACGACCAACATTTTTCGTACCTTGCTGGTCACATCCAAGCTCCCAACCAACCGTTCCGACATGGAAATTTCCGAGTACAACCAGATTAGCGACGACCTGCGCAAGCTCATCGAACCCCTGAAACGGGGCGAATCGGCCACCTACCGCCTGACCAACGCGGGCGTCAAGCAAATGGCCGTTGATTCGGCCGGCAACGAAGTGCCCGTCACCAAGTTTCCGCCCTCGGTGAACCTGACGGCCGAAGCCACCATCTTCGATCCGCACCTGCGGGCCGACGTGGAAATCATGGCCAAGCAGGGCACCAAGACGGTGGGGCAGGGCCGCAACCGCGAGGTCGTGCCGGTGCTGGCCGAAATCGAGTTCCGCGACGGCCTGCTGACCGTGACCGACAAGCAGGTGGGCATCTACGAGTTTTTGGAGCTGCACCCGGCCAACAAAACCTGTGTGATTCCCGGCCACCAGAGCCTGACGGGCTACAAGTTCGAACGCGTGCAGCCCGCCAAGGACGCCAAAAACGAGGCGAAAACCGTGGAGCAGAGCATTGCCGTGATGAGCACGCTCGCCACCTACGACTACGAAACCCTGAAAGGGGTGGCCAAGCGCCTCAAGCTGCCCACCAACACCGACCGCGACTCCATGTTCACCTCGCTCGTGAAGCTGGCCCAGCAGGACTCCGACCGCGTGTTCCGTGCCTTAGCCGACGAAGCCGTGCAGGTGGAAGCCCTGATTGCCAACGCCGAGCAGGAGAAGGTTATCGAGTGGGAAGCCGCCGAGCGCCGCTACGTGTACACCGAAACCCGCCAGCGCGTGCTGGAAATCCCCTCGGGCAACCACCAGGAGGAACTGCTGAGCTACCTGCTCGACAACCAAGGGCAGACCACCCGCCGCCAGTTGCAGCGCGTGTACGACGAGAAGCTGGCCAAGAAAAACAAGAAGAAGTAATGAGCGACAAGCTGAATCTTGCCGCCCTGCACATTCTCAATGCCTACACCTCAACAACAGGGGATGGCGTTAATGTGGTAGTGGCAATGCCAGTAACGGGCATGGAAACGGTTACGCTGGAACGAAACGGCGAAACCAAGACCATCGAGCGTGAAAAGGGCGTGGGCGTTGCCCTTTACGCCTTAACGCTTGAGAATTACACCGCACAGCAGGTTAAAAATCCGGCTGTAATCCCTGCGCTCGACACTTTGCCCTACGAGTATAAATACTAGTACCCATGCCCGACAAACGCATCCGCCACCTCGTTGAGCGCGTTCAGCAACGCCTCGGCCAGTACACCAGCTACTTCCCCAAGCCGGAGGTGGCGGCTGCCGTCGGCGACGCCGCGCAAGCCCTCTACGACGAACTCATCGCCCCGAAACGGTCGCCGCGTCCGATGGGCGTGGCGACCAACCGGAAAACCGACCGGCTGCTGCACCCCTTCCTGCGCCGCGCCAACTTCACGGCGTTGGGCGGCTCGCTCAAACCCGGTGGCCTGTTCACGCTGCCCGCCGACTTCGACTACGTGGACCACTACCTCATCGGCTCGGCTCTCGTGACGGAAGAAGTGGACGGCTTTGCCCTGAGCTACCGCCTCAACGACCCCATTGCCGGGCCGGACGCCGAGCACCCGATTGTTGCCCTGCGCGAAAACAACCAGCGGCAGGTGTACCCCAACACCCTGCCGGCGCTGACCGTGCAGGCGTACGTGCGGCCCCTGACGCCCGTGTACGCCGAGCGGCAGGTGGGCAACCAACTCGAATACCACGACGTCGCCAGCGTGGACACGGGCTTTACCGCTGCGGCCGACCAGCACCTGATTACCCGCGCCGTGAGCCGCCTCGCCCAAACCCTGCGCGACCGGGGCATGAGCGCCGAAGCCGACAAACTCACCCAAACCGACCTCTAACCAACCGCCATGCGCCTCTACACTTACTTGGTCGTACACCGCCAGTACCGCGACGACAACACCCTCGAAGTGCTGACGCTCAATGGAATTTGCTGGTCGCCGACTGCCGAATTGGTGCAGGAGCGGGCCGAGCTGTACGCCGCCAAGAAATTCCCCGGCACGGAACACTTCGACACCAGCGTGTGCCAGCAAGACCTCAAGTCGCATTTCCGCGACCTGCTGCGCGGCCTCTGGATTCAATACCGCCCTCGTTTCAAATAACCTATGGCCCTCGCAAATGCCGGTTCCGGCGCGGTTAACCCGGCGCTCGACCCCACGCCCACCGACCCGATAGTCGCCGCGCCCAATCCGTACGCGTTCCTGGCCAAGCCCACGGCCGACGAGGACGACATTCTCGCCGCCGAGGTCCACCGCATCCTGAGCGGCGGCAACCCCACGGCCGATTCGCCCTACGACCGCCGCGAGGTGCGCCTGGCCGTGCTGCAAGCCCGCCGCGACCAGCAAAGCGAAGTGGACCGCTACAACGCGGACGCCGAGCGCAAGGCGACCGTGGAAAACGAAGCGTTTGCCCGCCAGCAGTACTTCGACGACCTCGACGCGCTCTACAAGTTTGGCGGCAGCAACGAAGAATACCTCGTGCCCTTCCCCAAGTGGCCGGTGCTCACCGACCCCGACACGGACGAGAAGTATTCGCTCTTGCCCGAGGTGTTTACCAAGCTGGCCCGCCACCAGAACCTGCCCGGCGAGGGCGTGTACTCGGTGGAACCCATGAAGCTCGTGGACCGCTACCAGCGCACCTACATCCCCATCCCCACGCAGTTGCGGGCCACCTACCAAGGCGGCCACATCCCGCTCGACGGCGACTACGGCTTTACGTGGGAGGGCGACCGGGTGTACTACGTGTGGAGCCGGGGCACGACCCCGCCGCCCGACGCGCAGGTGCTGCTAAAAGTCATCATCCGCGCCACCCGCGACACGCTCGGCGAGCCGGGCCTGCGCAAGCTCATGCAAACCGACATCGTGGCGAAAGCCGTGGCCCTGCTGCAACGCCGCACGCCCGAGGACAAAACCAACGACAACAACGCCAACCAAGGATGAGCCTAATAGATAAAGCAAACGACCCGTGGGGAAGCGGTCGGCCGTGCGGCGTGTATTGCTTTGTCTGTACCTGCCGCCCCGACCACCGGCTATTCCACTTTGACCCTGAAACGGCGGTTGTCCTCACCAAAGAGGAAGCTAACGAGGCGTTTGATCGGCAACAGGCACCACCCAACGACTAAATGACCACACCCTACACCACCATTGCCAACGTGGTTCGCACGGTGGCCGACACGCTCAGCGACCCGAACCCGAACCGCTTGCAGGCGCAGTTTCGCGGCTTCGCCCACATGTGGCACAACGACCACAACGCCGAGGGACGCTACCCCAAAACGGTGCTGCTCGACGTGGGGCCGGACCGGGTGACGGAGCTGCCCGCCGACTACGTGGACTACCTCGTGGTGGGCCGCGAGCAGGGCGGCACCGTCCGCAACCTCTGCTACAACCCCGCCCTGAGCATCGTGGCCGTGGAACCCTTCGACGCGCCGGCCGTGCTCACCGACGAGGTGAACGAGGCGTGGCCGACGTGGTGCTACCCCGGCATCGAACGCGCCGGCAAGCCCGTGCAGGGCTACGGCTACGGCGAATACCGCGAGGAATTTGTCATCGACGAAGCCGAGCGCGTGCTGCGCGTGGGCAGCCTCATCGAACCCGGTACGGTGCTGGTGCTCTCCTACATCGGCTCGGCCGTGGACCCTGGCAAGCCCACCGTCGTGCATCCCTACGACGTGACGCCGCTCACCTACTTCATCCTTTGGCAGCACTGCTTGCGCAAGAAGGACTTGGCCATGAGCCGCGAATACGAGAAGCAGTTTCGCAACGCCCAGCGCCTGAGCAAGAAGCACCGCAGCAAGTTCGGGTACGCCGAAATCGCCGCCGTCTGCCACGACAACTACACCCTCAACGTCCGCTAATGCCGAGTTACTGCAACTGGCACCGAGGCCCGGTGCGCCTGGACTCGGTGGAATACACCTGCCACTCCGACAAAACGGATTTTATTCTCGTCGCCAAGTATGTCGAGAACTGCGAGGTGCGGATTCCGTCAGCCGACGCGGTGGCGTTGCGCGACAACCTCAACGACTACCTCGCCATGTCGCAGGGCAACCAAGCCCGGCGTGTCTTGGACATGGAAGCCGAAACCGCCCGGTTGCGCATCCAGATAGGCGACTTGAAACACAAGCTGCAAACGATGCGCGGCGTGCTGGATAAAGCCATTAAAGGACTCGACTAGATGCCCACGACCCGCCACTCCTTTCTGAAAATCGACACCGACACCGACGTTAGCGCCCTGCCGCCAAGCGTGTTTCAGGACGCGCTCAACGTCTTCGTCCGCACGGGTTACCTGACGGGCGCCACCGGCAACCGCCCCGTGGACTACGCCCTGCCCGCCGACGGCACCGCGACCTGCGTGGGCGCCTGCTGGGACGCCGAAGCCCAAGCCGCCTACTTCCTGCTCCACCACAGCGAAGGCCGCCACCGCGCCGTGCGCTACCTGCCCGCCACGGAAGCGGCGCAAACCCTGCTCGAATGGGACGGCCTGCGCCTGCCCGCGCAAAACGGCCGGGCGCAACCCTGCGTGACCGACGGCTTCCTGCTCTACCTCGACGCCGACGGGGAGGTGCGCAACCTGCCCGTGGCCCGCTGCCTATCGGGCTTCTACACGCCCGCCCGGCTCACCGCCGAACCCTTCGGCCTGTACCTGCTCAAAGTGCCGCCCACAGCCGCGCCCGTCGCCACGCGCATTGACGTGGCCCGCCCCGGCCAACCCAACCGCGTGGCCGGCCGTTCGTGGCAGTTCGCCACCCGCTACCGCTACGCCGACGGCGAGCACACCGTTTTCTCGCCCCTCGGCCCCGTTAACCCCGCCACCCGCTCGGCCCTGGAAGACGCCCGCAACACGCTGCGCGTGGCCCTGCCCGACCCGCCCGCGCTCGTGACGGAAGTGCAGGTGCTCGTGCGCCCCGACGCCGAAGCGACGTGGCTGGTGGCCGCGACCCTGCGCCGCCCGGCCGGGGGCGCGTGGCCCGCCGCCTACGACTTCACGGGCGTAACCACGGGCGAGGCCGTGCCCGACGCCGAAGCCGCACGGGTATTCGAGGCGCTCTGGCCCGCCGAGGCGCTGACCGTGGCCCGCAACCGCGTGTGGGTGGGCAACCTGCCCCGCGTGGGCTACGCCACGCCCGACGTGCCGCTGACCGTGGCCATTGAAACGGCAACCGCCACCAGCACCCTCGACACGCTCTACCAAACGGTGACGCCCTACCGCTTCACCTTCACGGCCGACGACGGCGAGGAACGGTTTGAGCTGCGCTACCGCACCCGGTTGTTCCGCCGCTTGGCCGGCGCGTACCCCGACCCCGGCAGCACCTACGCCGAAGGCAGCAACACGGGCGGGTTGTTCACCCCGCAGCTTGGCGCGGCCCTGACCTACACCCAGGCGTTTGTGGAGTTGTCGGCCGACGAGCTGCTGGAAGCCGCGCCGGGCAACGAGCGGCAAATTACCGTGCTGCCCGACCAGCCCGTTGCGGGCGCCCCGGCCAGCGACGCCGCCACCGACGCGCTGCCCACCTTCCACGAGCGCAGCCGCTACGCGGCGGGCCTGCAATTCTACGACGCCTTCGGCCGCCCCGCCGCTGCCGGCAGCCGCGTGGAGTTCGACGTGCCCGTGCCTTCGGGCGGGCCGCGCGTGCAGAACCTGCGCTGGACGCTGCCCGCTGGCCCCGCCACCGCGCTCGTGCCCGCGTGGGCACGCTTTTACCGCCTGCTGCTCTCGCCCTCGCTCACCCACCGCACCTTCGAGCGCGTGCTGGCCACGCCCAAGCAGTACCGGGGCGAAACCACCGCCGCCCCGCCCGGCCCCGACCTGCGCCCGATCCGCGAAAACGGGCTGGCCTTTGTGCAGGCCGTGTGGTTTGACCTGAGCGGCCTCGCCCAAACCAACCGGGGCTACACCTTTTCGCCCGACTCGGGCGACCGGCTGACGCTGCTTAACAGCGGCGTGGACGTGCCCATCCTCTACCAGCGCGGCAACTTCGTGGCCATTTCGCCGCGCTTCCTCGACATCCTCGCCCAATTCCCGACCAACGACGCGGTGCCCGTCGAAATCTACACCCCCGGCCTCGCCACGGCCGGCCCCGACCTTTACACGGCCGGCCCGGTCCACGCCGTGCTACACGACACGGACGCGCAGGGCAATCCGCGCCGCAGCCTGAGCGTGGCGAGCGGCGTGCTGACCGGCGACGCCTACCTGGTGCCCGCCGAGGGCAACCAGCCCGGCCGGGAAAGCACCACGCCCGGCACGGTGCCGTCCCCGGTGTGGCTCAACGCCGCACGCGGCCGCATCGCCGCCGTGCTCGCGCCCGACCAACAGGTGAGCCGCCTGCCCACGGCCCTCGCCTTTTCGGGGCCGCGCGCGGCCGGCACGCAAACCAACGGGCTAAGCGCGTGGGAACCCCTCAACGTAGACGACCAGCGCATCCCGCGCGAAATCGGCCCGCTCACGGCGCTTGCCGTGGCCGACGACACGCAGGCCCAAGGCTCGGTCATGCTGGTGCTGGCGTCCTACGGCTGCGCCTCGCTCGGCCTCGGCGTGAGCCAGGCGCGGCAAACCAGCGGCGGCAATCTGCTCGTGGAAGTGGACCGCGTAATCGGCTACGTGAACGTGCTCAGCGGCGGCTACGGCTGCCAGCACCCGCAAACGGTGAGCACGGACGGCAAGGGCCGCGTGTTCTTCTTTGACGGCCGCCGCAACGAGTGGTGCCGCTACGCCCAAAACGGGGTGACGCCCTTGGGCCAAATCGCCAAGTTCCGCACCGCACTCGACGCCGTGGCTCCGAGCCGGCTGACGGGCGCCGCCTACGACCCGCTGCGCGAGGAAGCGTGGCTGCTCACGGGCGACAACTGCCTCGTCTGGTCGGAACGCCGCGAAACCTACGCGGGCACGCGCAGCAACCCCGCCGAAGCGGCCGTGGGCCTGCCGGGCTTCGGCCTGCTCAGTTTCCAAGGCGGCCAGCCGTGGCTGCACGACGCGCAGGCGCCCTACGGCTCGCACTTCGGCGCGTATGTCACCCCGCGCGTGACGCTGACCTCGGCCGAAGCGCCGCGACTGGCGAAGGAATGGCGCACCGTCGCCGTCGAGGGCGAAGCCGCGTGGACGCCCATCAACGCCCTGGCCGACACGCTGCGCCAAACCCGGCTGGCCACGGAAGATTTGACGTTTCTCGACGGCGTGTGGCAGGCGCCGTGGAAGCGCGACGAAACCTCGCCGGGCTACGCCTCGCGCCTGCTCGCCCGCCACTACGGCCGCCTGCTCGTGGGCCGCACCCTGCGCGTGCTGCTGGAACCGCCCGTGGGGGCCGAAGACGCCCGCCTGACGGCCGTCAGCCTCTCGTGGCTCCCACGCGCCGGCCAAGCCGAGGCGTTGTAACCACGGGGCTGTAACGCACGAAAAAGCCCGGCCGATTCCTCGGCCGGGCTTTTGCTTTGCAAGTGGGGTGGTTAGCCGCGTGGGTGGTCGCCAGGAATGCGCGGCGGGTTGAACGGGCCTTTCTCGCGCTCCGGCGCTACGGGCGTGAAGTCGATGTAGAACTCACCTTGCGGCACAAAGGCTGCAATAGCCGCTTGGTTTTGCAGCATCAACTCGATGCTGCCGCAGGGCGTGGCGTCCCAAAAGGCTTTGTTTTCGCCGCTCGTGCCGTACACGGGCGAGAGCTTCACGGTGGCCGATGTGCCGAAGTTCTGCACGTAGTCTACTTTGAATTTGGCGCGGGTGGTGCTCATAGGAGGGGTGTTAGAGGGTGTTTATGTTTGATTGAGTTGTGTATACTGGTGGGCAAGAGCAGTCATTTTCGCTGCGGGCGCTGCAATAGCAAACAGTGCCCGGCGCGGGCCAGTAGGAGGGCGGCGTAGAGAATTGTATGCCTTCATACGCCACGGTCGTACCGCCTTGCGCATTGGGCGCGTTAAAACTCAGCGCGTGCGTGTACATCGGTGTGTAGTAGCCATCCTGCCCCGTGGTAGTGCTTGGTGCGACCCATGCCAACGCGACGTTGGGAACGGCAACAAGTGCCGATTGCAGGCGGTATTGCGTGTCGGTTAATTGGCTTTGCAGCTTGCCAACCGCCACTACGATGTCGCCGGGGTCGTAGTCGAATATATCCAGCCCGAGCATCTGCGCAATGCCGTCCATTTCGATGCCGTATTCCTTGCGCTTCGGTGCGCCGGCAAATACACCCAACCCCTCGGGAAACGTCGGCGCGGGTTGCTTGTGCCACGGCCGGCCGTAAATATCCAGTTGCGGGCCTTCCACCGAGTCGTTATTGATGTTACAGTCGTTATTCATGGCTATAGGCTGTTGAACTGTTCATGTAGTTTGGAAGATTCCTGTTGGCGGCGCTCGATCAACTTCTGCACAAAGGCTCGCGCCAACTCCGCGTCGGGATGCTCGCTGTTCTCGCTCGTGCCGATAGTGCTTATCAGCGAGAACCCGAAGTCATTGTTGTGTAGCCGCAAGACGATACCGGCTGTCTGAAAGTCGGCTATTTCACCGTGGAGCTTGCTGATGCGCTGCTCTATCGCTTTGGCTTTTTGAAGGGTTTCGGTGGTCATGGTTCTATTTGCGGTCGGTTTTAAAGTTGGGGTTGGTCGGCCAGAAGCCTTCGATTAGGCGCAATACTTGATCGTCATTGTAGTTTCCCGCAACGAAAGCGGGTACGTAACCCGATTCGGTTTCAATCAGCAGCCGGTAGCCCGGCCCGTAGCGGGCGTCTTTCGAGAGCGACACGTAATTGGTGGAGCCGTAATACTCCCAAGAGTGCAGCGTCCACTGCCAATGCTCGCCGAGGTGGGACTTGCGGTAGCCCTTACCGAACCGCCCGTCAATTTGGTCGTCTGTTTCCGTATTCATCTTACGCCGCCGCTTTAGCGGGCACGGCCCCGTGGCAGAAGAAGTACAGGCCGAACGTGTCCTGCCGCTTGAAGGTGAACTGCCACACGAAGCGGCGCTCGTCGGCCACGTCGAGGTTGTCGCCCTCGGTAAAGGGGCGGGTGGCGCTGTCCACGGCCTGCTGCAAGGCGAACAGCGCATCCACGGCCTGCTCGCCGTAGCCCTGCTGCACGGAGTTCATGCCGGTGGCAGGTGTATAGTTTGTGATGTATGCTTGCGGTTTCGCGGGTTTGCTCATGGCAACGGGGCTTGTGGTTGGAGCATCCAAGGTACGTAGGTTTTGTAAGAACGGCGGCATAAACGGCAAACTTTTTTCGTACCTTGAGGGAAAATTAGCGCCCATGCCACTACCCGCTCTCGCCGTTCCACTTGCCATAGGCGCCGTTCAAGCCATCCCCAAAGTGGCCGCCGCCATCACGCAGAAAAGGCAGGCCAACCGGCTTCAATTACAGGACAGCACACCCGCTGCGTTCCGCGAGCAGATGGGCAACCTGCGGCAAGCAGCGAATAGCGCCCAAATGCCGGGTATGGCAGCGGCCGAAAACCGTCTCAACCAGAACCTCGCCTCGGGCCTCGCGCAAGCCAGCCGGGCCGGCACGTCCTCGTCGCAGGTGCTCGGCACGCTCGCCGCCCTCGACCAGAACCGCCAGCAGGGGCAGCAGCAGCTCGCCACGCAGGGCTTGCAGTACCAGGACACGGCCCGCCAGCGCCTCAACCAAGGACTGACCACGCAGGCGAACTACCAGATGCGCGACTTGGACCAGTTCAACAAATCCAAGGCCGCGCTGATTCAGTCGAGCAACCAGAACCTGATGAACGGCATCGACGGCCTGGCGTCGGCCGCCGCCACGGCCTACGCCACCACGGGCGCCGAAGGCTTGGCTGGCGAGGCGGCGCTTGTCGGCGCCGACAATCCGCTCGCTGCGTTATCGCCCCGCCTGCGCACGCCCGCCGCGCCCAAGCTGCCGGCGACGTTGCCGCGTTACACCGGCCGCTAACATGAGCGAGTGGTTTAAAGCCCGGCAAATCATCCGCACCGACCTCGGCGTGGAATCCGTCCTCGACGTGGCGTTTCTCTACAACGACGTGCTGTTCGTGCGCTCGGCGAAGGGGTGGAAACTTGGCTTTGACAACAAAGCGCCCAAAACCCAAATCCACCTGCGCGACGGCAGTACCCTGTGGGTGCTCGCCCGCTTCGAGCGCGTCCTGGCCCGCCTGGAAGCCTACCACAACGGCACTTTGGAAACCGACGACATTCCCCAACCCTCCGACAACTAACAAACCAACAATGGCCGACAAGAAAGACAAAACCCCGAAAGCAGAAACCCCGGCCGCGAAAGCCGTGGAAGCCCCCAAACCGAAGCGCCTGCGCCTCGACCTCGACCTGTCCAACGTGCGCGTCATCGACCAGAGCTACGGCGGCGGCGGTGAGAAGCGCGTGGACGTCGTAATCCCCGTTCCGACGGGCGACGAAGAAGGCAGCGGTTTGGAGGGGCTGATCCTGCGCGACATCCCCGCCCGCTTCCTGCGCGAAGAATAATTTGCGGTTTGCAAAACGAAAAAAGCCCGGTCGTTATGACCGGGCTTTTTTATTCACCCATTTCCAAGTCCATGATCAACTTGCCGTAGTATCGAATAATAAGGCCGTCTTCCGTCAAAATCATTTCCCGCGCCGTGACGCGGTAGTAAATAATATCGTGTTCTTTCTTGTACCGCAGGCGCGGGATTCGATAAAACGTCAGGTCGTCGCCAGCGGCCAGCAGCACGCCGGTTTTCTTGTAGACATCATCTAGCCGCAGCTTAACCATCGCCCTGAGCATGTCGCCGCGTTTCTCCACCGGCCAATCCATCAAGGCGCTGATGGTTTCCGCCAGTTCGCGGCCGTGTTCAAAAACGTCGTCGGGAAGAATGGTTACGGGCACGTTCATGCCGCAAAGGCAGTCTTACTCCTTGCCTATGTCCCACCCCAAGGCCAGCAAGTCTCCGCGTAAATCCTTTAAATCTTCCTCTCCGCGATACTTGCTTGTCAAGCTGATGATTAAATCGTTGGATTCAGCGACCCACACCCGTTCCGCTACGCGCAGGTAGTGGTCTAAACCAACCACAATTTCATCGCCGACCAGAATTGGCCGGTGGCCGACTTCCTCGAACCACCCAACCACATTGCCCGCCATTGTTCCGTCTTCGTAATACTGTGTAAGTTCGTAGCGAGTGCTCTGAATATCGCGCGGAAGACTCGCAAGTACCGCCTGCGTTTGCGCATTTAACATGTTCAGCATCGCTACAGCCTTTGTATTGGCAGCCGAAGGAAACTCGTCTGCCGCTCCCTCTAACAGTGGCACATGCTTGGCAACGTAGTCGCTAATCTTGCGCAGCGTCTCAACAGGAGACAACTGCGGCTCTTGCGCCGTAAGCGCCAGCATTTCTTCGACAATGTTCATACCTCGTTCGTTGGTTGGTGAGGTAAGGTACAGGAAATTCGTACGATAAAACAATATTATATGTACAAATATTTTCCTTATCGACCCGTCTGCCGATAGACGTACACCACGCGGTTGCCGTCGTACCGCTTGCGCACCAACACTTTGCCCTGCAACCAACTGCCGTCGGGGCGGGGCTTGCCGAGGTCTTTGTCTGCTGCCGCCACCAAAAACGACGAGGCGGGGTAGGAGTGGTTGACCTCGACCACCTTGCCGCCCGCCAGCCGGTACGTGGAGCGCGAAAGAGAGTCGGTGCGGCCGAATACCAGCACTTGCGAGGTGGCCCGCAGTTCCACGCGGCCGGGCTGCTCCAAGGCCATGTCGCGCACCTGCGCGGCGCTGCACCCTAGGCAGTAGGTGTTTTGACCGAAGGCGGCGACGGCTACGCCACTGAGCAGGAGGGAAAGGAGCAGGTGTTTCATGGCGGCAACATAGGCCATATGTAGCAAATAAGTTTCGTACCTTGCTAGGAGATATGGAGCCACAAAATCCCGCTGAACTCGTCCCATTAGGCCAAGCCGCGACGGGTAGTGCCTACGTTTTACGCAACGACCCGACCGCGCTGCGCACCCTTCAACAAGCGGAGGGCGCCCGCCTGCGGCGCCGGCAGTTGGAAGAAGCGGCCCGTGCGAAAGCCAACCGCGAGGAGGCCAACCGCTTTATTACCGACCTCAAGCTGGACCTGCCCACGGGCGAGGAATACCAGAAGCTCGTCTACACCAAATTGGCTCCGCAGGTGTACAACGGCACCTTTGAAGACTACGCCAAGTACAAGGACGACCCCATGCGTGCCAAGTTATCGGCCAGTCAGCGCCAAGCGCAGTTTTACTACGAGCGCGACCGGGGTAAAAAGATTTCGGATGAACGACTTGCCCGCTCCAAGGCTTATTTGGCCGATACACGCCGCAACGGCAAGTACGCGGTCGAGCGTTTGATTGCGCTGCAAAAAGACGACCAAGGAAACTACCTGCGCCCCTCGCAATTTGACCCGGCTCGCTTTAACGAGGTCGATGACGATCCCGAGTCGTATGACGCCATCGCCACGACCCGCGAGGCCATCAAGGGCATCTTCACGGCCTCTACCCAAGCCGACGCCGTGGGCGGTCGGCCCGGTTCGTTTTCGCGCTCCGGCTCGCTGACCACCAACCTGTTCAAGCCCGTGCGCAAATCCGACGGTTCGTGGGACGTGGAGCGCGGCGCCGACGGCACGCCCTTGGTGCAGCTTGACAACAACACCCTGCAACAACTCAAGACCGACTACGGCTTCAACGTGGTGCTCAAGGGCGAAATGAAGCGCCTCGGCACAAACGATGAGGTTGCGGCGGCCAAAACGCTTCTGTCGTCCTTTGGCTACGCGAAAGAAACCGAGCAGGAGCGTTACAACCGCTACCCCTCGGCCGGCCGCTCGGGCACCAACACGGTAACCGTGCAGGCCCGCGACGGCGGCCCGTCGTTCGTGACCACCGGCACGGGCAACGACGCGGGCTACTCGCCCGACGCCACACGCTTCTCGGTCTACAACCCGAAGAAAGGCCAAAGCGAGCCGCTGAAATACAGCAACGCCCAATTCAGCCGCGTCACGACGGTGGGCGCCGACGGCACGACCACGCACTCGGCCAACAACAAGCTCGCGCTCAACATCAACTTCGACGCGCTCGAAGTGGGCCTGCTCGACCCCAAGACGGGCGAGAGCGTGTTCCCCTCGGCCGACGACGTGCAGCGGGCCAACGGCAACTACGCCGCTGCCCTGACCAAGCTGCAACTGCGCCCCGAAAACCAACGCTTCTCCCAAGCCGGGCTGGTGCTCATCGGCTCGTCGAAGAAAAACGAGAACTACGGCGGCAACCCGCAGGAAATCTTTGCCCAGCTCAAGGAAGCCCGCGACGCGGCCAAGGGCGGCGACGGCGACAAGTACAGCGAAATGATGAGCCTGTTCGGTGGGCAGAAGGTGTGGGACGCCGACGCGCAACTGTGGGCTAAAGCGCAGAGTTTGGCCAACGAGCAGGAAGCCACCTACCGCATCCCGTTTTCTGGCTCCGAGCGCCAGCGCGCCATTCAGTACTCGAACGGCAAAATCGCGCCCTCGCCCAAAACCACGCGCACGCTCGCCCAGGTGCAGCGCGAACTGGAACTGGCCAAAAAGCGCAACGCGGGCCTGCGCCCCTCCAAAGTCGTCAACCCCGACGTGGTGCCGCAAAAGCCCGCCGCCGTGCGCCCCCAAGGCTTGCCGGGCCTGAACCCGTTCTACCAACCCCAACCCGCCGCGCGTTCCAACAACGCGGGCCTTTACTAATCCGCCTTCATGGAGCAAAAGCCCCTGATCACGCCCGAGCCGCCGCTGAAACGCCTCTACACCAACTTGCGCCAGCGGGAGCCGGAGTTTACCATCGACTACGACCAGTTCGCCAAGGACATGGCCGACGAGGCGAACCTGCGCCAGTTGCACCAAACCCTGAGCCAGCGGTACGCCGAAGACGGGTTCTCCGTGCCCTACGACCAGTTCGCCAGTGACCTCGGCGTAAAAAAAAAGCCTGGTGGAAGCGGCTCTGGCGCTGGCTCGTCGCCTAGCCCGGCTGTTTCGGCGGACGAGGTAGCCTACACGCCGCTCGACGCCGAGCAGATGCGCCGCGACGTGCTGGCCCAGGACAGCGCGGACGCCAACCCCACGGCCCTCGGCGTGCCGGCCGGCGCCCCCGGCGAACTGACGCCCGGCATGGTGCAGGCCAGCGAAGCCACGCCCGGCCGCGAGGAAATCGACTTCCTGGGCACGCGCCGCCCCGAGGGCTTGGGCGTGCTCGCCGATCCGCAGGAAGTAGCGGCCCCGGCCCCGGCTGCCGAAGCACCCGATCTGGCCGACGACGGCTTTTGGGCCAGCGCGGGCAAAGCCCTCTACAACGGCCTCGACTGGAAGCGCATCGGCGGCAACCTCGTCGATTACTTCGGCGACATCACGGAAACCATTGCCAACAACACGGCCTACGACGACTACGGCAATCCGCTCACGCCCATCAAGGAACTCGGCAAGCCGCTGCGCGACGACAAGGAATCGGACGCCATCGGCCGCGAGCTGCTGGCCCGCGCCAAAGCCACCGACCTGCCGCTGAGCCAAGCCGCGCAGCAATCGTTTCTCTCGGACCCCTCGCTGGCGTCGGCCGGCAATTTGCTCGGCGGCGGCATGGCCTCCATTATTCCCGTGGCGGCGGCCTCCATCGTGGGCGGCCCGGCCGCAGGGGCAGGGGTCGGCGCGGGCCTCGGCATTAGCGCCACTAAAGACGCGGCCCGCGACGCCGGCATTGCCGACCAGGAAGCCGCCATTACCGCCACGCTGCTGGCCCCCATTCAGGGCGCGCTGGAAGCGTTGGGCGTGAAAGACCCCGGCGTGGCCAAGCTCGCGCTGCGGGCCACCGTACGCGAAGCCCTAGCGGCCTCGGGCGGCAAGGTAACGGCCGAGGCGCTGACGGCCGCCATGAAAAAGGTGGTGCCCGAAGTCGCCCGCCGCGTGGGCGCCGGTGCCGTGCGCGAAGGCGTGACGGAAGGCTTGCAGGGCTTGGCCGAGGGCGAAGCCAAAGTGGTGGCCGACATCGTGCGCGCCAACCCCGAGGCGGAAGCCGGACAGGGCCGCTACGGCACCACCCAACTCGACGTGGCGAAAGGCGCGGCCGAAGGCGCATTGGCCGGCGCGGTATTGGGCGGTGGCCCGGCCCTGGTACAAGGCCCAGCCGCCCAACCCGCCGCGCCGCAGTATACCGTGCCCGCCGACGTAACGCCGGCCGAGCGCACGGCGGCGCTGGATGCCTACCCCAACATGGTGCGGATCGTGCGCCCCACGGGGCAGGCGATGTTCGAGGGCGCCTACGTGGCGGCCCTCTCGCCCGACGGCCAACTCGCCCGCATCGTCAGCGAAGACAACCAAGGCCAGCCGGTCGATACGACCGTGCCGGTGGAGTATATTCAGCAACCAACCGCAGAAGCCAATGCGGCTCAGCTCGATTCAGGAATACCGGGGCAAAACGACACAGGGAACGCACAAGCTGCGAATGTGGGCGTTCCTACACCGTTACCGACGGCCGTTGTTTCAGAAAATGTGCCTGACCTACAAGCTGGTGCCGGCGCGGTGGATATTGCCAATAGTGAAGCCCCGCCAATTCAACAACCCGTTGTAGCCAATGAGCAACCACTACCCGAAGCAGCCGCCCCCGCGCAAGAAGCCGAAGCCCAACCAGCCGAAGTTGTAGCGCCTGTTCAGGAAATTCCCGCGTCCACGAATAATGGACAGCCCGAAGAAAGTGAACAGCCGACCTTCGCCGCCCGCGTGGGCAAAAGCACGTACTCCGTTACCGAGTCGGCGAACGGGCGGGTGGTGACCAACGACAAAACCGGCGCCGTCCTCTCCGACGCCAGCAGCCAGTACAAAGCCGCCGTCAAGCAGGCCGACACCGCCCGCACCGCCGCGCAGCAGCAAACCACGGCCACGGCCAACCGCGACAAGCTCGTGGGCATGGTGCAGGACTACAACCGCCTCAACGGCACGCAGCGCAACTCGGCCAAAGGCTCGGCCGCCCGCGCCGCCATTGCCCGGCTCGCGGGCGAAACCGGCCTCGACGCCAAACTCAACAGCGGCAAGTTTGCCCTCACCACCCCCGACGGCAAGCGCGTGACCCGTTCGGCCGCGCCCGTAACCCTGAGCAGCCCGGCCACCACGCCGCCGCTGGCCCAGCGCAGCCCCGCCGTGCAGCAGGCCACGCAGGAGCTGGTGAACATGATCGACGGCAGCGCCGGCCAGATGCTGCCGGGCCTGAACCTCGGCCGCGACGGCTTCACCAACGCCCGCGACGTGCAGGCGGCCGTGAGCGACATCAAGGCCGGCAAGCACACGGTTCGCGCCGACAAGCTCATCGCCCGCGCCGAGGAAGCCGAGCGCGTGGGGTACTTCACCGTGGACGACCCGATCCTCGGCCCGACGCCCGTGTACGTGGGCGAAGCCGCCAACCCGAGCAACCCGCAGGCGTGGGGCGAGGACACCCGCGCCGACGAGGACATTGCCGATTTGCTCGACAACGAACCCGAACTGGCCAACTTCGTGGACTCGCTGGCCGCCGACGAGTTCGGCAACCTCGACCTGCCCACGCTGGCCGCCAAATTGTCTTCCCCCATCGCCCGCGACCTGTTGGGCGAACAAACCGTATCTTCCCCCGCCTTTCAACGCCTGCTCGACTATGCAACCTCAGAATCCCAACCAGCCGACCGACCAGCCGGGGCCGCACCCGCAGCACCCGCGCCAGAAGCAAATCAACGTCCTGCGCAACCTGCGCAACCTGCTGGTGAAAGCCAACCAGGCGCCGCCGAAAAAGTAGCGGCCATCCGCGCCAAGCGCGACGCCATTGCCGAGCGCATCCGGCAGAAGTCGCTGGCCCGGCTCAACAGCCTGCCCGTGGACTTGCTGCCCGACTACGTGGAATACCTGAGCACCTACGTGGAGGAAGGCGTGGTGCGGGCCAAAGACCTCGTGGCACGGCTCAAGGCCGATTTGGGCGACACGCTCGACCCCTCGGCCACCGACGACGAACTGCTCGGCCTCGCAATGGCGGCGGGCGGCAAACTGGATACCGCCGCTGCGCTGCCCGAAACCACGCCTGCCGCCGAAACCACGCCTGCCGCCGAAACCAAAGAGCGCAAATCCGCCTCCGGCATCCTCGGCACGGCCCCCGAAATTGCCGACCGGGTAAAAGCTGCCGGCCTCGACCGCTACACGCCTTCCTCGCGCACCGAAGCCGAGCAACTGGCCGTGCGCCACCTCGACTTGGTGGGGCTGACCGAGGGCATCGCGCAGGCGCTCGAAGGTAGCGGCGCCCCGCAGATGGTGACCGTGTTCCGCATCAAAACCTTGGAGCGCATCAACGAGCAGATGCGCGGCGCCGACGAGGCCGCCCGCAAGCCGCTGGCCGAAAAGGCGTACGCGCTGGCCAAGCTGCTGGCCGAACGCGGCACCGAGCAGGGGCAGGCCATCGAAGCCTACAAGCTGCTGGCCCGGCTCACGCCCGAGGGCGCCGTGTACGTGGCGACCAAAGAAGTGGGCGAGCAGCGCGCCAAGCAGCAGGCCCGCGCCGACAAAGCCGGCAAGGCCGTGGGCGTACGCGTGCGCAACGTGAAAAAGCAGGCCGTGGGCGCGGCCGTGAAAACCGAGCGCGTGAAAGCCGCCGCCGACCGCGTGGTGGAGTGGCTGGCCACCGGCACCGACCCGCAAACCGCCCCGGCCCCGGCGCCCGCCGACGGCCCGGCGTTCGGCACGCAAAACAAGGTCTTCACCAAGCAAAAGTTCGCCGACGCGCTCAAGCGCCTGCGCAGCAACACCCTGCGGGCGGGCATCGACCCCGACTACGTGGTGGTGGCCGGCTACTACGTGGAGGGCGGCGTGCGCTCCTTCGCCGACTTTAGCAAGCGCATGGTGCGGGCCGTGGGCGCGAAGGTCAAGCCCCTGCTGCCCGACCTCTACGACACGGCCAAAGCCGACTTCGTGGCCGCTGGCGGCAACCCCCAAGGCTTCGACGGCGCCGACGGCGTGGAGCTGGCCCTGCGCCAAGAGCAGGCAACCCTGCTGGCCGGCCGCATCCTGCAAAAAGCCACGCCGAGCACGCCCGCCGCCTTCGACCCCGTGCAGGACTTGCTCAAAACTCTCACCCTCAAAGCCACCGAGGGGCTGCCGGGCACAGCCAAGCCCGCGCCCAAATCGGCTATCGAACTCATCGGCGCCGCCATCCAGAACCAAGACGAGTACGCGGCGGTGTGGGAGCGGGCCAAAGACGCGGTGACGGATAAGATCATTGCCAATAAGAAGCTGACGCCGGCCGAACAAGCCGCCATGCGCCAGCGCCTCGACGACTTCTACACCGAGGTCATCGGCACGCCCTACGCGGGCCAGCAGTTGCAGAAAGCCGTGCAGGACGGGCTGAAAGACCTCGGCGCGAAACTGCAAACCCTCGCCCGGCAGTACGTGGGCGACGCCGAGGCCGTGGGCCAGAGCCTGTCGCAATACCTCGTGCAGCAGGCGGGATTGAGCGGGGCGCAGGCCGATACCTTCGCGCAGGCCGTGGAGCAGGAGTTTGCCGCCCAACTGGCCGAGCGCCAGGAGCGCATCATCGACAAGCTCTACGCGGCTAAGGTGCGCTACAAGCTGCCGAAGAAAGCCCGCACGGCCCTCGACAAGATGCAGGAGCTGTTCACCCTCTCCCCGGTGGACGACGCCCGCATCGTGGGCCTGATTGCCGACAACAGCGACCTGCCCGAACTCACGGTGCAGGACGTAGCCACCCTGCGCGAGCTGGCCGAGCGGGTGCAGCAGGCGCCCGAGGGCTTCCAGAAAGACCGGGCGGTGTCGGATTTACTCACCGCGCAGGCCCGCATCAAGGGCGTCTCGTGGATGGAAATCGGCAACGCCATGTGGTACGCCAACGTGCTTTCCGGTCCCAAAACCCACGCCCTGAACCTGCTGGCCAACTCGCTGCAAACCGTGGCCGAACTCGGCGTGAGCACGCTCACCGGCCTCGGCAACGGCCGCTACGCCACGGCCTCGGCCAAAGGGTTGGCGGCGGGCCTCAAGCGCGGCAGCCTCGACGCGGCGGCCGTGCTGCGCGACGGCTACGAAACGTCGCAGCAGGCCAACAAATACGAAATCCCCGGCCTGCTCGAACAGTTCGTGTTTGCGGGCGGCAAGCTCAACCCCGTCAACTACCTCAAGTACGTGACCCGCGCCCTGAAAGCGGGCGACGTGCTGTTCAGCTCCGGCCTGAAAGAAATGCGGGCCTTCGAGCTGGCCACCAAGCAAGCCCTGGAAGAAAACGACACCGACCCTTCGGTGGCCGTGTGGGCGCGCGTGAGCGAGTTGCTTTACCGCACCCGCGACCGTTTCGAGCTGGCCGACGAGCAGGCCCAGCGCGAAGGACTGACCGGCCTCGACCGCCAGCGCCGCGTCTACGAACTCATGGAGCAAAGCCGCGACGCCCGCATCACGGAGCAGGCCCGCGAGTACGGCACCCGCGCCGTGTTCAACGGCGAAGTGAAGGGCGGCCTCGGCCACGTCGCCATCGGCATCCAGCAGATGAGCGAGAAGTTCCAGTACCGCGATTTCAAGCCCTTGAAGTTCGTGGTCCCGTTCACCCGCGTCATCACCAACGTGGCCAACGCCTACATCGACTACACCCCGTGGGGCGCGGTGCGGGCGGGCAAAGGCGGCTACGTGTTCGGCGGCGAGGCGGGCAGCGGCACCCAGCAGGAATTTACCCGGCAGGAGCGCCAGCAGCTCGTGGCCAAGTCCGTGGTGGGCGGCGCCTTTACCGTGGCCCTGTTCGCGCTCACGGCCGGCGAGGGCGAGGACGAAGCCCCGCTGGAAATCACGGGCGCGGGCACGGGCGACGTGAAGAAAGACCAGCAGTTGCGCCTCACCGGCTGGCAGCCCTACTCGTTCCGTGCCAAGGGCAGCGGGACGTGGGTGAGCTACTCCAACTCCCCGGTGGGCATGATGCTCGCCGTCGTGGGCCACGTTCGGGACGGGCAGAAGTACCGGGGCGAAACGCTGGAAACCAGCGACGAGCTGCTCGCCACCACGGCCACGATGATGTTCCGCACGCTGCAATACGTGAAGGACATGACGGCGCTCAAGGGCGCGGCCAACTTCCTCTCGGCCGTGGATTCGCGCAACACCAACCAGGTGGGCGAGTACCTCAAGCGCACGCTCACCAGCTCGGCCAAGGGCTACGTGCCGTTCTCGGGCTTGCTGACCCAAGCGAGCAAGGCCACGCAGGACACCAAAAAGGACAGCCGCAGCTTCGGGCAGATGCTGGCCCAAGACATTCCCGTGGCCCGCAACTACGCCAACGACCAGGTGGACGCGCTCGGCGACCCGGTTCCCGTGGACACCGACCGCCTGTTCTCGTCGGCCCCGGTGCGCGACGCGCAAACGCAGGCCGTGTGGGACTGGCTGCAACAAAACGGGTTGTTCATCAGCGTGCCCAACCGCAACTCGGGCGGGATGCTGGTGACCAAGCTCAAGGGGGAGGCGAAAGAGGTTCCCATGACCGACGACGAATACCACGCCTTCATGGCCGCCCGTGGCCGCATCCTGAAAAACGCGTTGCAAGTCACCATGCCGCTTCTCCGCACACTCAAAGCGGAGGACGCCAAAAAGGCGCTCAACCGCTACAGCGAAAAGGCCACCGAAATGGCCAAGCGCGAAACCTTCGCGCCGGGAATGCAGCCGAAGTAGGAGAGAAGCAGGCATAAAAAAGCCCGGCCATACCAGCCGGGCTTTTTTATGCCTCAGTCGCTTTCATCATTCGGTAGTTTCAGGGCCGCAAGCAGCGCCTCTAACTGTTGCTCTACTGTTGCATTCAGCATATCGAAGCGATGCAGAAGGTCGTTGGTTGGCCTGCTTCGGCTTAGCGTTTTTAAGCCGAGAACCTGCACATACCATTTCTTTTGCTCGTCTGAAAGGGTACGCCCTAACACCCTTGGCAACACCTCCGGCCTGATCTTCCGAAGGCTGCGGCCTGTTATTTCTTCTATCGCTGCCACAAGCTCTTGGGTTTTCATAACAAATGGATTAAGCCGCGAACAATTCAAGTTGTGCGCCCGGCGGCATGGCAATACTCTTGTACGGAACCAGCGGCACGGCGTTCGTCCACTGGTCGGCCATAGCCTCGGCAATACCAGCAAAGGTTTCGCTGCGGATTTTCCAGCGGTCGGGGGTATTAGGCAAAAAGTGAATCCGCTCCCGCTCGTTGCGCGGCAATGCCATCATAGCCTCCTTTACATTGTCCGTGGGTTGAAGCAGCGGCAGGCCATCCAGCCAGAAGCCGGTAGCCTTCTGCTCCATGTGCCCAAACATCCACGGCTGCACGACCTGATCCTGCCGTCGCCCGATGATTTCCACCGCGTACTTGTGCATGACCGGGTTTTCAAGCGCCTTATTCATCGGCAGGTCCAGCAGGCGCTTGAAAAAACGAGCGCCGTCTTCCATGTCGCGCCACCGCTGCTCGTTGCGGGTGCCGTCCTTGTTCCAGAGCCAGCGCACGCCGCTGTTGCAGAGGTAGGTACAGGGCGGGTGGAAAATGCCGAAATCAAACTGCTCGCGGGCCAGCACGGCGAAAATATCTTCCTGAAAATGCCACTCGGGATGCCCGCCGTAGGCCGGCAGAATATCACAGGAGTAAGCTTCGTACCCGCGTGCCCGCAGGGCTTTGGTGATTTTCTGGCTGGCTTCGCAGCCGACGATGATCCGCATGAGACAGGATTAAGGAACGTGTGCAAGGTACGAAACCTGTGTACGACTTGGTGCTTCCATCGCAAACTTTTTTCGTACCTTGCTAGTCAATACCGCCTCTCTTTCCACAACCCCAACCGCCATGCCCGCTACCGCCCCCGCCATGCTTGAGTCCTACACCCTGCGCGCCGAAGCCTCCGATTGGAGCAAGTGCCTGCACGTCGGCAAGCCCCACCTCTACGACACGCTCGGCCTCTTGTCGGCCTGCCGCTACCTGTGGGACTTGATTACGTCGCCCAAAACGAGCGAGGACAACAAGCCCGGCTACCGCCTGCAACTCGCCGCCTTCCAGGACGTGCTCATCCAGCGCCACTCCCCCTTTCAGCCCTAAATGACCGCTACGCTCACCGAGGACTTCACCACCGGCCAGCTCGTTGCCACCGACACCGGCGCCGCCCCCGTGGGCGCCGTGCGCCGCCAGTTGCTGCGCGTGCCCGAGCAGGGGCCGGAAACCCTCGTGGGCGAAAGCCTGACGGCCGTGGTGCGCGTGCCGCTGCCCTCGGACGGCGCGTACGCCTACCGCCTGCGGCGCGTGAACCCCACAACCGACGCCGAGCTGGCCACCAGCCCGGTCCTCGACTACTTGGCCACGGCCGCGCTGCGGGCTGCCGAAGCCGCGCAGTACGTGCGCCACGCCCGCCACGCCCGGCTGGTCGGCCCCGACACGGCCCACCGCCGCCTCTGGTCGCGCCGCTACGAGGCCCGCGCCGCCTTTGCCGAGCAGAACGGCGCCACCGCCCACGCCCTGACTTCGCTGCCCGGTTTGGCCGCAATGACCGTGGTGCCCGCTGCCACCGCGACCCCCACCGGCCTGCCGTGGCCGCAGGCGGGCGTCTACCCGGTCGTGGAGCGCGCCACGGGCCGCGTGACGGTCTACTTCGACGTGGCGACCACGGCTTCCGTCACGGCCACCGTGCAGCCCTTCCCGGCCACGTCGCCCGCCCGCCCGGTGGCGGTGACGCCCGGCGACCCCCGCTTTTCGCTGACCTTCCCGGCCCCGCAGGACGGCCCCTACATCGTGCGGCTGCGCGTGAACGGGTTGCCGCTGGCCACCGTCGTCGTGCTCGTGGACCAAACCGCCGCCCGCGCCTTCCGCGAGCTGAACCGCTTGGTGGCCGCCCCACAGGCCCGGCGCGTGCTGGGGCTGGCCGACGCCGCGTGGCGCGGTGCCCTCGCCCGGTTGCGCTGCGCCGTGGCCGCCGCCGACCTCGCCCAGCCCCAGCTCGCCGATACGTTGCGCCTGAGCGCCCGCCCCCTGTTTCCCACCGGCCCGACGGCCCTCTACCCGCTACGCCATGCGTAACCCTTCGTGGCCCGTGCTGTTCCGCGCCGCCTCCGAGCGGCTGGCCCAATTCGGGCAGCAGTTGCTGGCCGCCGACGCCAGCGGCGCCCCCACGGCCGCCATCGAGCAGGCCGTGCTCGACCTCTCCTTCGGCCTCGAAGAAGCGGCGGCCTGCGCCGACCCGGCCGCCCGCTCGGCCGTCTACGGCTACCTGATCGAAACCTACGGCCTGCTCGCGCAAGGCCCGTGGCCGTTCGCCGAACCCCAACTGCCGGGCCTGCCCGCCGACGGGGGCGTGCTCGACTACCGCATCCTCTACCTCAACGGCTCGCCCGTGCTGCTCAACACAAACCTGTACGCCGCCGCCGCCGACGTGGCGCCCCTTTCGTAAGCTATGGCCGACACCCCGATTAACTACACCGACGCCTCGTTCGTCCGTCCCGCAGGCGAAGCCATCGCGGACACGGAGGCGATGTTCAACACCTCCACGGAGGGCGTGACCCGCCTCGACTCCGTGGCCAAGGTGCGCGAGGCCATCGCCCCGGCCACCATCCGCGCCAACCGCAAGCCCCGCACCACCACGGCGGGCCGGGTCGGGCAGGAATTTTGGTTTCTGCAAGGCGCGGGCAAGTGGAGCATTTACCAGCACAGCGCCCCCATCGCCGACGGCGAAAACCCCGAAACGATTGGCCCGTGGGTGCTCGTGCAGGAAATCGGCCTGCAAAGCGGCGTGTTCACGTCCACCAAGAGCTTCACGGCCAACTGCCCGGCCGGCCAAACCGGCGCGCCCATGACCCGCGAAGCCACGCGCAGCTCGACCATCAGCCAGGACGACGCGGACGCGCAGGCGCTGGCCGCCGCCACGCAAGCCGCCACGGCCGCGCTGGTCTGCTCCGTCGTGGTCGTGACGCCCACCAACCAGATTCCGGCCGTCAGCGTGGCCGCCTCGCCCAGCCCGGCCACGGTCGGCGTGTCGATGACGCTCACGGCCACGGCCAACGACGCCGACGGCGAGGTGGTGAAGGTAGAGTACTACAACGGGCAAACCAAACTCGGCGAAACCGGCTCCGCACCGCCCTACACCTTTACCTACGCCCCGACCGCGCCGGGCACGCTCAGCCTGACGGCGAAGGCGTACGACAACGCGGGCGGCGTGGGCACGTCGTCGGCCCTGTCGGTGACGGTCAACAACCCCGCGCCGGTCAACCAGTTGCCCGCCGCCAACCTGTCGGTGCCCAAGACCACGCTGGCCAACGGCGAATCCATGACCGCCACGGCCACGGCCTCCGACCCCGACGGCACGGTGGTAAAAGTGGAATTGCTCGACGGCACCGCTGTCGTAGCCGAAGACAGCACCAGCCCCTACAGCCTCAACTACGCCAGCACCGTGGCGGGCCAACACACGTTGCGCGCCCGCGCCACCGACAACAACGGCGGCGCGACCCTCTCGGCACCCGTCACCGTCACCGTGCAGGCGGCCGTGGTCGTGCCCGCCAGCTACGAAGTCAACCTCGGCAACGGGCAGACCGACGCGCAAACCGGCGTGCTGCTGACCGTGGAACCGGCCGAGCCGGACGTGCTGCGCTTCAACCGCCCCGCTGCCGGCGACACCTCGCCCGGCGACATGGAAATCGTGTTCGACGACATCACCGTGGCGCTCGTGAATTTCCCGCTCTACCTCGTGGGCACGGCCTACGCCTACGACCGCAACGGCCAGCGGTACCTCGGCACCTTCACCAACGGCAAATCCACCCCCAGCGCGCAGTAAATGATCCAGATCAGCAAAAAGTTTACCCGCTTTACGTGGTACGGGCCGAACCTGGTGATTGCCGGCAGCGGCGTCACCCCGCCCGCGTGGGCGAGCCGCGTCAACTTCCTGCGCGGCATCAACGACGCGGGCACCGGCCCGGTGTCCTACAAGTTCGGCCGCGCCGTCAACTCGCTCGGCACGGCCGCCCGCCCCATCAAAACCGGCGAAATCCTCGAACTCGACGCGCTCAACATCGTGGCCGGCAGCCCCGGCTCCTTCTTCGAGGTGGACAACGGCGAGGCGCCCACGGCCGCCGCGCCCGAAACGATTGTGACCCGCGTGCCGGCCGGGGGCGTGCCCACGCCCGCCAGCCACTGCGTCGCGGGCCGTTTCACGCTCTCCGAACCCCTGTTCACCCAAGGCGCGGGCACCGTCACCTACCGGCTCGGGTCGGGCGCCTACACCACCCTGTCCGCGTTTCTGGCCCAAGTGGCGGCCCGCACCGACGCCGAGTTGGAAGCGGCCGGCCTGCCCTTCACCTTCCTCGTGACCCCGTTCGGCACGGAAGCCGTCACCGTTCAGCACACCTCTACCCCCGCCTAAGTAATGGGACGCGTATTCAGCCTCATCGACCCCGCCCTGCGCATCGCCTTCACCGGCACACCGGGCACGCCGCAAACCGTGACCCAGGGCTACTACTACTACAACAGCGCGGGCGAATACCTGCGCGTGGGCGCCACCGGCCCGGCCACGACCCTCGGCGGCGTGGGCTGGCAGCTCGTGCTCGAAAACGCGGCGGCCCTGCGCCAAACCATCGGCCAGCCCAACGGCCTCGTGCCGCTCGGTCCCGACAAGTTCATCCCCACCAGCTACATCGCCGGCAGCACCAAGGACGTGCTGCCCTTCCCCACGCTCGACGACTTCCCGGCCACGGGGCAGGCCGATACGATTTACATCGCCACCGAAACCGAGGGCAACCCGCAGTACTTCTGGTTCGGCTCGGGCTACGCCAAGCTCTCCGACTCGGGTTTGTCGGTGGCGGAAGTCGCGGGCATCACCAACTCGCTCAAAGCCCTCTCGGCCGCCAACCCCGTGGTCAGCCAGGAGCAGCTTGACGATCTGGTGGACGAGTTGGTGGCCAGCATCACGGCCAGCCGCAACCGCCTCAACCACACGGGCGAGCAGGGCATCGACACCATCACGGGCCTGCAAGAAAAGCTCGACGAGCTGGCCACCCAGCAGGGCGGCGGCATCAGCCAAGGCACCCTGGACACCGCTTTGACGGCCAACAGCCAAGCCGACCGCAACCGAACCAACCACACGGGCACCCAGCCCATCAGCAGCGTGGACGGCCTGCAAGCCGCGCTGGACGGGGCGCTGCCCGTCGCCTACGTGCTGAGCGCCACCAACGTGCTGCGGGGCCGCTACACCTCGCTCGCGCTGGCGCTGGCGGCCGGCACCACCGTGGACACCGACGTAATCGTGGTGGCCGGCTGGCAGGGCAACGCGGCCGTGAGCAAGAGCGTGACCATCATCGGCGGCGTGTACGCCAACATCGACTGCGGCGTGTTCCCCAACAACGCGGCGGCGGGCACAACCATCACCCTGCGCGGCATCGAGTGGCGGGGCCGGTTGGTGTTTATCCGGCCGGGCGGCGCGGGTGCGCAAAGCACCTACCGCCTCGAAGATTCGGTGGCCGTAGGCAGCGCCCACGCCGAGGTGTTTTCGCTCGGCACCGGCAACGGCCTCGTGACCACCTTGGCCCTCGTCAACTGCCAGCAACGCTCCACGCGGGCGTACGCGTCCTCCGTGGGCGTGGCCCAAGGCGGCGGGCTGCTGCGCTTCCAAGAGCGCACGGGCGAGGGACAGGTTACCCAGGTGAACGTCATCGACTGCACCTGGACCACCACCGACAACGCGCTCATCAGCGGCTACTGCGACGGCACCACCCGCATTTACCTGAAAGGCAAAACCACCCTGCGCCCCGGCGGGGGCCGGCCCGTGGCCGAACTCGGCAGCCACCTCACCCAGCAGCTCTACACCGGCTCGGCGCTGGCCGCCATTGTCGTGGACGAACGCGACGTGCGCGGCGGCGAAGGCCAGCCCCTCGTGTTTGCCGACGACGCCGAGTTCACGTCCGACGCCACCGGCCCGGTGCTCACCAGCCCCAGTGGCACGCGCTACCGCCTGACCGTTACCGACGGCGGCGAACCCGCCTTCACGGCCCTTTAACGCCACCGATGGGAAAGATATTCAGCATCACCGACGAAACCCCGCGCATCGCGTTTGTTGGCACGGCCGACATTCCGCAGCGGGTTATTCGCGGCCACAGCTACTACGCGGGCGGCGAGGAATACCTGCGCACCGGCCCCGACCAGTGGACGGGCGTGCTCGGCGGCACGGGCTGGCTGAAAATAGCAGGCGCGGGCGAACTAAGGCAAAAAAGCGGCACGCTCGTCACCTTTGAAGTAAACGCCGTGTACGCCTGGTTGAGCAGCGGCACCTTCGCCGTGAATACGGCCGGCGCCGCCAGCGGCGTGGTGGTGCATGCGTACTTGGGCACCGCCTGCACCGAACCCAGCATTCCCGGCGCGTTCGTGAAACGGGCCGGCACCTTCACGGCCGGGAAAAAACACACCTACGCCTTCATGGTGCGGCCCGACCAGAGCATCGAGTACTACATTCTCACCGAGGACTAATGGGCCTGCGTCAGTATTACCTCGGCCTGGCCGCGCAACCGGCCCCCGTGGGACCGCCCGTTCTCACGCCCCTGCCCACGGCGGGGTTGTTCGCCCGCTGGAAAGCCGGCGAGGGCATGACCCTGAGCGGCAACCAGGTCGCGGGTTGGACCGACAGCGTGAGCGGGTTGGTGGCCTACCAGCCCACCGCCGCCTGGCGCCCGGTTTACGACGCGGCTGGATTGAACGGCCAGCCAGGCCTGCTGTTCAACGGCAGCTTGTTGCAGGTGGACGGCCTGAACCTGTCGGACACGCAGCAGCTCACCGTGGCGCTGGTGTTGCGCCTCGACAACAACGGCACCCATATCCTGCTCGAACACAGCCCCAACTACAACGGGGTGCAGTCAGCCTGGCTGCTCTACCGCGACCTGGAAGGCAGCACGCCCGCCACGCAGGCGGCGGTGCTGCTGGCTGGCGGCTACGGCCGGGTGCTCAATCCCGGCCCGGCCAGCGCGCCGCACGTGACGGTGTGGACCGTTGACACGGCCACCGCGCCCATGTACCGCCTCGACCTGAACGAGAGCTCCGTGCTGCCGCCCGTCGAGTACGGGGCCACCAACGTGCCCTTCGTCAACCAGCCCTTGTTTATCGGCGCCCGCGCCGGGCTCGTGGCCCCGATGAGCGGCGTGATTTCCGAAATCCTGGTCTACAAGCAGGCTTACACCGACCGCACGCAGCTCAAACAGTCCCTTTACGACACGTACGCCATCTGACCATGCTCGCGCTCGATTCACCCCCCATCATTCAATTGCAGGTAAGCAACCGCACCTTTAACGGCATCACCATCGGCCAATTGGCCCGCTACACCTGCATCGAAATTGCGCAACGCGCGTCCGGCGAATGCACCGTGAAACTATTCCTGGAAGTGACGCAGCACGAACTCACCCCCGAGGGCGAGGCGGGCGCGCAGTTGCCGAAAGACTTTGCGGTGCGCCCGATTCCGCTGATTGCCGACAACACCACCGCCGTCGATGCCCAAACGGGCGAACTGCGCTACCAACTGGTGTTCGACAGCGGTGCGTCGGCGGTGGACGGCCCCGCCCGCCCCGGCGAAGCCTACGACTACCGCACCGGCTTGCCCGTGCCCATCCCGGCGGTGGCCGCGGGCCTGAGCGGGTGGCGCGAGTTTTTGAAGGCCCACCCCGACGCACTGGCGCTGCAAGGCGATTTCTTCGTGTACGTACGCGACCATGTACCCCAAAAGATTGCGCTGCTGGTCACCAACCACATTCAGGCGGCCAACGCTATGGGCAAGTTCGCCTGATGCTGCCCGCTATTTGTTTTTGGGCATCGGTGGTAGCCTTGGCCGCGCGCTACGCTTATCTGATTCACACCCGCCGCTTGTAATACCCGCTATGCCTCCCCCCAAGACCCCTTCCCGCGCCACGCGCGAAACGCCCGCCAACCAGATCATGCAGATCATGCAGATGATGGAGCGCGTGGCCGACGACTTGGCCGAACACAAGCAGGAGCAGAGCGCCCGCAACAAAGTCCTCGACGAGCGCCACGAACACGCCACCCGCACCATCGAAAACGTGGACTCGGGCGTGAAGGAAATTTTGGTGGCGATGGTCGGCAACGAGAAGTTCGAGCAGAAGGGGCTGGTGCATACGGTGGTCGAACTCAAGAAGCTCGTGGGCGAACACGAAACCTTTAAAAACAAATTCATGGCCTACGCCGCCGTGGGCAGCATCCTGTGGGCCGCGCTCAGCGGCTGGGTGGTGGACAAGGCCAAGGAAATCTTCTAACAACCCCGCATGAAACACCTCCTGCTTGCCTTAGTGCTGCTGTGCAGCGCCTGCGTTGCGACCGACCCGAAACCGGGCAGCACCCACCACACCGTCCTGCACGCCGAACCCTACGCGGCGGCCCGCGACAGCGCCCAAGCCAAGCCCGCCAAGCCGCTGACCTTTCGCCAGCAGAAGAAGCTGGCCAAGCTGGAAGTCAAGCGCACCAAAGCCCTGCCGCGCACCGCGCCCGCCAAGATCAAGGTGACGGGCAAGGGCAACGCCGCCGCGTGGGGCGACCAGGCGCAGGCCACGGCCGCGTGGGACGAATCGGTCACCAAAGATCAGTCGAAAGACAAGTCCAAAACCAAAACGAACAGCAAAACAAAGGCCGCGTCGGGCGGCGGCTCCCTCGGCCCGTGGTGGCTCTGGCTCGTTGCCGTGGTGGCCGTGCTGCTGATTGTCAACAAAGCATTCCGAGGCCGATGGCTCCTGTAACCCAAACCGTCGCGGGCTTTTTCAAGGATGCGCGCGGCGTGTTCAACATTTTCACGGTCATCGCCCTGCTGGCGGGCCTGACGGTGGTGGGCCTGCCGTGGATCATCGTGCTGCGCGGCTACCCCAACCCCGAACGCATCGACACGCTGGCCTACGCCAACTTCTTCCTCGTGCTGGCCGCCTCCGTCGGCGACGTGCTGCTGAGCAGCATCATGGAGCACGGCTTTTGGAAGGCCCGCAAAGCCCCCGACCTGCTTATCGACTCGGACAAAACCGAGGTAAAAAGCGAGAAAACCACCGTTAACCCCGACCCCGACCAACTCGAAGCCTGATGCGCGCCATAACCAAGCTGTTTGTTCACTTTACGGGCGCTTCGGCCGCGCAATCGGTCGAGAGCATCCTGAATCACTGGCGAAATCACAACATGTGGGGCAGTGTACCCGGCTACCACATCCTCGTGGAACCCGACGGCACGGCCCACCGCCTCTACCCCGACGACAAGCCCACCTACGGCGTGGCCGGCCACAACAAGCACAGCCTGCACGTCTGCTTCATCGGCGACGGCGCCATGACGGCCGCGCAGGAGGCCACCATCATCAAGCGCCTGCGGTATTGGACCAAGCTCTACCCGAGCGCCGAAGTGCTCGGCCACCGCGACGTGTCGCCCGATTTGGACCGCGACGGGGTGGTGGAGCCCCACGAATGGGTGAAACGCTGCCCCGGATTTAGCGTCCGAGAATGGTGGGCAAAAGTTAAGTAAGTCTTTGTAAATCATATGTTTTATAGTAAATTACAGCATGGAAATATTCATGCCTATTGCCGAAGTTCAAGGCCGATATGAGGTATCAAACCTCGGTCATGTTTACAAGGTAGCGGAGATCATTATCCGCTCTAACGGAAGGCCACAAAGTCTGCGGCGCAAGCTGTTGACTCCTGTTTTCGGTAAAAGCGGGTATTTAAAAGTACGACTTAGGGTGACCGCAGGTGTTGTAAAGAACTTAACGGTTCATTCTTTGGTGGCCAAATACTTTGCTGCTGGTTGGCAGAAGGGATTACAAGTCAATCATATTGATGGGGTAAAAACTAATAATTGTGCATCAAACCTTGAGTGGGTTACGCCAAAGGGGAATATTCAGCACGCACATGCTATTGGACTTGCCAGTAATAAAAGATTTAATAAGCCTGTGTTAGCAGACGATACTCTCTATCCTTCAATAACCGCTTGCGCTACCGCATACAATGTACACCCCGCCTCTATTTCCAACTGGTGCAAGGATAAATCACGACCCCGGTTCACATGCGCTTAACAAGACTCGACGTGCGGACGTGGTGGGCGCGGGTGAAATAAGCCGCGTCGTACGAAAATTGTGTGCGGTTTGTTGATAAACCGTGCATAATTTTCGTACCTTGTTGAGAGTTAAGCGTGTCCCACCAACCACACACGACCCCGCATGGCCAACTACGCCGACCTCGCCGCCCTGTACGCTACCCGCTATCCTGACCACACCGACGCCAACGAATTACGCGGCCTGATCCTGGCCGATTGCCCGCAGTTGCAGAACCGGGAGGGCGTGCGCGCCGTGGGCCGGGCGGTGCGCCGCGAGCTGGAACGCCGGGCGGCTTCGCCCGCTGCAACTGCGCAGGGGCAGGAAACCGAAGAAGGCCCGTGGACGGTGGAGGAAGGCCACTACACCTGGGAAAGCAAGAAGCAGGGGCTGGTATTCCGCCGCCGCGTGGTGGACGTGGACGAAATGTTCTACGCCTATTCCTCGCACGGCCTGAACCTGAGCCAAGTGCAGATGCTGCACGACTTCGGCCTCTCGTCGTGGGAATGGAACACGCTCAAAGCCCGCCTGTTCCTGCAAAAGTTCTCGAACGTGTTTTCGCCGTTCACGGTCGCCAACACGGCGCCGGAGGAACTGGAAGCCATGATGGAGGCGAAGATGGCCCGCCGCTACGAGCGGCAGGGGCCGCTTTTGGAACGCTCCCACCGCAACGCGGCCGTCAAGCAGCTCAACAAACTGCTGGCCCGCCAGGAGCAAAAGGAGCAGCGCCTGCAACGCCTCGCCCTCGAACTCAGCGACCTGCTGCCGGAGGTCAAGTACCGCTACGTAGCCCGCGCCGCCGCCCACGTCAACGGCCCGCAGGACTTGGTGGTGACCATCGCCGACCCGCACGTCGGGGCTGACGTGAAGGAACTGCTCAACGCGCCGCGCTACAACCAAGCGGTGCTTTACCGCTACGCCGACCAGCTCATCGAGCGCGTCAACGCCCGTGGGGCCGCCAACGTGTACATCAACTTCCTCGGCGACGGCATCGAGTCCTTCGGCGGGGCCAACCACGCCAACACCTTCCTCGGGTTGAACAAGGAACTGGCCGGGGCGAAGGGCGTGAAAGCCTGCCTGGAGTTTCTCTCCTACATCGTCGAGCGCGTCTACAACGTGCGCGAGGTCTGGGGCGTGGCCGGCAACCACGACCGGACCAGCAACCGCAAAGACGAGGACACCAACGGCGAGGCCGCCACGCTCTTGTTCATGCTGCTGGCCGAACGCTACCGCCACACGGGCGTGGCCGTGCATTTCCGCAACGACGTGCTCGTGCGGGCCGTGGGCGGCATCTGCTACCTGAACACGCACATGCACCTCGGGCTGGCCAAGGGCGACAAGAACCTCGCCGACACCATCGCCCGCCACCGCATACCCGGCCTCTACTGCGTGACGCTGGGCGCCCACCTGCACTCGCGCATCACGAAGATGGACACCGACAACAGCCGCGTGTGCCACTCGCCGAGCTTCTTCACCGGCAACGGCTACTCGTCCGACGGCGGGTGGAGTTCGACGGCGGGCTTTCTGACCATCGAAAACATCGGCGGCGGCTTCCCGCGCGTGGTGGACGAACCGCTGTTCGCCGAAGCCTACGCCGCCACCACCCAAGCCACCCATTCCCAACTCTAGCCACCAACCCAACCCCGCATGATTCGCCTCATTCTTACCGTCCTCTTTTTCGTCGCCGTGTTTGCTTTCCTCAGCGGCGGCCTCCACTACACGCAGAAAACCCCGACCAGCACCGTCAAGCACTCGTGGCGCGTGGTCGCCACCGACAGCGGCGTGTTTCTGCAAACCCAAACCGACACAATCCTCGCCAAGTAACCATGAACAACACCGACAAGCAAACCCTCAAGTACCAGTTGATCGGCACCCGCCGCAACGCCGCCATTTTCTTCGGCTCGCTCGCCCTGTTCGTGGGTGGGCTTATTGGCCTCGCCGTGAACGGCAACGGCGTGGATAAAGTCGGCATCAGCTTCGCCATCGGCGGCGGCGTCATCTTCCTGGTCAACCTCGGCGTGACGCTGTTCAGCGAGGAAAAACAGCGCCAGCGTGGAGAGTAGCTTCTGGCTGGCGGCCTCTCTGCCCGCCTACACCGTGCTCAGCGGCGCGCAGCAAGGGCTGATTACCGGCATGTTTCGGGAGTTCCTGCCGCCCAAGTACCAAGAATGGGTAGACGCGGCCCTGCACTACGGCGGCGTGCTCATTTACGGGCTGCTGGCGGCCGTCGTCGCCTACGCCGTGGGTGACTGGCGCATGGTCATTGCCGCGACGGTGTGGCGCATCGCTTTGTTTGACGTGTGCCACAACGCCTCGCGGGCGTGGTTCGCCCACCGCAACAAAGTGACGCCCGTGGCCATCTTTGCGGTAGGCACGAGCGCGTGGAGCGACAAAGCCCTGCAACGACTGGCCCGCACTTTCGGCGGCAACGCATCCGTGTACAGCGCGGCACTACGCCTTGCGGCGCTCGTCAGCCTGCTATTTTTGTAACAACAAGTATTACGTGTGTGGAAAGGCCCGGCTAGTAAGTCGGGCTTTTTTTGTGTAAAAAACACTTTGAATAAAGACTTTTTGTGCAAAATATTCGTACCTTGAAGTCGTAAACAACGGCGCTTTACGCGCACTGCCATGCTCCTATTTCTTCATGGGCTATGGCGTAGTACAGTGCTTTGGATAAAGCAGCTCGCGGACGGGGCGTTATGCTCACTAAACCCCCATGCTGCTCCGACCCTGTGGTACGTCGCCCGACTGGTCCGGCTGCGCCGGGCGACCAGGACCGCCGCGAAAGCGACCGACCCACCCAACAAATGTCGCTGGTGGTGCAGCCTGCCCGCAACGTGCTAGGCTTCCGATGAGAAGCTGAGATACGAGCCAACGCAGTGGAGTTTCTACGCAACACAACCCCTCCCTGGCTGCGCCACCCTAATCCTTGGAAGCCCTCTGAACCACGAGGCACCATATTATACGAAGAAAGCCCCGCCATTCTCACGAGTGACGGGGCTTTCTGTTGGCGGCTGGCTTACTCCGCTTCGGCGAGGCTTTCTTCCAGTACTTCGCTCAGGCTGATGCTTTCGATGGGCGGCACGGCGGCGAACCTGTTCTGGTTGAAGTTCGCTTCGGGTACACCCTTAGCCATCGGTGGGTTCACGATTTCATCCAGCAGCACGCCCACGGCGGCGGGCGTAGTAACAAAGCCGCGTACGTGGTAAACCGGCCCTTTGCGCGGCGTGGTAAACTGCGGGTGGCTCGGGTGGCTCGGGTGGTTCAGGACGTGCATAATGGCGAAGTTGTCGTTCGTGCAGACAATCTCTTGGCCGATGTGAAAGAGGGGTTCGGGCATATCAATTAGCGTTGAACTCGATGTAGTCGTGGCGGGCCGGGTGGCCTTTCATGTGGCGCAGGCTCCGCACCGGCATGTACAACCCCCAAAAGGAAGTCATGGTGCAAAGATTGCCCCACGCGTCGATAATCAGCGAACCGGACAGGGGCGGTTTCACGGGGCATGGGGCTAAGCAAGCTGTGCTTGCAGATACTGCTTAAATACCTGAGCCGCCTTCGCGCCAATGGCTTTCGCAGCAGCTTTGCTTTCTACGATTTCGCCTTTGGCCTCACGAAGCACGTCTTCCAGCATGGCATTAATAACCTGTGGCGTGCTTTCGATACCAATTCCCTGTGGCAGTTTATCAAGTACGTGTAGCAGGCGCATGGGCGTTACCCACTCGTCAGCAATAGCCTGGGCACCCGCCAATATCGCCGCAGCCTCAGGGCTTACCTCGCGCGGGGTCTTTGTTTCCATGAACTCGTCGCGCTTGTGTTTGCTGATGATGCGTGAGCCATTGTTTAACGTAGCTTCTACCAGCGGCCGCAACACCACGCCCTCGCGTTTGTGACCGCCGCCCATTCCGTTGCGTTGCGCAGCGGTTGAGTCTCTGTCGCGCTCCGCATTTAGCGCCGCTAGGTCAGTAGAAACCCTTTCGTAGGCAACAAAAGTGATACCGAGCTTTTCAGCCACATCGGCGGCGCTGGGCACAGCCAGCCACACGTCTCCTACTTTCACATCAAACACTGAGAAGCATAGGTTAGGGCCATAAGTGCGACTCATCCCTTGTTGCTTGCCGCCAAATGCTTCGCCGTAGACAATTACATCAGCAAACGGAAAAACCTCGTTAAACTTAGCCGCAAGCGCCTCTGCATCAAACAACCCTATAAAGCGTTCGTGACTCTCGCCTCCCGCAAAGAAACCAACCCGTTGCGTTGCGTGCCTCCATGATATGTGGGCTGAGGTGCCGTGAATCTTTTCCAACGCATAGCACTCTTTAAACAATAGGATTACTTGGTTCTTGTACAGGTTGTCGATGTGCAGGTAGCCCATGATGGTGGTGGTTGGTTTGGGTTGGTGGATTACACTAAAGAGGTTTGGGTGCCGGGCGGGGGCAGCAGGGGCCGCCACTCCTTGCCCATGAGGCGGGCGCAAAACACGTCGAGGGGCCAGTGGCGAAACCAGCGGTCGGCGGTTTTGAGGCCGTCGGTGTCGCGCAGCTCGATCAGTTCCAGCACCATTTCCACGCACTCCTGCGCGTACTCGGCTTCGTCGCGGGCGAATTGCGCCTGCACCCGCTGCCACTCGCTCATTTTCATGTCCTCGTCGTACTTGGGGCGGCGCGGCGGGTCGGGCGACGGGTTACTCAGCGGCTTCTTGCGAAACAGGGCGCGCAGCTCGGCGGGCGGCAGGGCGTTGAACGCGCCCCGCACCTGGCGGATGAGGCGCTGCTGGGCGGGGTAGTCGCGGACCACGTTGGTGGCTACGTCCAAGGGACCAACTTCGGGGCTGTAGCGGCGGTTTTGGGAGCCGGGGGCGAGGTCGTTCATGGCTAGTCGTGGTATGAATCGTTGTCTGAATCCATGCAGGCTATTCCCCAGGCAAAAATGGTCAGCACCGTAAACAAGGCGCCATACCAGTAGTGTCCCGTGTAAAAGGCCACGAACGTTAGGATTGCGCCACCCAGCAGGAAGTATATCCACACGAAGGCAAGCACAATGAATAGCGCGATTCCAACGGCCCGCAGCAGCCCGTATCCAAGTGCCTTCATGACGCTACCGCTAGCTCAGTGGAACCATATAACGCGAACTTGCGGGCCTTCTGCTCGGCGTCCTGGCTTTCGGCGAGCAGGCGCTTTAGCTCCTTGATTTCGCCGTCCTTGTGGTCGATGGCGCGGAACAGGCGCTCGATGCGGTCTTGCAGCAACAGGTTGGGCACGATGCCGTCTTTGCGCAGGCCGATGGCGTAAATGTTCTGCGCGTAGGCCGCGCCGATGCGCCACTCGTCGCTTTTGTCGAGGCCCGACTTGTGGATGATGCGCGGGGCAATCGAGAGGGTGGTGAAGTCGGCGCGTTCGGCGTGAATGGCGTCGGTGGGGGTGTCGGTAGCGAGCATCTGAAACAGCGTTGGCGTAGAGGTTTGGGGCAAGCGTTACGGGGTAATGATGATTATTTGGATTCCCAATCAGGGAGCAATCCACGCCACTGCTTGTTGGCTTTAAACCAAGTCGAGTCGCGTACTATCAGTTTGATGTGGGGATGGTATTTGGCCATGCGTTTGATGGTGGTTACCGAGCGGCTATCCATCCATCCCTTTACTTCGTGGAACTCGATGGAACCATCCAAGAGCTTCACGCGGAAGTCGGGCAAGTAGGACCGGACGCCACGCTTGATTCCCTCAAACCAGAAGGTTTCAACCTCGTGGTCCCAATCGAGTATTTGGCCTTGTTCGAGTAGCCACTGCAACACGCGGGCGTAGTTGGCCTCCCATGCGCTGCGATAGTACTTGCGGTTCTTGCCTATTTCTCGCCACCCAGCCTTCCAAGTCTTCTTGCCGTCACCTGTTTCGATACCCTTGCGAAGCGACCCGTTGGCTACCTTGGCGTTATATTGTTTGTCGATAAACGCCTGTTTTTCATCTTCGCTCATGTTAGCCCACATGAATGAAGACGATTCGCTTATTCGCTCCTTGGTTTTCTCGGAGTGTTTCTTTCCAAGCATTCCTTTGGGGTGGCCGTTTGCTTCGATGTTTGCCTTTGCTCTTGCGCTCATTCCGATTTTGAGTTCGTCACTACATGGCCGGTTGAGGTTTGTTAGGCCGACCTCTCCTGCGTAGCGGCAAACAAAGGCTTTCGTGCGGCCAATCTCGTTTGCTAAGGACTCTAACTTTCCGTCGCCGCTAACAAATCTTTCGCGGTAAACAGACTCAATCAGCGCCTTTTCTATATCCGTTAGGATATTCATGCTGCGACTAGCACCCATCTTCTGCAACCGCTCGTGGACAGAAGTGCGGTTTAGCCCTGTTTTAGCGGCCACTTGATCGAGCGTCATGGGAGTGCGATACAGGCTTAGGATTTCCTCGCTAGACACCTTGTTCTTGCGTTTCTTATCCATTGCCCGAGCCTTATCCATTTGCTCGTCGACAATTGGCGGCGCATCGACCAACGGCACCAGCGGCTCCGGTGCGGGCAGCCCGGCCGGCATGATCCAGCGGTTGCGCTTGCCCTTGCCCGCGCCGCGCATTTGCTCGGCGGTGTAGCGTTCGGTTTTGTCGTTTTTGGCGCTCATTACACCTCTTGAAAGAACTCGTAGCCACGCGCCTCGAAGTAGTGCATGGAGTCCTTTAAACTCATGGTGTTGTGGTGGGCCACCACGCGGCTCGATAGGCTCAGTTGTACAACATAGCCGCCGTCTTCGTGGGGCAACAACATGCCAATCAGCTTGCCGTCTTTCTTGGCGAAAATGCCGTGGAATTTATTGACCTGTGGAAAGGCAATCGTGTTAGCAGGCAACACAGGTTCGAGAAGAATCTTTTTCACGGCTACTTCTTTTTGGGTGAGGGTTTGGCGGGTCGGCCGCAGTAGCCACACCGGCCGGCCGCGTCGGCAGGCAAGGGATGCGGGCAACGGCACACGGACTTGAGCATCTTAAACAGGCGTTCCGGTGATGGTGGTGTGGGTGGGGTGCAACTGCTGTTCGGAGCGAATCAGCGCCATTGCGAGGTTGGTCTTGTACCTCTCGGCGTCCTGGAGCACGGTTTCGGCAACGAACTTGGAGAGGGCGTACACTTCTTCGTCGCGGGACAGAATGGCCCCGTGCTCGGGCAGGGCGGCGAATGCGGCAATGCAATGGGCGGCGTACTCGGCAGGGGTTCTCATGTCGGTTGGGTTAGAAGTGGGTGTTTTGGAGGGTGCGGGATTCGAGAACGGTAATCAGCAACTGGCTGCTGGCGGCGTGCGCCTCGCGGTTTTCCTTCGGCACGCCGGGCTTTCCAGCGGCATCAACCAAACGGTCGTTGAGCTTGCGCAGGGTGTGGGACGGAAACAGGTGGGGCTTGCTGGGCGTGAAAAACTTGCGCAGGTACATGGGGCGGGGTAAAAAGTGGGGCCGGCGGAAGCCAGCCCCTTGTAAGCGTTTGTGCGTCAGCGGATTAAAACGGCAAGTCGTTGTCGTCGTCTGACTTGATGGGCGCGGCCTTCTGCGGTGCGGCGCCACCGGCACGCTGGCCGGTTTTGTTGCCTTCGATCTTCCAGGCTTCGAGGTTGGTGAAGTAGAGCGTGTCGTTGTTCTTCACAAAACCCCTCCCTCTTAAATTAAAATTGACTGTGATTTCGTCACCAATGCGGAACCCATCGATTAGCGCCGTTTTGTCCTGAACGAGCTGAAACTTGATGTGCTCGGGGTACTGGCCCTCTTTAATCTCAATCACAAATTCGCGTTTTGAGAATTTTTCGGATACCTGCTGCGTGTCGTACATCTCATGCAGGCGACCTGTGGCGGTGTAGTTACTCATGGTTGGGTATTTGTGGTTTGTTGGTTTTGTTTCTTCTTTCAGCGCGGCACGCGCGGCAATAGCGGTTTCCTCGGTACATGTACAGGTTAGCGCCCGTAAACTCGTGATTCCTTTTGCAGAATGGTTTAATGTGCCTTCCTGCGGTTGAGCGACCACGGGCCACCTTCTCATCCATGTTATCCTGATGCGTCCCTAACGACAAGTGATTAGGGTTAACACAGGCAGGGTTGTCGCAACTGTGCAAGACGTGCAATCCGTCTTCTATTGGCCCTTTGCACAACTCGTAAGACACGCGATGAGCAAGCTGAGCGCCGTTGTTTACATTAAACCATCCGTAACCATCACGGCGGGTTGAGGCGGTCCAGTTCCAACAGGTAGGCGTTTTCTCAACCTTGGCCCAAAATCTTTCAGCCAAGGGCTTTTTTCGCTGCGGCCGCGTGGTTGGGTATCTAGAAGGTGCGTCTAAAACTGCCATTACCGGCTGCGTTTTGCCTGCTTCCTTTCCCTTTTGGCTTTGGCAGCATCCACGCGTTGACGCTCGAATACACGCCGCTTTTCCCAATCCATCTGATCGAGAGGTCCGCGCTGCAATTCAAGGGCGGACGAGCCTTGCACATGGCCTGAGCCGGCTTGTGCCAGAACAGCCATTGACAGCGCCATGCGCATCATGCCGGATAGGTGAGAACCTTTCATGGTGTTGGTTGGGTTGTGTGGCGTTGTTGATGAATCAAAGTACGATAATTATGTACGGTATACCAAATATTTGTGTGTAAATATTTTCGCTGCCGCACACAATTTTTGAACGGCTAAAACGGCGGCTCGGAATTGGCTTCGTCGAGGCTGAGCTGGCGGAAGGATTGGGGCGCGGGCGGGGCTGGCGAATCCTCAAAGGTGGAGGGCGGCAGGTCGGTGGCTTTCTTTTCCGATACGTCGGCGAACTGGCTCCAATCGGGCTGGTCGTCGAAGAACTTACCCGTGGCAATGTCGCAGTTAACCGTTACCGTATCGACCGGCCCGTTGCGGTGTTTGGCGACAATTAACTCGGCGCGGCCGGCTGTGGGGTTGCCCATGTCGTCCTCGGTGATGCCGTAGTATTCAGCGCGGAAGGGGAAAAGCACCACGTCGGCGTCCTGTTCAATCGCACCCGATTCGCGCAGGTCGGAGAGTTGGGGCCGCTTATCGGCGCGGGCCTCCACGGCACGGGAAAGCTGGGAGAGGGCAATGACGGGAATGTTGTTTTCTTTGGCGCAGAGCTTGAGGCCGCGCGAAATGGCGCTGATTTCCTGCTCGCGGTTGCCGCCTTTGCCGCTGGTGCCGGTCATCAGTTGCAGGTAATCGACAATCACCCACTTGCAGCGGCCTTCGGCCACGCGGCGGGCCACCTTGGCGCGGAGTTGGGCCACGGTCAGCGAAGCCGTGTCGTCAAACAGTAGTTTGCTGGTGCGCAGCTTGCGGGAGTCGGTCCTGAGCTGGTCGAGCGTGCGGCCGTCGGGCAGGTGGCCCTTGCCGAGTTGCGAAGACGTGCAGCCGGTTTCGGTGGCAATCATTTTGATTTCCAATTCCTCGTCGCTCATTTCCAGGGTGAAGAAGATGCCCGGCTCGTCGAAATCCACGGCGGCGTTGCGGGCAAAATTGAGCGCCAAACTGGTTTTGCCCATGCCGGGGCGGGCCGCGATGATGATAAGGTTGCCGCCGCGCCAGCCACCCGTCAGGCGGTCGAGCGAAAGGATGCCCGAGGGCACGCCGACCAAACCCTTGGCTTCCATTGCGAGTTTGATGCGCTCAAACGCCGGGTCGAACAGTTCGTCGGCGCCTTTGGCGTCTTTGGTGGTCAGCGTATCGGTACACGCCCCGAGGGTGGTTTGAGCCTTGGCCAGCAGCTCCAACGGCGACTGCGTGCGGTCCATCACGTCGCGGATGATCTGTTGGGCCACGGCCTGCACCTGGCGCAGCGTGTAGTATTCGAGCAGCTTGCGGCAGTGGGTTTCGATGCTGGCAGGCTTGCCCGTGGCGGTAGCTGACTTCACCACGGCTTCCTCGCCGCCGACTAGGGAAAGCGAACCAGCCGAGCGCATCTGCTCGGTAATGGAAACCACATCGACGGCTTGGCCTGTGCGGTTCAACTCGAACGCGGCCTCGAACATCGCCATGTGCAGCGGCTGGTAGAATACGGCGCTGGTGCGGAATATCGAAAGGGCCGTGCGCAGGGCGTCGGGCGATTCGCACAGAGCGGTCAGCACCGCCTGCTCCACCTTGGGCGCGTTGGGCGGGGCCGACGACTTGGCGGGTTTGATATCGCCGAGAACGGCATCGAGGGCGGCGAGGTCTTGGTCAAACATGGTTGGCGGAATGAATTAGGCGAGGGTGCGGGCGTGTCGGGCAAGCAGGGTGTTGTCCCAACCGGGCGGCGGCGTTTGGCAGCCGTTGGGGTAGCGAGCCAAGATCGGCGCAAGGCGGTTCAGGCGGCGGGCAACAGCGGCGGGCAGCGGCTGCTCGAAGTCGAGCACCTGGATAAGCGGCGTGAAGGCGTTGAGGTTGCGGTGTGCTTCGCTTTGGGCTTGGAGCAGGGCGCGGGTCGGCGCTTGGCGAATGTCGATAAACTCGCTGAGCTGGCCGAACAGGGTGCCGATTTGCTGGGTCGCGTCGCGGATAAGCTGAATTTCCTCGGCTTCACGGGCAATGGCTTTGGCCGTTTCTTCCGTGGCCGGCTCGGCTTGCAAGTGGCGGATGCGGGCGAGGCGGCGCTTGGCGCGTTCCAGCAGCGGTTGCAGCGCGTGGTGGAGTTCCTGTTGAAAGTTCTCGGTGGCGCTCATGGCTTAACGGTAAACTTTGGTTTGCTGGGCGGCGATTTTGTCGGGCGAGTAATTGGAGCCGGTGGCGGCCACGGCGGCATTCTGCACTACGGTTCCCTTCGCGGTGTGGATTACGAGTTGGCCTTTGTCCAAGTCGCGGCGCATGGACCCGCGCACGGCTTCCACCCAATCAATGCGCTTTTCGCCCTTGGATTTGCTCCAACTCAACAGCGCCTCGTGGTAGTGTTGGAGGTCGGCCCGCGCAAATCGGGTGTCTTTCAGAGCCAGAAACTGCTGCTCAAACACTGAAAAGTCGGCCAGGGGCGAATCGGCCATCAAGCACATTTTCGCCACCCACTCGGATTTCTTTTTGAGTTGGTCTTTTAGGGCTTGGACTTCTTCATTTTTCTTTGCGGCCCAATCGTTGGCCTTTTTCTTGGCTGCCACCAGCTCGTCCTCGGCCTTCATTCGGGCTTCGGTTTCTTGGGTAAGCTGGCGGGCAACGTCCCGCGTCGTGTTGCGCTCAATTTCCGCCTTGATGACCAATTCCTCAATCTCAGCCTTCGCCGCCGCGAGAGCTGCGGTAGCAGCGTTGAGTTGTTCGCGCAATTCCGCCTCGCTGTTAGGGAGTAGTAGGGTTTCTTCTGTCTTCTGTTCTGTAGTAATAACTGTAGTAGGTAAACACTGTGTTGAGAGGGCTTTACTCACTATGTTGAGAGGGCTTTCAACAGGGTGTTTAGAGCCTTTCAACAGGGTGTTTAGAGCCTCGGTGTTGCCGGTGGTGTAGGCCCGGCGCAATTCGGGGCTGGGCGTGAGGGTGCGAAAGCGAAAATCGCCCTTCGGGAAGGCTGTTTTGAGTACCCCTATTTTATCCAGGGCGACCAAGTGACGCGAGGCCGAATTAGCGTGGCAGTTGGCGACGCTGGCGAAGTGCTCGTTGCTGGCGTGGCACTCTTGCTTGCCTCCGTTTTCGTACAGCCAGCAGGCTTCGATCAGGATGGCTTTGGCCGCTGGCGCTAGGCCCTTCAACTGATTTATAGCGTTGCGTATAGGCTCGCCTTTGCGCTGGTAAGCAACGCTGGGTTCGTCGGTGGTGATGGGGCGTACGATGGCTTCAGCAGCAGACATTGTGGTGGCTTATTACTCGTTTTCTTCCTCGTATTGTGCAGCCCAAGCAAATATGTCTCCGACAGTCGAGCGGTGAATGTGCTGAGCAGATTTGCCTATTGCGTCGTGGGGGCGGTGGCGTTTAAAGACGATTCCGTCGTGGCGGTAATCGTAGGTGTAAATGCGGGCATCCATGTCCGCGTCTACTAAATACCAGAAATCGTTTTTAGGGTCTACCTTCTGGCCTACTAATACTTTCTCAAAAATAGGGTTGAAGGTGCAGCAATCGAGCACCCGAGAAATTGCCGTCTGATAGCGTGAAGCCTGTAAATAGGTAGCGGTGTTTACCACATCCTTTTTGCATTCTATGATTCGGACATGAATGCGTTCTTGATCGGGCTGGTAGCCGAAATGAACCAAGTCGGCAATGCCAAACGGCGCTAAATTTAACTGGCGGCACACCTTGTTCTCCATCGGCTCAATGTCAAAGCCACGGTCACGGCAGTGTTCAAGCTCCTTGTAGAGTATGTCTTCGAGGTTTCGTTCGAGGAAGCGCATGGCGATGTTTTGACAAGTTTGGAGCCGTGTAATTAGCCGATGTAGATAAAAACAACGCCGCTGATTTCCACGGTCGGCACTTGCTTTTGCTCGATGCGGCGGTATACCGTGCGCAGGTTCATTTTCTCCTTCTCGGCGTACGCCTGGGGCGTAAAGCACTTGAAGCGGTCAATCTTCAATGGCGGGGCTTGAGTCATGGTTTAGACAGGTTAAGGCGAAAGGAAAGACGGCTGTTACACCGTCTTTCTACGAGCAAGGTACGAAAGTTATTGACACTTATCGCACCCCTGCGCACAAATATTTTGTACGCGTGGAATTACTTCCCGGTAGAGCCAAACCCACCGGCTCCACGGGCGGTTTCGGGCAGTGATTCCACCTGTTCAAATGTTACCTCGGGCACGCGCTGGAAGCTGATTTGGCCCACCTTGTCACCTACCTCGTAAATGACCGGGGCGCCGACGTAAGCTGCGTGCAAGGGCCGGTCGGTGTTGATGGAGCCAGGGGTAATAAACACCCGGTTGGTGGGGCGGTAGCGAGCCTTCCATTCGCCTCGGTAGTCGGCGTCAATTGTTGCCACCGAGTTGGCCAGTGCCAGGTCGTACTTGCTGATGGAACTGCGCGGGTAGAATTTGGCTTCCCAGCCCACGGGTATTTCGGTGGCAAACCCCAAGCCATATTCGATGTAGCCGTCTTTTACTTCGCGGCTGACGGCCACCACGTCAAAGCAGGCGTCGGCGTGGTTGGCCTTGCTCGGCAGCACGGCCTTGGGGTGCAGGAGCTTGATTTTTACGTTGCAGTCGATGTGAACGATGCGGTTGCTCATGGTTACGCGGCTTGGTTGGCTTGGGTGTCGGTTTCGATGCGGTAGCCCTCGGCTTCGGCGAGGCGCAGCAGTTGCACGGCTTTCATGGGGTCGGGGCTGCTGAGCAGCGCGTCGAAGGCTTCCCAGCCGAGCGTGTCCATGCCGTCGAAGAAGTCGGCCCACGCCTGCTTGGCGTCGCGGCTGTCCGTGCTCTGGATGCCGGCGTGCTTAACCAGCAGGTCGAGCAGGAACTGCCGGTCGGCGTGGGTGCGCTCCAAAATCTGCTTGAGGCGCATTTTGATTTCCTGCTTGAAGTCGTAGACGAACGTGGGCAGGTTGGTGAGCAGCACGCCCTGCATGACGACGTGGTAGCACAGGGCTTTGGCCACGGCGGGCAGCTCGGCGGGCGAGCGGGGAGCCGCCACGCTCGGCTTGCTCAGTACTTCCACGGCCCGCAGGTAGCCGCGCTCGTAGGCTTGCTGCACCTGGCTCTTGTTGCGGGCGCTGGTGTTGTCGAGCAGGTCTTGGATGGGTTGGTGGTTCATGGTGTTAGGCTTCTACAGGTTGGCGCTCGTGTTTAAATTCGGCTAGTAATGCTGGCCAAGCCTCTTTCCAAAAGCGTTTAAAGCGAGGATCGGGTTCGTACAACATTTCCGGCACTCCACACACTTTGTACAGAAACGACTCCAAGTGGTCTGTACTAGCCAGCCGGCGTTCAAACTCGTCTCGCCCTGTCCCATCTAGTTCTTCTATCTCATCGAAAATGTCGCGGGCTTTGTCGGCGGTTAAGGTTTCGTCGCGGCGGTAACTCACCACTAATTCCTTGTAGAAACGTCTGGTGGAATCCACGTCAAGCCACTCTTTTACACCAAATTTCGAGGCGGCGTAGTCGTAGCTGATAGAGGCCAGGAAGGTCTTGAAGTCGCAACCGCAAGCGCCCCAGTAGTTCTGCCAACTGCCGTAGTCGGACGCTATCTGTATACGGCCGGTGTTGCCATTGGCATCAATTGTTACGTCTGCCCAATAGCCTCCTTCGGCGCGCAGCTTGTAGCACTCCACAGTGCTTTTTGTGATGGTAAATTGTTTATCCATTGTCGGAGCGCCTATGCGGCTTGGGGTTTTACGTGGTCGTGGGAGGTGGTGGAACGCAGCGGGTAGTGATCCTGCATGGTGTGGAGCCACACGTCGTAGTCGGGCTGGCGGGCGTCCCACTCGGCTTCGAGTTCCCGCAGGCGTTGGGGCCGCTCGTGGGCCGGGAGGTTGCACAGGGCCAGCACGTCGAGGAAGGGAGCCAGCCGCTTCTTGAGGCCGGTGCTGCCGCAGGGCTGGCAACTGTTGGTCGTGTCGAGGTCGGTGGCGTAGTAGCCCTCGCCGTTGCAGCGAGGGCACTTGTACGCGATGGGCGCGTAAATCATTTTACTTTCTTGGGTTTATAACCGGGTACACAGGGCGGTACTTCGGATACCTTGTGCTGCTTGGCGCAAGCGCGGCACACCGGCTGATTGGTTCGGACGTGCCATGTTGTTGTTGTCTTTTTACAAAAGAAACAACGCTCATAAACCCTAAGGTCAAGAAAGTCCTCCGCAGGTTCTTCGACTACTGGTATCATTACGCGGCAACGGCTTCGAGGCGGGCCTTGGCGTTGTCCTTGGCCTGCACGAACGAGGGGGCCGTGGCAAACTGCTGGTTGGCTTTCCAGATGGATTTTAGTGTGTCCATATCGGATGCGGCCTCCATTGCCTTCACGGCTTCGGCCAGCGGGTCGATGCCCGTGTCCGCCCACGCCTTCAATTTCTGGCCCGTTTCCACGCCGATAACAAACTCCGGCTGGCCCATGAACAGGCGCGTGCGGTCTTTGCTGGCCTTGGCCAAGTGGTGTTCGTTGGTGATTTCCAGGTTCACCGTCAGTTCGTACTCGAAGCCGTCGCGGGCAATTTCTTTCGTACCGGCTTTGGTCACCGTCGTTTTGCCCCGGTCGTTGGTGCCGAGTTCGTAGGCTTGTTTGCGGCGCTGGGTGGTGATAACGTGCGCCGAGCTGCGCAGGATGGCATCGACAAACGCTTGGTGGCGGGGCGACACCTCGCTCCACGCTTGGAAGGAATTGCCCCGGTATTTCTGCTTGGCCAGCTCGTCGGATATTTCCAAGCAGCCGCCCGACCCTTCCCATTCGTGGGAAATGGAGTCGATGACAATTACTTCCATGCCGGCCTGCTCGCAGGCGCGGATGGCCTCGACGTAGCGTTCGGGCGTAAAGGGCGCGGCCAGTTGCAGGGCGTTGAACTCGCCGAGGTCGGAATACAATTCGGCGCTGCCGCTTTCCGAGTCGATGACGGCAATTTTGGCCCAGTCGCCCGTGATGCCGTAAGCAATCAGGAGGGCGCCGTAGGTTTTGCCGAAGCCGGACGCGGCGGATACGCCGATGCGGAGGCGGGCTTGTTTGCGGGAGGCTTTGCGGAGTTGCAGCATGGTTACGCTAGATTGTTGAGTTGTTCGGTTGAGAGGTCGCGCAGGCCACGGTTGTGACACTCCTTGCGCATGGTCCAATATATTTCGGGGAACTGCGGGCCGTCTTCGAGAAATTCATTCATGGCCGCGTCAAATGCATCACACGCACCGTCACCGCTGGGGGAGTACCCCATGAAATTCAAGGCAAAGTCGCGGTTATGCTCAGCCTCGGCGGCTCGTTCCAGCATTAAGATGGTATTGACCAGATGCCGGTCGCCCATATCCTTCACCGCAATCTTTCCTCCGTCCTTCATGGTCCACAACACCGTATTGTCGATGCGGAATTGAAATTCATCCGGCATGGTTACTTCGTAGTGGTGATGCGTGGGGAGTCCTTTTCGTGGTTGGTGAAGGCGCGCTGGGTGCTGGCGCAGGCGGTGAGCAGCAGCACGGCCAGCAGGGGCCAGCGGCGGGCGATGTAGGCGAGTTGGCTCAGCAGGTGCTGCACGTCCCGCTCGCCGACAATCAGAAAGGCAACGAGGACGAGCGGCAGGCTGAGGACTTTAAGAACGGTGGAGCGTTTCATGTCAGGAGCAGTAGAAACAGAGAAGGAGAAAGTCGTAGCGGTGGAACCGACGGCCGCACTTGGCGCAGGCGGGGTGGGGCTTCATGGCTTTATTGCGCTGGGTAAATCATAGACAATCAGCCAATCATTTTCGGTAGCCCACGCTCCGTTGTTGGGGTATGCGTGTCCGCGCTTCTGGCATAGGTCATGTACTGTCGCCAACAGGGAGCTTTCGGCGCCTGGCTCTAATTGAAAGCCTTTCAAGTCAGCGCCTACCATTTGGAGTGTTAGGTTGATAAACTCCGACCCGCCTAGTTGAAAGCGAAAAGCTTCAACGTCTTCAAAGGTGGTGTTCATGGCGCTTTTCGTTTCAACTGTTGGAGAACTAAGGGTAGCAAGTCGCGCAGGCGGCAGCAGCATCCCATGCGCGGTACTTTGTGGCGGTTTCGCATCAGAAGGCAGGCTCGTCCTGTGGTTTGCGCACGGCGTCCTTTGCCAGCACGGCCGTCCAGGCGTCGAGCGCGGCTTGCGCGGTGTGGCCTTCGGCGCTGTGGATGTTGTGGCTGTCGGTGATGAGGTAGACGGCGCCCTTCGCGCTGCGGTGGAGCGTTACCACCGGGTCGTGAACCCACTTGTAGCGGGCGGCTTCCTTGGCGGCGAGGAAGTACAGTTCTTCGTCGTACATGGCTAGGCGGCTTGGGCAGGACGGGTAACCGGCGCCAGCGCCTTCCACGCGGCCCGCTGCTTTTCGTGCAGCTCATTAATCAGGACCAGGGCGTTGGCGCGTTGCTGGTCGGAAAGCGGGGCGACGCCCGAGCAGAACAGGTGTATGAACATTTGCTCGGCCCCGGCCAGCCGGTAACCGGCCGCGTCGTAGTCGTAGAGTTGCTGGTTGGCGGTCATGGCGTGGGTTGGGGTTGAAGGGCGGTACAGGCGTTGTAGACGGCCAGTTCGGCGAAGCGCAGGGCTTGCGGGGCGTGGGCGTGGGCCTCGGTTTGGCGGGCGCAGGCTTGGCCTTCGAGGCGGAAGCGCACCGAGTACAGGCCGTTCTCGATGATGGGTTGCAGGGTGAGGAACACGAGGGCCGGAAACAAAGACCGGAGGGCGTGGGCGTTGCGGCAGAAGGCGGTGGCCGCCTCGGGGTAGCTCATGCGGTGGAGCAGGGCTGAGGGTAGAGGTTGGACAGTGGCAAGCGGGTAAGCGGGTACGCGGCGGCTACGAGGCCAGCTTCATGCGCTGGGTGGTCACGTAGGGGAGCAGGTGTTTGCTCTGGTTGTAGAGGCTCAGGGAACGGCGGGAGTAGAGCGGCGTGCGGCCTTCCTTCTTGAATCTAAGCAGTGTATTGGGGCGCTTGCGCTCGGCTTCCAGCCCGTCGCGGCTGATGCCGGTGATTTTCATGGCCGTTTTGGTCGGCACGTATTCATCCAGCAGGGCCACCAGTTCGTCGATGGTGGTTTTGAACTCGGCGAGCTGCTGTTTGAGTTCGTTGTGTTCTTCGCGGGAAGGGAAGTCGTACATGGCTAGGCGGGGGAAGTGGTGGGGGTGGATACCGGGGCGGGCGCTTTTGGTAGCGGCATCCAGTGTGTTATTCCTTCGGGTAATCCATCCTCAGAATCCACTATGAATCGGGCTGAAATCCACTCGTTTTGCTCTATGTCATCATCCCATCCAGCGGGAGAGAAGTCAGCAATGAAAATGACCGCACCGGCCTCAAAGCGTCGGCACACTAGGCAGGCTTGCTCTTTGTCTGGCAAACCTTCTCCGATCTTCACCCACTGCTGCGTGTCCCCTACTACTGGGGTGGCCGCACGAAGACCCAGATTGTAAGCGGATGTGATGGCGGCGTATTCCAAGCTGTACACATCACCCCAATCTTCGCTATCGAAGTGCCAACTGGCTTGTTTGAGCTTTATAATCACCTCATCCACCACCTTTGCCAACTCAATTTTGGCGCCTCCCCCTCCTATAGAGGGAGCGCCGGGCTGCGTGTCCCCTACTACTGGGGTGGCCGGCAATTCAAGACCAGCGAGGAAACGAGAGCAGTCTTCGGGGTGGCGATTAAGCAGACTGGAAACAGAAAGTCCATTGGCTTCTGCAATCGAAATGAACAACTCCCTAGCTGTTGCGCCTCCCCCTCCTATAGAGGGAGCGGGCCGGCCGATTTGGGCTTCTAAGGTTTTGATGTGGGCAATGGCAGCCTGTACCCAAGCTGGATTAGCAGCGGCAATGAAATCGGCATTGGCAACGTGTGGAATACCGGGGCCGATGTTTGCCAATGCTATATGCAGCGAGTCATCAGCCGTGTTAATTGCTTCTCTAAAGCGAGGGGATACACAAGCCCACGGCCCCGGCGTAGCAGCTTCTGCCAGCGCCTGCATGGTATCCAGGTTCAGGTTATCGTTCATGACTGTTGTTCGTGAAGGGAGAGGATGCTAGGCGGCCTCGGCTTTGGCCGGGGCGGGCGCGAGTTGGCCGGCCGCGAGCAGCACCGGGCGGGTCTTGTCGGTGGCGACCAGCTCGCCCTTGGTGTTTTTGCGCATCACCGGCCGCTCGCACCACCAAAACTCGCCGTCGTAGCCGCGCTCCGGCGCTTCGATGGTGACCCGCTCGCCCTTGAGGGCGCCGCGTACGATGATGGCCTCTTGCTTGGGGGCCGGAAAGAATGGGATTTGCGGTTCGGAGGCCATGCAGCGTAAACGGTAAAGTTCAGAAAAAAGTCAGTAGGCGAGTTAGGCTTTGGTCAGTGTTTCTGACAGGCTTTGCAGGGATTTGTCGGCTTGCTCTTGGTACTGGCGGCGCATCTTGAGGAACGTCGCGGTGGCCATTGAGACTTTGACCGCGTAGGACGCGCCGATTTTTTTGCCGTTGAAAAACCGCGAAACCGTGGGCCGGGACACGTCGGCGAGGGTTGCGATTTGCTTGATGTCGCCGAACTCAAGCGTTCTTAAAATTTCCTGTGGTGTCATAGCAAGGTTTGGTTTATTTCGTGGGTCAGTGGCTGGTCGGAGCTTTTCAGCACGCGGCCGGGGTTGTGCTGACCTTCTGAACAAATATACGTCAGAACTTTTCAGAACGACAAGAAATATGTCAGAAAAATTTACCGAACTCGTGTTTTTCCCCGCCAAGTGACACCAAACACTGAAAAATTTCTGAAAATGGGTCAGCGCATTCGCCAACGACGCAAGGAATTGGGCCTGACGGGCGAGGACGTGGTAACCCGCATGGAGGCGCTGCGCCGGGCCGCCACCGAGGCGCACCCCTACTTCGGGGCCAACGGCCTCAAGCGGGCGGGCCTCTCCATGCTCGAAGCCGGCAAAAACGGCACGACCACCCACAACCTGCACCTGATCGCCGCCGCCCTCCACACGACGGCCGATTACTTGCTCGGCATCGACGCGCCGCCGCCCCACGTACCCGTGGACAGCAACGCCTTCGTCGTGCGCGACTTCGACGTGGCCTACCGCAAGTTCGTGCCCGTGCGGGCGCGGGCCACCTTTGCCGAAACCTTCGACGACCAACGGCACGAAGAACTTCCCGAATTTCCCGTGGTCTTATTCAACGGCGAAACCATCCCCGAGCACGCCTTGGTGGTGGAGGTCAACGGCGACTCGATGGAGCCGACGCTTCGCACGGGCTGGAAAGTCCTGATCGAACCCATCAACCAAGCCGACTGGCTCTACGCCCGCCCCGGCATTTTGGCCGTGCTCTACCGCGCCCACTTCGTCATCAAGCGCGTGCGCCGCAACACGCTGCGCGAGACGAAAACGCTGCTGCTCGAATCCGACAACCCCGACGGCGGCAGCGAAACCGTGCTCGGCGACGACTTGCGGATGCTCTGGCGCGTGCGCCGCGTGGTGGACGCGCCGATTGACCTGCACTAACTCCTATACTATATGGTGTTGCTATTCGCGTGGTGGCTGGCCCTCGCTGCGGCCCAAGCCCCCAACCCGTACTGCCGGGGCTGCACGGAGCCGCAGGTGCAGCAGCGCGTGCTTGCCCGGCCGGGCTGGGTGCGCCTCGACCGCTACGCCCTACCAGCAGGCGGCATCGAGGTCTGCTACGCCCCCGCCGACACGGCCTACGTCGTGCGCTACCTGCTGCGCGAAAACGCCGTGCGCGAAGTCTCCTACGTGCTGGCCGTGGACGACCCGGCCGGCGCCCGCCTGCTGGCCCAGCCCGTGCCCGCCGCCCGCTGGTCGCGCGCCGTGGCGGGGGCGCTGGCCGTCTACACCCTCCGCTTCGACTAGCCGTGGCCAAAGCCTCCTTCAAGTACGTGCTCCACCACCGCGAGCGGCAGGACGGCACCCGGCAGGTGCGGCTGCGCATCACGCGCCAGGGCGTGCGCTTTTGGGACACGGGCGTGCGCGTGCGCGAGAAAGAGTGGAACGCCAAGGCCCAGCCCCACAAGGCCGACTGGATCAAATCGGCCAACCGCGACTACGAAACCCTGAACGACTTCCTCGACGGCGTGTACCGCCGCGCCGCCGAGCTGGCCCGGCAGCACCCGCACCTGCTGGCCGAGGGCTTGCAAGACCGGATTGCCGAACAGGACCACGCCGCCGCGCAGGCGCCGGCCGAGGCCGCCCCGCCCGACACCGATTTTGTGGCCTACGCCCAGGCGTACGTGGCCGAGCGCAGCCTGCGCGACAACCCCAACACCGTTCTGTTTTACCGCGACGCCGTGCGCGACCTCGTGGCGTGGCGGGCCGGGCGGCCGTGGCCCTTCGCCCAACTCACGGAGGACAGCATCTTCGAGTTCCACGACTGGCTGCTGCACAAGCCGGTCTACCCCGGCACGGCCCGCGACCGAATCACCAAGCTCTCGACCATCGCGGCGAAGGCCGTCAAGCGCGGGCTGCTCGACTACGCGAAAAACCCGTTCCGCGACCTCGACTTGCCCAAGGTGGCCAACAAAAAGCCGGTCACCCGGCCCTCGCTCGACCAGTTGCAGCGCCTCATCGACCTCGACCTCTCGGGCGTGCTGCCGCGCTTCCGCCAGCGCCTCGAAGACCGGCGCCGGGCGTGGCTGTTCCAGCACTACATACGCGGCGTGCGGGCCGGCGACGTGCTGCTCTTGCGCGAGCGGGACGTGCGCGCGGACCGGCTGGTGTTTCGGGAGCTGAAAACGGGCAAGATCAAGTCGGCCCGGCGCACGCCGGCCATCGACGCCATTCTGGCCCACTACCCGCCGACGGGCAACCCGCTGGCCTTCGTGTTCCCCTTCCTCGACCACGAGCGGGCCTACGCCGCCGAGTTCCCGACCCTGGCCCAGCAGCAACAGCGGGCCTACGCGCTGCGGCTGCAAATCCAGTACCTGAACGGGGGCTTGAAGTGGCTCTGCCGGCTGGCGGGCGTGCCGCCGTTCACCTCCCACGCGGCCCGGCACTTGTTCGTGGACCGGCTCGTGGCGGCCAAGGTCAGCACCCGCGAAATTTCGGGGCTGCTCAACCACTCGGCCGAGTCGGTCACGCGCCGCTACATGCAAAGCATGGGCTACGACGAACTGGACGAGGCGGCGGCCAAAGCCTTCGGGTAAAAACATGTTCCAGCCCGCGCCGTGGAACAAGATGGAACAAGATGCCGCTCCTTTCGGGGGTAAATCGAGGCCGCTAACCTTTTCTTACGCGTTCTGACAGTGGTCTAATGGGGTTAAAAAGGGACCTGGGGCCGGTGTCGGCGGTGGCCCTCAACATGATTGACATGGTGGGTATCGGTCCCTTCGTGGTGCTGCCGCTGGTCATGCAGTTCCTGGGGCCATACTTCCTGTGGGCCTGGATTGCAGGCGCGGTACTCTCGGTTATCGACGGGCTGATATGGGCCGAGCTGGGCGCCGCGCACCCCGAAGCCGGCGGCTCGTACCGGTTTCTTCGGCTGGCCTACGGCGAGCATAAATGGGGCCGACTGCTGTCGTTTCTGTACGTGTGGCAAACCTTGGTGCAGGCGCCGCTGGTGCTGGCTTCGGGCGCCATTGGGTTTGCGCAATACTTTAGCTACCTGGTGCCGCTGGAGGCGTGGTGGCAGCCCAAGCTGGTGAGCGGCACGGTGGTGGTACTGCTGGTGGTGTTGCTGTACCGGCGCATCGGCAGCGTGGGGCGGCTGGGCGTTACGCTGTGGGTGGGTGTGCTGGTGCTGCTGCTGGGGCTCATCGGCTGCGGGTTCTGGTTCGGCAACCTGCCGGTGCCGCTACTGCCCGCGGCGGGTGCGGCGCCCAACTGGGCCGGCCTGCTGCTGCCGGCGGCGCTGGGTCAGGCCACGGTAAAAACCGTGTACAGCTACCTGGGTTACTACAACGTGTGCCACCTGGGCGCCGAAATCCGGAAGCCCGAGAAGGTCATTCCGCAGGCCATTTTTCTGAGCATTCTGGGCATTGCGGCGCTGTACCTGCTGCTGAACATTGGCGTGGCGCGGGTGTTGCCCTGGGAGGTAGCCAGCCGGTCGGAGTTTATCGTGAGCACCTTTGTGGAGCACTTGTTTGGCCCCCGGGCGGCGCAACTAGCTACTGGTTTGGTGCTGTGGGTGGCGTTTGCTTCGCTGTTTGCGGTGCTGCTGGGCTACTCGCGCATTCCGTACGCCGCTGCGGCCGACGGCGAGTTTCTGCCCGCCTTTGCCAAACTGCACCCCACCAAGCACTTTCCCTACGTGTCGTTGCTGGTGCTGGGCGGCGCGGGCTTCGTTTTTAGCTTGCTCTTTAAGCTCAGCGAGGTCATCAGTGCCATTCTGGCCATGCGCATTCTGGTGCAGTTTGTGGGGCAGGCCGTGGGGCTGGTGCTGTTACGCCGCCGAAACGGCACGGCACACCTGCCGTTCAAAATGCCGCTCTACCCGCTGCCGGTGGTGCTGGCGGTGGCCATTTGGCTCTGGATTTTGTGGAGCACCGGCCTCAGCTTCATGCTTTCGGGCCTGGCCATGATTGCCGTGGGCGTGGTGGTTTTTCTGCTCTGGAACCGGCAACGGGGGCGCTGGCCGTTTGAAAAAGCAATCAGCCCGCCGACGCGGTAATACCAAACTACTGGCTTGTCGTTCCCGGCAAGAACGTAGTCTGCAGTACCCTTAACGCGTCATCTCGTTTGGGCCGCTGCGGGTGGTAAACAGCACCGGCCGTTGGGCCATGGGCGTAGCTAGGTACCGTTTCAAAAACGCCTGGCTTTTGCGCAAGCGCGCTTCCCCACTGCTGACCGATTCCGCTAACTGCCGCACCGTGGCCTGCCGTGCCTCGTCGGTAAACTGCACGGTGGTTAGTATCGCGCGGGCCTGCTGCAAGTCAGCCGCAATGGGTGGCAACAGTTGCTGCAGCTGCGCATCGGTTTTGCGGGGCTGAAATTGGTGGTTATAGTAGTCGAAGAAAGCGTTCAGCTGCGTAACGGCCCGGTCGGTCCGCTGCTGGGCGCGGTTGTAGCTATCCAACATCCGGTTGTGGCTTTCGGCCACGTAGTTGTATTCGAGCCGCTCCGTGGCCGACAGGTAAAGCTCCGGCAGGCGGTGGTGCATCCTCTGCTGCTGCACCCGGCGGCGTGTGGCCCGCAGCTGCCCTTCCGGACTCAGGCGTTCGTAAGCGGCCAACGAATCGGCAAAGGCAAAGGTCCTTGCAGGGGTGACTGGCACTTTCTGCTTCTCAAAATCGGGTAGGGAGTAAGGAGCTTCCAATAGCTGCCAAAGCGGGTCGAAGGGAAAGCGCGTGCGCACAAAATCGGCCGGCGGCGACTGGAAGGGGGTAGTGCCCAGCGGCGGTACCGAGGCGAATTTTCCCAACTGGGCCGCGTCGTGGGTTGGGTCCATGAGGTACCACTGGCTGCCCAGTCGGGTTACGCACCAACTGTGGTGTAGGGGCGAAAGTCGCCCGTTGGCCAGCCGCGTGAAGCCGTGCACCACATGGGTCTTCAGCCCAAGGGCATTGGCCAGCGCCGCGTACAGTTCCGCAAACTCCTGACTCATGCCGCTGCGCTGGCTGAGGGCCCGCTGAACCACTTCGGCCGGGTCGGCATCAAACTCCACCGAAAACTCGCTGGGAACCGCATAACGAATGTGGCGGGCCACCCAGGCAAAGGCCGCCCCGCTCCGCTCCTCGTCAGATGTAAACGAGGCGCGGATGTAACGTACCAATCCGCCCACCGACCGGGCCGACGAATCGGGCGCCAACTGCATGCGGGCGTCAAGGGCTGGGTAGGAAACCGGCGCCGTTTGCGCCGTGGCGGGATTAGACATCAGCACCAGGCTAAAGAGGCTGGGTAGGAGTAAGCGAGTTAACACGAGGACGGTAAACAGTTAATGCCAGACGGGATACTGTAATCAGGCAATAAAAATAGGCACGAACCGCCGTTTTCGGGCTAGCTCGTGCCTATCTGTTTGCTGATGATTTTCCTCTGCTTACCCGCGGCGCAGCACTGCGGCGGCTTCCTTGGCGAAGTACGTCAGGATGGCGTCGGCGCCGGCGCGCTTAATGCTCAGCAGCACTTCCAGCATGGTTCGTTCACCGTCGAGCCAGCCGTTTTGGGCGGCGGCTTTCACCATGGCGTACTCGCCCGATACGTTGTAGGCCGTTACGGGCAGGTTGGTGTGGGTTTTCACGTCGTGAATCACGTCGAGGTAGCTTAGGGCGGGCTTCACCATCACCATGTCGGCGCCTTCCTGCTCGTCGAGGGCCAACTCGCGCAGGGCCTCGCGGCGGTTAGCGGGGTTCATCTGGTAGCTTTTCTTGTCGCCGCGTTTCGGGGCCGAATCCAGCGCGTCGCGGAAGGGGCCGTAAAAGGCGGAGGCGTACTTGGCCGTGTAGCTCATGATGCTCACGTGGCTGAAGGCATTGCGGTCGAGCACGTCGCGAATCCAGGCTACGCGGCCGTCCATCATGTCACTTGGCCCGATGATGTCGGCGCCGGCGCGGGCCTGGGCCAGAGCCATTTGGCCGAGAATTTCCAGGGTAGCGTCGTTCAAAATCTCGCCCGATTCGGGGTCCACGATACCGTCATGCCCGTCGGAAGAGTAGGGGTCCATGGCCACGTCGGTCATCAGCACCACGTCGGGGAACTGGCGCTTGATGTCGGCCACCGTTTTCAGGTACAGCCCCTTGGGGTTGGTGCTTTCGGTGGCGAGGCGGTCCTTCAGCTTGTCGTTGATGCTGGGGAAAGGGGCAAAGGCCTTCACGCCCAACTCCACGCATTGCCCGATTTCGTCGATCAGGCGGTCGGCCGACATGCGGTTAATGCCGGGCATGGACGTTACCGGCACCAGCTGATTCTGGCCCTCGATGAGGAAAAGCGGGTAAATGAAGTCGTGCGCGGCGAGGTGCGTTTCCTGCACCATCTGGCGAATAACGTCGGACTTGCGGTTGCGGCGGGGGCGGTGGGTGGGGAGTATAGCCATGAGGAGCGTTGGTGGACCGGGCAAAACAGCCGGGGCAAAGATAAAGTTACGGCGGCTGGCTACTGCGGTGGGCTAGGGCCTGGGCGTTCGTTTGGGAAAGAAAAACTGCCTGAAGATGAACGGCTCGTCGCTGCCGAACTCACCCAGGAATCCGCCAATTAACCCAAGGAAAAGCGCCCCCAAGATCAGCAATACGCCCAGGCTGATACCCAGCCAGCCGCCTAGTAGCGTTATAAAAAGAATACCGCCAACCCCCAAAGTCAGGGCCAGGGCCACAAAAAGCTTGTAAGCGTCGCGCACCGAAAAAACGGGCTTGCTAGTGGTTTGGGAAGGGCGAGGAGCAGCACGAACGGCTGGTGCAGAGGTGGGGTCCGTTACGGGCAGCCGCTGGGGCGTTGCCGGGCGTCGTCGGGTGCGCGAGGTGTCGGGCCGGGCAGTAGTAGCTGCAACCGCCATGGAACCCACCGGGCGTCGGGGGCTGCCCGGCATCTGAGCAGGATATGGTGCCGCGGCCGAAGCCATCCAAGCCGTAGTAGCCGCTGAATCGGGAAAAGAAGCCGGCGGGTAAATAGGCCGGAACGCAAAAGCCGCTTGTTGGCTGCGGCACCCGGCTAGGCCGCAAACCAGTATCAGCAGCCCAAGGCAGCGGTGCGTTTGGTTACGCATGTGGAGGAGGAGTAAAAACCTCACATGTTAAAAAACTCCTGAAATACTTCCGTCCAGGCATCGGGTCCGCCAATGCCCAGCACCAGGAAATAGTACCCAAAAACCACCACTACTGCGCCTAAACCCAACCCCAGCCAGCCACCCACTGCCAGCCCGGCCACTATTCCGCCCGCTATCAGCAGCGCACCAATTACCAGGTGCAGCGTGTCGCGCTTGGTAGCGGCTTGCACGTGGCGGGCCGTATTGTGGTGCCGTTTGAACAGCCGGGGCACAACCGTGTTTGGGTGTGAAGCTTGCGGCGGTCGGGTGGCTGGTAAGGCCCTCGAACGGGGCGGCTGGAAACGGCTTCCGGCGAAATGTCTTGCTCCCAAACGCGCGGCCGAAACCGGAATCGGCTCCGGCAGAATATCAGCCGGGACCGGTGCCACCGGCTGCGCCTCCACCGCTGCAACGGCGGGTGAGGGGGAGTGAAAGCGGAAAGCAGCTTGCTGGCTGCGGCAGCCCGTGAGTTGCAGCCCAAACAGCAGCAGGAAACCAGCGCACAGCCGGAACGCGCGTACACAATCGGTCATCGGCAAAAAAACAGAATATGAAGCTGCCGGAGGGAATGGACGGCAGTTCGCGCTACTACGCACGGGCCGCAAAGCAGTTCGCCGCGCCCGCCCCCAAGGGGCCGACGCGGCGAGCAAATAAATCCTGGAAAGCCGTTGCTAGGGCCGACGCCCCGAAACCCGCTTGGCTGATGTAGCTTCTGCTTCACTGGCCGACACCGTAACGGCCGTGGGCTCGGGGCTTTGCGAGTCGTGCATAAGCACCACCAGCGTCTCCGCTTCGGCAGTAGCTTGCGGACCTTTAAAAGCGGTTTTGCTGCTTTGGCAGCCGGTTAAAGACAGAGCCAGCAGGCCCAAAGCACAAGCAAAACGAGTTAGCATATCGGAAAACAAGCGGGAATGAAGTAAAACTACCGGCGGCTTGGTGCCCAAACCCGGCTACTGTCCCAAAGCGTTCCACCAGTTGCTAAAATCCTCTTTTAGGTATTCGAAGCGTTGCTGCCACCTGCGCCCGATCTACCGTCGCCTTCCATTTGCACCGGAACGTCGGTGGCCTGCTGGCCCACGCGCTCCGACATCTGGCCGCTGTTGCTGCCTTGTTGCTGGCTGCCGCGGATTTGAATCTGGTGACGCATGGTCTTCTGCTCGTCTTTGGGCACCGTTACGCGCAGCACGCCATCCTCAAACGAGGCTTCGATGCGGCTGGGGTCCACGGTATCGGGCAGTTGAAAGGAACGCTGAAACGAGCCGTAGGAGCTTTCCACTACGTGGTAGTTCCGGTTGTTTCGCTCGTTGTCAAACTTCCGCTCCCCCGAAATGGTGAGGCGGCCCTGGTGGAAATCCACCTTAACGTTGTCGCGCTTGATGCCGGGTAGGGCGGCTTCAATCTCGTAGCTCTTCTCGGTTTCGTAAGCATCTACGTGCGGCGAGAAGCTGTTCACCCGCCCGCGCGACGCCAACGAATCGTTGAAGAACCGGTCGAGCATGGTGCTGAAGCTCGACGACGGCATCATGTCGGAAAACGAGTCCTGAAACTTCTGAATGGCCATGGCAGTCAAGAGTTTAAAGGAGTGAAACAAAAAAGAAAGCAGCGCAAAACCGTCGGGTATCCTTCTGCCAAAGCCCTCTGGCGTGGCGCACCGGAAAGCTTTCGACCGGAAACCCGGAAACGGGAAAAAGATAGGTAGGCGGCATACCCGTAGGCGGCCCGCAACAAGTGAGGAAAGGGGCGGACCTGGGGGCTGCCGCGCGGCGCAAACCCTGCGCCCAAGGGTTCAACTGCAAGACGGAGCGTGTCATCACCGAACCGTTATTACCTGATCTGAACCAGCAGTTAAACATACTGAAATAGCCCTTTATAGGTTGCAGACGAGCTTTTTGTAAATCAGGCAACAGCTAGAGGTGCTCATGGAAAAGCCAGGCGGTAGCAAGCCGCCCATAAAAAAGCGGGCTTCCCCGCGAAGGAAAGCCCGCCTCAAAAGCCCGGTAAGAGGGCGGCTAGAACTCCATAATCGTCTGCTCAATCACGTCGCAGGCTTCGTGCAGCTGCTCCTCGGTAATGACCAGCGGCGGCGCGAAACGGATGATGTCGCCGTGGGTGGGTTTGGCCAGCACGCCGCGCTCCATGAGCGTTACGCACACGTCCCAAGCGGTGCGGCCGTCGGCGGCGGGTTTAATAACCACCGCATTCAGCAGGCCTTTGCCGCGCACCAGCTCCACCACTTCGGGGCGGCGGACTTGCAGGCGGCGCATCCGTTCGCGGAATACCTCGCCTAGGGCGCGGGCGTTTTCGGTCAGTTTTTCTTCGATGAGCACATCCAGCGCCGCCACCATTACGGCGCAGGCCAGCGGGTTGCCCCCGAACGTGGAACCATGCTGCCCCGGCTTAATGGTAAGCATGATTTCGTTGCGGGCCAGCACCGCCGACACCGGCATGGCGCCGCCGCTCAGGGCCTTGCCCAACACCAGAATATCGGCGTGCACGCCGTCGTAGCAAGAGGCCAGCAGCTCGCCGGTGCGGCCCAGACCGGTCTGAATTTCGTCGGCAATGAACAGCACGTTGTGCTTTTTGCAGATGGCGTGGGCGTGGGCCAGGTAGCCATCCTGCGGCACCATTACGCCGGCTTCGCCCTGAATGGGCTCCACCATAAAGGCGCACACGTGCGGGTCCTGCACGGCGGCTTCCAGCGCGGCCAAATCGTCGTAGGGCACCACCTGGTAGCCGGGGTTGTAGGGGCCGAAGCCGCTGGTAGAATCGGGGTCGGTGCTGAAGGAAATGATGCCGGTGGTGCGGCCGTGAAAGTTGTGCTCGGCTACCAGAATGCGGGCCTGATTCGGGGCAATGCCTTTCTGCTCGTACCCCCACTTGCGGGCCAACTTCAGGGCGGTTTCTACGGCTTCGGCACCCGAGTTCATCAGCAGGGCTTTGTCGTAGTTGAACAGGTCGCAGAGGTACTTTTCGGCCCGGCCGAGCTGGTCGTTAAAAAAGGCGCGCGAGGTGAGCGTGAGGCGCTGGGCCTGCTCCACCATGGCCCCCACAATACGCGGGTGGCAGTGGCCTTGGTTTACGGCCGAGTAGGCCGAGAGGAAGTCGTAGTAATGCTTGCCCTCCACGTCCCAGAGGTGCACGCCTTCGCCGCGGCTGAGCACCACCGGCAGCGGGTGGTAGTTGTGGGCGCCGTACTGGTCCTCGAGCTGCATGAGCTCCTGGCTGCTGTGCTGGCGGGTAGCGGTGGCCGGTTCGTGGGCGGGAGGGGTGCTGACGGACATAAGGCGGGGAAAGTTAGAAGCGGTAAAACAAGCGCGAAGTAGCCAAAAGTACGGGAAATGGCCTGAGTGGGTGGCGCCCGTTCGGTACCGCAACCATAACAAAGAACAACGGTGAAGGTGTACTCCTCTCAGGGCTGCCCCGACAAACGGCCACCCAAGGTGGCGCACGTTTCACCCGATTGCCTCGCGCTACGCAGCGAATCTTACGAGCCCAACGGCATGGCGGGGCTCAGGACCAAGGCGAAGAAGGAGAAATAAGCCCCCGCAGTACTGAGGCCAACGACTAGCTTTGCCTCCGGTTCCTGTCTTGCTGCTTCATGCGTTTTGCCCTGATTCATTCGCGTTTTATTCGCAGTGGTGTTCCGGCGTTAGTCGGCCTGATGGGCATCTTGTGCCTGCTGCCGTTTGTGGCCCTGTGCTGGTACGCGCACCCTTCCGCCGACGATTTTCTGACGGCCAACGAAGTGCGCAAATACGGTCATTGGGGCTACATCCCGTTCATGTACCTGAACTGGACGGGCCGCTACACCTCGACGGTGCTGTGGGGCCTGCTGAATCCGGTTTCCTACGGCAACACCACCGAAGGCTACGGCCTGGTATGCCTGCTGCTGATTTTAGCTTTGCCGGTAGTGCTTTACGTACTGTTGCAAGCCCTGCTGCCGGGCCAATTTCGCCGGTTTACCCTGTGGGTGAGCAGCGGCGTACTCACCGCGCTTTTTCTGGTGCAGATGCCCAGCCCCGCCGAGGGGTTTTACTGGATTACCAGCACTTACAATTACCTGCTGCCTGCCCTCCTGACCTTGCTGGCGCTGGCGGCTCTGGCCCGCCGGGCCGCTGCGGCTACACCCGCGGCACGGCGCCGCTGGCTGGTAGCAGCGGGCGTGCTGGCGGTGCTGGCCATTGGTGGCAACGAAACCAACGCCTTGGTGCTGGCCCTGGGAGTGGGTGGCTTTACCGCGCTGCGCAGCCTGCAGCGGCGGCGCATTGAGTGGGAGTACGTGGGGCTGAGTGCGGCCATAGCCCTGGCCTGTGCCGCCGCTTTTCTGGCGCCCGGCAACTTCGCGCGTTTGGATCAATCGGCCCACGCCAGCTCCGTGCTGGAAGCCGCCGACAAGGCCGCGTTGTCGGCGTACCGGGGCCTGGTGAACTGGCTGGGCAACGGAGTAGTGCTGGCGCTAACCGTGCTGCTGCTGCCGGTGGGTTTTCGGCTGCGCAACCTGCCAAACCTGCCGCTGAACCAGTTGGCTCAAAACCCGCTGTTCATCACCCTACTCATTCCAGTCTCGTTGATTCTGGTGCAGTTTCTGGCATGGTGGGCCACCAACCAACCCATGCCGGCCCGGTCGCGCAACGTGCTGTACCTGTTTTTTCTGATTGGCTGGTTTCTGAATGCCTACGCCTGGGCCCGTTACTTCTGGCGCAACTCTACCCGCGGTACACTGCGGCTGCCGGGCTACGCGCAAGCCGCCCTCATAGGCTGGATTGTGGTGGTTTTTGCCCTGGGCCATACCCGCAAAATGCGTGGACGCGAGCCGCACGACAACCTGAACAACGTACTCGTGGCCTACCAGGACTGGCTGAACGGTGCCGCCGCCCGCTACGATGCCCAGCTAACGGCCCGCTACCAGGTGCTAAAGGCCAAAGGCTGGTCTTCGGAGCACGTGGTGGTGGAACCACTGCAGGACCCGCCGCGCACCCTGCTTTTTGGCGACATCACGCCCGACGTTAACGACTGGTCTAACCTGGCTTACGCCGAGTTTTTCGGGCAAAAAAGCATTCGGGTCCCGGCAAATTAGCCTGCCACGGGGCGGTGGTTGCCACCAGCACTTTTTCCCGCCGGTGCTTGCCGGCCCCGCCTTACCTTTGTTGCCTATGGAATTCCTTCATCACAACGAAGCTCCCAAGGCCGTGGGGCCTTACTCGCAGGCCATTGTGGCCGGTGGCTTGGTATTTTGCTCGGGCCAAACCCCACTCGTGCCGGCTTCCATGCAAATCGAAGCCACCACCATCGAAGACCAAACCCGGCAGGCGCTGGCCAATCTCGCTACCGTTCTGTCATCGGCGGGCCTGGGCCTGAGCGACATCGTAAAAACCACCGTGTTCCTGAAAAACTTCGCCGATTTCCAGCGCATGAACGGGGTGTACGCCGAGGTTTTCGGCACTCACCGCCCGGCCCGTTCCACCGTGGAAGTGTCGCGCCTGCCGCTCGATGCCTTGGTCGAGATTGAATGCATTGCCGCCTTGCGCGGTTAGTAGCCGCGTATGCCCGCTACCCCCCAGCCCCTGCAGCCCGGCGACTATTATTTTACGCCCGAGGGCTATATGGTTTTCACCGAGCAGTACCACCTGCGCCGCGGCACCTGCTGCGGCAGCGGCTGCCGGCATTGCCCCTGGAACAAAAAACGCACCGTCAGCCCGCCCAGCGGCCCAACGGTGCGTTAAGTAGTCGTTCAAAAGTAAACGGGTTTTCAGTTGCTCGTTGTCAGTTAGTAGTTGTCAGACCGATTCTTAAGCGGACCTGACAACGGACAACGCATAACCGGCAACTTACTTCCCTGGCTTAAAAGTGCTTACTCAGCAATGCGCAGCCAGTACGAGCCGCCGTGCTGCTCCACGCCCGGGAGCTGCTGCCACAGCGGGGCCAGTACTTGGCGCAGCTGCGGGTCTTCGCTAATGAAGTAGTTCGGCAGCAGCGTTTCGTATTTCTTGGGGTTAGCCAGCACAAAGGCGGCCAGCATATACTGCTCGGAGTAAAACCGGTCGCACATGAACTGCGGGTAATCGTAGGGCAGGTAAATGTCGTGGATGTGCACAATCACCCCTTTGCGCAGCAGGGGCAGCACTTCCAGGAAAAACACCGTGGCGTCAGAGTTCGGCAGCACGCGGTGCGAGTTGTCGATGAACAGGATGTCGTTTTCGCCCAGGTCCTTCAAAAACGAGAAGTCCGAGTTTTCGAACGGCTGCCGCATTACGCGGTTGGCCAGCTGATCAATTTCGGCCCTTGGGTAAGGGTCAATGGACGTAATCTGGGTCGGCAGCTTCTGGTCCTGAATGGCTTTGTAGGCCACCTTGGTCGAGTTGCCCGAGCCCACTTCCACATACTGCTTGGGCTTGAAATGAGCCAACATGCCGTAAATGCCCACTATGTCGAGGCCCGGCAGAAAGTTATTGTTCCAGGCTGGCTGGTTGGGGTCGGTTTCGTTTTTCGCGTCCCGAATTTTGCCAAATACGTCCTGGTACTGCAGAAACGCCGTCAGCAGTTCTTGGTACGTCGCCCGGTTGGCATCGATGATGCGGTACAGCCCCTCGTGGGGCGGTTTCCCATGCCCGTAACGCGGCTGAAACGCCACTTTATAGTCGAGAAACAGGTTCTGGAAGCGCGGCGAAACAAACCGGTAAACGTCCTTGAGCATAAAAAAGAGAGGGGCGGAATAGACAAGCGGGCCCCGGTTCCCGACTTGCGGTGGATAAACAAAGGTAGCAACCCGCCCTGTAATTAAATTATGCGTCTCAGCTACGGCCTGTTGGATAACCGCTTGTTTTTAAAGCGGGTGGTTTGGTGGTATTAAAAATTTGCCGATATTTGCGGCCCTGTTTCCAGCATTGTCACTTCAAGTACATACATAGCCATGGCCCGAGTTTGTGATCTGACCGGCAAGCGCACCCGCGTTGGTAACAACGTGTCGCACGCCAACAACAAGACCAAGCGCAAGTTCTTCCCGAACCTGCAGAAGAAGCGCTTCTACATCCCCGAAGAGGATGCTTGGGTAACCCTGAAAGTGGCCACGTCCACGATCCGCACCATCAACAAGAACGGCATCATGTCCGTGTTGAAGAAAGCCAAGCAGCAAGGCTTCATCGTGTACTAAGTACGTTTGGCATCCGTGCCATCCGAAAAGGCCCGCTTCGATTTCAGAAGCGGGCCTTTTTGCGTGGGTGGCCTGGCAACGGGCCGGCTCACTGGCTGAGGTTTTGCCGCTCTTTATGCAAAACTCTTACTTTCTTGCCGCAACCCTCGCGCCGCTTCCTCTATCTTTTGAGTACTTCCGCACCCCTGAATTACTTGCCGGGCGGCGGGCTTTTCGCGTTTTACTTATGAATCTACGTCGATGTGCCGCGCTTCTGCGGACTACCGCAATGCTGGTCTGCGGAGTGCTGGCGGCTGAACCCGGCCAGGCCCAGCGCCAGGCCGGTCCGGGCCGCCCCACCGATTTCATGGACCCGGGTTTTCACCGCGGCCGCCGCGAAGCCCTGCGCCAGCAAATGCCGGCCGGCTCTGTAGCCGTGCTGTTTGCAGCCCCGGTGCGCAACCGCGCCAACGACGTAGATTTTCTCTACCACCAGAGTCCCGACTTCTACTACCTCACCGGTTACGAGGAGCCGCACGCTGCCTTGGTGTTGTTCAAAGAAGCCCAAACGCTGGGCGGGCAAAAGGGCGTAACCGAAGCCCTGTTTGTGCAGCCGCGCGACCCCAAAGCCGAGCAGTGGAACGGCCGCCGCCTCGGCGCCGACGGTGCGAAACAACAGCTCAAGCTGCAGTACGTAGTCGAAAACAAGGAATTCGCTACTGCGCCCATTGCGTGGAATACCTTCACGCAGGTGCTGTTTACCGAGCTGCCCACCGACGTGCGCGACGACCCTCGCGACCCCGCCGACCTCTTCGATCTGGTAGCTACGTTTCGCCAAAAAACCGCTATTCCGGCCAACTTTAGTCCGGCGGTGGCAGAGGCGCACAAGCTCATTCAGCGCTACGGGGTGGAGGGCGCCACCAACCTGCGGCCCTACCTAACCACCATGGCCAGCACGCAGCCTGTGGTAGCTTCCGACGGCTACGTGCAAGCTTATCTGAAGGCAGATACCGACGACGCCCGCAAAAAAGTAATGGCGGCGCGCCCTGCTTCGCGCCACGATGCCGGGACGCTTGGCGAAGCGTTGGACCAGTTGCGGGAAGTAAAAACGCCCGAGGAAATTAAGCTAATGCGCAAGGCTATCCGCATCAGCACCCAAGGGCAGGAGGAAGTTATGAAAGCCCTGCGGCCCGATATGAGTGAAAACGAGGTGCAGGGCCTGCACGAGTACGTGTACCGCCGCTACGGGGCCGAGTTTGAGGGCTACCCCAGCATTGTGGGCGCCGGCAACAACGCCTGCGTGTTGCACTACGAAACCAACGACAAGCCCCGCATCGGCAACGATCTGATATTGATGGACTGCGGCGCCGAATACCACGGTTATTCCGCCGACGTAACGCGCACCGCACCGCCTTCGGGCAAGTTCTCGCCCGAGCAAAAACAGATTTACGAACTGGTGCTAGCCGCCCAGGAGGCTGCCTTTGCTGCCTGCAAGCCCGGCAATGAGTTTCAGGCCCCCGACAAGGCCGCCCGCAAAGTGGTGGAAGACGGCCTGCTGAAGCTAGGCTTAGTAAAAACGCCCGAAGAAGCCCGCCGCTACTTTCCCCACGGCACTTCCCACTACCTCGGCCTGGATGTACATGACCGTGGCACTTACGGCCCGCTCAAGGCTGGCAACGTAATTACCGTGGAGCCCGGCATCTATATTCCCGAAGGCAGCCCCTGCGACAAAAAGTGGTGGAACATTGGCGTCCGTATCGAAGACGACCTCCTCATTACCCAAACCGGCTGGGAAAACCTCTCGAAAGACGCCCCCCGCACCGTGGCAGAGGTAGAAGCCATGATGGCCAAGCCCAGCGCAATAGATAATTTTAAGCTCCCCGAAATCAAGTAGCGCCATAAAAAGCGGCTGCGTTTGGCCTTCAGCAACGGAAACTTCTGATTACTATCATTCAGGAGTTTGCCAAATCCAAAAAGGTCTGTACCTTTGCAGTCCTGAAATCGAAACCCACGCCCTGTCACTACCACGATGGCCAAGAAAGGAAACCGGGTGCAGGTGATTCTGGAATGCACCGAGCATAAAAACTCGGGTCAGCCGGGCACCTCGCGCTACATCACCACGAAGAACCGCAAGAACACGCCCGAACGCATTGAACTGAAGAAATTCAACTCGGTGCTGAAGAAGATGACCGTTCACAAGGAAATCAAGTAAGCTAAACCATGGCTAAGAAAGTAGTAGCTACCCTGAAAACTCCGGGTGGCAAAGACTGGGCGAAAGTGATTCGCGCCGTCCGCTCGCCCAAAACCGGTTCCTACACCTTCAAGGAGGAAATGGTACCCGTTGACAAGGTGCAAGAGTTTATCGCCACCGGCGTTAAGTAAGCTCTTTGCGGGTGCTCCGAATCGAAACGTTGGTTCTGCCGAGGTTCGATTCGCTTACAGCTTGGTCTGTAGCTTGCCCGTTCCGTTAGTGAAGAAGTCCCGCCAAACCGTGGGACTTTTTTGCGTTGTAGCGCCTCGCCCATCAACTTACCCGGGCTACGCCGAACTACATCCGGCGCACTTCGTTAGCTTCGCTGACTTTTCGATTATCTCACACAAGCCAAGAGCCTGGTGCAAGCCTGCTTCTGCCTCGTGTTACCCCTTAAGAACCCGGCCGCACTTGCATGCCGGGGTTGAAGCCCGACTGCATGGGACTGTTTGATTTCTTCAAGAAAGACAAGGAAGCCCCCGAACAGCGCGAGTCGCTGGACAAAGGCTTGGAAAAAAGCAAAACCAGCTTTTTCGACCAGCTCAGCAAGGCCGTAGTAGGCAAGAGCACCGTCGACGAGTCGGTGCTTGATGAGCTGGAAACCCTGCTCGTGCACGCCGACGTGGGCATCGATACCACCGTAAAGGTGATTGACCGCATCGAGAAGCGTGTGGCTCGCGACAAGTACGTGAGCACCTCGGAACTCGACCGTATTCTGCGCGAGGAAATAACCGAACTGCTGCAACGCCCTGATTCCGGCTCGACGGCCGTATTGGAACGCCCTGACCGCGGCGCAACCGGTACGCCTTTCGTGATTATGGTGGTAGGCGTGAACGGCGTGGGCAAAACCACTACCATCGGCAAGCTGGCGCACCGCTTCCATTCGGCCGGTAAAAAGGTGGTGCTGGGCGCCGCCGATACCTTCCGGGCCGCGGCTGTGGACCAGCTCATTATTTGGGGACAGCGCGTGGGAGTGCCGGTTATTTCGCACGGCATGAATACCGACCCCGCATCGGTAGCATATGACGCCGTGCAGAAAGGCGTGGAAATGCAGGCCGACGTGGTAATTATCGACACGGCCGGCCGCCTGCACAACAAGGTGAACCTGATGAACGAGCTGAGCAAGATTAAGCGCGTGATGCAAAAGGTAATTCCAGATGCGCCGCACGAAGTATTGCTGGTGCTTGACGGCAGCACAGGCCAGAACGCTTTCCTGCAGGCGAAGGAATTCACGAAGGCCACCGAGGTATCGGCGCTGGCCATTACCAAGCTCGACGGCACAGCCAAAGGCGGCGTAGTTATTGGCATTTCTGATCAGCTGAACGTGCCGGTGCGCTACATCGGCGTGGGCGAGAAAATGACCGATTTGCAGCTGTTTGACCGCCGTACGTTTGTGGATTCGCTGTTTTCTAAAAAGTAAGCTCGAAATAAGACCATTCCGAACGCGCCGCTGCTTTACCGCAGCGGCGCGTTCGGGTTTAAGGCTGCGGCATCACCCGAAAATGCGAGTGCGCAGCTTCGTTTATCTGGCTAACTAGCAACTCTTGCACCACGGGGTGCATCTGCTGGTTATGCAAGTTGCTTCCCTACCTTCGGCTACAACCCAAGCGCCTGCGCGGCTCGATCCGTTTCTTAGCCAGAAGCTGCGGTTCTGGTCGCTGGTGGCTATGCTAATGCTAGTATATGTGCACGGTTACAACCTGCACCCGCGCTACCTGCAGCCTTGGACAGCCGTCGACGAGCCGCTGTCGGTGGGAGCGGTGCTGCAGTATTTTGTGGCCAACGGGTTGTTCCGGTTTCGCATTCCCATTCTGTTTGCCATTTCGGGCTATCTCTTTGCTCACCACGATGCCGGCCGGCCCCACAAGGAGCGGATGCGGCGGCGGGTGCGCAGCCTGTTGGTGCCGTATCTGTTGTGGAGCGGCATGGGGCTGGCTGGTACCTGGGCCATGGAGCAGTTTCCGTTTACCCGGCAACTGGTGCTCGACGCCGCACTGAGCATTTTCGGCCCGCAGAACCCATTGGTGAGTGGCTATTCGCCAAGCGAGTTGCTAATTCGCTGGCTGCTGTTTCCCGTGCCATTTCAGTTGTGGTTTCTGCGCAGCTTGCTGGTATATAACTTGGCCTATCCGTGGCTGCGCAAGGCGGTAGACCGGAGGCCTAAGGTGTACTTCTCCGTAGCCGGCCTCGTCTGGCTGCTCGATATTGGTATACCGCCCTTATTGGAAGGAACCGGCCTGGTGTTCTTTGCGCTGGGCGTGTGGCTGCGCCACCGAGAAATAGACGTATTGCAGCCGCCGCGTTGGTTTCGGTTGTGGGTGTTTGCCACTGCTTGGCTGGCTTTACTGGGGCTGAAAACTGGCTTGGCTTTTTACCTCGAGCAGCCGCCGTTCATTCCCATGCTTTTGTTCCATAAAGCGTCCGAGGCACTAGGCATAGTGGTTATGTGGTTTGGAGCCGATGCCGTGGTGCGCGCCGCCACGCACCAGCCGTGGATTGTGTGGCTAACGGGTTTCTCGTTCCTGATTTATGTGCTGCACGTGCCGTTGGTAAACTACGCTACCGAAGCCGTGCTCTGTTTTTGGCCCGAACAACAGTTGCTCACGTACCTGCTAGTGCCGCTGGCCGTGGTGACTGTAGCTATACTGGTGGGAACGATACTGCGGCGGGTGACGCCGAGAGTATACGGCTTGCTAACGGGCGGCAGAGGCTTGTAAGGCACGGGGCTGCGGCGCGCTTACGTGGTTCCGGAACGTTCAGCCTAGGAAAAGGCGTTGGCTCGTGCGTACCTTTGCGCTCCAATTTCCGCGACGCCTGCCCGGGCGGCAATCCGTTCAGGATTAAGTGCTTCGGGCAGCTACTCGCTTACACGATTCTCATGAAAGTAAAAGGCAATCGGGCCAACAAGGTCAACGTCATTACCCTGGGCTGCTCCAAGAACCTCGTGGACTCGGAGGTGCTGATGGGCCAGCTGCGCGGCAATGGCTACGACGTGACCCACGAATCGACGAAGGACGAGTCGGGTATTGTTATCATCAACACTTGCGGCTTCATTGACAACGCCAAGCAGGAAAGCATCGACACCATCCTGCAGTACGCCGACGCCAAAGAGGCCGGCAAGGTGGACAAGGTGTACGTGACGGGTTGTCTTTCGCAGCGCTATAAAGACCAGCTGGAAGTAGAAATTCCGCAGGTCGATGCCTATTTCGGTACCCTGGAATTGCCGCAGCTGCTTAAGACTCTGAACGCCGACTACAAGCACGAACTCGTAGGCGAGCGGCTGCTCACTACGCCCAAGCACTACGCTTACTTCAAGATTGCCGAGGGCTGTAACCGTCCTTGCTCGTTCTGCGCCATCCCGCTGATGCGCGGCAAGCACGTGGATAAGTCCATGGATGACCTCGTAATCGAAGCCAAAAAGCTGGCCGGCTTGGGTACCAAGGAGCTGATTCTGATTGCCCAGGACCTGACTTACTACGGCCTGGAGAAATACGGCGAGCGGAAACTGGCCGAACTGGTGCGCCGCCTGAGCGACGTGAACGGCATCGACTGGATTCGCTTGCAGTACGCCTACCCCTCGCAGTTTCCCATGGAAGTGCTGGACGTGATGCAGGAGCGCGAGAACGTGTGCAAGTATCTTGACATGCCCTTGCAGCACATTTCCGACAACATGCTGAAGACGATGCGCCGCGGCATAACCAAGCGTCGTACCCTAGAGCTGGTCGACCAAATTCGGCAGCGCATGCCCGACATTGCCCTGCGCACCACCCTCATTGCCGGCCACCCCGGCGAAACCGGTCAGGATTTCGCCGAGCTATACGATTTCGTGGAGCAAGCCCGCTTCGAGCGCCTGGGTATTTTCACTTACTCGCACGAGGAAAGCACCCACGCCTACACCCTGGAAGACAACGTGCCCGACGAGGTGAAGCAGGAGCGCGCCGACGCCATCATGGAACTGCAGCAAGGCATTTCGATGGACCTGAACGAGCAGAAAGTGGGACAAACCCACAAGGTGCTCTTCGACCGCAAGGAAAGCGGCTACTGGGTGGGCCGCACCCAATACGATTCACCCGAAGTAGACAACGAAGTGTTGGTGCCGGCCACCAGCCAGTACGTGCGCATCGGCGACTTTGCCCAAGTGAAAATCACCAGCGTGTCCGATTTCGACCTTTACGGCGAAGTGGTGCAGTAACCGCTAGTCTCTTTTCGACGAAAGGCTGTTCTTCGGGGCAGCCTTTTTCGTTTTGGGCCGTAGCGCAAACCTTTGATTCGTGTATCGTTGCTGCGGTTCGAACGTTATCGGTTTGCGATACGCAAACCGGAAGCCCGGCTTCCTGCCTTATTTCGCGCCATACCTGCATTTCGCATGAAAGCCAAAATCAACGAACGCACTGTAGAGTATCACATCGAGGGCGAAACCAACCAGGCCGACAGCCGGGTACTGCTGGCAGAAGCCATTGACCTAACGGCCGGTACGCCATGGGCTGCCGAGGGCTACACCGTTGCTGAGTTTTTACCCCCTGCCGAACAACAGCAGTTGCAAACAGGCCTGCAAGTTTTGCTACGCGAGTTCCTAGCCGTAGCTGGCCGACCCGTGTCCGCGGATTTCGACGTGAGCCAATATCACCAGCTTATCGGCGACGACAAAGAGCTGCACTTGGCCGTGGTGAATCAGATTAAGGAGATTCGGCAGGAGCGCCTGCCGCTGCCAGCAGCACTGCTCGAAGCGCGGGTGTCGGAGCTGTGCGGCCGGCCGGTGCAGGCGCTGAACCCTTGGGATGGGGAACGGTTTTTTCACCTGCGTGTGGTGCGCCCTAACCGCGCCGACAACAACCCCCTGCACCGCGACGTGTGGCTGCCCGATTACCGGGACTGCGTCAACATTTACGTGCCCATAGCCGGCAGCACTGCCGATTCGTCGCTAACCTTGGTGCCCGGCAGCCATTGGTGGCCTGAAAACCGCACCGAACGCACCCAAAATGGCGCCGTGTACAACGGCGTAACCTTTACCGTACCTGCGGTAAAGGGCGCGGCCGAACCCTTGAACATCATTCGGCCCAATCCCGGCCCCGATGAAGTGCTGCTGTTTTCACCTTACCTGCTGCACGGCGGCGCTGTAAACCTGAACCCCGACGCCACCCGCGTGTCGTTGGAAATGCGGTTCTGGTCGGCTTAAGCGCGCCCCGCACCCGCACTGCCTGAAAACGCGGCAAACTTGTGGGCCTGTTTTGGGTTCATTGGGCTATTCGTCCGCAAGCCGGCTCCGCAATGGGCCGGCTTTTTTTGCGAACCTTGCGTCCGCAATTCCCCTTTGCTCCTCCCTTCGACCTGCGCTATGCCCCAGCATACCCTTTCCTACGCCGCTACCGGTGCTTTTTCTTCGCTGCTGACCGATTATGTAGCCCGTAGCCCCAAGCTAGCCGAGTTCTACCACCGCTTTCCAGCCGTAGAAGAATTCGCGGCCCAAATCGAGGAGAAGAAAGCAGCTTACCCAGCTGAAGCCCGGCAACGGTTGACGGAAGCGCTGCGCCGCCAGTACGCCAGTTTGCCCGACATGCAGCCCGCGGTGGCAGCAAATCTGGAACTGCTGGCCAAAGACACCACCTTCACCGTTACCACCGGCCACCAACTGAACCTGTTTACCGGGCCGCTGTACTTCGTGTACAAGATTGTAACGGTGCTTAAGCTTTGTCGGCAGCTGAAGGAAGCTCATCCGCAATACGATTTCGTGCCGGTGTACTGGATGGCCACCGAAGACCACGACTTCGCCGAAATCAACCATTTTCACCTCTTCGGCAAGCGGCACGAGTGGCAGAACGAACAAGTAGGCGGACCCGTTGGTCGCTTGAAGCTCGATGGTTTTGTCGAGCAGATCCTGAGCCAGCTACCCGCCGATTTGCCAGCCGGTTTCCGCGAAGCCTATGAGCAGGGCGCCACGCTGGCCGAAGCCATGCAGCGCCTCACGCACACCTTGTTCGGGCAGTACGGCCTGCTGAGCATCGAGCCCGACGACGCTGCCCTCAAGCAAGCCCTGACGCCGGTACTGGTGCAGGAGGTGCAAAGCCAGCCCGCGTACCAAGCCGTGCAAGCCACCAACGCGCAATTGGACGCTGCCGGCTACAAGCCGCAAGTGTACGCCCGCCCGCTAAACCTGTTTTACCTCACCGATGCCGGAAGCCGGGAGCGGCTGGAACTGGAAGACGGCCACGTGGTGGTGCGCAACACCGGCCTGCGCTGGACCATAGCAGAAGCCGTAGCCCACGCCCAGGCCCGCCCCGAATGCTTCAGCCCGAACGTGGTGCTGCGGCCGCTGTACCAGGAGCTGGCGCTGCCCAACCTCTGCTACGTGGGCGGCGGCGCCGAAGTAGCTTACTGGCTGCAACTGGGCGGCGTGTTCCGCCACTACGGCGTGCCCATGCCCATGGTGCTGCTGCGCAACTCGGCGCTGTACGCGGGCCGTACCCACACGGGCAAACTGCGCAAGCTGGGCCTCTCGGTCGATGATTTGTTTAAGCCGCTGCCCGAGCTGAAAAAGCAGGTAGCGGCCACATTGGGGCAAGAGGAAGTTTCTCTGGCCGAGCAACAACAGCAGCTTTCCGCTGCTTTTGCCGCCGTAACTGCCTTGGCCCAGCGCCTCGATCCCACGCTGGTGAAAACCGTAGCCGCCGAGCAGCAGAAAGTCAGCGGCATTGTGGCCGGGCTGGAAAAGCGCCTCAGCAAAGCTGCCGAAGCCAAGCACGAAACCGCCTACAATCAGCTAACCGGCCTCAAGGAAAAGCTCTTTCCCGAAGGCGGCCTGCAGGAGCGCCACGACAACGTACTCAGCATCCTGATTAACAACCCCGGCTTTATTGAACAACTGCTCGAAGCGTTCGACCCACTGGCGCTGGAGTTTACGGTGATTGAAGAAGAATAGCGCCGTGCTGAAAGCCGACCTGCGCCGCACCATGCTGACGCGCCGCCGGGCCTTGTCCGCCGAGGAACTAGCCGCACGCGGCGCGCAGGTAACGGAGCTGTTGTTCTCATCCTTTGCGGTGAACGAGTGGCGCGCGGTGCATCTGTTTCTGCCTATTCGGCGGCAGAAAGAACTAGACACTTGGCCTATTGTGCATCGGCTGTGGCAGGAGTTTCCGGCCGTGCAGGTAGGCGTACCCGTGTCTCATACCGACGGCCGCCTTACGCACCATCAGCTCCTACCCCATACAGTTCTGGCAGCAAGCAAGTGGGGTATTCCCGAGCCCGTAAACGCTCCTGAGCTGCTGCCCACAGCTTTCGATGCCGTGCTGGTGCCGCTGCTGGCTTTTGATGAGCAGGGGCACCGCGTGGGCTACGGTAAAGGGTTTTACGACCGATTCCTGCTGGAATGTCGCCCCGCTGCGCTGCGCATTGGAATGAGCCTGGAGCCGCCCGTGCCGCGTATTGCCGATGCCTGGTCCGGCGACGTACGCCTACATGCGTGCATAACGCCTGCGGGCGTGTGGCATTTTGGGAATCAGTAGTAGCAAGCGGTTCCGAAGGCTTGCGCAATACGTGCAGCCGGGAGGCGTTCAATAGGAAGTCAGTTCCACTTCCACCAAAACGCACTTTACCATGGCCGAAATCCAAGCCGCCGCTACTAGCCGCAGCACCAAACCCCGCGTGAAGAAACAAGCGTTTCGCCTCGACATGACGCCGATGGTGGACCTAGCCTTTCTGCTGCTAACGTTTTTCATGCTCACCACCTCGTTTGCCAAGCCCGCGGCCATGCAGCTGACCATGCCCGACAAAGACGGGGAAACGGGTACCCCGGCCAGCAAGTCGCTCACCCTGATTCTGGGCAAAAACAGCCAAGTGCATTACTTCCTGGACTGAACTCAGCGCAGGAGCCCGCCGAACTGAACACGACCAACTTCGGCCCGGATGGCCTGCGGCAAGTGCTGCTGGCGCAGAAATTACGTCAGCCCAGCACCACGGTGCTCATCAAGGCCAGCGACGATTCCCGGTACCGCGACCTGGTGGATGCCCTCGATGAAATGGCCATTACCGATCAGAACAAATACGCCTTGGTTGATTTGAATGCCGCCGACACCGAGCTGCTGAAGCGCCAAGGTTTGTAAGCTCGTTTAAGCCTGCTATCCAAAAGCCGCAATCTGCTCTGGGAAGCATGGTTGCGGCTTTTTGTTACAGTCCCGATATGCCCACGATGCGGGCCTGGCTCCAGGGTGCCACGCGTACCTGCACCAGCAGCTCTCGGCGTCCGGCGGCGCGTTCCAGCTTCCGGCCGCTGCCCTCGGGCACGTAGTAACGCTCTAAACCGTAGCGAATGCGCAGGGTGCTGCGCCAGCTGTTTTGCACCCAGCCGCGCAGCACGGCGTGGTCGGCCGGAAGCTGGCCGGGTGGCGCAGCGTGAATGGCTACCGCTTCGTAGGCTCCGTCGGGGCCTGGGCGCAGCTCTATGTACACGGGCTGGTGCACGCGGGGCCGCTGCGGACCGCGCCAAAGTTTGGCGGGGAGTTGGCTGATGGAGAAGTTCAGCACCACGTAGTCGCCGTAAAGCAAGTCGCGCGGGTCGACGGGTGTTGTGCGCAGCGTAATGGCTTGGCCGAAATAGCCGGTGGCGTACCCCGCGGCGGCTACGGCCAGGATAAAAGCTACCTGAAGCGCCACGGCCAACTGCCGCCACCGCCGTTGACGGTCAGGCGCCACGGCGGCCGTAGGGTCGAGCCAGGAAGGAGCGGTAGTGGCCATCAGGATTGGTTAGGCGGGAAGGAGCGCACGGTGCGGCGGCGCAAATACCAGCTCATACCCAGCAGCAAAGCCCCACCCAGCAGGAAAAACAACGACTTATCCATAAACCCCCACGTGAGCTTGAAGTAGGCCACCATGGTGGTTAACACGAACAGCGCCGTGCCGAGGTTCATGCGGTCGGCGTTTTGCTCGTGGTGGCCCCGCCACAGCACCGACCCGGAATACGCGTAGAGTACCACCAGCGTAGCCACGGCCAGCGCAAGGCCGCCCTGGAAGTAGAAGCCCGGCAGGAGCAGCAGCCAATCGGTAGCGCCACCGAGGCGGCCCCGGGCACGTTTGCCGGCCACCGATAGACCAAACACCAGCAGCAACACGCCGAGGTAAGCGGCTATGTGCGGGCGGAGCAAATCGGTGTAGCTGGTTTCTTCGCCGAACATGGCCAAACCCAGCGTGAACAGAAACGCGGCTACCAACGGCGGGCCCTGTAAGGCACGGGCTGCGGGGCGGTTCAGCTGCCAGTCGCCGGCGGCGTACACCAGCATGGCCGGCACAAAAAACCACGTGATTTTGATGTGCAGGTACCCCACCAGCAGCCCCGCCTGCCACAGCAACCCCGTGGCCAGCGCAGCGCCAGCCAGCGAATCGGGACGGCGCCACCAATAGTAGCCCAGGCCCCCGGCCGTGAGAACCAGCGTGGCGTAGCTGTAGCTGCTCAGTTCGGCCGAGCTATACCCTTGCGCCAGGGCCCCGATGGCCACGGTTTGCAGAAACAGAAAACGACTGCGGTGTAGGTAAGTAAGCACCACACCCGCGACTACCCAGGCCAACAGGCCGGTTACATCATAGCCAACCAACTGGTACATCTGGCTGGTCAGCACAATACCGGCTCCAAACACAATAAGCCCTAAGCCCGCCAGCCCGATGCCCATGGGCCGAAACCCACGCCGCAAAAACGATTCGCTGGCCGCATAGGCCGCCACCATGGCCCCGATGAGCACAACTAGCCGCAGCCATTCGGGCAAATCCTGCCAATTGGCCGCCACCAGGCTCAGGACGCTTAGCCCAATAAGCAAGCTGCCCAGTAGCGGCAACAGCCCAATGGCGCGCTCCTGCGTAGGGTACAGCGCCAGCAGCCGCTGGTGCTGCTCGGGGCTAATAATGCCCTGCTCCACCCACTGCGGGCCTTCGGTTTCGAGGAATTTCCGACTCATACTACCGCCAACTTACGCAGGACGGAGAAAGGGGGACATGGAATACCGGTTGGCGAGTAGAAGAACCGGCGCCGGTTGCTGTGCTAATGCAAACACCCCACATATACAGGACTTTGCTTGACGTAGCTGTTTGGGTATTGTTTTCGCACTTGGTCAAGTGCCGTTTTTACCGCCCGGCTGCCCACCTCACCGCTGCCTGCCATTACCACAAATAGGCCCGGCGTAAAGCCTATGTAGCTGTCCGATGCTTCTACACTGATGTACAGACCATCGTCCCAGCGGCCACGGGGCACATAGCATGGATATTCCAAACCGGAAGAACGTACACGTATCGCGTGGAAAAGTAACCTCTCGGCCAACCAGCGCCAGCTTATGGTCGTGCAAAGGCAGGCCGGTGTGGCGGGCTATTTGTGCAGCAGCCCGGTTAGCAGCTTCCAAGCTGGCATGCGAGGAAACGATAACAAATACTTTTTTTACGAACGCGCCCGGGCCTTCTTGTGCCCGTACAGAAGTACTGGTTAATGCTGCAGCGGCAACCAAAATGCAAAATGCCCGCAGCCGCATCACCGCTTCCAGGCGCGTGTCATTTCACGTTTGCCCTGCGGGCCAGGCAACGCCTCTACCAGCCAGCCGGCGGCTTTCAGGCTGCGTTTGAACGAGCCTTTGGCACAGTAGCTCACCAGGCACCCACCGGGCGCGGCAGCTTCGTAGAGCTGGGCAAATACGGTGTCGGTCCACATATCGGGCTGCTTCTCCGGTGCAAACGCATCGAAGTAAATAACCTGGTAGGTGCCCTCCGACAACTCGGTGCTTTGCAGCGCGCCCGAAATCTTGTGGAGGGCAAACTGCGGCGTCAGCGCCACCGGCACGTCCCAGGTAGCCTGGTGCAGCTGCTGGTAGCAGTCGAGCAGCTCGGGGTTCAGGATGTAGCGCTCGGCTCCCAGCTGCTTGATAACGCGTTGCGGCAGCGGGTGCTTTTCAATGGTGTCGTAAAAAATGGGCTGGGGCGAGGTGAGGCTGCGCTGCAGGGTAAGCAGTGCGTTCAGCCCCGTGCCAAAGCCTACCTCGAGTACCCAGATGGGCGAAGGGCTGCTAACCAGGGCCGGTTCCAGGCCGGCGCCCAGGTACACGTGCTGGGCCTCTTGCAAGGCGCCGTGGGTGGAGTGGTAATGCTCGTCGAGGGCGGGCACGTACAGGGTGCTGGAGCCGTCGTCGGTGGTGCGTACTTCTACTTTCATAGAGTGAGGTTGAGTTGGCGGGGAAACAGGGAAGCGTGGGGATGGTGGCATATTCAGCAATGCGTGCGTAGTTGCACGGTGAACGTTCGGTAACCCAAGCGCGCACCCGTACCTTTACCTTTGCAATATCAGAACATGGCTCGAGTAAAAGTAACTCTGCCCGAGGCGTTTTCGGTTGCCGCCGAGCTGCCCATTCGCATCACCGACCTCAATTATGGCGCCCACCTCGGCAACGACGCTCTGGTGAGCCTGCTGCACGAAGCCCGGGTGCAGTTTTTAGCCCAGATGCAGCTGCCCGAATTTGATCCTGCCTCCCAGCAAGGCCTCATTATGAGCGACCTAGCCGTGGAGTACAAGGGCGAAGGATTTCACGGCGACGTGCTGCGCGTGCAAATGGCCGCCACCGATGTGCACAAGTACGGATTCGATGTGGTGTACCTCGTGCAAACCACTGCCGGCCGCGACATTGCCCGCGCCAAAACCGGCATGCTGTGCTTCGATTATACCACCCGCAAGCTCCGCCTGCTGCCCGAAGAAGCAGCGCAGCGGCTTACAAAACAGGTTAACTAGGCGAGCCTATGGGTTCGGCAGCTTCCCAAAAGGAAAAGCGCGGGTAGCTGGCTCGAAAAAGTGCCATAAATTACTTGTAAATAAGGCCATCAACCTGTTATCTTACCATTCCCGATAGATTGTTGTTATGCCTATTCAGTCGGCTCCCTCTACTACTTCTGTGCACTTCCGGAACGCGGCCGGCTTTGTGGGTGCCGAGCCGGGGGCGTACGTATATCTGGCCTGGACGGGGGAAGCCATGAGCAGCGCCGATATGCGGGCCCTCTACAACGAGGCATTGCAGGCGCTGAAGCAGCTGCGGCTTACCAAAATTCTTTCCGACCACCGGCAGATGCCGCCCATTTTGCCCATTGACCAGCAATGGTTGGCGCAGGATTGGGTGCCGCGGGCTATCGGCGAAGCTTCGTACGAGTGCTGCGCTGTGGTGCAGTCACAAAACGTATTTAACCGCTTGGGCACGGCGCAGGTAATCATGCAGCTTACCGCACCGCTTGTAATCAAGTATTTCGACGACCTGGCGGCGGCCGCAGCCTGGCTACAGCGGCAATAACCGCTGCCGCGCCGGAAGCAGGTGCCTGTGGGAACCTAAGCAGCTGTTTGGTTGTACCTTTGTGCTATGATTACCCTGCCCGTTATTACCGCCACCGCCACCCGGCGCGACATTCGCAAAATCACCGCCGACGAGCTGAAAGCCTTCTTCGTGGAACACGGCGAGAAGCCCTTCCGCGCCAAGCAGGTAATGGAATGGCTGTGGCGTAATGCGGCCACCTCGTTTGCTGAGATGAACAACATCTCGCTGAGCACCCGCGAGCTGCTGGACGCCCACTTCAGCATCAACGCGGTGCAGATTCACACCCAGCAGCAAAGCCAGGACGGCACCATCAAGTATGCTTTCCGCCTGCACGATGGTCACCTTGTGGAGGGGGTGCTCATTCCTAAAGATGAGCGCATGACGGCCTGTATTTCCTCGCAGGTAGGTTGCTCGCTCACCTGTAAGTTTTGCGCCACCGGCTACATGGAACGGAAGCGCAACCTGGACACGGCCGAAATCTTCGACCAGGTTGCCATCATTGCCCAGCAGGCCCAGGAGCACTTTGGTACGCCGCTCACCAACATTGTGTACATGGGCATGGGCGAGCCGCTGCTCAACTACGCCAACGTGCTCAAGAGCGTGGAGCGCATTACCGACAACAAGGAAGGCTTAGGCATGGCCGCCCGCCGCCTCACGGTGAGCACCGCCGGCATTTCCAAAATGATCAAGAAGCTGGCCGACGACGGTTTCAAGGCCAACCTCGCGCTCAGCCTGCACGCGCCCTCCGACGACAAGCGCAACACCATCATGCCCATCAACGAGTCGAACTCGCTGCCGGTGCTGAAGGAGGCGCTGCAGCATTACCACCAGGTAACGGGCCGCATGGTGACCTACGAGTACATCGTGTTCGATAACTTCAACGACTCCATTGAGGACGCCAAGGCCCTGCTGGAAATCACAAAGTGGATTCCCTGCAAGGTGAACCTGATCGAGTACAACCCCATTGCGCCGGCCGCCTTTCTAAATGCCCAGGAAGACCGCCTCGTGCCCTTCATGAAGTACCTCGCCGACCGCGGTGTACAGGTAAATGTGCGCCGCTCACGCGGGAAGGACATTGACGCCGCCTGCGGTCAGCTGGCTACCAAAGAAGGACAGAGCGTAGAAGCTTAACGGCCTTAATGCCAAAGAAAAGGGCGCTCCGTTGTAAACGGAGCGCCCTTTTCTTTGGCCTCGGTTCTACTCTTGCCCTACTGCGGTTAAAACCGTAACGCACTTAGTCGCCATAATGCCGCCTACCTTCATGCCCATTGCCTTCAGCTTTTCGGGGTCCATGAAAATTTCGGGGCCGTACTGGTCGCTGATGCGCTTGGCATTGCTTTTCATCACCTCCTGCATGGTTTGCGTGACCAGCGCCATGCGGTCGGCCTTGGGTAGGCTAGTCAGCGGCTTTTGCTTGTTGCTTTGCTCGAGGCGTTGGCACACCCCATCAGCCATGTCGTTCAGCAAAGGGCGCTCTGCATCAGAAATAGTTAAACTGCTGGCCGGTACATCGGTTGATCCGCCCGCTAACCGGACGAAAAGCACCATCGCCACGGGGCATTCACTGGCTAAGCGCATGCCCACGCGGCGGCCCATGGCTTCCATGGTCGCGTTCGAAACGCCGCCGTTGTCTTTAAAGAGCTTGGTAACTTCTTTTTCACGCGCCGTTATGTAGTCCTTCATCAGGCCTTGCATAAAGGTCTGTGCCTGGTCTTTGCTGAACTCAGCCAGCGGGCGTACCGCGTTTTCCTTCTCGAACTCCTTGCACAGAGAGGCCGTCATGTCGCCCTCGAATTTTGCCAGCGCGGGGGTGGGCGCAGGTTTGGTGTTTTGGGCGCTGGTTAGCAGCGGGGCAAGGGCAACGGCCAAAACGAGAATAAAGCGGTGCATAGGAGCGGGTAATTCTTTGGGTAAGATCCAAAGATACCGGCATCTGGCAAAAGGTGCGCGGCCCGCAGAATCCCTGCCGTCGGTAAGCCGGTTTACGCCCGCCAGCGGCCCTCGGCATGGGGGCGGCCGGTACTTTGCTCCTCCTGGGTTTCGCCGGGCGGCACCTCGCGTACCTCTATGCGCACGGCGTGGGCCTTGGGCTGCACGCGCTGGCCGTAGCAATCGGCGTACTGCTGGGTGAATTCGGCCCCGAAAAAGATGATCAGCGAAGAATAGTAAATCCAGATCAGCAGCACGATGATGGAGCCAGCTGCGCCGAAGGCCGAACCGGGGTCGGCGGTGGAAATGTAAAAGGTAATGAGGTACTTCCCGATAACGAAGAGCAGAGCCGTGATGAGTGCGCCCGTGAGCGTGTCCTTCCAGCGGATAATGGCATCGGGCAGGAAGCGGTAGATGAGGGCAAACAGCGCCGTGGTTACGCCCAGAGAAAGCAGAAAATCCACAAGCTTAATGAAGAACACCGCCACGCCGGGCAGTAGCTGTTGCAGGTAATCGGTGAAAAAAGTGAGCATGGCGCTAACCACAAACGAAATCAGCAGCAGCAGCGCCACGCTCAGGATGAGGCCAAACGAGAGCAGGCGGGACTTCAGAAAGCCCATAACGCCGTTTTTGGGCTTGGCTTTCAGGTTCCAGATGCTGTTGATGCTTTCCTGCAGGGTTACGAAGAACGTGGTGGCGGCAAAAATCAGCGTGCCAATACCGATCAAAGCCGCGGCGCCGCCCTTCTGCTGCTGGTGGAAACTACTGATGGACTCTTGAATGGTTTTGGCCGCGCCGGGGCTCACCAAGCCGCTGAGCTGGTCCATGAGCCGGCCCTGCACTGCTTCTTCGCCGAAAAGCGAGCCGGCGGCGGCAATAACGATGAGCAGCAGGGGCGGCAGCGAGAAAATGGCGTTGTAAGCCAATGCCCCAGCCAGGCGCAGCGAGTTGTTCTCCATAAACTCGTTAGCGGTGGCTTTAAACAAGCCAGGCAACGAGGAGAGTTGAAAAGGGGTAGCCATATGCGCAAGGGTCACAAAAGAAAAAGGCCCCAAAAGCAGGGGCAGCTTAACTTCTGTGCGGTATTACGACTAGTGCGCCGTTTACGTTCGGAACAAGCTAGCGGCGGCGCAGCTCCCAGCGCAACGTTTCGATGGGCGCCGTACGCAAGGCTTCGCGCAATTCTGCGTCGCTGCTGAACTGCAGTTGCGCCACGGTGCTGGCCTCTACCGACACTGAAAACCGCTCGGTCACGAAGGGCCAGGGCAGCACGCTTACCGTTTGGTCGGCGGTATGCTGGAGCACATCGTACCGGCGGCCGTCGGGTCCGGCACTAATTTCCAGGGCGCGCTCCATCTCGGGCAGTTCTTGGCGGCACAAAATCAGGGAAAGTCGGTCGCACCACTGCAGCAGGTCGTAGGCGCGTTGGGCGTCGGCTTTCAGCACTTTCAGCTCACGTCGCCACCGCTGCTGGTGGCTGCGCTGTTCGTCAAGGAAAGCATCGGTTTCTTTGCTTTGACCCCGCAGCTCTTCGTACAAAAAGCTCATGTGCATGCTGGTGAGCAAGCTGCGCCAGCGGCCCTGAAACTTGGCTTCCCGCATCACTTCGGTGGCCTGTTCCAAGGAGAAATCTTTCATGGTAAAATCGGCGGGGGCGCCGGCGGGCGTGAGGGCGTATCGGCCGTTCCAGCGGCGCTGGCCGTCGTCGTGCTGGGCGGCAGCGGCCAGCAGGCCTACCCATTGGTCGGTGGGCAAAAACGCGGGCCACTGGTGCAGCAGCTGCGCCGCCAGTAGAGCGTGGGCTTGTTGGTAAATGATTTGCCAGCCGGCGGGAGTGGGGTTTACAATCATGCAGAGGCAGTTAGCAGCCTGCCCAGAATTACGCACGAAAGAAAATTTAGATAAGGCTCCCGACCAAATGCAGCAGCGCGGTAGCATGCGGACGAAGAATCCACACGCTACCGCGCTGCTGAGGGTGTTTATTACTGACTTACTTTACCGACGCAGTCAACGGGGCGAGGTACTGCGGCTCCGTTTGCAAGTGGTGCAGCATGTCGGCCGTCATTTTGTTGAGGTCGAAGGCGGGCGTCCAGCCCCAGTCTTCGCGGGCGCGGCTGTCGTCAATGCTTTTGGGCCAGGAGTTGGCAATCTGCTGGCGCGAATCGGGCTGGTAACTTACCTCAAAATCGGGCAGGTGCTGCTGAATGCTGGTCGTTACCTCGGCCGGCGAGAAGCTCATGGCGCCCAGGTTGTACGACGTACGGAGCTTGATTTGCTCGGCCGGCGCGTGCATCAAATCCAGGGTGGCCTTGAGCGCATCGGGCATGTACATCATCGGCAGGTAGGTGTCTTCGCTCAGGAAGCACTGGTAGGGCAGGCCCTGCACGGCGTGGTGGTAAATATCCACGGCGTAATCGGTGGTGCCGCCGCCGGGCAGGCTTTTGTAGCCGATAAGGCCGGGGTAGCGCAGGCTGCGCACGTCGAGGCCGTGCTTGCGGAAATACCAGTCGAGCCACAGCTCCCCGGCCTGCTTGCTAATGCCGTACACCGTGCCGGGGTCCATTACGGTGTATTGGGGCGTGTTGTCGCGCGGAGTATTCGGGCCGAACACGGCAATGCTCGAGGGCCAGTACACCTTGGCGGTGTTGTGCTCCACGGCAGCGTTCAGCACGTTAAACAGGCCGTCCATGTTCAGCTGCCAGCCAAACTCGGGGTTCTTTTCGGCGGTGGCCGAAAGCAAGGCGGCGAGGTGGTAAATCTGCTTGGGCTTGTGGCGCTGCATCACCTCGGCCAGACCAGCGCGGTCGAGCACGTCGAGCTGCACGAAGGGACCGGCATCGGCCAGCTCCGGGTGCTTGGGCAGGCGCACATCGGCGGCTATTACGTTTGAGGCGCCGTAAAGCTGGCGGAGCTCCTGGGTGAGTTCAAAGCCCAGCTGTCCGCCGGCGCCGATTACCAAAACTGTGTCGCTGCCGGGTGTGCTCATGTTGGGGAAAACGAGGTTGGGGAAAAGATGGGGCAGAAAAGGCCCCAAAGATACCGCTCCGGGGGCGTATGTGCCGCCGGGTAGCCCGACTTATACGCAGCCACCGAAAGAGCTGGTAGCGGGCATCAACAGATTATATTTACCCGATGGTACCTGCACTGCGTCTGCTCGGTTTAGCCCTCGGCCTGGGGCTGATTTCAACTGCTTCGCTGCGGGCCCAGTCCGCTGTGGCGGCTACGTACCGCAACCTGGTAATGGAGGGCGGCGGCATTCGCGGTATTGCCTACGGCGGCGCTTTGCAGGAGCTGGAGCAGCAAGGCGTGCTGGCCGGCATTCAGCGGGTGGGCGGCACTTCGGCCGGGGCCATTCAGGCGGCGCTGTTGGCCGTGGGTTACACGCCGCAGGAAATCATAACCGTGGTGAACAGTACGCCGGTGCAGCGCCTGAACGACGGCCGGTTCATTTTTTTCGGCGGCAGTCACCGCCTGGTAAAGCAGTACGGCTGGTACCGCGGCGACCAGTTTACCAAATACCTAAGCGAACTGGTGGCCCGCAAAACCCAGAACGGCAACCTCACCCTCGGCCAATTGCACGCGCTGGCCCAGCAACAGCCCGGCCGGTACCGCGACCTGTACACCACCGGCACCAACCTCACCACGCAGCGCGTGCAGGTGTTCAGCCACGAAACCCACCCCGATATGCGCGTGGCCGACGCCGTGCGCATTTCCATGAGCATCCCGCTGTATTTCCGCGCCGTGCTGCTCGACGAAAAGGGCCATGTGGTAACCGGCAAACCCGCAGCTAACCAACGGACTCAGGTACTCGTTGATGGCGGCCTATTGGCTAATTACCCCGTGGATATATTCGATCAGCCGCGCTACCTGCCGGCCGGTACTACGGCTTCGCCCGATGCCCGCGGCCGCGTGTTCAACCCCGAAACCCTGGGCTTGCGCCTCGACCGCGCCGAGCAAATTGCGCTGGATACCCTGCCCGATGGCCGGCAATTGCTGGCGCCGTACGACATCAATGGTTTCGGCTCGTACATGGCCGCGCTGTACACGGTGGCCATCGAGAACCTGAACCCCGCCCAGCCACTGGATTGGCAGCGCACCGTGAGCATCAGCACCATGGGCTTCAACCCGAAAATCAAGCGGGTTTCAGAAGAGCAGAAGCAACTGCTGGTAAACAGCGGCCAGCAGGGTGTGCAAGCGTTTTTCGGGCGTACGCAAGTGCGGAGGTAGTAAGCAACGTGTTTCAATACAAAAAAGCCCGACCATTTTGGCCGGGCTTTTCCGATGTGAGTAGCAGGACAAGGTCAGCGCGGCAGCTGCTGACGACGGCGTGCGGTTACCGTGGAATACAGCACCGGCACTGCAAAAATGGCTACCGTAAGCACTGTCAGACCGACTTCGGCAAAGTGGCTGCCGAGGAACTTGCTGAACGGATGCTGTGGGAAGAAGTGCTCCACCAACGACAGCATGAGCTTCAAACCCAGCAGGCCAATAACCAGGAATGCCGCCGTTTCCAGGTACGGGTATTTGGCCATCAGCAGCACAAACGCTTGCGCCACCAAGCGCATGGACAGAATGCCAATAAATACGCCGAGGCAGATAAGGATGAGGTTGTCGGTGAAGGCCACGACGGCAAACACGTTGTCGATGGAAAAGGCCAGATCCATGAGCTCGATAAGGGCTACCGTGGCCCAAAACTGGCCGAACAAGCCCAGGGTGCGGCGGTAGAGCCAGCTTTTTTGCTTTTCCGGCGCATCGGGGTCGTCGGAAGAGCCGTGGGATTTGGGCCGGAACTGGTCGTAGGCCAAATACAGCAGGTACAAGCCGCCCAAAGGCTTCAGAAACCAGAACTCAATGAGAAACGAAGCGAACAGAATGCACAAGCCCCGAAACACGTACGCCCCAATGATGCCGTAGCGCAGGGCTTTCTGGCGCTGCTCCTTGGGCAGGTCGCCCACCATGGTGGCCAGCACCGCCGCGTTATCCACCGACAACAGGCTTTCGATGATGATCAGATTGCCCACAATGGCCAACGCGGCCCAGGGGTTGTCGAGAATTTGCTGCAGGTAAATGTTCATACGAATCGGCAAAGTAACAACGCGCGGCGGGTACAGCCTGTTTAACTGCGCAGATACAAGCCGGTATCTTACTGCGGCGGCCGCGCCACGGTTACGCCTGCAGCCCCAAGGGCTGGCACGCTACCGGCAGTTCGCGTAGGTTTGTATAGTCGTTCATTTCCCGTTTCCCATGTACACTACCCTCCAGCCCGACCTCCAGCAGCAACTGGCCGAGATAAAAGAAGCCGGCCTCTACAAAAAGGAACGCATCATTACCTCGCCCCAGGGCGCCGAAATCGAAACCGACGAGGCCGGTGAGGTGCTGAACTTCTGCGCCAACAACTACCTCGGCCTGTCTTCGCACCCCGAGGTGATTAAAGCCGCCAAAGAGGCCATTGACTCCCACGGCTACGGCATGTCGTCGGTGCGCTTTATTTGCGGCACCCAGGACATTCACAAGGAGCTGGAGCGCAAGCTGGCCGAGTTCCTGGGCACCGAAGACACGATTCTGTACGCCGCCGCCTTCGACGCCAACGGCGGGGTGTTCGAGCCCCTGTTCAACGAGCAGGACGCCATTATCTCCGACGCCCTGAACCACGCCTCCATCATCGATGGCGTGCGTCTGTGCAAAGCGCAGCGCTACCGCTACACCCACAACGACATGGATGACCTGGAAAAGCAGCTCCAGGACGCCCAGGCCAAAGGCACGCGCCACCGCATCATCGTTACCGACGGCTCGTTCTCTATGGACGGCACCATCGCCCAGCTCGATAAGATCTGCGACCTGGCCGATAAGTACCAGGCGCTGGTCATGATTGACGAATGCCACTCCATGGGCTTCCTCGGCAAAACCGGCCGCGGCACCCACGAGTACCGCAACGTGATGGGCCGCGTGGACATTATTACCGGCACCTTGGGCAAAGCCTTGGGCGGCGCTATGGGCGGTTTTACCTCGGGCCGCAAGGAAATCATCGACATGTTGCGCCAGCGCAGCCGACCGTATTTATTCTCGAACACGCTGGCCCCGGCCATTGTGGGCGCCAGCATCCGCGTGCTCGATTTGCTGACGGAAAGCACCGAGCTGCGCGACCAGCTGGAGGAAAACACCAAGTACTTCCGCGAGAAGATGACTGCCGCCGGCTTCGACATCAAGCCCGGCGAGCATCCCATCGTGCCCGTTATGCTCTACGATGCCAAGCTGGCCCAGGAATTCGCTGCTAAAATGCTGGAGAAAGGCATTTACGTGGTAGGCTTCTACTTCCCCGTAGTACCCAAAGGCCAGGCCCGCATCCGCGTGCAGCTCTCGGCCGCCCACACCCGCGCCCACATCGACAAAGCCATTCAGGCATTCATCGAAGTCAGCCGCGAGCTGGGTACCATCAAGGAGCCCTCGGCCCAGCAGCCCGAAGCCGGCCAGGTAGTTCAGAACACGCCGTGAGGCTTGCGGTAAACGCATATTCTAAGCAAGCAACAAGGCCTGCCGATGACATCGGCAGGCCTTGTTGCTTGGTCTGAGAAGTTCAACCTTTAGGCCGGACGAGGAAGCTCGGCGACAGTCACTACCCTGATAATCTTAAATCGATACTTTTAGCGAAATATATAACCCGTGTAATATGCTGAGCACCGCGCTGGGTACCTCGCCAAACAAGTATGTCCGGGCAGCCGGCGTTGCTTACCTCATCATTATCGTTGCCGGGCTGCTGGGGGAAACATTCGTCCGGGGTACTCTGGTAGTAGCGGGCGACCCTGCCGCTACGGCCCAACGCATTAGCGCAGCCCCGCTGCTGTGGCGGGCGGGCATTGCCGGCGACCTGCTGATGCACCTGCTGGACGTACCGGTCATGTTCGTGTTGTACGCTTTGCTGAAGCCTCTGCACCGCGGCGTAGCGCTGATGGCGCTGCTGGCCAATGTGGTTCAAACGGCCGTACTGGCTCTGAACAAACTCAACCTGCTGCTACCGATGTTTCTGCTGGATGATGCGGCTTTCCTTCGGGTCCTGGAGCCGGCACAACGGCAAGCCCTGGCCTACGTCTTCATCCAGGCGCACGGCTACGGCTTCGGCATCGGGCTGCTGTTTTTCGGCTTTACCTGCCTGGGCTGGGGCTACCTGATCAGTCGGGCCGAGTTTCTGCCCCGTTTGCTGGGCCGAATGATGCTGGTAGCCGGCGTGTGCTACCTCGTCAACAGCTTCGCGCTGATCATTGCTCCGGACGTAGCCAGCCAGCTGTTTCCCTACGTTCTACTGCCCCCATTCGTGGCCGAAACCGCGCTGGCCGGCTGGCTGGCGGTGAAAGGCGTGTCCATGCCCGCATGGCGGGCGAAAAACAACCGGGAGCGGGTAATGGCCTAGCTTCATTCAGCCGGCTTATCGCCCGGCTACGGCATTGGCTGATTAGCGGTTTTTGAACCGGCTGATGGCTTGCCGGGTGAAATCCGATAACACCAGGCGGCCGCTGATGCCGGCGCGTTCTACCAGCAGCTGGCCCCAGTGCTCGGTGCCTTGCCAGAACACCTGCTTGAGTTCGGCCAAAGCCTCGGGGTTATAGGCGGCCAGCTTGGCGGCGAAGGCGGCCACGGCAGCGTCCATCTGCTCGGTCGTGTCGAATACCTCGGCGTACAGGCCCCGGTCGCGGGCCCAGGCGGCGGAGCGGAACTCGCCCGCGTCCAGCGCCAGCTGCGCGTAGGCCGAGGTGCCCAGCTTGCGCTCCACGGCGGGCCCAACCACAAACGGCCCGATGCCCACCACCAGCTCGCTCAGCTTCACCGAGGCCTGCGCCGTGGCGAAGCAGTAATCGGTGGAAGCGGCCACGCCCACACCGCCACCAATGGCTTTGCCCTGCACCCGGCCAATAATGACTTTGGAGCAGGTGCGGCAGGCGTTAATCACCTTGGCAAAACCGGAGAAGAACTCCAGGCCCTGCGCCTCGTTTTCGATGGCCATCAGCTCATCGAAGCTGGCACCCGCACAGAAGGTTTTTTCGCCCTCGCTCCGCAGAATAATAACCTTGGTGGCCACTTCTTGGCCAACACGAGTAATGGTTTCGGCTAGCTCCGTGAGCAGCGCGCCCGGCAGGGAATTATGCGACGGGTGGAAAAAGGAAACAGTGGCTACGCCCTGGGCGTCGGTCGTGGTTTCGACTTTGCCGGCTGCTAGGGTATCGGTGGTGCTCATGGGGAAATGATTGCAATAAAAAGGCCCGTCATGCCGAGCGAAGTCGAGGCATCTCGCCGGATAGTAAACTTCTCGTTGAACGAGCCAGGTTACTATTCAACATCAGCACGCGAGATGTCTCGGCTGCGCTCGACATGACGGTTAAGAGTGAATTACTCCTGGTTTTTCTTCTTTACCATCGTCAGGATGGTAGCTACGGCCACGGTTTCGCCGGTTTCGTCGGTCACCTGCACGAGCCAGCGTACAATGCCCTTGGCTACGTCGGTTTCGTCGCGCTTTTCCTGGCCGATTTTCTCCTTCACCGTCAGCTGCACGCCAATGGTCATGCCGGGGTACACAGGCTTGGTGAAGCGGCACTCGTCGAGGCCGTAGTTGAGCAGCACTGGGCCCTTGCGCGGGTCCACAAACATGCCGGCGGCCTTGCTCAGGATGTAGTAGCCGTGAGCCACGCGGCCGGTGAACAGCGTACCTTCCAGGGAGGTTGCATCCACGTGGGCGTAGAAATTGTCGCCCGAAACTTGCGCGAAAGCGGTAATATCAGCCTCGGTTACGGTGTGGCGGTGCGTGGTGTACGTCTGCCCAATGGTCAGCTCCTCGAAGTAGTGCTGGAAGGGGTGCTTGTCGCGCTCGGTTTGCTTGGCGCCCTGTTGGTACACGTCGGTAATGGCGGTAATCATCGTCGGCGAACCTTGAATGGCTACGCGCTGCATAAAGTGCTCTACGCCGCGCATGCCGCCCATTTCCTGCCCACCGCCGGCTCGGCCGGGGCCGCCGTGAATGAGCAAGGGCAGCGGCGAGCCGTGCCCGGTGCTTTCCTTAGCTACTTCCTGGTTGAGCACCAGAATGCGGCCGTGGTGCGTGGCGGCGCCAAGGGCGAATTCCGTGGCTACGCCAGGGTCGTTGGTGGCCACGGAACATACCAATGAGCCTTTGCCCATGTTGGCCAGCTTCACGGCATCATCCACGCTCTTGTAGGGCATGAGCGTGGTTACGGGGCCGAAAGCTTCCACTTCGTGGGAATCGGTGAAGCGGAACGGCTCCGAGTTCAGCAGCACGATGGGCGAAATGAAGGCGCCCACTTTACAGTCGCCGCCAATGACCTGCACGTTGTCCAGGTCGCCGTATACAATGGGGGTGTTCTTGGCCAACTGCTGCACCTTCTCGCGCAGGCGCTTTACCTGCTCCATGCCGGCTAGCGCCCCCATGCGCACGCCTTCGGCCAGCGGGTGACCCACGGTGGTTTGCGCCAGGGCCTTGCCGAGGGCAATCTGCACGTCTTCCACCAGGTTTTCGGGCACAATGGCGCGGCGAATGGCGGTACATTTCTGCCCGGCCTTGGCCGTCATTTCCTTGCGCACTTCCTTGATGAACAGGTCGAACTCCGCGGTGCCGGGCACGGCATCAGGGCCGAGTACGGCGGCGTTGAGCGAGTCGGCCTCCAAGTTGAAGGGCACCGCTTCCTCAATGATGCGCGGGTGCGCCTTCAGCTTACGCCCGGTTTCGGCCGAGCCGGTAAACGTTACCACGTCCTGGTAGTTGACGTGGTCGAGAATGCCGATGCCGGAGCCCACCACCAGCTGCAGCGCGCCTTCGGGCAGGATGCCGGAAGCAATGATTTCGCGCACCACGGCTTCAGTGAGGTAGGCTGTGGGAACAGCCGGTTTTACGATGGCCGGCATACCCGCGAGCAGGTTCACGGCAATCTTTTCCAGCATGCCCCAAATGGGGAAGTTGTAGGCGTTGATGTGCACGGCCACACCCTCTTTGGGCACCATGAGGTGCTGGGCCATGAACGAGCCGCCTTTCGACAACCCGATTGGGTCACCGTCGACGTAGAACGGCTTGTCGGGGAATTTGCGGCGCAGGGAGGCGTTGGCGAACAGGTTGCCGATGCCGCCTTCGATGTCGATCCAGGAATCGGCGCGGGTGGCGCCGGAGCGGTAGCTGAGCGTGTAGAACTGCTCCTTGCGCTCCATCAAGTAGAACGCCAAGGCCTTGATCATGCGGCCGCGCTCGTGAAAAGTCATTTTGCGCAGGGCGGGGTTGCCCACGCGGCGGCCGTAATCGAGCATGGCCGCGAAGTCCAGGCCTTCGCCATCGGCAATGGCTACTACCTCGCCCGTGGAGGCATCGTACAGTTCCTGCTTGTCACCCGAGCCGGGCATCCAGCGGCCTAGGGCGTAGTTTTCGAGAGTAGGGGTCATAGGGGAAATTAGCGGGAGCATCTGTTGCCCGCGTACTGCCGGCAACATCGTTTGGGGCAGAAATATCCGCAACTTCTCGGCTTAAAGCCACTAAGTAGACCCACCGATGTACCAGATACGATTGTCACCACTCCCGCGTACTTCCCTTCTCAGAGCAATAAACGTCTGCTTTCTGATGGGCTTTTTATTGTCTGCTATATTGATATTAGCAGTGTTTAGTTTAAATGAATTGGTTTTTAATATAATTTTATATGTGTTTATATTGGCTTCGTTTTTATTTGTTCTACTGAGTATTGTTAATGTTGTCCTTTGTATTCAAGCAGGAAAATTAATTATTAGTAATGAACACGCATCCTTTGGTGGGCTTGTTAATGCTGGTTTTGATATAGAGAAGGTGATATTACTGAGTTATATTGCGCCTATCAATCAAGAAATGGGTTTTTACTCGTGGGGAGGTGAGATATACTCAACGAACAAAGAAGTATACTATATCTACAACGCTTCTGGAGATGCCTTGAAAAAGCTGACGGAGGTATATGCTGGCAAGGTTTCTTTTCGCCGTCCTCGGTGGTTTGAATATCCCTTTTCGGTTTTCTTTGGGATGATGTTCAATGGCCTGATTGGCTTGTAATGCGTAGACGCAAAAACGGGTGTGCAAAAGCTTTAGCGAACGTGCGCCCGCGGTAAACATTCGGCCTGACTATGCTAATTGTGCAGGAAAAAAGCCGGCGCCTACGCCGCCACTTCTTCGGCTGTGCGGGTCGATGACGAAGCCGTTTTCGGCTGACCATCGAACAGCAGTTCGTTAAGCTTAGCGCGCAAATCGGCGGTGGAGAGGTTGCGGTGTACTTCGCCGCCGTGCACGATGGAAATCTGGCCGGTTTCTTCGCTCACCACCAGCACTACCGAATCGGTTACTTCGCTCAGGCCGATAGCGGCGCGGTGGCGCAGGCCGAGGGCGGCGGGCACGTCGGGGTTTTCACTAACGGGCAAAATGCAGCGGGCGGCCTTAATGCGGTGCCCGGACACAATCACGGCGCCGTCGTGCAGGGGCGACGTTTTGTTGAAAATGCTCAGCAGCAGGCGCTTGCTCACGGCCGCATCGAGCAGGTCGCCCGACTCGGCGTAGAACTTCAGATCCGAAGCCTGCTGGAAGGCAATGAGGGCGCCGGTGTTCTTGCTGGCCAAGCTTTTGGCGGCTTCCACGAAGGGCGTGATGCTCATTTTCTGCTGCGGCGGCTCGCGGCGCCACGAGAACATGCGCATGCGCTCAAAAGCCGTGGCCTTGCCAATGTTCAGCAAAAAGCGACGGATTTCCTGCTGAAACAAAATGATACCGGCCAGCACGCCCACGCTCATAAACTGCCCCAGAATCATGGTGAGCAGCTCCATACCCGCGGCCTTCACCACCAGGTACACGAGGTACACCGACAGAAAGCCCAGGAAAATGCGCAGGGCCACCGAGCCCGTGAGCAGCTTGTAAATTTGGTAGAACAGCGCCGTTACCAACACCACGTCCACGACGTCGATCCAGCCGATGCGCAGGAAGCCGATGTTGACGGGGTTGAACATGGTAATCAGGAGCTAATAACGTGTTGGACCAACTGCACGGTTTGCTGGGCTTCGGCCACGTCGTGCACGCGCAGCAGGCTGGCGCCGCCCAGCACGGCCAATGTGTTTAAGGCTACCGTACCCGGTAAAGCCGCCTCGGGCGTAAGGCCCAGCGGCTTCCACACAAGGCTTTTACGGGAAACTCCTACCAACAGGGGTAAATCCAGCACGGTGCGTAGTTCTTGGAGGCGGCGCAAAATTTCGTAGCCCTGTTGCGGGGTTTTGGCGAAGCCGATGCCGGGGTCGAGTACCACGCAGGCGCTGGGCCACAGGGCTTGCAGGGCCGTGAGCCGGTCGCGGAAGTAGCGGGTGAGTTCCAGCAGCAAGTCGTGGGTGTAAGTGGTGTGCTGGGTCATGGTTTGCGGCGTGCCGCGCATGTGCATGAGCACGTAGGGCACCCGTAAACGCGCCACAGTGGCAAACATTGCCTCGTCCAGCTCGCCGCCGCCAATATCGTTGATCATGTCGGCGCCAGCCTGCACGGCCTGCTCGGCCACGTTAGCCCGGAAAGTATCGATGGACAGAAAGGCTTCTGGGAAATGCTTCCGTAATGCTTCCACGGCGGGCAGCACGCGACGCAGTTCCTCGTCGACGGGTATGTCGTCGGCACCGGGGCGCGAGGAGTAGCCGCCCACGTCGAGCACGGCGGCACCGGCCTGCAGCATCTGCTCGGCTTGGCGCAGCAGGGCGCTTTCGTCGGGCACACGGCTGCCGGCGAAAAACGAATCGGGCGTGAGGTTGAGGATGCCCATTACCCGCGGCTGGCTTAAATCCAGCACGCGGCCGTTGGCACAACGCAGTGTTTGCCTGACCCGAAATAGCGTATCTTGCGCAGCTCCGCCCGTCATGGGAATCCGTGTAAATCGTCCTCTCGGCAGGATGCTTGGTTCAGGCCAAAAAGTGGCATTAGCGAGGGTTGTTTTTCGCAACCTGCTAAACACGAGCTACTAAGCACCAAGCCCTGTCTTAAAAATAGCCTTTTGACGTTGAACGACCAAACCCAGCACCAGTACGACCGCGTGATTGAGCGCTGCCGGGCGCTGTTTCTGGCCAAAACCCACGACTACGGTACGGCCTGGCGCATCCTGCGTTTGCCCAGTATTACCGACCAGCTGTTCATCAAAGCCCAGCGCATCCGCTCCATTCAGGAGAAGGGCGCCCAGCTCGTAGCCGACCCCATCGACGACGAGTTCGTGGCCATTGTGAACTACTGCGTTATTGCCCTGATGCAGCTGCGCCTGCCCACCGATGCGCCCCTGGACCTGGAGCCTGCCGCCGTGGCTAGTGCGTACGACGAGGAAGTGGAAGCCAACCGCCGCCTCTTATTCGCCAAAAACCACGATTACGGCGAAGCATGGCGCCAGATGCGCGTGTCCAGCATCACCGATATCATTTTGATGAAGCTGCACCGCACCAAGCAAATTGAGGATTTGCAGGGCTACACCTTGGCTTCGGAAGGCGTAGAGGCCAACTACCGCGACATGCTCAACTACGCCGTGTTTGCGCTGGTTCTGCGCGGCGCGGCGCGGGAGGTGGAGTAGGGGGGCTCGACATGACCGGCGGGCGTAATCGTTTTGCATTTCCCGACTTCCGCGAACATTCCGCGTTGCCCGGCCGTTTGCCAGCCACTTACTTTGTGCTATGTCCACTTCCACCGCCCCTGCTTCCACGGCCATGACGGCGGGCCAGCAGCCCTCCCACGTCATGCGTACGTTCGTCCGACTCTGCTGGCTGCTGCTCGGCGCGTTGTTTATTTTCTCGGGGCTCGTGAAACTCAACGACCCCGTGGGCACGGCTTATAAGCTGGAAGAATACTTCGAGGTTTTTGCGGTTGATTTTGCCTCGTTTTTTCTGAGTTTCAAGAGCATGGCCCGCACGCTGAGCATCGCGCTCAGCTCGCTCGAAGTCATACTGGGCGTGGCCCTGCTCTTGCGCTGGGAAATGCGCTTCACCATGCGTGCCCTGCTGGCGCTGCTGGTGTTTTTCGGCTTCCTCACCTTTTACTCGGCGGCCTTTAACAAGGTAACCGACTGCGGCTGCTTCGGCGACTTTATCAAGCTCACGCCCTGGACGTCGTTCTTCAAAGACGTATTCCTGCTGGGCTTGTGGGCGGTGGTGTTCTTTAACCAACGCTACCTGCGCCGGGTATTTGCTAAAGGCACCGTGGGCACCATGTACATCACCTTTGCCGGGGCCGTGGCCGTGGGCATTGGCGTGTACGCGCTGGGCCACATGCCCTACTTTGATTTCCTGCCCTACAAAGTAGGCAACGACATTGGGGCCCTTATGAAGCCCTCGGCGCAGCTGCGTTACAAATACATCATGGAGAAAAACGGCACCACCCAGGAGTTCGAGGAATACCCCACCGATACGCTCTGGAAGTTCAAGGAAATGGTGCCTTTGAACCCCGAAGCCGGTCCTAAAATCACCGATTTCAAGGTGTGGGGCGCCGGGCAGGAAGACGTAACCCAGGATGTGCTGAAGGGCAACAAGCTGCTGCTCATTGTGCAGGGTGTAGACAAAGCCGACCGGGACCGTTTTGCCGCCATCAACCAACTGCTGACATCCATCGACTCCTCGAAGAAAAGCATCGAACCGATGATTATTACCAGCAGCAGCCCGCGCGAGTTCGACGTGTTTCGCCACGAAGTAAACCTGGCCGGCAAATACTACTTCGCCGACGCCACCGTGCTCAAGTCCATGATTCGCTCGAACCCCGGCTTCTTGCTCCTGAAAGACGGCGTGGTGAAAGGCAAGTACCACTACCACGACATTCCCACCCGCGCCACGCTGGAAGAGGACTTGTAAGGAGTTGTTAGTTGCGAGTTGTCCGGGTTGCCTTCTTTTTTCCTGATAACTAACAACTGACAACGGGCAACCGACAATTGTTAACCAACCCATGCTCCTTTTCATCTTCCGGCGCCTGTTGCACGGCATCCTCATTCTGGCCGGGGTAGCCCTTACCGTGTTCGTGCTGTTTCAGGTGTTGCCCGGCGACCCGGTAGCGCTGCTGGCCGGTCAGCGCAGCGACGTGGCCACCCGCGCCGCCATTGCCGCCGACCTCGGCCTCGACCAGCCCGTGCCCGCGCAGCTGCTGGGCTACCTGAACGACGTGTCGCCGCTGGGCATTCACCCACGCGACTCGGCTGGTACCGCCCGCTACGGCGGCTTTGCGCTGTTGCCGCTGGGCCAGGAGCGGGCCGTGGTGCTGAAAACGCCCTACTTGCGCCGCTCGTTTCAGTCGAACAAAGCCGTGCTCGACATCCTGCTCGACCACTTTACCGGCACGTTGTGGCTGGCGCTGGCCGCCATGCTGCTGGCGGCGGTAGTGGGCATTCTGCTGGGCGTAGTAGCCGCCCTAAAAGCCCACACCTGGCTCGACCGCACGCTGCTTACGGTGTCGGTGCTGGGCATTTCGGTGCCGTCGTTTGTGGCGGGTATTCTCATTGCCATGGCCTTCGGGTTTTACTGGAGCCACTGGACGGGCCTGAACCTTACCGGGCAACTCTTCGAAACCGACCCCTTTACGGCCGAGCCGCATCTGGTGCTGCGCAACTTGCTGCTGCCGGCCTTCGCGCTGGGCATCCGGCCGCTGGCCGTTATCGTGCAGCTCACGCGCTCGTCCATGCTCGATGTGCTGAGCCAGGACTTCATCCGTACGGCTCGCGCCAAAGGGCTTTCTTACCGGCATACGGTAACGCGCCACGCCCTGCAGAATGCCCTGAACCCGGTGGTAACGGCCGTGTCGGGCTGGCTGGCGTCGCTCATGGCGGGGGCTTTCTTCATTGAATACATTTTCAACTGGAAGGGCCTGGGCACGGTAACGCTGCGGGCTGTGGAAAACCTCGACTTTCCGGTGGTAATGGGCGCCACGCTGTTCGTGGCGTTTCTGTTTGTGGTCATCAACATCGGCGTCGACATCCTCTACGCCGTGCTCGACCCCCGTGTGAAACTGGGCTAATTGATATAAACACCGAAGCGAGTGGGCCTAACGCATTTGTACCTGGTGGGCATGCCGGGCTCGGGTAAAACCACGCTGGGCCTGGCCTTGGCGGCCCGCTACGGGCTGCCATTCCGTGACCTGGACGAGGAAATTGTGCGCCGCGAAGGACGCAGCATTGTGGAGTTGTTTGCGCAGGAAGGCGAAGCGTATTTCCGGCAGGCCGAAGCCGCCACGCTGCGGGCCGTAGTGGCCGAGCACCCGCAACTGCTGCTGGCCACCGGTGGCGGCACGCCCTGCTTCCACCAAAACGCGGACTTTTTGAACGAGAACGGCCTTACCCTGTGGCTCGATGTGCCGGTCGACGAGCTGGTGCGCCGGCTGTTGCAGCAGGCCGCGCATCGCCCGTTGCTGGCGCAGCTGCCCGACGAGGCGGCGCTAAAATCGCGGCTTACCGAAACCCTAGCCGCCCGGCGTGAGTTTTATGCCACAGCCAAGCTGTGCTGCCAAGCGGACCGCTGTACGCCGGAGGCCGTTTTTGCGTTGGTTCAGCACTATGTCACTACGGCGTAGCGTTACGGTTTGGCCCGTTGTTTGGGCAGTGGTGGCTACTTTTGCCGTGTAATACTCTACTACTTCGCGATATGGAACAAAAAACTGCCCCTCCGGTGTCGGGTCAACTCCACAAGCCAAAGCACAAGGGTTCAGCGCGTTTGTTCGAAAACCCGGTGCTGGAGCGCCTGACGCATACGCACATTGCCGGTCCGCTAAGCATTTTCTTTGGCGTAGCTGTGGTTAGCCTGTACTACAGCCTGAGCCAGGGCTTGCTCACGGGCTTGTCGGCCTTCGGGCTGTTTCTGGCGGGCTGGTTCGGCTTTACGCTGGTGGAATACCTGATGCACCGCTACCTGTACCACCTGCCGGCCACCACGCCGGCGCGGGCCAAGTTCCAGTACACCATGCACGGCGTGCACCACGAGTTTCCCAAGGACAAAACGCGCCTGGCCATGCCGCCTATCGTTACCGTTTTCGTGGCGTCGCTGCTGTTCTTCATCTTCCGCTTCACCTTCGGTAACGCCGGATTCGGCGTGTTGGCGGGCTTCGTATTCGGCTACGCGCTGTACCTGTTTGTGCACTACGCCATTCACGTGTATGCCCCGCCGAAAAACTTTCTGAAGGTGTGGTGGCATCACCACGCCCAGCACCACTACCGCCAAGACGAGGTGGCCTTTGGGGTTTCTACCACCATCTGGGACCATATCATTGGCACCATGCCGCCCAAGCAGGGCGCCGAGAAAAGCTAGGCTTGCAGCAATGCTGCCAGCGGCAACCGACACAAAAAAGGCGGCTCCTGCACAGGAGCCGCCTTTTTTTTATGGCTAGAAAAGAAGATTTACCGACGGAAGCGGCGCACCACCCACAGCACCAGTAGTATCAGTAGTACCACCACGATGATGCCGGTGTAAGCACCTGCTTTAAAAATGTCGCCGATAACATCGCAGCCCGAAAGCGGCAGCAACAGGATGCACAGAACCAGCGGCAGCCAGGGAAGGGAACGTTTCATGACGAGTAAGGAAGAAGTCCAATAAGCCAGCCGTTTTTCGGCCAGCGCTATATAACCGCATACTGCGTGTGGTGTGAAAAGGTTGAGAGCCGCGCTGTAGGCGCACAGTCTGTCAGAGTCAAATTCTCTTGGCGTGGCGCGTGGTTTAGGGCTATCCGGTCCAACGCAAAAAGCGCAGGTGGGCGGGTGTGCTTGCCACGCGCATGTTAATGGCTGACCCGGCTTCGGAGAGCTGCCCCCAAGGAGCAGCAGCCGAAGCCGGACTGAATTGTAAGGCAACGCTGGGTTCGGAAACAGGAGCCTCGTAGCCACCTCATCCAGGGTTAAAGCAAAACCTGCCCAAGCCGTGAAAAATATTTCGGCAGGTCTGTAACTATTGCCGAAAAGAGAAGTGTCCAGCCCCGAAGAAAGGCGCTGGGAAGCCACCCTTGCCTGCTGCGTAACCTGTACACCTCTCCGGCATGAAAAACGTATTCTCTTTCCTGTTCTTCGCGTTGCTGCTCCTCGGTGCCCGGACTGGTTGGGGTCAGGAGTTGGGGTTGCTAACCGGTAAAACCACCGACGACAAAGGTGCGCCGGTGGGCTTTACCACTGTGGCAGTGGTGCAGGCGGGCACCGGCGCTAACGTTACCGGCGCCGTGGCCGATGAGAAAGGCCAGTTCCGCATTCAGGCACCGGCGGCGGGCTCCTACATTTTGCGCCTCAGTTCCTTGGGATTCATCACGCAGGAAACGCCGGCTTTCGAGCTGAGCGCCGCCAGCCCTGGCCGCGACTTCGGCAACTTGGTGCTGCGCCCCGATGCTAAACAGCTGGCCGAAGTTAACGTGGTGGGCATGCGGCCCACTATTGTGCAGGAGGCCGACCGTATGGTGGTATCGGTAGCGGGCACGGCCATGGCCACCAACAACACGGCTTTCGACGTGCTGGCTAAGGCTCCGGGCGTGTTCGTGGACCAGGAGGGAAACATTCAGCTCAACGGCAAAAGCGGCGTCACGGTAATGCTCGACGGCCGGCTTACGTACCTCTCGGCCCGCGAGCTGCGCAGCATGCTGGAAGGCATGCCCGCCGAAAACCTCAAGAACATCGAGATTATCACCAATCCGCCGGCCAAGTACGACGCCGAAGGTTCCGCTGGCATTCTGAACCTGAACCTGAAGCAAAACACCCAGCGCGGCCTTAACGGCAGCGTGTACGCCAGCGGCAACTACAACTTCTTTCAGCAGTTTGGCCACACCTACGGCGCCAGCCTGAACATCAAGCAAGAGAAGTGGAACGGGTTTATAAACCTGGATGCCTCACGCCGGGTAGGCGGCCGCAACGCCACCTTCACACGGGTATTCCGTGGCGAGAAAACCACCTACTTTAACCAGAATGCCGTTGGTAACTTCACGTCCGTCGCGCCTCCCGTGGTACGCCTGGGGGCCGATTATAACCTGAGTAAAAACCACAGCGTGGGTTTCGTGGCCGGTTATACCTACCGCACCAACGAGTCGGATTTCCTGACCGAAACATTCATCGGTCCGGCCGTGGAAACGCCCACCGTGTTTATCGACGCTGACAACTTCGGCCGCCGCACGTATACCAACCGCACCGGCAACCTGCACTACACCGGCAAGCTCGACACGGCCGGCACTATCCTCACCGCCGATTTCGACTACGTAGATATTCGCGACCGGGGTAACAGCGACTTTTTTAACACGTTCCGCAATCTGATTCAGGGCAAGGACAGCGTCAACAACGAAGCCACGAGCACTTTAACCAACCTGGGCATTTACGCCGCCAAGGCCGACTTCACCCGCCCGATGCGCGGCGGACACAAGCTGGAAGCCGGCGTGAAGGTAAGCCAGGTGACGGCCGACAATGACTCGCGGTTTTTCTTCAACAACGACGCCTTGGTGCTCGACCCGCTCCGCACCAACTACTTCACCTACCGCGAAAATATTCAGGCGGCCTACGCCAGTTGGAGCGGCAAGGCCTCTAAGCGCCTGCAGGTGCAGGCCGGCCTGCGCCTGGAAAACACCCGCTCCGTGGGCAGGTCCATCACTACCGACAGCACCACGCGGCGGCAGTACCTGAACCTGTTTCCCACGCTGTTCATCCAGCAGGAAGTCAGCGAAAACTACGGCATCAACTACAGCTACAGCCGCCGCCTGACGCGCCCGAACTACGGCAGCCTTAACCCCTTTCTGTTCTACCGCGACCCGTACACCTTTGAACAGGGCAACCCCGGCCTGCGCCCGCAATACACGCACGCCTTCCGCATCGCGCACAACTATAAGAAGGTGTACAGCCTGGCTTTCACCTACGACCACCAGACCGACATCATTACCGAACTCCCCATCATTAATGCAGCAGATACCTCTACCCTATACACCACCGGCAACTTAGACCGGGGCCACATCGTTGGGCTTACGGGCATAGCGCCGTATAAATTCACCAAGTGGTGGGACAGCCAGAACACTGTCGTCGTGTCGTACCGCAAATTTAGCGGCACCACGCCCAACGGTTTCCTCACCAACGAGCAGCTCTACTACATGCTCCAAAGCAACCACACCCTGTTGTTGCCCCGCAAGTTTCGGGCAGAAATTGAGGCGCGCTACCTCGGGCCTACCGCTTCGGGCCTGTACCAAATCGAGCCCATGCACTGGGTAGGCGTGGCGCTCAAGCGCAGCTTTCTGAATGACAAGCTGGACGTAGGCGTGAACGTCAACGACATATTCAAGGGCTACCGCTACCGGTTCAGCACCAACATCGGCGGCAACGTCAACGACTTCGACCAGTACTTCCGCTTTCGCAGCGTGGGGCTGGCGCTGCGCTACAACTTCAGCCGCGGTGCCAAAGTCGACACCAAGCGTCGCAACAACAACCTGGAGGAGCTTAACCGCGCCAACTAGCCCCGGCAAGTTCGCATGGCGCGGCGTGGCGGCGGCGATTGTTCCAAAAAAGCTACTTAAAAAGAGTGCTGGCGCCGGTACACCGTATTTTCGGTGGCCTCGTATTTGCTGAGGCTGTTCCACAATCCTCTTCCGATGCGTAATCTTTTCTCCACTGTGGCCGGGCTTGCCCTGCTGGTAATTGGTCTGGCTACTCCGCCGTCGTCAGCCCAGCAACTCAACAACGACGGTTTCCAGCGTCATAACGGGCAAATGCAGATTTTGCGCAATGGGCAGTTACGCCCCATGACGCGCGATGCCCGCCTGCCAACGGGTGCCGTTGTTACCAAGGATGGCTTTGTAGTGAGCCGGGACGGTAGGCGCACGGAGCTACGCGAGGGACAAGGGTGTGACCTGCGCGGCAACATTGTGGCGGTGGTCCCCACAGCGAGTGGGCTTGCCTTAAGTTCGCGGGCTGCCGGCTCGCGTGGGGCCTCAAACGCACCGGCCGTAGGCCAAGTGCGCGAGGTGCTGGAGGACTTGCTGGGTGGTGGACGCCGCTACGAGGAAGGCGACGATGACTACGACGAAGAGTACAGCAAGAAAGCCGAGGAAAGGGCCCGCGAGCAGCGCAAAAAAGAGGAAGAATGGCGGCGCGAAGAAGAGAAACACCGCGAGGAACGGGGTAAAAAATGGAAGGAGAAGTGGAAAAAGGGCAAGCACTGGGACGACTAGCCGATTAAATCAAAAGCCGCACCGCCTGACCGCTCAAGCCATGAGCGGTCGGGCGGTGCGGCTTTATGGCTTGGAGTCCAGCGGCAAGCTGCTGGGCGAATCCGCGCTTTGGACGTAACTGCTGGTAGTCGTGCTCAGCACCAGCCAAAGTTACCGGTGCGTGGCAGGCTAGCGGCGCGGAAACAGGATATCGAGGATATCTTGGCCCACCGAACCCGGCCGGTTGCGTTCCTGCTCGCGCCAGTTATAGTCGGCATCGTAGGCTTGGTCGCCGTGCAAAATAAAGGCGCCCGGTTCCAGTCGAACCCCGGCAAGGCTGTTGCACGGACGGGGCGGCGGCTGGTGGCCCGGCGGGCGGTTGGGATACCAGATACGGCACTGGCCGGGGGGCGGGTAATGGCCGCGCGGCACGCCTTCCAGCCGCCGCGGGCCTACAGTACCGGCAGGCGGCACCACCACCCGGCCCAAAATACCGCCCAGTACGCCGCCCGTGCGGGTCCTGCGGTTTTCGTCGCGGTCCTCGTACCGGTCATCGTCGTCGTCGTCGCCCTTGTACCGATCCTTGTCGTCTTTCTCCTTGTACTTGTATTCCTTCTTGCCCTTGTGGTCTTTATTCTTGTGGTATTTGTACTCTTTTTTGTCCTTATCCTTGTCGTTGCCGCGTCCTTGAGCCCAAACAACCGGGCCGGAAAAGAGCAGCAAGCCAGCAGCGAGCAGCAGTGAGTGGGTTTTCATTTGGGTAAGGAAATGTGAATTTTACGGGCTCTACGCCCACCCTTAAACAAAGTTCGGACCAACACCGTCGGCTTCGCAGCCGTAGGGGAGGCCAAGCCGTAACACCACTTACCTTCGCGCCCTCAGCGGACGTTGCCCTTTTCCATGTTGCACCAGATTCTATTTGCCCCTTTCCCCGATACGGCCCGCCAACAGCTGTATGAACAAGTGCGGGCTACGCTGCGCGACGACGCCAGCGCACCTGCCACGCTCTTGTTGGGCAACTTTGCCGTGGAAGAAGGAGGTGAAACAATGGACGCCGTGGTCATACGCCCCCACAGCATTACGCTGCTGGTGTTTGTGCCGGGCGGGGGCCGCCTCAGCATTCCGTCCTTAACGTACGGAGCCTGGAAGCTGGACGCGCAAACGGTACGCGGCGCAGTAACAGGGGCCGACAACCCGTTCGAGCAATTTCGTCATCAGAAAGACGCCTTGGCCGCATGGTTGGCGCCGCAACTATCGGCCGAGCAAGCCAACCTGCAATTCATTTCCGGGGTAGTGGTGTTTGGTGCGCCCGTCACCTTCAGCCCCGACGTGGAGGAGGCGCTCGGTCAGCAGCCGGGCAGCAACTTCCAGCTCCTGGCCGATGCCACCCAGCTGCCCCGCCGGCTCAAGCAGCTGGCCCGCCCCGAAATCGACCTGACCGACGACGAACTGGCGCAATGGGCCCGTGACCTTGCCGATGAGCCGGAACCGGTGGCTTCTCCCGCCATGCCCATGGCACAAGCAGCCGCTGCTGCCGCGTCGCCGGCTTCGGAACCCGAGGAAGAAAACAGCCTGTGGCGGCGGGCGTGGCGCTGGCTCGGGGCAGAGGACATTCCCGACGATACGCCTTACGGAGGCTATCCGGCGGCACAAGTGGCCGCCAGCAGCGCAGAGAAGGAACGACTGGAGCGCATCCGGCAGGACTCGCAGGCCGAACTGCGTCAGCAGCTTCAGGCGCTGGAAACCCGCGAGGCGCAACGCGAACGGAACATGGCGGAGCTGCGGGCGCAACTAGCCCAGGCCGCGCCCGTCACCACCGAAGCTCAAGAACTGCGCGAACGACTGGCCGCCGAAAGCCGGGAGAAGGCCGCCCTGGACGAAGCCATGCGCGCCTCGCGGGCCGAGTCCGAAACCCGCAACCGCGAACTGGACGCCAAGATCCAGCAGCTGGGCCAGTTAGTGGAACAGCTGAACGCACGTGCTGCTTCGCCCTCGCCTTCACCGGGCGCGTCTCCAGCAGCAGCGCCGGCCTCGGGGCTGCCTGGGGTTTTGGCGTACCGCAACCTACGGGTGTGGCGTAAGCGCCTGCCCCGTGTAGCAACAGTGGTGGGGGCCGTAGGGCTGCTCGGGTTGGGAGCGTGGGGCCTGAGCCATTTGGGCTCCGGTACGCCCAAGCCTTACCAGGAAAACGGAAAATGGGGCTTTGCCGACGCCAGTGGCAAACCGGTAGTGGCACCAAAGTACTCCTCCGTTAGGGAGTTTCAGCAAGAGCAAGCCGTAGTCGAACAAAACGGAGCCTACGGGTTGGTGGACGAAAGTGGCCAGGAAGTGGTGCCGCCCGCCTACGACGCGCTCAATCCCTACGCGGGTGGCTACGCCCGGGTACGGGTAGGCGACGCCTACACTTTTCTCGACGAGCAAGGGAAGGAGTTCGACAATTACTACTTCAATGCCCTGGATTTCTCGGAGGGTTACGCCGCCGTGCTCGACCACCGGGGCTGGTACTACATCAACGGGCCAGAGCCCGAGGACCCAGCTAAGCCGCCGGTCGTCTTCCGCGAAGCTTATCCTTTCCGCGAAGGCCTCGCCCGCGTGCGGCTCGCCGATGGCTACACCTACGTTACCCAAGACTACTTAACCGACCCCAGCAAAGGCACCGAGCCATTCGGCCGTTACGAACAAGCTACGGACTTCGACCAGGGCAAGGCCCTGGTAACGCAGAACGGCCGGCGCTTTACCATCGACACCGACGGCGACCCGGTGGACTAGCCTCGCTGCATGTGCCTGCGGTGCCAGCAAGCAGAATTTTGCTGGCAATACCTCAGAAGCGGTAACACGAAAAAGCCCGGCAACAAACTGCTTTGCAGTCTATTGCCGGGCTTCGGTGCGCTCCCTCCTGGGCTCGAACCAGGGACCCTCTGATTAACAGTCAGATGCTCTAACCGGCTGAGCTAAGGAAGCGGTTATGGCGGCTTTTAAGGGCCGTTGCGGGTGCAATATTACGTAGCGTTACCGATTTGTGCAACGGTTTGTGGCAAAAAAATCAGTGGATGTTAGTTGGAAATACTTAAAAAGTTGCCGCTGAGGCCGGTAATATATTGACGGAGAGGGCGTCGGGCCGGGCCGGCGGTTACTTGACCGCGCATATCAAACTGGGAGCCGCAGCATGCGTCGGTAATGAATAGACCGGAAGCATCAACGCTGACCTTGGCGCAATCGTCGTAGGGCTGGTAGGGGCAGTTGCGTTCGAAGGCGAAATACTGCTGGGGGCTCTGGCGCACCACAATGATGCCACGTACGCCCGCGTTCAGGTACACGTAACCGCCGTCGAGGCGCAGGGCGGCATACTGCTGGTTGGTGAGGTTGAGGTTCTCGTTTACAATGGCCGAGGGAATCAACGGCTCGGGCGGGGTATCGGAGGAGCCGCAGCCGGCCAGGGTCAGGAGGGCCGTTAGGCTAAGCAGCACGCAACGACGAACGGAATTCAGGGACAGCGCGAAAGACTTCATGGTATGTTTAACGTTGGCTGCTACGGTTTCCGTTCGTAGCGCTTAGTATTGGTAGAACCCGCGGCCGGTTTTGCGGCCGTGGTGGCCGGCGTCTACTTTTTGCTGCTGCACGCGGCTGGGCCGGAACTTGGCATCGTAGTGGAAGGAGGCGTAAAGGGAGCTGGTAACGGCAAAGTTGGTGTCGATGCCGATGAGGTCCATGAGGCGGAACGGGCCCATGCGGAACCCGGCCGATTCCAACAGCTCGTCGACCACTTCCAGCGGGGCCACGCGCTCTTCCACGGCTTTTAGGCTTTCGACGTAGTAGTGCCGGGCCACGCGGTTCACGATGAAACCAGGCGCATCGGCGGCCAGTACGGGCGTTTTACCCAGCTTCAGGGCTAGCTCGCGTACCGCCTCGGTTACGGCTGGGGCAGTAGCCACGCCTGAAATAACCTCGACCAGCGGCATGAGCGGGGCGGGATTGAAAAAGTGCATGCCCACCACCCGCTCGGGGTGGGGCACGGGCGCGGCCAGTTGGGTAATGGGGAAGGTGCTAGTATTGGAGGCAATGATGGTTTGCGCGCCGTTGCAGGCGGCCAGATCCAGGAACAACTGGTGCTTCACGTCCATTTTCTCCACCACAGCCTCAATCACCAAGTCGGCGCACACCGATTCCAGCTCGTGGGTGAGCGTGAGGCGTTGCCGCGCTGCAGTGCGCTCCTCGTCCGTGAGGCGGCCTTTCTCCACCAGCTTGCCCAGACCGGCTTCAACGCTTTGCTGGGCCCGAAACAAGGTAGCTTGGTTGACATCGAAGAGCACCGTGGGAAAACCGGCCTGCAGACACAGCTGGGCAATGCCCGCGCCCATGGTGCCGGCGCCTACCACGGCTACCTTTTTGATTACGTACGAAGTGGAGGAGGACGTTTCCTGGGACATGGGAGCGGGATAAAACGGCGGCGGGGTGACGTTCTGTCGAAAATCACCCCGCCGCGAAGCTAGTTAGAATTGCCGGGCCCGAAGCCTAGTGAATGGCTTCGAACTGACGCAGAAAGCGCATGTCGTTTTGGGTGAACAAGCGCAGGTCTTTAATCTGGTACTTGAGCATGGTGGGACGCTCCAGGCCCATGCCGAAGGCAAAGCCGGAGTACCGCTCAGGGTCGATGCCGCAGTTGCGCAGCACGTTCGGATCGACCATGCCGCAGCCGAGGATTTCTACCCACCCGGTGTACTTGCAGATGTTGCAGCCCGCGCCTTTGCAGATCAGGCAGGAAATATCCACCTCGGCGCTGGGCTCGGTGAAGGGGAAATAAGAGGGGCGCATCCGCATCTTCACGTCGGCGCCGTAAAACTCCTGGGCGAAGTAGTAGATGGTTTGCTTGAGGTCGGCGAAGCTTACTTTTTCGTCGATGTACAGGCCCTCAATTTGGTGAAACACCATGTGGGCGCGGGCCGAAATGGCCTCGTTGCGGTACACGCGGCCCGGCATGATGCTGCGGATGGGCGGCTTCTGGCTCTGCATCAGGCGTACCTGCACGGTGCTGGTGTGGGTGCGCAGCAGGCGGTTCTGCTCCTCCCCGGCCGCGGGCGGCAGGAAGAACGTGTCCTGCATTTCGCGGGCCGGGTGGTTTTCGGCGAAGTTCAGGGCCGAGAAGTTGTGCCAGTCGTCCTCAATTTCCGGGCCCTCGGCTACATTAAAGCCAATACGGGCGAAAATGCGCACGATTTCGTCGCGGGTGAGGCTCAGGGGGTGACGCGTGCCCAGGGCGCCGGGAACGGGCGGCAGGGTGTAGTCGTAGCCGGGGTCGGCGGGCAGGCTGCTGGCTTCTTCCTCGAGCTGCTGGCGGCGCTGGTCGAACTTGTCCTGCGCCAGCTGCTTGAGGGCGTTGAGCTGCTGGCCCACGGCCTTGCGCTGCTCGGGCGCCACGGTTTTAAGCTGGTCGAACAAGTCGGCAATGCGGCCTTTGCGGCCGGTGTAGGCAATGCGAAACTGGTCGAGCTGGGGCGCCGTGGCCACGTCGTAGGCTTCAATCTCCTGCTGGAGCTGCTGAATCGTATCCTGCATAACGGGAGCAAAGGTAATCCGATGGTGCGGGAAGTACGGCCGCTCCGGTTCAGCCATTTTACGGAAACTCTCAGCCTTAATTCGCTTGGCTCACGTATGAGGGTGACCTGCCTTTAGCGGTACCACCTTCATCATCAATGCCATGACGCGTTTCCTACTTCCGTTGCTGTTGCTCACAGCAGGTATTCTTGCCGATTTTTCTGCCCAGGCCCAAACCCGCAAGCGCCGTCCTTCCAGCCATTACGCCACCACCCGGGCCAAGTACGGCCCCGATGGCAACGGCCAGAAGCTGGCTCCCGGCATGCGGTTGGGCATGCCCATGCCCCTCACCACCGATTACATGGGCCGGCCCATCAAGCCAAAAAATAAGCTGACTTCGACGCCGGTAACGGCCAAGCGTACCACGGCTACTTCCATGAGCTCGGGCTCGAACGGGGGCAAAGCCACAAAATCATCGGGCCGGAAACGCCGGTAATAACAAAAAAACCGCTCCGTAAACGTCCCAATATTTTGGGCGTTTACGGAGCGGTTTTTCCTTTTAAACGCGGCCTATTTCGCTGATTTTGCCTGCTTTTGAAACCAGTATCTTTTTACGCGAAACCTTATATATAGTGTGTTTATAATTGATTAGCAAGAACTTATGTGACCGGATTTGCGGTTTGCTCGTACACATCGTGGTATTTCATTAACCCACCTCCTGACGTACTCGCTCCATGAAACGGTTAACTTTTCTCGCACTGTTGATGGGCCTTAGCTATACAGCCGCCCACGCCCAGACAGCCACCAAAAAAACCACCAAGTCGACGACGACCAAGGCTGCCAAGGCTGACGACGGCTGGGGACCGGTAACCGAAACGCCCGCTCCGGCGCCTAAAACCGAACAGGCAACGACAGCACCTGCCCAAGCGCAGTCGCAGAACAGCGGCGCCGATGCTGGCTCGGCTGGTGGCTGGGATGGTGCATACGGCAGCAATGCCAGTACCCCTAGCCGTGTAGAAGGCATGAGCGTGGCGCCTGGTTCGCCCCTGTTGCCCTCCACCCGCAGCCGCTCCGATTACATGGGCCGCCCCATTAAGTACAAGCCCTCCACGCGCCCCCGCAGCCAGGATTACAGCAACGGCATTCAGTAGCCGCCTGCGGTACTACAACTAAAAGCCCCCGCTTCTCAAACCGGTTACCGGCACGCGAGGCGGGGGCTTTGCTGTAAGCCGAAGCCGATGGGACGCTTACACGGTGGCCGCCTCCAGGTCGGCGGTTTCGGAGGGAGTGGCTTGCTGCGGGCGGGCCTGGTAGTACAGCGTTGAGCAGTTATCGGGGCGCAATACTTCGCGGGCAGCTTCCAGCAACGAAGCCGGAGTAACGGCCTGTACGCGGGCGCTTTCCTGGTTAATCAGGTTTGGGTCGCCGATGAGCTTGTAGTAAGCCAGGTTCATGGCGCGGTTCAGCAGCTCCACTTCGCTGAACACAATGCTGGCTTCGGCCTGATTTTTTACTTTTTCCAGCTCGTCGGCGGCCACTTCGGTTTGAGCTAATTCGGCCACTACGGCGGCCACGGCCGCATCGGCGTCGGCGAGGCTTACGCCGGGATTCAGCTTACCGCTGATAACGAGCAGGCCCGGCTCGAGGGAGCCGCTCACCGAGGCCGAAATACCGTTAAACAGCGGTTGATCCTTCACCAGCCGCTGGTACAGGCGCGACGACTTGCCGCGGCCCAGCACGTCGCTCAGTAGGTCGGCGGCGAAGTAGGCATCGTCGGCGCGACCGGGCATGTGGTACACTTTGTACAGGGCGCTCAGCGGAACGTCGGCCTCCAACTGCATAAAGCGGGGCTCGGTTTGGCGGGGCTCGGCGGGCAGTTGCCGCTCGTAGCGGGTGCCGGCCTCAATGGGCTCAAACCACTTTTCGGCCAGGCGTTTGGCTTCCTCGAAAGCCACGGCCCCAGCCACCACCAAAATGGCATTCGAAGGCGAGTAGTGCTTAGCGAAAAAGTCGCGCACCTGCTGCATGGAGGCGTTTTCGATGTGGCTGATTTCCTTGCCAATGGTGGCCCAGCGGTACGGGTGCTGCTGGTAGGCAAGGGGACGCAGATTCAGCCACACGTCGCCGTAGGGCTGGTTGAGGTAGGTTTGCTTAAACTCTTCCACCACCACTTTGCGCTGCACCTCCAGGCCATTGTCGGAAAACGCGAGGCTCAGCATGCGGTCGGATTCCAGCCAGAAACCGGTTTCAATGTTGGCGGCCGGCAGGGTGAGGTAGTAGTTGGTAATGTCGGGCGAGGTGAAGGCGTTGTTTTCGCCGCCCACCAGCTGCAGGGGCTCGTCGTAGCTGGGAATGTTCACCGAGCCCGAGAACATGAGGTGCTCAAACAAGTGCGCGAAACCCGTGTGTTCGGGGTCTTCGTCGCGGGAGCCTACGTTGTAGAGCACGTTCAGTACGGCCATGGGCTGCGTGAAGTCTTCGTGCACGATGCAGCGCAGGCCGTTGGCGAGGGTGAATTCCTGGAAGTGTATCATCGGATGCGAAAAGGCAGGAGGGAATGTATTGGGGTACAACCTACGAAACGGGTGGCAGGTTCGGCGAAAATCTGGCTTGTCAACCATTTCGTGATACTAGCAATCATGCAACATGACTTAACTTTAGCGTGATGAAACAACTTCTACTTTATTCAATTTTTGGTGCATTGATACCGGCTTCAGGAGCCATTGCACAAATCGGTCCGCCTGCCTTTCGCCTCCAAGCGGGTGCCGTCATAACCCTGCCAGCCGGGGCTTCTCCCAGCGCCCTGGCCGTGGCTGACTTCAACCGGGACTTCCGCCTGGACGTGGCCGTGTGCGAGCAAGGCCGCGATGCCGTGTCAGTGTGGCTGCAGAGCCCGGCGGGCGCCTTCCCCACCCCCTACGCCTCCTTCCCAACGGGGGCGTCGCCCACCGGTCTGGTGGCCGTGGCGCTGGGCTCGCGCCTGCTCCGCCCGGCCGTCGACCTGGTGGCCCTCAGCGGGCCGGGAAGTGAATGGACGTTGCTGCGCAGTGACCTGGCCCCCCAACCCAGCTACACGCGCACCACGCGTCCTTTCGGCACCGGCTCGCCCGCGCCCAGCCCCCAGCTGGTGGCCGCCTACATCAACAACAACGACCAGGTTGATTTTGCCTATTCGTACGATACCCCCTTCGCCCCGCACCGCTCCGTGAGCTGGGAGCAGCACGACGGCCAAGGCAATATTCCGCCCAATTCGGGCAGCTACTTTAATCCCGGGTACGCTCCACGGGGCGTTGCCCTCGAAGATTTCAACCGCGACGGCCGCCGCGACGTATTGACAACCAACCCGGTCGGCAGCACCTTCACCGTGGCCTGGGCCTCGCCGGGTGTGCCCTCCACCGTCTGGTGGAGCGACCCTGGTTCCCGGGTGCAGTTGCCGAGCGGGGGCGTGACGCCCTCGTGCGCGGCCGCCGGCGACGTGAACCTGGACGGGCTGCCCGACGCGGTGGTGGGCCACACCGGCAGCGCCAACGTGGTGATGCACATCAACGACGGCAACCGCGCCTTCGTCTCGCCCACCAGCTACGCCCTCTCGGGCGCCCCCACCCAGGTGCTGCTGGCCGACCTGAACGGCGACACCCGCAACGAGCTGCTGGTGCTCACCGCCGACCACCAGCTGCAGGTATTCCTGCACACGGGCATTACCGGCTTCGCCCGCTACGGTACGCCCCTGCGTTTCCCCGCCGGCACATGCCGGTGGCCCTGCAGCTAGGCGACGTGGACGGCGACTTCGTGCAAGATGTGGTGGTGGCCTGCGCCGGCGACCATACCGTGCGCGTGTTCCTCAACCGCAGCATGGCCCAGCCCACGGCCACCCGCCCCGCCCAACTCGCCGGCCTAGACGTGTACCCCAACCCGGCGGCCGACCGCCTGACCGTGCAGCGCCCGACCGGCACGCGCGGCCCGCTCGCCGCCACCCTGCGCGACGCTTTAGGGCGGGCTGTGCTGCGCTTTGCCGTGCCGGAGGCGGCCACTACGGTTCCCGTCGGCGAGTTGCCCCGCGGCGTGTACGTGCTGCAGGTCAACGGCCCGGCCGGCACCGCCACTCAGCGGGTGGTGCTGCACTAAACTGCTGTACCGGCCCCTGCCCCAAAGCCCACCCCGTTGCAAGGGCTTTGGACACTGCATGTATTTTCATAAAATTTAGCGTTTTGCCCAATGCCGCCTTTCCACTTTTCCCGCTTGTTGCTCGTGCTTGTTTCGGTTCTGGCCCTTGGGTGTGCCGACCAAAAAAAGGAGGACCCCGCGCCGGTGACCCCCTCACCCGTGGTGCCCCCGCTCCCCCGCCTCGCGGGCACGTGGGAGTTGACCAAGCAAGTAGTAACCGACTTTAAACCGGACGGCACAGTGGCCTCCAGCACCACTACCGACACGTACGTGGCTAACGGGCAGATCTGGCGTTACGTTTTCCGCGCGGACGGCCGCTTTGAATACTCCTACAACGGCCAAACGGGGCGGACAGGCACCTATACCTACACGGCCACGAGCTTGGTGCAAACCAACGCCCCCGGTTACACACCGACCACCACGTTTGCTATCCAGCGGTTGGCCGACACGGAACTGGTGCTCATGGTCGGCTCCCGCACCACGACGGGTCGGGAGTCCGTCACCACCTGGGCCAAGCGCTAGCCCCTCCGTTCCGGCACGCACCTGCAGCGTGCTTGTTGCAGTCAGTGGTAAGCAATGTTCAGCGTTGGGGGTTGCCCGTGCTGGGACATCAGCCAGAGCCCAGTTTTACAGCAGTATACCGCCAATAGCCCCCGTTATCTGAGTCCTTTCCTGAAAAAGAGAGGTTGCTGGTAATTGGTAGTTTGGTAGAAACAACCTTACCGCCGCTGCACCAGCCGCAGGGTTACGCAGGAATCGGTTTGCAGCAGCACTTGCGTTTCGTAGCGTTGCGTCCAGGGTTTGCGGGCCTCGGCGCCGCAGGCCACTACCACGGTAGCGGGCTCCAGGGAACCGGCTTCCCAGGGCGCGGCGCGGCCGATGTCGTGGCCCAATTCTAGCTGGGCAGCGGTACGGTAAAACTCGGGGCTGTCGTTGAACTCGTTACCGCGCAGCAAGGTGTACGTGCGCAGTTCGGGCAGCGCGGTAACCTGGGCCCGCAGGTGCTGGCCGTACAGCAAGGCTGCCACCGTGTAGCGCCGCTGGTGTAACTCGCGCAGATGAGCGAGACGGTCGGCGAAGGGGCCAGCGGCAACCAGGAGCACCAGCAGCAGCACGATAACGGGGCGGAGCTGCCACTGGTACTGCGCCGAAACCGCCTGGGCGGCCCAGGTGATACCCGCTCCGGCCAGCAATGCCAGCAGCGGATAAATGGGCGCATCGTACCAGGAAAGCTTGGTGCTGGCCAATGACAATATCAGCAGGTGGCTGCCTGCTACGCAGGCGGCGCCGCGTACCAGCAACTGCGCCGGGGAAGGTGGCGTGTTGCGGCGCCAGGCCAGTGCTACGGCCAGTATAGCCGCCGCCAGCCAGGGAGGAAAGTTGTATTCAAGCAAACGGCCTATGTACCAAACGGGGGAGTGCCCGTTGTTTTCCAGGCCTTCGGTAGCCATGCTTAGCTCGTACTGCATTACGGCGGCCAGGTAGCCCGGTGCTATGGCTTCGCGCAGGCCATACCAACCTATTAGGGCCACGACAGCTAAGCCCCCCGCCAGCCACGGAGCGGGGTTACGCAGGCGGTGCCAGTTGCCGGTAGCCCAGGCCGCCAGCAACAATCCGGGCCCGGGCAATGCACCGGCTATGCCTTTGGTGAGCAGCGCCAGTGCAAAGGCCAGACCGGTGAGCCAAGCCCACTTGCCGCGGCCGGTACGCAGATACGTTAGCCAGCACAGCGTGCCCAGGGTGGTCCAGAGCGTGAGCATGGCATCGAAGTCGCCGGAGCGGGCCACGTGCAGCGACGTAAAACCGCCAGCCGTAACCAGAATCAGACCTGCCAACAGGCCAGCTGCAGGGCTGCCCAGTGCGCGGCGGCCGGCGGCATATACGGCCATTACCGTAGCCAGCGCGGCCAAAGCAGAGGGCAGGCGCAGTGCGAATTCGGTGGGGCCGAGCGTGGCAAAGCTGAGGCTGAGCGCCCACAAGTGCAGCGGCGGCTTGGAGTTCCACAGGTCTGGCTCGCCTTGGTAGCGCATCACCAGCCAGTCGCGGTGCAAGAGGGTTTCCAACGCATTTATGCCCGTTCGGCATTCGTCCCACTGCTGGACTGGCAAGCTGCCTAGCTTCCAGAACAACAAAAAGCCGGCGGCACCCAGCAACAGCAACGGGGCCAAGAAATGCGTCAGACGGGGCACAAGGGAAACAATTAAGGCTAGCCGGGCTAAGCTACTACATGCGCACCGAATCGGCGGCGCCTACTTGGCCAACTTGGGCTGGGGTAACGCTCGATAACCGGGCTTCGATAGCAGCCGCAACGTTGCGCAGGAGTCGGTGCGGAACAACACCCGGGTGTTCCAGCCTTGCTGCCACTGCGCCTGTGCCCGCCGCCCGCAGGCCGCTACCACCCGCCCTGCCGGCTGCTCCGATATAATGGAATAGTTCACTGCATCGGCTTGGTGGGCATGGCGCCGGGCGGCCAGCAAGCGGTAAAAAACGTACTGCGGCGCGTAGCCGCGGTTGGTTACCACCCCGTAGTGACGGACCTGGGGCAGGGCGTGAGCCTGCTGTTCTATATGCCGTCCGGTAAGGGCCGGTAGCTTGCTCTGCTCGTGAGCAATAAGGGCCGAGGCGTAGCGCAGGCGTTTTACGTACGGCACAGCAACTATGAGGAGCACTGCCGGCCAGGCCAGCCAGCCCGGAAAGCCGCCTCCAAACCGCTGAGCAATACGTTGCAAGCCCAGCGCCGCCCCCAAAACCAACAACGGGTAAACCGGCGCGCTGTACCATTCCAGCTTAGTGGGCACGAGGGTAAGTACCAAGAGCAGACCCAAGGGAACGAACAATGTAAACCAAGCCAGCAGCCACGGGCGGCTTTCGCGCGGTTGCCGTAGGCCTATGGCCCAGCCCACCACGGTTGGCAGCAACCACCAATAGTACTGCCGCCGCATCAGCATGCTGAAATAGAAGTGCAGCGGCTCCACGTGCCCTTCAATGGCCTCGCTAGCCCGGCCGTACAGCTCGTTGCGCCATACCGCCGCCAAGTAGCCCGGCTCGGCCCACTCACGCAGGCCGTACCAACCCAGAACGCCTAATGCCACTAGCGCCACGGCCTGCCACACAGCAGGTCGAAGCAGGTAAGATGCCCGGCCCGCTACCAGCGTAAAGAGCAGCAAACCCGGTAGCATGAGCAAGCCTGCTATACCTTTGGTTAGCACCGCCAACAGCACGAAAACGCCCGTTAGCCGCGCTGCGCCGGGGCGGCCGGTGGCTAGGTAATCGAGCCAGTAAAAGCTGAACAGGGTAGTCCAGAGGATAAGCAGGGCCTCGTAGTCGGCGGTAAGGGTCACGTGCTCCATGGCGTAACCGGGGGTGCTGAGCAGCATCAGGCCCGCTGCCAATCCGGCCACCGAAGTGCCCAGCCAGCGGCGGCCCCAGATGTACACCACCAAAACCGTAGCCAGTACTGCCAGGGCCGTGGGTACCCGCAGGCTGGTTAACGATGCCCCAAGGCCCTGCATGCTCAGGACTTGCAGCCAGATGAGCAGCGGCGGTTTGTTGTTCCACAAATCGGTGTGGCCGCTGTACTGCGTAACCAGCAAGTTGCCCGAAGCCAGCATTTCCAGCGCATTCACACCCAGCCGCGACTCGTCCCACAGGCGCAAAGGCAACTCGCCCAGCCTACGGAATACGCTTAGCCAGCATGCGCCCAGCAGTAGTGCCACAGCAGCAATAGAAGGCAGCAAGCGTTTAGTGGGCAGCGGCACGAAAGGGGGATGCAGTAACGAAGGTAAAAAGCGGGTAGTCGGCGGTGGAAACAGCCGTTGCGGGCTGAACGCCATAAGTCCGAACTAAAGGCGGCCCGAAGCTACCATAACCCTGGAAAAGCCGAGGGCTACAAGAGCGAAGCCGCCGCGACTGGTCTGCCGCCAAGCACCGTGAAGCCTTAGGGCTTTGGGCAGAAGGATAGGGAAACCCCTCGGCCCTTTCGCCCAACCTTCTACCTTTGCCGCCACCTTTCCCCGAATACCTTCCACCCGATGCAATTCGACCGCAAAGACTACTCAAACGACGACCTGCTGCGCCTCTACGAAGGCCTTGTAAAGCCGCGCATGATCGAAGAAAAAATGCTCATTCTGCTGCGCCAAGGCAAGGTGAGCAAGTGGTTTTCGGGCATTGGGCAGGAAGCCATTTCGGTGGGCAGCACCTTGGCCCTACACCCCGACGAGTACATTCTGCCCCTCCACCGCAACCTGGGCGTATTTACCAGCCGCCAGTTGCCGCTCGATCAGCTGTTTGCACAGTGGCAGGGCAAGAAAACCGGCTTCACCAAGGGCCGCGACCGTAGCTTCCACTTCGGCACGAACGAGCACCACATTGTGGGCATGATCAGCCACCTGGGTCCGCAACTGGCCGTGGCCGATGGCATTGCCCTGGCTAGCAAGCTGGAAAACGAGGGTAAAATAACCGTGGTGTACTCCGGCGACGGCGGCGCTTCGGAAGGTGACTTCCACGAGGGCCTGAACGTGGCCGCCGTGTGGCAGCTGCCCGTTATTTTCATCGTCGAAAACAACGGCTACGGCCTGAGCACGCCCTCCAACGAGCAGTTCCGCCACGGCTCGTTTACCAACAAAGGCCCGGCCTATGGCATGGAAGCCGTGCAGGTAGACGGCAACAACGTGCTGGAAGTGTACGACACCGTGCGCCGCCTCGCCGAGGATATGCGCCAAAACCCGCGCCCCGTGCTGCTGGAGGCCCTCACGTTCCGCATGCGCGGCCACGAGGAAGCTTCGGGCACCAAGTACGTACCGCAGGAACTGTTCGACGAATGGGGGCAGAAAGACCCGGTGGAAAACTTCGAGCGGTACTTGCTGGAACAGGGCGTGCTCGATGAGGAAGCCAAGCAGCGCTACCGCCGCACCATCAAAGACGAAATCGATGAGGCCTGGCGCGTGGTGTTCGACACGCCCGAAGTAACGGCCGACACCGCCGAGGAAGTGGCCGACATGTACCGCCCCTTCACCGCCCCTGACCAAACGCCCGCGCCCGACGCGCCCACGACCGAGCGCCGCTACGTGGATGCCATTTCCGACGGCCTGCGCCAGAGCATGGAGCGTTACCCCAACCTCGTGCTCATGGGCCAGGACATTGCCGAGTACGGCGGCGTGTTCAAGATTACCGACGGCTTCGTGCAGCAGTTTGGTAAGGGCCGCGTGCGCAACACCCCGCTCTGCGAATCGGCCATTGTGGGCACGGGCTTGGGCCTGAGCATCAAAGGCAAAAAAGCCATGGTGGAAATGCAGTTCGCCGATTTCGTGACCTGCGGCTTCAACCAGATTGTGAACAACCTCGCCAAAAGCCATTACCGCTGGGGCCAGAACGCCGATGTGGTGGTGCGCATGCCCACCGGCGCCGGTTCGGCCGCCGGGCCTTTCCACTCGCAGTCGAACGAAGCGTGGTTTGTGCACACGCCCGGCCTGAAAGTGGTGTATCCCAGCACGCCCTACGATGCCAAGGGCCTGCTGGCCGCCGCCATCGAAGACCCCAACCCGGTTATCTATTTCGAACACAAGCTGCTGTACCGCTCCATTGCCGAGCAGGTGCCCACCGATTATTACACGGTGCCCATTGGTAAGGCCCGCACCGCCCGCGAGGGTTCCGAGCTGAGCATCATCACCTACGGCCTGGGCGTGCACTGGGCGCTTAAGCTGGCCGACGAAATGCAGCTCGATGCCGACATCGTTGACCTGCGCACGCTGCTGCCATGGGACCAGGAGGCCGTGCGCACCACCGTGGCCAAAACCGGCCGCGTAATTATCCTGCACGAAGACACGCTCACGGGCGGTATCGGCGGCGAAATCGGCGCCTGGATTGCCGAACATTGCTTTAGCCTGCTCGACGCGCCCATTCAGCGCGTGGCTTCCCTCGATTCGGCCATTCCGTTTGCGCCGCCGCTGGAAAAGAATTTTCTGGCCGATGCCCGCCTGCGCCAGTGCGTAGAAAAGCTGCTGGCGTACTAAACACGGCGTTGGGAGCGGGTTAAGCCGCGCTGCTATACGTTCAGTACCGCAAAGCCCGGAGCACATGTGCTCCGGGCTTTGTAATTTTCAGCTCCCATTGTCTTTGTCGTGGTCCAATACCTTGCTCCTTATTCGCTGCGCCGTTTAAGCTGGCACCTGCTGGTGCTGGTGCTGCTGCTAAGCCCGGCCATGAGCGGGTGCCGGCTGTTTCATCCGTACCGCATGCCCACGCCCAAAGGGCCGGTAATACCCAAGCAAAAGCGCAGCAAGAAAGCCGTAAACACCGATGCGGCTGCCGCCGACGGCTCCGATCTGAACGCCAGCAAGGAGCCAGCTAAAGTGCAGAAGAACAGCTACACTAAAAACGGCCTGCTGAAAAAGCCCAAGTACGAGCGCCGCCGCCTAAAGAAGAAAGTGGGGCAGCGTAAGTTTCTGGGTGTCACCTTGCCATGGTAAGCACCTGCATGCCCGAAGTCAAGGTTTTTTTCGTACAATAATCCTGCTTTTCCACTATCCTAAACTGCGGCCTATGTTCACTTTTATTCGCCTGGTCCTGATTGTGGCGCTGCTGTGGGCTACGGCTTCCGTGGCTGATGCGCAAATTGATTACCCGGGCTCGGCCAAGCGCGACGCCCGCAAAGCCCTGCGCGACGCCAAGAAATATCCTGCTTCGGAAGACTTGCGCCAGGCCCACCTGGCCGTGGATAAGCAGGCCCTGCGCCCCGGTGAAAGCGGCCAGCGCCTGCGGAACTCCCAAACCAAGCGCGACCGTTACCGTTTCGATAACACCGGCACCGCCCGCGTGAGTGACCCGTCGTACCAAACGGCGCGGCGCAAGAAGAAAACCCAACCGATTGAATAATGCAGTGGATTCCGCTTACCCAGCCTGAGCAGCTTACCGACATCGTGCGCGAGTCGTCGGAGCAACCCGTCGTTATTTTCAAGCACAGCACCTCCTGCTCCATCAGCGCCATGGCCAAAACGCGCCTGGAGCGCCAGTGGCCAGATGCCGACCTGGGACAGGTAAAAGCCTACTACCTCGATTTACTGCGTTACCGGCCCATTTCCAACGAAATAGCCAAGCAATTCGGCATCAACCACGAGTCGCCGCAGTTGCTGCTCATTCGCAACGGTGCTTGCCACTACAACGCCTCACACATGAGCATACAGCTCGGCGAAGTGAAGCGGCAGTTGCTCTAGCAACAGGCTTTTCTAAAAGGCGAAACGGCAGAGGGTTTTGAAGTTTTTCAAAACCCGCTGCCGTTTTTAACCCTTTGGCCAGTCGGCTGTTTAGCCCTCGTAAGTGAACTGAACCGTTTGCTTTATTTCCGGGTTCAAGCTCAAAGCCACCGGGCAGGTGCGGGCGGCGCGTTCCAGCAGGGCGCGCTTCTCGGTGGGCACTGAGCCGGGCAAACGGAACTCGATTTCGATTTCGGCAATGCGTCGCGGCTCGGCCGCCATGCGCTTGGTTACATCGAACGAAACTCCGGTTAAGTTTAGCGCGTGGCGCTCCGCTACGATGCCCATAATGGTCATCATGCAGGTACCCAACGCGGTGCTAACCAAATCCGTAGGTGAAAATGCTTCGCCGCGGCCGTGGTTATCCACCGGCGCGTCGAACAAAACAGTGGTGCCCGAGGCAACATGGGTGGCTTCGGTACGCAAATGGCCGGCGTAACGGGCGGTGGCTGTGCTCATAAACTTAAGAAAACGTCAGACGGATGCGCTCAAAATTACGTACTTTCGATGAGGAGCCGCCCCACGGCTGTCCTGCTTCTTTTGCCCACTTCTTGCTTGCTGTTACCGTGCATACACGTACCCTGCTACTGGTTGCTTCATTGCTGGGGGCCGTGCTGGCCACCGCCCCTTCGGCTTCGGCGCAGGATGCGCCGGAAAGCCTGGGGTACGGCAAAGAACTTACATACGGCATCAATTTTAACTCGAACGCCGGCCTTATCGGGGGGGCCTCGGTACGCTCCACCCGCATGCTCAACGACCAATGGTCGCGGTTCTGGATGATTGAGGGCGTGGAGGTGAAACACCCCAAGGAACAACGGGTGGGCAACCCCAATACCGGCGGCATTTACGTGCAAGGCAAGAGCAACTACCTGTTTGTGGTGCGGCCCTCGTTTGGTGTGCAGCGAATTATTTTCCGCAAAGCACCCGAGTCGGGCGTGCAAATCAGCGCCATTGCGGGCGGAGGTCCTTCCGTGGGCCTGCTGATGCCCTACTACATTTACTACGACTACACCGAACCCGCCACTCGCCCCAACGCCGGCCCCGACGACATTCGGGCCGAGCAGTACGACCCCAGCAAGCACTTTTCGTCTCGCATCTACGACCGGGCACCGTTGTTTCAGGGCGTGAGCGAAACCAAGCCCAACATTGGAGCCCACGCCCGGGGCGCCTTTAACTTCGAGTACGGCCGCTACCGCGACGCCGTAGCCGGGCTGGAAGCCGGTGTGCTGGTGGAAGCCTTCACCAACCCGCTTACCGTTTTGCGCGACCAGGGTATTTCCGACGCGAAACTGAACGACCAGGTATTTACCTCGGTTTACCTGACGCTGTACATCGGGCACCGCAACTAACCAGCATTCGACCGGTTTTTATGGGGCTGCACGCCGGCAACGGTGGTGGGCCCCATTTTTGTGCCGGGGCCTGACTGCTGGGGGCCGCCGGAGCAGCCGTTTTGCCCCGCCCTTTTCGTGAAATCCACCCCGCCAGATACTACCTTTGTAGCCATGGACGAAATCCTGATGTTACCCGTCATTCAGCCCCAGGCAGCGGCTCCGGCCAAACCGCGCAAGCCCGACTGGCTGCGCGTGAAGCTGCCCGTGGGCCCGGCTTACGCCAACGTGCGCAAGCTGGTGGATGAGCACAAGCTGCATACCATTTGCGAAAGCGGCAACTGCCCGAACATGGGTGAGTGTTGGGGTGCCGGTACGGCCACGTTTATGATTCTGGGCAACGTGTGTACGCGCTCCTGCTCGTTCTGCGCCGTGGCCACGGGCCGCCCAAATGAATACGACCTCGACGAGCCCCGCCGCGTGGCCGAAGCCATTAAGCTGATGGGGGTGAAGCACGCCGTTATTACTTCCGTAAACCGCGACGAGCTGAAAGACCGCGGCGCCAGCGTGTGGTACGAAACCGTGGTGCAAACCAAGCAGCTTTCGCCCACCACCACCATCGAAACCCTAATTCCCGACGTGAAGGCCAACTGGGCCGCGCTCGATACCATGATTGCCGGCGGCCAGGAAGTGGTGTCGCACAACATGGAAACCGTGGGCAGCCTGTACCGCTTGGTGCGTCCGCAAGCCAAGTACGACCGCAGCCTGGAGCAAATTCGCCGCACCAAGGAAGCCGGCCGCCGCACCAAGTCGGGCATTATGCTGGGCTTGGGCGAAACCAAGGACGAGATGTACCAGGCCATGGACGACCTGGCCGCCAACGGCCTCGACATTCTGACGCTGGGCCAGTACCTGCAGCCCACCAAGCGCCACATTGAGGTAGCCGAGTTCATACACCCCGATTTGTTCGCCCACTACAAGGAAGAAGGCTTGCGGCGCGGCCTGAAGTACGTAGAAAGCGGCCCGCTGGTGCGCAGCTCCTACCACGCCGAGCGGCACGTAAACGTGCCAATTTAATCGGCACCGCAGTCAGTATACATCAAACAAAAAGCCCGCCCCCGTATTCAGGGGCGGGCTTTTCGTTTTGAGGTAAAGCAGCCTAGTGCTCCAACCGAATGGTTTGCTGGCCAGTGGCCGTACGCAGACGCAGCAAATAGGGGCCGACTGGCAGCGCAGCCATTTCCGTGAGGGTTACGCGCTGCCGCTGGCCGGTTAGCTCCACCGCTTGCTGCCGCACGGTGCGTCCCAGAGCGTCGAGCAGTTCCAGGGTGGCGGTACCACGGCGACTGGTGGTTAGCTCCACCGTCAGTATCGACCCAAACGGCACGGGCCAGGCCGTCAGGTTCAGGTTCCCTTTACGAGTGGCTCGGGTGTTAAGCACCGTAAATTCGTAGGCGCCCAGGTCGGGGGTAGCCAGATTGCGGGCGCTGCGGGTTATGTCGGTACCGATACCGGTTACGGGCGTGCCTTGGTTGTCGAGCAGCGCGTTGGTAGGCTGCAGCGTTGTGAGCGAAGCAAAAGCCGGGTCCAGGCTCAGGGAGTTGGCATCTTGGTTGGTCGTGGCACGCCAGGCCGCGAGGGTGGCAAAGTCGCCGGCGCTGGTGCGGCCCACAAAGCCGTTAGCGGGGTTGGCAATGTGGAGGTCGTTGTAGTTGGTGGAGGAGCTGGAAGAGCCGAAAGCCGTGCCCGCCAGAAATACGGCGAAGTGCTTGGCTACTCCCGTTTGCGCACCGGTAGCGTTTACCAGCACATTGTTGCGCAGGGTTACCGTGCCGCCGGTGCTGCTGGTGCCCGCGTACTCATAAGCCGAGCTCGACAGTGCCGGCGACGCACTGGCGTCGATGCGCACCGTGTTGTGGGCCAGGGTCAGCTCGTTGCCCGCTATGCCGCTATTCAATACGTTAATTCCTCTGATGAGCCGCAGGTTGGTTTCATTCCCCACAAAGTCACGCGTGAGGCTGTGCACTTCGTTGTTGTACACGCTCACCGTGCTGGGTACCGTGGCGCCAGTGTTGGGCATGGCTACGTACAGGCCGTACACGATGCCGCCCGTAGAAGTAGAGGCGGGGTTCAGAAAGCGCAAACCGCTAATTCGGTTGCCGTACAGCAGGCTGGCATCGGTAGCATCGCCCATGGGGTTGATGTAGAAAATGCCGTATACGGGCGAGCCGGTGCTCGTGGCGCCGCGCACCGTGTTGTGGTGGATACGGTTCCCGCGCAGGTTTTCCAACCGCATGGCATACACCACGGTGCTGCCGCCGCCAATGTCGCCGGCCGTGCCGTTGCCAATGGTAACATTGCCCACTTCGGTGTTCAGTTCGGGCAGCAGAAACCCCTGGCCTATCACCCACAGGCCGTTGTAGGTGTTGCTGATGGTAAGGTTCAGGTAGCGGTTGTTGCGGTTACAGCCCGAGGTGTCGGCGGGCGTAATGCCACCGTAGGCCGTTACGCTCGACTGCACCACCGCTATGGACGCCGGATTGGCCCGGTTCAGGGTAATGGTAGCGTTCTGCACCGTTACATTGCGGGAACCGTTGGTAGCCGAGGCATTGCGGATACGGAAACCGTAAGAAGGCCCCAGACCCACGGCCCGCACATCAATTCCGTCGAAATTCAGGAAGTCGGCACCCGCTACATCTACGGCGGCCAGGCCGCTTGAGCACTCGATAACGGGGTTGGTGCCCGTACCGGCTCGGCGGAACGTAACCCCTTCGCCGCGGGCGCCGGCGGTGGTAATAGCCGGCAGCGTTTCGATGAACGTTTGGCCCGTTGCCACTTCAAACGTTACCGGAGCCTGCACTCCTACCTGATTGAGCTGCTGAATGGCCGCCGTGAAGCTGGTAAAATTGGTAGCACTGGCGGGCAGGGCCGCATTTATGGTGTACGTGCCGCCTAGTGCTGTGGTATTGGCCGGGGTATACGCCTCACGGGGCCTGCTCATTGCGGGCTGCTCACCGACAGTGCCAATAGAGCCTGATTCAGTAAAAAGAACCGGTTTGGCACTGGCCGTTAAGGGTACAAGCGCCACTAAAAGAGGCAGCCAATGGCACTGCAGGGGTAAGCGTGGTAACATGCGCCAAGATTCAGGTAAATGAAACGGCAGCAAATTACGCTTTCCAGCCCCGACGAGTACGGCGGCTAAACAACAACGCCCGGCCAAACCGGCCGGGCGCTGTAAAACGGGGTGTGCAATGCCGGGTTAACGGCGGGCCGTGTTGTCGCTGGGCGGGTAGTCGCCCAGTACACCGGCCACGATGCGGTTTACCTCGGTTTCCGAAATGGTCTGGTCGCCAACCTGGCTCTGGCCGTAGCCGCGCCACACCAGCTCTTTGCGCTTGGCATCCACAATGTCGATGATGATGTTACCGGCTTTGTAGTCCATAACCTGGTACGGGCGGTTTAATGCCGCACCGTAGCCATAGTACCAAAACGGGTAGCCGTAAGGGCCGTAAGGCGTTTGGTTCGCACGTTGTTTGTCTTCTACGCGGGCGCTGTAAGCCACAAACACATCGGGGCTCTTCTCCACTTTCGTGAAGCCCTTGCGCACCATTTCGGCCTCTACCGCCGTGCGCATGCGCTTGTCGAAAAACGAGTTATAACCCTTAGCCGGACCGCCTTCGGCATCGGTCGGCTGATCGGGGTACCAGCTCCACGTTTTGTAAGCGCGGAAGTTGGTTGCATGGTCGAAATCGGAAGAAACGCCCACACGGGGCACCGAGGCGCAGCCAGCTGCGCCAAACAGCAAGCTCAAACCTACAGCAACCAACGCGGCCGGGCGAGCTAAAAAACGAGTGAGTGCTTTCATGGAAAGGTACAGTTTAGAAAAGGGCCATCGGCAGCATGCTGCGCCAACCGGCTTAGGCCCCGCAGATAATAAACACACCGCTACTGGCCTCCGTTCCACCAAATATGATTATGGCTTACTGCTTGAAAAAATAAAAGACAATCCGGTTTTGGATTAATACATTTGACTATTCATATTCCGTACTGACATTCTTTCTCCATTCATGAAGCACCTTCTTTGGATAATGCTGCTATGCTCGGCCTGCGCCACGTCGCGCGACGACGTAGCCGTTATTCCATCTTTGAAACGAACTGTGGTCGAGCGGACCGCTGATAAACAATGCGGCCTGTACGTACAAGCCTCCACGCAATCGGAAATGCTGGCCACCGTGGACAGCGGCACCCGCGTACAGGTCCTGGATTCAGTGAATCAATACTTTGTAAAGGCTCGGCTGAACAAGGACGGCAAAAGCGTTACTGGTTTCATGTACCGGGCCTGTCTGCAGTAAGGAAAAGAGAATTTAAGGTTGTGAAACTGTAAAAAACCGCCCCAATGCCTGCGGTTTTTTAGTACCTTTTCCGCACACTCCACTCCTATGTACAAATATTTACTGCTCCTCGCGGTTAGCGCCCTCGCCGGTTGCAGCGCTGCCAAAGACGACGCTGCGTCGGGTAACCGACCAAACCGCGCACCCGTCGCGCACAATACCGTGGTTGAATGCACGCTGTACGACGGCATGAAAAAAGAGTCGCCCCAACTCATGACCGTCGCTTCCGGTATGGAAGTGCAGGTGATGGACACGGTTGATGCGTATTTCGTGAAGGCACGCGTGACGGACCCGGCCGGTAAAACCCAGGTCGGATACATGTACCGCAACTGCTTTGGCCAGTAGGCGCCCTTTCCCTCTCCACCCTTTCACACCCCACCAAAAACGGCAACGCCCGGTACCTCACGGTACCGGGCGTTGTTAGTTAACAGGCGGCGCGGGCTAGTACGACGGGCCTTTGTCGGTGGGCACCAAATGCTCCTCCTGATCGGCGTACGCCTCGATGGGCGTGCAGGCGCAAATCAGGTTCCGGTCGCCAAAGGCCGAGTCGATGCGCGACACCGAGGGCCAGAACTTGTAGCGGCGGGCAAAGTCGGTGGGGTAAGCGGCCTGCTCGCGCGAATAGGGGCGCGTCCACTCTTCCTGCAGCAGCACAGCGGCGGTGTGCGGCGCGTGCTTCAGTAGGTTGTCCTTAGCATCAGCGCGGCCTTCTTCAATGGCGCGAATCTCTTCGCGAATCTTGATCAGGGCCTCGCAGAAACGGTCCAGTTCCTCCTTGCTTTCCGACTCGGTGGGTTCCACCATCAGCGTGCCCGCCACCGGGAACGACACGGTGGGTGCGTGGTAGCCGTAGTCCATCAGGCGCTTGGCAATGTCCTCTACTTCAATGCCGGCCTTCTTGAACTGGCGGCAGTCGAGAATCATTTCGTGGGCGCAGCGGCCGTGACGACCGGTGTACAGCACCGGGTAATGGCCTTCCAAACGAGCCTTGATGTAGTTGGCGTTCAGAATAGCCGTTTCAGTGGCCGCCTTCAGCCCTTCGCCGCCCATCATGTTGATGTAAGCGTACGAGATGGGCAGAATGCTGGCCGAGCCCCACGGAGCGGCCGATACCGCGCCTTCCTTGCGGCCGGTTTCCACCACCACGTGGCCGGGCAGGTACGGAGCCAAATCGGCTACTACGCCGATGGGCCCCACGCCGGGTCCGCCGCCGCCGTGCGGAATGCAGAACGTTTTGTGCAGGTTCAGGTGGCACACGTCGGCCCCAATGTTGGCCGGGGACGTAAGGCCCACCTGGGCGTTCATGTTGGCGCCGTCCATGTACACGCGGCCACCGTGCTCGTGAATCAGGTTGCAGATGTCGATGATGCTTTCCTCGTACACGCCGTGCGTGCTGGGGTAGGTCACCATCAGGCAGCTCAGGTTAGCGGAATGCTGCTCGGCTTTGGCCTTGAGGTCGTCGAGGTCGATTTCGCCTTGCTCGGTGCTCTTCACCACCACTACCTGCATGCCAGCCATTACGGCCGAAGCAGGGTTAGTGCCGTGGGCCGACGCCGGAATGAGGGCCACAGTGCGGTGATGGTCGCCGCGGGCTTCGTGGTAGGCTTTGATAACAAGCAGGCCGGCGTATTCGCCCTGCGCACCTGAGTTGGGCTGCAAGGAAACGGCGTCGAAACCGGTTACCTCGCACAGCCAGGCTTCCAGGTCCTCAAAAATTTGCTTATAACCCAACGTTTGGTCGAGCGGTGCGAAGGGGTGCAACTGGCCGATTTCGGGCCAGGTCACCGGAATCATCTCGGCCGTGGCATTCAGCTTCATGGTACACGAGCCGAGCGCAATCATGGAGTGCGTTAGGCTCAGGTCCTTGTTCTCCAGCTGCTTCATGTAGCGCAGCAGCTCGTGCTCGGCGTGGTGCGTGTTGAAGACCGGGTGCGTGAGGTATTCGCTGGTCCGGATCAGGCCCGTGGGCCAGTTCAGCTCGGCATCGGCAGGTGCTTTTTCAGCCGCAGCCGATTTACCCAGCACCTTACCAAACACGCTCAGGATATCGGCTACGTCCTGCGCGTCGGCTTTTTCGTGCAGCGAAATGCCCACGTTGCTCTGGCCGAAGTAGCGCAGGTTAATGCCCAGGGCTTCGGCTTCGCGGCGTACGGCAGCTTGCAGCTCGGCGCTTTCCAGCGTGAGGCTAACGGTATCGAAGTAGTATTCAGCCGACAGCTCCACACCCAAGCCTTTCAGACCGTCGCCTAACTGGCGGGCCAGCAGGTGCACGTTGGAAGCAATTTGCTTGAGGCGCTCCGGGCCGTGGTACACGGCGTACATGCCGGCAATAACCGACAGCAATACCTGCGCGGTGCAGATGTTGCTGGTGGCTTTTTCGCGGCGGATGTGCTGCTCACGGGTTTGCAGGGCCATGCGGTAGGCCTTGTTGCCGGTAGCGTCCACGCTCTGGCCGATGATGCGGCCGGGAATCACGCGCTTGTAAGCGTCTTTGGTGGCCAGGAAACCGGCGTGCGGGCCGCCGTAGCCGAGCGGCACCCCAAAGCGCTGCGAGTTGCCTACCACGGCATCGGCACCCATTTCGCCGGGGGCGGTGAGCAGGGTAAGGGCCAACAAGTCGGCGCCTACGACTACGAACTGGCCGTTGTCGTGGGCTTTCGCTATGAAATCGGTGTAGTCGAACACTTCGCCGTCAGCGGCGGGGTACTGCACCATGGCACCGAACAGGGTCTCGTCGGAGAGGTCGGCGGTACGGTGGTCACCAATAACTAGCTCGATACCCAGCGGGGTGGCGCGGGTGCGCAGCACGTCAATGGTTTGAGGCAGAACTTGGTCGGAAACGAAGTATTTGGAAGCGTTTTTCTTCTTGCTCAGGCCGTGAAACATGTTCAGGGCTTCGGCGGCGGCGGTGCCTTCGTCGAGCAAGCTGGCGTTGGCAATTTCAAGGCCGGTGAGGTCAATTACCATGGTTTGGTAGTTGATCAGGGCTTCGAGGCGACCTTGAGCAATTTCGGCCTGGTAGGGCGTGTAGGCCGTGTACCAACCGGGATTCTCCATGATGTTGCGCAGAATTACCGCCGGCAGTTGGGTGTCGTGGTAACCCAGGCCGATAAAGGAGCGGAACACCTTGTTCTGGCTGGCAATCTGCTTGAATTTCTGCAAAAACTGCCGCTCGGTGAGGGCGGCAGGCAGGTTCAACTCGCGCTTCAGCCGAATGCGGGGCGGCACGGTTTCGTTGATGAGCTGATCGACCGACTCAACGCCGATAACACGCAACATCTCGGCCACGGCCACCGCGTCAGGACCGTTGTGGCGGTCTACGAACACGTCGGCGGGCTTGAAGGACAACTTCATACAGAAAACGAATGGGTTGGCGGGAAATAGACCTCGGTAAGGCCCTAACAAAGGTAGGCCCAAAAAGACTTTTCCATAACCCATTTTCCTGGCAAAAAGTGCTGACGGAATGAAGCTCCCCTCCTCAGATGAGGAGGGGACGCGGCCACGCAGTGGACGCTGGGGTGGTTGACTGCCGTTGCTGATGTTGTTTACCTCGGTGCCGGCCTTGTTAAGCACGTCACACCTGAAGCTGGTTCGCTGCGCTCTGCACGACCAGTTGATATGAATGGGCTTACTATCTGGCGGCGCGGGCGAAAAACCACCCCAGCCGAGCCTCAAGGCACGGCATCCCCTCCTTTGATAAGGAGGGGAGCTGTCGTTCTGCCACCTCTTAAAATCGAAAAACCTAGATTTGCCGTTGCAGACCTTTCCCCGCTACTGCTATGAAATCCATTAAGCTAGGCCTTATTCGCGAAGGCAAAGTACCCGTTGACCGCCGCGTGCCCTTCACGCCCAAAAAGTGCGTGGAAGTGCAGCAAACCTGGCCGCACGTGCAGGTGGTGGTGCAAAGCAGCGACATCCGCAGCTACGCCGACCGGGAATTCAGCGACCTGGGCATAGCCGTGCAGCCCGACGTAGCCGACTGCGACATTCTGATGGGAGTGAAGGAGGTGCCCATAGCACAGCTGATTCCCAACAAGACCTACGTGTTCTTTTCGCACACCGTGAAAAAGCAGCCGGCCAACCGCGAATTGCTGCGCCAGGTACTGCAGAAAAACATCACGCTCATTGATTACGAAATGCTCACCAACGCCCGCGGTGAACGGATTGTGGCGTTTGGGCGCTGGGCGGGCATTGTGGGCGCTTACAACGGCCTGCTCACCTACGGCCGCAAGCACGGCCTCTACCAGCTCAAGCCCGCCTACCTCTGCACCGACCTCGACGACATGCAGGAGGAATACTTCAAGGTGAAAGCGCTGCCGCCCATTAAAATGGCCGTAACCGGCTCGGGCCGCGTGGCCCAGGGGGCCTTGGAGGTGCTCCAGAAAATGGGCCTGCGCCGGGTAAGCGTCTACGATTACCTCTACCTGGATTTCGACGAGCCGGTGTACACCCAGCTGTGCTCCTCCGACTACAACCGCCGCCGCGACGGCCGCGTGTGGGACACGCCCGATTTCCACCGCCACCCCGAGCACTACGAGTCCACGTTCGGCAAGTACTTGCCCGTAACCGACCTGCTCATTGCCTGCGCCTACTGGCACCCCTCGGCCCCCAGGCTCTTTACCGAAGCCGATACGCGCCGCCCCGATTTCCGCATCAACACCATTGCCGACGTAACCTGCGACGTGGACGGCTCCATTCCCACCACCAAGCGCAGCACCAGCATTCCAGACCCCGCCTTCGATTACAACCCCGCCACCGGCGAGCTGGAAGCCGCTTACAGCCGGCCGACTAACATAACCGTTATGGCCGTGGACAACCTGCCCTGCGAGCTGCCCCGTAACGCCTCCCGCGACTTCGGCCGCCAGCTCATCGACAACGTGTTTCCGCACTTATTCGGCGAAGATCCGCAGGGTGTAATCGAGCGGGCCACCATTGCCCGGGCCGGGCAGCTCACCTCGCGCTACGCGTATTTGCAGGACTACGTGGGCCAGGAAGTGCCGGCCTAGCGCCCCCGCTCCGCCCCTAAAAACGCAACAGCAGGCCCGCCGCACGGCGGGCCTGCTGTTGCGTTTTTAGGCCGTATCCTGGCCGGGCTTAGGCCGGCAGCGTATTGCGGTGGGCGGCCACCTGGGCTTTGTCTTCGTTGATGACGGCGGTGCGGCTCTGGATTTCGCGCAGCAGGCTTTGGGCCAGCACGGCGGGCACGCCGCCACGGGCGTCCTGCTGGGCCAGCACCTCGCCGCGGCGGTCGTCGGCGCGGCGCCGCTCGTTGGCGGCGCGCTTCTGCTCGGCGGTGCCGGCGGTGAGGGTGGGCAGGTAGGCGTCGAGGCTGGCAATGCGCTGGTTGAGGCCGGCTAATTCCTCGTTCAGCTCGGTGGCGCGCTCGGTGCCCACCTCGTCGCGGTACTCAAAGTTTTCTTCGCGGTTGCTGAGCAGGCGCAGGCGCTTGTCCAGCTCCTCGGTCACGGCGTCGCACTGGGGGCGGGTTAGCAATAGGGTTACGTCGAGCGGCATACTACAAAAGGGTTAAGTGGTTGATGGTTGAAACACGCCCTCAACGCCGCCAGGTGGATGTATTGTATAATCACTATGGAAAAATATTACGGCGCCCGGCCGGCCGGGCGCTCAGGCCCCGGCAGCCCGCAGCGCGTCGAGGGCGTCGGCCTCGGCCAGCAGCAGGCGGCAGCGCAGCGCCAGGTGGGCGCGGGCCAGCGGACCGGGGCGCGGGGCCAGGGCGGCGGCCGTGGACGCTTCCAGGCCCGCCAGCCAGGCCGCGTCGGCCGCGGGCAGCGGGGTGGGTGCCGCCGCCAGGGCCCCGCGCAGGGCGGCCAGGCCCTGGCAGCGGCGCAGCAGGGCGGCATCCTGCAGGCCCAGGGTATCGAGCTGAAACTGCAGCCGCCGGGCCAGGTAGCGGCAGCGGCGGGCGCGGCGGCGCAGCTGCTCGGCCTCCTGGGCGGCGGCCCCGGCCGGGGCGGGCGGCGCGGGCGGGGTTTCGGCAGGGGGCAGGGCGGCGGTCGGAAGCAGGTCGGCCAAACGCGCCAGCCGGGCCTCGGCCGCCGCCGAAAACCGCCGCTTGCCCGCCTCCACGGCAATTACCTGCCGCGTGGTGAGGCCCAGCCAGCGGGCCAGCTCGGCCTGGCTCAGGGCGAAGTGGCGGCGCACGGACGCGGCCGTGGTGGGCGAGTACGAGGTGGGCGTACGAAGCATGGTAGCGGGGCGGGGCCGCCGGCAGCGGCGGCCCGTTGGGTAAGGTAACGGCGGCCACCCCGGCTGCAGTCTCACACTCGATTTTTTTTTATCGAGTGTGAGACTGCAGCCGGGGTCCACTGGCAGGGGGCGCGTTGTACCGATAGAAAGTCTGGTAGAGGATATTATTTTTTAGTGTGTTAATGCATACCTCACGGGGAATAAATACATTAGAAAAATTTCATCTTTTACCATTCTATATTATGAAACACTTGTACTGGTTGGTTATGTGCTGTTGGTTGGTGAGTGGGGGAGTAAAGGCGCAGGGTACGGCGGTGGCCCTGAGCGTGGTGAGCCGGGAAACGGCGGGCCGCACGGGGGAGTTGGTGGTGGAGGCGCTGCTGCTCGTCGGCAGCAATGGGGTAGCCGATTACCGCTTGCAGCTGGAGCCTTCACCGGGCTTGCACCTGCTAAACCATTGGGAGGGACGGAGCTACGCCGAAATGGATCAGCAGGTGCAAGCCGGCGATACAATCCGGTTGGCGTTTGCCGTTGCCTACAACCCTGCCAACGTGCCGCATTACCTGGAGCGCCTGCAGCTGCGCGCCGTGCGGCCCGATGGCACGGTAGCAACGCGGGGCACGGCTTTCGTGTACTTCACGCCCTACAACACGGTGGAAGTATGGAGCAGCCACGGGCTCGACCAACTCAACCGCGTGTGGGACGCCCCGGACTATACCTGGACGCCGCCGCCGCCGGAGGAAATCAAGCCGGGTAACGTGCCGGTGTGCAACCTGACCGAGGCCGAGCTGGCGGATGAAAACGTGCCCAAGAAAATGAAGTCGGTGCCGGGGCTGGCCTACGCCGTGCCCGTGCGCGACGACGGCACCGACGACGACAGCAACGAAAGCGACGCGGCCCGCGCCCGAACCTGGAACGGCACCATCAGCGGCCGGGTAGACGTGCCGGCCATCAACCTGAACGCCGTGACCGGCATTCGGGTGGAAGTGTGGGACAAAGACGACGGCCTGGACGATTTCCTGGGCAGCGGCTCAACGACAACGGCGATTTTAGCATCCCGGTGAACACGCGCCAAAGCTGGGACGGCGACAACCTGGAGCTGTACCTGAAAATAATAGCCTCCACGGCGGGCGGCACCATCCGGGTGATTAAGCGCATTGGCATTACGCGCGACGGCACCATAGCCCGAAGCAACCCGCGGGGCTGGCACCACAGCACCGGCGGCGTGAACTTTGGCAACGTGAGCCCCAGCTTTGCCGACGTGAAGCCCCACCTGCTGCACTTTGCCTACCAGGCGCGGGAGTTTGCGCGCTGGGAGCTGGGCAATAACTTCCCGCTGCCCACGGCCTCCAGCCAGCCGTTGGTGATTATGCTAACCCCGCCCTCGCCCTTTGGCAGCCCGCCCTTCGAGGGCAACCCGGAATCTGCCTTTTTTGCGCCGGGCGGCTACCGCAACCCCTTGGCCAACGTGCTCATGCCCATTCTTGGCATTGCCAGCACCGCTTATATGCTTACGTTTCTGTCCAACGAGGATTGCCTCTACATTGGCGAAGACAACGAAACCGAAGAAACAGTGTACCACGAGTTTGGGCACTACCTGATGTGGCACCTGCAGCGCCGCTCGTGGAGCCACCCCATCGAAGCCGGCTTTGTGAGCCACTCCTCCCGCCGCAACGACAGCAACCCCCGCTTGGCCTGGACGGAAGGCTGGGCCACCGGCTTTGCCATGATTATGGACGCCTACACCGTGCGGTATGATGGGGAAAGAGAGGTTGATGATAACAATGACCAATTTGAAGAAAGACTCTTCGCTCCTATCCAACGGTTGCTCCCCGAGTTGAGGCGGCAAAACGTGCGACGAAACGGTATTATAAATCTTGAAAACACGCTCACGCACGGTTTCCTTTCCGAATTTAATATAGCCGCCGCCCTGTACGATCTATGGGACGGGCAGGCTAACCTGGCTTTGCAGCCCGGCGCCCCGCCCGCGGCCGGGCCGAACCCCGCCAAGGATTTCGAGGACCGGCTGGCTCCCGGCAACCCCAACTCGCCGGTGCGGGACCGGGTGAGCCTGAGCTTCGACCAGCTATGCGCGCCCGTTCGCACCCATTTCGGGAACGGCATCTGGGGAATTGGGCTGTTTAGCCCGCAGGTTACCCAGCACGCCATGCAATACCACCGCTTTCTGCTGGAGCTTACCGCCGACTGCGACCAGCGGCGCCTCATCACGGAGGTGTTTACGCTCAACCGGGTATCCAATTTTGAGACGGTGCTGAACCCCGTGCCGCCGGCCCCCACGCAAACCCTCAGCTCCGACTCCGTTATCGTGCGGACGACCGTAGACGAGCCGCTGTTCAAAGCTGAAAACGGGGCGTTCGAGCCCGACGGCCGGGTGCAGTTTTCGGCCTGGACCGACCCCGGCGAGCTAACCGGCGCCGGCACCCGCTTCAACCTGGCGGCGCCCGCGGCCAACGGCGCGGGCTGGCTCAGCGACGACCTGCGCCTGCGCGACGGGGCCACCCTTGCCATTGGGCAAGCCGGCGCCATTGGGTTCAGCAACCGCGCTACGGGGCAAGCCCCCACCAACACGGGATTTGAGGCAACGCTGTGCGGCGGCCTGCGCCTGACCGTGCAGCAGGGCGGCCGCCTGGAGGTGGGCAGCGCCGCCACCGCCAACACCGCCACCGCCCGCCTAACCAACGGGGGGCTGCTGGAAATGCAAAGCGGGTGCCGCACGCTGGTGGCGGCCGGCGCGCAGTTGGTTATTGGGAGCGGGGCCACGCTGCTGGTGCGCAACGGCGCCACCCTGGAGGTAAACGGCCGCCTGCGCGTAGACCCCGGCGGCTTTATTTGCGTGGAGCCGGGAGCCAACCTGGTGTTTGCGGCCACGGCGGAGCTGTCGGTAGACGCGGGGGCAACCCTGGGCGTCCCGGCCGCGCTGGCTGGGGTGGTGGGCGTGCCCAACTGCGCGTCGCCCATTCTGGCTTGCGCCCAGCTAACGGGCGGCAACCCCAACGTGGGCAGCGCCGCTGCCCAGAACGAAGCCCTGGCCTTCGACGGAGAAGACGACCAGGTGGTGGCTCCGGTCAACGGTAGCCCGGCCTTCGGCCTGGCTACCGAGTTTACGGTGGAGGCCCTCATTCGCTCGACCCGCGCCTTTGTTGACGGGGCCCCGCAGACCATTCTGGCCAACCGGCAGGGCAGCCAGGGCCTGCTGTTTACCCTCTTCGGCAACGGCGACCTGCTGCTGCAGCTCAGCGGCATGAACTACGGCTACCAGCAGGCCGGCACCAACATTCCGCTCGACGGCCGCTGCCACCACGTGGCTGTAACCCGCGACGCCGCCGGACTGGTGCGCTTTTACGTAGACGGCGTGGCGGCGGCTTACACCACCGTCACCCAACGGGCGGCGGGCTCGGCGGGGCCGCTGTACGTAGGCGCCGCGCCCGGCATGTGACTGCGCCTGGCTCCGTGGGTGCCGGGCGTGAGCAACGGCTCCGGGCCACGGCTTGGACCATTGCGCCTAACCCGGCTACACGAGCCGCGACCTTGCACTACGAGCTAGCAGCGGCCGGGCCGGTACGGGTGCGCGTGTTGGACCTAGCCGGGCTGGAAAAGGCTCAGCTGCCGGAGCAGCGACCCGTAGCGGCGGGGCCGCAGGCGTTGGCCCTACCCGTGGCCGCGCTGCCGCCAGGCACGTATCTGGTAGAAGTGATTGTGGGTGATACCCGGCGCGTGCTGCGCCTGGCCGTACAGTAATTTAACGCTATTAACCATGAAACAAGCCTACTGGCTGGTACTGCTGCCGCTGCTGGCGGTGCAGTGCCACAAAGACGAGCCCGCGCCGCCGACGACCTTCGCCTCGCCCGAACTGCGGGCGCTGGCCCGCTTCCGGCCCGGCACCTACTGGGTGTACCGCGACTCGGCCACGGCTGTCTTGGACAGCGTCTGGGTCACTAAGTTGGACAGCACCCTTACGGAAATAAATAAAGTAGATAGGTACCGCACCGAGCTGATAACGACCACTGTCCTTTCGTCGCAAGCAGCAACGGCTTTTTCCTACCTGATTACCAACAGTTGCGGGGGCGATACTGGCAACCATCCGTTGTGCGGGGCGGTCGTCCGCAGCCGGGTGGGCAGCGACCCGTTCGGCGACGCGCCGCGCCGCGCCGACGTGCTGCTGCACCCGCTGCCGGCGGGCCAGCCCGTGACGCAGGGCCTGTCGGGCTCGATCCTGTACCTGTACCGCTACCCGGCGCCGCTCACGCTGGGCGGGCGCGCGTACGCCGATGTCATCCGGGCCACGAACCTGTACGACGAGTCGGAGGGGCGGGCCACGGTGACCTACTACTGGGCGCCGGGCTTCGGGCTGGTGCGCCAGCGGCTGCGGCGCATCCCCGGCGGGCCCCACCAAACCTGGACGCTCGTGCGCCAGCGCATCGTGCAGTGAGGCGCCTGCTGTGTATGCTCCTCTTGCCGCTGCTGGCCGTGCAGTGCCGCCAGGACGAGCCGGACCCGCCGACGACCTTCGCCTCGGCCGAGCTGCGGGCCCTGGCGCGCTTCCGGCCCGGCACGTACTGGGTGTACCGCGACTCGGCCACGGCCGCCCTCGACAGCGTCTGGGTCACCCAGCTCGATAGCCTCATCACCGAGAGCAAAGAGCAAGGGCAGGTGCTTTATCGAACCGAGCTGATAACGACCACGGTTGTTTCGTCGCGAGCGGCAGCGACTTTCTCGTACCTGATTACCAATAGCTGCGGGGGCGACACGGACGACCACCCGTTGTGCGGGGCAGTCATTCGCCGGCGGTTGGGCAACGACCCGTTCGGGGACGCGCCGGGGCGGGCCGAGGTGCTGCTGCACCCGCTGCCAGTGGGCCAGCCCGTGACGCAGGGCCTGTCGGGCTCGATCCTGTACCTGTACCGCTACCCGGCGCCGCTCACGCTGGGCGGGCGCGCGTACGCCGATGTCATCCGGGCCACGAACCTGTACGACGAGTCGGAGGGGCGGGCCACGGTGACCTACTACTGGGCGCCGGGCTTCGGACTGGTACGCCAGCGGCTGCGGCGCATCCCCGGCGGCCCCTACCAAACCTGGACGCTCGTGCACCAGCGCATCGTGCAATGAGGGCGCCCGCGCAACGCCTGCTGCTGCCGGCCCTGCTGCTGCCCCTGATAGCGGTGCAGTGCGGGCGGGAGAACCCCGAGCCGGCGCTGGTGCCGCTGCCGGCGGGCCTGAAGGCCTACGCCCACTTTCTGCCCGGCACGCACTGGGTGTACCGCGACTCGGCCAGCGGCCGGCTCGACAGCGTGTGGGTGGTCAGCGCCCGCACTTATATAGATGAGGACAAAGAGCGCAACCGCTGGATCAGCAAAACCGAGCAGCTGGTGGTGCGCACGGCCTCCAGCCGCGAAAGCGCCCAGCGCGTGTACCGCTCCGGCAACGGCTGCCCGACCAATCCGGATTCCAGTTCGTTTAACCGGACTCTTAACGATGTGCGTCCTTGCTGGTGGGTGGAGCGGGGCGTGGTGGTGAGCGGGGACCAGGACGGGGCGTCTTCCTTGCTGCTGCCCTACGTGCTGCGCGTGGAGCAGCGGGAGCTGGTCGGCGGCGACTTCGCCGTCATCAGCGCCTACCGGCACCGGGCGCCGCAGCGGCTGCTGGGCGGGCGCGTGTTCAGCCAGGTGGTGGAGCTGAGCACGGCGGTGGACTTGTCGGAAAGTGGCAACCCGGCGCGCTACTGGTGGGCCAAGGGGCTGGGCATCGTGCAGTGGCGCGTGCACCGGCCCGGCGGCACGCAAACCCGCACGCTGGTGCGGGAACGGATTGTGCAGTAGGGACACAGCGTCCTTTTAACACCGAAACGGCCCCGAATCAATGTTGATTCGGGGCCGTTTCGGCATGGTGGCCGGGCGGGTTCAAGTACCCAGGCACCATCAAACCGGCAATGATTGATGGGTAACTCACGGTTTTCCGAATAAAAGCGAACAGCTGACCGCTTAAAGCCAATGGCTCAGTGCTGCGCTTACACGCCTTTCAGAATGGGGTACTTGGCGCGCACAATCATGTACAGGCCGTAGGCCATGAAGCCCAACGCCACGGCCACCAGCAAGCCAGAGCCCATGGCGCCCAGCATATCGAAAGCGCCTTCGGTGTCCTGGGCTTCACGCGGGTTGGCGTGCATGGCCGCTTGCAGCATGAAGTAGCCCAAAATGCCCCACACAATGCCCCGGGCCGTGTACCCTACCTGGCCCATGCGGTACACCACCTGCTGCTGATCGGCGGGAATTTGGCTGCTGTTTACGTGCTTGGCAAAGCTGCCCGAATAAGCGCGGTAAATCTGGTAGACGCCCGCACCCACAATGCCCAGCGCCAAAGCTCCCACCAGCCACTGGCCGTAAGGCTGCTCCAGTATGGTGGCCACCATAGACTGACGGCTGCTACCGCCGCCGCTGCCGTCCGGGTTGCTGTTCTCGAAAGCTGCCTTGCCGGCATAGTAAGCAAGAACCGCGTATACAACACCGCTGAACGCAAAGCTCAGCCGCTGGGCAATGCCTTTGGCATCGTGGCCTTTGTCCTCGGTGTCGCGGATGGCTTGCACGAAACGCCACACCACGTAGCCGGCCAAACCAAACGCCACCAGGCCCAGCAGCCAACGGCCCAGCGGCATATCCTGAATGGTTTGGAATACCTGCTGCTTGTCGGCGGTTTGTCCACCGCTTATGCCCGTGGCCGCCATAACCGCCAGCGCCCCAAGCAAGAGGTATACAATGCCTTTGGCCGCGAAGCCGAAGCGGGCCAGCGTGCGTATGCCTGCCGAGGGCGAGCCGGGCAAATGAGAAGTTATAGGGGAGGAAAGCGTAGCCATGACAAATTCGAATCAGAGGAGTTTGTGCATACGCATTCCAGGGCAGCCGGGGTTATGTGGGGCGCGAAGTATGGCGGCCAAACACGCCGCCGGGCCGAAAGGGAAGGGCGCCGGCGGCCAGCAACGCCTGGTTTTCGGGTAGGTCGAGGGTGTACACCGGTTTGGAGTGGGCCGCGGGCGAGGCCAGCAGCTTTTCAATGTTGCCACCGGGCGCCATGTACGGCACGAAAAACTGCGAGGCCATGTCGACAATCAGCAGGTTGCGGCTATCGGCGGTTTCTTGCGTAATGGAGCGCACCTCGGGCGCAAAACTGGAAACGAACAGCAAGCGGCCCGCCAGAATCTCGGGCCCGTATTCAAGGCGCAGGTTGGGCTGAATGCCCCGGCCCAGCGCGTACACAATGGGCTGCTGAGGGCCCCGTAGGAGGTAGCGAAATACCGTTTGCTCGAGCCGTGAATGGAACCCCGACAGCACGCAGTTGCTTCGGTAGCGCTGTTCCATGGCCCACATAAACGTCAGCTGTTCAATGCCGGGAGGGTAGTCGCGGGAGCAGAACAGGGCAGTTTGGGGCAACTGCAGCAGAGCGGTGTTGCCCTGCGTGTACAGGTTATCCGGGGCGGTGCTCATGGCGGCAACAAGGAGCGTCGGAGGTCGAGAGAAAGGCCGTAACCCAGCCAGATATCAGCCGGTACGAAGCACGTAACAAAAAACGCCCCGCACAAGGGGTGCGGGGCGGTATACGGATAAGCCCGGATTAGCAACGATAAATGGCGGGAAGAAACCAGCTGAGCAAGTCAGCGGCCACGTATTCAGGATGGTTTGTTTCGGTTTATGTAAGCGGTAGATGACAATAAAACCACGCTAAATCATTCGAACACGGTTGCCAGGTGACAGGGTTAGTAGCTTCCGAGGAACGTTGCTACAACAACAATAATGACAGCGACCTGAATGCCTGCGGCCACGCCCAGCCCTTCGGCGGCTTTGCCAAGCTTGCGGGCCTGGGCCTGCTTGCGGTAGCCCTTGTAGTAGTCGGCATCGTTGAGCAGCTCCGGCTGGGGGGCCTTCAGGTTTTGCCGGCGGGGTGGCGTGGTGCCCACGGCAACCCCCGTTACCACGCCGCCCAAAACGCCTATCGGATAAAACGAGGAGCCAAACGTTCCCCAAAACACCCCTTTGGCCGGTTTGTAGTGCTTGCGGGCATCGGCACGGCCCTGCTGGTAACGCTGGTCGGCACTCATGCCCACGAGCGGCGACGTTGAGGCAGTGGGTTGCTCTTCAGGCTGTAAAACTTCCTTGGTGCCGTTGGCAAAACGCACGAGAAATACCTCCTGCCGGGCCAGGGAGAGGGTGTCGGGGGCAGCGGGCTGGTTGCCAGCAGCGGGTACCGGCAGGTAACGCACGGCCGCCGGCGAAATAAGCAGCACCCGCGCCGGAATTTCGGTGCCGTTGGTGAGCAGAATAATATCGGAGGGTGCCGGCAAAGCCGCTGCACCGCCTGTGGGTTGTTGCGCCTGGCCGCGCAGCGAGAGCAGCACCAGCAGTAAACCAAGTAGTAAACGAGTGTTCATGACAGTAGAAACAGAAGCCAACAGTAAACCAGTGCCTTAGGGCCGGCGCGTGGTGAAGCCCATCAGTAAACTTATGCGCGCACCGCCGTTGCCCGGAACCACGCCCAGCGTTACGGGGAAATTAATGCCGCCTTTGCTACGGAAGGTGGTGCCTGCCGCCAGCACGATGCCGGCACTAAAAGGCGTCAGGTTCGGACCTACGCCTACCTCGAAGCCTTTGGGGCCCCGAATGCCAAGAATGGCGTTAAGGCTAGGCAGAATCTTGCCCTGCTCCAGGCCGGCAATCAGGGGTACGAACTCGAACAGGCCCGAGGTGCCGTTGGGCAAACGAAACAAGCGAGTTTCGAACTGCCAGCCGAACTGCGTCAGAAAGGGGTTGAGATTCATATCGTAGCGACGCTCGAGCTTATCGACAATGCCGCCCGTGAGTACCGTGAAGCCCAGGCGGGGCCCTCCAAGCTTCACGCCGTCCCAGGCGCCGGGCTCGTCGCCGGGCACCACGGGGCCGGGTGGGGGAGGTGCCGTTGGGGTGGCGGCAGCGCCGGGCGTTGCAGGGGTGCCCGCAGGCGTCATGACGTCCTTGGTGCCGTTAGCGTACTTAATCATGAACACCTCCGTGCGCGGCAGAATGAACAGCGGGCCCTCGGGGTTGTCGGTGCGCTTGTAGCGAATTTCGGTGGGGGTGACTTCCAGCACCTTCACCTGCACTTCGTCGCCGTTGCGCTTGGTGAGTAAGTCTTGGGCCTGCGCTACCTGCGTCAGGAAAAGCAAGCCGAGAAAAAGTAAAAGGGGTTTCATGGGGGAGGATAAAGTGTAAGCGAAAGGTACAGGCTTTTGTAGCCTTTCGGTACAACCAATTAACGGCAATTCATGACTTTTTATAAGCAGGTTGTTTGTAATTAATGCACTGAAAAACAATATATTGTATTTGATTAAAAGGATTTTATAATGTCGGCGGTTTTGTTCTTGAAATGCGTACCATTGTAGCTGTTAGCAGTACCGGCCCTATGGATGACCTTCGCACCACCCTCAGCACCTTCTCCCCCGACGACCGAAAGGAGTTTCTGCGTTTCCTGCAGCGGCAGCGCCGCAAGGAGAAAGGCCGCAAAGATGCCCAGCTTTGCGAGCTGCTCTGGCATAAGCGCGAACTAACCACCGACGACTTCCTGAGCCGCTTATACCCCGACGAGCCCAACCCCGTGGCATATTATGCCCTGCGTAAGCGGCTGCTGCGCCAGGTAACCGATTACCTGCTGCTCAAGCAGCGCGACCAAGACCCCACCGCCGCTGCCACCGTGCGCGGCCAGTTAAGCCTGGCCCAGCACCTGTTCGAGGCCGGGGTACCCCGGCTGGCCTGGACCACGTTGCGCAAAGCCGAGAAACTAGCCAGCCAGAACGAACAGTACGAGCTGCTGAACACAGTTTACAACTTGCAAATCGAGCACGCCAACAGCGAGCATGCCGACCCCATCGACGACATTATTCGGCGGCGTAACCGCAACAAGCCAGCCGCCGAGGAGGAAGAGCGCGCCGCCATTGCCTACAGCCTGATGCGCCAGCGCCTGAAGCAGGCCCGCACGCAGGGCCGCTCGGCTACATCCTTCGACCAGATTATGCAGGACGTGCTGCGCGAGTACGACCTGCAGGAAGCTTTCGGGCGGCGCCCCTCGCTGCTGTACCGGCTCTTGTCCATTGCGCGCTCGGCTATGCTCGTGCGCCGCGACTTTGCCTCGTTCGAGCCCTTCGTGCGCCGCTGTTACCACCTGATGGAAAAGCGGCACGGCTTTGCGCCCGCGCAGCGTAGCTACCAGCTGGGCCTGCTGTACATGCTGGCGCACGCGCTGTACCGCAACCGCCACTTCACCGAGTCGGTGCAGTACCTGGAGCAGCTGCGCCAGTTGCTCGACAGCGGCCCGCGCAGCTACCGCACGGAGTTTTACCCCCGCTACATTTTTCTGCTGGCCGCCAACTACTCCTTTCTGCGCCGCAACGCCGACAGCATTGCGCTGCTCGAAGAGTTACCGCGCACCCAGCCGCTAAATCCCCGCGACCAGCTCACGGCGCAGCTGGCCCTGGGCTTCCACTACTTTGCCGAGGGCCGCTACCAGCGCACCAACCATGCCCTGCAAACCATTGGCCGCTCCGACCATTGGTGCGAAGAGAAAATGGGCGTGGAATGGCTGCTCAACAAGAACATGGGCGAAATGCTAACCCAGCTCGAAATGGGCAACGCCGACGTGGCCGGGCACCGGCTGCGCGCCATTGAACGCTTCGTGCGCGACCGGTTCGGCCCCGATGGCGGCAGCTACCGCTACGTGTTAACCTACCTGGCCCTGGTGCGCGACCTTTTGGAAGACCCCGAAGCCGTGCAGCGCCCAGAGTTTGCACAGCGCGTGGCCCAAATGCCCCGGTTTCTTCCCCTCGAGCGCGAAGACCTGCAGGCCCTTAGCTTCTATGCGTGGCTGAAAGCACGAGCCTTGGGGCGACCCTATTATGAAATTTTGCTTGAGCTGGCCGAGACGCCGCCGATGTTGGCAAAAAACACCGTTTAAGGGAAAAAGCAAAGGCCCGCCGCTCGGTTAGAGCGGCGGGCCTTTGTGCTTAAAACCGGGAAGACTACTGCTTCTGGGTCTGGTCAACTACACCGTTAGCGGGCTGGTCACGAACTACGGCCGTGTCGCCGGCTTCGGGAGTGGTAGCGGCGTTAACGTCGGCAGCAGCGTTGTCGGTAGCGTTTTCTACAGCGTCGCCAGCAGCTTCGGTGTTGGCAGCAGCATCGTTGGCAGCGCTTTCGGCAGTGGCTTCAGCGTTTTCAGCGGTTTTTTCGCTGCACGACGTGGTAGCGAATACACCGAAAGCAGCAACGAACAGGAGGGTTTTCAGGGAGAATTTCATGGCTCAACTAGTAAATGATGGATGGTTGTGTGGGCCTTTATACTGGCACTGGGCTGAGGTAACCCAACGGCGCGGTTTTTTTGCCCGGTCAGCAGGGGTCAATAGGCAAGTTACCGGCTTGGCAGCACTGCCGCTGCCTGCAATGGCGCCGCGGCTGAGCCAACTTTTTAGCAGCGCCCTGAGTATATGCACCCAGTCGCCGCGCTTGTTTTCTGACATTTTTTTCTCTCCGATATGGATTCGCTTACGCCCACTCCCACGCACCAACCCGATTTTCAGGCGCCGCTTGAAGTGACTGATGGTCAGCACTCGGCATTGATAGACGATACGCTGGCGCTGCTCAGCGACGGAGTGCCGAGTAAAGAAAACGAGTACGGCCTGCGCGAAATCGACCGGTGGACCGAAGTGCTCCGCGCTACCGACAAACCGGGGCTGGCCAAGATCATTCAAGCCCTTACCACCCTGCGCGAGCAGCTCACCGATGCTTCGGGGGAGTCGCACGATATTGCCGAGTCGCTGGCTACGCTGGGCGCCGAAACCAGCAAAGTGGCCGATGAAGCGGCCGGTGGTTATGGCCCGCCGCTGGCCCAGCTCGGCAAGCTGCTCATCAAGCTGGGCTCCACCCTCTCGCGCTAATTTCTTTGCGTTCTATTTACGCCGCCTGCTGCGCCGGTTACCGCCGGACGCAGCAGGCGGCGTATTTTTGCGGCTATGTCAGCTGCTCTGCCCCGCTTCGCCCTCTACGACCCCTTCGCCCGCATGCAATTCGGCGCGCCGAATTGCTTCCTCTGCGGCACCGAACTCGATTTAGCCATCGACACCATTCCCGTGTTTGCCGATTGGCTCATGGACCGCTACGGATTGCACGAGCACCCCATTCACCTGCTCGACCAAAGCTCGAGTACCCTTGGTGAGATGCGCATTCCGTGCTGCCCTACCTGCCGCACCCAGCACGTGGGGCCGCTGGAGGCGCGCGTGGAAGCCGCCACCGCCACCAGCCCCGAAGGCTTGCGCGAGCTGGACGCCCAAACGCAGTTTTTATGGTTGGGGAAGATGTTTTACGGCATTTTCGTAAACGAGCTGGAACGCGAAAAAGCGCCGCTTATTAAGCCGCGCTATCCTCTGTCCGAAAACCGGGCGCTGTTCACGCGCTTCCGCAGCTTCTTCCAGGTGCTGCAGGCTTTGCGCGTACCCATGCGCTACGATGACTTCACGCCCGGTTCAGTGTTCGTGCTCAACGTAGCTACCGGCCCCGACGACCCGGCCTTCGCGTACGACGACGACCTGGCCACCATGGTGTTCAGCATCCGTCTCGGCAACGTAGCCTTGATCAGTTGCCTGCTCGATAACGCTATTCTGCTGGATGTAATGCGGCGCGTATACGACGACGCGCGCCCCCGGCCGCTGCACCCGGTGCAGCTGGCCGAATTCAAGGCGCGCGTCTATTACGGAGCGTATCTGCTGAGTGCGGTACCGGAATATTTCCCGCGTCCGCTAAAGCCCGGCGACGAGGAACTGGTGATGGACACCTTCCTCGACGATATTACCGGTGTGGTATTTAACCCGTGGAGCAACATGGCCTACGGGCAGGCATTAGAGGACCTGTGGCGGCCCTGGAATATCGGGCTGGCCGATATCATGCGTAATCCGGCCCAGCCGCTGAGCTATCTGTACGATGCTGAGGGGGAGCCACTGGTGGTGGAAAATTTTCCCGGCGTTTAGCCCGCCGACCAGACCGGCTCGGGAGCGGTTCTTTTGGGAACTGGCGTGAGGCGAACGTTGCGCCACATATCGGCCAGGTGAGCTTCGTTTTTGCCTACCAGCACATCGAAACAGTGCTTGTGGCGGCGGTTCATGGTGTCGTGGATGACGTAAACGCCGTCCAGTTTGGGAGAAATGCCCGTTACCTGCACCGAGTCGCCGTAATCGAACGGGCCGCCCCAGCGCTTGAGCAGGTCGCGCGAAATGGCTGCCCAGCGGCGCTTTCGAGTTTGGTTGGGCAGAATGCGGGAGTTGTCAGCGGTGATGAAGGGTTCGTCATCGGTTTGCCGCGGGTCGGCCATGTACACGGTGGCCGTAACTCGGTAAGTGGGAAGCTTTTGCGGTGGCCGCTGGTAGGCTACCGTGGCTGGCGTAGGAGCCACCTTCACAATGCGCGGCGTCAGCGCCGTAGGTGAAGGTTGTGGGAGAGCAGTAGTGGGGTCGGGAAGGAAAAGATACAGGAGAAAAAGTGCGATGGACATACCGTTTGAGTTCGTGGCTCCTGCTTACGCCCGAGGAGAATGAGGCCCCACCGTCGCGCGGTGGGCAGAAAGGCTTCAACCCTATTAAGCCCCAGAAGGTTACCCTTTGGGTTAACAAGGAAGGTTAAACTTACGAGAAAAATTAAATAAGCAATAATTGTTATCGGATAAATGTTATTTATGGCGGCTTTTCAGCCGCATTGAGCATTGTTGTTTTTGTTGGGTCAGGTACGCATATCAGCTGCGCCAGTTGCAAATGGAGCAATTGGGTGAAGTCGGTGTTCGTTCACACTCATTTGGGGATGAAGATGTTAAATGCGACCGGCGTTAGTAGCTGCTAGTTGTAATTTATCTGCCGGGAAACTCTGGCTGCCGGTACAGAGGCCCCTGCTGCATCGGCTACTGGTCCTCGGCAACCTCAGCATATCGTATCCAGCAACAGACCGGCGCTTGCCACGCTTGGAAAAACAATTAGCTGAGCGAATTTTAGTTGGTTGGTCTGCTTTGACTAAGGCGCCTTTGCAAATAGTTTATACTCTTGCAGACCCCCGGTGATACTGCTTACAGGACCAGCCCCGAAACCCAAGTGCGGCGAGGGTTGTACATTGGCTCAGCTGCTAGCGTTGCCTCTGCGTATAGCTGAAGGCTTCTTTTTGGCCCTGGAATAACCGAGCTCTGCGGTTATACTCATCATTGCCGCACTCACTTATAGGGGTATTATTGTTTATTAGATTGATAATTAAGCGAATTTGCATAACCGAATACGCATTTGTGTAATTAAGTCAACCCTTTACTTTTGTCTTTCCAACATAGCCGTTCTCCATGGACGCATACTCTTATATCGCCAATGCCCACGGCGACTACATTGACCAACTGTACCAAGCCTACAAAGCCGACCCTGAGTCGGTAGACTTTGGCTGGCGCAAGTTTTTTGAAGGCTTCGACTTTTCGCAGGCCTATCCAGAAGATGGCGACGGTACGCAACAGGTAGGCTCCGGCGTACTTTCTACGGCCGCATCCACCATTGGCAGCACGGACATCAGCTCCGCGGCGTCCGTGTCGTCGGATAAAGAAACGGCGGTGCGCAACCTCATTCACGCGTATCGGAGCCGCGGCCACTTGCGGGCCCGCACCAACCCGGTGCGCGAACGGAAGGACCGCCATGCCCGCCTCGATCTGGCCGATTTTGGCCTCAGCGAAGCCGATTTGGATACCTCGTTCCGCAACGGTGAGCTTTTGGGTTTGGGCTCCGAAGCCAAGTTGCGTGACATTGTAGACGCGCTACAGAAGATTTACACCCGCACCATCGGTTTCGAGTACATGTACATCCGCGACCCGCGGGTACTGGACTGGTTCCGTGAAAAGGTGGAGAAAGATTCGCTGAGCTTCAACCCCGGCATCGAATACAAAAAGCGCATCCTCAGCAAGCTGAACGAGGCGGTGGTGTTCGAGAACTTCTTGCACACGAAGTTTCTGGGCCAGAAGCGCTTCTCGCTGGAAGGCGGCGAAACCACCATTCCGGCTCTGGATGCCATCATTCAGAAAGGTGCCGAGCTGGGCGTGGAGGAAGTAATCATCGGCATGGCTCACCGCGGCCGTCTGAACGTGCTGGCCAACATCATGGGCAAGACGTACGAGCAAATCTTCTCGGAATTCGAGGGAACCGCCGTGCCGGACCTGACCATGGGCGACGGCGACGTGAAGTACCACATGGGCTATAGCTCGGAGGTAGACGCCGCCGGCGGCAAAAAGGTAAACCTGAAACTAGCGCCTAACCCCTCGCACTTAGAGGCGGTTAACCCGGTGGTGGAAGGTTTCGTGCGCGCCAAGCTCGACCACCAGTACGGCGGCGACTTCAAGCGCACCATGCCCATTCTCATCCACGGCGACGCCGCCGTAGCCGGCCAGGGCATTGGCTACGAGGTAACGCAGATGTCGCAGCTGGAAGGCTATAAAACCGGCGGCACGGTACATTTCGTTATCAACAACCAGGTAGGTTTCACCACCGATTTCGAGGACGCCCGCTCGTCGATTTACTCGACGGATCTGGCCAAGATCATCGACGCGCCGGTGTTGCACGTAAACGGCGACGACCCCGAGGCCGTGGTGTTTGCCGTGCAGCTGGCCACCGAGTACCGCCAGCAGTTTCAGGCCGATGTATTCGTGGACATGGTGTGCTACCGCCGCCACGGCCACAACGAGTCCGACGAGCCGAAATTCACGCAGCCTTCGCTCTATAACATCATTTCCAAGCACCAGAACCCACGCGAGGTGTACAACGCCACGCTGGTGCAGCGCGGGGAAGTAGATGCCAAGCTGGCCGAGCAAATGGACCGCGAATTCCGCGACCTGCTGCAAGCGCGCCTGGACATGGTGAAGCAAAAGCCGCTGCCCTACAACTACCAGTCCCTAGAAAACGAGTGGCGCAGCCTGCGCCGCGCCACGCCCGAGGATTTCGATCAGTCGCCCGCTACCGGCATCAGCCAGGAAACGGTGGAGCGCGTAGCCAAGGCCCTGACCACGCTACCCGAAGGTTTCCGTCCGCTCAAGCAGATTGAAAACCTGCTGAAGGAGCGCAACAAGATGTTCTACGAAACCAAGGTGCTGAACTGGGCGGCAGGCGAGCTGCTGGCCTACGGCTCCTTGATGACGGAAAACCACATCGTGCGCCTCAGCGGCCAGGACGTACAGCGCGGCACGTTCTCGCACCGCCACGCCGTGTTGCACGATGCCGTTACGTCGGCCCCGTACAACTCACTCGACCACATCGAAGGCACGAAAGAGAAGCTGCACATCTACAACTCATTGCTGAGCGAGTACGCGGTGCTGGGCTTTGAATTTGGTTACGCCATGGCTAACCCCACCGCATTGGTGGTGTGGGAAGCCCAGTTCGGCGACTTCGCCAACGGCGCCCAAACGATGATCGACCAGTTCATCGTGTCGTCGGAAAGCAAGTGGCAGCGCATGAACGGCGTAGTAATGCTGCTGCCCCACGGCTACGAAGGCCAGGGCCCGGAACACTCCAACGCCCGCCCCGAACGCTTCCTGCAGCTGGCGGCCGAAAACAACATTGTGGTGGCCAACATCACCACGCCGGCGAACTTCTTCCACTTGCTGCGTCGTCAGCTTACGTGGTCGTTCCGCAAGCCCTGCGTGGTTATGTCGCCGAAATCGTTGCTGCGTCACCCGCTGTGTGCTTCGCCGCTGGACGAGTTCACCTCGGGCACGTTCCGCGAGGTGCTGGGCGATACGTACGCCGAAGCCAAGAAGGTGAAGCGCGTGCTGCTGTGCTCGGGCAAGATTTACTACGACCTGCTGGAAGAGCAAACCAAGAGCGAGCGGAAAGACGTGGCCATTGTGCGCTTAGAACAGCTGCATCCGTTCCCCAAAAAGCAGCTCGACGCGGAGCTCAAGAAGTACCCGAAAGCCGAGCTGATTTGGGTGCAGGAAGAGCCGGAAAACATGGGTTACTGGAACTACATGCTGCGCTTTATGCGCCGCGAGCTAGGCGACGTAGTGGCCCGCAAGCCTTCGGCTTCGCCTGCTACCGGCTACAACAAAGTGCACGTGAAAGAGCAGAAGCAAATTGTGGCCCGGGCTTTCGGCATCGCGCAAAGCGAAGTGGAAGACCAGAACATTAAAGCCACGGTAGAAGTCGCCAAAAAGCAAGACTAGCGCCAAGTAGACCGTCGGCGCGTGGCCGGCGGCATCTGCTTTTTGCTTTGCATCTTTCCCCTTCATCTCGAACTCTCCTCCAATCAGCTACTCCATGGCTCTGGAAATCAAAATACCCGCCGTTGGCGAATCCATTACCGAAGTCACCATCGCCAAGTGGCTCAAGAAAGACGGCGACGCCGTGAAGCGCGACGAAATTCTGGCTGAGCTGGAATCGGACAAAGCCACGTTTGAGCTGCCTGCCGAAACCGACGGCATCCTGAAAATCCGCGTGGCCGAAGGCGAAACCATCGGCATCGGTACCGCCATTGCTGAAATCAGCGGCGATGGTGCCGCCACTGCTGCGCCGGCCCAACCGGCTGCTGCTCCCGCTGCCCAGGCAGCACCAGCCGCGTCTTCTGCCGACCCCATTACCAAAGGCGAAGAAAACCCGCAGGCCAGCAACCAGTCGGGTTACGGTGGGTCGCAGGCTGGTTCGGCCAACACGCCCACGCCGGCCGCGGCACCCGCCGCTCCGGCTGCTGGTGGCGGCAGTGGCGCCACGGTGGAAATGAAGATTCCGACCGTGGGCGAATCCATTACGGAAGTAACCGTGGCCAAGTGGCTGAAGCCTGACGGCGCCACGGTGCAGCGCGACGAAATCATTGCCGAGCTGGAATCCGACAAGGCTACGTTTGAGCTGCCGGCTGAAGGCAGCGGCGTTCTGCGTCACGGGGCTAAGGAAGGCGAAACCATTGGCATTGGTGCCGTGGTTGCTCGCATTGAGGGTGGTTCGGGTGCTTCGGCGGGTGCTGCTGCTCCGGCCGCCGCTCCACAGGCCGCTGCTCCGGCTCCGGCTGCGCAGGCTTCGGCTGCCGGTAGCGCTACGTACGCGTCAGGTGTTCCTTCGCCGGCCGCTGGTAAAATCCTCGACGAGAAAGGCATTAACGCCGCGGGTGTACAAGGCACCGGCCGCGATGGTCGCATTACGAAGGAGGACGCACTGAAGGCTCAGCCACAGGCAGCTGCTTCGGCTCCGCAAGCAGCTGCCCCGGCTGCTTCGGCTGCTCCCGCACCGCAAGCCCAAGCTGCACCGGCCGCAAGCGGTAACCGCAACCAGCGCCGCGAGCGGATGAGCAACCTGCGCAAAACGGTGTCGCGCCGCTTGGTGTCGGTGAAAAACGAAACGGCCATGCTCACCACCTTTAACGAGGTGAACATGCAGCCCATCATGGACCTACGCGCCAAGTTCAAGGACAAGTTCAAAGAGAAAAACGGCGTGAACCTGGGCTTCATGTCCTTCTTCACCAAAGCCGTGTGCGTGGCCCTGAAAGAGTGGCCCTCGGTGAATGCCCAGATCGACGGTACCGACATCGTGTACAACGACTTCTGCGACATCAGCATTGCCGTATCGGCCCCGAAAGGCTTGGTGGTGCCGGTTATCCGCAACGCCGAGGAACTGTCCTTTGATGGCATCGAGAAGGAAGTAGTGCGCCTCGCTACGCTGGCCCGCGACAACAAGCTCACCATCGAGCAGATGACCGGCGGCACGTTCACCATCACGAACGGCGGCATCTTCGGGTCCATGATGAGCACGCCCATCATCAACGCCCCGCAATCGGCCATTTTGGGCATGCACAACATTGTGCAGCGTCCCATTGCCGAAAACGGCCAAGTGGTGATTCGCCCGATGATGTACCTGGCCCTGAGCTACGACCACCGCATTATCGACGGCCGCGAGTCGGTGTCGTTCCTGGTGCGCGTGAAAGAACTGCTCGAAGACCCGACGCGCTTGCTGCTGGGTGTTTAACTCTTACCGGTTAGTGCATAAGAAAAGGCGGCCCGCAAAGGCCGCCTTTTTTATTTTCTCTTGGTAATGCCGACGCCGGTTTAGCTCACCGGTATCCACTGGCGGGAAGACTTCGGGTTGAAAGAAGCGGCAATGCCTGAAGCTTTGGCCTTGGCCTCTTCGGCTTTGGGGCCGGCGAATTTCTCCTCTACCGTGGCGTTAAACAGATTCAGCCACCGCTGGAAATGTTCGCCCTGCAGCGGAAGCGCGACGTGCTTGGTAATAGACTCGCCGGTGAAGCGCATGGTGCCCAACAGCGTACTGCTCCAAAAATCGTACATGGTGAGCAGGTGCGAAGGCCAGTACAGCTGCGCCATGCTGTTGAATGTGGGCCCGAGCTGCTCGTCGTGGTTCACCTTGTCGTAAAAACTATCCACGAGGGTCTTGATGTCGGCTTCGTGGCAGATGTCGGAGAGGGAAGCGGGAGCAGTCATAGCAGGGAAATGAAGGCGTAGAATTCATACGTAGGCTGCCTGTGCAAGTTAGGGCCAGTCTGGCTCTTCCCTGCATCTGCCCGAGCCCTGCGTAGCGCTTCTCCTACCCTCCCAATGGGTAGTTGTTAAAGAGCTAAGCCAGGCGGATTGCTATCCAATATAGGATGTAAACATTATAATATTGCCCTGGCCTGCATAGTTTCAGATTCTGCAGAGGGCTAAAGAGCAAGAGTTTAGTGTGGTTTGTGCGGCCAGGCACCATCTGCAATAACCCGCCGGCTGGTTTATTGCGTTTAACACGGCAACCAAGCCCCTTGCTGTATGTCTAAATCCCGCCCTTCTGTTTTTTGGAAAGCCCTCGGGCTAGGCGTCGTTGCCGGTATGCGCAGCATGACGGCCCCGGCCTTGCTCAGCAGCGCCTTGCGGGCCAAGCCCTCGGGCCGATTGGCTCAGTCCGCTCTTAGCTGGATGCAGTCAAAAACCGCTTCGCGCGGATTGAAGCTGATGGCGGGGGCTGAAATGGTCAGTGACAAGCTCCCCGGCATGCCCGACCGCACCGTGCCGCCCGTGTTGCTGGGACGGATTCTGTCGGGCGCTTTGGTGGGCGCGGTGCTTTATAAAACCGGCCGTGGCAGCCTGTTTACCGGCGCTGCGGTGGGTGGATTGGGGGCGGTAGCGGGTACGTTTGCGGCTTTGCGTCTGCGCAAACTGGCCTCGGAGCGCACCAGTCTGCAGGAGCCCTGGCCGGGTTTTGTGGAAGATGCGCTGACGGTGGCTACGGGCAAGGCCGTGCTCAGTGGGTACAAGCCCAAACGCTAGACGACATAAGCGGCAAACCAACCTGCGTAAACAGCATTTCAGCTTTCTCACCGCGCATTAAGCAGCTACGGCATAGCCGTTAGCCGTACGACGGAGCGGGTGCGGAAAGTAGGTGCAGTAGCGTAGCGGCGAGTCTTTTAGCTCCTCAATCGTATCGGGGCCCGCAAACCACAGCTCCTGGAAGTCAGCCTGCCGGACCATCTGGGCCAGGTATGTGGAGAGTAAGCCAAAAAGAATGTCATGCTCATCTGGCGTCCGCTTGTCGAACCGCAGGTAGGCGAAGTCAAGCATCTGTACCGAACGATTCTGTGAAAGCGAAGCGGTAGAGATGCTTCGACTGCGCTCAGTATGACGTTCTCAAAAGCCTCAAAATCTCATTTCAGTAACTGCCCACACTCCTTAGCCTGGGGTTGAGTTTTCGCCAGGAACAGCACTTTTGAATAGGACCCAGGAACGCTAGGCCAGCCGACGACGCAGCCACAGGGGACCGAACACCAGCATCAGCGCTACCCACACGAGGCTGATCCACTCGTGCGGAGCCAGCGTAGCGGGTACCAGCAGCGCGGGGCCATCGGCGGCAAAAGTTCGCCAGGTAAGCAGCGGCGCGCCGTAGGGCAGCAAGTCGGCATGGGCGATGCGCAGCACCGTAAGGGCCAGCACTGTGCCGGCTAACCCCAATGCAATGGGCACCACGAAGGAGCGCCACGCCAGGCTCGCCACGTATTGCACGGCCAGAATGCCGGCCGTGCCGGCGTAAATTTTTAGCACGGCTGTAGCCACGGCGGCCACGGGAGCGGCGTGAAGCTGGAAGCCCAAATCGGGCTGCAACAGGCCCAGCAACCAGCCGGTGAGCAGCAGTAAAACAGCGTGCAGTACCTGCGCCAGCAAGCTTAGCCCGAGCAGCACCAGCAGCTTGCTGAAGAACAGCACACCGCGTGTTACGGGCAGGGTGTGCAGGTGCTTCCAGGCGCTGGAACGGTGCTCAACCTGCACTACCAAGCTGGTGAGCAGCACCACGAACAGCGGCAGCAACAGCGTAACTTCGGTGCGCCAGGCGTTGTGCAGATAAGGCACCCAGGGGCTTTGGCCCGCTGTCAGCAGCGATGCGCCCCGGAAGTAGAACACCAGAAAAATAACCAGTACCGGCAGCGTAGCCAGGCCCAGGGCCAACCGCAGAGCGGCCGTGCGGCGAAGCTTCAGCGCATCGGCTAGCAGCGCGCCGCGCAGCTGATCGGGCAGCGACGGCGCAGAAAAGCGGGGAACGAACAGCGTGGAGTTCATGAGCGAGTAGCGGTGAGGTGCAGAAACGTTTCTTCCAGACTGGGCTGACGGCAGGCAATCTGGTACAGGGGCTGACCCGCCGCCACCAACTGCTGCACCAGGGCCGCCACGCGCTCGGGCGTGCGAAACGGCAGGTGCAGAGTACCCGGCGCGGTTACGCGGGCTTCGCCTAGCTCGGCGGGCAGCAACTGCCGGCAGGCCGCCGCATCCTGGGTTTCGATGACGATGTGCGCCTGATCGGCCTGGCGCAGTTGCAAATCGGCGAGGCTGCCCTGGAACAACAGCTTGCCTTCCCGAATAACCCCTACGTGCGTGGCCACGCGCTCAATCTCGCTGAGCAGGTGGCTGGAAATGAGGATGGTTTTGCCTTGTTCCCGCTGCAGGCGCAGCAGCAGCTCGCGCATGTCGATAATCCCGTTTGGGTCGAGGCCGTTGGTGGGTTCGTCGAGGATGAGCAGTTCGGGGTCGGGCAGCAGGGCCAGGGCAATGCCGAGGCGCTGGCGCATGCCCAGGGAATATTGGCGGGCGGGGCGGTGCGCATCGGCGGTGAGGCCCACCAGCTCCAGCACGGCCGCGGTGCGGGCGGCCGGCAAGCGGCGCAGGCGGCGCGTCACTTCCAGGTTTTCGCGGCCCGTGAGGTGGTCGTACAGCGAGGGGTTTTCGATGAGGGCGCCCACGCGGCTGAGCACGGCTTCGCGCTGGCGCACCAGGTCCTGGCCAAAGAGGCGGACGGTGCCGGCGGGGGCGGGCAGCAAGCCCAGTAACACGCGCAGGGTAGTGCTTTTGCCGGCGCCGTTCGGGCCCAAAAAGCCGTAAATGCTGGCGGCGGGTACGGCCAAACTAACCTCGTGCAGAATGGGCGTGGCGCCAAACCGGAAGGAAAGCTGCTGGGTTTCGGCGAGCAGGATGGAGGAAGTGGACATGACAAGGCAAGGCCAGGCCACCCGCAGGCGGCGCCAGCGTATCGGTGAAAAGAAAGGGCCGCGGGGCGGCTGCTGCGGTCTGGAACGCGGCGAGCAGGGCTTCGGCCCGGGAATGACGATAGGGGAGGGTTAGACGGTGGCTACCAGGGCGGGAGCGGCCTCAACCGGGGGTGCAGCCACCGAAGTTTCGGGCTGCGAGAAGCTGGCTAGGCGGGCGCGCTTCTTGTGGTAATTCTGATAGAAGGAGGCTGGCCTACTGCGTCGGTGTAGGCTACCGTTTTGGTAGGGAGGTTGTGCTCGTGAATGCACCGCAGGGCGCAGGCGCCTTGGTGCCCGGTGTGCAAAATCAGCAGGTCGGGGCGTTGGTGCAGGAGCTGGGCGTGAATCTCGTGTTCGGCCTGGCCGAGGTCTAGTACGGCGTAGTTCTGCTGCGCGAGGAAGTACGTGGAAGCGTCCCGGAAAAACTGGTCATCGGTGATGACGGCGACAGTGCAGATCTTTTTCATAGGGCAAGGTTGCGGGGAGGAGCAAGGGAAGCGTAAGCATGCGATGTAGTAAGCGGGGCGCTAGGGCGCGGGGTAAGCGAAAGAAAGTGCGGGCAGCCGGGGCGGTTAGCCTTCCAGCCACTTACGGAACTCGGGCGTGTGGGCCGTGCTGGTTACCAGGGCCGTATCGGCGTTCTTCATTTTTACCGACAGGCGGTTGTTGAAGTAGGGCTCTATTTTCTCCACGTAGCTGATGTTTACCAGCTCCGAGCGGTTGATGCGAAAAAAGCGGTCTGGGTCGAGTTGGCGTTCCAAGTCGGTGAGCGTGCCGGCGAGCGGGTAGCGGGCGGCTTGCTTATCGGTGGCGAAAACCACGCCTTCATCGGCCTGCAGGTACATCACGTCGTCGACGGACAAGATGTAGAGGCTGTTGCGCATGCGCACCGAAAAGCGCTGCTTAAACGAGCGGCTGTTTTGCTGCAAGGCCCGGCTGAGCTCCTGCACCACGGCCTCGTTCAGGCCAGTGGCGGGCGCCGCGCTGGGTTGGGTAAAATTGGTGCGCAGCGCGTCGTACTTGTCGAGGGTAATCTTGAACTGCTCCGCGTCGAAGGGCTTGAGCAGGTACGCAATGCCGTTTACTTTAAAAGCTTGCAGCAGAAACTGGTCGTAGGCGGTGGCGAAAATGATGGGGCAGGTGATGCTAACCTGGCTGTAGAGCGTGAACACGTTGCCGTCGAGCAGCTCGATGTCGGAGAAAACCAGGTCGGGCATGGGGTTGCGGGCAAACCAGTCCAGGGCCTTTTCCACGCTCTTGATGACGGCTAGTACCTGCGCCTGGGGCGCGTAATCGTGCAGGAACTGCGTGGTTTGGCGCGCCGACCACTCCTCATCTTCGATAATCAGAACGTTCATAGCAGGTAACAAAGCAAACTAACGGGAGAAGATAGGCGAAGCTAGTTCCACTCTTTGATGACGGGGACCAATACTTCAAAAAAACCGTCCCGGTAAATCTGCATTTCCTTGTTCGAGAGAATCTTGTAGCGTTCCTGCAAATTCAGCAGGCCAGTGCCCGTAGACTCCACCGGCGTGAGCTTAGGCCGAATCTTGTTGCTCACCGACACCGTGTCGTCGTTCACGCTGATGACAATGGCCAGCGGGTTGTCTTCGTCGCCGCGGTTGTGCTTGATGGCGTTTTCCACCAGAATCTGTAGGGTGGCCGGCACCACAAAGCGGCCATCGAGGTTGGCCTCGGTAAGCACTACTTTGTGGAAGGAGTAGGCCTGCCCGAAGCGGTGGTTAAGCAGGTAGATGTACTCGTCTACAAACTTCAGCTCGTCGGCCAGCGACACAAAATCGTCGTCTTTGTGGCGAATGAGGTAGCGGTACAGGGCCGAAAAGCAGCTGAGGTAGTGGCTGGCAATCTGCTTGTCCTGCTGAATGAGGGCGTACAGAATGTTGAGGTTGTTGAAGAGAAAGTGCGGGTCGATTTGCGCTTTCAAGTTCTTCAGTTCGCTCTCGGTCTGGGCTTTGTGGGCCAGCAGCAGGCGGCGCTGCATGTCAAAGTAGCCCTTGCCGATGAGCATAATGCCCAGTACCCCGTAACTCTGGCCGTGGCGGATAATGCTGCTGATCAGCTGCGTCGGCGTCCAGGGCAGCGTCTGGCCGAGAATCAGGTCGTAACCGGCTTTGAACAGCAGGCCGCTCAGCAGCAGGAACAACGGAATCAGCAGCAGGGCCACCAGGCGCATCCGTTGCTGCATGACCAGCGGCAGAAAGCAGAACACGATGAAGTACACGGCCGCGGTGTCCAGCACCATGTTGTAGGCCATAGCGGCCACCGACCGCAGCCAGCCAAACTCCACCACGTAGCTGGGGAAGATGATGAGCAGAGCGACCAGCCAGTACACGGCTACTACCTGCACATCGGAACGTTGCGGACGGTTTACGAAGGTTTTCATGGGGCGGCGCGGACCAGCCGCGGTCGGTAAGTTACTCTTTGTCGGACTTCACGCGGCCGCGCTCTTCGTCGAGGCCGGTGGCGCGTTTGCGGGCCGCCTGCAGCTGCTGGTTGCCAAACTTGTAGCTGAAGCTGGCGCGCACCTGCTGCGACTCGTTCTGGGTGAAGAAGCGGATGTTCATGTCCTGGTACTGCACCGTGCCGCGCTGCTTGTTGGTGAAGAACACGTCGGAGCAGGCGAGGCGCAGCTGGGCCTGGTCTTTCAGGAAGGACTTCTGCAGGCCAACGGTAGCCTGCCCGAAGGGGCGGAAGTTGATGAGCCCGTTCACGCCCGCCGTGTGGTAAAAGCCCGACAGCTCCAGGCTCATGTTTTGCGGCAGCTTCACCTTGTTTTGCAGGTAAAACATGGCCGACAGCTTGCTGTTGCGGTACTCATTGCCCAAATACTGGCTGCGGTACTTGTTGTAAAACACGTTGGTGCCGCCGTAGCCGCTTAGCAGCTTGCCCAGGCTAATGGGGAAGTTGAGCGTGCCGCTGTAGTTGTCGAGGCGGTCCAGGTTTGCGGTGGTCGAGTAGATGATGCTGCCCTCCTGCCCCGTAACCAGGCTAATGGCGTTGTTGGTGCGGTTGTAGGCGAACAGCAGCACGGGCTGTTTCTGGTAGGTTACGGCGGCCTTGTAGGCGTTGGTAAACTGCGGCTTCAGGAAGGGGTTGCCCTTTTGCAGGGTGTACGGATCGAGGTATACAATGCTGGGGTTCAGGTCTTGGTAGCTGGGCCGGTCGATGCGGCGGCCGTAGGAGAGGGTGGTGCCCAACTTCTTGGTCAGCGCCTTGTCGACGGACACGCTGGGGAATAATTGCAGGTAGTCGCGGCGCACGGTGCGGTCCAGGGCCACGGAGTTAGCCAGGGAATACGTGTGCTCGGCGCGCAGTCCGGTCCGTACGCTCAGGCCCGTCAGCTGCTTGTCGAAGCTCACGTAAGCGGCCGAAATGCGTTCCTCGTAGCGGAAATGGTCGGAGCGGCCGGACACAGGAACCCATGCATTTTGCGCCAGGCGGGCAAAGTCCAGCTTGCTGTCGATGTTTGCCTGGCTGGTTTTGGCACCCAGCGCCAGGTTGGCGGTGCTGCCCAGCGGGTGGCGGTAATCGGCCTTGACCGAGCGCAGCTGAATATCGGTTTGCTGATCGAAGCGCAGCAGCTCCAGGGTCGGGACTTCCGAAGTGCCCAAGCTGTTGCTCAGGCGGCTGTCGTTGCCGGAGCTGTAAGTGGAGTAGTCGGCATCGAGCACCAACTCGCGGCCCAGAGAGTCCAGGGCCAGCTTGTAGTTCAGGTTGCCGGCGTAGCTGTTGGTGCTGCGCTGGCTGTTGTTGCGGGTGGTGTTGTTCACCACGCCGGTGCCTTTGGTTACATCAACGCGGTTTTCGGCATTCACGTCGGTGCGGGCGGTGTAGCCGTTGAGCAGCACGCCCAGGGTCTGGCGGCGCGAGAGGCTGAAATCGGCGCCGGCGCGGGCGGTGTTTACCTGCGAGGTGCGCGGCTGGTAGCTCTGCTGGGCGTAGGCAACCAGTTGGCCGTTTTCCTCAACCACGCGGTCGGTATTCAGCTGGTCGTAGGTTTTGCGGTGGTTGTAAGCGTAGCTGCCGAACACGTTCACGGCTTTGGCGCGGTGGTTCAGGTCGACACCGGCGCCGGCTTTGGCAAAGCGGCCGTAGCCGGCCGTGAGGTTGGCCGAGCCGCTGGTGCCCAGGCCCGTGTTTTTCTTGAGAATGATGTTGATAACGCCCGCGCTGCCGGCAGCGTCGTAGGCCGCGCCGGGTTGCGTCAGTACCTCAATCTTTTCGATGTTGCTGCTGGGGAAATCCTTTAGCACACTCACTACATCGGTGTAGTGGGTGGTGCGGCCGTCGAGCAGGATGATTACACCCTCGCGGCCGGCCAGGCTGATGCGGTTGTTCAGCACCACCAGGCCCGGTACTTTTTGCAGCACCTCAATGGCCGTGGCACCGGCGGCGCCGGGGCTGGCGGCCACGTTCACCACCATTTTGTCGCTCTGCATTTCCAGCAGCGGCTTCTGGCCCACCACTTCCACGCCCTTCAGCTGAGTAGCCAGCGGCACGAGCTGAACCACCGGCAGCTGCATGGCCGTTTGGGCGGCCGTAACCTCAAACGGAGCCGAGCGGTGCGGCTGGTAGCCAAGCATGGTTACCGTGAGGCGGTACTGGCCCGGCGCCAACCCGGCAAAGCCGTAGCTGCCGTCGGCCTTGGTCACTTCTACTTTTACCCAGGCCGCCGAGTCGCGGGCGGGTTGCAGCAGCACCGTGGCGAAGGGCAAGGGCTTCTGCTGCTCGTCGAGCAGGCGGCCCGTTACCTGGGCCGTGGTCTGGGCCTGCGAGAGAAACAGCGGCGCCGCCGCCAGGGATAGAGTAAGTAGTGTTTTCATGGCGCGAGGGTAGCAGGTGAATTGGTTGATGACCAAAACAAGGCATACCCGGCGCCAAAGCCCGGCTTAAACTGGCGAAGCGCAGCAAAAATCGGATGAACTGAGAGGATTCAGGGTTGAGTTTAGGGCGTCTCTGAATCTGGCTGACGCACGAGCTTGCCCACGTCCCGGCCGCCGCGTTCGGTTTCGGCATAGACTAGCGCTTGTTTAACCCCGTAAACCAGCTGTTGCTTAGTCCTGAATGTCGCCCAGCTGCCGCTCGCCGGCGGGGGCCGGCTGGGGCGCAGAGCTGCGGCGGCCGCCCAGCACCACCAGCATTACGGCCACCACAATAAGCGCCGCGCCGCCCGCCATCTGCGCGTTCAGCGCTTCGCCCGCGAAAGCCCAGCCCAGCAGCACCGCTACCACGGGGTTCACGAAAGCGTAGGTGCCAGCCAGGGCCGGTTCGGTTACCCGAATCAGCCAGATGTAGGCCGAAAACGCCACCCAGGAGCCCATGGAAACCAGGTAGGCAAACGCCAGCCAGGGTTTCAGGCCGATGCCGGTTACGTGAAACTTGTCGGCCTCGCCGTGCAGCAAGCCGGCAATCAACAGGAAAAAGCCGCCGCACAGCATTTGCATGCCCACCCCCAGAAACGGCGACCCGCCGATGGGTTTCTTCTTGGAATACAACGAGCCCACCGACCACATGAACGCCGCCAACAGCACCGCCGCAATGCCCAGCGTTTGGTAACCCGGAATGAGCACCGGCGCGGCCACGCGCGTGCTGGCCAGCAAATACATACCGCCTAGTCCCAGCGTGAGGCCGATGAGCACTTTGGCCGTGGGCTTGGGAGTAATGCCACTCACCCAGCCCAGCACCGCCAAAAACATGGGTACCGTGGCCACCATAAGCGCCGCGAGGCCCGAGGGGATAAACTGCTGCGAAAACGTGGTGCCGCCGTTGCCGAACAACGGCAAGCAAAAGCCCACCACGGCGGCGCGCAGCCAGTCTTGCTTACTGGGTGCAGCGGCGCCGCTCAAGCGCATCACACCGTATTGCACCCCGCCCGCCAGCAAATAGCGCGTGGCCGAAAGCAGAAATGGTGGCCACGCCGTCAGCGCGACTTTGGTGCCAAGGTAGGTGGAACCCCAAATGAGGTAGAGGGCAAGCAGCGCCCCGCCCACGAGCAAAGCCGATGGACGAGTGGCAGCGGAAGAAGCAGTCATAACACTAGAAAAGCAGTGCAAACCTACGGCAAACGCCGCGGCGCGGTCAGCCATAAACGCGGAAAACGGTCTGGCGTCGCTTGCAGGCCGAAAAAGAAGCGTAATTGGTAAGCCGTTGCCGGTTGCGCAACCGCCCCGCCGCGGCCGGGTCTGTACCCGCACCTCATTAGCTCATCCGAAGACACCCCATGCGTTACCGCTTTGCCTTTCTCCTGTGCGGGCTGTTGCTGCCGCTGCTCACCTCGGCCCAACTGCTGCAAACCAAGCAGGCCTTCACCCGGGCCGACTCCCTGCGCGGCAGCCTCACGCCGCTGCGCACCTGCTACGATATTACGTACTACCACCTCAACGTGAAGCTCGATGTGGACAAGCGCCACCTCGGCGGCTCCAACTTATTCCGCTTCACCGCCACCCAGGATTTTACCCGCCTGCAGTTCGACCTGTTTGCCAACATGACGGTGGAAAAGGTGGTGTATAAAAACTGGGAGCTGCCGTTCACCCGCGAAGCCAACGCCGTGTTCGTGACCTTCCCCGAGCCCGTTAAAAAAGGCAGCCGCGAGGCGTTTACGGTGCATTACAGCGGCAAACCCGTGGTGGCCGAAAACGCGCCCTGGGACGGTGGCTTCGTGTTTACGCAGGATGCGCAGGGCAAGCCGTGGGTGGCCACCGCCTGCCAAGGCACCGGCGCCAGTCTGTGGTGGCCCACCAAAGACCACCAGAGCGACGAAGTGGACAGCATGCTCATCAGCGTGAGCGTGCCCAAGGGGCTGAAGGACGTGTCGAACGGGCGGCTGCGCAAAATTACCAAGCTCAAAGGCGGCTACACGCGCTTCGATTGGTTTGTGGTCAACCCCATTAATAACTACAACGTGGCCCTGAACGTGGGCAATTACCAGCACTTCAGCGACGGTACCTACGCCGGCGAAAAAGGCCCGCTGACGCTGGATTACTGGGTACTGCCCGAAAACCTGGCCAAGGCCAAGCAGCAGTTCGCGGCCAACGTGCGGCCCATGCTCAAGTCGTTCGAGTATTGGTTTGGACCTTACCCATTTTACCAGGACGGCTACAAGCTGGTGGAGGCCCCGCACCTGGGCATGGAGCACCAAAGCGCCGTGGCCTACGGCAACAAGTACCAGAACGGCTACCTCGGCAAGGACCGCTCGGCCACTGGCTGGGGCGACAAATGGGACTTCATCATCATCCACGAAAGCGGCCACGAGTGGTTCGGCAACAACATCACGGCCAAGGACATTGCTGACATGTGGATTCACGAATCGTTCACCTGCTACTCCGAAGGGTTGTTTACCGAAAGCCTGTTCGGCAAGCCTGCCGGCCAGGCGTACGTGCACGGCCAGCGTCGCCACATCCAGAACGACCGGCCCCTCATCGGACCCTACGGCGTGAACCACGAAGGCTCCGGCGACATGTACGACAAGGGCGCCAACCTGCTGAACATGGTGCGCACCATCGTGAACGACGACGCCAAATGGCGTCAGATTCTGCGCGGGCTGGGGCAAGAGTTTTACCACCAAACCGTCACCACGGAGCAAATTGTGGACTACGTCAACCAGCAAAGCGGCCTCAACCTCACGCCCGTATTCAACCAGTACCTGCGCCACAATAGCCTGCCAATCCTGGAGTTTCGCTTCGAGCAAGGCAAAACCTTCGCCCGCTGGGTGGCCAATGTGCCGGGGTTTACCATGCCGGTGCGCGTGCGCGCCCGTGGCGGCGAGTATCAGTTTATTAGCCCCAACACCAAGTTTGCGCCCGTAGAGCTTCCCGGCGTCACCAAGGAAAACCTCGAAGTCGACACGTTCAACTACTACATCGGCGTGCTGGTGGACTAAGAAGTGGGGTTGAAAACTTCAGCACGTCATGCTGAGCGGAGCCGAAGCATGACGTGCTGGAAGATGTTGCCAGCGCGGTAGTTTGGCTTAGCTCCGTTTGGTGCAGCGGCCCCGCTTTCATTTGGCGTAGCGAAACCCTACTTTGCCGCATGAACTTCCAAAACCAGGTTGTTTGGGTAACGGGCGCCTCTTCCGGCATCGGCGAGGCGCTGGCCAAGGCCTTTGCCCGCGAAGGCGCCCGGCTCGTCCTCTCGGCCCGCAACGAAGCCGAGCTACACCGCGTGGCCGCCGCGTGCGCCCCCGCCGAAGTTCTGGTACTGCCCCTCGACCTGGCCGAAGCGGCCAGCCTTTCGGCCAAAGCCCAGCAGGTAGTAGCCCATTACAGCCGCTTGGATGTGCTCGTAAACAACGGCGGCGTGAGTCAACGCTCCCTGGCGCTGGAAACTTCCCTCGATGTTGACCGCCGTCTGATGGAGGTGAACTACTTCGGTACCGTGGCCCTCACCAAAGCCGTGTTGCCGCAGCTTCTGCAGCAGCGCAGCGGCCGCGTGGTCACCATCAGCAGCCTGGTGGGCAAGTTTGGTACGCCGTACCGCTCGGCCTACGCGGCCAGCAAGCACGCCCTGCACGGCTTCTTCGATTCCCTCCGCGCCGAGCTGCACGGCTCCGGCGTGGGCATCACCATCATCTGCCCCGGCTTCATCCGCACCGGCGTGTCCATCAACGCCCTCACCGGCGACGGCCGCGCCCTGGGTACCATGGACGACGCCACCGAGAAAGGTCTTGCTCCAGAAGAATTCGCCCGCCGCGCCCTGCCCTTCATTGCCCGCGGCGAGCCGGAAGCCTATATCGGCGGCAAAGAAACGCTGGGTGTGTACCTGAAACGTTTCGCTCCCGGTATATTCGCCAAATTACTGGCGAGGGCAAAGGTGAGGTAGGAGGGATGTAAATATGGTTACTATGCGTTTGGTAACAGCGTTTACTAAGTCAGGCCAGCGTTAAACAAAGCCTAAAAAACTATCCTCCTGTAAATAGGAGGGGAGGCCCCGCATCAGCGGGGCTTGGGTGGTCCATCGTTGCTGATGTTGTTTATCGTGTTTTCTGCGGCGGGTCGAGTGGTTACCCAGCAGCTGCGCCGACCTGCAGAATGACGTTGTTTTCCCGTTTATCCCGCCCGTCATGTCGAGCGCAGTCGAGACATCTCGCGTGCTGATGCGAGAACGTGACTTTACTATCTAGCGAGATTCCTCGACTTCGCTCGGAATGACGTTCCATTTGTTGGCCTTTACTCTCGGGCATCAGCAACGGAAAACCACCCCAGCCGTGCCTAAAGGCCCGCGTCCCCTCCTGCAAAAAGGGTAGGGAGCTTGCCGTTCAACGGCCTCCCAGCCCCAAATTCTACATTCTAACTCCCCCTCTCTATAGGAGAGGGGGTTGGGGGGTGAGGTTCTATTACCTTTGCCCCAGCGCATTCCAACGACCTACCCATGAACCAATACGACGTTACCGTCATCGGCTCCGGCCCCGGCGGCTACGTGGCGGCCATCCGCTGCGCCCAGCTCGGCTTCAAAACGGCCCTCATCGAGAAATACCCCACCCTCGGCGGCACCTGCCTGAACGTGGGCTGCATCCCGAGCAAGGCTTTGCTCGACTCGACGGAGCACTTCCACAATGCCCATACCACCTTCAAGGAGCACGGCATTGAGCTGAGTGATTTGCAGGTGAACATGAACCAGATGATCGACCGCAAAAACGGGGTCGTGAAGGCGAATACCGACGGCATCCAGTTCTTGATGAAGAAGAACAAGATCGAGGTGCTGCGCGGCGTGGGCTCGTTTATCGACAAAAACCACATCAGCATCACGCCTACCGAAGGCGGCGAAGCGCAGCAGATCGAGACGAAAAACGTCATCATTGCTACCGGCTCTAAGCCCACCGTGCTGCCCTTCATTCAGCAGGACAAGCAGCGCATCATCACCAGCACCGAGGCCCTGAACATCCGCGAAGTACCCAAGCACATGATCGTGATTGGCGGCGGCGTGATTGGCCTCGAAATGGCGTCGGTGTACGCCCGCCTCGGCGCCAAGGTATCGGTGGTGGAATACACCGACTCGATTATCCCCACCATGGACGGCGCGCTGGGCAAGGAGCTCAAACGCGTGCTCGGCAAAATCGGCATTCAGTTCTTCCTGAGCCACAAAGTAACCGGCGCCACCCGCGAGGGCGACACCGTGACGGTAACCGCAACCAGCCCCAAAGGCGAGGAAGTGAAGTTTGAGGGCGACTACTGCCTCGTGGCCGTGGGCCGCTCGCCTTACACGGCGGGCCTGAACCTGGAAGCCGCCGGCGTGCAAATGGAAGAGCGCGGCCGCATCAAGGTTGATGACCACCTGCAAACGAACGTGCCGGGCATCTACGCCATCGGCGACGTGATTCGCGGCGCCATGCTGGCTCACAAGGCTGAGGAAGAGGGCGTGTACGTGGCCGAGCGCATTGCCGGCCAGAAGCCGCACATCAACTACCTGCTCATCCCCGGCGTGGTGTACACCTGGCCCGAAGTGGCCGCCGTGGGCTACACCGAAGAGCAGCTCAAGGAAATGGGCAAGGCCTACAAAACCGGCTCGTTCCCGTTCCGCGCCTCGGGCCGCGCCCGCGCCTCCATGGACCTCGACGGCTTCGTGAAAGTGCTGGCCGACAAGGAAACCGACGAAATCCTGGGCGTGCACATGATCGGCCCGCGCATCGCCGACCTCATTGCCGAAGCCGTAACGGCCATGGAGTTCCGCGCCTCCGCCGAGGACGTGGCCCGCATGAGCCACGCCCACCCCACCTACGCCGAAGCCATGAAGGAAGCCTGCCTCGCCGCGACGGAGAACCGGGCAATCCACATGTAATTCCTCCAGCCGAAAGGTGGAAACAGCAAAGCGGCTGAAGCTACGAGAGCTTCAGCCGCTTTGCTGTTTCTTTCGCCCATTGCTGCATTTTACGCTGACTGGTTACAGCCAGCTGCAGGTGGCAAGAAAAAAGGGAAGTCTTAAGGCTTCCCTTTTTTGCGGATAATTAGGTGGTTTTAGCCGCCGATGATGCTGATGATTTTGTTCAGATGCGCCACTACGCCACCCGTGTCATTAGGCGAGGGGTTACCCAGGATGCGGCCGAGGGAGCAAAGCTGGTTGCCCAGCAGGTTCTGGCTGGACTGCGCAGGCGACACGTTCAGTACGGGGTTTACGTTTTGAGTCGTGCCGTTCAGGCTAACTGTCAGGGTGCCGTAGTTAACAGTACCGCCCGAGCACGAGCTGCTGATCTGTGCCAATGTTAGCGGAATGGCCACGGCTACCGGTCCATAAGCCGAAGCCGGACCCGACGTTGGCGTTGCGCTCAGCGTACCAATGGCAGTAATAACCCCATTGCGTACCTCAAAGCCGGTAATGCGGAGGCTCGAAGTGAAAGTACCGGTCCGGTTTACCACCTCGTTGTTCACCATCTCGGTGTAGGGGTAGGTACCGGTGTTGGTAGAAATAACGGTTTTGCCTTGGGTGAGGCCACCCGGGTTGTCGTTACCGCCTTTGCCATCGGCAGAAGCGGCTGCGGCCGAAGCAGGCGCAGGTGCGTCTTGGTTCTTATCGCAGCTGGAAGTAGCAATCAGTAAAGCAAGCAGGGCGGGGAAGAAGGTCAGTTTTTTCATAGGATAATGGAGCAGTAGGTGATGGTGGAACATGTACCTGTTGGCCTGCCTATACGTCCCGTTAACGTTCAAGTTTCTTAGGAATATATTATATAATTTATATTATCTCGATAACGGTGGAGCTTCCTTATGGTCGGGATTAAGTAGGTATTACTTGGAATGGAGCCCGTGTGAGCCACATCTACGCTCGTTTAGCCGAAGGCAGGGAGCCGGTTCATTGCCACTAAGAACCAAGCCATTTATATATAATTTCCTTGCAAAATGGCAAAAACCCAAAGCGGCTGAAGCCTCAGCCGCTTTGGGTTTTTCCGTGTTTCGTGCACCCAGATGCAGCGGGGGCAGGGTGCTAGTTGGCCGTTGGCTAGCCCGGTAATTGCCCGGCCTAACAGAAACCTTCCGGGCCTACCCTGCGAATACCCTACGCCGGGCCTGTAAGCCCGATCATATTCTGCTCCGCTCAACTCCGCACTCCCATGGGCAAGAAGAAAAAGAAGCACTCGAAACGCCACGACAGCGTATCGGAAGACCTGTTCGACGCCACGGCGCTGTCGATTAAGAAGTACCGCAAGGTGACCAATCAGATAGCCCGGCTCAGCCCCACGCAGAAGCTGGTGGGCGGCCTTACGCTGCTGGCGGCGGGCTACCTCTACGTGAGGAACCACCGCGGCGAAGACTGGCGCGAGTCGCCGGTGGTGGGGCTGCTGCCGCTGGCCTGGCGCCCGCTGCTACTGGGCGAAGGCCCGGTGCCGCAGGAGCCCGAGGAAACGCAGGAAGCCGAAGTACTAGCGCCAGCTCCCGCGCCCCGCAAGCACCACAAATCGGCCAAGCCGGCCAAGTCGTCGGGCAAGCGGGCCGGCAGCTTCGGCAAAACGCCCGCCGCCAGCCCCGACGACGACGAACGATAACGCCCGACTTGGTGGGCTTGGCCGGGCGTATCGTATTAAGAATTGCGCCGGTCGCAACCTTGGGTCCGCGCCTTGCGGATACCTAGTTCCAGCCTGTTTCAATTTCTTGTCTTACTCCTAACCCAGCACCCGCCATGTCTAAGAAGAAAAACAAAGCCGGAAAAAAGCAGAAAACCCTGTTCAGCGGCGCGGCTAAGTCGCTGCGCAAGCTCACCACCACCCAGAAAGTAGCCGGCGGCTCGGCCTTGCTGGCCCTGGGCCTGGGCTACCTGGCGCAGCGCCGGGGTATGTTTGCCACGGCCTCCGCCGATACAGACCCGAACACCGGCGAGGCCCTGACTGCCACCGAAGGCGCCACCCTGTAACGCCTGCCGGGCCGGCTCTGGCTCGGTAACCGCACGCCAATTCGGGCTTGTTAAGCCGAAAATTGACTGCCAAAAGCGGCTGAAGCTACTAGTAGCTTCAGCCGCTTTTGCATTGCCTGTTTCTTGAACGAGTGCGGCCTTTACGAGACGCTAACCGGCGCTGCGTTTTCCGCCTGCGGCACGGCGCTCATGTCCATGTACATCACTTCCCAGAGGTGGCCGTCGAGGTCCTGGAAGTTGCGGGCGTACATGAAGCCCTGGTCCTGCAGCTCCTTGGATTGTTTTCCGCCCGCGGCCAGGGCTTTATCCACCATGCTATCCACATCCTCGCGGCTCTCCGCCGACAGCGCCAGGATTACTTCGGTGGTCTTGGTGGAATCGGCAATTTCCTTGGTGGTGAAAGTCTGGAAGAAGGGTTTCACCAACAGCATCACGTAGATATCCTCGCTCACAATCATGCACGTGGCGTTTTCGTCGGTGAACTGGGCGTTAAAGCGGAAGCCGAGCTGCGTGAAGAATGCAACGGAGGCATTCAGGTCGCGAACGGGCAGGTTAACAAAGATCTTGGTGGCCATGGCTGTAGTGGGTTAAAGAGTACAGAGCAAAGGTATCGGCCCGGCAGGGTGACCAGCGCGTGTGAATGCGACAACCTGCGGGGGCGTTTGCGACATGATGCACAAGGCTACAGCAACACCCCAAACAAAGCCCTTACCGCTTGGCATTCGGGGAACCCATTGCCAAGCACAAGTTGGGTTAGCTGGTGCATTTCGGTAGCTTGGGCACCCCAAAACCTCCTCCTTCCACACATGACTTACATTGCCTTGCTGCGCGGTATTAACGTGGGCGGCCACCGCGTTTCCATGGAGAAGCTGCGCCAGCTGTTTGCCGAGTTGGGCCTGGCTAACGTGCGCACCTACATTCAGACCGGTAACGTGTTCTTTGATTCTGCCGAAGAGCCCGACCGCGCCCATCTCGCCGCCCGCATCGAACAACACCTGCAGCAGGCGCTGGGCTACAGCGTGCCGGTATTTTTGCGCACCGCAGCCGAGCTGGAGCAGCTACTAAACCTGAACCCCTTCCGGCAGTACGCGGCGCCCGACGATGTACGGCTCTGCCTGATGTTTTTCGCCGAACCCCTGCCCACCGGCCTTGCCCTGCCGCTGCTTTCGCCCAAAGCCGATATGGAAATCGTGCACCTGACCGAGCAGGATGCTTTTGTGGTGTGGCACATGCAAAACGGCCGCCCGCCTGCCTCTACTACCTTTCTCGACAAAACCCTGGGTCGCCGGAACACCACTCGTTTTTTCCACACCACCGCCAAAATTCTGGAAGCTGCCAGGCAAGGCTGATGCACGGCGGAGCCAAGAGCGTGCGAAAGAAGGACCGCCGAAAAGCCACGGGGTAGGTGCCGTAACTCAGAGGAAAAGCGCACGGATTTCCGGCCTGACCCAAACCGAAAGGGCTTCACGATGCTTTACACCTCTCTCGTTCCGGCGCCGGCAGATTGTTTCGCGGGCTAACCGCCTTTCACACCCGCGCCCGCCGGGTTTCGTACTTTGTTTCTATGCTCTCCGAACCCACCTACCTGGCCGCTCGCGTGGTGGCGCCCATGATCGAAGCGCATTTTGCCCGGCACCGCGCCGCGGCCAATGCCTGGGACGTGGCCCTGCTCGCGCCGCCCCCGCCCGCCAACGTGGCCGAGGTCATGATTGATGCGGCTTTTTGGGCCAGTTTGCGCCGCGAGGAAGGTCACCCGCCCAAAATTTCCCTGGCCCTGCTGCCGCCCGAGCAAACCACCCAGCCGGTGGTGTTCAGCAAGCGCCGCCTCATGCCCTACAACCTGCTCAAGCTCGCGCCCGCCGTAGAGCAGCCCGGCATTCATTTGGGCGTGTGGTACGACGACGAAGGCCTGTACGTGTGGGGTACCGCCACCAGCATTCCGCCCCTGTGCTTTGTGTTGGAAGTGGTGGAGCCGGGCCTGTTGGTTATCAAGCACCGGCGCACCGATGGCTTCGGCAAATTCGTGAACGTAGCCATTTTGCGCGGTGACCAGCTGCAGCTCGTCGATGCCGAAAATACTGCCATCGACGACTGCCCGGCCCTTCAGAACTTCCTGCCGGGCGGCGGCTTGCCCAGCACTGCCGGCGAAACCGACAACATTCTGGTGGAGTTGGCCGGCGCCATGCGTGCCCACGGCCGCGGCGGCCTCGTGCTGGTGGTGCCCTCCGATTCGGCCCGCTGGCAGGCCTCCATTGTGCAGCCCATGACTTACCCCGTAGCCCCGGCATATACCGGTATTGCCGAGGGCCGACAGCTGGAGCAGGCTCGTTGGCAGTGGCAGGAGGAAATTCGTCGCGCCATCGGCATCGTGGGCGGTTTTACCGCTGTTGACGGCGCCACCGTTATTACCCGCGACTACCACCTGCTGGCCTTCGGTGCCAAAGTGGCCCGCGCCGCTCACAGCACCCCCGTCGATAGAATGGTGCTGACCGAGCCTGTGGTGGGCAGCGTAGCCCGGTACCTGCACCCGGCCCAAAACGGCGGGACCCGGCACCTGGCCGCCGCCCAGTTCGTGCACGACCAGCGCGATGCCCTGGCGCTGGTGGCTTCGCAGGATGGCTTCTTTACCGTCTTTGCGTGGTCCGTCACCCTGGAAATGGTCCACGCCCACCGCATCGACGTGCTGCTACTGTAAGCTTGAGCGGCTCGCAAGCAAGCGCAACCGTTGCGCACGGTATCGGAAAAGCAGGCGTAAAAAAAGAAACCTTCCAGTGCAAGGCTGCGAATGTAAGCCCGCGTGTGGGTGCACGGGCTGCATCGGTGCGCCCGGTTGTTCCATGCCTGTCCCGTTATGTCGAAAGCATCCAGGAAGTCCGATAAAAAGAAAGGTTCGAAGAAGGCTTCGAAACGGAAGCCGTTTAGCAATCAGCTTGCGTTCAGTACTCTGCCTGCAAACGACTGGTTCCGCAGCGGTCTGAAGTCGGTTAAAAAGCTTGGCAAGCAGGTTTCCAAGTTGAGCACTGCGCAAAAGGTGGCCAGCGGCGCGGCGCTGGTGGCGGCCGGACTTACGTACCTGGCGGTAAAACAGGCCCAGGCTCGGGCCGCGGCTGCTAGCCCCGATGCCGCTGCCGCCGAAGCTAACCTGGCAAAAATGGAGGCTTGAGTGCGAGGGTAAAACCGTTTTGTGGTGCTGAATAATGGGTTTTTATGCAGTGGCATTCCGCCGTTGCAACCTTTGGCTTCCGCCATGAGCTCTGGCAGAAGAAGGCGAACCGCCGTTACGTTCCACAGCCCCCCACCATGAGCCGAATCCTGATTGCCTGCACCGCAGGTTTACTGTTCATCACCAGCCATGCCCACGCTCAGCTCGGGGTAAGTGCCGGTATGAACCTCGCCACCATGGCCACCCGCACCAACCTGCCCGAGCGCAAGGCCAGCGCGAACAGTCGATCGGGTTACCAGGTCAGCCTATTCTACGAAAAGCAGCTCACCGAACGGTTTTCCATAGTGCCCGAACTCAGCTTCAGCCGCCAGGGCGTAGGCCTGAAACTCGAAGACTACCACCTTTCAGACGGTGCTTATGCCGCTCAGTATCAGCTCGGGTTGTCGTACCTGAACATGCCCGTGCTGCTGCGAGCCACGTTCGGGAAGTTTTACCTGGAAGCGGGTCCGCAGTTGGGTTTGCAAGTAGCCGCGCACGAGCAGGGCGCCGAGGAAAAAGGCTCCATTGCCGGCTCCCGCGAGTACACCATCGACCGCCCCGCCACCGACCGTTACCGCCGCCTCGATGTGGCCCTGAGCGCCGGCGTGGGCGTGAAGCTGCCGGCCGGTTTCGGGCTGGGCATCCGCGCATCCGCCGGTTTGCTGCCGCTCACCGGCGAACAGCCTACTCACCGCCACGAATACCGTGCGCCGTTGCGCAATCAAGTAGTGCAAGCCTCGCTGAGCTACCAGTTGGGCAGCTAAAACGGAGAAGCATATAATGAGAAAGACGGCCGATGCTCAAGGCATCGGCCGTCTTTCTCATTGTAGGGTCATAGTAGCTACAATATTCTTTGCCGCCTCTAAAGCTGGGCTGTCGTTATCCAAACTTGAGGTGAAAGTGCAGAAGGCTTTGCACCGCTTGCCAACCGTTATCCATCCGTGTAAAAAATAACCCTCTTGCCATTTCGTGTAATAAATGGCTTTGCGGTTTCCTATTGAAATAATCTTCGCTTCTGGGTGAAGCTTGACTTCCTCCTGTAGCTCATCGGTAATAACGAAATCAGGTGCGGAGTTGCGTTTTGATTAATAAGCGGATACTTGGAAGGCCCAGCTTAGATCATTTGGGTCAACGAAAGTGTAAACTCCGGCTTCCAGTTCAAGTTGCCAGCTAATAGGGTGTTCCAAAGTAAACCACCCGTTGGGTGAAGTGTAGCTCTGCGTATTTTGGGAGTTAAGAGAGCAACTGGCTAACAACCCAGTGAGAGTCCATGCTACAAATCGGCGCGACTTGTTTGTAGGCATAGCCATAACTAGTGGTAATACTGCTGGGGGCTATACGGCGGGCGGCGCGGTGGCCGAACCCGTGGGCGTCCAGCGTTTCGTGCGCCACTCCTGCTGCTGGGCTTCGTCGAGAAACGTCCAGGCTACGAGGCGGCTCACTTTGTGGCCCTGGCTCATGCCAATGGTGCGCACTTCGGTAGCGCCCAGCTTCTTGAGCGACTTGTAGAGCCCCGGCAGGGTTTCCTTTTTCGAAACCAGCGTGGTAAACCAGAAGCAGCGGTTGCGCATCAGGGCACTATCCTCGGCCATTCGCCACAGGAACGTGGCCTCGCCGCCTGGGTACCACAGCTCGTTCGACTGCCCGCCGAAAGTGGGCACCGGTTTCGGGCCTTTGGCCGTGCCCAGGTTCTGCTCTTTGCGCCGCGTGCCAGCTTCGGCTTCGGCCGCAGAACCGTGGAAGGGCGGGTTGCACATCGTTAGGTCGAACACCTCGGCGGGCTTTACCACGCCGCTAAAGATATCGGCTGATGAGAGCTGCAGGCGAATGTCCACGGCACCGCTGATGCCGCTGTTACTGGCCACAATTTGCTTGGCCATGCGCACCGCTACGGGGTCGGCATCGGTGCCCACAAAGCGCCAGCCGTACTCGCGGTGGCCCACAATGGGGTAAATGCAGTTGGCGCCCACGCCCACATCAAGCACCCGAATGCTTTTGCCTTTCACCGCCACTCCCTCGTTGGCCGAGGCCAGCAAATCGGCCAGGTAATGAACGTAATCGGCGCGGCCTGGAATGGGCGGGGCTAAGTAGCCGGCCGGAATATCCCAGTTCTGAATGCCGTAAAAATGCTTCAGCAGCGCCCGGTTCAATGCCTTTACTGCATCGGGGTTAGCAAAGTCAATGCTGGCGTCGCCGTACGCGTTGACCGCCACAAACGGCCCCAACTCGGGCGAGGTGCCGATGAGCTGCGGAAAATCGTAACGGTCGCGGTGGCGGTTGCGCGGGTGCAAGCCCTCTTTATCGGCAGCAAAATCCTTGGGCGGTTGGGTCATGGGGCAAATGTTATGGGAGGCAACACGGGCAGAGTAGGTTCCTAACGCTGCTCGTGCGAATGAACGTTGCCACGCACGAGCCGAGGCTGCCGCGTGGCAATGTGCTATTATGAGCGTAAACGAGGCTTACGCTTTCTTCAAAAATTCTGCTTTCAGCACCATCACCGAGCCACCGGCGCGGCCTTCTATTTCGGCCGGGTTGTTTGTGAGGCGGATGTTTTTCACCAGGGTGCCGCGCTTGAGGGTGGTAGAGGAGCCTTTTACTTTCAGGTCCTTAATGAGCGTTACCGAGTCGCCCTCGGCAAGCAGGGTGCCGTTGCTGTCCTTTACTTCCATGGAATGAATGCGGGAGGCCGACCTATAGGGGCAGGCCGGTTGTAAGGCAAATATCGGCAAACCGCGGGTAGCGCTGCCGGCATTAAAAAAGGCCGACGCTGGGAAGCATCGGCCTTTCCGCAAGTAGAGAGTAGCGGTGTATTACACAGCAGCAGGTGCCAGCTTTACGCGCACGGCACTCGGGCCCTTGTGGCCCATTTCTACCTCGAAAGCCACTTTGTCGTTTTCCTTGATGCGGTCTACGAGGCCGTTCACGTGCACAAACACGCTTTCCTGGGTTTGCGAATCCTTGATGAATCCGTAGCCCTTCGACTCGTTAAAGAACGTAACGGTACCGGTGCGGATGGGGTCCTCGTCCTCCATGTCTTCGCGCTTGGTCACCCCAATCTGGATGTCCTCGGTCTTGATTTCGCGCTTCTTGGTGGGGTCCGGCGGCGTGGCCGAAATGTTGCCGTTCTCGTCCACGTAGGCGAGCATGTCCTCCAGGTTCTGGCCTTTTTTGGCGTTGGCCTGGCGTTCATCGCGCTTCTCTTCTTTCTCTTTGCGCTTTTTCAGCCGCTTTTTCTCGTTCTCTTTCTTGCCAAAAGTTTCTTGTGCTCTGCCCATAGGTTTCGGTTGCTTGAGGTGAATATCTGTTCCCCGAAATGAAAGGGAGTTTTAAACAGATGACTGCACCGCGACGAAGATACGAAACCGGCAGGCCGGAAAATAATCCGCTGCGTTGTCGGGCTTAGCCGGGGGCATGCATATAAGGTAACGAATTGCGGCGAGACGAAGGTTCCGGTTGGTTCTGGAGTACTTCGTGCAGTGCTAATGGGGCCGTGCTACCGGCCGCAATTCCAGAATAAATTACGCCGGCAACAACGCCGGATCAAGCTCGCACACCACGCCCGGCGGCAAGTCGCCTAACCACAAGTCGCCCACGCGCACCCGAATCAGGCGCAGAGTAGGAAAGCCCACGGCGGCGGTCATTTTCCGCACCTGGCGGAATTTGCCTTCGGTGAGGATAATGGAAACCCAACTGGTGGGCCCGTGCCGGTCGTCGCGAATTTTGCGGGTGCGCGGGGCAAAAGGCGGTACTTGTTCCAGGCGCCGCGCCGCGCAAGGAGCGGTTTGGTATTTCACTTCCCGAATGCCGATTTCTACCCCCTGCTGCAATTGGGTTACGGCCTCGTCGGTAATCAGCCCGTCTACTTGGGCGTAGTATTCTTTCTCGATGTGCTTGCCTCGCACCCGTTCGCTCACCACGCCATCGGTGGTTAATAGCAGCAGCCCTTCACTTTCTTCGTCAAGGCGCCCAATGGCCATGGTGCCGACTGGAAAGTCGTATAACTCTCCCAGAAAACGCTTTTTGCGCATTTCCTGGGGGCTCTCGCTCACAAACTGGCACAGGTAGCCGTAAGGCTTGTGAATGATGAAATGCTGGTGGGGCATGTGGGGCAAGCTCAGGGAATAGGGACCTGCGGGAGGCTGATAGGTTATGCCAACCTATTTTTTGCGCCCGTATACCCAATCGTCGACGTAGCCCTTGCCGGTTTGCTGCGAGCAAATTTCGTAACCGGCCTTGGTGAGAAAGTCGCTTACTAAAGCCTTGGTGCGAAAGAACTCGTTGCCTTCGTTCACAAAGCGGAAATCGTGGCAAGAAATGGCCACGTTACGAATCGTTAGCTCGGGGTTTTGAAACGCGGATTCCATGAACCGCTCCGCGCCCTCGATATTGACTTTCAGCAAATCGATGTGGCGAAGAGAATGGTCGGCGCAGAATTCGGCGAAAGGCAAACCCTCCACTTGGTAGGTTACGCCCTGCGAAGCCTTGTTGTCGAGGGACGCGGAAAGGTAGCTGTCGTGGGCGTCTTCGATGGCTACTTTCGCACGCTTGTCGTTGATGGCGATATTGAACAACTGCACGTTTGTGGCGTGGTTCAGGGCCGTTACTTCGGAAAGCGCCCTAAAAACCGTGGGGTTGGCCTCAATGGCGTACACGTGGCCGCTTTTGCCCACCATCTGGGAATATATAGAGCATTCTTCGCCCAAGCCGGCCCCAATGTCCACCACGGTGTCGCCGGGTTTGGGGCGGTAATACCGGCAGCTTACGTTGAGCACTTCCTGCTCTAGGACATCTTTGGTCAGGTACCAGTTAAATGCTTCTGATGCGATATGGAAGCCCTCTAGGTTGTAAATAAAGAACCGGCCTTTTTCGAGGACACGCAGATTGGTAAGTGTTTTACGATTACGCAGATAGCCGACTTTGCTAAGCCAATACAGCAAATGCTTGTTAAGGGTAAGTTTGGTGATATTCATGAGCTTGTTAGGGCAAGTCAAGCGAAGTAGCCGTAGCGTAACTTTTTCTTCGCTCGATACCATGGAGAGGGAGAGGCAGCGGGTAAATAACGGAGTTTTTTGCTACTGCGTTAATCAGAACTGATTGCATTCGAGGTATCGATGGTCTCTGATGTTGCCGTGACACGGAAAAGTTGCCGGGAAATAAGCTAGAGGCCTATTGGAGTTGCTACGCTGGCAGGGCGTGGGATAACCGTGCTTCAACCTCCGCCGTAAAGCGCCAAACGGCTATATAGAATAGCCTCCCACAAACCCGCGCCCTGCGCGCTTACTCCGATGAAAAATACTCTCTTGCTTTTTCCCCTTGCTGCTGCTATTGCCCTGACCTCTTGTAGTCAGGATAAGTCGGCAGCCGTTGATGCCGCTACCACGCCCGCAGCCGACACCGCGGTGGTGGTAGACGATGACGCCGACATGACCGTGTACCAGGACGAGGCCAACCGTACCGCCGACATGGTTAACGCCGACCTCGGCCTGACCGACACCGCCCAAACCCGCCGCGTGCGCACCGTATACTACACCCGCGCCCGCCGCCTGGGCGAGTTGGAAACCCGCTACGCCTCCGATACCACCGGCCGTTACACTGCCGTGCGCCAAGTAGATACCGACACCGACAACGAAATTCGCACGGTTATCAACGACGACGCCCGCTACCGTACCTACCAAACCAACCGCGCCCGCTACTACGGCTATAACGATGCCGAAGAAGCATCTGAGGTCGATGCGCGGGCCACGGCCAGCGGCACCACCCCGCGTCGCCGCGGTCCGGCCATTGTGAAGTACAAGAAAGACGCCAGTGGTACCAAAGTGGAATACGCCAACGGCACCGTAGTTAAGGTAGACAAAGACGGCGACCGAAAAATAGAGTACCCGAACGGTACCAAAGTGAAGCGCGACGCCGACGACGGTACGCGTAAAGTAAAAGACTAACGTCGCTTCCTGCTGCCGCTATAACACCGCCCGCTTTGCATAGCGCAAAGCGGGCGGTGCCGTGTTCAGCCCGAACTGCCAGCCTTTACCCGGTAACGCCGTAGCTCCGTAACTCCGCCTCAATGCGCTGGTTCCAGCGCTGCTGGGCGGCCTCGTTCGTGCCGCCGCCGGTTTCGCCGTCGTACTGCTCCTGCAGGCGGTTCATCTCCCACCACGACTGTAGATACTGGTATTGCATGCGGGCGTCGAAATTATCGAGGGTGAGGCTGTCGGGGTGCACTTTGCGCTTGAAACGTTCGGCTACCAGCTTTACCAAATCGAAATGGCGCTGCTCGTGGTTCAGGGTGTGAGCCGTGTGGGCGTCGGGCAGCACCCAAGAGGAACTGCGCACCACAAACACTTTCATGTTCAGGTGCAAGTGCAGTACGCCGGCTACGGTTTGAGCCCGAGCGGTGTACGCAAAGCTGGGAAACACTGAGGCCTGGTAACGGCCCGCGGGTCGGGGCAAAGCGTGGAAATCGGAAAAAGCCAACGGCTGATCGGGCGAGTAGTAGAGCGTGTCGGCGTCAGTGTTCTGCGTGAAATCGGTGGCATGTACTTGCAGGCGAGTGGCCAGCTTGATATTGCCGTTTACTTCGCGGGTCACCCAGCCGTTTAGGTAACGCAAAGACTCTCCCAGAGCTTGCCGCAGCGCGGGTTCGGCGGCTGTGGGCGGTCCTGCACTGCGGATGTAGCGCGCGGCACCGCGGTAATCGGTTAGGTGAATAGCGCGGCCGTTCCGTTGCCAGTCGAAGGCAGCCTGCACGGTAACGCGGCCCTCTACCAGGCCCGGCATACCCGGTGCTGCGGTTTCGCGTACGCTTAGCTCCTGCAGCCGCATGGTTACAGCCCGCAAAGCGGAGTTACGGGGCAAACTGGCCCGCACGAACTGCCGCACGGCTGGCAAGGTACCGCCCTGCAAATCCACGGGCTGTGCGACCGGTAGGGAGCCGCCGGGAGTAGCCGGCGCGGGAATCAGCTGGGCCACGGCGGTTCGGTTGGCGCGCTCGTCGCGCACGTCGGCCAGGTAGAATTCGGTAGGCGTAAAAGGCAGGGTTTCGGCCCGAAGCATCAATGGAGGCACAGCCGGCCCGGGCCGCCCTCCCTGGGCTGCCATAAGCAGCAACGAGCACAAAACGGCAAGTAACCGGGGCATGAATACAGATTCAGTAGCTAGGCCGCAACGCACATGGCCCCCCGTGGGGTTCAGTCCTTCAGTTCAAAGGGGCGAAACAAGACTAATAGAGTCGGAGGTGCACGGCGTTGCTGCCGGCTACGATGTAGCAAAAACCGCGGGTAGATTGGTGGCAAAAGCGCCGAAAAACACGGCGCAGACGCGCCGTTTGGGTAATCTGGACTATAACTACTGCCGCTGCCCCACCGTTTCCGGAAACTGGCACCGGCCCCTTAACAGCTCTTATCCATGGAAAACAAACCGACCTCGTTGCCCCCGCAGCACCAGAACCAGCAGCCCGGGCTCGAGCAGAAAATGCATCCCAAGCCCGAGTACATCCGCCCGGGCTACAAGGGCAGCGACAAACTTCGAAACAAAGTGGCCCTTATAACCGGCGGCGACAGCGGCATCGGCCGCTCGGTGGCCGTGCATTTCGCCCGTGAGGGCGCCGACGTGGCCATCGTGTACAAGCCCGAAGAACAAGCCGATGCCGAACAAACCCGCGAACTGGTGGAAAAGGAAGGACGCAAGTGCCTTTTGTTAGCCGGCGACCTGCGCGAAGCCGACTTCTGCATCGAAATTGTGGAGCAAACTGCCAAAGAGCTGGGCGGGCTGAACGTGCTGGTGAACAACGCCGCCGAGCAGTTTATCAGCACCGACTTAACCCAGGTGCCCGAAGAGCAGTGGAAAGACACGTTCGAGGTTAATTTTTTCTCGTTTGTGCGCGTGACCAAGGCCGCGCTGGAGTACCTGAAAGCCGGCGACTCCATCATCAACACCTCCAGCATTAACGCCTACCGCGGCAATCAGCAACTGGTGGATTATACTTCCACCAAAGGCGCCATTACGGCCTTTACCCGGTCCATGGCCCAGCAGCTGGCCGATAAGAAAATTCGGGTAAACGCCGTGGCTCCTGGCCCCATCTGGACGCCACTCATCCCGGCCAGCTTTCCGCCCGAGAAAGTTGGCGAGTTTGGGCAGGATACCACCATGAAGCGGCCCGGTCAGCCCTCCGAAGTGGGGCCGTGCTACGTTTTTCTGGCCTGCGAAGACGCTTCGTACATAACCGGCCAGGCGCTGCACCCCAACGGCGGCGAAATTCTCAACACCTGATGCAAACCGGCGTCGTGGCTTAAAACAGACTTGAACGCGCGTGTGCGGCCATTCGGCGCTTCGGCGTTGGGTGGCCGCAGTCGGTTTTAGGGCTAAGCGAGAAGAAATGCCGCGGCCTCAGGCAACGGCCACCGGTACGCTGGCGTCTGGCGCTGCGTACCCTTTAGCCGCGTTGCTCATGTTTGCTCTTCTACTCAGTCTGACCCTAGCCAGTGCCCCGGCTGCCTTCACTGCCACGCCCGATACCACCGGCGTAACCGTTACCACCGCCCCCGGTAAGGTGTGGCTGGAAGAGCGCAGCGGCCAGCGCCTGAATTTCGATTTGCTGGTACGCAACCGCAGCCGCGATACGCTTTCGTTGAGCAAGGTGGAAGTATCGGTCTACGACCGCAGCGGTGCGCTGGTGCTGCGCAAATTCGTCGACAACAACGGATTCAGTCCGTCGGTAAACGGCTTGTCGCACCGCCAGTTTAACCCGGGCACCGCGGCGCTGGTTTTCAACCCCTTTCACAGCTTTGCCGACGATGTAGAAGTAGGGCGCATGGCCTACGTGTTCCATTTTCAAACCCCGAAACGCGCCGAGAAAGAGGCCCGCGTGGAGGTATGGCCCGAACGTTACAAGCCCCTGGCGGCTTTAGCGCTGCCGCTCACCGGCCGCCAGCTGGTGTGGGACGGCCACGACGAAAATGCCCACCACCGCCGCCTCGATTTTTTGCACCCCGTGGCCCAGCAGGTAGGCATTCGGTCGAATTTTATGCGTTACGGCCACGACTTTGCGGTGGTAACCCCGACCGGTGAGCTGCACACCGGCAACGGCAAAAAGAACACCGACTACCCCGGTTTCAATCAGCCGGTGCACGCGCCCGCTGCCGGCCGGGTGGTGGCCGCTTACGCCGCCCAGCCCGATAACGACAACGGCCAGGACTACTTCAGCCCCCGCGACATGGTGGGAAAAGACCCGCTGCTGCTGTATGGTAACTACTTGGTTATCGACCACGGCCGCGGCGAGTTCAGTTTGCTGGGCCACCTCAAGCAAAACAGCCTAACGGTGAAAGTGGGCGATGAAGTGCGCGCCGATCAGGTGCTGGCCCGGGTTGGGTCGTCGGGCAGCTCGTACTTCCCGCACCTTCACTACGAACTGCGCACCGGCAAGGAAATGAACGTGGAGGGTCTGCCCGCGTATTTCCGCAACTTCCAGTTGGTGCGCGGCAGCCGCACGCGCAGCGTGGCCTCCGGTGCCGTAGACAGTGGCGACATTGTGCTGCAGAAACGCAAGTAGCAGTAACAACGCAAACGGTCCGGTGCAAATGATTTTGCACCGGACCGTTTGCGCTGTGGCCGTACGCTACAGGCTATGCTTTCTGCTTACGCACATCATCCAGCCAGCGGACAATGACGCTCATGAACTCGAAGTTTTTTTCGGTGTTCGGGACCCCGGCCAGCTGCATGCTTTCCTGCATGGTACGGGCGCGGGTAAAGCCGTGGTCTACATCGGGCATGAGCTGAAACGTGGCTTGCCCGGGATGTTCGCGGTTCACCACATCTACAATCAGCTGTTGGTCCTCGTTATAGGACACGAAATCGGCGGCGCCCCGCAGCACCAGCACGCGGGTGTTCAGCCGCTTCCAGGCCGCGGCCAAGTTGGCGTCTTGCCACTGCTGCATGTAGGTGTAGTGCTGCGGAAAGCGGAGCAGGTCCTTGGCGTTCGGGTATTTGGCCAGCACTTGCTCGGGCGTTTGCTTTTCGGTGAGCAGCAGGTGCAGCACGGCCGCGTAGAGCTGCTGCTGGGCGTTAACCTGGTCGAGGGGCATGCCTTGCAGCGTGCTTTGGTTGCGCTTGTTGTGCAGCAGGTACTCGATAAACGTGCGGCTGGCCGTGCCCCAGGATACGATGCCCTTGATGGGCTGGCCCTCGGCTACCAATGGCGCCATGATGCCGCCAATGCTGAACCCGGTGAGGAAAATATTGTCCTGATCGACCCAGGGCATTTGCCGGATGGCCGCTAGCCCGGCCTTGTAACCGCCCGCTTCCATGTGAAAATCCGACTCGGCGCACGGCGTGCCCTGACTGTCGCCCATGCCGGTTTTCTCCACGCGCATGGTGGCGTAGCCGTGCCGGCTGAGCGAGTCGATGATGCGTTGCTCCGTGTTGCCGGGCGCTAGTGGGTTATCCACGGAATGGCAGCTCACGCCCTGAATGAACAGCACCATGGGATGCTTCTGGGCGGGGTTGCCGGTGGGTTTGGTAACAATGGTGCGCAAGGTGTTTGGGCCGAAACGCACGGCAGAATACGCCACGTCGTAAAACGGACTGACCTCGGGTGGGTAGGGCTTGAAGGCTACCTTCCGGCGCACCGTTTTGCCGTTGCGCAGCAGCGTAAACGTGCTTTGGTCGCCGGTTTTAAACTGCTTCAGCATGCCCACGAACTGCGGCACGTCCTGCACGGGCTGGGTGCCCACTTTCACCACCACATCGTTCGGCAGCAGCCCCGCCGCCCTGGCCGACGACGCCTCGCGCACGCCCGTTACCAGAATACCCTGCTGGTTGGGCAAGCGGTGCCGCTGCTGAATGCTGTCGTTAATACCGCGCAGGTTAATGCCCACGAAAGCACGGCGGGGTAACTCCTGGCCAACCGCCAGGCCGGCAAGCAACGTACAGGCCGCCGCCAAAAAATAGCGCATGTTCATCACGAAGAAGCCCGCCGCACGCCCGGCGTGCGGCCACCGCGGCCTTACCCTTCGAGCGACGTGCTACATAGAAACGGACGGATATAGAAAGTTGCTTCTGGCGAAATCAGTCCGGTAGGTGTTCTTCGAGGGCAGCAACTCTAGGGTACGAATAAGGTCCTCGGGGCTGGCCCGGGCGCAGGGTAGCGGCGGTACGAAAAGCGGCTTTGGGCAGCAGCGCGTTGGCGGCATGCCGGGCGTCCATCAATGTCACAACCGGCAACCATATGTTTCCGTGAATGGTTAAGGGCAGCAGGCGCAAGCGGAAGCAGGAGTAGCCAACGGCCAAAGCGCGAAACCCGTCGCGTATTGCCGCCGGCCTGCAACCCTGCGGCTGCTTTTCGCTTATCTTGTTTGTGTCATTCCTGTTGCCCGCTCTATGGCTTCTGTTACGCCCGTTGCCCCTGCCGCTACTAATGTTCACCACGTGTTCGACCGCCAGCGCGGCCGCAGCGAAGCCCTGCGTCAGGAAACGTTTGAGCAGCGGGCCACTCGGCTGCGCAAGTTGGGTACCTGGATAGCCCAAAACCGCGAAGCCATTCAGCAGGCCTTGTTTGCCGACTTCCGCAAGCCCGCCGAAGAAACCGACGTCACCGAAATCTGGGCGTCGCAAACCGAAATTCGCCACACGCTTAAACACCTGAAGCAGTGGCTGCGGCCCCGGCGCGTAAGCACGCCGCTGTCGTTGGTGGGCACCCGCTCCTGGGTGCAGGTGGAGCCGAAGGGCGTGTGCCTGATTATTGCGCCCTGGAACTACCCGTTTTACCTCGCCATTGACCCCTTGGTGTCGGCTTTGGCGGCCGGCAACTGCTGCGTTATCAAGCCCTCGGAAATGACGCCGCACGTGGCCGCCCTGCTCACGCGCATGGCCCGCGAGCTGTTCGACCCCGCCGAGGTAACCGTGGTGGAAGGCGACAAGGACGTGGCCACCGCGCTGCTCAGCCTGCCTTTCGACCACATTTTCTTCACCGGCTCGCCGCAAGTGGGCAAGGTGGTGATGCGCGCCGCCGCCGAGCACCTCACCAGCGTTACCCTGGAGCTGGGCGGCAAGTCGCCGGCCGTGATAGACGAAACCGCCGACCTGCGCGACGCGGCCGAGAAAATTGTGTGGGGCAAGTGCATTAACGCCGGCCAAACCTGCGTAGCGCCCGATTACCTGCTGGTGCACGAAAGCGTAAAAGCGCCGCTGGTAGAGGAAATCCGGGCCGTAATCGAACGCTTCTACAACCCCGACAACCGGGGCGTGGCCGCGTCGGAATCGTACGCCCGCATTGTGAACGGGCACCATTTTCAGCGCATTGCCAGCCTGCTGGAAGACGCCCAGCGCCAGGGCGCCCGCGTCGAAATCGGGGGCATCGTTGACCAAAGCCAGTGCTTTATCGAGCCCACCGTGCTCAGCCAGGTACCGCCCGACAGCCGCCTGATGCAGGAGGAAATATTCGGGCCGCTGCTGCCGGTGCACACCTTCCGCACGCTCATGGAAGCCACCGATTTTGTGAACAGCCGCCCCCGCCCGTTGGCCCTGTACGTGTTCAGCCAAAGCAGCCAAAACCAGCAGTACCTGCTCGGGCACATGCCCGCCGGCGGCGCTTGCGTGAACGAAACCATTCTGCACCTGGCCCACCCCGATTTACCCTTTGGCGGCTTTGGCAACAGCGGGCTGGGCCGGGCCCACGGCTACGCGGGTTTTCTGCAGTTCTCCAACGAGAAATCGGTGCTGAAACAGCGCGTGGGCCGCACCGCCCTCAAGGCCATGTACCCGCCATATACCCCGCAGGTGAAAAAGCTCATCGGCTGGCTGCTGAAGTTTTTTTAAGGCCTCATCTGCATAGCTGTGGCCGGTTAATTCCACCGGTTTCTTTCTGCCCCTGATAAGCGCGGCGGCCGGGGTGGACACGGCCGTCAAAATACGAAGCAAGCGAGCCAAGCGTGGGCCAGCCTTTTATTAACCTCGATTTTGCGGTGTTATAAAAGCTCGGCATGCAGCGCTTTCGATGAATAATGCGGATATTTAGCAGAAGGCCGGGCAGCATCCACTGCCACCAGCCCGGCCCCGTCAGCTGCGCCGCTTTTGCTTATCTCTTTTGCCGCATGAAATTCTCCGCCGAACAGCGTACCACCCTGGCTGCCCTGGCCGATGCCTTTATTCCGGCCATACCCGGACGCCACGATGCGCACCCCACTTTTTGGGCCCGCCGCGGCTCCGAGGGCGTAAACCTGGATCAGCTGGAGGCGGCAATTCAAGCGCAGCCCGAGTCCGCCCAAAAGCAGTTTGCGCAGCTGCTCGATTTGCTGGGTGGCCCGCTGCTGGGCCTAACCTGGTTTGGGCCGCCCAAAGCATTTGCCGAGTTGCGCCCCGAGCAGCGCGAGCAGCTTTTGCAGTCCTGGGCGCAGAGCATGCTGCCGCCGTTGCGTCAGGGTTTTCAGGCGCTGCGCAAGCTGTGCACGTTTCTGTATTACGCCGGCGGCGACGCCAGCTCCGCTAACCCCAACTGGGAAGCCCTGGGCTACCCCGGCCCCCTCGCCCTTACCGACGGCGTGGTGGACACGCCCAAGCCCCTGGCCACGCTGCACCCCGAGCGCGACGTAACCTACACCTGCGACGTACTGGTGATAGGCAGCGGCGCGGGGGGCGGCGTGGTGGCCGGCGAGCTGGCCGCGGCCGGTCACGATGTGCTGGTGCTGGAAAAAGGCCCCTACTGCCACGGCTGCGAGTTCACCCAGCGCGAAGCCGACATGATCGGCCAGCTCTACGACGCCCGCGGCACCCTTAGCACCACCGACGGCGGCATTACCCTGCTGGCCGGCAGCTGCCTGGGCGGCGGCACTACCGTAAACTGGGCCGGCTCGTTCCGCACGCCCGATTACGTGCTGGAAGAATGGGCCCGGGAGCATCAGGTCCCGCATTTCACGCAGGCGTCGTTTAAATCCAGCCTTGAGGCGGTAACGGCGGCCCTAAGCGTAAACACCGACTACCCGCGCCATAACGGGCAAAACCAGGCCTTGCTCGACGGCTCGCGTAAGCTGGGCCAGGAGGTGCGCCTGATTCCGCGCAACGAGAAAAACCTCGACGACTCCGAGCTGCATTTTCGTGGCCTTGGCTTCAGCACCCTCGGCGACCGGTATGGCGTGAAGCAGGGCACCCTGAACACTTACTTGAAAACCGCCGCCGAACACGGCGCCCGGTTGCTGCCCAATACCCACGTAGAGCGCGTAACCATTGAAGCTGGCCGCGCCACGGGTGCCGAGGCCCTGTGCACCGCCGCCGATGGCCGCACCGTGCGCATAACCGTGCGAGCCGCCCGCGTGGTGGTAGCCGGCGGGGCCATTCAAACGCCGACGCTGCTGCTGCGCAGCGGCTTGCGCCACCCGCACCTGGGTCAGCATTTGCACTTGCACCCCACGGTGGCCGTTTCGGGCGCATATCCGTGGCCTATTGAGGCGTGGTATGGCCCCAGCATGTCGGTTGTAAACGACAGTTGCACCCGGTTGAACGGAACCAACTTCGGCGCCAAAATAGAAACACCGCCGGCCCATGTGGGCCTGATGGCCATGACGCTGCCCTGGACTTCGGGCGAGCAGCATAAACAGCTGATGCAGCAGGTGCCAAACCTGGGCTCGTTTATTGTGCTGACCCGTGACCGGGACGGGGGCCGCGTGCGCACCGACCGCCACGGCGCCCCACTCATCGATTACCGCCTCAGCGACTACGACCGCAACCACATGCTCACGGCGGTGCGCACGGCGGCCGAAATTCACGCGGCCGCGGGTGCTCATACCGTGTACCTGCCGCACGGCACACTGCCCACGCTGCGGGTGCGCGAGGGGCGCATCGAAAACCAGGAGGTGCTCGACGGGCTGCCGCACCTGGGCTGGAAGCCCAATCAGTTCAGCTTGTACAGCGCCCACCAAATGAGTACCTGCCGCATGGGCGGCAACCGGGCCACGCACCCCACCAGCCCCAGCGGCGAAACCTACGAGGTGCGCGGGCTGTACGTGGCCGATGGCTCGGCCTTTCCAGCGTGCAGCGGCGTTAACCCCATGCTTACCATTATGGCGCTGGCGCACCACACGGCCCAGCAAATCAAAGCTGAAATGCCCCGGCAGGCCCCTGCCCAAGCAGCCAATGTGGGGCAAACGGTGGCGTGAAGCAACTTTAGGCCATTTCCCGACTTCAACATGCGAAAAAAGGATGCATAACCGTTAGCTGGTTCTGGTTGTTACTTTGGCCAACGCAAGTACTGCTCCCCTGCACTACGCCTGAACTTGTTTCGGGACCGTGGTAGCTCACCGCTCTGTATGCCCAATATCTACTCTACCGACTTCTCAAGCTCTGCTTATCGTACCGATACCCTCATTATCGGGGCCGGGCAGGCGGGTTTGGCAGCGGCATACTACGCCCAGCGGGCGGGCCTGGAGTGCATTCTGGTCGACGAGCAGGCGGCTGTGGGCGACGTATGGAACTTGCGCTACGATTCCCTGCGGCTGTTCTCGCCGGCCTGGGCCAGCAGCCTGCCCGGTTGGCCCTGGCCCGGTAACCCACTGCGCTACCCCACGGGCAAGGAGGCCGCCGAATACCTGCGGGCTTACGCGGCTCGGTTTCAGTTTCAAATTCACCACCAACAGCGTGTGGTGCGTTTGCAGCAAGTGGGCAACAGCGGCTACCGGGCCACCACGGCCATGGGGCAGCAATACATAGCCCGGCAAGTGGTGGTGTGCACCGGCGGCTTTCAGGCGCCCAAAGTGCCGGCCCTGACGCAGCAGCTTGGCTCTGAGGTAACGCAGCTACACAGTCGCGACTACCGCCAACCCTCCCAGGTCCCGGGTTCCGGCCCCGTAGCGGTGGTAGGCAGTGGCAACTCGGCCCTGCAAATTGCGGCCGACCTTGCTCGCGCCGGTCGGTCGGTATACCTGGCTTTTGATGAACGCACGCCGGCCATGCCCAACAATGCTCTCATGTGGGTGATGCTGAAGGTGGGTGGCCTGTTGCGGGCATCGCGCCACCGGCCCATCGGTGCCCAAATGATTGCCCGCCCCGAGCCCGTGGTCAGCTCCGATTTACGAGCAGTGCGCCGGTTGCCAAACGTGCACCTGATTGGCAGGGCCGTAACCGCGCCCACGCCCAGCAGCCTGCAGGGCCAGCACCACACAACGCCCGCGCTGGATGCCGTGCTCTGGGCCACCGGCTATGCCCCCGACTTCCAATGGATTGAGTTGCCCGTGCTCGATGCGTCCGGGCATCCTGTTCACTATCGGGGGCTTACTCAATTTCCCGGCTTGGCTTTCCTTGGGCTGCCCTGGCTCGACAGCCGGGGCTCTGCTCTGCTGGAAGGCGTTGGGCGCGATGCCCGCCGGGTAATTCGGGCGTTGGCAGCGGGGCGCATGGCACCCGTCGAAAAAATGAACGTAAACGTGGCTGTGCTACGTTAGAAAACGTACCTTTACTATAGAGGCTTTTCTCGCTTTCTTTTGCTCCGCTGACTATGATTTTTCCTTCGCTTGCCGAGCAGCTAGCCGCATTGCTCGACCGTTTGCTGGGAGGCCGCGCGCCCCAGCTTCAGCCCATACCAGTTCGGGTAAAACGCTAAACTTCCACGTTGACTTTCTCAGCCCCTCCGGTTCCGGAGGGGCTTTTTTTTGCTATTAGGCTCAACTAAGCTCGGGTGTTTACCGGAACCATTTGGTGGTAAAAGCGCAAGCAAAAGGCCGCTGCTCGGGAGGAGCAGCGGCCTTTTGACGTAAGCCGAATAAGCCGGTATTCCCGCCTTAGCGAATAACCAGTTTGCGCATTACGCTGGTGTTGTCGGAGTCGATTTTTACATAGTACAGCCCGCTGGTAAAGCGGCTCAAATCGAGCGTGCGGGTAAAGCGGTTATCGAGTTCCGTCATCGATTCGCGGTACACCACGGTGCCGATAACGTTGAGCACGCGCAACTCGGTTTTACGGCCTTCGAAGCCTGAAACGGCCACGTGTACAATACCAGTGCTAGGGTTCGGGTATACCAGAATGCTTTTTTCGTCGCTGCCGCCGGCCGGACGAGCGGCGACAGGAGCGGCGGCCTGGGCGGTGGCTGGTAAACTGCTTTGTAAACAGCACACGCTAAAAACGACCAGGAGGATTGCGTTAAGTAGTTGTTTGGACATAGAAAACGTAGGGGAAAGTACCCGACCACATGACCGGACTGATTTGCTGGGCAAACCGTCTGCAAAATTAACGCGCTATTTTGAAATAGGTTATCAAAATATAGGGAGCTTGTGGTGAGTTTTCGATAATTGGATAATATTCTCTTCTACTTTTTCGTTTTGCACTCTTTTTCATGCCGTTTTTCGCTTGAACACTTCCACTCCGGATTTCGACGTGCTGATTATTGGCGGGGGGCTGGCGGGCCTTACGGCGGCGCTGGACTTAGCCAGCCGAGGCCACCGCGTTGCCGTGGTTGAGAAGCGGATTTACCCGTTTCACCGGGTGTGCGGCGAGTACATTTCCAATGAAGTGCTGCCCTACCTGCAGCGCTTGGGCGCCGATCCGGCAGCGCTGGACCCGGCCCGCATCAGCCAGTTCTTGCTCTCGGCGCCGGGCGGGCGCACGCTCACCGCTCCGCTCGATCTGGGCGGTTTTGGTGTGAGCCGCTACGCCCTCGATGAGTTTCTCTACGACCGCGCCCGGCAGCGGGGCGTGCAGTTTTACCTGAAAGCCACCGCCGCCGATGTGCAGCTGGAGCCCCAAACCGATGTTTTTCGGGTGGCCCTGGCCAATGGGCAGCAGCTAACCGCGCGGGTGGTGCTGGGCGCGTATGGAAAACGTGCCACCCTCGACCGGCAACTCGACCGCGCTTTTTTCCGGCAACGCTCGCCCTTTGTCGGCGTGAAGTATCATCTGCGGTTGGACTTCCCTCGCAACCTAATAGCCCTGCACAACTTTGCCGATGGCTACGCGGGCCTTTCGGCCGTGGAAGATGGACGCTTCTGCTTCTGCTACCTCACCACCCGCGAACAGTTGCGCCGCCACGGCAGCATTCCGGCCATGGAAGAAAATGTGCTGAGCCAAAACCCTCACCTGCGCCGCGTATTCGCCGAAGCGGAGCAGTTGTACGCTCAGCCCGAGGTCATCAATGAAATATCCTTCGCGCCCAAAACCTGCGTGGAGCGGCACGTGCTGATGTGCGGCGACGCGGCCGGCCTGATAACGCCTTTGTGCGGCAACGGCATGGCCATGGCCATGCATGGCGCGGCCCTGGCCGTGCGGCACAGCAGCGCGTTTTTACAAGGCCAACTCACCCGCCCGGCCCTGGAGGCGGCCTACACCCGCGACTGGCACCGCACCTTTGCCGCCCGGCTGCGCGTGGGACGCTGGGTACAAAGCCTTTTTGGTGGGCCGCGCCTTACCGACGCCGTTGTGGGAACATTACGGTACGCGCCCGGCGTGGTGCAAACGCTCATGAAACGTACCCACGGCTCGGGCTTCTGACGCCGGGCCGAAGTGTGCTTAGCGGAGCAACTACCCAAAGCCGCGGGCCAATTTGGGCAACCGGTTGTTAACGAAAAGCAAATGGTAACACCAAGGCTGAATTTAGCCTAACCCCAACCGTTTGCTTTTTGCGTATACTGCCCTCAATGACCACCAGCTACCTCAGCGCCATCGGCACGGCCACGCCGGTGCACCGACTCCCGCAGCCACAGATTGCCGACTTCATGGCCCGTGCCCACGGTATGGACGAAGCTGGTTCGCGCAAGCTGCGCGCCATCTACCGTATGTCCGGTATCGGCTACCGCCACACGGTGCTGCCCGACTACGGCCGGCAGCCCGGTTCCTTTACGTTTTTCCCGAACACGCCCGACTTAGAGCCCTTTCCCACGGTGGGCGCCCGTATGCGTGTGTACCGCCGCGAAGCGCTGCCCCTGGCCGCCGAAGCTGCCCTCGATTGCCTGCGGCAAGCCCCCGAAATTGCCGCCGATACCATCACGCACTTGGTCTCGGTGAGCTGCACCGGCATGTACGCGCCGGGGCTGGATATTGAGCTGGTGCAGCACCTGGGCCTGCGCCCCGATGTGCAGCGCACCTGCGTGAATTTTATGGGCTGCTATGCCGCCTTCAACGCCCTGAAGCTGGCCGATGCCTTTTGCCGGGCCGATGCCCGGGCGCGGGTGCTGGTGGTATGTACCGAGCTGTGCACGCTGCATTTTCAGAAGCGCAACGAAGAAGACCACCTCATTGCCAACGCCCTCTTCGGCGACGGCGCCGCGGCGGCCTTGGTGCTGGCCAAGCCGGCCGCCGGCCGCCCTAACCTGGAGCTGGCGGCGTTTCACTGCGGCCTGGAGCCCGACGGCCAGGGCGACATGGCGTGGCACGTCAACGACTTTGGATTCGAAATGACACTGTCCAGCTACATTCCGCGCTTGGTGCGCCAGGGCATTCGGCAACTCACCGAGGGCCTGCTGCGGCAGCTACCTGTGCGCCTGCCCGATGTGCGCCATTTCGCCATTCACCCAGGCGGCCGACGCATTCTGGAAGCCATTGAGCAGGAACTGGGCCTCACGCCAGCCGATAACCGGCACGCGTACCACGTGCTGCGCGAAGTCGGCAACCTGTCGTCGGCCACGGTGCTGTTTGTGCTGCGCGAACTGCTGGGCACGCTGGAGCCCGCCGAAGACGGCGCGCCCGTGCTCAGCTTTGCCTTCGGCCCTGGCCTGACGCTGGAAGCCATGTTGCTGCGCGTGACTTACGCGTAAGGCCTTACCTCGTCCGCCGACTTCGCCCATGCCCGACTTCTCGCAGCGTTCTACCCAGGCCGAGCTGATGGACGACCTCACGCTGGCCACCGATGCCCTGCGCCAGAACCTCGACGAGTTGGAAGTCATCAACACCCGCCTCGGCGGCTACCGGGTGGTAACCGACGCCCTGCGGCGCATTTTGCGGCAGCAGCCGGTGCCGCCGCCATTGCGCGTGGCCGACCTCGGCAGTGGGGGCGGCGATACGCTGCGTTACCTGGCCCAATGGGCGCGGCGCCGGCACCTGCCGATGGAATTCGTGGGCATCGATGCCAACGCCTTTATGGTGAATTACGCCGCCACCAGGAGTCACGCTTTCCCCGAAATTCGCTTTGCGCAGCAGGATATTTTTTCGGCTGATTTCAGCCAGCAGCCTTACGATGTGCTGACGTGCAGCCTGTTCTGCCATCATTTCACCGACGAGCAACTGGTGGCCATGCTGCGCCAGTGGCGGCAGCAGGCACGCGTGGCGGTGGTCATAAACGACTTGCATCGGCACCCGCTGGCCTACCACAGCATTAAGTGGCTCACGCGCTTGTTCAAAGGTTCATACCTGGTGCAGCACGACGCGCCGCTGTCAGTTTTGCGTGCCTTCCGGCGCACCGACTGGGAAAGGCTGCTAACCGCCTCCGGCGCCAGCCACTACGAAGTGCGGTGGCTGTGGGCCTTTCGCTGGCAAGTGGTTATTTATGGCAATGGGTGAATGAGTGAATGGGTGCTCGTTCTGCGTTCCTGAACGACCAGCCATTCGACCATTTGACCATTCAAACCTCGCTTCAAAACCACAGCTCCTGCGCCAGCCGAAAGGTATTGGCGTGGGCTTCCACGATATCGGCTACGCGCTCGGAGTAACCGCCGCCCATGCACACCACCACGGGCAACCGGTTGCGGTAGCAGAGCTCCAGCACCAGCCGGTCGCGCTGGCGGCAGCCTTCGCGGGTGAGGCCCAGTTTGCCGAGCTTGTCGGTAGCCAATACATCGACACCGGCGAGGTAAAAAACGAACTGCGGCTGCACCTCGTCGAGCAGGCGGGGCAGGGTTTCGGCCAGCAATTTGAGGTAAGTGGCATCGTCGGTGCCATCGGGCAGGGGCAGGTCGAGGTCGGATTGCTCTTTGCGGGCGGGGTAGTTGCGGGCGCCGTGCATGCTGAATGTGAACACGCGCGGTTCGTGCTGAAAAATGGCTGCGGTTCCGTTGCCCTGGTGCACGTCGAGGTCCACGATGAGCACTTTCTGGAAGCCTTCGTGGTGAAGCAAGTAGTTAGCGGCTACGGCTTGGTCGTTTAACAGGCAAAACCCCTCGCCCCGGTCGCGGAAGGCGTGGTGCGTGCCGCCGGCCACGTTCAGCGCCACGCCGGTATGCAGGGCCAGTTTGGCGCACTGCACGGTGCCACCCAATATGGTAACCTCGCGCTGCACCAACGCCTCCGACCACGGAAAGCCGGTGGCACGTTCCTCGGCGCGCGTGAGCTGGCCCTGCTGCAGCCGCAGCCAGTATGCGGCATCGTGGGTGTCGAGAAAGTACTTTTCCGGCAGGGGAATTGGCGCAAACAGGCTGGTTTCGCTGAGCGTGCCTTCGCGCACAAGCTGCTCGGGCAACAGCTCGTACTTGAGCATGGGAAACCGGTGGCCGGTGGGTAGTGGGTGCGCGTAAAGCGGGGCCCAGGCCACGGGCAGCGTAGGAGGCGTACAGGCGAGGCTCACGCGGGCTACAACCGCAAAACCGGGCCGCGGGTTGCCATCGGGGCGAAAACAAAAGCGCCCGCACGGGGCCGTGCGGGCGCGCTGCGTGAAGCGTACTGGACTCGAACCAGTGACCTCCACCGTGTCAGGGTGGCGCTCTGAACCAACTGAGCTAACGCTCCGGGTAGTGTAGCAGCCGGAAGGCACAAACTTACGCCCAGCGGGTGGCATGGGCAAAGCACGTCGAAAGGAAAATTTTGCACCCTACCGGCCTCCAAGCGTAACCTGCACTGCCCACTATAAGTATAGTCAAATGCGAATGCCGCCGCACCACCCACTTCCCGCCGGCCGGCTACCACCATAGATCCACACTACAACATGAAAAAAATTGCACTCCTGTTTTCCCTGTGCGGCTTGCTGAGCACGGGAGCCTTTGCCCAGCGCGGCGTTGAAGGCGTACGAAAGTCGACCGACTACCAAACCACGCCCGAGTCGCGTAACAATGGCTTCGGCGTGAAAGGCGGTTGGAACTCTTCCGACTTCCGCGGCGACGACAAGGGCAACTACAGCAACGACGCCAACCGCCAGAACTTCCACGCCGGTTTCTACTACCAATTTGGCTTGTCGCCCAAGGTGTCCCTGCAGTCGGAGGCGCTGTACAGCCGCCAGGGCTTTAAAGCCGCTTCGTCGTTCCGGCCGACGGGCCAGCAGAACCAGTACGAAACCCAGCTGGATTACATCCAGGTACCCCTCATGCTGGTGTACAACATCGTGGATAACGTGAGTATCCATGCCGGTCCGCAGGTGTCGCTGCTGGTAAACGTGAAGGAAGACACCCGCACGGTAAACATTGCCAACAACAACTACAACTCCCTGGACTACGGCGGAGTGGTTGGTTTGGAAGGCCGCATCGGGCCGGCCCGCGTGGGCGGCCGCTACGTGCTGGGCTTAGCCGATATCTACAACGACCCAAAGATGGTGAATGGCGTACAGACGCCTAACGAGAACCTCGACAACATCAAAAACGGTGTTATTCAGGTGTACGTAGGCATTGGTTTCTCCCAGTAAGCCGCTGCGTTTTCCAGTATTGAAAGAAGCCCGCGCCTTGTGCCGGGCTTCTTTTTTTGTGCTCATTTTGCACCTCGTTTGTTGCTGCCTGCATGAGTGAAACCGCCGAGCTGCTCGATGCTATTAATTACCACCGCGAAACGCTGGCTCAGCAGGGCATGGGCGTACTTGGTGCGTGGGCCTTGCTAAATTTTGTGGTGAGCGGCTGGTTCATAGCCAACCGGCCGCGTAGCGGTGAGCGTTACTATTTCCACCAGATGAACGTGGCCTGGAACGTGGTAAACCTGGCGCTGGCGGTGTGGGGAATTTTGCGCGCCCGCCCGCTGCACGTGGCCGGCCTGTCGTTGGCCGAAAGCCTGGCGGCGCAAAGCTCGCTCGAAAGCATTTTGCTCTTTAATGCCGGCCTCGATGTAGCGTACATAGCCACCGGAGCGTGGCTGCGCGCCCGCGCCGCCACCACCGCGCAGCTGCCCGAACGCCTGAGTGGTTTTGGCCGCTCGTTGTGGGTGCAGGGCGGGTTTCTGCTGCTCTTCGATGTGGGCCTGTACGTGCTGTACCACCGCTACGCCGCTCAGTTATTAGCACTGGTGGCCTAACCAAAACGGCCCCGCCAGCACGGTGCAGGCGGGGGCGTTTTGCGGTGCCAGAAGGCCTCAAGTGCTAGGCGCGCGGTGCGTGCACGCCTTCCAGAATTTCCTCGGTAATCTTCTTGTTGAAGGCTGGAATGTCGTCGGGCTTGCGGCTGGTGATAAGGCCTTTGTCGACCACCACTTCTTCGTCGATCCACTGGGCACCGGCGTTGGTAAGGTCGGTTTTCAGGCTGGGCCAGCTGGTCATTTTTTTGCCCCTCACCAGGCCGGTTTCGATGAGCGTCCAGGGGCCATGGCAAATGGCGGCTACCACTTTGCCGGCGCGCATAAAGTCGCCCACGAAACTTACCACTTTGGCCTCGGTGCGCAGCTTGTCGGGGTTAATCTGGCCGCCGGGCAGCACCACGGCGTCGTAGTCGGCGGCATTTACTTCGTCGATGGTTTTATCCACGCTCACTTTGTCGCCCCAGTCGGTTTTGGACCAGCCTTTAATGGAGCCGCTTTTCAGCGACACCACGTGGGTTTCGGCGCCCTGGCCTTCGAGGTATTTCTTGGGCTCTTCCAGCTCCGATTGCTCGAAGCCGTCGGTGGCCACAATGGCTATTTTCTTGCCTTTCAATTTGTCGCTGCCAAAAATGCTCATGGTGTGGTTGGTTGTGGGTGAGGTACTTAAAAACACATAGCCGGAGCCGCCCGTGGGGGCTGGCTCCGGCTATGTATTAACGACAAGCTCGACGGGCGGGTTGTGGATACGGTGGCTTATTCCTCGGCAATGCCCGCCTGTTTGCGCTGGGCTTTTAGCTCGTGGCGCAGCTCGCGTATGCGTTCATCGAAGCCATCGGGCTCGTAGTTTACTTCCTCCACGTCGAGGCCTTCCAGCATGTCCATGAGGGCGTCGGAGTGGTCGGTACGCTTGCCAGTGGTTAGGTTCAGAAACGCCATTTCCGACCACAGGAGCGCCTTCAGCCGCAGGCCTTCGCGGTCCAGCATTTGCATTTCCACCACCAGGGAGGTATTGTCGAAATGAATGAGTTGGGTGCGAATCAGGACTTCCTCGGCGTGGTTGGCGGGCTTCAGGTAACTGATGTGGTGCTTGGTAATAACCCAGGCGGCGCGCTGCTCGCGGGCCAGCTGGCCCAGGTTAAGCGCGTAGTGCTGGGTGGTGTGGTCTTCGCGGGCGTTCAGGAAGTAGTCGAGGTAGCGGGCGTTGTTGAGGTGGCCCAGCTGGTCACAGTCCTGAAAGTAAACGCGGTGGCGCGACTCGGGCGTGCGCAGCAACGGAGTAGCCGACATACAGAAAGTGAAAAGGTGCGGGGCAAAGTACGCTAAACGGCTGCTGACGGACCTTACTGCCCCGATTTGGCTTCGGACGTGGCCGTGGCTGGGCCGGCCGGAGCGGCGTCCATGGCGCGGTCGGCGGCGGTAAGCTTGCCAGCGGGTTTGCGGGTGGTGGCAGTGGTTTTGGTGCCTTTCGCGTTGGTGTCGGCTTCTTCGTCGTCCCAGGTTTCGGCCACCAGGCGGTAACCATCGGCCAGCACGTCGTTTTTGCCTTGCTTCCGCTCGTCGGTGGGGCTATCGAAGAGAATGAGCACGTGGTTTTCATTGAGCAACGCCATGCCCTCGGCTTTGTCGCGGCCGGCGGTGCGGCCGTGGCCGTGGGGCACGTCAAAGAGCCGTTCGATTTTGTTGAGCGGGGTAATGCTGTCGTGCTTTTGGTGCAGGCCGTCGGGCCAGCGGTACACGGCAATGGTGCCGTCGAGGTCCATGGTGGGGCCGGCCAGCAGGTAAAGGTCGTTGTTTACGCAGCGCAGCTCGCGCAGGCCCATGCCGCCCAGGTCCAGGAAATGCTTGCGGTAGTAGGTGTACTGGGCGCCCGGAATTTCGGCCAGCTTAAGGCGGCCGCGGCGGCCGGTTACGGGCTGCAGCTCCAGCACAATGGCCCAGCCGCGCAGCACCGGGCCGCGCAGGCCCACATACAGCCGCCCGTCGTTGGTCACGGCCAGGCCCTCGATATCGAAACCGTTGTCTTTACCCGGGAGCTTCAGAAACGGGCCGATGTGCGGGTCGCGGGCCAGCAGGCGCAGCAGCGTGTGGCTGCCCAGGCGAGCGGCGCGCAGCTTGTGGCCTTTTTTATTGGGGTGCGAGGCCGTGGGATGCAGCTCGTAGTCCTCGGTTTCGGGGTTGCGCACCAGCGGAATGCGGGCCAGCAGGTAACGGTTGGGGTCGGTGCTGACTTTTGCCAGTTTGGCAATGCTTTTCTCGCGGCCGTCCTTCTCGGGCTTGGGGTCTTTGCGTTTCAGCCCGTGCGAGCCTACCAGCCAGAGGTAGCCCCCGCCTTCGGCCATGCCCTCAATATCCACTTCGGCCTCGGCATCGGGGTCGGGCATGTCGATCAAATCGGCGAGGCGGAAGGTGCAGTGCTGGCTGAAGGTGTGCGGGCCGGTGAGGCGCAGGCGCTCCACGGTGGCGTGTTCGTCGCAGGCCAGCCAGAGGTTGTCGCCGGTGCGCAGGGCGGTGGAAAGCCCGTCGCGTACGTGCTTGCCGTCTTCGGTAAGGCTAAGCTTAGGGTCGAACTGCAGCAGAAAAGAAGTGGGGTGGGCGGCGGGCATAGACGGGAGCAAGAGGTGTGGTGTCCACAACGTAATTCAGCCGCGCATGGGTTACGCCGCGCGGCCGTAGTTCGCGTTTGGTGGCGGCTTCGGCTCAGAATAGCTGGTGGGCGCTACCCTTTCTTCTCTTTGTCGTCCGTCGGACCAAGGACTTTCAGCTTATCGGATTTGCTGATGCCGGACACGATTTCCACGTTGATACCATCGGAAATACCGGTTTTCACCAATTTCTTCTGGAACTGCTGCGGGGCGGTTTCCACCTCCACAAACACGCTGTCTTTGTTCACCTTGCCAAACTGCAGCAGGCTTTCCTTGATGGCCAACACCTGCTGCTTTTTGTCAAGCACGATGTCGCCGTTAGCGGAGTAACCGGCCCGCAGAAACTCGCCGGGCGCCAGGTTTACCTTGGCGCGCACCTGAAACTTGATGGCGCCTTCCTCGGTCACGCCTTTGGGGGCAATGTATTCCAGCGTGGCCGGAAAAACCTTGCCCTCGATAGCGCCCACCGTGAGGCTGATGGGCATGCCTTCGCGCACCTTGCCGGCTTCGCTTTCGTCAATCTTACCCTCGAACACGAGGCTGTTCATATCGGCCACGGTGGCAATGGTGGTGCCCTCGTTGAAGTTGTTGCGCTCCACTACCGACGAGCCCACTTTAATGGGCACATCGAGCAGCATGCCGGTAATGGTGGAACGCACCACGTTGGTGGCGCCGCCGGTGTTGCGCGAGGACCCGCGTTGGGCAATTTGAAGGTCGTTTTCGGCGGCGGTTAAGGCTTGGCGCTTGGCGCGCACGTCGGCCAGCAAGCGGTTGTACTCCTGCTGGGCAATTACCTTCTGTTCGAACAGCGGGCGTTGGCGGTCTAGCTCCTGCTGGCTGATTTCCAGCGCCACGCGGGCCTGCTGAATCTGGTTCTGGGCGTTGTTCACGCTGCCGGCGTTGGCCACCGTACGAATACGCGCAATAAGCTGGCCCTCCTTCACGGTTTGGCCAGCTTCCACAAACAGTTCCTCCACAATACCCGATACCTGGGGCTTGATTTGCACCTCGCGGCGGGGCACAATGCTGCCCGTGGCCACGGTTTTCTTGGTGATGTCGGCCACGAAGGGCTTCTCGGTTTTGTAGGTGACCGGATCGGCGTGGGCTTGCAGGTAAAAGTAACGGCCCAGCCAACCAAAACCGCCGAGCAGCGCCACCAGCAGCAGAATGAAGAAAATGCGTTTCATGGAAGCCTCACCCCCGGCCCCCTCTCCCAAAGAGAGGGGGAGCCTGACGAATTGCGTAGGGGATTTACGTCAGTAGGTTGATGATGAAGAGAAGAGTTGCGTCAAATTATGTTTAGCTGCGCCGCCGTGACTCCCCCTCTCTTTGGGAGAGGGGGCCGGGGGGTGAAGCTATTCGTCGCGCAGGGCCACTACCGGCTGCACGCGGGCCGCAATGGTGGCTGGTACCAGCCCGGCCAGCGCACCGCACACCACCAGCATGAGCACGGCCGTGAGGGCCACCTGCACGTCCACCTGCGGGTTGTAGAAGAAGTTGATGTCCTGGCCTTCAATCAAATTGCTGATGCCGGCCATCAGCGCCGTGCCGAACAGCAAGCCCAACAGCCCGGCGGCAGCAGTAATGACGATGCTTTCCTGCACAATCATGCTCACGATGCTGCCCGGCGTGGCGCCCATGGCTTTCCTGATTCCGATTTCCTTGGTGCGCTCCTTCACCACAATCAGCATAATGTTGCTCACGCCAATAATGCCCGCCACAATGGTGCCCAGGCTTACCCACCAGCTAAAGCCCGCAATGCCAATAAACAGGCCCTGCACGCGGGCGTATTCCTCCTCCACGTTGGCCGAGCCGAACGCCCGCGCGTCGGTAGGGGAAACCCGGTGCTGCTGGGCCAGAACCTGCTTGGCCTTGGTTTCTACCACCTTGGCGGGAGTGCCCGTTTGGGGCAGGAAAGCGAAGTAGTCGATCTTGTTGACCTGGTTGAAGGCAATTTGCAGCGTGGTGAGCGGAATGAAAATGGTTTGCGCTTTCTCCTGGGCTTCCTCTGCCTTGCCGGTGCCCTTGAACGTGCCCACTACCTGAAAATAGGTGCCCTTGATGCGAATCTGCTGGCCAATGGGTTTGCTGGTGCCGAAAAGGATTTCGGCTACCCGTTCTCCCACCACGGCCACCTTGCGCCGGTCGCGTACGTCGGGCTCGTTGATGAAGCGCCCCGACGTCATGGCCAGCGGCTCTACCTGCGGGTAGCCGGGGTACTCGCCGTTAACCGAGAAAGAGGAGCTTTTGGTACCGTATTGCACCGTGAAGGTGCCGTGCAGCGAGGTGCGGGGCAGTACCAACGCCGCTTCGGGTACCTGCCGCTGCAGCACGGCCACGTCGTCGTTGGTGAACTGCACGAAGCGCCCCGGCTTCATGCCCTTGTAAGGCTCGCTCGTGCGCTGCGACCAGATGAAGATGGCATTCTTGGCCACGTCGAACTCCTTTTCCACGCCGTTGCGGAAGCCTTTGCCCGCGCCCAGCAGCACCACCAGCATGAAAATGCCCCAGAACACGCCGAACGCGGTCAGCGCCGTGCGCAACTTATGCCGCCGCACCGTGCTCCAGATTTCGCTCCATTTGTCGAGGTCAAACATGATGAAAGGCGGAAGGGTGAAAAGAGGGAATAAGAACGACAAGCTCCCCTCCAGTTTGAAGGAGGGGATGCCACCGCTTTAGCGGGGGCTGGGGTGGTCCGACGTTGCTGACGTTGGTTAATAACCTCATACTAGGCTTCGTTTTGCGCCCGCTAAGCAAAAGCCGCTCAACCGTTTTTTCAGGCCCATACACTCAACTACATGTGTCTGATTGGTAGCAGTAAAGCGGCTTTGCTAAGGGGTTGCTATCCAGCGTCAGCAACGGCAAACCACCCCAGCGCCCCCTTCGGCACCGCGTCCCCTTCTACAAACAGGAGGGGAGCTTGTCGTTCATGTATCATTCGGCTCGTAAGGCGTCTATGGGTTTGATATTCGCCGCTTTTAGGGCGGGCACGAAACCAGCGAAGGCGCCGGCTACCACCAGCAGCAGCGTAGCGCCCACAGCCACGCCCACGTTTACTTCGGGCCGGGTGAAGTACGGCAGCTCGGCGCCCGATTTCTCAATGGCGTAGCGCAGGCCGTCGAGCAGGGCCACGCCGGCCAGCAGGCCCAGGTAGCCCGAGAGGCCGGTAATAACGATGCTTTCCTGCACCACCATGTTCACAATGCTCCACGGGGTGGCCCCAATGGCCTTGCGCACGCCTATTTCGCGGGTGCGCTCCTGCACAATAATCAGCATGATGTTGCTCACGCCCACCACGCCCGCAATCAGCGTGAGCACCCCAATAATGGACACGAACAGCCGAATGCCGTTGAAGAGGCCCTCAAAGCGCGCCACTTCCTCCTCGTTGTTTTCGAGGCCGATGGCCTGCTTATCGGCGGGGTTAAACTTGTGGCGGCCGGCCAGCAGCTGGCGCACCTGGCTTTCCAGCTGTGCTACCGGCGTGCCGGGCGTGGTGGTGAGGGCCAGCAGCTGTACTTGGTTGTACTGATTGAAAGCCGACTGAAACGTGGAGAACGGCACGTAGGCGCGCTCCTCGTTGCGGCCCTGGTTTTGGTTGGTGGTGAACACGCCCACAATCTGGAAATGCACGCCCTTCACCTGCACGTACTGCCCAATGGGGTTTTCCTCGGGCTTGAAGAGCACCTTGCGCACCCGTTCGCCTATAATCATCACCTTGCGCCGTTCGGCCACGTCGAGGGGGCTCAGCATCCGGCCGGCTTGCAGCTGCTCGCCGTTGATGCGGAAGAACTCCCCATTGGCCCCGAACACCTGAAACGAGCCGTTTTTGGTGCCCCGCATAATGGTGTACTCGCCCGATAAGCGGTTGCGCATGGCCAGCATTTCCAAGCCGGTCACCCGCTGGCGCACGGCCTCCAGATCGGCGTTGGTGAACTTGATTTCGCGCCCCGGTTTCAGGCCCTGCCACGGCATGGAGGTTTTGCCGCCGTACACCAGCAAGCTGTTTTGCGCGCCGGCCCCAAACTCTTTCCAGATGCCGTTTTCCATGCCCTTGCCCGCGCCCAATAGCAGCACCAGCATAAAAATGCCCCAAAACACGCCGAACGCGGTTAAGCCCGTGCGCAGCTTGTTGCGGCTCATCGTGCCGAGGATTTCCTGCCACTTATCGAGGTCGAACATGGGACGCGGATTAAACGGATGGGTCGGGTTTCGCGGAGGCTAAAACGGGCTGCTGGTTCTCGGCTTCAGATGAAGAAGTACACCCAAAGCAGTCAGCTAACAGCCAATAGCCAGCGGCTTTTTAACTAGTTGCCGCCGCACTGCTGGCGCACCTTTTCCAGGCGGGCCACCACGTCGCGCACCACGCGCTCATCGGTGGTGTGCAGCGGCAGCTCAAAGTTGGTGGAGCTGCCCTTGCGCATGCGCTTGATCTTTACTTTGTAGGGCGCGTCGTCTTTGTCGTCTTTGCGGAAATAGCTCAGCGACTCCACTTCGCGCCACTCAAAGTCCAGCGTCATTTCAAACTTGCCGTCGGCTACTTTGGCCGACCACCCGGCCTCGCCGCCCTTGTTGTAGCTCACCGAAATGGGAGCCGATGTTTGCACGTTACTGGCGTCGTTGTCGCGGATGGTTTGCGTGGCGTGGCAGCCGTTCATGTCCAGCCGAATTTCCTGCTTGGGCTTGGCCGGGTCGCGCATCAGCTTGTTGATGTGCAGCATCAGGGCCTTGGTTTCGGCGGCGGGCGCCTGGGCCTGGGCGGCAGTGCTCAGGCAGAAAGCCGCGGCCAGCAGTAGCAGTATATTTTTCATGGTTATAGGGGGGAGGAGGAAGTTGTGAGGGGAAGAATGGTGGCCTCGTCGGCGTGGTCGCTCACAATGAGCCCGTCGCTGATGCGGATGACGCGCTGGGTTTGCGCCGCTATGTCGTGCTCGTGGGTGACGATGATAACCGTCATGCCTTCGGCGTTTACTTGCTTGAAGATGTCCATCACCTCCTGCGTGGTGTGCGTATCGAGGGCGCCGGTGGGTTCGTCGGCCAGGATGAGTTTGGGCTGGTGAATAAGGGCCCGGGCCAGCGCTACGCGCTGCCGTTGCCCACCCGACAGCTCACTGGGTAGGTGGTCGGCGCGGTCGGCGAGGCCCACGCGGTCGAGGTACTCCATGGCCAAGCGGTTTCGCTCGCGGCGGCCCACTTGCTGGTAGTACAGCGGCAAGGCCACATTTTCGAGGGCCGATTTGAAGTTCAGCAGGTTAAACGACTGGAAGACGAAGCCCAGGAACTGGTTGCGCAGCTGGGCAGCTCGGCGCTGCGTCAGGCCCTTGTCGATGCGGGTGCCGGCCAGCCAGTACTCGCCGGCGTCGTAATCGTCCAGAATGCCCAGAATGTTGAGCAGCGTGCTTTTGCCCGAGCCCGACGAGCCCATGATGCTAACCAGCTCACCGGCTTGCACCTCTACGTCTACGCCCTTCAGCACTTGCAGCCGATTCTGGCCCATGACGTAGCTTTTCTCGATTCCGCGCAGTTGAATCATGGCCCGTCCGCAGTTGCTTTAAGTTAAAGAAAAATGCTGGTGTCGGCCGCCTCGTGGGTTACGAAGGGCCTACACCAGCATCAGATGCGGGGCGGTTGGAAAGGGTTGCCCAGGCGGGACTTATTTCTGCTGTTGCTGCTCGCGGAGCTTCTGCTGAATTTGGGGTTTGCGCTGCTGGTAGAGCTTGTACTGCGCCGACGTCATGGCCGATTTCAGCTGGGACTCCGAGGCGGCGTTGATTTGCTTGAGCGCCGTGGTAAGGCCGGCTTTGTCGTCGCCGAATTTCTTTTGGGCCGCGTTTACCTGTTCCACGGTATTGGCCAGCACCTGCCGCACGCGCAGCACCTGGTCGTCGCGAAGTTGCAGCTCATCGGCCATAACCGAGGCCAGGTCGCGGGCGTTTTCGCGCCGAATTTCTTCGGGCTTGCGGTTGTCTACGGCAGAGCTTGCGTTGGAAGCCGCCCTGTTACGTCGGGCGCAGCCCACCGAAAGCGTGGCTAACACCATCAGCATCAGTAGGCAAGAGCGAAATGACATACGAGTGAAGGGGTAAGGGTGTGGCCTGCATACGCGAAAACCCGGCCGGAAGTCAACGAGCTCGGCTATTTGCTCCACATCCACCTGCTCGGGCTAGAGGTTGGGCGCGCCAACGTCGGTTGGGGCGCTCGGGTATTCGCGTTCAAACAAGCTTACCACTTTCTCCAGTGCCGCCACCAGTTGGTGTACCAGCGGCGCTATTTCCTGCGCGTTTTGGGGGGGCGTGGGGCCGCACTGTTCCAGGCGCAGCAGCAGCGGCCGCAACGCACGCAAGCCCAGTCCTTCAGCCGAGCTTTTCAGGTAGTGGGCGGTTTCGCTCAGGGCCTGCCAGTTGCAATGAGTTAAATGCAGCTGCAAATCGGCCAGAACGGGCGGAGTGGTTTGCACGAATATCTGCGCCATGTGGCGGGCAAAAGCGGGGTCGAAGCCGCTCATGCGCTGGCGGAGCTGTGGCAAGTCCAGCAGCTCGGAGCCGGAGGAGGGCTCCGCCGCGGGCGTTTCATCAGACGGAAGCAAGCCGCGCACAAAGGCATTTCGAAGCACGTAAAACAGCTGCTCCTCGCGAAAAGGCTTGGCCAGGTAATCGTCCATGCCGGCGGCGCGGCAGCGGGCTTCTTCCTCGGGGAGGGCATGCGCGGTAAGGGCCACAATGGGCGTGGCCGCGCGCTCGGGCTGCGGGTGGGCGCGTAGGTGGGCCGCGGCAGCTACGCCATCCATACCCGGCATCTGAATATCCATCAGTACCGCATCGTAGGCGTATTGGCCAAAGAGCACCAGAGCCGCCGGGCCGTTAGCGGCCGTATCAACGTGCATGTGCCAGCTTTCAAGCAGAGTACGCACCAGCAGCTGGTTTACGGCATTGTCTTCGACCAGCAGTACGCGGCGTCCGCGTAGCTGCTGAAAATCCGGGGCGGGCGGTGGCGGTAGCTCGGTCTGGAAATCGGCGAAAGGCAGCGGTAGCTCGGCAAAAAACGTGCTGCCACGCCCGGCCTCGCTTTGCACCCATAACCGCCCGCCCAGCAGCTCCACCAGTCCCCGACTAATGCTCAGACCCAGACCCGAGCCTCCGTACTCGCGGGCGGTACTGGCCGACGCCTGCGTGAAGGGCTCGAAAATGCCCTCCAGCTGATGCTGCGGAATGCCAATGCCGGTATCGGTTACGCTGATGCGGAACGTGGCGTGGCCGGGAGCGTGCGTGAGTTGCTGGCAGTTCAGCAGCACGTGGCCGCGCTCGGTAAACTTGAGCGCGTTGCCGAGCAGGTTAAGCACAACCTGGCGCAGGCGGTGCGGGTCGCCCAGCACAATGGGTGGGTGCGCCAGCTTGGGCAAATCCAACAGCAAGTCCAGACCTTTTTCGGTGGCCCGCGGCCCAAAGCTGTGCAGGGAATCGTGCAGCAGCGTGTGCAAATTGAAAGGAATACGCTCCAGCTGCAACCGCCCCGAGCCCAACTGCGTGGTAGCCAGCACGTCGTTAATTACCACCAGTAAGTGCTCCGCCGACTGGCGAATGTGGCCCAGGTAATCGGTTTGGGTAGGGTCCAGTTCGGTTTTAGCCAGCAGCCCGGCCATACCCAGGATGCCGTTCAGCGGCGTCCTGATTTCGTGGCTCATGTTGGTGAGGAACTCCTGCTTAACGCGGGCGTTTTCCTCGGCCGCTTCCTTGGCGGCGTGCAGCTCCAGTTGGGCCTGTTTGAGGTCGGTAATGTTGCTGTCAACGCCCAGCACGAGCACCGTGCCGTTGGCCTGCACGAAGGGCCGTTTGATGCTGTGAAAGCACAAGTGGCTGCCGTCGGGGCGGTGAAAGGTTTCCTCCTGATCCAGCTCCCGGCGGTGGTTGATAACGTAGCGGTCCTGCTCGAGGTAGCGCATGGCCTCGTGGGGGCTAACGGGCAGGTGCTCGGGCGGCGTGTCCACCAGCTCCTGAGCCGATTGTAGTCCGTACAGCTCGGCCGTAGCTTGGTTGGCCAGCACGTAGCGGCCGGCGACGTCTTTCAGGTAAATCAGGTGCGGCGTGGAATCAATAACCTGCCGGAACAGTCGGTTTTGCTCGGCCAGCTGATCAATGATGTTCTGCCGCTGCACCTGGGCTTCATGGCTCTCGGTAATGTCTTCGCCGGCCCCGATGATTTGCAGCACTTTGCCGTGGGCGTCGCGGGCAAACACGGAGTCGCGCAGCCGGATCCACCGCACCGAGCCGTTGCGGTGGCGCAAGCGGTATTCCAGCGTCAGCACGTCGTCGTTGGCGGCGGCGGCCAGGGCGGCGTAGTGCGCCATGGTGCGGGGCAGGTCTTCGGGCACCACCAAGTGCTCGTTCAGGCGGCTGCCCATACGTAGCATGTCCTCTGAGGTGTAGCCGAGGGTGGTGAAAATGTTGCGGTTGGTGTACAGGTTTCGGTGTTCTACCAAGTCGTAGAGGTAAATGGTGTTCGGCACGGTATCGGCCATGCGCTCCAGAAACCGTTGGCTGTGCGCCAACGCCTCCTCAGCTGCGTGGCGGGCCGAAATATTCTCGGCGGCCCCCAATACCTGCTGAACCCGCCCTTGGTCGTCGCGCATGAATACCGTGGTTTTTACCGACAGCCACCGCCACGTTCCGTTGCGGTGGCGCAGGCGCAAATCGGCCTCGGTTACCTCGCCTTCGGGCAGGCCGAAATGGGCCGCCATGGTGTGCGCAGTCAGGTCGGCGTCGTCGGGGTGCAGCAGGCCGCGAAGAGCCTCGGCTGGCAACTGCTGCATGGCCTGCGGCGTGTAACCCAGCAGGGCTTCCACCTGGTCGTTGCAGTACACGCAACGCTGCTGCTGCACATCATAAAGGAACACGAGCGTGGGCAGGGTGTCGTTGATGCGCGTCAGAAAATGCTGACTGCGGCGCAACTCAGCTTCGGCGCGGCGCCGCACACTAATGTCGGTTAGGTAGAGGTTAGCCCCCTGTTCGTTAGGGAGCGGCACCACCGTCCAAATGTAGAAGTGGTTGAGCAGGGGGTGTTCGGCCGTGCGCGTGGTACCTGCGGCCAAGGCTTCGGCTATCATGCGGCGCACCAAAGTGTGCTCTTCGCTGTGCGGCGCGGTAAGCAGGGCCAGCATGGGACCGGCCGCAGCATTAGTGTACTGCGCCTCGCCGTGCTTGCTGAAGCAAATAATGGGGTGGGGGCTGCGCTCCGAGAGCAACGACAGGCGCCGGATGCTTTCCTGCGCGTGGTGCTGCTGGGTTACGTTTTCGTAATTCCAGAGGTGCAGTACGGTGTGGTTGTCGCGCCGTAACGGCAGGTAATCGATTTGCACCACCGTGCCGTTGTTCAGGGCGAAGATGCCCTCGGCGGTGCGCCGTCCGGCCGCAACGCAGGCCGCCGCCCAAGTCGCAAACCGTGGGTAGTCGGTGAAAGCGTGCTGGGCCTGGGTTAGGACGGCCGCGGTTTGCTGGCCCATCAGCAAGGCAGGGGCACTGTCCAGGCCCAGCAAGTCGCAAAACCGCTGATTTACCAGGGTAATGTAACCTTCGGGGCTTTCGGCCAGCACTGCGGTGGGCAGCGTGTGCAGCAAGGCCACGGTTTGGTGGGCGGCGTCGGTGTGGTAGCGAAGCAGCTGGGCGCGCAGCCTAGCGGCTTCGGCGCGGGCTTTAACGAGTGCGGTTCGTAATTGGCCGTTAGGAGTGCGGCGGCGGCGGTTTTGAACCGTGGTGAAACGGGTGATTCGCGCGTAATTATTCTTCATGATTCACTACCCCGGCGGCGGTGGGCTAACGTACCCGCACCTCGTGGTTTTGAATCATACGATAAATGGTAGACTTCCCGATTTGCAATAGTTGAGCTACTTGCAAAATATTTCCGTGGTGGGCATCCAGGTAGCGCTGCACAATGCCGGCCACCTGCTCGCGCAGGGTTTCGTTACCGGCCGATTCAGAGGCGTATCCCAGCGCAGCGTTTCGCAACGACAAGTCCTGGGGCCGCACGGTGTCGCCCTCGGCCAGTACTGCCGCTAGCTCTACCACGGCCTTCAGCTCGCGCACATTGCCGGGAAAAGCGTACTGCAGCAGCTTGTGCCGCGCCTCCGTTGAAAAGCCCAAGGCAGGCAGGTGGTTAAGCAGGCAAAATTTGCGCAGGAAGTTTTCAGCCAGAAGCAGAATGTCCTGGCCTCGTTCGCGCAGGGGCGGCAGCTTAATGGGCAGGCCCATGAGGCGGTAGTAGAGGTCTTCGCGAAACAGGCCCTGCTGTACTTGCTCGGCCAGGTCGCGGTGGGTTGCCACCATCAGGCGAGCATCGAAGGCAATGGGTTTACCGCCGCCCACGCGCGAAACCTCGCGCTCCTGCAGCACGCGCAATAGCTTGGCTTGCAGGTTGGGGTCGAGGTCGGCAATTTCGTCGAGAAACAAGGTGCCGCCGTGGGCCTCCTCAAACCGCCCAATGCGCCGGCTGATGGCCCCGGTGAATGCACCCTTTTCGTGGCCAAACAGTTCGCTCTCAATTAGCTCACGCGGAATGGCGGCCACGTTAACGGCCACAAAGGGTTGGTTGCGGCGCTCGGAGCGGTAGTGAATGGCACGGGCCACCAGTTCCTTGCCCGTGCCCGTTTCTCCGCTCACCGACACCGTAATGTTGGTGCGCGCGGCTTTGTCGATCAGCGTCCAGATGCTTCGTATTTGAGGACTTTCGCCCAAAATGGCGTGCGTGGGGTCGTACTTCTGGCCAATTTGCTCCCGCAGCAGCTCGTTTTCGCGTTGCAGCCCCACTTGCTGACGCACATTGTGTACAATGTGCCACAGGCGGTCGGCCGTTTCCTCGTCTTTCACCAGGTAGTCGTAGGCACCTTGGCGCAGCAGGCCCACGGCCGTGCTCACGTCTTCCTGCGCCGATATTACTACGATGGGAACGGTGGGCAACGGAACCCGCAGGCGCTTGAGCACCTCGTCGCCTTGTCCGTCGGGCAGGGAATAATCGAGGGTAACAAGGTCGGGCCGCTCCGGGGATTGGTGCAGGTGGTCGAGGCACGCTTGGGCGGTGCCAAACTGGCGCACGTGGTATTCGGGGTTCTGGCCTAGGCGGTAAGCAAGCAATTCCCGGTACCAGGTATTGTCCTCAACAATGAATATGGTAAGTGGCGGCAAAGCAATGGGCATAACGGGGAAAAAAGGCTGGCCTCTTACAATAAGGTTAAGGGGCTGGCTTGGGAATGTACCATTCCCAGGTAATTCTACTTACTTGCTTGGTACGCAGATGGTGTGGCAACCGCAGTATAAGACACAAAAACGGCTTCTTCAAATGTGTAGGAATTGGACCCGAATTCCCATTGTGGGAATATATACGAAGATACATATTTATTTAACAATCTGATATACAGGTAATAAAACAAAGAACTTCGTTGCGGTAGGGGAATTGCCAGGGTGTGGGGGTCTCACCGGCCCCGTTGGGCTACACACCTCAATATCCTATGCCGCGCTACCTCTACTTCCAGCTATTACGGGTGCCCTACCTGTTTGCGACCATACTTGCCTGTGCCGCGGGCACTCCACTACAGGCTCAGGTAGTACCTGCAACGTACTATTCTACGTTTGCCGCGCCTGTTACTCCCACGCATTACTCCGTACAGGTAGGAGGAATAGTTTGCTTGGCTGACTGCGGGGTACAAAATGCTTCCCGGGTGGCCGACCTCGACCTGACCAATTACGCCACCATTCAGAACAGTGTGGGAGTAGGCAACCGCGCCGCTATTCGTATGGCTCTCAACGGCACGGCAGCACCCAATTTCCGGGCTGGGGTGGTGGTGAGCAGCGGCAGCACATTAAATGCCGCCGCCCTGGGCGCAATAGTGTTACGCACCTATGCCGGCGGCGCGGTGAAAGAGCAGCGCCTGGCCACCGCCGATGGCGTAACCGCCACCGCCCTCTCCGATGGCCGCACCCGCCTCGAGTTCATCGCCGCCAGTGCCTTTGATGCGGTGGAGGTGGACGTGGCCGTTACACTAAATGTGCTGAACACCCTGGACGTGTACTACGCTTTTGGCGTGGAAGCCAACGTGGTTACCACGGCGGCCGGTTACCTCTCGCGCCTCACGGCGCCTTCGGCTGCGGACTACCAAATCATGTCGGGCGGGGGGCTGGTATGCGCGGGAACGGGTGTAACGGGTGCCGAAAACGCGGTGAGCAGCGACCTGAACGACTTCGCCGTGCTCAGTACGGCCGTGGGCGTCGGCTGCAAGTCGTCGTTGCAAGTGCGCTTGGAGGGGCAGTCCCCCGCCGGTTACCAGGCGGGGTTTGTTATTGGCAACGGCAGCGTGCTCGATCTGAATGTGTTGAAAACGCTGAAGGTAACAACGTACCTGAACGGGGTGGCGCAGGAGTCGGCCACGGCCGCCGATCTGCTGCAGTTTACCCTGCTGCCCAACAACCGCTACCAGGTAAGCTTCCCCACCAATACTGCTTTCGACCGCGTGGAGCTGGAGCAAAGCAGCCTGCTAAACGCCCTCAATAACCTGAACGTGTACTACGGCTTCGGCATTGAGCCGCGCGCATTCCGCGACGACGAGCCGGTGCTATCGGACTTTGCCGCGCCGCAGCCTAACGTTAACTACCAAACCAGCGGCAGTAGCCTGGCGTGCGTGAACTGCCGCATCATCAACCCCGAACGAGCCGCCGACAATGTGTTCAACGTGAACGACTACGCTGAAATGCAGTTTCCGCTTACGGCCGTAGGCACCCAGCGCATTCGGCTGCGCCTGAACGGCGACGGTGAGGCGGGTAACCGCGCCGGGGTGGTACTGCGCACCAACACCGGTTTGCTCAGCACCAGCCTGCTCTCGAACGTTACCCTGCGCACGTATTCTGCCAGCGGTGACCTGCTGGAAACGGCCTCGGGCGCAAGCCTGCTCACCACGGGTGTGTTGGGGGGCGGCCTGCAAGAAATCGGTTTCCTCACCACCCAGGACTTCGGATGGGTGGAAGTGGAAGTGCGTGGCGGTCTTAACCTGTTCAGCGAAGCTCAGATTTTCTACGCCTTCGCCGACGACCCTGCCCAAGGATTCCCCACCGACATTCGGGTGCCTGCCGCGCCCTTGCCTGTTGAGTTCAGCGCATTCACTGCCAAAGCCGCGGGCAACGCCGTTGACGTAGCCTGGGAAACAGCTTCGGAGCGCGCCAGCAGCCATTATGAAGTGGAACGCGCCACCGATGCCAAGGAGGGTTTTGTGCCCGTAGGGCGTGTGGAAGCCGCTGGCAACACTGCCACGCGCCAGCGCTATAACCTCCGCGACGCCGATGTAGCCAAGCTGCCCGCCGGCACGCTCTACTACCGGCTGCGCCAGGTAGATACCGACGGCACCGCCGTGTACACGGCGCCTGTGGCCGTGCGTTGGCAGCCCGGTTTGGCTCTTAGTCTGGATGTATACCCTAACCCAGCCTCCGAAACCGCTACCGTGCAGGTAGCCGGTGGCACCTGGGCGCCGGGGGCTACCCTACACCTATACGGCAGCCGTGGAGAGCTGCTACGCCGCCAAGCCATGCACGGTGCACTGGAGCAGGTGCCGTTGCGCGGCCTGAAAACGGGCCTGTATTACGTGGTGCTGCAAGATGCAGCGGGCCATAAAATTGGAACCCAGCGCCTGATGGTTCAAGGACGCTAACTCACTGCACTACCTGCTCACATGCTAAACGCCCCGTCCGGTTTCCGGGCGGGGCGTTTGTGTGCCGGAAACAAAAGCCGGGCACTTAGGGCTTAACGCGCAGCAGGCGGGCAGTTTGTTGGCCGTTTTCGAAGCGCGCCAGGTACACCCCGGCCGGAACGGCGGCAGCAGGCTGCCACGTCACCTGAACATCGGGGGAACTGCCGGCCGGAGCTGGCAGGCGGTCTACTACGCGGCCCAACTGGTCCACAACCAACACTACGGCGGCTTTATCTGCCGCCCGCATCAGGGTGAACGTCACGCGGTCGGTAAAAGGGTTGGGGTAAGCCGAAACCAGGGTACGGGCAGCTTGGTTGCGGCTTTTCAGCGGCGAGTTGCCTACGCGGAAACCTACCACCTGGGTGCTGAAGCCCTTCACTGGGCAGGCGTCATCGGTGGCAGTTACGGTTACGTAATAGGTGCCATCGGGCAGAGAAGCGGGCGGGGTAAATTCAATTTCAACGGCGCCGTTGCCGCGGGGCCATATCTGCGCACCCGGTACGCCGGTGTCGTTGCCAGTGGTTACAAGGGTCTGGCCGGCGTTGGCATCGGTGGCCTGCAGCAGTGCCGTTACCGTTTGGCCGCGCTGCACCGGAATCAGCCGGCTCACAGATTGAGAGGTGGAGCCGTTCAGCTGCAAGTTGGCGGCGAACTGCGGCGGTATGTTCGTACCGCAATCAGACACCACAAGTACCATTTCGCGCCGGGTGGTGCCTACCAACGTGTGGCTACCGCCCAGGCGGCGCCACTCTTCCACTTTCACCACCACGGCGTACTTGTTTTGCCCGCGGAGCTGGGAGTAGCTGCGTCGTAAAAAGCCGGTTTGAAAGCCAGGGAGCCAGTGGCGGAATTAAAGTTGAAATAAGGCGAAGCCGTCCTCACCGGGCAAACGCCACTTACTGAGTACGAGGGCAGAGGAAACGCTGCCGAAAATGTAGTGGGGGTGCCCGCGGTTGCAAAAGCAGCACAGACTATTGGAAAGCCATTTATCACCGTATCGAGTCGTTCAATAGGCTGATTGGGGATTGGTTTGTAAACGTCGGGAATGTTACAGTCCTCCAGCGGCCGGTCGAGCGAGAACCGGAGTGAGTCACCATCGGCATCGAAGGCGCCCATGTTCATGAGCACCGGCTTGTTCCAGGGCACAAACGATACGGGCAGCGTACTAAACGTAGGGGAGGTGTTCAGCACGCTGTGAACCTGACCACCCATTGCAATTCGGTTGCGCATTACGGCTTCTAACCGGAGGTTGCTAAATCCTTCGATGTTGGCCAAAGCGGGACGCGCATTAACCTCCACGCTCAGCAGCCACTCGGGGGCCTGTGGCAGGCTGACGGTAGCGCGGTAGAGCGCCACCTCGTAGTTGGGGCGCGCGCCTGCAATCTGACCACCCGTTGAACTGCACACGGCATTAGCGGCTTGTGACGGGCAATAAGGACTCCCGTACGCGGGTATACCAACCCGGTTGAGCAAAAAGGGCGAACCGGGAGCTACGGCACCTGCACAGCCTTGCCGGACTGCCACGTTATACCTCAAATCGAGCGTGGCGCCGCCACAGTCCCGGAAGACGTTTAGGCTGACTTCGTAGCGGGTGTTTCCGGCCACGTTCGGGTCGGGACCCACGGCGCGGTAGGTAAGGTCACCGCCTAGGTAATGCGAGGCGCGGGCATAGCTACCGCACAGAAGTTAGCAGCAATAAAGTAAAGCGTACGTGTGGGTTCATCGAAAAGCATAAAGAGTGGGTGGACAATAAGTTGCATAAGGGAATAATGATACTACTAATGGCCGGGTTTGCAAGCGGCGGTGCCATGCCCGGCGTAATGCCGGCCATAAAGTTTTCTATGGGTTGACACAATAGGCGGGGCGTACTGCTGGCCGTCTTCCGAGCGCACCGAATTCTGTTTACAACGGCCACAGGCGTGCCGTCGGTCGTCGCCACGTCCCGAGTAGCCGTGCCCTAGCAAAACACCTGCATCTTGAAAGGCAATGCTGCTGGTGAAGAGGACGGTTTTTGGCAGGCTGATGACACCCGTAACTGCCCCACTTACAAACCTATATATAGGAAATAAAAGGTAACATTGGGGTAACACTCCCGTTACATCGGCCTAACATGCTTGCCAGAACTTTGCCCCGCCAATTCCCATCTCCCCAACCAACACCTCCACTGCTTAATGATGAAGCACACCTTTACCCGCATCAGCAGCCTCGCCCTGCTGGTACTACTGGCCGTTTCCTGCGCCAAACAGGACGACATCAAGCCCCAGGCAACGGTTGAAACCACGCAAAGCAGCGACGCTACCCGCGACAGTCACTTGGCCCTGGGCAACCCCAGTGGCGCCACTGCCGACCCGTACTACTACTGGAATTACCTGATGTCCAAGTCGCAGTTCGCGCTGAGCTACCACCGCGACCGGGGCACGCCGAACTGGGTATCGTGGCACCTGAGCTCCGCGTGGCTGGGCTCCACGCCGCGGCAGGACAACTTCGCGGCCGACGCCACCTTGCCCGCGGGCTGGTACCGCCCCACCAGCTCCAGCTACACCGGCTCGGGCTTCGACCGCGGCCACAACTGCCCCTCCGCCGACCGCACTGGGTCGGTAGCCGATAACTCGGCCACGTTCCTGATGACCAACATGATGCCGCAGGCCGCCAACAACAACCAGCGCGGCTGGGCTCAGTTGGAGGACTACTGCCGCAAGCTGGCCAGCCAGGGCAATGAGCTCTACATCATTTGCGGCAGCTACGGCAAAGGCGGCACTGGTGTAAACGGCTACAAAACCACCATCGATGCCGGCCGCGTAACGGTGCCCACGCGCATCTGGAAAGTGGTAGTGGTACTGCCCGAAGGCTCCTCCGATGCCAGCCGCGTAAGCACCAGCACCCGCGTTATTGCCATCAACACGCCGAACGACAACTCCATCATCAACTGGGGCGCTTCCCGCACCACCGTCGATGCCATTGAGGCCGCTACCGGCTACAACCTGCTCTCGAACGTTTCCTCTACCGTGCAGGCCACCGTTGAGGCGCGCGTAGATAACGGCCCCACGCTGTAAGGCTTGAGCTGAATAGTACCGGTACGTCGGTCCGAAAACCAGCTCTGGCGGGGCACCATTAGGACCGAAGACCAACAAAAAAAGGCCGCCCATAAAACGGGCGGCCTTTTTACATGGTTTATGTGAGCAGAGGTGGTGGAGTAGCGCGGAAAAGAAATGCTTGGCCTCCTAACGCCGACGCGGCCCTAAAAAGTATAGTTGACGGAGGCTTTGATGACGCGGTTTTGGGCGTCGAAGCGGTTGTTTTTGTCGAGGGAGCTGAGGCCGTAGTCGTAACCGGCGCTTATGCCCAGGCCGTTGCCGAACTGGTAACCGGCACCACCGGTCAGGCTAAAGTCCAGCTCCCGGAACTGGTTCCGCACGTCGAAATCGTTTGAGTAGGCCGAAAAACCCAGTGCCCCGGCTTGCACGCGCACCTTATTGCTCACCAAATACGAGGCCTGCGGGCCGCCGTACACGTACAAGCCCGGCGTAAGGTAGGCCTTGGCCAGAATGGGCAAATCAATATAAGCCATGCGCGAGGTGGCCGTTACGCGGGCGTTCAGGAAATCGAAACGCTCCAGCGGCACGCGGCCGGACAGCGTCATGCCTTTTTCGGAGTACTGCAAGCCCGGCTCAATGGTGAAACGTGCGCCCAAGGGCAGGCTTACGTAGGCCCCGGCGTGAAAACCAGTGCGCTGCTCCTGGGTAACGGCGCCGTTAGTTAGCTCGGCAAGGTCCTTTACGGATTGCACCGCGTCGCCCGACCAGTTGGCCACGTTTACGCCGGCTCGCAGGCCGAAGCGTACGCCGTCGGCGGAATTAGCGGTGTTGGCCGGAGCCGAATACGTGGCGCGGACAGGCGCCGAAGTACGCACCGGCGCCGACGAAGCACGCGGTACAACGTGAGGCTTGATTTGGGCCAGCGCAGCGGTGGAAGTGCCCAGCAGCAAAGCGGCGGATAAGGCAAATAGGGAGGAGGCGCGGTTCGTTTTCATGACCACGGAGCGAACAAAAAGTAGGAAGAAGGGACAGGGCCGCCGCGGCGTCTCGAGCCTTGCGCGGGCCGGCTGTGGGGTCGATAATTCAAAACCGTGCCAAACGGAAAAAAAACGCCGCAGAGCAGTTGCTGAGCACCATTTATCGGTTCACGCAGAGTTGGGGCCGCCGCCCCGCTCGGTAGATGTAATGATTCGGTAACGACGTAATAATGACGGGCTAATGTGTGGTGCCGAAGTTTGATAACCGGGCCGCAGTGCGTTGCAAGCCGGTTACGATTTGTGCCCATGGATCTACTTTCTGCTTCGGGCCTGCCGCTGCCTCCTTCGTTCGGTCCCCGCTCCCGCGCCGTGCTGGGCCCGGTGTTTCAGCCCGTGCTCCAGCAGTTTGCCCGCCTGCGCGAGTTGCAGCAACTCTACGACCAAGCCCACACGCTAACGGGGCTGGAGTTCGTGGCGGCCATTCTCGAGCACCTGCACATTACCCTGGAGTACGACGCGGCCGAGCTGCGCCGCATTCCCACCAGTGGGGCCTTTGTTGCGGTGGCTAACCATCCCTGCGGCATGCTCGATGGCTTGGTGCTGCTGCACGTACTGGGGCAAGTGCGGCCCGAAATACGCGCTGTGGCTAACGAGTTACTGGCGCCGCTGCTGCCGCAACTACATCAGCAGTTCGTGCTCGTGCAACCCAATGCCAACCAGGCCCCGCGCAACGTGCCCGGCCTGCGCCGCCTGTTGCGCTACCTCAACAACGACGTGCCGCTGCTGCTTTTTCCCGCCGGCGAAGTAGCGCATCGCCCCGTGCCCTTCCGGCCTGCTTCCGATTCTACCTGGAACCCCACCTCGGGCAAGCTGATGGCCGCGGCGCGTGTGCCGGTGCTGCCCATTTGGATTAGTGGCCAGAACAGCGCTTCGTTTAGCTGGCTAGGGCTGATGCACCCGCTGTTGCGCACGGCCCGCCTTCCGGCCGAATTGCTAAACAAGCGCGGCCAAACGGTACGCGTGCGCATTGGCACGCCCGTAACGGCCGCCGAGCTGCACGGTGTGCCCGCCAAAGTGCGCATGCCTTACCTGCGGGCCCGCGTATACGCCCTCGGCACCCCAGGTACCGCCGCCGGCAACGAAGCCTCCCTGGCTGCACTGGTTGCCCCGCCCGCGCCGGCTGTGGTAGCCGAAACCAGTGCCGCGCTGCTGGAAGCCGATTTAGCCACGCTGCGCCCCAGCCGCCGCCTGTTAAGCTGCCAGAACTGGGAAGTGTACGTGGCCAAAAGCGGCGAAATTCCTCACGTGCTGCGCGAGATAGGGCGGCTGCGCGAGCTAACCTTCCGCCGCGAGGGCGAAGGCACCCAGCAAGCCACCGACCTCGACCGCTACGACACCTATTACCGCCATCTGTTTCTCTACGACCGCGCCGCCCGCCGCTTGGTGGGCGCGTACCGCATTGGGCCGGGCCGCAGTATTCTGGCCCAGCACGGCAAGCGTGGGTTTTACCTGCACTCGTTGTTTCGGATGCGCAGTGAACTGCGGCCGGTGCTGGAGCAGTCGGTGGAGCTGGGCCGCTCGTTTATTCGGGAGGAGTACCAGCGCCAGCCGTTGCCGCTGGCCTTGCTTTGGAAAGGCATTGCCGCCTATCTGCAGGCGCACCCCGAGTACCGCTACCTCATTGGGCCGGTAAGCATCAGCAACCGCTTTTCGGCCGTGTCGAAAGCCATTATGGTGGAGTTCATCAGGCGTCACTGCTTCGACGCTGCCCTGGCCGCGTATGTACGGCCGCGCAAGCAGTTCCGCTACCGCCCGCTCGATGCGGCCGAAGCCCCGGCCGTGCTGCAAGCCGGCCTCGATAGCGTGGAAGCCCTCAACCGGTTGGTGGCAGGCATTGAACCCGGCGGCTCGGGTGTGCCGGTACTGCTGCGGCAGTACCTGCGCCAAAATGCCCGCTTCATCGGCTTTAACCTGGACCCGGCCTTCAGCAACGCCCTCGACGGGTTTCTGGTGCTGGATGCTCGAGAGCTGCCAACGCGCACGCACCGCTTGCTGGAGCGCTACCAATCAGCGTAAGGATGCGCGGCATTTGCTTGCCATGCATAAAAGCAAAGAGCTGCCTCTTCCGGGGCAGCTCTTTGCGTTACTTCGTTCGGGGTGGTTTACTGCTCGCTGGCGGCAATGCCCACGTTGCCGTCTTCTATCGAAGGCATGCTGTTCATGTACGAGCGGAAGCTCAGGGCTACGTCGTTAGCGCGGGCGTTGGCCTGGGCCGCAACCCGACGGTCGTTCTTGGTGCGCTCGATGCCTTTTTCGGTGCTCAGCTGGGTGAGGTACTGATCGAGGGGAATGAGCACGGTGGGCTCTTTGGCATTGGGGATTACCTGAAACGAGCCCACGCTGTAGTTATAGCCTTGGTCGGAGGCTTGGAAAGTAAACTGGAACTGAGCCGTTACTTCCCGCTCCTTGCCATTGGCGGCCAGGGGCTTCAGCTTCACGATACCGTTAAGGCGTACGGTGCCCGCCTGAGGATCCGATTGCAGCCCGGTTTGGGGACCGAAAGCAAACTTGTTTTTGGCCCAGTCCAGCACCCGGGCCTGCAGCACCTGCCGGCTGAGGTCCTCGGTGGTTACCTGCTCACTGAACTCCAGCGGCGCGGCCGTTTGAGCGGTGGCAGGGCGGGCAGCCAACGTGCCCAAAATCATCAACGCAAAGAAGAAGTGTTTCATAGAACAGTGGCGCAAACAAAGTTGAATCATTAGGCCCGGCAAAATTCCAAACAAGGAATTTCCGACGGGTTAAGCTTGCATTGTCAAAACATGAACTTTGGCTACTTCCGATGTTGCCGTCTGCAACGTAGGGCGACAAAGCGAATATATGAAATTTGTACTTTAATAACCATGGGTGAAAGTAAGATTCTGCGTAAGATGAAGGCTTGGTAGGTAAATAATGCAATATAATGCTTCGTCTACAGCTTGAGGCAACGAGCGACGGGAGCAACAGGTTGCTGTAAATATCCTTGTTGGTCAAGTAGATAAAGCATTTGCCAAGCGTGGTGGGTAAAATGATGTAGGAGTGCAAGGAGCTGGCATACTTAACATTCCGGTAACATGAAAATTTCGCCGCCTGGAGCTTGTCGGTTTACAGAACTTGGATACTTTTGCGACGTGCTTTCAGTCAATCAACTTCGGATGAAGCGCAGAACGGCCAATCCGCTGCTTCTGCAACGGGCTCGAAACCCGTTCCCCGCCGTTGATTTCGGTTCGTTTTCCTTCTTTTTCCTCGTTGGCCGCCCGGTTGTTACCGGAGCGGTTTTTTTGTGTCCGCTCGGGTCGGGAAGGCGAGGGCAGACGGGCGCCGGCCCCGACTTCTTAGCCAGCACACCCACGTCTACGCTCTCGTTTCCGCATCGGCAACTGCAGGTCAGCGGAGCTAACGAACAACTTTTCCATTTTGGCTTTGGCCAAAGCCTCCCTGCCTTTAACAAGTAGGGAAGTTTCATTCAACCAATCGAGGACCCGAAATCCTTCCCCTTTATGCAACTCGGACCCTCCCTCATTCTGCAAAACCCCGTGTGCCTGGCCGCTGCGCCCTGGCACCTGCCCGATGGCTTCGGCTACGAACGCCTGGGCGCCATTTTCACCAAAACCGTCATCATGGAGCCCCGCCCCGGCGGCCGTGGCGACGGCGTTATTCGCGTGGCCGATGCCTCGCTCCTGAACACCACCGACCGCCGCACCGACGGTGCCGAGCAACTGGTGCAGGAGCAGCTGCCGCGCCTGCGGCGCTACGCCGTGCCGGTGCTGGTAAGCATTACCGCGCCCGGTATTCCCGGATTCCGAAAAATAGCCCGCTACCTGGCCCGCGAAGCTGCTGGACAGATAGCCGGAGTTGAAGTATACATCAGCACCGCTACCACCCAAAACGGCTTCGATATCACGCCGCGCTTCGTGCGCGACGTAACCGAAGCCGTGCGCACCGAGCTGGGCGACCAAGCCGCCGTGCTCGTGAAACTACCGCCCTGGCCCGACCATGTGCGGGCCCTTGCGCTGGGCGCGCAGGACGGCGGAGCCTCGGCGCTTGCCGCAGCCAACACCCTGAAAGCCCTGCACATTCCCGAAAACGGCGAACCACTGCTCGGCGGGCTGTCGGGTGAAGCGCTGCGGCCCATTGCGCTGCGCTGCGTGTACGAGCTGGCCCATGACGAAAAAATTACCTTGCCCATCATCGGTACCGGGGGCATTTTCACGGCCAATCACGTGAGCGAGTACCTGCGTTGCGGCGCTGCGGCCGTGCAGGTAGCCACCGGCGAATGGCTGGAGCCCGGCCTCACGCCGCGCCTCGCGGCCGAATGGGAAGAAGCTACCTCACTTACCTCAAACCCCACCGAAGCATGGAACAGCTGATTCGCCGCGCCCAATCGTCCGGCTCCCTGCTCTGCGTGGGTCTCGACCCGGTGGGCACTTCCGAAACCGAAGTGGCCGCCCGCCTGCACGGCGTGGTGCTGCAAACCGCCGAATTTGCCGCCGCTTTCAAGCCCAACCTGGCCTTCTTCCTCGCCCGCCCCGACGGGGTGACTTTGCTGCAGCGCCTGCGCGAGTGGATTCCGGCCGACGTGCCGATGATTCTCGACGGCAAGTTCGGCGACATTGCCAACACCGCCGACCGCTACGCCGCCTTCGCCTACGACGTAATCGGCGCCGATGGCGTGACGGTAAATCCCTACATGGGCGACGACGCCATTTTGCCCTTTGCCCGGCCGGATAAAGCCGTGTTCGTACTGGCCAAAACGTCGAACAAGCCCGCGCACTCCTGGCAAGACGAGGAGCTGGTACGCGGCGGCACCGTTAGTGACTTTTCGGCCGATGTGGTGCAGCAGCTCAGTTCCGAGCATTCCGGTTTAGGTCTGGTAGTAGGTGCCACTAACTCCGAAGCCCTGGCCCACCTGCGCCAGCGCTGCCCCGAGCTGTGGTTTCTGGTGCCCGGCGTGGGTGCCCAGGGCGGCGACTTAGCCGCCACCGTGCGCGCCGGCTGCCGCCCTTCCGACGGCCTCGGCCTGCTCATCAATACTTCCCGCAGCATCTGGCAGGCCGTCGACCCCGGCGCCGCTGCCCGCGACCTAACCCAACAAATCAATGCCCTACGCACCGAGCGCGTTTCAGACGCAGTTTGAGCAACAGCTGCGCGGCGAAGATGCCCTGCTCAGCGGCCATTTCCGCCTGTCGTCCGGCCTGCACTCCGATACTTACGTGCAGTGCGCCCGTTTTCTGCGCCGTCCTGAGCTGGCGGCCCCGGCGCTGGCCGAGCTGGCCCGCTTAATTAAGGAAGCCGGCCTGCAGCCCGATGTGGTGGTGGGCCCGGCCATGGGCGGCGTGGTAGTCAGCTACGAGCTGGCCCGGCAGTTGGGCACGCCTTCGCTCTTCACCGAGCGCGACGCCGACACGAAAATGGTGCTGCGCCGCGGCTTCACGCTGAGCCCCGGCGAGAAAGTCATCATTGCCGAAGACGTGGTAACCACCGGAAAATCGACGCTGGAAGTGGCTACCGTGCTACGCCAAATGGGCGTGGAAGTGATGGGCGTGGCTTGCCTGATCGACCGCACCGGTGGCCGGCACGAACTAGACTTCCCCCTGTTTGCGTTGTTACCGGTTCAGGCCGCCACCTACCAGCCCGAAACTTGTCCGTTGTGCGCCAAGGGCCTGCCCGCGGTGAAGCCCGGAAGTCGGCCCGATGCGGTGCCGGCGCTTGCGTAAGGGCGGCGGTTGTCGTTCCTTTGTATCTCCTTCTTGACCCTGTGCAACGAAGTACTCTCCATTCCACCCCTGAGCTGATTCGGCTTCGCCCCCAGGCTAAGTTCGACAGCATGTGGCGCCTCGACATGCTGCTGAGCGTGGCCGAGGGGCACCGGTTGGATGCACAGCGGATCGAAATTGAAGAAGGTCTTGCCGAGCGGCAGCAGCGCCTCAGAACCTGGTCGCAACCACTGCCCAACGCCGGAATAACTGATTTGGCGGAGCACCGAACATTATTGCACGAAGGTGCAGCCGGTGCCGCCGAATCTCTTGCCTCCCTGCATACTGCCGCGGACTCTGCTCCGCATCATTCTGTAAGCCGCCTTGCGGCCCGTTTGTCGGGCCCGGGGCGGCTTACCGCATTCTTGGGGTTTGTAGCGCAAACTTTTAGTGAGCGTTTCGCAGAACCTCAAGCTTCCGAACGTCCGTCGTTCAACGATACGCGAACTAAAAGTTCGCGCTACATGCCACTCCCTCTCTGAGCTTTGGAAAACCTCGCTTCGCATACCATCCAACTGATTCCGCGCCCTGGTCAGCACGACGGCGAAGGCGCCCGCGTGGCCGAAGCTGCCCGGCGCCATCTGCACCTGCACACCGGCCGCGTACAAACCAGTGCCGTGTACACCGTGCGCTACCCGCTGACTTCGGAGCAGCTCGAAAGCTTCGCCGCTCAGTGCCTGCAGGACCCGCTGCTCAACGACGCCGCGCTGGACCAGTGGGCCGTGGCGCCGGAATTCAAAAGCTACATCCTCGTAGCGAAAGGCCCCGGCGTGACCGACGACGAAGGCACCTCCGCTCAGAACGCGCTGCAGGACTTCCTGGGCCTGGACCTGGATATCCGCACCCAACACATCTTCAGCAAGCGCCTGTATTTGTTGGAAAACGAACTGCCGGAAGTCGATCTGCGCCGTTTGGCCGAAGAGCTGCTGGGTAACAAGCTCATCAACCGCTTCGTGGTGGGCCACACCGCCCAGGGTATTCGCGACTTCACCCCGCAGCCCGGCGGCGGCGCCGATTCGACCACGCACACCATCCGCCTGGAGCACCTGACCGACGAGGAACTGATGCAGCTCTCGAAGGAAAACGTGTACGCGCTGAACCTGGAGGAAATGCGTGCCATTCGGGACCATTTCTATTCCCGCGAAACGCAGATCAGCCGCGCCGAAGCCGGCCTCACGCCCGACCCCACGGACTGCGAACTGGAAATCCTGGCCCAAACCTGGTCGGAGCACTGCAAGCACAAGGAATTTGCGGCCGTCATCCGCTACCGCAACGCCGTCACGGGCGAGGAGAAGGAAGTTGACGGGCTATTCAAGACCTATATCAAAGGAGCCACGTCGGAGGTCGACCGGCTCCTGCGCGCGAACGGCAACGACTGGCTCATCAAAGTATTTTCGGACAACGCCGGCGCGGTGCGCATCAACAAGGATTCGTTGTTCGTCTGGAAGGTCGAAACCCACAACTCGCCCTCGGCCATCGACCCCTACGGCGGCGCCATTACCGGCATCCTGGGCAACAACCGCGACCCGCTGGCTACTGGCATCGGTGGCGCGCGGCTGCTGTTCAACACCAACGTGCTTTGCTTCGGTCCGCCGAACTGGGCCGGGCCGCTGCTGACCGGGCAGCTGCACCCGCGCCGGGTGTTCGAGGGCGTGCGCAAGGGAATCGAGGACGGCGGCAACAAGTCGGGCGTACCGACGGTGAACGGCGCCATCGTGTTCGATGAGCGCTACCGCGGCAAGCCGTTGGTGTACTGCGGCACCGGCGCCGTGCTGCCCATGCAGCTGGCCGGACAGGATGCCTGGGAAAAGAACATCGACGCGGGTGACCGGATCATCATGGCCGGCGGCCGGGTGGGCAAGGACGGCATCCACGGCGCCACGTTTTCGAGCATCGAGCTGGACGAAGCCGCGCCGGCCACGGCCGTGCAGATCGGCTCGCCCATTACCCAGAAGCTGGCCATGGATTTCCTGCTGCTGGCCACGCGCCGCGGCCTGATTAAGTGCAGCACCGACAACGGCGCGGGCGGTTTGTCCTCGTCGGTGGGCGAGCTGGCCGGCATCAGCGGCGGCGCCACGGTGGAGCTGGAAAAAGTGCCGCTGAAATACCCTGGCCTGCGTCCCTGGGAGATTTTCCTTTCCGAGTCGCAGGAGCGGTTTACCTTGGTGGTGGAGCCCGCGAAGCTGGCCGAGCTGAACGCCCTGGCCGCCGACATGGAAGTAGAGCTGTCGGACATCGGCGAGTTTACCGACAACGGCCGACTGGACGTGACCTTCGACGGGCAGCCGGTGGCTTCCCTGTCGCTGGAATTCCTGCACGAAGGCGTGCCCCGCAAGGTGCTCGACGCCGAGTGGCAGCTGCCGACTTTGCACGAACCCAAGCTGCCCGCTTCGCTCGACGCCACTGACCTGCTGATCAAGCTGCTCGGCGCGCTCAACATCTGCTCCCGCGAGGCGGTAATCCGGCAGTACGACCACGAGGTGAAAGGCCGCACCGTTGTGAAGCCTTTGATGGGCCGCACCGGGCAGGCGCCGCAGGACGCGGCGGTGGTGCAGTTCAACTTCGAGTCGTGGGAAGGCGTGGCGGTGAGCAACGGCATCCTGCCGCGCTACGGCGACATCGACCCTTACCAGATGTCGGCCGGCGCCTTCGACGAGGCCGTGCGCCAGATCGTGTCGGTGGGCGGCAAGCTGCCCAACCTGACGCCCGGCGACGGGATTTTCTGGTCGGTTAACGACAATTTCTGCGTGCCCGACTCGGTGTACGACCCCGTCACCAACCCCGACGGCAAGCAGAAGCTGGCGGCCTTGGTGCAGCTCTGCGAGGCCCTGCGCGACATGTGCGTGGCCTACCACATTCCGCTGACCTCAGGCAAGGACTCGATGAAAAACGACTTCAAGGCCGACGGGCAGAAGATTTCGGTGCCGCCCACGGTGCTGTATTCGATGACCGCCCTGATGCCCGACGTGCGCCGCGCCGTCACCTCCGACTTCAAGGCCCCCGGCGACGTGGTGTACCTGCTCGGCGACACTTACGACGAGCTGGGCGGCTCGGAGCTGTACCACCTCTTCGGGGAGCTGGGCCAGAACGTGCCCCGCGTGCGCCCCGCCGAGGCCAAGGACCTGTACCAGAAAGTAGGGGAGGCCCACGAGCAGAACCTGATTCTGTCCTGCCACGACCTATCCGACGGCGGCCTGGCCGTTGCCGTGGCCGAAAGCCTGTTCGGCGACGACAACCTGGGCGCCGAGCTGACCCTGGAAGGCGAACTGCCGGCCCTCACGGGGCTGTTCTCGGAAAGCCACTCGCGCTTCGTGGCCACCGTGGCCCCGGAAGACGTGGTAGCTTTTGAAGCCCTGCTGGCCGGCCGCGCCACCCGCCTCGGCGTGGTGACGGACGGCGGCAGACTGGTGATTCGGCACCAGGACCAAACGGTGGTGGACGCCGCTACCGCGGACCTGCGCGAAGCCTGGTCGAACGGCCCGGTAAATCGCGTGATGGCCGGCGAAGAACTAACCCTGCACGCTTAGGAGGTGGAGACGATGAACGAACTGACTGCAACGACCCATTCGGTCCACGCCCTGGTCCTGACCGGCTTTGGCATCAACTGCGAAGAAGAGCTGGCCGCCGCCTACCGCCTAGCGGGCGGCGCGGCCACCATCGTGCACTTCAATCAGGTGCTCAGCGGTGAAACCAGCATCCACGACTACGACGTGCTCAACTTCCCCGGCGGCTTTTCCTTCGGCGACGATTTGGGCTCGGGCGTGGTCATGGCCAACAAGGTGCGCTTCCGCAAGCTGCCTTCGGGCCGCACGCTGCTCGAAGAGCTGCGCGCCTTTATCGAGGCCGGCGGCTACGTGGTGGGCATCTGCAACGGCTTCCAGATGCTGGTGAAGATGGGCCTCTTGCCCGATTTTGCCGGCCAGCAGGAGCGCGAAGTAACCCTGACCCACAACGCCTCGGGCCGCTACGAAGACCGGTGGGTGCGCCTGGCGGTGAACCCCAATAACCGCTCGCCCTTCCTGAAAGGCCTGACTTCGCTGGAAGTGCCCGTGCGCCACGGCGAAGGCCGGCTGGTTATCCGCGACGAGCAGATCCGAAGCCGCATCCTGGCCGAAGGCCTGAACTGCCTGACCTACTGCGACGCCACGGGTTGCGAAACCGAGTTGTACCCGCACAACCCCAACGGGGCGGAGCTGAACTGCGCCGGCCTGACCGACACCACCGGCCACGTGTTCGGCCTGATGCCGCACCCCGAGGCCTTCCTTTCGCTCTACAACCACCCCGACTGGGCCCGGCGCAAGCGCCTCGACCCCACGGTGTCGGAGGAAGGCGACGGGCTGAAGCTGTTCCGCAACATCGTGGAGCACATCAGCCAGAGCCGCAGACCCCACCCCCCGGCCCCCTCCCCCGTAGGGAGGGGGAGCCAGACGCCAGCCGAGGATAAGGGTACGCTGGACGCTACTGCAGAACGCACCCCTCCCTACGGGGGAGGGGCCGGGGGTGGGGTTGAACGGCCCCACACCCTACACGACGATGTCTTTACCACGTCGGCCAAACGTTGGGAGGTAGTGAAAGCGGTGGCGCGCGATATGCGCCACGACCCTACCCAGGCCGAAGACGCTCTTTGGCAAGCCCTGCGCGGCCAGAAAGTTGGCGGCGTGAAGTTCCGTCGCCAGCACGCCATCGACTCCTTTATCGTCGATTTCTTCTGCGCCGAAAAACAGTTGGTAGTGGAAGTCGACGGGGCCGTGCACGCCCAGCCTGAACAAGCTGCCTACGACACCAGCCGCACCGATGAGCTAGCTCGCAAAGGTTACCGCGTCATTCGCTTTACCAACGACGAAGTTCTGCACGGCCTGCCGGCCGTGCTCCGCCGCATCGAAGATGAACTTCACGCAACGCCTCGAACCGTAAACCCTAACGCCTAACGATAAGCCACCCGGCCCCCTCTCCACGGGAGAGGGGGCCGGGGGGTGAGGTTCCCGTATGAACACGCTCCCGCAATTCAACACGACCCAGCTCGAGCTGCTGCACCGCGGCAAAGTCCGCGACTCGTTTCGCGTCCCCTCGGGCGAGCGGCTTATCGTCGTGACGGACCGCCTCTCGGCCTTCGACTCGGTGCTGGAAACCGCTATTCCCTACAAAGGCGCCGTGCTCAACGGCCTGGCCGACTTCTGGTTCGAGAAGACCCGGCACATCGTGCCCAACCACGTCATCCGCGTGGTCGACCCGAACGCCATGCTGGTGAAGGAAGCCGAGCCGATTCGCGTGGAAATGGTGGTGCGCGGCTACCTCACCGGCTCCATGCTGCGCGGCTACCTGCAGGGGCAGCGCAGCTTCTCGGGCGTGACCGTACCCGATGGGCTGACCAAGCACCAGCGTTTCCCCGAACCCATTGTAACGCCGACGACCAAGGAAGAGTCGGACCGCGAAATCACGCCGGAAAACCTCGTGGCGGAGGGCTGGGTATCGGCTGAACTCTACGAGCAGATGCGTGTCATCGCGCTGCAACTGTTCAACTTCGCTTCGGCGTGGATGGCCGAGCGCGGCATCATCCTAGTCGACACCAAGTACGAGTTCGGCCTGCTGAACGGGGAGCTGATTCTCATCGACGAAATCCACACGCCCGACTCCTCGCGCTTCTGGGACGCGGCCGACTACGCCCGCAACCCCGAAGGCGCCGCCCAGATGGACAAGGAGTACATCCGCCAGTGGCTGATTGCCCACAAAGTCGACGGCAACTACCCCACTCGCCTGACGCCGGAAGTAACCGCCGAAGCCACCCGCCGCTACCTCGACATCTACCAGCGCATCACCGGGCAGCCCCTGGCCGGCGCCGCCGAAGCTGACGTGAACGTGCCTGCTCGCCTGGTGCAGAACCTAGTGAAGGCCGGCTACATGCAGGACGCCCCGGTGGAGCAGCTGAACGGATAAACCCAGAACCGGTAAGACTGCGCTGCGGTAAGCCCGCCGCTGATAATTCAGTAATCGAAGCCCACTCACTGACCATACGCGAAGCCTGATGCCCCAGTCCCTGTACCTCGTCGCCTCGCACCCCGACGCCCCGGAAGCCCGGCCGCTCATCGACGCCTTGTCGGCTGACCTGGACACGCGCTTCGGCAGCGACGGCCGCGCCTCGTTTCAGGACTGGCAGCCGCACGACCCCAAGCACGTGTTCCTGCTGGTGTGCAACGACGACGAAGCCGTGGGCTGCGGCGCGGTGCGGCCCATTTCGGACAGCATCGGTGAGGTAAAGCGCATGTACGCCAAGTACCCCGGCCAGGGCATCGGGCGGGCGGTGCTGGCCGGGCTGGAGGCGGCGGCTTGGCAGGCGGGCTACGCCGAGCTGTGGCTCGAAACCCGTACCAGCAACACGGAAGCGTGCAGCTTTTACCAAAAGCGCGGCTACCGGCGCATTCCCAATTACGGCCGCTACGTGGGGCGCGAAGAGGCGGCCTGCTTCGGCCGCTATTTGGGCCCGGTGCCGGCCGCTACTTCTCAACCTGAATTACAATCCACCCTTGGCAACTTCTAAGACCAACCTCGTGCTGCTCGGCAGCGGCGCCCGTGAGCATGCCCTGGCCTGGAAGCTCACCCAGGACGGTGCCCGCGTGCACGTGTTGCCTGGCAACGCCGGCATTCCGGGCTCGGTGCCCGGTATCAGCGCTACCGATTTTCCGGCCATCCAGCAGTTCTGCCAAGAGCACGAAGTGAAGCTCATCGTGGTCGGCCCCGAGGCCCCGCTGGCCGCCGGCGTGGCTGATTTCTTTGCCGACACCGACATCCGCGTGTTTGGTCCGCGCAAGGCCGCCGCGGTGCTGGAAAGCTCCAAAGTGTGGTCGAAGAACTTCATGCGCCGCCACGGCGTGGCCACGGGTCGGGCCTGGACGTTCCGCTCCGACCAGCTCGACCAGGCGCGTGCGGCAGCGGCCGAGCAAGGCGGGCAAGTAGTGCTGAAATACGACGGACTGGCCGCTGGCAAAGGGGTGTGGGTGTGCTCCTCGGTAGCGGAGTTCGACGCCGCCCTGCGGGAAATGCAGGCGCTGGCCCCGGCTGGCCACGAGTGGTATTCTTTCCTGGTGGAGGAAAAGCTCACCGGCCCCGAAATCAGCATCATCGGCATTACCGACGGCAACACCATGCGGCTGCTGGCTCCGTCGCAGGACCACAAGCAGCTGCATGCCGGCGACCAGGGCCCGAATACCGGCGGCATGGGCGCCTATTGCCCGGTGCCCTTCGCCGACGACAACGTGCTGGCCCTCATTCGGGAGGTTATCATCGAGCCCACGCTGAACGGGCTGCGCACCGAAGGGCTGCCGTTTATGGGCTTTCTGTATTTCGGCATCATGCTCACGCCCTCGGGCCCGAAGCTGCTGGAATACAACGTGCGCCTCGGCGACCCGGAAGCGCAGGTGCTGCTGGCCTCTATGGAAAGCAGCTTGGTGGAATTGATTACCACCGCGCTGGATGGCCGTTTGGCCGAGGTGGGCGTGCGCCAGAAGCACGGGGCGTTTGTGGGCGTGGTGTTGGCTTCGGGCGGGTACCCGGCGGCGGAGTTTCCGACCGGGTTTGTTATTGAAGGTATCGACACCGTATCCCCGGGCACCTTGGTGTTTCAGGGGGGCACGCGGCCGGGGCCCGCTGGGTTATTGGTGACCGGCGGGGGCCGCGTGCTAACGGTGGTATCTAGTGGGCCCGATCTGGAAACAGCCGTGGAGAAAACCTACGCCGAGGTCAAAAAAATCACGTTTCAGGATGCGTATTACCGAACCGATATCGGCCAACGGCCGGCCCCGCAGCTTGTCTGAGGCGGCCACCACCCGGCGGCCGGCACGGCTGGCCATTTTGCTGTCGGGGCGCGGCTCCAACATGCTGGCGCTGGCGCGCGAAGTGCGCGCGGGTGTGCTGCAGGGCCTAGCCGAGGTAGCGGTGGTGTTCAGCAATATTCCCGAAGCGCCGGGCCTGGCGGCGGCGGCTGAGCTGGGCTTTGCCACGGCCAGCATCGATTCGCGCGGGCGCAAGCGCAGCGAGTTCGATGCCGAGGTGGTGGCCAAGTTGCAGGAGTTTCAGCCCGACTACATCGTTCTGGCCGGCTACATGCGCATCCTCTCGCCCACGTTCATCCGGGCTTTTGCAGGGCGCATCCTTAACATTCACCCCGCCGATACGCACCAGCATCAAGGCCTGCACGCTTACGAGTGGGCCTGGGAAAACCGCCTACCCGAAACAAAAATCACGGTGCATCTTGTTGACGAGGGCCTTGACACCGGCCCCGTGCTGGCCCAAGCGCCCGTGGACCTGCGCGGCGCCCAGTCCTTAGCCGATGTGGAGCGTCGCGGCCTTGCCGTGGAGCACCGCTTTTACGCCGATACCCTGGCCCGCCTCATTCGCGGCGAGCTGCACCCTCAAACTCCTGCTTCCACCGCTACAGCCCTTCCGCAGTAGCCTGCCCTTTTCCCTTCCCTAGTACCCCAGCTCCCGTCGGCCTGATAACCGACAACTGGCAACTGACAACTTGATATGTGCGGAATCGTTGGTTTTTTTGGCCCAGATGACGTCGTTGGCGACATCGTAATCGGCCTCACGGCCCTGCAGCACCGCGGGCAGGACGCCGCCGGTATTGCCACCTTCGACGATAATTTTCACCTGCACAAGGGCAACGGGCTCATCAACGATGTGTTTAAGCCCAAGCATCTGAAGAAGCTGAAGGGCAACATCGGCATCGGGCACGTGCGCTACACCACGCAGGGCTCGAACGACGCCGAGCTGGCCCAGCCCTTCACCACCAGCTACCCCTTCGGGTTGTCCATGGTGCACAACGGCAACGTCATTAACTTCCGCCAGGCCGCCAAGCGCCTGCACGAGAAGTACCACGTGCTGCCCAAGACCAGCAACGACCTGGAGCTGATCATGTACACCTTCGCCTCGGAGCTGCGCCTGAAAAATCTCGATGCGTTGTCGGTGGTGGATATTTTCGATGCGGTGGAGACGACCCAGGAGCTGGTGAAAGGTGCCTACGCTACCATCACCGTCATTGCCGGGCACGGCCTGCTGGCCTTCAACGACCCCAACGGCATCCGTCCGCTCGTCATGGGCCGCCGCGACACGCCCGACGGACCGGTTTTCGCCTTCACCTCCGAAAGCACCTGCTTCGACTATCTCGATTTTGAGTTCGTGCAGGACATCGGCCCCGGGCAGGCGGTGTTCATCGACAAGGATTTCAACGTGCACTTCAAGAACGCCTACGCCAAACCCAAAGCGTTCTGCGTGTTCGAGCAGATTTACTTCGCCCGCGAAGACTCCGTGATTCACGGCCGCCTGGTAGCCCGCGAGCGGGTGCGCCTGGGCAAAATGCTTGCCCGCAAAGTCATCGAGTCGGGCATCGAGCCGGATATGGTGATTGACGTGCCCAGCTCCGGCTACTTTGCTGCCTCTGGGCTGGCCGAAGCCATTGGCGTGCCGTACCGCCGCGCTTTGGTGAAGAACAACCACATGGGCCGCTCGTTCATCGTGAGCAGCCAGGCCGGGCGCGAAGATGTGGTGAAGAAGAAGCTGAACCCCATTCGGGAGTTTGTAGAGGGCAAAAAAGTGGCCGTGGTCGACGACAGCATTGTGCGCGGCACCACTTCGCGGCGCATCGTGCGCATTTTGCGCGAAGCCGGGGCCAAGGAGGTGTACTTTATCAGCAGCGCGCCGCCCATTATTTCGCCCTGCATCTACGGCATTGATATGGCCATGAGCACCGAGCTGATTGCGGCCAACTACACCGAAGAAGAAATCTGCCGCTACATCGAAGCTGACCGCGTCATCTACCAGGATTTGGCCGATTTGCAGGAGCTTTTCGCCGCCGACAAAGGCCACGGCGGCAGCTGCTTCGCCTGCTTCTCGGGCCAGTACCCCACCGGCGACGTAACCAAGTACCTGCGCCACATTCAGGAAGAACGCACCAGCCACCGGGAAAAGAAAGAGGACCGGCCCACGGAAACGTCGGTCAGCGCCAAAGCCCCGGCACCCACGGAGCATTAAGAACGTCAAGCTCCCCTCCTCAGACGAGGAGGGGATGCTTTGCCGCAGGCAAAGCGGGGGTGGTTGACCAGCGTCCGCGCCGCTGGATATAGTAACTTCAATCATCCGCCGTCGCCCAAGCCAAACAACATCAGCAACGATTGTCAACCACCCCAGCCCCCGCTAAAGCGGTGGCGTCCCTTCCTCATCTGAGGAGGGGAGTTTCGTTCACTACTCCCGCATGAGCCAGACTACCGCCGCTTCCAACCTCAAAGAAACCGCCGGCTACTCCATTGAAGAAGGCAACGCCGCCTCGCGCTGCGCCTACAACTGGGCCAAGAAAACCTTCGCCACCCGCGCCGGTAAGCCCGGCGAGCCGGCGCAGGACTTGGAAGGCGGCTTCTCCAACGAAGTGCGCTTTGGCAACGAACGCCTCGGCATCGGCTCCGACGGCATCGGTACCAAAATAGAAGTGGCTGAACGCGTGGACCGCTACGACACGCTGGGCTACGACCTCATTGCCATGGTAGCCGACGACTTAATAGTTGCTGGTTTCATCCCCACGAACCTGTCGAACATCATCGACGTGAACACGCTGAACTACGAGGTGGTGGACGAGCTCATGCGCGGCCTGCACGATGCGGCGCAGTTCAGCCAGATTGCCGTGACCGGCGGCGAAATTGCCGAGCTGGGCAACCGCATTGGCGGCTACCCCGGCGCCCGCATGAACTTCAACTGGTGCTCTACCGCCGTGGGCGTGCTGCACCCCAGCCTGGAGCGCCCTTTGAGCGGAGCTAACGTGCGCGCCGGGCAAGCCGTGGTGGCGCTTCGCTCGCCCTCTTTCCGTTCGAACGGCTACTCCCTGGCCCGCCGCGTACTCACCAAAGCCTTCGGGGAGAACTGGCACATCGCGCCCTACACCGGCGCCGATGCCGACGTGATGGGCCCGACCTGGGGCGACGTGATGCTGGCGCCCTCGCTCATTTTCGCGCCCGGCGTAACCGCGGTGCTCGATGCGGGCCTGCCCCTGCACGCCGCCGCGCACATCACCGGCGGCGGCGTGGCCGATAACTTCAAGCGCGTGCTGAAAAACGGCGTGGGCGCCGAGCTGGACAACCTCTTTGAGCCGCTGCCCGCCATGGCGCAGCTGGCTGAGTTGGGCGGCATCAGCCCCACCGATGCTTACCTGTACTGGAACATGGGCAACGGCATGCTGCTGGTAACGGACGCCGATAAAGCCGAAGCCGTAGCTGCTGAACTGACCGCCAAAGGGTATGACGCGCAGGTGGCCGGCCGCATCATCGCCGAGCCGACTATTACGCTGAGAGTGGGTGCGGGCGAGTTGCGTTACGATATTTAAACGCAGCCTGAGCAAAAGCCAAAGCGCCGCTGACTGCATAGTCAGCGGCGCTTTGGCTTTGGATTTTTTAGTAGCCGAAAGGAAGACTTTGTGTGGCCTTCTGTAAAACACGACCCCGTCATAATCGTGTCATAATACGGCAGGTGAAAGTTTTTTGTCCAAGAGGAGTCTAGATGCTTTCGAGAAACGAATATTTCCTCCGCCGACAACCTCATCTGCTCTTTCTTGCAAATGAGGTATACCAGATAGGTTTGATTGGCGGCTAACCGAACCTGATAACCCCCCTTTCTGGGCATAGATTTGTCGCCGATTCGCTCCAAAGTTTTATCAGGCAGCACTCGGCTAAATACAGCTTGGACTCCTCGCATAAGCTCTGTATGGTTGCGAAGCATTGTGCCCTGCACCAGTACCGCATTGGTGTCTCTGGTAGAGCCAAGAAGCCATTTAGTCGAATGAGCAGGCTCGGTCGCATTCAATCTTTGCTGGCAGTTGGTAGCCGTGATTAGCAGTGCGCTCAGAACAAGCATAAGACGAATCTTCTGGCTTGGCATAATTAAGTTGGGTTAAGCTTTTGCCCCGTTTCTACTTACGCCGGCCGTTGTGGCCGTTTGTCCAGAATCAGCTGCGTGCGGAAATCGTGCAGGCTCTTTTCCAGGCCCACGGGGTAGGTGTGCGGGTTCAGGAAACGCCGGGTGCCGGGGTCGAGCGAAGTGACTTCCTGCCGGGCTTTCTGCCGACTCTCTTCCAGCGTGGGCAGGTCCAGTACGCGCTGACCTTGCCGGAACACCGGCTCCAGCAGCTCGCGGTACTGCGCCGATTTCACCGGCCGGCGGCGCGTGGGGTCCAGCGGGTCCACAATGGTCAGCTGCTCGGGCAGGGGCTCGGCGGTGTTGTAGAGCATGTCGGCCACGGGTTTGCCTTCTTCGTTGAAAAAGCGGCGCACTTGTAGCACGCCGGGGATGCTGGTTTTGGCCAGCTGCTCCGAGATTTTCACGGTGTAATCCCAGCCGCTGCCGTCGGCGCGTTGCAGGGCGGCCAGCTTGTACACGCCGCCTAGGGCCGGTTGGTCGTAGGCCGTTACCAGCTTGGTGCCGATGCCCCAGGTATCGATGCGGGCGCCTTCGAGCTTGAGGGCGGTTACGAGCTGCTCTTCGAGGTCGTTGCTGGCCACGATGCGTACCGCGGGAAAACCAGCATCGTCGAGCAGGCGGCGGGCTTCGCGGCTGAGGTAGGTAAGGTCGCCGGAGTCGAGGCGGATGCCGCCCAGCTCGTGGCCGCTGGCGCGCAGGTGCCGGGCCACTTTTATGGCATTACGCACACCTTCCAGCGTGTCGTAGGTATCCACGAGGAACACCGAGTCGTCAGGAAACGCATCGGCGTAGGCTTCAAAGGCTTCTTCCTCGCCCTCAAACGCCATAACCCAGCTGTGCGCGTGGGTGCCGCGCACCGGAATGCCAAATTGCTGCCCGGCCAGTACGTTCGAGGTGCCATCGGCACCACCCAGATACGCGGCGCGGGTGGCGGAAAGGCCGCCGTCGAAACCCTGGGCGCGGCGCAGGCCGAACTCCAGAATTTGGTCGTCGGGGCCCACGGCTTCGCGGATGCGGGCCGCTTTGGTGGCTATTAGCGTCTGAAAGTTTACCAGCGTGAGCAGCGCCGTTTCCACCAGCTGGGCCTGCAGCAACGGACCCCGCACGCGAATCAGCGGCTCGTTGGCAAACACCACGGTGCCCTCGGGAATGGCGTCCACGTCGCAGGAGAAGCGCAGGTCGCGCAGGTAGTCCAAAAAGCCTTCCTCGAAGAGGCGGCCGCCTTTCTGGCCGTGCAAACTGCGCAAATACGTCAGGTCTTCATCGGTAAAGCGCAGGTTTTCCAGCCAATCCACGGCGTAGGCCAAGCCGGCGCACACGGCGTACCCGCCGGCAAAGGGCGGCTTGCGGAAGTACAGGTGAAACACGGCCTCGCGGTCCTGCATGCCCTTGCGCCAGTAGCCGTAGGCCATGGTGAGCTGGTAGAGGTCGGTGAGCAGGCTAAGGGAAGGGCGGTAGAGGCTGGAAGGCGTGGCGTCGGGCATGGCAGAAGGGCGCAGTTGGTGCGGCAAAGTAAAGCACTTACGGACGCGGAGCCCCGGCGGCAGCTTCAGTAATTGAACCGCTTGCAGATCAGATTGATACGCGGAAGAGACAAGGCCCCGTGCAGCGCAAGTGCGTGGCAAAGCTACTTTGCGGTATGAAAGGACTCTTTTTCGGCCTGGCTTTGCTGGGAGCAGCGCAACTGGCCCACGGGCAACAAAAGGCGGGCAAGCCTGCTAAAGTCAAGATTTCTGCCGCCACGGTGGAGCGCGTAGAGAAGACCCTGGCCGACGACAAGATGCGCGGCCGGGCCTTGAATACGGGCGCCAACGAGGCTGCCGCTTTTCTGGCCGGCGAGTTTAAGCGCATTGGGCTGCAGCCGATGACCGGTTTGACGTCGTTCGAGCAGACGTTTCCGGTTTTCGAAGTAAAAAACAGCAGCGTACGCGCCACCCTAAACGGCACGCCCGTGGCTGCCGAAAACGTGGTGGTCATTTCCGGGCAAGAGCAAACCAACTGGGTTAGCGGGCAAGCCGGTGCCGCCCGCATAGTGGCCATTGGTCCGCAGGCTGATTTCCGGAAGGAAGTAGGCCCGCTGCTGTACAGCAAGGAAAACGTCCTGATTTTGCTCGATCCGGCCCATGCTCAGCGTTTCAAGTCACTAGCGCACCGCTTTGGGCACGGCAGTCAGTACCATCCTGAGCGGCCTACCGCCAATGCAGTGGCCGTAGTGCTGGCGCCAAGCACGCCTACGGATGCCGCTACCTACGAGCTGACGGCCGCCACCAGCATTAAGCAAATAGAAATACGCAACGTGGTGGGCGTGCTGCCCGGCCGCGACAAAGACCGCGCCGCCGAGCAGGTCGTTTTCTCGGCTCACTACGACCACATCGGCATTATGGCGCCCACCGCCGGCGACTCCATTGCCAACGGCGCCGACGATGATGCTTCCGGCACCACGGCCGTGGTAGCCCTGGCCGAGCACTTTAAAAAGCAGAAGAAAAACGCCCGCACGCTGGTGTTCGTGGCCTTTACGGCCGAGGAAATCGGCGGCTTCGGTTCCCAGTACTTCTCCAAGCAGCTGGACCCGGCCAAAGTCACGGCCATGTTCAACATCGAAATGATTGGCAAAATCTCGAAGTTCGGCCCGAACGCGGCGTTCATTACGGGCTTCGACAAATCGGATTTCGGACCTATTCTGCAGCGCAACCTGGCCGGTACCATGTTCAAGTTTGAGCCCGACCCGTACCCCGAGCAGCAGCTGTTCTACCGCTCCGACAACGCCACGCTAGCCCGCCTGGGCGTGCCCGCGCACAGCATCAGCACCGCACCCATTCCCACTGACAAGCTCTACCACTCCGTGGACGACGAAGTGGAAAGCCTGGACTTGAAGAACATGACGGCCGTTATCGAGGCCATTGCCCGCAGCTCGCAGAGCATTGTGAGCGGCCAGGATACGCCTACGCGCATTGCAGACGCCGGCACGCGGAAGTAAACAAACGGAAACGCCCGCCAACCTGAACGCGCCCCGCCTGCTACCGAGCAAGCGGGGCGCGTTCGTGTGAGGTTTAGCGTGCTTTAATCTGTTGGTCGATATTCAGGGCGGATTGTACGCACCAATCGATAAGCTCTGGGGATTGGTACCGGTGGTTTCGGCTTTCCACCCGGCTGCGTCCACGACTTTTACGCGGTACACCCCGTTCGAAACCTCGTCCATGTAAAGGCGCCAGCCGGCAATAATTTCCTGTCCATTTCCTGTAAATGCGTTCATGAGGCATTGGCGTAACTAGCGTCCGCGCCCAATCTGGCTGGTAATGGTCGTGTCGGTTATCTTATCGTCGTCGGCTAGCAGCAGGGCTTTGCTGATGATGATGGACAGCACCGCGTCGCCTTCGAAGGGCAGGAACACATCATGAGCGTTGTTGCGCTTGCTGTTGTCGGGCACGATGCACAGGTACTGGTCGTTCGGCGACATCAGGATGTTGCCGCTGCCGAGGTGAATCTTGTAGCTGCGTAGCTTGCCGCGCACCACCAGAAACTTGTCCTGCACCTCGCTCACTTTGCCAATTTTCAGGCGCGGCACCAGCCGTTCCAGCACCGCCTTGCGCGTTTTGGCTACTTCCGACAGCTCGCCGAAAGAGTAGGAGTGCCAATAGTCGCGGAAGGCGGGTAGGCCGCCGTTGTCCTGCCACGCCGGGTCGTTGCCAACCGAGGCCACGCCCACAAACAGGTCCACGTCGCGCATCACCTCACTAAACACCAGCGGCGGCACCTCGCGCAGGGGAATCGGGTCGAAGTCGGTGGTGCGGGTGAAGCGGACCTGGTCGGTGCTGACGTAGTTCCAGATGCCGGTGTCGTTCCAGGCGTTGTCGGCATTCACCTCGTTTACCCAAAACTCGGCCTGGTAGCCCAGGCGCGGCAGCTTTAGCTTGGCCGATTCGGACTCGTAGCCTTTGTCGTAAGCCCCAAGCAAACTGTATTTCCAGCCGCGCAGCTTGGCCAGCGAGTTGAACTGGTGCTGCTTGAGAATGTGCGCCGCCATGCGGTTGCTGTAAGTGCCGGTGCGCTCCTCGGGCGGCGTCAGCAGGTACACTTCGCGGTAGGCCTGTTTCAGCGGCTGCCGCAGCTGGTGCTGTTCCAATAGTTCGCGCCACGCCAGCACGGCCTCGGTGGAAACCAGCACCGGATGCCAGAGCTGAACTTGCGCGTCGTCGGTGGGGCCGGGAATGGGCTGGCTGTGGGCATCGCGCCAGGCCGCGTCGAGCCAAAGGGCATCGTGGTAAGAGCCATCGGGGTAATGAAAACGCCAGATCAGCGGTTTAACCAACTGGCTCATCAGCCCGTGCTCCAGGTAATACTGCCGGAACCACGCAAACGGCATGCGCCGCTCCTCCACGAAACTGCGGTCGAGCCGGTCGCGCTGGGTGGTGAAGGTTTGCTGAGCCTGCGTTTGTTGGAACTTGAGCTCTTTCAGTTCGGCCGCGTGGCTTTGTTTGAGCGCGGCCGGCGCGGCTTTGAGGTCTTTGCCGGCTTTCTGCCACTGCAACTCGGCTTTACCAGTGCGGAGCTGCAGGGTGGCGCGGTAGTCGCCGTAGTGGTATTCGGCACGGCCGTCGGTGAGGTCACCGGCGGGCACGGCCATGTCCTCGATTTCGGCGGGCGTTACGCCCAACTCCTGCGAAACCTTCTCGATGTAGCGGCCGATCAGCTCCTGCGTATTGGTTTGGCGCACCTTCAGCCGCAGCCGCGACAAGTGGGCCACGCCCGGCAAGCCGCCCTGCGACAGGGCCAGCAGGCAAGCGTTGCCAAGCCCGGCGGCAAGCGGACCTTGGCCGGGAATTTTCTGGTGACACTTGGCCGCCAAGTCAGCCAACGCCTGGTGCATTCCGCTGTCGGCTAGCGGCGCTACCGTCCAGACCATGCCCTTGGCTGCGTTCAAGCTTGGCTCGTGCAGAAAGTGGTATTCAGTGTAATCGTACGTGGTGCCGTTGCCGTATTCGTGGCTTCGGTGCTTTACTTCTACTGTGAGTTCCACTAGCAGCGTGAGCCACTGCTGAGCTTGCTCTTGTACCTGCTCGACTCCGATGTTTTTTACTGCTGCCGTTGCTTCCTTGTTAAACTTCGCGGTGGGCTGGGCGCCGCTGGCCTTTTGCCAGAGTTGCAGCAGTTGCAGCCACGGCAAAGTGGCATCAGTGCCGGCCGGAAGCGCAGTTGCAAAAGCATTCAGTTCTCGGCCCAATGCATCGCCAGTGGGAAAGCGCACGGTAGGTAGGGCACCTGCTTCCTTTACTTCCAGCATGCCTTCCAGCTTCGCGCGAATTTTGGCTATGGTGGTGGTGCCGTAGCCTGCATCAAACTTTTTAGCGGCTTCTAACAGCTGCGTGAAGTAGTTCATCAGCTCCTCATTGAGTCCGTGTTTCTTCTTGAATTTTTCTGCCTGGGCCAAGCTCAGTAGTATCGGGGCCCGCGTAAATGCTCCGCCAAGGCCACCTGCTTTCTTCTCGAAGTCGAAGCCATACAGGTGGAACAGACGAGTAAACTGGTCCGGCGTTAATTCCAGGGCCGAGCGCAACAGTTGTTGCAGCAGGGCTTCAAGTACAGCCCGCGTCGTGTACGGCGTATGCTGATTGGGTGCCCAACTAGCCTGAATGGCTTCTGCCGTGGCCAGAGCCAGACGTCCTTTGAAAGCTGGGGTTGGATTCCCGATGGCTTGGTAGGTGGAAATACCAGCCAGCTTGAGTTCGTAATACTGGGTATCGTAAAGTGCGCTTTGGGTTAGGATTTCCTGCAGGATGGGCTGCATTTCAACAGCCTCCGGAGAGCTACCATTCAAAATAGGGTAGGTTATGGGAGTTGCGGTATTCTCCATAAAGGATGCACAATGAGTAAGCGGGAATGGTAAGTTTTAGCGGTTGCTGAGCCAGCAATATTAGCCACCAACCAGCGGCGTGAGCTTCACAAAGCTGGCCGTGGCGCCTTCGCCCAGCCATATTTGCTCGTCTAGGGTTTCCACCTGCCGGTCGTTTACCAGAATGAAGTAGCCGTTTTGCTGAAACGCCTGCAGCGCCTGGTACAGCTGCTTTTCGAAGTCAATAGGTTTGCGCTGCCGCATGCGGTAGCCGTTTAGCGTCCGCTCCGAATCGGTAGGCTGCACCAGGCCGAAGTAATGCTCCTCGCAACGTTGGTTGTAAGCAGCTACTTCCTGGTGCACCCGCTGGGCAATCAACTCCCGCACGGTGAGTGTTTCCTGACTGATTTCGAGGGCCAGCCGGTGCAGCACCGAGCCCGTGGCCGTTTCGTCCTGAATAAGAAGGGTGTGGGTTTTCATATGTGCTAATATATTTAGTATTATGCTAAATATGCGGTTTGTTTTGAAAAACGATTGAGTGGTTCGTTGAAGCTGTTCCGAGCCCTGGTTCTGTTGTTACAAAAACAGTTTGAAAAGCCAAGATACAACCGAACACTGTGTCCAGAAATGGACAGGTTTTGCTCGTGGGATGCGCATGTGTTCGCGGATAATTATTTGATATAAAGCGAATTGTGCATTTGGCATTGGTCTTGGCTACTTCACCTAGCACAAGTACCCAAGCTGAACGAAAATGGACAGAGCTATATCCCCCGCCATTGTGGCCAAGCGCCGTCGCCAACGCTGGCTGATTGCTGTGGCCGCGTTGCTGGCCGTTGCGGCCGGGCTGTGGGCCTTCCGGGGAGTGTTGCGCCCCAGCATTAGCGCCGACGAACTACTGACCGCCTCCGTGGAAACCGGCGACGTGGAAGCTTCTCTTACCGCCACGGGACTGGTTATTCCGGCCCGCGAGGCGGTTATTACCAGCCCCATTCAAAGTACCATTCGGCGGGTGAACCTGGCGGTGGGAGCTAAGGTGCAGCCGGGGCAGGCCATTCTGGAGCTGGACCGCGAGCTGACCAGCAGCTCCCTGGCCAAGCTGCAGGACGAGCAGCTGCAAAACCGCAACAAATCCACGCAATTGCAGCTCACGCTGGAGCGCAGCCTGAACGACCTTCAGTCGCAGGAAAAGGTGCAGCAGGAGAAAGTGCGCAGCCTGCAGTCGGCCCTGCGCGACGAGCAGTACCTGCTGAAAATTGGCAGCGGCACCCAGGAAAGCGTGCGGCAGGCCGAGCTGACGCTCAAGATTGCCCAGTTGGAACTGCAGCGCCTCCACGACCAGATTCGCAACCAGCGGCAGGCCAACGTGGCCGACGAGCGGGAGCTTAGCTACACCATGCAGATTCAGGAGCGCAACATTGCTGAGTTGGCCGGCAAGCTGCGCCAGGCCAACATCAGCGCCGACCAGGCCGGCGTGCTTACCTGGGTGAATGAGGACATTGGCTCCACGGTAAATCAAGGACAAGTCATTGCCCGCATTGCCGACTTAAGCGCGTTTCGGGTGCGCGGCACCATTGCCGATACCTACGCCGATTCCCTGCACGTTGGCGACGACGTGGTGGTGCGCCTGAATGGCACCGATTTGCGCGGCCGCGTTAGCACCATTAGCCCCGCCGTGGACAAAGGCGTGGTGACGTTTTACGTGGCCCTGAACGAGAACAACCACGCCGCGCTACGCCCCAACCTGCGGGCCGATGTGTTTGTGGTGACGCGCGCCCACCGCGGCGTAACGCGGGTGAAAAACGGCCCCTTCTACAAGGGCGGCCACGAGCAGCTGGTGTTTGTGGTGGCCGACGGCAAAGCCACGCGCCGCACGGTGCGTTTCGGCAGTTCCAACTTCGATTATGTGCAGGTGCTGCAGGGACTGAAGCCGGGCGAGGAAATCGTGCTGACCGACATGAAGAACCACGAGCAGGCCACCGAGCTGAAGATTACGCGCTAACCCTTTCCGCCCCCGCCTTTCTGAGCCATGAAACGCCTTTCCTACTTACTGTACTCGCTGTTGTTGGCTTTTCTGCTGACGCTGGGCGCGGTATTGCTGCTGCTGATTACCACGCTTAGGGCTGCGGCGCAAACCCCAGCGGGCAGCGCCGCAGAGCTAACCCTGCCGCAGGTTATCGAGCTGACGCTGGCGCAATCGTCGGTAGCCAAGCAGGCGCAAACCAACCGCGAAACCAGCTTGTGGCAGTACCGCTCGTTTCGCGCCGATTACAAGCCGCAGCTGGCGCTGGAAGGCACACTGCCCAACTACAGCCGCACCATTACGCCCGTAACGCAGCAAGACGGCAGCACCGCCTTCCGCTACGTGCGCATCAACAACTCGTACCTGGGCACTACCGTCAGCCAGAACATTGGGCCCACGGGCGGCACGGTTACGGTGGGCTCCTACCTGCAGCGCTTCGACAACTTTGAGGGCGCCGGGCAACGCTTGTACAACAGCAACCCGATTTCCCTGGGCCTGGTGCAGCCCATCGGGCGATTTAACACGCTGGCCTGGGCCAAGCGCATCGAGCCCTTGCGGTTCGAGGAGTCGCAGCGGCAGTTTGTGGAGGAGCGCGAAACCATTGCGCGCCGCGTAACCGAGCTGTACTTCGATGTGCTGCTGCAGCAAGTAAACGCCGATGTAGCTCGCCAAAACCGCGAAGTAAGCCAGGACATGCTGCGCATGGGCCGCGAGAAAAACAAGCTAGGCCGCATTTCCGAAAACGACCTGCTGCTGCTCGAGCAAAACCTGCTGAACGCCCAGCAGGCCGAAGTGCAGGCCAGCGTAGATGCCCAAACCGCCGCCTTGCAGCTGAAAGGCTACACCGGCCTCACGGTGGATGTGGCTCGTCCGTTGGCCGTGCCCGCGGCCGCGTCGTCGCTCACCATTAACCCCGACGAAGCCCTGGCCCACGCGCGCCAGTACCGCCGCGAGCCGCTGAGCTACCAGCGCCGCTTGCTGGAAGCCGAACGCGGCGTGGCCCAGGCCAAAGGCACCACCGGCCTGCAAGCCGACCTCACGGCCTCCTTCGGGCTTACCAGTAGTGCCGACAACCTGCCCAACAGCTACCAAAACCCCAACAACCAGCAGCAGGTGCGCCTCGGCTTTACCATGCCGCTGGTGGACTGGGGCAAGACGCGCGCCACCGTGAAAACCGCCGAACTAACCCGCCAACAGGTGAAACACACCGTGGAGCAGGAGCAAATGACCTTCGAGCAATCGGTTCTGGCGCAGGCCGCGCAACTCAGCGGGCTGAACCAGCAGCGGGCCTTAGCCGCCCGCGCCGACTCACTGGCCCAGCGCCGTTACGACATTACCCGCGCTACTTACCAAGTGGGCCGCCTCAGCCTCACCGACCTCAACATTGCGCAGCAGGATAAAGACCGCGCCAAGCGGGCATACATCGCGGCATTGCGGGCCTGCTGGGTAGCGTACTACCAACTGCGCAGCCTCACTCTCTACGATTACGAACGGCAGCAGCCCCTGCTGGCCGCACAGTAACACCCTGGAACCTCAGCGGAGCGGTGCTGGGCAGTTAACCAGACCGTTGCGGTCATTACCAAGACGATTTACCCCACTGAATCCCGCCAAAACGGCGGGATTCAGTTATTTTCCTTAAATTATAGATTGTACTGAACGTCTGACCTCTATGAACCTGCTGCATCGCATTCATCATAAAGCAAAGCCCGCCATTATTTTTCTTGTGGTTATGCTAATTGTGCTGGGAACCAGCATGGTAGAGAAGCGCCTCATGCACGACATGAACACGTCGGTGACGTCGCTTTACAAGGACCGGCTGCACCCGGCTACCGGCCTGTTTCAGCTGAACGACCTGATGTACGCCAAGCGGCAGCTGCTAGAGCAGTACCTGGCGCAACCCCAGGCGCAGCTGCGGCAGCACACCTACATCCAGATTGCGGGCCGCAACGTGCAAATCGATTCGTTGATCAGCCGTTACGAAAGCACCTACCTGGTAGCCGAGGAAAACCGGGTGTTCGGCGAATTCAAAGCCAACCTGCGCCAGTACAACGAGGTAGAAAAGCAGCTGTTGTCGGCTTCCGCCGCCGTTACGCCCGCCGATGCCCAAAAGCTGAACCGCGAATTTGACGCCATTCACGGCGAGCTGGCGCGGCTAAGCCAGATTCAGCTGCAAGTGGGCCAAGAGCTATCCGATGGGTCGGCTGCCATTGAGGGCAACGCCACGCTGCTGAGCAACGTGCAAATTGCCTTGGTGGTACTCCTAACCCTTGCCATTCAGCAGGCCTTGCTGCTGGATCGGCATCCGCTGGTGCCCAAAAGCCTGAAGAACTTCCGCCTGAACTAACTGGCCACCGGTATCATGCCTTAAAAGGCCTACCTGTCGCCTGCAGCTCGCGCAAGCAAAAGCCCCGTTTCCAGGCCGGAAACGGGGCTTTTGCTTGCGCGAGCTGACCGTTCTTTACTTAGGTTAGGCAAAGCCTTTCAATGAATGGCTAACTTTTTTATATAAAACACAATATTTATTGTTGTTAGGGTTATATTTACTCACCTGTTACTGCCGCCAGTCCACCGTCATCCTGCTCCCCGAAACCCGGCTTCGCCATTGCGGAAGCTGGCTTGAAACCCGTTGCCCTTTCTTACCCTAAACCCTTACAACCATGCGCAAACTTGCTTTCATGGCCTTGGCCACCGGCATCCTCTGGGGTGCAAGCTGTCAGAAGAACGACATCAACCCCGACGCGCCCACGGCCGCGCGTAGTGCCGAGGTGGTAAACTGCACTCCCGATGTAATTCGCTTTAACAACATAGTGCCCGGCACGCGTTTAACCAGCGCCACCAGCGACGGGGGCCTGACGGCCGCCGTAAGCAGCTACAACCCGCATTACCCGGACACCGCCAACGCGGCCGTGGTATTCCGCAGCAGCCCCACGTTGTCGTCGGCCGAGGACGATGACTTGGGCAGCCCGAACGTGGCCTACGGTGGCATTGGCGTGGGGGCGGGAGGTGGCCCCGGCGCGTATGCCAACACCGAGGCACTGGGCAATATTCTGGTGCTGCACAACTTTGCCGGCTACCCCAACCCCGACCCCAGTAATCCGCTGGTGAACGAGCCGAACGACGACGACTTTAATGCAACCGAGGCCCCCGGCCGCATGGGTTTTGAGTTCAGTACGCCCATTACGGCTACTTCCATCACCATCATCGACAACGAATTCACTTACAACAACGAGCTGGAGTACGGCTACGTGCGGCTGTATGCCAGCAAAGGCGGTGCCCAAATAGGCATGACCTACTCGTTTGCCGATGCCGGCCCGAACGGGGTTAACGTCCTCAGCCTCGGCAACACGCCCGGCGTTCGGTACATTGAAGTAACCATTGGCGGCTCGGTGGGCATCGATAACCTGAGCTTCTGCCGGCCAATGGGAATGGGCTGCACCCGCACCCAGGGCTACTGGAAAAACCACGGCCCTTCGCCCTCGGGCAACAACGCCAACATGTGGCCGGCAAGCGCTACGCCCATGATGCTGGGCAGCGTGAGCTACACCGCGGCGCAACTGCAGCAAATATTTAACAGTCCCGTGAAGGGCAACGGCCTGGTTTCGCTGGCGCACCAGCTCATTGCCGCCAAGCTGAACATTGCCGCCGGTGCCAATGGCTCGGCCATTGCGGCTGACATTGCAGCGGCCGATGCCATTATGAATGGGTACTCCCTGAAGGGGAACCCCGACAATTACCCCAGCGTGCCTACCTCAACCACCAGCGCCCTCACCAGCCGGCTGGATATGTTTAACAACGGCCGGTTGCCGGGTGGCCCTGCGCATTGCAATTAATTTACGCTGCTGATCTGTACGGTTGTTACGCGCCCCCGCAAAGGCCCTGAATTATCAGGGCTTTTGCGGGGGCGCTGCGTTTTGGCCGTGATTTACGGATGGTGGTGGGCGCTGTGTCCACGACCGGCTGCGGAACCGAACAGGGTGTCCGTTTTTGGACGATATTTTACTTCTGTTATTAAGGCGTTTGAATTATAAATATTTGATAGTTAGATAAATATGGTTTTGGCATGCGGCTTGGCTACCTAGTATAGGAGCCCGGTGTATCCCGCACGAAAACGGACAGCAGGGGTTCCGGCAGCTTTCTTCAACAGCTTCTTCTAACCGCATCCTCTCAACGCTCCTGCTTCTATGGAACCAACGCTGACCTCCGCCGCCCGCGTGCAAACCGATTCGGCCCTTGCTCCGTCGCTCAAAAACACCCCCGTGCTCAAGCTCATCGATATCGAGAAGGTGTACCAGACGGACACCATCGAGACGGTGGCATTGAACCGGGTGAACCTAACCATCAACAAGGGCGAGTTCGTGTCGGTGATGGGGCCCTCGGGCTGCGGCAAGTCCACGCTGCTGAGCCTGATGGGCCTGCTCGACGAGCCCACCGGCGGCACGCTGGAGCTTGACGGCCGTGCCGTAACTAGCTACTCCGATAAAGAGCTGGCCCGCCTGCGCAACCACAAAATCGGTTTCATCTTCCAGAGCTTCCACCTCATCAACGACCTCTCGGTGCTCGATAACGTGGAGCTGCCCTTGCTGTACCGCGCCGGCACCAGCGGCAAAGAGCGGCGGCAACTGGCCCTAACGGCCCTGGAAAAAGTAGGACTGAGCGCCCGTACCAAGCACTTTCCGGGGCAGCTTTCGGGCGGACAGCGCCAGCGCGTAGCCATTGCCCGCGCCCTGGCCGGCTCGCCCGAAATTATTCTGGCCGACGAACCCACCGGCAACCTGGACTCGGTAATGGGTGAGGAAATCATGGACCTCTTGCTGAGCCTGCACCGCCACGAGGGCACCACCATTGTGATGGTAACCCACGACGAAAACATGGCTCAGAAAACGGAGCGCCTCATTCGCTTCTTCGACGGCAGCCAGGTAAACTAGTCGTTGCCGATGGCGGGCACCTCCCGCCGCACCCGCATTGCCAAACCCAACTCGACCTCTCTTACCGCTATGAAAACGCCCCATTTCTCTGTTCGCTCCCTGGTTGCCGGCGCTTTGCTGCTGGCGGCCGGGGCCTGTGGCCGCACAGTTGCTCCCAAGCAGCAAGCCGCAGTACCCACGGCGGTTCCGGCCCTAAATGTGGCCCTGAACCAGCTCCACCAGCGCGGCCAGTTCAGCGGGGCCGCTCTCGTAGCCGAAAAGGGCCGGGTGGTGTACCAACAGGCTTTCGGTTTTGCCAACGTGGTTAACCGCCAGGAGCTGCGCTCCGATGCGCAGTTTGATGTTTCGGCCCTGAACCAAACCTTCACCGCGGCCGCCGTGCTGAGCCTGCGCGACCAAGGCGAGCTGCGCCTCGACGACGCGCTGAGCCAGTACGTACCCAACCTGCCGTACCCCGGCGTAACGCTGCGCCACTTGCTCACCCACACCTCCGGGGTGCCCGAGGCCGACGTGCGCGAGTCGGGCAACGACGTGGCGGCGGAACTGTACTACCTGCACCGCACGCCGGCTTTTGCGCCCGGTACCCAATGGCAGTACACCACCACCAACTACGCCCTGCTGCAGAAAGTAGTGGAGAAAGTAACCGGCATGAGCTACGCCGACTACCTCACGCAAGCCGTGTTCGGCCCCCTGAACATGCGCGACACCCGGGTGCTGCGCGCCGACCGCGGCACGGCGCCCACGCCCGGCATGGTGGGCTACGAGCGGCCCTCGTACCTGGCGCCCACCGGCGCGCCGGCCGAGGTGTCCTTCGCTGACCCACGCATTTACTCCACCCTCAACGATTTGCATGCCTGGGTGCAGGGCCTGCGTAGCGGCCAACTGCTGGCGCCTGCATCGGTAAAAGAGTTGTTTGCCCCGGTGCGCCTACGCAACGGCTCTTTCCCGGAAACCCAACTAAACGGCCAGCGCGCGGCCTTCGGCATGGGCTGGTTTTTAAGCCAGCCGGCCACTGGGCAGCACGTTGCCTGGCATTCGGGCGGGCAGGATGGCTACTTCGCTTACCTCGGCTTCGATTTAACGGCCGACCGCGTGGTGATTTTGCTGAACAACACCGAAGACGCGCCCGGCACGCTGGCTACCGCCGCACTCATGCAGAGCACCCTGCACGGCCAGCCAGTAGACCTGCCCAAACGCTCGATGGCCCGCACCATGGGCCGGCTGGTAGCCACGCAGGGCATTGAAGCGGCCGTGCTGCATTACGCCTCGGTACACACCGATACGGCCCGCTACTACGCCAGCGCCTTCGAGTTCGAGCAGCTCAGCCACGAGCTGCAGGCCCGGCAGCAACCCGCTGCGGCGCTGGTGGTGCTATCGGCTTTTGCGGCCACGGCGGCGCAGGCCAGCCACGAGGTGCTGGCGCCGCTGCAACAGCTGCGGGCCCGGCTGGTAACTGCGCCCCGCCAACTGCCCCGCCGCATTCCCCAAGTGGTCGAAATCTGACCCGCTTTTCTTTCCCGACTTCCATCTTCTCAACAGCCCGCGTTATGCTGCTTAGTTATCTGAAAATTGCCTGGAAGGTGCTCCTGCGGCGCAAGCTCTTCACCTTCATCAGCCTGTTTGGCATCAGCTTTACCCTCATGGTGCTGCTGGTGGTGGTGGCTTTCCTCGACCACGCCGTGGGCTCCCACGCGCCCGAATCCCGCCTCGACCGTACTCTGTTCGTGAACTTTGTTCACCTCAAGTACAAGGACGGCGGCAATAGCAACACGCTGCCCAGCTACTACTTCCTCAACAAGTACGTGCGCACCATGCGCACCCCCGAGAACGTGACCATCTGCTCGATGTTCAACTCCTCGCCGACTTACGTGGGCAACCGCAAAGTGAACCTCGATTTGAAGTACACCGACGGGGCGTTTTGGGACGTGCTGGAGTTTTCCTTCCTCGAAGGCAAGCCCTACACCAAGGACGATGTGGACCGCGCCGCCCGGGTGGCCGTTATCAACGAAAGCACGGCGCGTAATTACTTTGGACAGGCGCGCGGCGTGGTGGGCCGCACCATTCAAATTGACCAGCGCAACTACCGCGTGGCGGGCGTGGTGGCCGACGTATCGGTGAGCCGCTTCAACTCCTATTCCGACGTGTGGGTGCCGCTAACCACCGGCACGTTTAACCTGCAGCAGGTAGACCTGAGCGGGATGTTCCTGGCCATTGTGCTGGCCAAAAGCCCTGCCGAAACGGAAGCCGTGCAGGCCGAGTTTGCCCAAATAGTAAAGCGCGTGCCGCTGCCCGATCCAAAAAGCATGGAAGAGCTAACGGCTTACGCCGATCCGCTCATGGCCTCGTACACGCGCCAGCTCATGGGCTTTGCTTCCCCGGGCGACAATGGTATGGTCCTGTTCAGCACCATTCTGGGAGTATTGGCGCTGCTGTTCATGTCGCTGCCGGCGCTGAATCTGGTGAACATCAACGTAACGCGCATCATGGAGCGCTCCTCCGAAATTGGCGTGCGCAAGGCCTTTGGGGCCACCGGCACGGCGCTTATCGGGCAGTTCCTGGTGGAAAACATCTTCCTCACCTTCATTGGCGGCCTGCTGGGGCTGGGGCTGGCTTACGTAGCTCTGCAGCTCCTGAGCAACTCCGACCTGATTGCCTACGCGCAGTTCGAGCTTAACCTGAGCGTGTTTGCCTGGGCTCTGCTGCTAACGCTGGTGTTCGGGGTGCTGTCGGGCGTGTACCCCGCCCTTAAAATGTCTCGTCTCCAACCCGTACAGGCCCTGAAGGGCAACAGCAAATGATCCGCCACCTGTTCACCCTCATCTGGAACCGCAAGCGGTCCAACTTCCTGCTCATCGGCGAAATCGTGCTGTCGTTCTTCGTGCTGTTTGTCATCAGCAGCCTGCTGCTCTATAACTACATGAACTACCGCCAGCCCATGGGTTTCGAGTACCAGAACGTATGGGAAATGCAGCTCACCCCCGGCCAGGACAGCACCGACCGTAACGCCGTCGTGGAACAGCTCATGCAGCGCTTAAGGGCCACACCGGGCGTGGTGGAAGTAAGCCGGACCCGCAATAACTCGCCGTTTTCGTTCAGTACCCACAACACCCACCTGTGGTACAAGAAGCAGCAAAGCCCCGTTTCGGAGCACTACGACGCCGACGACGAATTTGAGAACGTGCTGCAAATGGCGGTAACGGAGGGCCGCTGGTTCGACCGCCGCGACAACGCGGCCACCCACACACCAATTATCGTGAACCGCCGGTTTGCCAACGAGGTTTTCGGCGACGAGTCCGCCGTGGGCAAGGTACTAGCCGACCGGGAGGGCGCCGACAAATACAAAGTAGTAGGCGTAATAGAGAACTACCGTTCGGGCAACGACTTTGCCGCCAACGACCCCAGCTTTTTTGTGCGCAATACCTTAGCCGATACCATTCACCCTTCCGAGCAGCCGCTGTTGCTCATTCGGGTGCAACCCGGCAGCGGCGCGGTGCTGGAGCAGCAGCTGGTGAAGGAAGTGAAGGCCGTAACCAAAGGCTGGTCGACGAACGTGGAAACGCTCAACAAGCTGCGCCAGAACAAGCTTAAGTTTGTACTCACGCCGCTGTACGCCCTGGGCCTGGTGTGTGTGTTTCTCATCATTAACGTGGCCCTGGGCTTGTTTGGGGTGCTGTGGTACAACATCAGCCAGCGCCGCGCCGAAATAGGTTTGCGCCGAGCCTTTGGGGCTACCGGCCAAGGCATTGGCGCCCAGTTCCTGGGCGAAATGCTGGTGGTAACCACGTTGGGTGTATTGGTTGGCAGTTTGCTGGCCGCGCAGTTTCCGCTGCTGGGCGTGCTCGATGTAGCCCCGGCGGTGTACCTCTCGGGCATGGCGCTGGCCACCGCGCTCATTTTCACCCTTACGGCCGTGTGTGCTTTCCAGCCCAGCCGTATGGCCGCCGCTATTCAGCCCGCCGTTTCGCTGCGCGAAGAATAACCGCTGCACGGCCGCATTGCTCTTGCCTGGCGGGAGTATTTGCGGCCGTGCAGCTTCTGTTTCCCCTTTCAAATTCCTTCCTTCGCAGCCTAGCCCGTTACCCATGATTCTGATTGTTGACGACGACGTTGCGGTGCGCACCTCCCTGGGGCTGCTGCTCAAGCAGGCCGGTTACGCTACGCAGGCCGTAGCCACGCCCGAAGACGCGCTGCGCGTGGTGCAGGAAGCCGCGCCGGAGCTCGTGCTCATGGACATGAACTACTCGCTCGATACCTCGGGCCAGGACGGACTGCACCTGCTGGCGCAGGTAAAGCGCGCCACGCCGCAGGTGCCGGTTATTCTCATTACCGGCTGGGGTTCTATTACGCTGGCCGTGGAAGGCATGAAGGCCGGCGCCGCCGAGTTCGTAACCAAGCCCTGGAACAACGACTCGCTGCTGCAAACCATTCGCACCGTCATCAGCCTAGCCGAAACCACCGCGGCCCACGCCGACGACGATGTAAACCCCACCCGCCGGCAGCTCGATAAACAGTACCACTTCCAGAGCATTGTGGGGCAGGACGCCCAACTGCTGCACGTACTGCGCAACGTGGGCCAGGTGGCCGCTACCGATGCCTCGGTGCTAATCGAAGGCGAATCGGGCACGGGCAAGGAACTCATTGCCGAAGCCGTGCACCAAAACTCCCACCGCCGCAACAAGCCTTTTGTGAAGGTGAATTTGGGCGGCATCTCTGCGTCGCTGTTCGAAAGCGAAATGTTCGGGCACCGCCGCGGCGCCTTCACCGATGCCAAAACCGACCGCCAAGGCCGCTTTGAAATGGCCAACGGCGGCACCATTTTCCTCGATGAAATTGGCGAGCTGGACCTGGGCAGCCAGGTAAAACTGCTGCGCGTGCTGCAAGACCGCACCTACGAAGTGCTGGGCGACTCGCGCCCTCGCTCCCTCGACATTCGGGTGATTTGCGCCACCAACCGCAACCTGGCCGAGATGGTACGCGAAGGCCGCTTCCGCGAAGACCTATTCTACCGCATCAACCTGATTACCGTGCGCCTGCCCGCCCTGCGCGAACGGCCCGACGACGTGCCCCTGCTGGTGCAGCATTTCGTGCAAAACCTGCGCACCACTTATAACCGTCCGGCCCTGAAAGTGGGCACCCGTGCCCTGCACTGGCTACGCGAACAACCACTGCCGGGCAACATTCGGGAGCTGAAAAACCTGGTGGAGCGGGCCGTATTGGTAAGCGGCAAAGACGAGTTGGGCCCCGAGGATTTTCAGGCCCAAACCCAGAAGGTTACCGTGAAAGCCGCCGAGGGTGAATTGCCCGCCGTGGGTGCCATGACCCTGGACGAAATAGAGGCCCAGATGATCCGCAAAACGGTGGACTTTTACGCCGGCAACCTCTCGCGCGTGGCCAAGGCCTTAGGGCTAAGCCGCGGCGCGCTGTACCGCCGCTTAGAGAAATTCAACATTCCTTACGACGCGGCGCAGTAGCCGCCCCGGGCGCTGCCTATGAGCCTTCGTACCAAGTACATTCTGTTCGTTGTTATCATTCACGCGGCGCTGGCGGGGCTGGCGTTCCAGTTCCGCGAGACCAACCTACCGCTGTTCTTCGGCACGGAAGTGCTGCTGCTCATTACGGCTGCCATTAGCGTGCAGCTGTACCGGGGCTTTGTGCGGCCTCTCAACCTCATTGCCTCCGGCACCGAGGCCATTCGGGACCGGGACTTTACCATGAAGTTTCTGCCCGTAGGCCAGCCCGAAATGGACCAGCTCATCGATACCTACAACCACATGATTGACGAGCTGCGGCAGGAGCGGGTAAGCCAGCAGGAGAAAAACTACCTGTTGGAGCGGCTCATCAATGCCTCGCCGGCCGGTATTCTGCTGCTCACTTTCGATGGGACCATAGAGGCCGTAAATCCCGCGGCCGAACGCTACCTGCAGCAGCCCGCCGCGGCGTTGCAGGGCCAAACGCCGGCCGTGCTGCCCGGCGCCTGGGGCAGTACGCTAGCGGTGCTGGAACCGGGCCAGCCGCGGGTGGTGCAGCTTTCGGGCGTGCAAACCTACCGGGCCAGCACCTCGCATTTCTTGGACCGCGGTTTCACGCGCTACTTCATCCTGATTGAAGAGCTGACGCAGGACCTGATTCGGCAGGAGAAACAGGCCTACGAAAAGCTTATTCGCATGATGTCGCATGAGATTAACAACTCCATTGGGGCCGTTAACTCCATTCTGCAAAGCTTCCACTACTACGCCCCGCAGCTGCGCGACGAAGACCGCGCCGACTTCACGGAGGCCTTGGAAGTGTCGGTGAATCGCAGCACGCACCTGGCCAACTTCATTGCCAACTTCGCCAACCTGGTACGCCTGCCGCCGCCCACGCCGCGCCCCACCGACGTGCACGAGCTGCTGAAATCGACCTGCCGACTGCTGCAGGTGCAAAGCGAGAAGCGCGGCATCAAGTGGCACTGGGAACTGGCGCCCGGGCCGTTGTTCGTGCCGCTCGATGGGCAGCAGCTGGAGCAGGCCCTGCTCAACATCTGCAAAAACGCCCTCGAAGCCATTGGCGAAAACGGCAACGTGTGGGTACGCACCACGGCGCAACCGCCCACCCTGGTTATCGAAAACGATGGGCCCGGTATTTCCTCCGAAGCGCAGACACGCCTGTTCACGCCCTTCTTCAGTACCAAGCGCGACGGGCAGGGTATCGGCCTTACGCTGGTGCGCGACATCCTACTGCAACACGGCTTCGCATTCAGCCTGGCTACGGCACCGGATACCGGCCGCACCGCGTTTACTATTGGCTTAACGGGAGGCACGGTACGTGTTTCAGCGTAGTCTGTACATGCGCCCGAGCCCAGGGGCTGAAAACCCCACGTAACGCCTCGTCGGTACTTGAATTAGGTGCGTTAGTCAAACAAAAAGCCCTCTGCCACCAAGCAGAGGGCTTTTTAGAAGGCTTGAATAGCTCAGTTGCCGGTAGGTTGCTCGCTACTCTCAGTTCACCGGCGGCTTACCGCGCTGATATGGCAATGCGTTGGTTGATTACTTGACCGTTGATGATCAGACGGCAGAAGTATACTCCCGTTTGCAGGTCTTTGCGTTCCAACGTTAGGTAGTGCTCCTGTCCGCTTTGCACCTCAGCGTTAAAGAGTGTGGCTACCAGAACACCCAGCTGATTGTACAGGTACACTTGCACCTTTCCACCTTTCTGAGTTTGGAAGTGGATGGTCGCACGTTCCGTCATGGGGTTTGGGTAGAGCTCCAGTAAGTTGGTGGTTGCGCCTTGCGCAGGTGCGGCTTTGGCCGGAGCAGCGGATGCCGCAAGTGGCGCCGTGGTTTCGCCCGGCGTGCGCGAGGCACTGCCGCTGCCCGTTACCGTAATGCAGTCGGGAGCAACTACGCTACGCTGAGCCGTTTTAACGGCTTTCCAGTTGCTGGAGTACCAAATGCCACCGTTGCTGCGGTATACCGTAACGGCCAGGCTATCCAGGGTTGCGGAGGGGTTCTGGAAGCTGTCGAACATTTCCATTTGCATGGTGCAGTTGCCCTCTATGCTTACCTCCACACCGTTCACAATTTCCTTTACGTTGGCCTTGCTGCTGAACTGAGCCCTCGGGCTGGTTACGGCAAGCACCGAAATGGCATTGCTCTTCAGTTTGTAAGTGTGCGGTACGGAGGTGAGTACACCGTTGCGGTCGTAGTAGCTCTTCACGGTTATTTCCGCGCCGCCCTGCGGGTTCTTCATGCTCTTGTTGTACTGCACGTAGAAAGCATAGCCCGCCGAACCTTTGATATACCCCGCCGAGCCGGTATTGGTAAACGAGCCACCACCGGCAATTAGGCCGCCAGGGGTAGGTGCCGCCACCATTACCTCTTTGTCGGTAGAAGGGTCGTTGGGGTTGTTGCGGTAATTGCCGGTTACTTCCACGCCAATGTTTAGGATGGAAGCCAGGCCACTGATGTTGTACTGCACGTTAACGGCAGCGGTACCCGTGCTCAGGTCGCCGGGGTTTACCAGGCCTACGGGCAGGTTTTGCGCGCCGTTAATTGGAATACGGGTTTGGCCGCTACGAATGAAGAAGGACACCCGGGCAGTTCTGATGTCACCGTCGAAGTTGGCGTTGTTCTTCAGGGTAGCCACCAGGTTCAGGGTAGCGGTGCTGCTGTTCGGGCCGGTGGTCCAGAAGAAGCTGGAGCCGATGTAGTACGTGTCGGCTACCGGGTTAGAGGTTTGCGGAATGATGGTAAGCGTGCCGTTGGTCGGCGTCAGAGTGTAATTGTTGAGCACGGCGGGAGTTGCCGTTACATCGGCCACAATGGGGTACGTGCCCACGTTGGTGTACTTCGAAGCAAGGGTACTGAAAGCCCCCACAATGTCGTCGCCGTTCAGCACGCCGGTAAGCACCCCGGTAAGCGTGGGGTTATCCACGCCGTACATTCTTTGCTGGTTGTCGGCACGCACGGCCAAGGCGGCTTTGCCAATGGTTAAGGTGCCGTTGGTGGGGGTTAGGTTGTAGTTGCTGAGTATCTCCTCGGAGGCTACCACCGCGGCCACAATGGGGTACTGACCGATGCCCGTAGTTAGACCTGCTAAGGTGGTGTAGCTGGCCGCAATGGCGTCGTTGTTCTTCACTCCCACAAGCGTACCGGTAAGCGCAGGGTTAGCAGCTCCGTAAGTCCGGTTTTGGTTGTTAGCAGTTACCAACAACGCCGCCTTGCCCACGGTAAGTGTGCCCTTGGCATAGGTGAAGCTGTAGTTAGTAGCCGCGCCGCCACTCACCGTAATATCGTAGCTGCCATGCCCGCTAGCGGTAGTGGCAGTGGTGGCGGGAGTGGGGGCGGTGGTCAATACGTTTGCCGATTGGCCAAGCACAAACCCGCTGTAGCTCACCGTGAGCGGAGGATTTGCGTCGCCGTAGGTTTTGCCCTTGTTGTCGGCAGTTACCAGCAGCACAGCCGGGTTTACCGTTAGCTGTACAGTTTTAGACGCTGCGTTATAGTTGTCGGTAGCGGCTGCGCTAACGCTCAGCGTGTGGTTGCCGGCACCCAAAGCAGCGCCCGAGGCGGGCGAGTAAGTCAGGCCGCCGGCTGCTGAACCACCGGCCACGCCACTGGCTCTGGCGTTTAGTTGGGTGCCGTTTAGCAGGGTGCCGTAGGTAATGTTAGCAGGGGTATCCCACGCAATGCTTTGGTCGGCTTTGGCAATGGTGAGCAAACCGGTGGTGGGGTTGTTGGAAGCACCCAGCTGGTAGTTGTTGTTGGTTAAGGTTGCTTCTACGGCGTAGGTGCCGGCATTAATAGGCTGCACCTCTGTTTTGATGCCCCCCACCGTTTGGTAATACTTGATTGCTACCACACCCAGTCCAACTGGTTCAGTAACAGCGCTGGCTGCCTTTACCGCTCCGGTGTACGTATGGGCTAGGTTGCCAAACGAAATGGTAGCCAAGGCCTTGCCTATGGTCATGCTGCCGTTTGTTTCGGCGGCCAGGTAGTTGGTGCTAGTGGGGTAAGCGCCTTTCACCGCGTATGTGCCGGCATTCAGGGGAGCAGTGGCACTGAACCCACTAGCGCCCGAAGGCTGGTAGGTAACTACGGCGGCTCCTAAATCTGCGCCGTTTATGCCAGTTACGCTCCCCGTTACGGCTTGTGAACTGCCCGTGTACGTGTACCCTGTGGGGTTCAAGTGAAGTGCCACCGTGGGTGTGGCCTTGCCAATGGCAATGTTTACGCTACCGTTTTGGTCGAAGTAGTTGGTGCCACCGGAAAAGACCCAACTGGCTGTTCCACCGGGTGCATCCGTGAACCGGGCGCCCAAGTTCAACGAGCTGTTCAGGCTGATTCCATTCACACCGGTTGCGTTGCCTGTCGCACCGTGTTCGAGGCCATCGTAAATGGTGGAACTGCCCACTACGGTAACGTTGGCCGTGGCTTTGCCAATGGAAAGCGTGTTTGAACGGTTAGCAGCAGGCTCATAGTTGCCATTGCCTGCGAAGGAAGCATGTACTTCGTAAGTGCCGGCGTCTATGGGGGTGACATTTGCGCCGCCCTGCCGGTAAACCACAACTGCATTACCCAGCTGCTGGACGGTTTGGTTGACCGTGACACCTTGGACCGTGGCGCTGCTTACCGCTTTGGCGGTGTTGGTGTACACAAAGGGGCCGCCCACCACTACCGAAATACTCGCTGCGGCCCGGCCAATCGTCATCGTGCCTTGGATATTGGCAGCTTGGTAATTCGGGTTGTTCAGCGAAGCGGTGACGGTGTAGGTGCCGGCATTAATTGGGGCTGTGGTGCTAGGACCGTAGGCTGCCTGGTTGTTGTCTGTTCCGGTGTACATCAGGCCTACCCCGCTTAGGTTAGCGCCGTTTGCTTGGGGGCTGGTGGCAGCCGATGCCGGATGTACAAGGCCGTTATAGGTAGCCGTTAAGCTGGATGCGTCGAAAGAAAGCGTCGCGGTGGCCTTGTCGATGGTCATGCTGCCCGTAATGGCCGCGGGCAGGTAGTTATCGGTTTCGGCATACGAACCTTTTACTGCGTAAGTCCCGGCGTTAAGCGGCTTGGTCGCGCTGAAATCGGCGGCGCCGGCGGCTTTGTAAGTAACCGAGGCGGCACCCAGACTAACATTGTCCACGCCTGTTACGCTGCCGCTTACTTCCTGATTACTGCCCGTATAAGTGTAAGACGAGGCAATGTTTAGAGCAACAGCAGGTGTGGCTTTGCCAATGGCAAGCAGACCGGTTACGCTTGCAATGTGTTGGTTGCTGGCATTTACCAATTGGTAGTTAGCATTGGTGAGGGTTGCCGTTACCACGTAGTCGCCGGCGTTAAGCGGAATAACGGGAGCGGCATGTTGGCTGTAGGCTACTTGCACGCCCGCCGCCGGTGGTGTAGCAGAGGCGCGTACCGTTTTTGGTGAATTGGTATAAGTTTGAGTCAAGTCGGCGGCGGTTAGCGCAATGGTAGCGGGTGCCCGGCCAATGACGAGCGTACCAGTGGCCGCTAGGGCCGGATTGTAGTTCGCATTGCCTGCAAAGGTTGCCAGCACGCCGTAGCTACCCGCGTTGGTAGGTGCTGTTTCGGGGTTGCCGGCTAGCGAGTAACTCACGGCAGGCACCAGCACATCATCATTTACACTGCTTACCGTTGCGCTTTGCACAAAGTGGGCCGAGGCATTGTACAGGTAAGGCCCGCCCACGGTAAGCGTAATGGTTGGGGTGAACTTATCCACCGTGAAGCGCTGGTCTACGTTGGCGGCAGGGTTATAATTGGCACTGCCTGCTTGCGAAGCGCGTACAACCACCGTACCGGCACCGGTAATGGTGATGGTGCTGCCGCTGATGCTGGCAAAGGTGTTGCCTTCGGTAATGCTGAATGTCACGGGGCCGCCCGGTGCGCTGGCACTGACCATAAACGGTGCGGCGCCGTAGGTTTTGTCAGTTAATGGGCCGAACGAAATGCTCTGCCCGGCCGGAGCAATGATAAAGGTCCGGTCCTGTGCTTCGGCCGCTTCAAAGTTGTCGTTGCCAGGCTGGGTAGCCCGCACCGTTACGCTGCCGGCACCAGAAATGGAAAGCATATTGCCGTTAAGGCTGGCAAAAGCGTTGCCGGCAACAATGCTGTAACTAACAGTAAGTCCCGAGGATGCCGTGGCGCCCAGGTCAAACGCCGCGTCGCCAAACGTTTTGGCACCGGGGTTGGCAAACGTGATGCTTTGCGTTGCCCGGTTTACAACAATACTGTTTGTGGTAGAAGCGGAATTGAAGTTGCGGGTGTCATTCGGGGCAAAAGCGGCAGTTAGGCCATAAGCTCCAGTTTTTGCAGCCAGTACAGTGGCCTCGGTAACGTTGCTTCCTCCGGTATGGGAGTAGGTAATAGCACCGGGCAGTACTTGGCCGTTAAAGCTGGCCGATGCCGTTAGTTTCCCGCCCAGTGTGGTTCCGTAGCCGATGGCTGCCAGCGGCGTGGGCAACCAGCTAACCGTTGGCGTAGCCTTTCCAATGCGAAGCGTGCCGGTTACCGGCGTAGTTCCATCGGCAAGCTTGTAGTTCGCATTGTCAAGCGTTGCCTCAATGGCGTAGTCGCCCGCAGCAGTAGGCGCTGGCTCTGCCGTACGGCTTGCGCCGGTTCCCTGGAAATAAGCCAGCGTTACGCCACTCAGGCCCGCCGGAACGGTAGCAGCTGTGGCTGCCAACGCCGAACCGGTGTAAGTGCGCTCCGTATTGCTGAGCACAATTTCGGCTATTGCCTGGTCCACGGTTAATTGCCCGCTGACGTAGGTTATGTCGTAATTGTCCGCTGTAAAAGTGCCTCCGCTGGCTCCCGATGCGACAATGGTGTATGGTCCCCCGTCCACACTTGCTGTTGCTGCAGCACCCGTGCTGGTCAGTGTAACGCTGCCCACGGTTTCGCTATTTGCCAAGCCGGTAGTGGTAAAGGCAGAAGTGCCAAGCACCAGTGCTTGGTTGTAAACCTTAGAGCGGTTATTCGCCGTTATGGTCAGCTCTTTGGGAATGACAGTCAAACTGCCGGAAACGTAGCGAATGGTGTAGTTCTCCAGACCCGTTCCTGTCGCCGCATCCGGCGTAATTTCATACTGCGAACCGGCTACGGAAGCCGTGCGGGCAGCACCTGTGCTGCTAAGGGTCACGCTGGTTACCGTGTTGCCGTTAACTAGGCCAGTAGGCGTGAATTCGGTGCCTGCGAAGTTGACCAAGTCACCGTATGTTTTGCTACGGCTATTGGCCGTAATCGTAAGCGGCGCGGGAGAAATTGAAAGGGTAGCAGTTCTCTCAGCTGCAAGGTAGCTGCCACTGGCAACCTGTAACGCTTTAATAGTGACAGTGCCAGCCCCAGTAATAAGTACCTGGCCGCTTGCCGAAACCGTGGCGCTGCTGCCCGAGGCCAGTGAGTAGGTTATGGTACCTGCCGAGTTGGAAGTTGCCGAAACAGTAAACCCGGCGTCGCCATACATTTTGCTGATGTCGGCAAACTCAATTGTAGGTGGTACCAACACAGTAAACGACGTGCTGCTCACGCCCATTCCGTTTGGGGTAACCACACTGATCTGGCCAGAACTTGCTCCCGCAGGTACCGTTGCCGTAATGCTGGCGTCACTGTTCACCGTGTAAACGGCCGATACACCGTTAAAGCGTACCGCTGTGGCGCCAGTGAACAAGCTGCCACTAACCGCTACACTGGCCCCAACGGCCCCCGATGCAGGCGATACGGCCGTGATAATTGGGGCGCAGCCTTCGTCAATCTGCCCATTACAGTTGTCATCAATGCCATTGCCGCACACTTCCAATGCGCCGGGGTACACAGCTCTGCTGTCGTCGTCGCAGTCGTTGCTGTTGCTAACGTAGCCCGAGGGAGCGGAGCAGGCTTGAACTGATGCCGCCGCTTTGCCGAAGGTGTCGCCGTCGTTGTCCAGGAAATAGGTCTGCAGTGGCAGCACCGTAACCGTATGCGTGGCGGTAATCGGACCATTACAGCCTGCCGCGCTGGCCGTAATAACACTGGTGCCGCTGTAGCCAGCCGCGTAGGTTACAGTTCCGGAAGAAGCTACTATGCTGTTGCCCGCAGCTACCGATGCTGCGTCCAAGCCGTACGAAACGCCGGTTGCATTGGTAGCCGTGGCGCTGTAGGTAACGGTACCGCCCGCTTGGCAGCGCGAAGACGTGTTGCCCGATGTAAAAACAGGTGTGCCAACTGTGGGGTCTATAGTTATAGTAGCAGGTTGTGATAGAGCAGTAGCGCAAGCTCCATTCTGAACCAAAGCCCTGAACTGAGTAGTTGCCGTTAAACCCGAATACGAATGCGTAGGAGTCGTATTGCTGATAAAAGTCCAGGTATTCCCATTGTCAACAGATTGCTCCCACTTCAACACCTCACCTCTATGGTCAGTTAAAGTTAGTGAACGGCTGATGCCACTTGCCGTACAAATGGTTGTAGACCCTCTGATTGAGCCGCCAACCGAAACTTCGGAGACCGTAAGTTTGGCTACACTTGAAAAGGTTGTGATGTTGGACTGTTTTGCAATGCATCGATATTCATAATTGTGCATCGCGGCTAAAGCATTTGATACCGTCAAAACGGATGTGCTACTGCCACTGTATATAGAGTTGTTCTGTAAGTTGTTAAAAGCTCCAGTTCCCGTGTTTACCTGCCATTGATAACCCAAGGAAGCATTGACTCCCGCAATAGGAGATGCAGATACAGTAAAGGAGGCCTGCCCACCAACGCATACTGTTTTATCCGTTGGTTGTTGAACAAACTGATGGACTTGGGCAAAAGAAATCTGGGGTATAGTAAGGCAGAACAGGAGAAAGAAAACGCGGTGGATCTTACTTGTTTCTCTCCAAAGTGAATAGTGTAAAGGTGTGTTCATGGGGGCAAGCGAGTTAAGGTGTTGAAACCGTTTCGGTAAGCGCATAGGAATTCCTGCCCAGCGTCTAAGCGGGGAATTCGAGCAAGGTGATTAGGGCAGTTTTAAGGCAGAAATACTCTATGACTTGTCATAAGGTAATAACTTAGGTATTAAATCAATAAAAAATATAAAACTTTCTTTCGCCGAAGACGTAAAAAGCCTCTTGTAGCCTGCAAGGGCGTTTTGTCTACTAGCCAAAAAGTCTACTTAGACCGCTCATGCACGAGGTTGCTATTGTGAAAAATAGAATGTATATGGGTTTTATTAAATAATTTGGTGCCTGATGTTCGTCGACTTAATGAGTAGTGTCATATAAAAGAAGCAGAGTCACAGCGGCAGATGCGGGCAAAAGGCCGCCCAGTTCATGTTGCATAAGAGCAAGGCTTCCATGTCCAGAATCTGAAAGAGCATAGTTGCAGGCTACCGGCCAAATGTGTGTCTACACGTGGCCTGTTTAGCGGGCAAATCCGGGCAATTGAACTGGCTACCAACTGGTTTATAAACGCGAAAGAGGCCCGGCATTTTGCCGGGCCTCTTGATTACCAATGCAGCAAAGCCGATTATCGCCGCTGGCTGCCAGCGCCGTACTCACCAAACCGGTCACTGCGGTCGTCACGGTCGTTGCGGCGGCGTTGGTCATCGTCGTGGTGGTCGTAGCCGCGGTTGGTGCGGTTGCGGCTTTCGTCGTCGTAGAGGCTGCTGGAATAGTCGTCGCCGTAGCCGAAGTCCGAGCGGCGGCCGTTGCGGTTGCTACCATCGTAGCGGCGTTCGGGCTGCCCGTCGGTGTCGCGGGAGTTGGGGCGACGGTTATCGGCGGGGCGGGTACGCTCCTCGCCCTGGTCGTAACGGTCGGAATAAGAGCCGTATGATTCCTGGCCGCCGCGGGCGCGTTCGTAGCTGGTGCCACGGTAATCGTTGCGGTTGTCGTCGCGCGGTTGCGGGCTCGACCAGCCCCGGGTGTCGCGCTCGTACATGGCGCCGTAGCGCGCCGAGTCGGGCTCGTTCTGGTAGCGGTAGTTGGCCTCGCGGCTCGATTCGCGCCGGCGACGCAGGTCGGCATCGTCGTCTTCGAGGCGGCGGGCGGCGCTGCCGGGCCGGCCGGCAATGCCGTAGTTGCTGTAGCCGTGGCGCGAGTTGTCGAAATCGTAGTTGGAGCGCGGGTCGTAGTGCGGGCGCTGCGGGTCGTTGTGCGAGTCGTAGTACTGCGGACCGTTGCGGTAGTTGTCGGCTTCCTGTTGGCGGCCGCGGTCATTGCCGCCGCGGTAGTCGCCTTCGTAACCCCGGGGCCGGTTCTCCGACTGTCCGCCGAAATCGTTCGGGCGGTTGCGGGCGTTGGGGGCGTTGCGGGAGGCCGGTGCGCCGTGGTCGTCCTCGTCGTTGTGGCGTTGGCCGGCGCGGTGGTCGTCCTGGTGGTGTGAGCGGCGGGAATTCGGGGAATTGGCCATAGCAGCGAGTCGTTAGGAGGTTGGTTGTGGTAGGCTAGAATGTACCCCGCCGCGGGCCGGAAGGTTACGCTGCTGCCGCCGCACCCGGTTAGCAGGCAGCTACGGATTCCGACATTGTAACGCAACAAAAAGCCCCGGTCACTAGCCGGGGCTCCACTCACCAGGAACGTGTTTCACTCACCAAAGCGTTTCTGTTTCCCGGGGCAAAGGTGCAGCCGGTATATTACCCCAGCGTGAAGCCGCCGTTAGGCTTTCGAGACGGAGCAGCACGGCGGAATAGAATACGGCCTCTGCCCATCAAACGCAAAAAGCCGCTGCTCGAAAGCAGCGGCCCTGGCCCCTGGTGCAAAGTCCATTCACCCTAACTTCCTTGTCCCAGCGGCACCACAGCCAGGGCTGACTATGGCCGAATTCCACCCTACCTACTATTGCCGTAGCCAAAACCAACGGTTTCAAACCTTCCCCGGTGTCTCCACACCTGGCGCCAGTAGGTAGCGAAGCCATTGCACCGGGCGGCGGAACCACCGCAGTACCTCGGACATCAACTTCGTCTCAAAGCTACTACCGGCCCAGCGCGTTGCGTGGGCTTCTTGGGTGAATGACTGACCTGACTGGCTGAAAGACAGCCACGGCTATGCGAACGGAAACAGGCCCGTCAGATGCTGTAACGGTAGAGTCTTGTTGCTACAAGGCGGCTACGCTTCGGCCCGCACGCCGAACCGGTACACGGTGGTAGACCGAAATACCTGCCCAGGGCGCAGAATGGTGCCCGGAAACGCGGGGTGATTGGGCGAATCGGGGAAGTGCTGGGTTTCCAGGCAGAAACCGTAGTGCTGGGTGTAGGGCACGTTGTCTTTGCCCACTAGCGAGCCGTCGAGGAAATTGCCGGCGTAAAACTGTATGCCGGGTTGGCTGGTAAGCACCGTGAGCGTCCGGCCGCTGGTGGGCTCGTACACAAACGCGGCGCGGTGCAGGCCCGAGGGCGCCAGCGGCGCGGGCAGCACCCAGTTGTGGTCGTAACCGCCGGGCACCTGGGCGATGCGCGCCCCAATGGCGGTGGGCTCCCGGAAATCGAAGGGCGTGCCGGCCACGGCGCGCAGCTCGCCGGTGGGAATCAGCGTGTCGTCGACCACGGTGTAGCGGTCGGCGGGAATGGTCAGCTCGTGGCCGAGGGCGTTGGGCACCTGGCCGTGGGCGAGGTTGAAGTAGCTGTGCTGCGTCAGGTTCAGGGGCGTGGCGCGGTCGGTGGAAGCGCGGTACTCAATGCGCAGGCTGTTGTCGGCGCAGAGCACGTACTCTACCTCCAGGTGTAGGGTGCCGGGGTAGCCTTCCTCGCCGTGGGGGCTGTGGTAACCCAGGCGCAGGGCCGGGCTGCCGTCGGGGGCCAGGTGCGGGGTGGCGTTCCACATCACTTGGTTGAAGCCGCGGGTGCCGCCGTGCAGGTGGTTGGAGCCGTTGTTTACCGCCAGCTGGTAAGTATGCCCATCGAGGGTGAAATGGCCGTTGGCAATGCGGTTGGCGTAGCGCCCAATGAGGGCTCCGAAGTAGGGATTGGCCTGCTGGTAGGCCGGGCTCAGGTAGCCCTCAAGCGAGTCGAAACCCAGCACCACATCGGAGAGGTTGCCGTGGCGGTCGGGCACGAACAGATGGGTGAGGATGCCGCCGTAAGGCGTAATGCGGGCCTCGGTGCCGTGGGCGTTAACGAGGCTGAACAGCGGCACGGCCTCGCCCGTGGGCGCGGTGCCAAACGAAACCGACGTGGGAGTAGACGAAGAGGCCATGCGCAACCGGGTTAGCGGGAGAAGAAAGCAATCAATACTGAAAAACGGTACGGGCTATACGACGCGTCGTTGCCTTTGGCTGGCGTGACGGGTAGCGCAACAAGGTTTAAAAAGTCACGTCGAAGCGGCCGTCGGTGAGGCGCACCGTTTGCCCGTCGTCGGTCTGGGGCGTCAGCTCGAAGGTGCCCGAGACGATGCGCGCCACCGTGTCGAAGCGGGTGATGGTGAGCGTGCCCGCGGCGGCGGGGCCGGTCAGGTAGTCGCGGCCGGGAAAGGGTTCGTAATCGATGAACTGACCATAAGGCGGGTTGGCGCTGGTGATGCGCGGGTCGGCCGTTTGGTCCAGCGCGAACGTGCCTGCGCGGCGGATGTTCGGTACCCAAAACACTAGCCGCATGTTCTGACTATTAGTGATGCGCATCATCGTCAGTGTAAGTGCATAGCCGGATGGCCGGCGGCGCCAGGAAACAAAGAACGGGTTGCCGGAAGAAGTGGAGGAGACGTACGCGGGCTGCCAGGCCTGGCCGTCGATGAGGCAGCCGGCGCGGTTCTGGCCCGTTTGCGTGGCGGGCGGCAGCGTTTCGAGCGGCGTTTTCTCTTTTTTGCAGCCGGCGCACAGCAGCAGGCTCAGGAGCAGGTGGGAAATGACTGGCGGTTTCATGGGCGCAGGAACTCGTGTGGGAACGAAGCAACGGTAGCGGGTGGAAAGATGCTGCCTGCCCGGGCCGTACCCAAAACAATCGGGCGGCACATCAGACATTACAGAAACGCTGACGCCGCCATTAATGGGTGTTGAATGGGCATTAACAGCCCTGAGTGCCGAGTTGCATCGGACTTTATGCAGGCGAGTGAAAGGATAAATCATGCAATGGTGGAAAAAGCAAAACCGCCAACGGCTGCGCCCGGCTCCGGCAGGGGAGCAGCAAGGGCACGCAGTAGTTGGCGGTGTGTGTAAGTAGGCGTAACAGCGCGGTAGTACAAACAAGGTAGCCAGCCGGTTAATTCATGCAGCAGCAGTTCAGAGTATAGTATTGTCACGCCGAAAGCCGCCTTTCACGCCCCGTACCCAAGCATTTCGCTTAAAATGCCGTAATCTGCACCAGGGTGGGCTGCGCCGGGTTTCAGCCGCCGCGCACGTGCCGCCCGTTTCGCTTCTATGTCGCTTTTCTACTCTCTCGTGAAGCCGCCGGTGCAACTGGCGCTTCGCGTGTTTTTTCGGCAGCTGCAGCTGCACCACCCCAAGCGCCTAAACACGCCGGGGCCGCTGGTTATTGCCGCCAACCACCCCAACACGCTTATGGACCCGCTGCTGGTAGCGGCGCACCGCAAACAGCAAATTGCGTTTCTGGCCAAAAGCACGTTTTTCCAGAACCCGGTGTCGCGCTGGTTTATGGAAGTGTCGCGGTGCATTCCCGTGTACCGCCGCCAGGACGCCGAAACCGGCGACGCCCGCGAAACTCCCGCCGAAATGGCCCGCCGCAACGAGCAGATGTTCGCCCGCTGCTACGACCACCTCGACGCCCGCGGCGCCATTATGATTTTCCCCGAGGGCAGCAGTGTTTCGGAGCGGCGGCTGCGGCCGCTGAAAACCGGGGCCGCCCGCATTGCCTTGGGCGCCGCCGCTCGCCGCGACTTCGCCCTTGATGTGCGCATCCTGCCTGTGGGCCTGAACTACTCCGACCCGCGCCGTTTCCGCTCCGATGCCCTGGTGAATACCGCCGAGCCCATTCGCGTAGCCGACTACGCCGACCTCTACCGCCAAGACCCCGAGCAGGCGGCCGATGCCCTCACCGAGGAACTGCGCCGCCGCTTGGAAAGCCGGCTCGTTATTACCCGCGACGACGACGAAGACGACCTCGTGCGCCGGGTGGAAGCCACGTTCGGCCAGTACCTCGTGCCCGAGCACAACGACGCGGCCACGCCCCTCGAAAACTTCCGCCTCACCCGCCTGCTGCTGCGCGCCGTGGCCTGGTACGAGCACCACGACCCGGAACACTTCGCCGCCCTGCGCCAGCACGTGCAGCAGTACGAAGCCAACCTCAAGCAACACCGCCTCAGCGACGAAGCCATGCGCCGCGGCACCCCGCAGCAGCGCGCTTGGCGCGGTGTTACCACGGCCGCCAAACTGCTGCTCGGCTTTCCTGTGTATGTGTACGGGGCCGTGAATAATTACATGCCCTACATTATTCCCTCGCAGGTAGCCAAGCGCCTCACCAATGAGGTAGAGTTTATAGCACCCATTATGCTGGTTACCGGCATGTTTTCCTTTGGGGTGCTGTACCCGCTGCAAACCTGGCTGGTGTACCGCCTGAGCGGCAGCGCCGGACTGGCCATGTTATACCTGCTGAGTTTACCCGTTACCGGTTTTTACGCCCTCAGCTACTGGAACCGCCTCGCCGACCGCTTGGAGCGCCTGCGCCTCTACCGCCTGTTCCGCCGGCAGCCCGCCGTGGTGGAAGATTTGTTCCGCCAGCGCGCCACCGTGCTTCACGAACTAGACGAAGCCCGCCGGGAGTACCTGCAAGCCACTGCCCGCTAGCCAGGACGAAAAAGCGCCTCTCCTTAACGAAAAGGAGGGGCGCTTTTTTACAAGCTTCGAGTAACGGGTTACAAGTCCACCTTAACACCCAGGGCCAGCGTGGCAATGTCCAGGGCGCTGAGGGCTTTGCGGTTATTGAACCAGCTAACAAGGTAAATGTCGTTGGTGCCCAGCTCGTAATAGAACGAGGCGGTGCGGGGCTGGCCGTTGGCTTTGTTGGGCAGGGCGTAACCCAGGCGGCCACCCACAAATGCACCCATGCGCCAGTGCGAAGGCCACCAGTAGTAGCCCTTGGGGTACTTATTGTCTTGCGTAGCAACCAAGCCACGGCTGGCGGTATAGTTCAGCAGCCCACCCACCGAGAGGGGTTTCGCCTGCCAGCGCGAATTGCCCAGGTCCAGCGTCCAGGGCGAGTACGTAATCTTGGCCGTGAAAATGCCCATGGGCGTAATGCTGTACTTGCGGGGCACGTAGCCCGCTAGCAGGTCCACATCGAGGCGGTTGCGGAAAGCGGTGTAGCCGACGCCCACGGTTGCCATGCCCTGCCCGCCCGCAATTTGGGCAATGGCATGGTGCGGGCGGTACCAAGGCTGGGCCAGCAGCCCGGTTTCTTTTTTCGGTTTATCGGTAGGCGCGTCGGTAGCCGTGGTGCCAAGTGGCGGATCGGTGAAGGCGAATGCGGCGGCGGGCAGCCCGGCGGCCAGCAGCAAGGAAAGCAGGAGCGCGCGCATTAGTATGAAACGGTTTCAAGCTTGAATTCCTTGTCGCCCCACAGGGTAAACACCACGTATTCGCGCTTTTCAAAGCTGTACGAATTCACGAACGTGATGCCATTTTCGTAAGGCTGCCGCACGCTGAAATCGTGCTGGTGACCGTTCAGCTGAAACACCAGGCCGGGCGCATTTTCAAGGGCCTGTACGTAAGGCCCCACCAGCTGCGGGTCGAAGTCGCCGTCGGTGGGGGGCACGTGGCTCATCACAATCTGGCGGCGGGCCCCGCCCGAGGTAGCCAGGGTGCGGTTTACCCACGACATATCGGGCACCGAGCCGTTAAAGCCTACCTCGCGGCCGTTGGTATCCACCAGCACAAAGCGCGTGTCGGCGTACGTAAAGGTGTAATTCAGCGGGCCGTAAATGGTTTCGTACGCGCCGCGGCCGTTGGCCACGTAATCGTGGTTACCGATAACGGTGAGGTACGGGATGTTCATTTTGCGCAGGCGCTCATCTACCCAGCGCATTTCGCGGCCCATGCCGAAATCGGAAATGTCGCCGGCAATAACCACGAAGGCCACGTCGCGGCGGCGGTTGATGCTTTTTACAAATTCCTCGGCCTCGTCGTAAAAGCGTTGCGAGTCGCCGATAAACACGAAGCGCAAGGTGTCGCCGCCCGAGGGGTTGGGCTTGGCCGCCAGGGCTTCCAGGTTCTTGCGCGTCAGGTCGCGGTACTTAGCCGGCGACCGGGTTTCGTTGGGGCTGAACTCTAACAGGTCGCAGCCGGAAAAGAGAAGAAAAAACAGGGCCGGCACTATGCCGCGCAAAAGCCGCGCAACGGGCCGTATTAGTGAGGAGAGAGGGTTCATAGCGGCCGCACAAAATCAGCTGAGGAATGGGTAATAGCATATTCTTGCCGTCTGCATATACCGGCTAAGTCTATACTTTGTTTAATTAATATTGACTAATATGCAAGAGGTTGTGAAAATAAATTTCGGGCTCTGACAGGGGTATGATTACTAAGTAGTTGTGTAAGGTTGCAAGCTCATTGATATTCACCTTGCCGACGAGCTTAAGCCCTTAGGCTAGCTGGTTTAAAGTCAAGCTGTTTGGCGCGCCATAAAGTGAACTGACCGGAACTTGCGGTGCTGCTTAAAACACTCGCCAACTTGCCGCGAGCAACAGGCACAGCTGCCGAAACGGGGCACGGTTTAGCTGCCGGCACTGGCAAAGCCAGCCGGAGTTTTGTATTGGGTTTGCCAGTGGAAGTAGAGTGAGTTACTCGTCGAGGTACTGGTGCACGAACTTGATGGCCATGGAGCCTTCGCCCACGGCCGACGCCACCCGGGCCATGGCCCCGGCGCGGCTGTCGCCGGCCGCGAAAATGCCGGGCACGCTGCTTTCGAGGGCAAACGGTTCGCGCCCGCGTTTCCACTGGCCGGCGTAGCGCGGGTCGGCCACCAGGTCGCGGCCCGTCAGCACAAAGCCTTTGCCGTCGCACAGCAGCACGTCGCAGAGCCACTCGGTGCTGGGCTTGGCCCCAATGAACACGAACAGCGCCCGCGCCGCCCGGGTTTGCACCTCGCCCGTGCGGTTTTGGCGCAGCACCACTTCCTCCAGATGGTCCTGCCCGCGCACTTCCTGCACTTCGGTGAAGGGCAGCAGCTCGATGTTGGGGGTGCGCCCAATCTGCTCAATCAGGTATGCCGACATGGACGCGGCCAGCGACTCGCCCCGGATAACGATGAACACCCGCCGGGCGTAGGTGGCCAGGTACATGGCCGCCTGCCCCGCCGAGTTGCCGCCGCCTACCACGTACACGTCCTGGTCGCCGCAGGAGCGGGCCTCGGTGCGGGCCGCGCCGTAGTACACGCCTGCGCCGGTGAGGTGCTCTATGCCCGGCACCTCTAGCTGCCGGTAGCTAACGCCGGGCGTCATCACCACGGCGCGGGTACGCACCTCGCTGCCGTCGGCCAGCGTGAGCACCTTGTACTGGTCCTGAACACAGAGCTTGGTTACTTCCTGCGACAGCAGAAACTCGGCCCCAAGCCGTACGGCCTGCGCCCAGGCCCGGTGAGCCAACTCGGCCCCGCTCAGGCCGGTGGGAAAGCCCAGATAGTTTTCGATGCGCGAGCTGGTGCCGGCCTGCCCGCCGGGGTTCTGCCGTTCAATAATAAGCGTCTTCAGTCCTTCGGAAGCCCCGTACACGGCTGCCGCCAGCCCCGACGGCCCAGCCCCGATGACTACCACATCGTACAGCTCCTGCGAGGCCTTGCGCGAGAGGCCCAGCAACTCGGCTAGCGCGCCGCGGCTGGGTTGAGCCAGGGTTTGGCCGTCGGCGCCCAGCACCACGGGCAATTCACTGGGCGAGTAGCCCGTGCTGGCCAGCAGGACCGGGGCCTCGGGGTTGGTTTCGAAATCGTACCATTGAAACGCCACCATGTGCGCCGCCAGAAAATCCTTCAGCTCGTGCGAAAGTGGTGACCATTGAAAGCCCACCAGCCGCACGCCGCTAAAACGCGGTTTGTAGGTAGCCTGCCAGGCGCTTAGCAAGTCGTGAAGCGTGGGGTAGAGCAGGTCCTGGGGTGGGTCCCAGGGCTTCATGAGGTAGTAATCGAGGCGGGCGTCGTTAATGGCGCGAATGGCGGCTTCGGTGTCGGCGTAGGCGGTAAGCAGCACCCGTTTGGCTTCGGGAAAAAGCGTGCGGGCTTGCTCCAGCAGCTGCACGCCTTCCATGTCGGGCATGCGCTGGTCGGCCAGTACCAGGGCCAGCGGCTCGGCGCGGGTTTTCAGCTGATGCAAGGCTTCCAGGGCTTCGGTGCCGGAATTGGCGCGCAGAATGCGGTAGTCGCGCCGGAATTCGCTGCGCAGGTCGCGGTCGATGGCCGACAGGACTTGCGGATCATCGTCGACTACCAGGAGTACGGGTTTCTTTTCCATGGGTGAAGCGGAAGAGGCGCGGAGTGAGGGAAGGGCCCTTGCGGGCAATGGGTGTTGTGTAGTTAAGGGGTTATGGCTGGGCGTACCGCATTCGGTGGGCGGAAGAACTGTACCCGGCAACAGCGCGCAAGTTGTTTCTGCTACGATTCTCGGCAGGAGGTGCTTCTGCGTAAGGTTGCTGGCTACTGTCAACAACGATTGTCAACCACCCCTGCCACGGCTTTGCCACGGCGTCTCGGCCTCAGCAGAGAAGGGCAGTGAACCGTTCCACTACTCATTTACAGGCAGCCACACGCAGAATTCGGTGCGGCCGGGCTGGGAAAGGGCCTGCACGCGGCCGTTGTGGCTGAGTACGATGCGGCGAACAATATCGAGGCCGAGGCCGGAGCCTTCGCCAACGGGCTTGGTGGTGTAAAAGGGCTCGAAGATGTGGGGCAATACATCGGGTGGAATGCCGGGGCCGTTATCGATGACGGAAACGCAGACCTGGTCACCGTCGCGGCGGGTTTTAATCGTTAACTCGCCGCCTTCGGGAAGTACGTCAATGGCATTGTCGATGAGGTTGGTCCATACCTGATTGAGGGCGCCGGGCTGGCCGGTTACCAGCATCAGGCCCGGGGCGTAGTTGCGCGAAACGCGCACCCGCTGCTTGCGCAGCGGGTAGCTCAGCAAGGCCAGGGTGCTATCGATGCCGGCGTGCAAATCGGTGGGCACGCGGCCGGCGGCGCGGTCCATATGGGAGTAGTCTTTCACGTTGCCCACCAACTCGCTGATGCGGTGCGAGGCTTGTTTCACGTCGCGCACGAGCTGGCGGTTGCCAAGCTGTAACTCCAGCCAGCGCAAGGCTGGCGTGCGGGCGGCAGCAGGCAATGCGCTGAGTACGGGCGCGAGGTCGTCGGCTTCGAGGCCGCCGGCGAGCAGGCCGCCGGCCAGCACGGTAGCGTCGGCAATACCTTGGGCATACAGCCAATCGATGAGCTCTTCTTCGCGGTCAGACTGTTCCAGGGCCGAGAGCGAGGCCCCGGGCATGGCCGTGCGGTTGGCCAGCGCGAGCAGCGGCGCGAGGGTATCGAGCGGGACCTGGGCAGCTAGCAGCGCGGTTAGCAGTTCGGGCTCGGCGGCGGCGTGGTTGGCCAGGGTATCGGCGGCGCGGCTGATGGCGGCCACGGGGTTGTTGAGTTCGTGGGCGAGGCCGGCGGCCAGCTTGCCCAGGGCGCGCAGCTTGTCGTCGCGTTCCTGGCCGCGCACTTCTTCGCGGGCGCGGTCGTTCATCAGGCCCACTAAACGCTGCACCAGCTCGGGGCTTACGCGTTCCAGCTCGGGAAACCAGTTGCGGTGCAGCGCAAACACGGTGGTGGCTTCCAGTGCCACGCCGTAACCGCCGAAGGTGCGCAGCCGGGAATAGGGGAGCACGCCGGTTACCGTGCCCTTTTCAGTCCGAAAAATAGCTTCGCGCTGCCCGTTGCGCACCACCGAAAACTGCACGCTGCCCTGCAGCAAGGCCATCATGTACTCGGCCGGCTCGCCGGGCTGCACAAAGGTTTCGTTAGGACTGAAGTCGCGCCGCTCGCCGTGGGCCAGCAGCCAGGCCAGCACGTCGGGGGGCAGGTCCTGAAACGCCGGTACCTCGGCCAGGTCCTCAATGGTCAGCGTAGCGGTGGTGGGCATAGCGGCAAGAGCTGAGGTGCAGAAACGGAACGGATGAGCAGTATAGCAGTTTTGAAATAGCAGACGCCGCACCGGGCTTTTTGCTTTAAATGTCGCCTGGCTTTTTCCCCACGTTCCTTGCTGAATGGCTGATTGTACCTCGTTGCGCCATTACCCGCTGTGCGGTTTTCCTCGATTCTGCTGAACGCAAATACCGGTACAGGCCCCGTGTGGCTGGACGAAAGCATCAACAAAACCAAGCCTTCGGCCGATACGGCCAAAACCACAAGCAGCGGCGCTACTACCCGCAGGAGTTGCGCCGCCGCTTGGGCAGAAATTACGAATGGAAAGGCTACTTGATTACCCGCAGCTGGCGGGCACCACTGGCACTCTGTAACCGCAGGGTGTACACCCCGGCCGGCAACAGCGTTACGGGCACCTGTACCTGCTGCAAACCAGTGGCCGCCGGCAGCTCCTGGCGCCTAACCTCCCGGCCCAGCGCATCAACCAGTACCAGCGTTGCCGTGCCCGCGGTGGGCAGGGCCACTTCCACGTTCAGGGCGTTGGTGAACGGTACCGGGTAAGCCGCCAGATACGGCTGCTGGTCGGTGGTTGCGTCTCGGTACACGGTAACCACGGGGCTCAGGTGGGCCGTACCGTCTTCGTCCAGCTGCCGCAGCTGGTAATACAGCTGATTGGTGCCGAGGTAGTTGGCGTCAGCATCGGTCCAGGCGTATTCGCGGCGGGAGGAGCTGTTGCCCGCCGCCCGAACGTTGCCTACCACTTTCCACTGCTGGCCGTCACTGCTGCGCTCTACATCGAAGCTGGCGGCGTCTTTTTCATTGGCCGTGGCCCAGCGCAGGCGCACGTCGTCGGGGCGCCACTGCCCGCTAAGCGCGGCCAGGGTTACCGGCAGCGGGCCGGTGCCGGTAACACGGGCATCGGCCAGGTAAAGGTTGTTGCCATAGGCGGTAATGTTGGTAAAGCGCAGTATGGCCTCCCGGCCGGCCGTGCCGGCGGTAAAGGGCGTCAGGTCCAGGGTTTCCTTGCGCCACTGGCTGGCCAGGGTGGGGGTGTAAGAGGCCGTGGTGGCGGTGGCAGTGGCCAGCGCGGCGCCCGCTTTCAGGTAGCCGGCGGGCTGGAAGGTCTGGCCACAATCGGTGCTGATGTCAACGCGCAGGGCGTCGCTGTATTGCGCGTTGTACTGAGCGTAGCTAACCCAGAACTCCAGCTTGGGCAGGCTGCGGCTGCGCAGGTCCACGGGCTTGGTCAGCAGGTAGTCTTCGGCGCCGGCGTTATCGTAGTCGTAGTTATTAACCCAGGCCGCGGCCGTAACTGAGCCAGTTGGTCCCATCACCCCAACCCGGTGCTGCCAGGTGATTCCCGCGGGGTTGCGCACCTCCCAGCCCGCCGGGGGAAACGCGGCAAAGTTTTCCACCACTGGCATAAAAGCACCACGTGTAACAGTGATGAGCGCGTTGTGAGTGAGCGTATTGCTGCCCAGGGCATTGGTAATGCTTAGGCTTACCGAATACGTGCCGGGCTGGCTGAACTGCACCCTGGGAGAAGCAGAGGCAGCCGTGGTAGCCTCAACAAAAGAGACTCCCGTACTGGGGGAAACGCTCCAGTTCCAGGCGGTAATAGGAGCCCCCGCGCTTTGGTCAATGAGCGTGAGGGGGATGTTAGTGCAGGCCTTCAGCGTGTTGCTGGTAAAAAAGGCCACGGGTGGCCCACAGGTGGTGGCAACAACAGCGGCGCGCCGCACGGCCACAGCCCGCTGGCCCCGCAGCCCGTTGGCGCCCAGGGCCCGCACGCTGTACCATTCCTCGGTGCCCGCCGTGGCCGGCACCTGCGCCGAAGTGCCGGTTACGGTGGCGGCCACGTCCATGTATTTGGTGCCCAACCGCAGCACCTCGTAGCTGGTGGCGCCGCTCACGGCCGTCCATTGCAGGGTAGTGGAATTGCTGCAAAGGGAGGTGAACTGAATGCCCGTGGGTACCCCCGCAATGGTAAAGTTGGCGGCCGACTGGTTGCTGGCCGCCCCGCGCGTTACCCGCACCCGCACCTGCCCCGAAGCCACGCTGGGAACCGTCCAGTTGTAGTGGCGGGTGGTGGCACTCAGGCCTGTGGTAATGGCGGTCCAGGTGCTGCCGCCGTTGGTGCTGTAGTCGAGCGAGAACGTGCCGGTGCCGTTGGTCGCCGCGTCCCAGCGAATCACCTCGGTTTCGGCTGGCACGAAGGCTTCGCCGCCAATGGGGTGCGTTAGCTCCACACCGTCTTCAATGTAGCTGTAGGTAATGTAGTAGCTCTGCGGGCCCTGCGGAACGGCCGTGCCGTTTACGGTGAAGGTATAGGTGCCGGCGGCCGGGTCGTTCAGCGTCACCTGCTCGCTGTTGTTGAGGTTGTCGGTGCCGCGCACGGCGGCTTCGGCTACCGCGGTGGGGGCTGGGTTCAGTACCCACGGCTGGTAGGTAACGTTGCCGGGCGCGGTGAGGGTAAAGTCGAGGTTGTTTACCAACGGTACGGCGGCGTTGGCGGCGCCTTCGTAGTCGTGCCAGTACAGCATTACGCGCAGCTGCTTTTTGCCGGCGGGCACCGTAATGGTGTGGGTAAGCGCCTGGCCCTGGGTAATGGTGTTGGTCAGGTAGGTTCGGTCTTCCAGCACCCGCACGGCGCGCAGGGCATTCATGCGGCCGTAGCCGAAACGGAAATCGGGGCCGGCAGTGCCCAGGTCCTCGGCAGTGTTCATGAGCGACGCTTTCAGCAAGGCGCCCGGGGCTTCGGCGCCGGCGTTCAGGCTGCGGTAAGCCTGGATGAGCTGCGCCAGCACGCCTGATACCCCCGGGCAAGCCATGGAGGTGCCCGAAAAGACGTCGTAGGTGTTGGGGTTGATGGTAGAAGTTACATTGCTGCCTACGGCACAGATTTCGGGCTTGATGCGGCCGTCTTTCACCGGGCCACGGCTGCTGCTGCCGGAAAGCACATCGGTGTGGTCCACGTTGCCCACGGTAATCACGTTTTTCCCGGCCTTGAGGCCGCCCGTAATGGTTCCCCAGCCCGCCCCTGAAGCTCCGTAGCCACAGGTAGTAGCGCCCGAGTTGCCGGCCGAAAACACGTGCAGCAGCAGCGGCATTTGCCGGGTTTGCTGGTCCATGGAACGTGCGTCGGAGGTATAGCCGGCGTTGCAGGTTTGCCCGTACGAGCTGCTGGTAACGCGAATGTTGCGCGTGGTGTAGTGCGAGGTAATGCTGTTGATATTATTGGGGTAGTCGTAGTAGTAGTTAAAGGCGCCGGTGGCCTGGCCGCGCTGGCGGGGGTTAAGGTTGCCCGCCCCCATGATGATGCCGGCCACGTGGTCGCCGTGGGTGCCGCGGTCGGGGCCGGAGCTGCTTTGGTCGAAGCGGCCCTGGTAGTCGATGTGCGGGCCGATGGCGCCGTCGTCGCCGTGGGCAATGTTTACGCCGGTGCCGTCGTACTTGCGGCCGGCGCCGTAATCGGTAGATAGCACGTTGGCACGGTGGTCGGTGCGGGCGCGCTGGTTTTCAGGTACGGCCGGGGCGGGCACGTATTCCAGCGAGGCTACCCAAGGCAATGCTGCAATAGCCAGCGGCGCCGTGGCCGGACAAACCAAGGTGAGCTGCGCGCTGAACTCGTTGCGGGCCGTGATGCGGTAGCCGGCTAAAATCAGCTGCCGGGCCGCTTCGGCCTGCGTAATGGAGCTGTGGTGCTGTACCACTACTTCCACCAGTCCGCCGCCGCGCAGGGCATGCGCCGGGGTAACGCCCTCGGCCATTTCGCCAGCCAGCTTCCAGCGGGGCTCCACCGGCAGCACGCTCCGGATACCAAAGCCCCGCAGGGTGCGCGGGTTCAGCCCTACCGGCAAGGTGCTCACCCACGCGTTATCTGGCAGGTATTGCAGCAGCTGCACTCCCAGGCGGGCCAGCTCGGCCTTTTGGCTTTCGGTGGGCAAGGCATCGAACTGCAGCAGGCGGTAGTAGCGGTTGGCCCATACCTCTCGTGCCGCGGGGCGGGCTGCCGCCTGCATGCTCCAGGTAGCAAAGTTGGCGGCGGGCGTTACCGTGCCGCTGGCCAGCCGCAGCTGCGGCACGGGCCGGGTTTGGGCGTGGGCTGCCGGGCCGGCTAGGGCGCCAAGCAGTAGAAAAGCCAGGAAGTAAAGTTGTTTCATAAGCTGAGTCAGGAAAAGGAAAGCGGATATTTTCAGCTAGTTATGACGCTGCGGGCTCAATATATAACCTTAATTCTATGTTGTTGAGTCCTTATTGCCGAGAATGCAACGAAATCATATAAGCACCATAATCCGGGCCGGTTGCTGCGGGAAACCCTGATCTTGGCAAACTTTTTCGCGCCGCCGCGCATTACCTCTTTTCACCCCGACCTTTGTAAATGGCCAAGCTCAAGACCCTTTATTTCTGTCAGAATTGCGGCGCGCAGTCGGCCAAGTGGATCGGCCGCTGCCCTTCCTGCAGCGAGTGGAACACCTACGTGGAAGAGGTAGTGGAAAAGGCCGAAATAACGCCCGCCACGGCCTGGAAAGCGTCGACGACCATTGGCGCGGGCCCCAGCAAATCGGCCAAGCCCAAACCCCTCGGCGATATTCTGTTCGAAGAAGAGTCGCGCCTCGATACCGGCGACGGGGAGCTGAACCGCGTGCTGGGCGGCGGCCTGGTGCCGGGCTCGTTGGTGCTCATCGGCGGTGAGCCGGGCATTGGCAAAAGCACGCTCATGCTGCAAATTGCCATGCAGCTCCAAAACCTGCGCGTGCTTTACATCTCGGGGGAGGAAAGCGAGCAGCAGATCAAGATGCGCGCCGAGCGCCTCGGGCAGCAGCACAAGGGCTTGTACATTCTTACCGAGACCAGCACCCAGAACATCTTCAAGCAGATTGACGCGCTGCAGCCCAATGTGGTCGTCGTCGATTCCATTCAAACCCTGCACAGCCAGCTGGTAGAGTCGGGGGCGGGTTCGGTGAGCCAGGTGCGCGAATGCACCACCGAGCTGCTGAAGTACGCCAAGGAAACCGGCGTGCCGGTGCTGCTCATCGGCCACATCACCAAGGACGGCTCCATTGCCGGTCCCAAAATTCTGGAGCACATGGTGGATACCGTGCTGCAGTTCGAAGGCGACCGGCACCTGACCTACCGCATTCTGCGCACGGTGAAAAACCGCTTCGGCTCTACTTCCGAGCTGGGCATTTACGAGATGCAGGGCGCAGGCCTGCGGCAGGTATCGAACCCCTCGGAAATCCTGCTCAGCCAGCGCACCGAAATGCTCAGCGGCATTGCCATTGGGGCCACGCTGGAGGGCAACCGCCCGCTGTTGGTGGAAGTGCAGGCCCTGGTAACGCCCGCCACCTACGGCACGCCCCAGCGTACCAGCACCGGTTTCGACAGCAAGCGCCTACAAATGCTGCTGGCGGTGCTGGAAAAACGCTCGGGCCTGCGCCTAGGCCAGCACGATGTGTTTCTGAACATTGCTGGCGGCCTGCGCCTCGAAGACCCCGCCCTCGACGTGGCCGTGTGCGCCGCTGTGGTGAGCAGCCTCAACGACATTCCCGTGCCCGGCGACGTGTGCCTGGCCGCCGAAGTGGGCCTGAGCGGTGAAATTCGGGCCGTAAGCCGCCTCGACCAGCGCCTGTCGGAAGCCGAGAAACTGGGCTTCGCCGAAATGTACATTTCGCAGTTTAACGGCCGCGGCCTCGACCTGGGTCGTTTTGGGCTAAAGGTTCACCCCGTGGGTCGCCTCGACGAGGTACTGACGGGCTTGTTTGGATAACCGGCCGCCCCAGCGTTTGGGGCGTAAGAAGTCCAATCCTCGGCATCACTTTTTTATGCGACACCCGAAAATGTGATGCCTAAGATTGGACTTTGTAAACCTATATGCCTTAACTTAGGCCCGGTAATTGACTTTTACCGTGAATGACTTGCCGCTTAAATTTTAACGGCAACGTAACCGCGGAATGGTTTACCCCGTGTAGTGAATGAACGTATTGCCCGATAGCCCACCCCGCCGACTCGTATTCTAATGGCTGCTTCTTTCTTTAAACTAGCGTTGCCCTTTGCCATGGTGGCCTTGCTTGCGCCGTTGGCCAGCTGGGCGCAGGGTACGGTGGTACTCACCGGCAAAATCAACGGCAAAACCGCCGATTCGGTGGCCGTAGCCGTGCGTGAACACGCCCTCGACCCCAAGGAGCAGCTTACGTACGCGGCTGTGAACAACAAAGGGGAGTTTCGGCTGGCACTGCAGGTAACCGGTCCTACCAAAGCCGACCTCGTGTACGCCGACGACGTGGCAGCCCTGTGGCTGGAACCCGGCACCCAAATGGATGTGCGCTTCAAGGGCGGCGACTTATCGGGTACGGTGAAGTTCAAGGGCAAAGGCGCCGAAGCCAATGGCTACTTAGCCGATTTCGACCAAAAGTTTGTAGATAACGACGGCCTGCAGGTACTGCCCGAAAACATCATGCTTTACGAGCCGGGCTTCCTCTCCTTCTTGGACTACCGCCGCAAAGAAGAAAACAAGTTCCTGGACGATGTAAACCAGGACCAGAACGTGTCGGCGGCCTTCCGCAGCTACATGAAGGCTGAAATAGATTACAGCTACGCCAACGACCGGCTAACCTTTCAGGACCTGCGCGAGCAGGTGGTGGCCACCGAAGGCCGCTTGAAAATGACGCCCACCTACTACGATTTTCTTAAAGACGAAAGCTTGGTGAACAACGCCGCGGCGTTGGAAAACGAGACCTACCGGGAGTTTCTGCTGAACTACGTGCACTACTTGGCCGCTGCCGGTAACCACAAAAAAATCGACCCCGACTACTACCAGGTATGCTACAACTTGGCCAAGGAGAAGCTCTCGGGGGCAGCCAAATCCATTGTAATGGGCCGCGTGCTGCAGGAAACCTTCCGCTTCGGGCACGTGCGGCAGTCGGCGGCGCTGCTGGAGAACTTCCGCGCCTCCGTCGATACCAAAAACAAGTATTACCCGGTGCTCAAGGCCGATTTCGATGCCCACAAGGACTTCGCCATCGGTTCGCCAGCCCCCGATTTCAAGCTGGTTACCTCCACCGGCGACACCGTTACGCTGCGTTCCTTCGCCGGGAAGCTGGTGTACGTGAATTTCTGGCGCAGCACCAGCGGCCTGAGCCTGCGCGACTTGCCGTACGCCCAGGATCTGGCCAAGCGCTTCAGCGGGCAGAACATCGTGTTCCTGAACATTGCCCTCGACGAAAACGAGCCGGCCTGGAAACAGCTGGTGGTTAGCAAAAAGCTGTCGGGGGTGCACGTGCGCGCCAACGGTGGGCAGCGCGGCTCCCTGGCCCGTTCCTACATGCTGAGCGAGGTGCCGGCGTACTTCCTCATTGCCGAAGATGGTACCTTCCTGAACACCAAGCCCAAGCGCCTGAGCAGCCGTGCCGCCGTGGACGAAATCAAGGAATCGTTCGGCAAAGCCGCCGTGTACACCAGCGTGCTGTCGACGAACGGCAAAAACTAGTACAAGATTTCTTCGTTAACCGGAACCGCCTCCGCACTAGCTGTGGAGGCGGTTTTGTGTTTCATGCAAGCTGCGTTCCGGCAGCCGAACTTCCCGCCCGCCCCGCCGGTTAACCCCGCATTGCCGACCTTTGCCCTACCATGCGCTCCACCCTGGCCGACGGGCTAAACTTCTTCTCGAAACTCACGCCTCTGCGGGCCCTAAACGCCGTGCAGGTAACAGGCTCGTACGTGCTCAGCCGCGTCACTAAAAGGTCGCGGGCGTGGGGGCTGCCGCTGGCCGTAAGCCTGGAGCCCACCACCAGCTGCAACCTGCGCTGCCCCGAGTGCCCGAGCGGCCTGCGCTCCTTCACGCGCCCCACCGGCATGCTGCAGGACGACGTGTTTACCCGCACCATCGACGAGCTGGCGCCGCGCCTCTGGTACCTCACCTTCTACTTTCAGGGCGAGCCGTACCTGCACCCGCAGTTTCTGGACATGGTGCAGTACGCCTCCAGAAAGAAGATTTACACCGCCACCAGCACCAACGCCCACTACCTGACCGAGGACAACGCCAAGAAAACGGTGGAAAGCGGCCTCGACCGCCTCATCATTTCCCTCGACGGCACAACCCAGGACGTGTACCAGCAGTACCGCGTGGGCGGCAAGCTGGACAAGGTGATTGAGGGCACCAAGCGCATTGTGAAGTACAAGCGGGAGCTGAAGTCGCAGACGCCGCGGGTGATATTCCAGTTTCTGGTGGTGCGCCCCAACGAGCACCAGATGGAGGACGCCAAGCGCCTGGCCCAGGAGCTGGGCGTAGACGACGTATGGTTTAAGACCGCCCAGATTTACGACTACCAGAACGGCTCCCCGCTCATTCCCACCATCGACTACTACTCGCGCTACGAGAACAACCAGAACGGCACCTGGAGCATCAAGAACCGCCTGCTCAACCACTGCTGGAAGATGTGGCACTCGTGCGTGATTACTTGGGACGGCTTGGTAGTGCCCTGCTGCTTCGACAAAGACGCCGAGTACCGCCTCGGCGACCTGAAAGGCCAGACCTTCCGCCAGCTCTGGCACGGCCCCAAGTACACCGGCTTCCGTAAAGCCCTATTGAAAGGCCGCGACCAGGTAGAAATGTGCCGCAACTGCACCGAGGGCACCAAAGTGTGGGGCTGACATTAATTCATAATTGATCATTATGAGTTATTAATTGCCCTATATTTAGCCCGTTACTGTTCAGCTATACCCGCCGCATCTTCGGATGATTCTTCGGTTCCCGGGCTTTTAGCCCGCCACCGGCCCCGCTCCGCTACCGTTTTTCACACACCTTTTTGGTTACGCCCGCCTTTCTGCCGATTTCGGCCAGACGGAGCGGGCGTTTGCGTTTTTTCCGGGCTTCGGCCCGTGCTTTTTCTTTTTCTCCACTTTTAAACCCGTTTGCCGCATGCCTACCGAAAACCTCCAAATCAGCCTCTCAGCTGCCGAACTGCAAAAGATCAACGATGCGCTGGCCACCCTCAATACGGTGCTGGGGCCGCTGCTCATTTCGCTCAACCCGAAGGAAAAAAGCCGCTTGCCCAAGGCCAACGACGGCCTGCTGCCCTTCATCCAGAAAGCCCTGACCTACGCCGAGCAGCAGCCCAAATTTGCCCCCGGCTACCTCGATATTGCGGGCCTGCGCCTCGACCTGACGGCCTGGCAACAGCTGCGAAGCGTGCAGCAACTGCTGACCCCGCTGGCCGACAACCTCAACTCGACCCTGATGAAGCTGGGCAGCGAGGCTTACGTGGCGGCTCTGAGCTACTACAACGGCGTGCAGCAAGGCGCCAAGCAAAGCGTGCCCGGCGCCCAGGCCCTGGCCAACGACCTGAAAACGCAGTTCGAGCAGCCCACCCCGGCAGCCAAGGCGGCGAAACCGGTGCCCGCCGTTTAACCGGCGGGCCGCTTTACCCCAAGGGGCCCCGCATACGCGCCCGCTCGTCCCGGAGATGCCCGCTCGCGTCTTCATGACGGGCGGGCGCGTTCCGGATACGCGATGGGCCGGGTAAACGACGCGGGGCCGCGTCTGCGGAACGCGAGCGGGCGTCTCCAAAACGGGCGGCCCCGTTTTGGAGACAGGCGCGGCCGTCGTTTGGATGCGCGGGCGCGTCCCGAAGACGCGGCCGCCCGTCTCGCAGACGCGACGCCGCGTGTTTGGGGTGGGAGAGGGTACCCCCGAGGTAACCCCTTCGGCCGTTGCGCCGAGGAGGTGTATCTTGACGAGGAAGGCGGCGCGGTTGGTTGTGGGAAGTGCTTTTATTTCGACTTGAATGAGCTTTATGAACTTCCTGCGTAGTCTTCTGCTGCTGTTGATTGGTCTGCTGGGCGTTTTAGCCGCCCAGGCCCAGCCTACTCGCACGTGGGAACGGACTTACCTGCGGGCAGATGGGGGCTACCTGACCACGCTTCCGCTGCGTCCTGGGGTGCATCTGCACGTTGGGTCTCTTTTGGATTTAAATGCCGGGGAAGCGGAAATGCGGCTGGTGCTGACCCGGGCGGCCACGGGCGACACGCTGCGGGTGGTGCGGCTGAACCGCAACGGGCCGGGCGGCTACGACTTCCCGTCGGACGCGGTGCTGGAGCCGGACGGGGCCGCGACCGTGTTCGGCTACCACGCCGAGGCGGCCGCCTCGGCGCCGGGCACGTTCGACTACACCCAGTTCGCGGTGCAGCTCGACACGCTGGGGCGGGTGCGCTGGCAGCGCTTCCTCAACCTCAACGACTTCTCCACCACCGGCCGGCTGCTGCGCCTGCCCGACGGCTACCTGCTGACGACCAACGCGGCGGCGGTTCCCGGCCAGCCGGAGTTTCCCGTGGCGCGGCTCACCAAGCTGGACCGGCAAGGCAACACGGTCTGGCAGCGCCGCTACCCGAGCGCGGGCTTCGCGGGCATCGGCGGCTTCTACGCCTTGGCCCTGCACCCGGACGGCAGCATCCTGGCCGCCGGCTTCCGCGACGTGGTCAATCCGGCCACCACGCCCTTCTGGCGGCGCAGCCACTGGCTGGTCAAGCTGCGGCCCACCGGCGATACAATTCGCTCGGTGACGGTGGGCACGTTCACCGAGCGCGAAGAGGCCTACCACCTGGCCCTGACCCCGGACGGGGGCGTGGCCCTGGCCGGGCTGCAAACCTCGCACCGCAACGGCGACTACCCCGACGACGGGCAGCTCGTCAAGCTCGACGCCCAGCTGCAACCCGAGTGGACGCGCACCATCATCGGCGCCGACCCCACCAAGCAGCACGACCTGCGCGCCTTGCGAGTCACCGCGGCGGGCGACCTGGTGCTGGCCGGGCGCTACCGGCAGCCGGGCCGCTGGAACGGCTACCTGAGTGCTTTTTCGGCGGCCGGCGCGCCGCGCTGGAGCCTGCTGCGCCAGCTTGGCGCCCGCGACGCTTTATACGAGACGTTGCACCTGGAGGCTGACGGATCGGCCGTGCTGGCGGGCAGTGTGGAGCCGGTGGTAAACACGTACGCGGGCTTGTTCACGCGCTACGCGGGGGTGGGGGCGCCGTACGTGCCCAACCTGTGCGCCGTGCCGCCGACGGCGCAGTTCGCGTGGGCGCGGCCGCAGCCGGACTCCTTGGTGGTGCTCGATACGTCGCTGCCGGGCCCGCAGTACGCGGAGGCGGCCGTGTGGCGCTGGGACTTCGGCGACGGCACGCCGGCCGTGGAGGGGCAGGCGCGGGCCCGGCACCGCTACGCGCAAGTGCCGCCGGCCGGCACGCCCGTGCGCCTCACCGTCACCAACAACCTGGGCTGCACCAGCACCGTGACCCTGTACCCCTTCGGCCAGCCCACGGCCACGCGGGCCAGCGCGGCGCTGGCCGCCAGTGTGCGCCTCTACCCCAACCCGGCCCCGGGCGGCCGCGCCACCTTGGACGCCGAGGCGCCGACCGGCGGGGCAACAGTGGCCACGGTGGCGGTGACGGATGCGCTGGGCCGGGCGGTGAGCACGCACACGGTGCGGGCAGCGGGCGGGCGCTGGCGCTGTACCGTGGACCTGGCCGGGCGGCCGGCGGGCGTGTACTTGGTGCGCCTGACGACTCTGCAGGGCACGGCCGTGCGCCGCCTCGTCAGGCCCTAGCTAACCTAGGGTACAGACCTTTGGTTAGGGCTAAGGTTAGTTCCCCTCCTCAGCTGAGGAGGGGTTGGGGGTGGTTGACCAATCGTTGCTTCCGCAGAACGTCATGTCGAGCTTGCCGAGACATCTCGCCGAATAGTAATCTGCTCGTTGAACGATGAGTTTAGTATCTGACATCAGCACGCGAGATGTCTCGGCCAGCTCGACATGACGGGCTTTTTTTGTTGTTCAATAGCTCGTCAACCACCCCCAGCCCCTCCTCAGCTGAGGAGGTGAGCTGGCTCTAGCCTAGCCTCTGGGTGCGCCGCAACTTCGGTTAGTTGGTGACGACTGCACCGGAAAACAAAAAGGGCAGCGCCATGGTGGCGCTGCCCTTTTTAGTAGAACGCGTAACGACCCGGTTTAGCCGGCGTTCATGCGGTAGGGCGCTTTGCCTTTCTTCTGGCTGTCGTCCTTGGCTTTCTTTTTCGATTTGTCCTTTTTCGCGTCGAGGGCGGGAGCGGCGGGCGTTTCGGTGGCGGCTACGGCGGGCTTCACGGGGTTGCCTTCCATGTCAATTTCCACCACCTCGTAGCCCAGCTTCTGGAACTCCGGCAGGTACTTTTTGTCGCCCACGGCCACGATGCTCATTTTCTCGGGGGCCATGTACTTCTGGGCCAGGGCCTGCACGTCTTCGCGCTTGAGCTGCTTGAGAATTTCGGCTTGCTGGTCCACGTAATCGGGCTTGAGGTCATATTCTAACAGGCGGGCCAGGAAGGAAGCTTTCTGCTGGCCGGTTTCGTACTTCAGGGCCTCGCTCTGGCCGATGGAGGTTTTCAGGAACTGCAGCTCGTCGTCGGAAATGCCGTTGCGGTAGTTCTCGATTTCCTTCATGAACTCCTTCACCGAAGCCGCCGAAGCATCGGCGCGCACGCCGGCCTGGGCCATAAACGGCGCCGCGTAGCGCGAGCCGCGGAAGTACGACCACGCCCCGTAGGTGTAGCCCTTGTCTTCGCGCAGGTTCAGGTTGATGCGCGAGTTGAAGGCGCCGCCGAGCAGGTAGTTGGCTAGGCCGGCGCGGTAAAACTCACCCGTAGCATCGTAGGGCATGGCCATGTAGCCCACCCGTATTTCCGACTGCGGCGCGCCGTCTTTGTTCACGAAGTACAGCTTGGTTTTGTCGGTTTTGGGCGCGGGCTGGTCGGCCGGAATCTGCACGTCTTTCTTGCTCCACTGCTGCAGGAAGGCCAGCTTGGGCGCAATGGTTTGCTGCTCGGCGTCGCTTACCACCACCAAGTGGCTGATGTTGGGCGCATAGTTCTGCTGGTAAAACTGCTTGATATCGGCCAGGGTGATGTTGGCCACGGTAGCAGGGGTACCGGCCACGGCGGTGCCGGCAATGTTGTTGGGGCCGTACATCAGGCGGTTATAGGCGAGGTCGGCTACCACGTTGGGCTGGTTCACGAAATCGGCTACCATGTCGGCCTGCTGCTTTTTCACGCGGGCAAAATCCTCTTCCGAGAAGCGCGGGTGCAGCAGGCTTTGCTCCACCAGGGCCAGGGTTTTGTCGAGGTTTTTGGTCAGGCTCTGCACGTACACTTTCGTGTCGTTGTCGCCGGCGTAGATGTACACGTTGCTGCCCAGCTCGGTGAGGGCCGCATCCATTTCCTCGCTGCTGTACTTCTCAGTGCTTTCGCCCAGCATTTTGGCCGTCATTTCGGCTAGGCCGGCTTTCTGCGGCGTGCTTTGCTCCAGCCGGTGGCCGCCCCTAATGGTAAGCAACAGGTTGGTGGTGGGCAGCTCGGTGTTGCGGGCGCCCATCACGCGCAGGCCGTTGGGCTGGTCGGCACGCCACAGTTCGGGTACTTTCACCACGGGGTTCGGGCCGGCGCCGGGCTGCTTGGAGCGGTCGAAGCTGTCCTTGGCCTTCACGTATTTGAGGCCTGCGTACTCGTCTTTCGGGGCTTTGAAGCCGGTTTGGTCTACCTTAAAGTTGGCGGTGCCGGCGGCCAGTTCGCCTTTGCCGGTGGGCACCACGCTCAGCACCACGGCTTTTTTGCCCTTGATGTACTGGTTGTACACCCGCATCACGTCGGCCTTGGTAACGGCCCGAATGCGCTGGATGTCCTTGGGCAGCATGTTGGCGTTGCCGGTGAGGTAGTGGTAGGCGGCCAGCTTGGTGGCCTTGCCCTGCACGCTGCTTAGGGAGTTGATTTCGCCGGCTTCGCGGTGGGCTTTGAAGCGGGCAATGTCGTCGTCGGTTACGCCGCGCTGCTCAAACTCGGCCAGCGTTTTGCGCACCAAGGTTTCGGTTTCGTCGAGGTCGGCGCCGGCAAAGTTCATCACCTGCATGGTAAACTCGCCGCCCAGCTCGTAGCAGGGGTTGTAGGCGAAAGCCTGGGCGGCTTTCTGGGTTTTGATGAGGTTTTTGTAGAGCAGCGAGTTGCTGCCCTTGCCCAGAATGTCGGCCAGGGCATCCAGCGGCACTTCGTCGGGGTGGAACTGGGGCACGCCCGGAAACACCAGTTGCAGCATGGGCTGGCTGATGTTGGCGTCTTCGTAGCTGGTGCGGCGGTCTTGAGCCAGCACGGGCGCTACGGCTTTGGCGCGCGGCACCTCGGGCCCGCGGGGAATGGCGCCGTAGTATTTCTCCACCAGCTTTACCACCTCGGCGGGCTTCACGTCGCCGGCTACGGTAAGGGTGGCGTTGTTGGGGCCGTACCAGCGCAGGAAGAAGTTCTTCAGGTCGTTTACGTCGGAGCGGTCCAAATCTTCCAGGTAGCCGATAACGGGCCAGGAGTAGGAGTGGCCATAAGGGTACATGGCCTGCAGCAAAACCTCGTCGGCGCGGCCGTAGGGGTAATTGTCCACGCCCTGGCCGCGCTCGTTTTTCACGGTGGAGCGCTGCACTTCAAACTTAGGCTGCGTGACGGCGTCGAGCAGGAAACCCATGCGGTCGGCTTCCAGCCACAGCGCCGTTTCCAACTGATTATTCGGCAGGGTCTCGAAGTAGTTGGTCCGGTCGCGGTCGGTGGTGCCGTTGAGCTGGCCCCCGGCAGAAGACACGATCTTGAAGTGCTGCTCGTCGCCGACGTTGTCGGAGCCCTGGAACATCATGTGCTCGAAAAAGTGGGCGAAGCCCGACTTGCCGATGGTTTCCCGGGCCGAGCCCACGTGGTAGGTCACGTCCACGTGCGCAATCGGATCCGAGTGGTCTTCCACCACCAGCAGCGTCAGCCCATTCGGCAGCACGTACTTCTCGTAGGGAATCACCAGTTCACCGGGCTTGGCGGTAACTTTTTCTACCAGCCGGGTGCCGGAGGAGGCAGCCGTAGAGGCTGCGGGCTTGGTGGCCGGGCGCTTCTGGCCGTGGGCCGAAGGAGGGGAGACCAGGACCGCGCCCAGGCCGAGCAATAATAAGGATTTGTGCAGCATAGTGTGAAAAGATGATGGATCGGAGAATGGGCCCAAGGTAAAGGTTCTGCGGAATAAGTTTTGGTTGCATTCCGTATTCAGTGCAATACAATTACGGGTTAGGTTCAATAGCTCAAGTACAATAAATCAACACAAAAAAGGGCGGCACCGAAGTCGGTACCGCCCTGGGCATGGTGTGTGGCAAAATCTGGTTTTGGGCGAGGTGGTTTGCAAAAAGCCACCCTACCTTTATTCTGACGATTAGCTTGCGGGTACATTATAAGGCTCGATTCAGCTGGTAAGGCACGTTGCTAAATCCATAATTCCTCCTGTATGAAGAAACTATTACTCACTCTTGGGTTCCTAGGCAGCGCGGCGGGAGCTTGGGCACAAAGCTCCTTGACCGCATGGCAAACGCGTTATCGGGACCTTATCCTTTCGGAAAACCAAGCGCCGGAAGTAAACCAGCAATCCAATCGGCCCGCCGCTACGGTACGCTATGCCAACCGGCTTTCCACATACTCCTGGCAAATCAGCGCCAATCAATGGTCGGACCAAGCTACCATAACCCAGTATACGCGCAGCGCGGAGGGCTATATTCTAAGTGGGCTGACGACCGATTCGGCAACGCAACGCCCGATTACCCGCTTCAACTATACCCTTACTTCAGCCGGGCAAATAGCCACTTATGTGCTTGAGCGATGGAATGGCACCGCTTGGCAAAATGAAACCCAGTACTTCTACTCGTATAATAGCCAAGGCCGGCCCGGTGAACTGACATATCAGGACTGGATCGGCAATGCGTGGGTGAACCGCTCGCGGAATATCAGGACCTATGATGCCCAAGCAAACAATACGCGCTTCGTGCAGCAGCGGTGGGTTGGGGGTGTCTGGCAAACCCAGATTGATGTTAAGTACGCTTACGATACGGCCAACCGTATGGTGGAAGAGGAGCGCACGGGGCAAGATGCCAATGGAAACCCAGTGCTGGTGTATCGGATACTTTTATCCTACGCCGGTACTGGTCCAGAACTTACCAGCGTGCTTTATCAAACTTGGCAAGGAGCGTGGGCTAATGCTGAGCGCAACATCAATTTCGTTTACGATGCCCGGCAGCGCCCCACATACTCAGAAATGCAGCAGTGGAACGGCACTGCATGGGAAGCCTACGAACGGACCACAACGAGCTACGACCCACTTACTGCAAGCAGCCAGAATACCACGGAACAATGGCGGAACGGCACCTGGACGAATCGTTCGCGTACCAGTATGAATTACGATGCCTTTGGTAATTACTTGGGCACCACATCGGAGGATTGGGTAGCAGGTACTTGGGTGTTACGTGCCCTTTCCCGCGACCTGCTCAGCTATAATGCCACCAACGACATTATCCGCCGAGTGACCCAAGTGCCCCGAGGAAATCCCAGCGTCTTCGCCAACCAAACCAAAACCTACTACTCCAACTTTCAAACCTTCGTGACAACGGGCCGCAAAGCCGGTGCCATGCAGGTTGCCGCCACGCTGCATCCCAATCCCAGCGCTACCGGCCGCGCTACGCTCACCGCTACCAACTTAAGCGGCCCGGTTACGGCCATTGTACTCGACGCGCTGGGGCGCGAACTGCAGCGGCAAGTGCTGCGGCCAGCGGCTGGTGCAGCAAAGTGGGAGCTGAATCTGGTGAATCAGCCAGCGGGAATGTACCTAGTACACCTTACCACTGATAAGGGAACCATCGTGAAAAAGCTGGCGAAAGAGTAACTCGAAGCTTTGGCCGGGTCACATAAAAAAACCGGACGTTGCCACAGCGGCAACGTCCGGTTTTTATTTGAACCCAACACCGACTTAGCCGGCGTTCATGCGGAAAGGCGCTTTGCCGTTCTTCTGGCTGTCGTCCTTGTCCTTCTTGTTGCCGTCCTTGTCCTTTTTGGTTTTCACCTTCACCTTTTGGGTTTCAGGAGCGGTAGGAGCAGCTTCCACGGCAGCCTGTACGGCGGCTTGGGCAGCGGCAGCCTGGGTAACGGGGTTGCCGTTCAGGTCCAGTTCCACCACTTCGTAACCGAGTTTCTGCAGCTCGGGCAGGTACTTCTTGTCGCCGGTTACCACGAGGTACATGTTTTCGGCGGGCAAGTATTTCTGCACCGAAGCGGCTACGTCTTGCTTGGTCAAGCCCTGCAGAATGTCGCTCTGCTGCTTCACGTAGTCGGGCTTCAGGTCGTACTCCACCAAGCGGGCCAGGAAGCCTGCTTTCTGCTGGCCGGTTTCGTAACGCAGGGCGTCGCTCTGGCCGATGGAGGCCTTCACAAACTGCAGCTCTTCGTCGGTAATACCGTTTTTGCGGTAGTTCTCAATTTCCGACATGAACTCCTTCACCGAAGCGGCCGTGGCATCGGCGCGTACGCCGGCCTGGGCCGTGAAGGCGCCGGGGTAGTGCGTGCCCTGGAAGCTGGAACGGGCGCCGTAGGTGTAGCCTTTGTCTTCGCGCAGGTTCAGGTTAATGCGCGAGTTGAAGGCGCCGCCCAAAATGTAGTTGGCCAGCGTGGCGCGGTAGTACTCACCGGTGGCGTCGTAGGGCATGCCCAGGTAGCCAATGCGGATTTCCGACTGCGGGGCGTTGTCCTTGTTCACGAAGTACAAACGGGCCTTGTCGGCTTTAGCGGGCTGCGTAGCAACGGGCAGTTTAACGTCCTTCTGCTGCCACTGCTGCATAAAGGCCAGCTTGGGCTCAATGGCTTTCTGGTCGGCGTCGCTCACCACCACCAAGTGGCTGACGTTGGGCGCGTAGTTCTGGGCGTAAAACTGCTTCACGTCGTCGAGCGTGATGCTGCCTACCGTGGCTTCGGTGCCGCTGGTGGGCGTGCTCATGATGTCGTTCGGGCCGTACAGCAGGCGGGCGAAGGTCTTATCGGCCACTACCACCGGCTGCGTGTTCTGGTTGGCAATGCCTTCCAGCGTCTGCTTTTTGAGGCGGTCGAAATCGGCCTGCTCGAACTTGGGGTGCAGCAGGCGCTGATCCAGCAGGGCCAGCGTCTTGTCGAGGTTCTTGGTCAGGCTCTGCACATACACCGTGGTGTTTTCGGCACCTGCATTAACCTGAATCGACGAGCCCAGCTTCTCCAGCTCGGCGGCAAACTGCTCGGCAGTGTACTTCTCGGTGCTCTCGTTCATGAGAGCGGCCGTGAGGGCCGAAATACCGGCCTTGTTGGGCATGTTTTGCTCCAGGCGGTGGCCGCCACGAATGGTGAGCAGCAGGGTGGTGCTTGGTACCTCGGTGTTCTGGGTGCCAATTACCTTCAGCTTGTTCGGCAGCTGCTGGTTCCAGGTGGGCGGTACGGTTACTACCGGGTTGGTACCAGCGGCAGGCTGCTTGGAGCGGTCGAAGGAGTCTTTGGCTTTCGTGTACTTCAGGCCGGCGTACTCGTCTTTCGGGGCCTTAAAGCCGTCTTTCGAAACCGTGTAGTTATCGGCTTTGGCTACGAGGTTGGGCGCGGTTTTGGGCACTACGCTTACCACCACAGCCTTTTTGCCTTTGATGTATTTGTCGTACACCCGCACCACGTCGGCCTTGGTCAGGCCCTGAATGCGCTTCAGCTCCTGAGGCAAACGGTTGGGGTTGCCGGCGAAAGTCTGGTAGGCGGCCAACTGGCTCACCTTGCCGCTCACGCTGCTCAACGAGTTGATCAGGTCAGCTTCCACACTGGCTTTGTAGCGAGCTACGGCCTCGTCAGTAATCGAGCCTTTGGCCACGGCGTCAATGCTCTTGCGCACGCCAATTTCAAGGCTGTCGAGGCCTTTGCCGGGGTACGAAAGCGCCGTAATGGCGAATTCGCCGGCCAGCTCCGAAGTGGGGTGCGAAGCGTTGGCCTGCACGGCCTTCTGCTTCTTCACCAGGCTCTGGTAAAGCGGGGAGTCGCGCGAGCCGCCCAGGATTTCGGCCAGGGCGTCGAGCGGAGTTTCGTCGGGGTGGTACTGAGGAACGGTTGGGAATACCATGCGCAGCATCGGGAAGCGCACGTTATCCTGGTAGCTCACGTAACGGTCCTGGGTGAGTACCGGGGCGGGCAGCTTCATGTTCTGCACGGCCGGACCCCGCTGAATGGAGCCGAAGTACTTCTCTACCATCTTCACCACGTCGGCCGTTTTCACGTCGCCGCCCACGGTTACGGTGGCGTTGTTCGGGCCGTACCAACGCAGGAAGAAGTTCTTCAGGTCGTTTACGTCCGAGCGGTCCAAATCCTCCAGGTAACCAATGGTCATCCAGGAGTAGGGGTGGCCGTAGGGGTACAAGGCTTTCGACGTTACTTCGCCGGCCAAGCCGTAAGGGCGGTTGTCGTAGTTCTGGCCCCGCTCGTTCTTTACAGTGGAGCGCTGCACTTCGAATTTCTTCTGCGTGACGGCGTCGAGCAAGAAGCCCATGCGGTCGGCTTCCAGCCACAAGGCCGTTTCCACCTGGTTGTTGGGCAGGGTTTCGAAGTAGTTGGTCCGGTCGCGGTTGGTGGTGCCGTTCAGCGTACCGCCCGAGGAAGACACAATTTTGAAGTGCTGCTCGTCGCCCACGTTGTCGGAGCCCTGGAACATCATGTGCTCGAAGAAGTGGGCAAAGCCCGACTTGCCGATCGTCTCGCGCGCCGAACCCACGTGATACGTCACGTCCACGTGCGCAATCGGGTCCGAGTGGTCTTCCGTCACGATGAGCGTGAGGCCGTTCGGCAGCACGTACTTCTCGTAGGGAATCACCAGCTCCGAGCCTTTGCGCGTCACTTTCTCGACGAGCTTAGCACCGCCGGTGGCAGTCGATTTAGACGTAGCAGCCTTAGCCTGCGCCAGCGAGGCGGCGGGCGTGCCCACCGAAAGAGCCGCGCCCAGGCCCAGCATCAACAGTTGATTACGGGTCATACAGTAAAAAGAAGTGAGTAGAAAGGCGAAGTAAGCAGAGAAATCCTTGTGGAGACTAAACCGCCGAAGCCGTTAGTTTCGTTCGCACGAAAGACTCCGCCGTATATGCAAGGTTGCGCGGCCCGTTTTTGCGGTTTGGTAAAAAGAGTAAACCGAATAATTGACTCTGAATCAGAGACGTAAAAAACCCCGGCTTCTTCCGCAAACGGAAAAAGCCGGGGCTATTCTCTTCAGCTGATTGTTTACCGCTGGTTGCGCAGGGCAAAATGATTGAATGCCACGCTCGTCGATTCAGCGCCGTAAGCCAGCAGGCCGAGGCGGATACCCCGGTCCCAGGGCGGCAGGTAGGTGCCGTTCACGGCGAAGCTGTCGAGCGGCATGGGCTGCCAGGTGGCGCCGTCGGTGCTATAGGCGAAGCGGTAACGTTGTCCGCCCCAGGCCTCAATGCGCAGCGTAACTGTTTCGCAGGGGTCGAGCCACATTTGCGCCACCACCGTGCGCTTGCCCGATTTCACGTGCCAGAGCTGCACCATACCGTCGCCGGCTACTAAGGCCAAGGCGTTGTACGGGTCGCCGATGGCGCCGATGCCGCCGAAGGTGCCGGGCGCCAGGGACGCGAAGTCGATGGAAGTGGCCGCCTTGTAAGTAGCTGCGTACGTGCGGCGGGCTACTACCGAGCCAATGCGGGCTTCGCTGGCCTGTAGGTGTAGTTGCTCGCCGCGCAGCTCAGTAACGGGCTTGTGACCTACCGGCCAGAGCCAGTTCAAGTCCAGCTCGGCACCGGAGAACTGTTCGTCCACGTTCAGCACCGATACGTCGGCCAACGGCTCGGCCTGCGGGCTGTTGTTCTCGAACTCGGGCCAACCTTCAGCGTTCCAGCGGAACTCGCTCAGCAGGCCTTGGCGACCCACAAACTCGTGGCTGTTCACGTGGTAGGCGTGGTGGAGCAGGAACCAGCGGCCGTCTTTTTCAGCCACAGTGCCGTGACCGGGGCACTTCCAGGTGGCATTGTCGCTCAGGATGGGGTTTTGCGGGCACTTCTCCCACGGGCCCAGCAGGCTGCGCGAGCGGGCCACGCCGCCGGCGTAGGTGCAGTACTTGCCGCAGCACGCGTTGCCGGCGTAAAACATGTAGAAGTAGTCGTTGTGGTGCACAATGGCCGAGCCTTCCACCAAGGTGCCTTCCCAGGGGGCGTCGTTGCGGAACAACTCCACGCGCTTGCCCACCAGCTTCAGCGTTTTTTCGTTGATGCGCTGCGCCCAAATAGGGGTTTCCTTGCCGCGGCTGTTGCCGTCGTTTTTCCACACGAGGTGCAGCACGCCGTGCTCGTCGCGAATGGGGAATCCGTCGATGGAGCCGGCCCGCTCACCCACCAGCGGACCGTGGTCGGTGTAGGGGCCTTCGGGGCTATCGGCCGAGGCCACGGCCACGCTCAGCACGCCGCCTTTCTTGCGGGCAGTGTAATAAATGTAGGTTTTGCCGCCTTCGTGGAAAATTTCCGGCGCCCAGAAGTTCGAGTCGCACCAATCGGGCAGGCGGCCGGGAAACACATGGCTCACCAGCTCCCAATTGATCAGGTCATCGGACTTGAACAGCGGAAACACAGCACCCCACTCCGCAGAAGTTGCGCTGGCCCAGTACGTGTCGCCGATTTTGGCAATGGTGGGGTCGGGAAAGTCGCCGGGCAGTACCAGACGGTCGTAGCGCACCGGAGCAGGCGCTACGGGCGCGGCTACGGCAGAAATAAGCGGAGAAACCTCGGGAGCATCGAAAAACAATGCAGCATCCGAAGCCAAGGCTCCTGATTCCAGATCGAAAGACAAAGCGAAGGGGAAAGTGGTGTGGTGGGAAACGAAGAACTTCTCAGGCAATGGCGTCGGCAACCATTCACACGCAGGCTCCGAACCAACCCGTTAACGACAAATCCCGGGCCGAATTGCCGCGGGAATTGGCCTTAAACGAGGAAAATTCTGGCTTGTGCCAGGGAATTTTCGGCGGAGTAACCACGCAAATGAGAACTGACACGGCGGCAACAGTCGGCTACTGTTGGGTTGGCGGCATCTCTGTTTTTTAAAAATACAGAACCGATTTGGTTGTACGGTTGCTAAGTGGAGTTTTTTTATGCGAACGACTGGATTTACCGGCTGAACGCATCCGCTGAAAGGATAAACGTTTCTAGGTGGGCGAACCTAAAAAAGGCCCTTCAAACGGTTTTGTATAGGTAAGTGCGCATGTTTTGACGAGTTGATTATGCTGCCAGACACTCGCACAGCCTTGGATAGTTCGACAGGGCATCTTGTGTTTTACAAGTATTTGCTTGCGGAATATTTTTCACTGAATAAGCCGGTGTCAGCTTGTATTAATCCAAGAAACTAGTTGGGGCCTTTTAATAAGGGCTTGCAACATTCTGAAGTGGCTAGGAAAGTTGGCGTTTAGCCAGTTTGGGTACCCACCATAACTGGTTACTTCGGCGGTAAGCGCCCGTAAACGCAACGCGCAGACCCGGTTTTGTCGTTGTAGAAAAATGGCCCGCGCTGTTGCGCTGGTTTTTGCCTCAAATTCTGACCTATGACGCTTGCCCAAGCCATTGCCGAAGAATTCCGCCGCCAGTTTGGCCACGAACCTTTGCAGGTGCGTGCCCCCGGCCGCATCAACCTGATTGGGGAACACACCGATTACAACGCCGGCTTCGTGCTGCCCGCCGCCATCGACCGCGAAATGGTGTTTGCCGTGGCCCTGAACAACGAAGGCACGTACCGCCTACGCTCTTACGACCTGAAGGAATCCGTCACGGCCACACCCGAAACCGTTCAACGCTCGGAGAAGGTGCAATGGGCCAACTACCTGCTGGGGGTGGTGGCCCAGTTTCAGAAGCGCGGCATTCAGGTACCGGGTTTCGACTGCGTGTTCGGCGGCAACGTGCCCATCGGCGCGGGCTTGTCGTCGTCGGCGGCGGTGGAGTGCGGTCTGGCGTTTGCCCTCGACCACTTGTTGAAAACCGGCATCGACCGGATGGAGCTGGCCCTTATGGCCCAGAAAGCCGAGCACGAGTTTGCTCTGGTAATGTGCGGTATCATGGACCAGTTTGCCAGCATGTTTGGTCAGGATGGCCACGTGGTGCGCCTCGACTGCCGCTCCCTGGAGTATGAGTATTACCCCTTCGATGCCGAGGGCGTGCGCGTGGTACTCTGCAACTCGGGCGTAAAACACTCCTTGGCCAGCTCCGAGTACAACGTGCGTCGCCAGGAGTGCGAGCAAGGCGTAACCGTGCTTCAGGCCCACTACCCAAACATCCAAACCCTGCGCGACGCCACGCTTGAGCAGGTGCACGCTCACCAGCAGGAACTCGGCCCGGTGGTGTACCGGCGGTGCGTGTACGTGGTAGAGGAAAATGCTCGCGTAGAAGCTGCCTGTCAGGCCTTAGTGGCAGGTAATCTTACCGAAGTAGGCCGGCTGATGTACGCCTCGCACACCGGCCTGCGCGACCAGTACGAGGTTAGCTGCAAGGAGCTGGATGTGCTGGTGGAAGCCTCCCGCGGCGTAGCCGGCGTGTACGGTTCGCGCATGATGGGCGGCGGTTTCGGCGGCTGCACCATTAACCTGGTGCAGGCCGAACATGCCGACGCTTTCGAGCAGCACATGAAGGAAGCTTACCAGCGCCAGTTGAACTTGGAACTGGAGTGTTACCAAACCCGCATTGTGGCCGGCGCCGGCTTAATTAATAATTCTTAATTCATAATTATCAATTGGAATATGTTTGACCCCACCGAACACCCGCACCGCCGCTATAACCCGCTAACCGGCGACTGGATTCTGGTTTCGCCGCACCGTTCCAAGCGGCCGTGGCAGGGCCAGCAGGAGCCGCCCGAAAAAGACGAACGCCCCACCTACGACCCCACCTGCTACCTGTGCCCCGGCAACCAGCGCGTGGGCGGCGTGCAGAACCCCGCTTATAGCAGCACCTTTGTGTTCGATAACGACTTTGGGGCGCTGGTAACCGATGTGCCGCCCGGCAACGTGAACGTGCAGGGCTTGTTGCGGGCCGAAGCAGAATCGGGCGTGTGCCGCGTCATCTGCTTTTCACCCCGCCACGATTTAACACTGCCCGAAATGTCGGTGCCGGAAATTCGGGTAGTGGTGGATTTGTGGGCGCAGCAATACGCGGAGCTAGGCGCCCGCCCCGATATCAACTACGTGCAGATTTTTGAGAACCGCGGGCAGATGATGGGCGCCTCGAACCCGCACCCGCACGGCCAGATTTGGGCCCAACGCACCGTGCCCGCCGAGCCGGCCAAGGAAACCCCGCAGCAGGCCGCCTACTTCCAGGAGCACGGCCGCAGCCTGCTCACCGATTACCTCGCCTTAGAGCTGGAAAAGCAGGAGCGCGTAGTGGCACAAAACGCGCATTGGGTGGCGCTGGTGCCGTACTGGGCCGTGTGGCCCTTCGAAACGCTGGTGGTGCCGCGCCGCCACGTGCAGGACCTTACGCAGCTTTCGAGCGAGGAAAAAGACGGCCTGGCCGATATCCTGCAGCAGCTCACCATTCGCTACGACAACCTGTTCCAGATGTCGTTCCCGTACTCGGCCGGCCTGCACCAGCGCCCCACCGACGGGCAGCTCCACGAGGGCTGGCACCTGCACATGCACTTCTACCCGCCGCTGCTGCGCTCGGCCACGGTGCGCAAGTTCATGGTGGGCTACGAAATGCTGGGCAACCCCCAGCGCGACATCACGCCCGAATCGGCCGCCGAACGGCTGCGAAGCCTGCCGGCAATGCACTACAAACAGGAGGCTGTAAACGGACGGTAGAAACTCAAAAATCAATTCTGTTTACTCTAATTCAATGAAAAAGCCCGGCCGATTGGCCGGGCTTTTTCGGTTCTATCAGCTGCTTGCCTCAGGAAGATTTAGCGGCTGATGACCACGCTGCGGTGCAGCACGCGGTCGGGTAATACCAGGCGTAGCATGTACACGCCGTTGGGCAAGTGACCCACCGAAAGGGTAAAGTCGGAGCCCGAGGCAGGCTGGCGGGACTTGAGAACTGCACGGCCTTGGGCATCGAATAACTGCACCTGTACGTTACGAGCGTCCAGTCCGCCCAGGCGTAGCGTCAGCTGATCGGCAGCCGGGTTCGGAAACACGTCCACCGAAACACTTCCCAAAGCCACTTTCAGCACTATAATCCCCGAGTAGTTGCTCTGGCCGTCGGTGTCTACCTGGTGCAGGCGGTAGTAAATAACCGGGCTTCCGTAGCGGTGCAGGTTCCGATCGGTGAGCTGGTAGGAGTGAGGCTGGGCGGTGCTGCCGTGCCCTTCTACCCGGCCCAAGGCACGGAACGTTACGCCGTCAATAGACGATTGTACCTCGAAGTACGCGTTGTTCTTTTCCTGGGCTGTGGTCCAGCGCAGCAAGCCATCTTCGCCCACATGCTCGGCCGTGAAGCTGGTCAGCTCCACCGGCAACGGCGACGAGCCGTTGGTGCCAATCACCGTTTGGCCGAAGGAAGTAACCGCAAACGTGACGGTACCGGCATCTGCGTTGGCGCTGGTAGCCGAAATGGGTGCATCAAAGGCCGCGTCGCTGTTGCTGCCCCGCACAAATAACTTCAGGTTGGCGGGTGAGGCCGCATCGGCGGGGCTGATGTCAACGGCGCCGAGCGTGTACGTGATGTTGGCGCTGCTGATGGTGCCGGTGCCGTACCGGTTGATAATCCAGTACGCCCGCGGATACGTTTTCACCAGCCCCGTGGCCGTGGGCTGCGTGCCCAGCGGTTGTCCACCCAAACGGGTTACCACCACCTCGGAACTACCCGAAACACCGGCGAAGGCAATGATCGTGCTGGTACCCGTGAAGGCCACCGTGCCGTTGGTGGCTACCGTTTGTCGGCTGCTCGTGCCAAAACCCACGGGCGCCGTGCTGGCTACCCGCGTTATGCCGGCGCCGGTTAAGGTGCCCACGGAGCCGGTCATGTCCGTTGTGGTGCTGCCGCTCTCGTTGAACTGCAGGTACGACACAAGACCCGTTTCCAGGCCGCTGCGCACCAAATGACGCAGCTGGCGGATTTCCGTCGCCGTAAGGGCCCGGTTCCACTGGCTTATCTCGTCGATGTCGCCGGGGTAAAAAGCCGTACCCGTGGTCGACAAGCCGCCCACGTAGCTCACGCGGGTGTTTGCCGGCACGTCGCTCGTGCTGAGCGTAGCTACCGATTCCCCGTTGAGGTAAATGGTGAGTACGCTGCCGTTAAAAGTAGCTACCACGTGGTTCCAGGTGCCCGACGTCAAGGTGTTGGGGTTGGTACGCACGCTACGAACCGTGGTGCCCGTACCAAAGCCCGCCTCAATGCGGCCGTTGCCGGTAATGCCGATGTAGGGCGCCGCCGAGTTGCCCGAGCCGTTGCCAAGTACGCCGTAAAAATCACTGCCGGTGCCAATGATGGGCTTCATCCAAACTTCCTGCGTGTACTGCCCGCCCAGGGGTACCAGGCTGGTGGTGTTGGCGCTGAAGTCTACATAGCCTTGGGTGCTGCCGCCGGTCAGGCGCAGGGCGTTGCCGGCCTCACGGCTGGGTGCCACAATGCGGCGGTTTCCGGCGGGGTCTGTTACTGTGGGCACGCGGTCGATACCGCTCACGCGCACGCCGGAAACCGTGGCATCCAGCAGGTTGCCGTTCGTGGCATTGGCGGCCACGTCGTACACCAGGAAGAAGTAGTTGGTGCCCGTGCTCAGCTGCTGGCTGCCCGAAATGGTGAAGGAGCCGTTAGGTGCGGTTACGTTACCACCGAAGAGCGTGGTTGTGGCAAAGGTGCCGCTGGTGCCGGTGTAGTACACGCGGGCGGCGGCAATATCGGCCGGGTTGGTGCTGCCGTTCGTGGTAAACGAGAACGACTGCGCGCTCAGCGGCTGGGCGGGCCCACCACCGATAACAACGGCCACGCGCAGTATTTCCTGATTGGTACTGCCCGCCACCACGCGGGCCGTGGTAGGCTGATCGGCCGTGCTGCTGGTGTAGGTGGCTGCGTTCAGCACCGTAAAGGTGTTCGTGTTGCTGTTGGGGCTGACGCTCTGCCCGCTAAGCTGGGCCGTGGCGTACACCGTGTGCGAGCCGGTGGCCAGGGGCGTCGGCTGCGGCAGCAACCAGTTACCGCTGCCATCGGCCGTGGTCGTGCCGCGGCTAGTGCCGTCTACGTACACAGTTACCGTGCTGCCGGCCGGGGCCGTCCCGGTGAAAGTCGGCGTGTTGGTGGCCACGCTGCTGCCGTTGGCGGGCGTCGTTACCACCGGGGCCGCCGTTTGCGGCAGGTTGTAAGTGATGCTGTACGATGAGGGGGAGGCGGTGTTGAAATTGCTGGCTGCGTCCTGGGCCACGTTGGCCGGTACGTTCACCGTGGCAGGCGTGCCGGGGGTGGTCGGCGTTACCGCGAAGGTGTAGGTGGTGCCGGGGCTGGTGCCGGTGACGACGTTGCCGACAATCGTGCCGCCCGTAACCGTCACGTCACCGGCCACGAAGCCCGTCACGTTTTCGGAGAAAGTCACCGTGAAGGGAATCGGCGTGGTTGTAGTAGCGCTACCCGAAGCGCCCGCCGTAGAGCTGATGGCCACCGCCGGCCTCGTCTGGTCCACCGTGAAAGTGATGATGGGGCTGTCCGCACTCACCGCCGCGCCCGGGCTTTGGGCCGTGGCGTAAATCCGGTAGGTGGCGGTGGAGAAGGATACGGGTGCGCTGCTGAAAGTGCCGCCCGCCGTGGCGGTAAGGGAGGGGGTAAGCGGCTGGAACGCGCCGTTGTTCTGGCTCGCATAAATGACCACCGAGCTACCCGCCGGGGCCGTGCCGCTGATGGTCACGGACTGGTTGGTGAGGGTGTTGTTGGCCGGGGCCGTAATAACCGGGGCCGCCGTCACCAGCTGAATGTAGGTGAGGGTGTACGAGTTGCTGGCCGTGTTCGGGGTGTTGTTGGCATCCTGGGCCACGCCCGCCGCCACGCTCACCGTGGTGGCCGTGCCGGGCGTCGTGGGTGTCACCGAGAAGGTGTAAGGCCCCGCGCCGCTGCCGGCAAAGCTGCCCACGGTGCCATTGGTCACCGTCACGTCGGCGGCCGTGAACGTACTGCCCACGCTCTGCGAGAAAGTTACCGAGAAGGGAATCGGGGCGGTGTTGGTTGTGCCGCCTGGGGCGGCGGCCGAGGAGCTGACGGTAGCCGTGAGGGCCGGGGCCGTCACGTTGAACGCAGCCGAGGTGAAGGCCTGATAGGCGCTGTTCGAGGTGGGCTGGACGGCGCCCAGGAACACGTCGTCGGTCCCGTTGTTGAGGAACACGCGCACGACCTGGTCGCTCGGGCCGTTGTTGGCGCGCTGAACGGCCTGGAAGCTCACCTGGTAGCTGCCCGTGGGCACGGCCAGGGTTTGGGCCAGGCTGCCCCCGACACCGCCAAACGTTTGCAGCAGCCCCACGGCATCGCCCTGGTTCGCCGTCGAGCCAAAACCGCTGTTGTTGCGCGACACGCCCGCATTGCCGGCAAAACTCCAGGGCGAAGCCACTACGGTGCTGGCATACTGGAAGCTGAAGGGGCCTACATTGCTGCTTTCAAAGCTGCTGTTCGCTAGGCCGCCAGTGAAGGCCGCTCCGCCTTGCAGCACCTGCACCACGTCCACGAAGGCCGTCACGTCGCCGAAGGCCCCGCTGGCGGAGCCCGCGCTCCGCAGCACTAACTGAGGCGCGGCCGTGAATTCCTTAGTAATGGTGTACTGCTCGCCACTGGTGTAGGGCACGTTGGTCACCGTGGGCGAAATCCCGCTGCCGTTTTGCACGTTCAGGGTCAGCGTGCCATTGCCGGTGCCAGTATTTACTACCACGGTGTAGGTCGTGCCCGCGCCCGACACGCTGGCTATGCTGGCGCCCGTCAGGCCGGTGGTAGTCAGGCTGAAGTTGCTTAAGCTCAGGCCCGTCACACTACCGGAGAAAGTCACCCGGTAGCTCACCGTTGTGGTGGCCGTGGGCGAGGGCGTCAGGCGCGTTACGGACGTGACCGTGGCGGTGGGCGGGGTATACGTGCGGCTGACCTGCGTGGCGGCGTTGTTGACGTTGCCGGCCGCGTCTTGGGCCACACCCGCTGGCACGTTCACCGTTACGGTACCCGCCGCGGTGGGCGTTACGGTGAAGGTGTAGCTGGCTCCGCTGCCGCTGAAGCTGCCCGTGGTAATGGTGCCGTTGCCCACCGTCACGTCGCCGCCCACGAAGCCGATTACCGACTCCGAGAAGGTCACCGCGAAGGGAATCGGCGCGACGCTGGTTGGGTTGGGGGCCGTGCTGGTAATGATGGTTGTGGCGCCTGTTTTGTCGATGGTGTACGTTTCGCCGCTGGTGTAGGGCAAGCCACTTACGCCGGGCAACATGCCGGTGGAGTTGGGCATGGTCAGCTGCAAGGTGCCGCTGCCCGCGCCGGTATTCACCGTAACCGTGTAGGTCGTGCCCGAGCCCGACACGCTCGACACGCTGCCGAAGGTGGTGAAGCTGCCGGTAAACGTTAAGCCAAAGTTGTTGACGGAAACGCCCGTTACGGGGTTGGCAAACGTCACCGTGTAGTTCACCTGGGCGGCGTTGGTCGGGGTGCCACTGGCCCGCACGATGGACACGACGCTGGTTTGGGTGGTAAACGTCTGCACCGTCCCGTAGCTGGTACCGGCAGCGTTGGTGGCGTAGGCCCGCACGTAGTAGGTGGTGGCGGCGGGCAGGCCCGTAATGGTTTCCGTGAAGGTGCCTGTCCCCGAGCCGTTGGTGTCCTTCGTGTCGGTAATTGTGGGCGTCGTGTTGGAGGTGCTGTACACCACGCCGCGCTCCGTTACGTTGGCGCCGCCGTCGGCCGTTACTTCGCCGCCTAGAATGGCGCTGGTGCCCGTAACGCTGGTGGGCGCGGCTGTCGTTACCGTCGGAAGCGCCACGCCGGTGATGCGGATGTTGTCAAAGGCGAGTTCCGTGGAGCCACGGGTCTTTTGCACCAGCAGGAAATCCAGGTTGCCTACGCCCGCCGTGGCGGCGGGTAGATCAAAGGTGAAATCCTGAAGTGTGGTGCTGAGGGCCGTGCCGGTGGCGGTGGTCAGGGGGTTGTTGTCGGTGTCCAGCCGGGCGGTACCGCCCGCGCCGTGGAAAGCGCCGAAGATGACGGGCGTGCCACCGTTGATCCGGTAGTACAGCTCAAACCCGTCTTCCGGGTTAGCCGCATTAATGTAGCTCCGCCAGTTGCCCGCCGCGCCCACGGCAAGGGTAAACTTGATCAGGCTGCGGCCGGTGGTATTTACGGGCGCTAACTGCAGGGTGCTGAGCGGGGCCGTGGGGTTGTTGATGCCCTCGGTGGTGCCTTCTCCAAACCAGTAGCCGCCGCTCCAGCCCGTGAACGTGGCGGTGCCCACCGGGTTGCCGCCGGAGGTGGCGGGGCTGTTGGTGGCACGGAAGAACCCCGTTTGCTGCGCGACGCTGACGAAGGAGTTGCCGGAGTAGCGCGTGCCCTCCCCGTCGGTGGTAAAATCCTCGGTGTAGTTCAGCGCGGCCGGGGTGTTGAGTATGGCCGTTACCGTGAGGTTGCGCGAGGCGGCGCTACTAAGCGCGCCGCCGGTATATACCTGAAATGTAATGACGCGCGTGCCGCCGGTGGCGGTGGTCGTATTGCTGTTGGAGTATCTAACCGAACGCAGCGCCGCCTGGTAGGCCGCCTGGCTGGCGGTGCCGCTCAGCGTCAGTACCCCAGATACCGGGCTGAAAGAGCCTACAATGCCGTTCTGGTTGGTGAAGCTCAGCACGTCCTGCCCCGACACGTAGCCGCCAATCGACACGGTCCCGCCCGTAAGGTTGGTAGCCGAGTTATCGGAGTAGCCGACGGTCAGCAGGCTAGTGAGCAGCACGGCGCTGCCGCCTTCGGTGTAGCTGGCCGGCGTCGTTTCGAGGTTGGTAAGCGTGGGCCTGGCCGCGTTGTCCAGCACGCCCGTCACCCGAATGTTATCAAAGGCTACCTCTACCGACCTGATGGCCAACACCACGCGCACACGCAGGTTGCTGCCGAGGGCAGTACTGGGCAGCGTGGCCGTAATGTCGCGGAATGTTTGGTCGAGTACCGTGCCGTTGCCTGGGGTAGGAGTAGTGGTGCTATCCGCCAGAGACACCAGCCGCTGAAGGTCACCGCCAGAGTTTGCGTTGCCCATCAGCATGGCCGCCGTCGTCCAGGGCCCGCCGTTAAACGAGTATTGAATACGAATCCGGTCAGCGGGAAACGCCTGATCAGCCCCTGCCCCCGTGAACGACCCACCACGCGGCGCCGCGAAGGCCACGGTGATGACGAAATCCTTGTAATTCTGAGAGTTGGTAATCGGATTCAGTGCCACGTAACCAGGAGGGCGGACGTTGGTAGCAATGCCCATTACGCCCTCCCCCGTCCACGTATTGCTGCCTTGCCGGTTATTCAGTACCTGAGTCGTACCCGGGTAGGCTCCTACTGTGCCCGTGGTATTAAATGCCCGACGCTGGAAATACTCGGCTATGTCGAGGCTGAATGCATTAGACGAGTATCCGAAGTCAGCAGGAACTGCCTCAAAGGTTTCCTGGGCTAGGGTGGTCTGTGCCTGCGCCCCCACGGCGAGCAGGCTGAGCCAGCAAAGCAAGACCCACAGTATATGTTTGTTCATAAGCTGAAAAAAGTACAAGAGCAGATAGGAGGACTACAAAGATAGGTCGGGAACGGGTCCCGATGGCGTGGGGGCGGGCAGCTGGGTAAGTACCTCACCGGTCCTCACGCCCAATGCTACCAGTTGGGCTCCAGAAAAATAGCCCTCGTTGAGGGCCAGGATGTCAAGTCGAATGGCCTCGCCCTGTCCGCAGGCCACCCACAGGCCCGTGGCCGCGTCGGCCTGCAGCACCGTACCGGGAAGTACCGGACCGGTGTTGGCGGCGGGGTGGGGCGTGGTGCCCAGCAGGCGCAGGGGTTGGCCGCGCAGCGCCGTTAGGGCGCCGCGGTTCCAGGGGTTGGTGGCCCGCACCAGGCGGTCGATGGCCAGCGCCGGCTCGTGCCAGCGCACGCACACATCGGCCAGGGTAGCGCGGGGCCAGTAGCGGGCCAGTGCGGGGTCTTGGGGTTGCGGCGTCAGGGCAGGGGCCTCGCCGCGCAGGCTGGCCAGCAGGTTCAGCGCCACGGCGGCGCTCCGGCCGGCCAGCTGGGCGCGGTGCAGGCCGTGCGTATCGGCCGCACTGATGGGCACGGCCTCGGCCAGGAACACCGGGCCCGTGTCGAAATCGGCGTCCATGCGGTGAACCGTCACGGCGCCAGCCGTTTCGCCGTTACGCAGCTGCCAGAACAGCGGCTCGGGGCCGCGGTAGCCCGGCAGGGCGGCGAAGTGAAAGTTGAGAAAACCGTGGGGCGGCAGCGCCAGTACGGCCGCCGGCACGCGCCACGGAAACGTGAATACCAGCACCGCCGCCGGGGCCAGCGAAGTCAGCCACTCGGTAAGGGCGGCGGCAAGGCCCGCCCGCTCCAGGCGCACTACCGGCAGCCCCAGGCCAGCGGCGGTCTGGGCCAGCTGGTCGGCCTCTTCGGGGGCCTGGGGTAGTCGGGGTACGGCCACACCCGCCACGGCGCCCTGGGCGGCCAGGGCATGTAGTGCGGGCAAGCCCAGTGCGCTGCTGAGGAGGAGGGCAACTTGCATAACGAAGGATGGCAGCTAAGCCGCGCCAGCTCCTGGGCCAATAGCCCGGGCGCTGGCGCGGTAGCCGGCCGAAACGGCGGATAGCTTACTGGCGGCTCGGGAATACGCCAGTGGTGGCAATGGCGTAATTCAGCACCAGCAGCGGCTGGCGGTTTTCGTGCGGGGCGCTGCCCCCGGTGTTGGCCAGCGTGCCCGTGAGGGTGCCCGGGTTCAGCGGTGCGGTAGGCGTGCCGCCCGAGTACTGCGCGATGGGGCCCGTAGCCGGAAAGGCCTGGCTCGGTGATTTAAGATCGGCCGCGGCGCCGGTCTTGACGGTTCCCGTAAACGTGTGGGAGTGCTGCGGAATCTGGGTGGGCTGCAGCGTCACCATTTCGGTGCCGCCTTGCTGGCCCTGAACGTAAGGCGACAGGCCGGGGCCGCTGCCTACGCCCACGATGGCGCGGCCGCGCAGGTCGGGCAGGGCGAAGGTAGTTCGCCCGTCGCCCCCGTACGTGGTACCCAGCAGCGCAAACAGCGGCTGGTTCTGCATGATGTTCAGCAGCTGGCCCTGGCAGTACATCCAGCCCTGGGGCGCGAAAGGAAAGCTCATTAGGCGGATTTCGCCGAGAAACGGATCCATAAAAAGCAGGAGAAAGTGAATGGTGGAGCCTCTGGGGCTGGGGTTACGACTGCGAAGGCCAGATGCCCGACGTGCAGATGATGTAGCTGGTAGCCAGGACCGGCTGAATGTTCGGGTGCGGCTGGCCGGCGCCCACCACGCTTGCCTGGCCGGTAACCGAGCCGGCGCCCAGCGTGCCCGGCTTGTCGCCCAGCCCGGCGCTATATGCCGAGGTGCCGTTGCTGCCGAAGGTTGCGCCCGTGGGATTGGGCTGGTCCCTGTCGCTTGATGTCACCACGCCGATGGTGCCGGTAAACGGGTGCGCGTGAGCCGGCAGCTGGGTGCCGTTTAGGGTCACATTTTCTACGCCCAGCTGCTGGGCCATGAGGTAATTGGAGCCGCCGGGCAGTTGGCCCTGGCCCACCACCACCCGGCTCGACAAGTTGGGCAGGGCGAAGGTGGTTTGCCCATCGCCCCCGTAGGTGGTACCGATAAGGGCATAAAGGGAGTCGTACTCGCTAATGCTTAATAGCTGGCCCTGGCAGTACAGCCAGCCGAGGGGAGCGAAGTTGCCGCCGAAAATGCGGATTTCACCGAGGTATGGTTCCATAGGTGGGGAAGACGAGAAGTGGAGAAACCCGGGTTAGGCCCGTTGCGGGAAAATGCCCTGCGTGGCGATGATGTAGTAGAGCGCCAGGTAGGGTTGGCGGTTGTCGTGCGCCTGGCCACCGCCGGCAGGCTCCCCGGTGCCCGATACGATGCTGGTCGCCATGGTACCGGTCCCCGCTTCCTCCGCGAACTGCAGCTGAGGGGAAGCACTCAGAAAATTGTTGGCGGCCTCGTTGATGGTGCCTGGCGAGGTGTTGACGTTGAACTGGCCGCCGAAGCCGTGTGTGTGCGCCGGCATCTGGGTCAAGCTCAGCGTCTCGGATTCCGTCCCAACTTTGGTCCCAATCGGGTAGGGGCTCAGGCCCGGGCCCTGACCGGCATTAACGATGGCGCGGCCACGCAGGTCGGGCAGCCCGAAGGTGCTTTTGCCGTCGCCCCCGTACTGGGTGCCGAGAAGGGAAAACAGCGCCGTGTTTGTGCGGATCTGTACCAGCGAACCATCACAGAGCGCCCAGCCTACGGGAGCGAAGTTGAAACCGACTGCCCGGATTTCTCCGACGTATGGGTCCATAGAGAGAAAGGTTAAGGAGAGAAAGAGAAAGGATGTGGCAAAAGCAAACCATGTGGTCGGCAAAGCCGATCGGGAAAGCGTAACAGTAGGAATAAGTGGCCGGCTGGTAAGTAATTCAGCTTTTTAGCCATTCTAGCAAGGCGACCAAGATTGGCTTCTACAGCCAATTCTTGAGGCTAAAGTGAGAAAAGCTCCCGTATAAACCCCGTTTTCTTCTAGTTTTTCTGAATTTTTCACAGCCGTGTTATATGTTGGATTAAAAAAAGATAAATATTCCTAAAATGGGAAACGGCCAGCGCGTAGTTCTACCTGCTAATGGAGCAAGTAGAACTACGCGCTGGCCGTTAAACGCCTGTAATAGCTGAATACGGAGCGGTTTTAAGGGTATATGCCGACGCTATTCGTGGTATGGGAAGCAGCTGATGCCGCAAGGACCAGAGAAACCACTTATTGCACCGGCCCGGTATCCACGCGGGCTTCCACCACGGTTTGCACTGCCGGTGCCACCGCCGAAAGCAAATCGTAGCCGGTGGCGCTTTCTATGGCATCTACGCTGGTACGGTAATCGGCCCAGTTACCACCGAGGGCATTATCGTTAGGGGTGTCTACGGCAATAACGCGGGTGCTGCTACTTACCCGGGTCGCGTCATCGGTGCCGTTGGGCAGCACCACAATTACCTTCCAAACGCGCCGCGGCACGGTCACGCGGCCGGCGTCGAGGGTGTTCAGCAGGCCGTTTGAGCCAGTGCCGCCGGTGCCGTAATTTCCCATGATAATGTAGAGCTCGTTCCCCTGGCCGGCAAGCGAGCGGCAGTAGCTTTCCAGGTTGGCCCACACCTGTTGGTTGTTGCGCGGGGCCTGCGGAATCATGTTGGTCATCAGGAAGGTGGCCGAGTTATCGGCTACCGAGGCCGTGCGGTCGGCGGAGGGGCAGTTGTGGCCGCGGTCGAAGCCCGAGCCGGTGTAGCTGCCGGCCCCCACGCGGTACCAGCCCGCGGGCAGGGTGGCATCGGGCCGGAAATCGTCTTGGCGAGCCGCGGTAGCCAGCCAGGCCGTGCTCAGGTGCCACGATACCCAGTTGGGAATGCCCCGGTCGCGGTGGTAGGAGAGGCTATACTGGGCTTTTTCGAGCAGGTAGTTGGTGGGGCGGTTAACGTCGGCGGTGGCGCCGCTGGGGTTGCCCAGGGCCAAGTGGGCGTCGCGGGTGGCGGTTTGCGGAGTAGTGGGCGCCGGGCCCGATGGGCCGGCTTCTTCTTGCTCGCAGGCAGCAAGCGAGGCAGTTAGCAGAACGGCAAGAGCGGTGCGGAAAAAAGGCAGGTGCATAAGCAGGTAGTTGGGCAGAAACCAAAGTTCGGGCTTTTAGCGCAAGCAGTTGCCGCGCTCGGGGCGCATGAGGAGCCCGTGAGGAAGGCGCTATCCGGGTGGGAAAACGGAAACAGGCTGGAGCAATACGTTCGGACAGTAATGTCCCAATTTGAGACAGGGTTTCGGCCAGTTCACGAATTACGGACCACGGTGGGGTAGGGGCACCGGTAGTTTTGGGCTTTCTGCTTTATAAAACCATCATAACCACGTGCAACACGCGTATTCTGCCCTGCTTGTAGCTGCCCTTCTGCAAGCCCAACCGCTCCTCGCCGCCCCAGCTGGGGGAGGCGGAGGAAACCCCCACCGAGCCGTTGCCAAACGCAAAGCAGCCGCCAACAACCCCGACCCCACCGAACGGGTGGTTGGTGGGGTGGTACTCACCAATACCGGCGAGCCGCTGCCCGGTGCCACGGTATTCATCAAGGGTACCTTCATTGGTACCAGCACTAACCAGGTAGGCAAGTTTGGCCTCGATGCCACGTTTGAAAACGGACCCATCGAGCTTATTGTGGCCTACGTGGGCTACGAGTCGCAGCTGGTGCAGCTTACGCAGGCCAACAACCTGCTTTCCATTAAGCTGGAGCCCAGCGTAAACCTGCTCAACGATTTGGTGGTATCGGCTTCGCGCGTGGAGGAAAACATTCTGCGCGCGCCCGTAACCATCGATAAAGTATCGGGCCGGCAGATTGAGCGCATTAGCACGCCGGAGGTTCTGGCCGGCCTGGGCCAGCTGCCTGGGGTCGATGTTAACTCGGCTTCGATGTTGTTTACCAGCATCAGCACCCGCGGCTTTAACACGGCCAAATCGGAGCGCGTAATTCAGCTGGTCGACTACATGGACACGGCGCTGCCCTCGCTGAACCTGAGCCCCGGCAACCTGGTGGGTATTCCGGAGCTCGACATGGAGAGCATCGAAATCATTCACGGACCGGCGTCGGCGCTGTACGGTGCTAACGCGCTGAGCGGGGTTATCCTGTTCAACTCCAAAGACCCCTTCGTGTACGACGGGCTGAGCGTGCGCCTGCGCGGCGGCCAGCGCAACCTGCTCGACGGCCAGCTGCGCTACGCCCAGAAAATCGGAAAAAAGTTTGCCATTAAGCTAAACGCCAGTGCCTTTCAGGCCGACGACTGGCTGGCCGACAACTTTGCCGCCACCGGCTCCTCGGCTAACCCGGCCGGTTCTGCCCTGGGCTACGATGCCGTAAGCCGCCACGGCGAGCTGAGCAACGTGTACTCGCCCTTCCAGAACCGCCCCGCCACGCCCACCACGCCCGAATACCGCGTGCACCCCGAGCTGTACGGCAAAACGGTGTACATGCCCGGCTTTAACGAGCAGGAGCTGATTGGCAACGATCAAAAAACCAAGTCGTACCGCGTGCAGGGCGCCGTATCGTACCTCATTAAGGACGACCTGAAGCTGACCCTGGAAGCCAAGCGCGGCGTGGGTACCTCTACCTACCAAAACCTAAGCCGTTTCCGCATCAAGGGCCTGGGCACAAACCAGTACCGCGCCGAGCTGAAAAACTCAAAGGGCTTTATCCGGGCGTATTCCACCGAAGACTTTACCGGTAACAGCTACGAACTTTCCCAGCTCAGCGCCCTGCTGCTGAACTCGCCCACGGCCGAAGGCAGCAACGTGCGGTACTACCAGCAGTACTTCTTCGTGTACAACGACGTGTACAGCCGCGCCCGCGCCCTGAACGCGAGTCCCGCCGATGCCCAGGCCGCCGCCCAAAAGGCCGCCGACGGCACGCAGCTGAAAAGCACCGACCCGCGCTACGCCACCCTGCGCGAGCAGATCATTAACGACGACCAGCCGGGCCGCGGTGCCCAGCAAAACTTCAACTCCTTTCTGAACGACATCAGCGCCCAGCGCGGCTTCAACTTGTCGGACTTCGGTACCGACATGATTGTGGGCGCCGCCTACCGTGAGTACCGTTTGGGCTCGGGCGGCAAGCTGTTTGCCGATACCGACGGCAAGCGCATTCGCAACCGCGAAATGGGCGTGTATTCGCAGCTGACGCAAACCCTGCTGAACGAGCGGCTGAAGCTGGCCTTGGCCGGCCGCGTCGACGACTTCAAGAACTTTGGGCCGGCGTTTTCGCCCCGCGCCGCGGCGGTGTACTCGCTCGGCGAAACCAAGCAGCATAACTTCCGCGCCAGCTACGGCCAGGCATTCCGCAGTCCGTCGCAGCCCGATCAGTACCTGCGCTCCGACGTGGGCTCGTTTATCCTGCTGGGCAACGTGGGCAGTGGGTTTGAAGGCTACAATTTCACCAACAAGGAGGGCCAGCCCTACATGCCGGGTATGTCGCTGGATGGCTTCCAGGTTACCTTGCCCAAGCTGAAGCTGGAGCGCGTAAGCACCGTGGAAGTAGGCTACAAAGGCGCTATTATTCCAAACGTGTATGTAGATGCCAGCTACTTCCGCTCGCGGTACAACGACTTCATCGGCGGCACGGCTTTCGTGGGCAACGTGGACGGCACCCGCCCCACGCAGCAGCAGGTTAACGCCGGCCTGGCCTCCAGCTTTACCGATGCCAACGCCTCCCCGGCCCGCGTAATTTTTGCCTCGTTCAACAACAGCCAGGAGGTGCGCACCCAAGGTGCCACATTCGGCCTCACGTACTACCTGAACAAGGCCCTGAACATTGGCGGCAACTACTCGCTGAACGTGCTCGACAAGAGCAACCTGCCGGCTGGTTTCCGCACGTTCTTTAACACGCCCAAGCACAAGTACAACCTGCTGGCCAGCGGCACCGTGCTGCGCAACCTTACTTACTCGCTGAACTACCGCTGGATAGAAGGCCACCAGCAGGAAATGCCCTTCGCTACCGGCCGGGTAAACACCTACAGCACCACCGACGCCTACTTAGGCTACACGCTGCCCAAGCTGGCTACCACCATTCAAACCGGTGTTTCGAACGTGTTCGATGCCAACAACGTGCAGATTATCGGCGGACCGCAAATTGGCCGCCTGGCCTACGTGGGCTTGCTGATTAACGTGAAGTAACCCGCATTCAGCAGCGCATAAAAAAAGCCCGTATCACCGATGCGGGCTTTTTTTGTGGCCGGTTGGCGCTTACAAGGACTGGTGCTTGGCTTCCAGCTTTTTCAGCTCGTAGTAGGTTTTCTGCGACTGCGCATACTGTTGCTCCACAACCTGACGCAAGTGGCCGGTGAGGGTGTGGTCGTTGAGGGCATCCTCGTAGGCTTTCAGGGCCCACTCCTCGCCGTACACATTCGAGCCCAGAATGGCCTGCTCGCTGTAGCCGGTGAGAGCGGCTTTGGTTTCCATCCAGCCGCGGTACAGCTTGCCTTTTAGCGTGGTGCCGGTTTCCCGGTGGCCGCCCTGCTGGCGCAGGTATTGGTTCAACTCGTTGGCGAAGCGCTGGCTCTGGCTCACCAGTTGCTTGTAGTAGCCGCGCAGCTGCGGATCCTGGCTTTCGTCTACGGCGCGCTGGTAGCCCTCAATCCGGTCGTTTACGAACAGCAGCAGCTCGTGTAGGGTAGCGGCCTGGCTGCCGTTCTTGCGCGACTTTCCGCTGGTAGCCAGGTAGCCCACGCCCAAGGCAATGAGGGCGCCGCCCACCACTTTTTGGGTGGTGCTAAGCTTGTTGAAGCTCGTTAAGGCTTGGTTGCCGGTGTCTTTAAACGACTGTGGCAACTGGTTGAGTAAGTCCGAAACGCGGCCTTGGCCCAGCCACTGGCTAGCCTGGTCGAGTACGGAGCCGCCGCCCGCGCTGGTAGACTGTGTGGAAGACGTAGACGAATAGTTGCTGCCGGTCGGTTGCTGAGGTTGCGTCATGGCTCTGTGAAATGAAGTGTGGGACAATGCCACTGCTAACGACAGCCGGGGGCAGGGGGTTAGGTCGAGCTTGCGGTTTCCAGGGGCCAGCCGGAAACCGCAAGCTCGATTTTGTGTGCTTTCCCTGCCAGCTGTTCACGAAAGGGTTGTTGCTTATTAATATAATTATATGTTTATATTAATTGCCCTGGCACCTGCCTGCGCCGGGTTTTGGCTGGCGCACCGTTGATATGGCGGTATGCCATGGGCGGAATCACGCCGTTTCGGGGGCAAGAACGCACGGGTAACCAGTGCCGATGCCGGCCGAATCGTAAAACGTCCGGGCAAGATTATAAATCTATCATCAGGATATTGTTCAATAAAAAAGTCTTAGTTTTAAGCGTGTGCTGTCACCCACAGCGCTTCTGATTGCTTCCCGGTTCCACCCAGCCCATGATGCAACGCTACACCCTGGTTATCCGGCCAATGAGCCAACGATAGAGCCACCAACGAACCCGTTTCGGGATTTTCGTTGGTGGCTCCGCGCTTTTGCGCACCGTGCAATCCGGTGCTGGCTTTGCCATGCGCCTAAGCCTGTTGTGCCTGCCCCCGCAGAATAGGTTTTGCACCTCTGAACTCCGCTCTTGCTTCACCCAACCCCTCTATACATGCACACACCTTTACTTTCATTTCATCCTGCATTTCAGAAGCCTTCACCCTTGCGGGGGCTTCTGACGCTGCTAAGCTTACTGGTGCTACTCGGCAGTAGTACAGGTGCCTGGGCACAAACCAGTGGCATTTTTGAGGGCTACGTCATAGTAAGTGCCAACGGCGGCACCAATACGTACTACGACCTCAACGGTACCACTCAGAACACGCAAACGGCCAACCCGGATTTCAACGGCGGCAACCTGGGCACGTTCGTGTTTGGTGAGACGCTGACGCTCCGCGGTGCCCAACTGAAAACCTTTAAGAACAGCGGCGACGACGTTACGGGGGCCCAATTGCAGTACCGTATTTACCCGGGCAGCAGCGGCACCGGGAGCTTCACGGCCATTAATTTGCCCTTCGACCAGAACCTGCCCGCGAACGGCGACCAGCAGTGGCAGCAGAGCGCCGCGACTGTTAACCTGCTCGCCGGCTTGCCCAGCGGCACTTACACCCTGGAGGTTTACGGGGAAATCAGTACCAACTCCGGAGCCCGTTTCTACAGCGACGGCGGCGCTAATTACAAGGCCACGTTTACCGTGAGCACGCAGCTGCTGGGTACCTACACCATCAACAACACGCTGCCGACCGGTGCCCGCAACTTTGCCTCGTTTACGGCGGCCATCAACGCCCTTAACGCCCAGGGTGTGGGCGGAGCGGTAACGTTCGAAGTAGCCAACAGCCAGACCTTCACTGAAATTCCGCCGGCCATTACGACCAGCGGCAGCACCGGCAACCTCATTACGTTTCGAGAGGCGACGCTGTCGGCCGGTAACCTAACGGACAACCCGACCATCGTTGTGACCGGCACCGCGGCCGCCACCGACGCGGGCATTACCATCACAGGTGCTGACTACCTGGTGTTCGACGGTATCAACGTGGCCGCAGCAACGGGCAGCACCACGGCCGAGTACGGCTACTTGGTGCGCAACACCAGTGACGGGGCTAACGGGGCGCAGAACAACACGGTGCGCAACGCCCGCATCGTGCTGAACCGGGCCAACACGGCCTCGTTTGGGGTGATGCAAACCTCCAGCGTCACCGGCGGCGGCGCCAGTGCCAACACCAGCAACTCCACCGTGAGCACCAACCGCTTCAACAAGTTTCACAACCTCACGATTGAGAACAGCTACGGGGGCATTTACCTACTTACCGGCAACACCGGCGCCCAGGGCTACGACGACAACACCGAGGTGTACAACAACATCGTCGGCGGTACCACGGCGGGCGACATCGGCAACGGCACTAACCTGACGGCTGGTATTCGGGCTACGCGCCAGAACAACCTGAAAGTGTACGGCAACACGGTGCGCAACGTCACCGTCACCAGCACATCGTTTTCGGTATACGGCATCTGGATAGAGGGCGCTTACGGGCCGGCCCAAGTGTACAGTAACCGCATTTCCGACATCCGCATTCAGGGCACCTCTACCTCGGCCACCGGCGTGGTGTACGGCCTACGCCTCGACGTGGACGTGGCCGGTACCGTGACGGGCCACCGCATCACGGCTTACAACAACTTCGTCTGGAACCTGCTGCACAATTTCACCAGTACGGCTACGGCTACCCGGCGCATCATCGGTATTGCTACCCAGGTAGGTGGTACGGGTGCTAACCACTTCATCGATGTACTCTTCAACTCGGTGCGTATCGAGACACCGAGCACCTACACGGCCTCCAGCACGGCCTTTGAAAGCCTTACTTCCGGTACCGGGCCGGTGCTGACGCTGCGCAACAACGTCTTCGCTAACTTCTCGGCGGCCACAACTTCGACCACGCCCCGGCGCTTCGCCATCGTATCGAGCAGCGCCAGCGCGTTTGGCAACGCCGGCTCTACCTCCGACTACAACGACCTGTACGCGCCCAACGGCATGGTGGGCCGCGGCAGCTCTACGGACTACGCCACGCTTACGGCCTGGCAGAATGCCTACCCGGGCTATGGTGCTGGGGGCGCCAACATCGACGCCAACTCCAAAAATGTTGATCCGCTCTTCACCTCCGCCACCGACCTACACCTGCAAACCGCGTCTCCGCTGCGTAGCGCCGGGGTACCTGTTAGCGCCCCGGTGGCCGTGACGACCGACATCGACGGCGACCCGCGCAAAACCCTGCCGGACATCGGCGGCGACGAAACCCCGGCAGCGGCGGTCGAAGTCTCGCTGGTGGCCATCAACGGCCTGACGGCCCCGTTTGCCGCCGGGCCCGTGCCCGTGACCCTGAGCGTGGCCAACACCGGTACGTCGGCGCTTACTTCGCTGACCGTCAGCTACACCCTGAACGGCACCACCACTGGCCCGCTTGTGCTCGACTTGAGTGCCTCGCCCGTTGCGGCCAACAGCACCGGAACCGTTTCGCTGGGCTCCCTGACCTTTCTGGCCGGGGTGAATACGCTGAGCGTGACCATCAGCAACCCCAACGGCGTGGCGGACCCCTCGCCCGCCAACAACACGCTGAGCGGCAGCTACACGGCAGGACTGAGCGGACAGTACACCATCGACAACACGCAGGCTACCGACATCAACAGCCGCAGGTTTGCGTCCTTCAATGATGCGGCCACGGCGCTAATCAACGGCGGGGTGCTGTCGGCGGTAACGTTTAACGTGCTTAACGGCCCGTACACCGAACGCGTGGTGCTGACGGCCATTCCGGGTGCCAGCGCCACCAACACCGTGACGTTCAACGGCAACGGGCGCACCCTTCAGTACAGCACAGGCACTTCGGCCCTGCGCGCCGTGGTACAGTTGAACGGAGCCGACTACATCATCTTCGACAACCTGAGCATCAACGCCGACGTGGCCGGCAGCACCTACGGCTGGGCCTATCACCTGACCGACGGGGCCGACTTCAACACCATCCGCAACTCCACCATTACGAGCAGCAGCACGTCCACGTTAAGCAACTACGCGGGCATTGTGGCCAGCGGCTCGGCCACCACGGCAACCACGGCCGGTAACGCGGCCAATGCACTGACGCTGCAGGGCAATACCATTATCGGGGGCTTTTACGGCATCATCCTGAACGGAACGAGCAGCACGAGCTTAACCACAGGTCATACCATCGTCAACAACGAAGTGCGGGACTTTTACCTGTATGGCATCGACGTGGAAAGCAACGATGGACCGCAGATTCGCGGCAACAACGTGCACCGCACCTCCCGCGCCAACGTTTCGACGTTCTACGGCATCTATTTATCTGCTGGCGTGAAAAACGCCCGGGTAGAGCGCAACCGCGTGCACTCGCCCTTTAGCGGGAACACAGCCTCCACCAGCACCGCCTACGGGCTCTACATCTCGTCGGCCGACGGGGTGGCTGGTCAGGAAAACGACTTCGTCAACAACCTGGTCTACAACTTCAACGGCTCGGGCACGGAGTACGGCATCTACAACTCCGGCTCGGCCTTCGCCCGCTACTACTTCAACTCCGTTTCGCTGGACAACCAAGCGGCTACGGGCGCAACGCAGTTGACCTACGGCTTCTACCAAACCCTAGCCGCAACGGACATCGACTTCCGCAACAACGTGGTGTCGGTAACCCGAACGGGCGGCTCGGGCCTGAAGCACGCGCTGTACCACAACACGGCAGGTTCGGCCATCACGTCAGACTACAACGACCTGTACGTGGGCAGCGGCAGCCTGTTCTTTACCGGCTTCGACGGCACCAACAGCCACGCGACCCTGGCCGACTGGCGCAATGCCACGCCTCACGACGACAACTCCGTGCAGGCTGACCCGCTGTTTGACACGATGGCGGCCACCCCGCTGACGCCTACCAGCGGCGCGCTTGACGGCCGCGGCACGGCTATCAGCGGTATTACCACCGACTTTGCCGGCACCACCCGCACCAGCCCGCCCGACATGGGCGCTGTGGAATTCACCCCCGCCGCCCTCGACCTGGGCGCCGTGGCCCTGGTGAGTCCCGCTCCCGCCGGTTGCTACTCGGCCACGCAGCCGGTGGTGGTACGCATCCAGAACCTGGGCGGCACTGCTATCGACTTTAGCCTGAACAACGCCACCGTGTCGGGCTCGGTATCGGGCGCGGCCACCCAAACGTTTGCTCCGGTAACGCTGAGCACCGGCACGCTCGCGGCCAACGCCACCCGCGACGTGCAGATCGGCACGCTGGACATGACCACGGCCGGCACCTACACGTTTGAGGCCACGGCCGGCGTAGCAGGCGAAACCAACACCAGCAACAACGCCTTGGCTACCACCTCGCGGACGCAGAACGGCACAGTAACCCTAACGGCCCAGCCCACCACGGTCAACTTCACCGGCTACACCGGCGCTAACCTCAGCACCGTATTCCCGGGCTGGCGCGAAGCCGAAGGCACGACCCTGCCCGTCGGTACGGCCTCCAACTGGACCAGCGACGCCTTTGCCAACGTGAGCGGCGGTGCCAACGGCACGGCGGCCAAGATTGCCTTGGACGCGGCCAACGAGGACGGCTGGATTGTCAGCCCGCGCTTTGCCGTAACGGCTACCACCGAGCTGTCGTTTGACCTGGCCCTGACCGCCTCCAGCGCCACCACGGCCACGGCCTTCGACGCCGATGATGTGTTTGAAGTGCGCATTTCCACCGACTGCGGCGTAACCTACGTGCCCCTGCGCACCTTCGGCGCCGGTACGGCAATTTCCAACACGGGCCAGACGGAAACCATCAACCTGGGCGCCGCTTACGCCGGCCAGGAAGTGATTCTGGGTTTCTTCGCCACCGAAGGCGCTACCGGCTCGACCATTGTGGAGCTCTTCCTCGACAATATCACCCTGCGCAGCCCCCTGGCCGACGACGCGGGCGTAGTGGCCATCATCGACCCGGTGATGCCGTTTGCCCCGACCACGCAAACCGTGTCGGCTCAGGTGCAGAACTCGGGTTCGGCAACGCTGAACTCGGTAACGGTTAACTGGACGGTGAACGGCGTGGCCCAAACCCCGCAGACGTTTACCGGCCTGAACCTGGCCCCGGGCGCTACCTCCGGCAACCTGACGCTGGGCACGTTTGATTTCAGCGTTCCGGGCCCGCGCTTTGTGGTGGTGGCCACCGCCAGCCAGCCCAACGGCAATGCCGACCAGAACGCCGCCAACGATGCTTTCACGCGCACGGTAATTCCGTCGCTGACCGGCACGTTCACCATTAACAGCGCTCTGCCCACGGGCGGTGGCAACCGCAACTTTGTGTCCTTCACCGATGCAGCTGCGGCTCTGAACACCGCCGGGGTAGCCGGCGCCGTTACGCTCAACGTAGACGCGAGCAGCGGCCCCTACACCGAGCAGATTACGCTTACCACCATTGCGGGAGCCAGCGCCACAAATACCATTACCTTCAACGGCAACGGGCGCACCCTGCAGTTTGGCTCGACCACCAGTGCGCAGCGCGCCGTCATCAAGCTGGACGGGGCCGATTACGTGACGCTCAATAACCTGAACGTGGTGGCCAACCCCACCGGCGCTACTTATGGCTGGGGTATTCACCTGGCTAATGAAGCCGACCACAACCAGGTTCTCAACTCCACCATCACGACAGACGCGGCGAGTACCTCCACGAGCAACTTCGTGGGCATTGTAGCCGTGAATTCTACCAGCTCCCTTACCGCGACTGGCAACGCGGCCAACAGCACCCTGATCCGGGGCAATACCGTTGTCGGCGGCTACCGTGGTATTGTGCTCTATGGCAGCACCACAACGCTTAATACTGGCAACATTGTGGAAAACAACCAGGTGCGGGAGTTCTACACCGACGGCATCCAACTCTACGGCCAGAGCGGCGCGCAGGTGCTGGGCAACGAAGTGAGTCGCCCGAACCGGACGGCGGTATCGACCTTTACGGGTATTGCCATCGAAGGCAGCACGCGCGCCACCACTGTGGCCCGCAACCGCGTGCACTCGCCCTTTAGCGGGAACACAGCCTCCACCAGCACTGCCTACGGCTTGTACATCTCGTCGTCCGACGGGGTAGCCGGGCAGGAAAATGACTTCGTCAACAACCTGGTCTACAACTTCAACGGCTCGGGCACGGAGTACGGCATCTACAACTCCGGCTCGGCCTTCGCCCGCTACTACTTCAACTCCGTTTCGCTGGACAACCCAAGCGCTACGGGCGCAACGCAGTCGACCTACGGCTTCTACCAAACCACCGCCGCGACGGGCATCGACTTCCGCAACAACGTGGTGTCGGTAACCCGAACGGGCGGCACGGGCAGCAAGTACGCCGTGTATTGGTCTACCACGACTTCGGGCATCACCTCTAACTACAACGACCTGTACGTTGGCAGCGGTAGCCTGTACTTCACCGCCCGGTTCGGCAGCAGCAGCACCACGGGCATTAACTACGCCACGCTGGCTGATTGGAAAGCGGCCGCACCCGCACAGGATGCTAACTCCATTCAGGGCAACCCCGGCTTCACCTCGGCCACGAACCTGATGCCCAACCCGGCCGACCCGAACAGCTACCACCTGAACGGCACCGGTGTGCAGCTGGCCTTGGTCAACCAGGACTTTGCCGGCAACCCGCGTCCCACCACGGTGGCCGCCGGTGCGCCGGATTTGGGGGCCTACGAGTTTACCCCCACAGCCCAGCCGAACGTGCTGACCACCACGGGCACCTACGCCCTGGGGGGCACCCAGGAGTTCTTCTTCGCCGGCCGCCGGGTAGCCAGCATCACCTACGGCACCACGGGCACGCTGCCCACCACGCTTACGGCCCGCTACTACCCCGGCACCAACCCGCGCAGCCCGCGCTCCGCGGCTCGGTACATGAACAGCTTCCTGGAGCTGGTGGCGTCTAACGATGGCACGGGCTTTACCTACGACCTGACGCTGCACTACGACGACGCGCTGCTGGGCACCGTAACGCCCGAAACCGCGCTGCGCCTGACCCGCCGCGACCCGGTTACGGGTTTGAACTTCTTCTTTGAAAGCGCGGTGGTGGATGCACTGGCCAATACGCTGACGCAAACGGGCCTGACGCAGTTCGGCGAATTCACCGGTTCCGACCAAGCCGCGCCGCTGCCCGTCAGCCTCACCGCGTTCGAGGCCAAGCACGACGGCGCCAACGGTCTGCTGACCTGGACCACGGCGCAGGAGAAAAACAACCGCGGTTTCGAGGTGCAGGTGTCCTCCGACGGGGTGCACTACCGCACCCTGGGCTTCGTGGCCAGCGAGAATCCGAACGCTGCCAGCCCGCAATCCTACCGCTTCCTGGATCGGGAAGCCGGCAAGCAGGGCCGGCGCTACTACCGCCTGCGCCAGCTCGACCTCGACGGCTCCGAAGCCTTCTTCGGCCCGCGCACGCTCACCTTTGAAGCCACGGCGCAGTTGGGCGTAGCCGCTTTCCCCACCCTGTTCGGCGAGCAGCTGACGGTGGAAGTAAGCAGCCCGGCGGCAGCCACGACCGAGGTGCAACTGCTCGATGCCGTGGGCCGCGTGCTGCTGCGCCAGCCGGCCGAACTCACGGCGGGCGTGCAGCAGCTTCAGCTGCGGGGTGCAGCCCAACTGCCGACCGGCACGTACGTGCTGCGCCTCACGGCCAACGGCCAAACCCGCACCGTGCGCGTGGTTAGGCAGTAACCGCCGCTCGCTCTTCCCAAAAAAGCCCCACCGGTGTTCCGGTGGGGCTTTTTGTTGGGGTGTATTGAAGGGCATTTACCGTGTGCTTTGGCAGCTGAGTGCTCTTCGTTCTTACGGGCGGCTTGGGCAATTATGCCGGTTTCGCGGTTACAAAACCGGGTGTCGTAACCATCAGGCCTGCCTAAATACCCCGCAGCCGCTTGAAAAAAGCCTCGGCGTAGGTGTCGCCGATGGGAATGATCTGGTCGGCTATGCGGATGCGGTTTTTCTCGATATGGTCGATTTTGTTGATGGCGACCATGAACGAGCGGTGTACGCGTGCAAAATTGGCCGCGGGCAGCAGCTCTTCCAGCCTAGCGAAGCTGAGCAGGGTCATTACTTTTTCCTTCGCGGTGTGAATGCGCAGGTAGTCCTTCATGCCCTCCACGAAGAGAATGTCGCGGGCCGGAATCTTCTGAATGATGTGGCCCACTTTCACGAAGATGTAGTCGGGTTCGGGTGGAGAAGGAGGCGGGGTTTCAGGCCGGGCTTGAAGCGGCCTGGTGCTGTGCTGTTGGTAAAGGCGGAATACGCTTTTGTAAAACCGCTCGAAAGAAAACGGCTTGACCAGGTAATCCTTCACTTCCAGCTCGAAGGCTTTCAGGGCGTACTGGTCGTAGGCCGTGGTGAGGATAATCATGGGTTTCGGATTCAGCAGCGGAATAAAGCTGAGCCCGTCCAGGTCGGGCATGTTGATGTCCAGAAACAGCAGGTCGGGTTTATCGACTTCCAACTGCGCGGCTGCTTCCAGAGGGCTGGTAAACGTGCCTTTGAGCTCCAGAAAGGGCACTTTTGCAATATATACCTCCAGTATTTCCTGGGCCAGGTGTTCGTCGTCAATGATGTAACAGGTGATATTCTCTTTCATGCACCGGTAAGTGAAGCGCGTAAATTATCAGCAGAACGGTAAACGTGTCGCCCGTGCGGCTGACATCCAGCTGGTGCTGCTCCGGGTACAGCAGCTGCAGCCGCTTCCGAATATTGGGCAAGCCAATGCCGCCCGGCTCCTCTAAAGTACGGGCTGGATTCGGGGCCACGGGATTTTCAACACGAAAGTGGAGGCTGTCGGCGGCAACTTCCACGCTCACCCGAATGGCACCGGGTTCAAGCCGGGCCGGACTGTGCTTGTAGGCGTTTTCCAGCAGGTGCACAAACAGCAGCGGGGCAATGTGGCAGGCCGCCGGGTCGCCCTGAATCTGCAAATCCACCACCGGGGCCTGCTTGTAGCGCAGCTGTTGCAGGCCAATGTAGTCCTGCAGGTAGTCCATCTCGCGGGAAAGCGGCACCGTGGGCGAGTTCGACTCGTAAATCATGTAGCGCATGAGCGAGGCCAGGCGCAGTACCGCCTCCGGGGCCGTGGCCGCCTGCTTGTACACCAGCGTGTGGATGTTGTTCAGGGTATTGAACAAAAAGTGCGGGTTGATCTGCGACTTCAGGTAGTACAGCTCGGCCTGTACGGCCTGCTTTTCCAGCTGCTCCTTCCGAATGGTATTGAGCACTAAGTTCTCGGTGACCCGGGCCAGCCAGCTCAGAAAGAGAAAGATGGGCACCGTAGTAACCAGGTGCATGCTGTACTGCCCAAAATCCAGCGTTTTGTGGTAAAATAACACAAAGGGCAGGGGGCCGGTCAGCGCAATTACCGCGAACTGAAGCCGGTAGTCTTTCCCTTTTCTCTTACCTGCGTGCTGGGTTAACAGGTAGAAATGCGTGTAAAAAACATACAAACAGGTGGCTATAAAGCCTGTGGTAGTGCCACGCCAGTGAGCATCGTTATCATTGCTCAGCTGCAACACGGCCAGTAAGGTGAACAAGACCCAGACAACCAGGTGAATTAGCCAGAAAATTCTCTTGACGCGCTCCATAGCACAAAGGTGGTTTTTCCGGCCCGGCCCAGCACACTTCCCTCGACCAGCTGCCCCTCCGAATCTACGAGCGGGGAAAAGGCGCCGGTAAGTGCTTTGGTGGAAGCAAAGCCGGCTTTAGTCGATTACTTCACCGCGTCAGCATATCGGGTTTCGCTATCCGGTGCGGTCATAATTGCTTCGTGCTGAAATAGAGACAAAAGCACAGCCCAGGTGCTTTCCTGCTCTCTTTTCATAAAGATGAACCGAAGCAAATCCGACATAATGGAAAAGCACCCAAATGGCCTGAGCATCCGCAACGTTTCCAAACGATATGCGAATGGCGTGCAGGCCTTGCAGAACGTGACGCTGAATATTCCGCCGGGCATGTACGGGCTGCTCGGCCCGAACGGCGCCGGCAAGTCCACGCTTATGCGCACCATTGCCACGCTACAGGTGCCGGATGAAGGGCAAATATTCCTGGGCGACATCGACGTGGTGCGCCAAAAGGAAGCGGTGCGTGAAACCCTGGGCTACCTGCCCCAGGAGTTCGGCGTGTACCCCAAAGCCAGCGCCGAGGAGCTGCTCGACTACTTCGCGGTGCTGAAGGGCATTACCAACCGGGCCCAGCGCCGCGAAACCACCGAGGCTTTGCTCCGGCAAACCAACCTCTGGGAGAAGCGCAAGCAAAAGCTAGGCGGCTTTTCCGGTGGCATGAAACAGCGCTTTGGCGTGGCAGTAGCCTTGCTGGGCAACCCCGGCCTGCTGATAGTAGACGAACCCACGGCGGGCCTAGACCCCACCGAGCGGGTACGCTTCCTGAACCTGCTCAGCGAATTGGGAGAAAACAGCGTGGTGATTCTCTCCACCCACATCGTAGAGGACGTCTCGGAACTGTGCACCAACATGGCCATCATCAACCAGGGCCAGATTCTGCTGGAAGCCGAGCCGCTGGAGGCCGTAGCCTCGCTGAAAGGCCGCATCTGGCGCAAACTAACCGATAAACACGCCTTGCCGGCGTTAGAGCAGCAACACCAAGTTGTTTCGGCCAAACTGCTAAGTGGCCGTACCATGGTGCACGTGTACAGCCTGGAGGCGCCCGGCAACGGTTTTGAGTTGGTGGAGCCGGATCTGGAAGATGTTTACTTCAGCGCCATGGCGGGCTGCTTCGGCAAGGCCATTGAGCAGCAGCAAGCGGAGGCGGTAGGGATATGAAGTTGCAACGGATTTTCGCGCTGGAATTCAGCTACCAGCTGCGCCGGGTCACCACCTGGCTATATTTCGGGGTCATCTTGGTCATCACCTTTCTGGTGGTCATTGCCAACTACGCCTCCGATGCGCGGGACGGGTACATTGTACTGAATGCGCCCATCGTCATGGCAGCCGTAACGGTTATCTGCTGCGTGTTTTGGCTGGTGATAGGCGCCTCCGTGGCCGGCGAGGCGGCCGCCCGCGATGTGCATACCCGCATGCATTTGCTCACCTATGCGGCCCCCACCAGCAAAGCGGCCTACCTGGGCGGGCGGTACCTGGCTGCCTTTGCCCTGAATCTGCTCATTCTGCTGGCCATTCCGGTGGGTATGCTGCTGGCCATGCACTTTGCCGGGGTAGAAGCCGAGATTCTGGGTCCGTTCCGGGTGGCGCCCTACCTGACTACCTTTTTCTTTATCGCGCTGCCCAACGCTTTTTTCGCAACGGCCATGCAATTTTCGGCGGCGGCGCTCAGCCGCCGGGCCCTGGCCAGTTATCTGGTGGGAGCGGCCCTGTTTGCGGCGTCCTACACGATATGGCCGCTGCTGGAAAAAGGGGGAGAATGGGGAAATCTAGCCGATCCGATGAGTTTCGGTCCGGTGCTGAGCCATCTGTCCATTGATTGGACCCCTCTAGAGAAAAGCACGCGTTTTTTGCTGCTGGAGGGCTCTTTTCTGGCCAACCGCCTTCTGTGGCTAGGCATCTCGCTGGGCCTGCTGGCGTTTACTTATTCGCGGTTTCAGCTGGTGTTGCCCGAAACCGGCTCAAACCGGAAGCCCAGCCAACCCGCAAAACCCCTGGCGGCTTGGGAAAAGCTTAACTGGGGAGCCGAAGGAGCGCTGCCGACTGGCCGGGGAACATACGGGCTGGCCACGCATTTGCATCAGCTGCGCCTCATCGCCTGGAAAGGCTTTCTGCAATTAGCCACAAGCAAGGCCGGTCTCCCCCTGCTGGCCATTATAGCTTTGGTTGTGGGGTTAACCGTGCAAGGCAACCTGAAAGGCCGGGGCACGCCCCTGCTGCCCCGCACCGACTTTCTCCTGGATTACCTGACCGGGCCCTTAGCGCAGCCGGAGCGTTTCTGGATACTCATTGCCTTGCTCATCATTTTCTACGCCGGCGAGCTGGTGTGGCGGGAACGGGAAGCGGGCCTGAGCGACATTGCCAACGCGGCACCCGTGCCGGAATGGGTGCAGTTCGTGAGCCGTTTTCTGGCCCTGAGCCTGGTGCTGATGGTGTGGCTGGCGTTCCTAATGACAGCCGGACTGGCGGCGCAAGTGGCCATTGGTGGCGCTACGCCGGAAATTGGGCTTTACCTGCAAGCCGTTTTCGGCCTGCAACTGGTGGATTGCCTGCTTTTTGCCCTGCTGGCCCTTCTGGTGCAGGTGCTGGTCAATCAGAAATTTGTGGGGCATCTGGTGGCGCTGCTGGCTTACGGCGCTGTCGCCTTCGCCCCCACCTTGGGCATCGAACACAAGCTCCTCATTTTTGGCGCCAGTTCGCCTTGGACCTATACCGATATGGCTGGTTTTGGTCCGACGCTGGCGCCGTGGCTGTGGTTCAAAGGGTACTGGGTGGCGTGGGCGCTGTTGCTGGCGGTGGTAGCGCGGCTGTTCTGGGTGCGGGGCCGGGAAAATAACATTGCCGCGCGGCTGCAATTGGCCCGTGCACGCTTCACCCGTTCCACCGGAATGGTTTCGGTGGCGGCTGTAGCGGGCATCCTCTTGTTTGGCGGCTTCATCTTCTACAACACCAACGTGCTGCATGACTACACCAGCGCCTCCGCCGCAACGGCCCAAAGTGCAGACTACGAGCAGCGCTACCGCCGCTACCTGAACGCGCCCCAGCCTGTGCTTACCGGCGTAAACCTGCAGGTGGAAATTTACCCCCGGCAGCGGGCGGTGGAAATACAAGGCACCTACCTGCTGGTGAACAACACCCCGGTACCCATCGACTCGGTTCATCTGGCAACAGGGGCGGGCGTGGAAACTGCGGAAATCAGCCTCAACCAACCATCCAAGCAAGTGCTGGCGGATGAGGTGCACGGGTACCACATGTATGCCCTCGCCAAGCCGCTGCGCCCCGGCGACTCACTGCGCCTGCGCTTTCAGGTAACGCACCAGGCGCAGGGCTTTTCCAACAACGGCGCCGACGCGCACGTGATGGAAAACGGAAGCTTCTTCCGCAACCTGGAGTGGCTGCCGGTCATCGGGTACCAGCCGTACCGGGAGCTGGACGAGGCCGGCGCCCGCAAAGCGCATGGCCTGGTTGCCCGGCCCGCCACCTACTCGCTCTACGATACGGCGGCGCGCCGGTACGCTCCGTTTCCCGAGCAAATCAGCTTTGAGGCCGTCGTGGGCACGGATGCGGGCCAGACGGTGGTAGCGCCGGGCACGTTGCGCCGAAGCTGGACCAAAAAAGGCCGCCGCTACTTCCACTACGCCACCGATGCACCCATTCGCAACGAATACGCCTTTTTCTCGGCTAACTACGCCCTGCAGGAAGGGAAATGGCGCAGCCCATCGGCCGGCCCAAACCAGGAGGTTGCCATCCAAATTTACTATCCTCCGGGGATGACGGAAAATCCGGCGCGTATGATCCGTAGCGCCCGGGCTTCCCTGGATTATTTCACCCAGCAGTTTGGCCCCTATCCGCACCGGCAGCTGCGCTTCGTTACCCACGCCAGTTACGCCTTCGGCCACCACGCCGCGCCCATTAACATTACGGCCGAGGAAGGCTTTTTCCTGCTGAATCCGAAAGCCGACAAGCGGGGTTTTGACCTGGTAACGGCCGTGGTGGCGCACGAAGTGGCGCACCAGTGGTGGGGCAATCAGCTCAAGCAAGCCTACGTGGAGGGCGCCGGCCTAATTACCGAAAGCCTGGCGTGGTACTCAGCCATGGGCGTGGTGGAGGACAAATACGGCCCGGAGCATCTGCAGGCGCTCTTGAACTTTCTGCGGGAAGAAAACGAGAATCCGCGCACTCGCGCCGCCAAACCGCTGCTGCAGGCCGACGGCTTCTACCAGAACTACCGCAAAGGTCCTTTCGCGCTGTACAGCCTGAGCCAGTACATCGGTCGGGACCGGGTAAACGGCGCGCTTCGGCAGTTGCTGGCGAAGCACCGCCCGGGAACTGTTCCGCGCCCTACTTCGCTGGACCTTTACCGGGAGCTGAAGGCGGCCACGCCGGACTCGCTCCAACCGCTGCTGCATGACCTGTTCGAGGCCAATACCTTTTGGGAGCTGGAAATGAAAACCGCCACCGCCAAACAACTCAAAGCAGGCACTTGGCAAGTGAAACTCACCCTGCAGGCCAGCAAGCTGGTAGTGGACAGCGCCGGCACCGAGACCAAGCTGCCAATGCACGATTGGGTGGAAATTGGCGTTTTTGGCCCCGCCGATGCGGGCAAGGAAGCAGGCCCGCAGCTCTACCAGCAAAAACACCGCATCAGATCGGGCCAGCAAACCATTGTGCTAACGCTGCCTACCAAGCCCGCTAACGTCGCGCTGGATCCTCGCCAGCTGTTGATTGATTGGAATGTAGAAGACAATCACCAAGTGGTGAAGTCGAAAGAGTAGCCTTTCAGGGGCATACCATTCAGTTACAACGCCAGCGGGTAAACACAGCTACTGCGGTTTGGGGGCTCTGTTTTCAATGGAAACAGAGCCCCCAAACCGCAGTAGCCGCGCGGTGAATAATCCCTCCGTACTCAACGACGGGTGGTAGGAGCGCTCAAGCGGGTGAACCTGATGTTGCGAACCACCGGATTGCTGTAGTCAAGGCCCACTACTTCCCCCGCTTTGTCGCGCCGGAAACGCAGCGTTACGCCGGCCAGCTGGTACGTGTCGCGCTCAAGTGGTTTCAGCTTAAGCCCCTTGCCTCCCGAATCGTTAAGGTGCCCCACCAAACCGTCTTTGCCAGCAGATAGGTCGAAAAACGAACCCAATTCTTCGCTGCTGTAACGGCCCGCAAGCGCTTGTAGGTCGGCGGGAACAAGCGTGTAAGGCTGTACGCGGCGGTAACGGGTTGTCTGCCCTTCCATCGACTTGAGCTCGAGTTGATCGGGCGAGAGAAAATGCAGTTCAAATTCGTCCTGCGACATGAACTGCACAAAGGCGCCAAAACGGCGGAAACGGTCCTTGGTAACCGGCACCAGTCCGGGGCCGCCGGCAATGCGGAAACGGCCGCGGTCCACAACCAGGCGCAGCAGCTCGCCGGTGCGCTCGTTCACGAACAGGCCTGCTTTGCCGTTTGCATCGAGCAGGGCCTCCGCGGTTAGCGCCGGCGGCGGACCGGCTCCAGGTTCCGGCGCCCCCGGGGAGGACAAAAATTGCTCGGCCACCCGGTGGGCTAGCGTTGTAGCGTCCACGGCGTCGGAGTTGCAAAGTACCGCAATGGAAAGGTTCTGCTCCGGAAATCGGCCCAGCCAGGAGTGGTAGCCAGCCGCGCCGCCGGAATGTGCTACTTCACGGGTGCCGCGGTACGTTTCCAGGAACAGCCCTCGGGCATAGCTGAGTTTGCGGCCGTTGTTGAGCTTTGCGGGTTCCTGCAACTTTTCGCTGACGAAGGCCCCCAGCCGGGCGTTCGTAAGGGCGTCATTCCAAATCAGCAGGTCGCCGGCGGTGCTGAGCAAGGCCCCGCCTCCCCGGTCGTTGCCCAAATACATGTCCAGCTTCCACCGGTCCTTCTCCTTCTCATACCCCAGGGCACGGTTCTTCACTACCGCCTTCATATCCACCACGTAGGTGGTGGCCTTCATTCCAAGCGGCTCGAACAGGCGCTTGCGGGCGAAATCGGCAAACGGCATTCCGCTCGTGCGCGCTACCATTTCGGTGAGCAGCACGTAGCCACTGTTCGAGTAAGACCACTCCTCGCCGGGCACGAAATTCAGGCCACGCTGCCGCATAATAAGCGTCAGGGCATCGGGGTTGCCGTTGGCCAGCGGTAGCATTCCGGTCCAGTCGCGCAGGCCCGAGGTGTGGGTCAGCAAGTGGTCCAGGGTAATCTTGTGGCCGTAATCGGGCAGCTCCGGCAGGTATTTGCGGATGTCGTCGGACAGCGAAACGCGCTTTTCTTCGACCAGCAGCAGCACCGCCGCGGCAATAAACTGCTTTCTGGTCGAGCCGATGTCGAAGACCGTTTGTGAAGTCATCGGCACATTCCGCTCCAGGTCGGCCAAGCCGTAAGCGCGGTTTGCAACCACCTTCCCGTTTTGTGAAACGGAGCAAGCGCAGCCAGGCGTTTCCGGCGTGGCCCAGGTAAAAAGCTTATCCATTTCACCCGACTTCTCCTGCGCTAAAGCCGGCGCCTCCGCTGCCAAAAGCAGAGCTACGAAAGCAAGAGGGCGGCAAAGTTGCTTCAGCACCATCAGGCCGGCGACAGGGCCTGCATTTCTAGGAAGGTGCGGTTTCGTGCGAACGGGGTGTGGCAAACCGGTAGGCCTCCCGTGTAGAGACAAAGGGGGTGAGGTAAACTGGGTCATGTGGGTGAATGAAAGTGCTTTGAAATTCAAAGTTTAGGCGCAAAAGATTACTGCTTCTAAAGCCTGGTTTACAGTTTTGGGAAGGCGCTCAGGAGGGAAGGGCCTTTTAAAAGGCAATTCAGCGGAAACAGAATTGGCGTCACGAATCGATGGTCAAATCCTGGATGGAACTAGAAGCAGAAGAGCAGTGCTACAAACAAAGTAAAAGAACTTTGTTTTTCAAAGTAAAATGAACTCATTGTTTCGCCGCTATTGGTATTATGTGCCGCAAAACCTTGGCTGTTAGTAATTAGGTTGACAATGCGGTTTTGGCCAAAACGCCCAACCTTAGGCTGCACGATGGGGCGGCATAGATATTATCCGCGAAGTGTGAGCAAACCTTTTGCGCCGATTTGAATTGTAGAGCCAACGAAAAACCTCATTGCAACATGAACCCTCATCAGAGCAGCGCTTCCCCGGAAAACTCTATTCTCTACGACGTCAACTCGGCGGCGGCCATGTGCCCGTTCAGCAGCGGTGCATTAAAGCAAGCGGCCGGCGGCGGACGCCAAAACCGCGACTGGTGGCCCAACCAGCTCAAGCTGAATATTCTGCGCCAGCACGCGGCTTTCTCGAACCCCATGGGCGAGGATTTCAACTACGCAGAAGAGTTCAAAACGCTCGACCTGGCCGCAGTGAAGCAGGATCTGTACGAGCTCATGACGACGTCGCAGGATTGGTGGCCGGCCGACTACGGGCACTACGGGCCGCTGTTCGTGCGCCTAGCCTGGCACAGCGCCGGCACTTACCGCATCGGCGACGGCCGCGGCGGCAGTGGCTCGGGTGCGCAGCGCTTCGCGCCCCTCAACAGCTGGCCCGACAATGCCAACCTCGACAAGGCCCGCCTGCTGCTGTGGCCCATCAAGCAGAAATACGGCCGCAAAATTTCCTGGGGCGACCTGATGGTTTTGGCCGGCAACTGCGCCATGGAGTCCATGGGCTTCAAGACCTTCGGTTTTGCCGGTGGCCGCGAAGACGTGTGGGAGCCGGAGCAGGACATTTACTGGGGCCCCGAAACCGAGTGGCTCGGCGATAAGCGCTACACCGACAAGCGCGAGCTGGACAACCCGCTGGCCGCCGTGCAAATGGGCCTGATTTACGTGAACCCCGAAGGCCCGAACAGCAACCCCGACCCCGCGCTGTCGGCCCACGACATCCGCGAAACCTTCGGCCGTATGGCCATGAACGACGAAGAAACCGTGGCCCTGATTGCCGGCGGCCACACCTTCGGCAAAACCCACGGCGCTGCTGATCCTAGCAAGTACGTGGGTCCCGAGCCCGCCGGTGCCAGCATGGAAGACATGGGCCTGGGCTGGCGCAACCAGTTTGGGCAGGGTAATGGCGCCGATACCATCACCAGCGGCCTAGAAGGCGCCTGGACCAAAACACCGGCGCAGTGGAGCAACGACTACTTTGACCACCTCTTCGGCTTTGAGTGGGAGCTGACCAAAAGCCCGGCCGGTGCCCACCAGTGGCGCCCGGTAAACGGCGGCGGCGAAGGCACGATTCCCGATGCCCACGACCCCGCCAAGAAGCACGCGCCCTTCATGCTCACCACCGACCTCGCCCTGCGCGTGGACCCGGCCTACGAGAAAATTTCGCGCCGCTTCCACGAAAACCCCGACCAGTTTGCCGATGCCTTTGCCCGCGCCTGGTTTAAGCTCACGCACCGCGACATGGGCCCCAAAGAGCGGTACCTGGGCCCCGAAGTGCCCACCGAAGAACTGCTCTGGCAAGACCCAATTCCGGCCGTAACCCACCCGCTGGTGGATGAGCAGGACGTGACGGTCCTGAAAGCAAAAATTCTGGCTTCGGGCCTGTCCGTGTCGCGCCTCGTGGCCACGGCCTGGGCCTCGGCCTTTACCTACCGCGACTCCGACAAGCGCGGTGGCACCAACGGCGGCCGCCTAAGCCTGGCTCCGCAGAAGCACTGGGAAGTAAACAACCCCGCTGAGCTGGCGCTGGTGCTGCAGGTGCTGAAAGGCATTCAGCAGGAGTTCAACAGCGCGCAAACCGACGGCAAGCAAGTGTCGCTGGCCGATTTGATGGTGCTTGCTGGCTGCGTAGGCGTGGAGCAAGCCGCGCTGCAGGCCGGACAGTCCGTAACGGTGCCTTTCACCCCGGGCCGCGCCGATGCCACGCAGGAGCAAACCGATGTTATGTCGTTTGCCGCTCTGGAACCTGCCGCCGATGGCTTCCGCAACTACCTCAAGCCCCATCACCAAGCTGCAGCCGAGGAGCTGCTGATCGACAAAGCCCAGCTGCTGACGCTGACCGCGCCCGAGCTGACCGTGCTCTTCGGCGGTTTGCGGGCTATTAACATCAACTACGACCAGTCGCAGCACGGCGTGTTTACCAGCCGCCCCGGTGCCCTAACCAACGACTTCTTCGTAAACCTGCTCGACATGGGTATTACCTGGAAGGCCACCTCGGAAGCGCAAAACCTGTTCCAGGGCCGCGACCGGAAAACCGGCGAAGTGAAGTGGACCGGCACCCGCGTAGATCTGATCTTCGGCTCGAACTCCGAGCTGCGGGCTTTGGCCGAGGTGTACGGCTGCTCCGATGTTCAGGAGAAGTTCGTGCGCGACTTCGTGGCCGTGTGGACCAAGGTGATGAACCTCGGTCGCTTCGATCTGGCCTAAACGTCTCGCCGCCGAAAGCTGGCACAATGCTAAAAGGCAGCCTCTGACCAGAGGCTGCCTTTTTCGTTGCTAAAGATGTACCCAGAGCATTGATGACGAATACATCGAGCCGGCCACCTCCAAGCGCACGGTGCGCTGTGCGGTTGGGATTCAGGTGCCGATGAATCTATGCGACGTCCGGCTGACGTTATTAGACCGTATGCTTTCAGCTAGGCGCGAAGGATGAAAAGTGGATGCTGAACGACTAAAACCCCGCTTAATGAGGTTTGCGAAATTCTTATACTTGAAGCATTTCGTAAGCTTTGATTCGCAGACAGGTTTCGTAAACTCACCAGATACTGCAGTAGCCTGCCGGCACGTGGTTTCAGGCCGCTGCTAGTAGTTTGGCAAGAGGAGGGTATTCTATTGGCCAGGAGAGGTTTAGGCTACGCTCGTAAAAATCGCGCGAATACGTCTGTGAAATAGGAAGGCAAGCACCGACAAGCCTACGGTTTCGTGGTAGAAACCATGGGAGTCAATGAGCTTTTGCGAAGTGAAAAAGACGTAAAAAGCATAATCCACCACGACAAACCCCGCCAAGGCACAACTGAATGTAACGGGCCGCGACAAGCGTAAGATGAGCGAAAGCGGCACGGCAAACAGGAGAATACTCACCACTGGCAGGAAGCCGAACATCCACAACCAGTACAACACATCTTGCCCCGATTTCAGGGCGGAAAGACCCAACCACTGGTAACTGCTTTGGTACACGATGTTGCCGGCGTAGAAGAGCGGGTACTTCACCAAGAAGGACAGGGCCACGTTACCAATCGTTGGCTTGAGCATAGGTCAACAAGATAGACGCGTTCATTGAAATGGTCGTGCCGTAAAGGCACTCTGTTCAAAGTGAGGAGCATATTTGCGAACGAGCCAGCAGCCCGGCGAGGGCGGCAAAGCGGGCTTCCACGGACTGAAGCGGCCGACAATGGCCCGGTGTAAAATCCTCCCATCGGTGGCGTTTTCAGGCCTAGGCACACGCCCTCGCGGTTTCTGCGTCCCCCCAAAAGTCAGAAGCCCGCGCAAACCGGTTGGGGCGTGTCGCGCGGACGCCGTATCATCGCAACTAGGGTCCCTGGTGACGACCAATTTTGCCCAGGGTAGGCGAGTCGCAAGCCTGCGCCCCGGCCCATTCGACCCGTCGCACCAACCTGCAACACTTGTCGGCCCGCCCCGTGCCCCTTTTTCCGTTTCTATACCTCTCCCCTTGATGAACCACCGAATTGCTTTCGCCTTCGCCTGCTTGTTGTGGGGCGGCGCGTGTCAGAAAGAGGACGCGCTGCCGGTCTGCACCCGGGCGTGCACCACGCTGACAGGCCGCCTGCTCACGGCCGGGGGGCAGCGCCCGCTCCCGAGGGCCGAGGTGACGGCCTCGTGGCGCACGGTCCGCGGCTTGCGAGGCAGTGCCACGCGCAAGGCCCGCACCGAAACCGACGCCAACGGGTTCTACTCGCTGTCCTTTGCCATCAGTGACGCGGAACTGGCCGACGGGTTTTGCCAACTGAACTTCGCCGCAGACCCCGCCACGTACTATTCCATCGGCGAGCCGGGCTTCGGGTTCCACGACCTGGGCCGCGACACGACGGTGCAGGTGCCGGACTACCTCATCCCGCGCAAGGCATTCGTGCGCCTGGTGCTCACCAACCCGGACCAGCTGCCGGCCGGGCCGAGCTACCTGATGACGTGCTTCTATTCCTGTTACGGCACCAACCTAGTATTCAGCCGCACGATCCTGGGCGGCGGGGCTTGCGTGGGCTGGAACCGCTCAGCCGCCGAAACCACGCTGCCGCTGCCGGGCGACCAGCCCATGATGCTCGAGCCGTTCATTCACGGCAACAGCGCGGGGGTACGGCAACTGGATTCGCTCTTCGTGCCGGCTGGCACTACGCGCACTTACTTCATTACCTACTGAGGGCGCACTCCCCAAACCAACTAGACATAGCATACGATAGTGAGTCAGAGTTACCAAGTGGATAGAGCCAGGTATTTCGTTCACCCACACAGTGGCTTAAACTGTCAGCGTCCTCGACAAGTCGTCAACCTATGAAAAAGCCCCACGCTCCCGATTGAGGAAGGCAGGGCTTTTGCCCTTTGGTAGAGCTGGCAACTACAGCCTGTGGGCTACGACAATAGATAAATAACCCGTCAGGAAGGTGCCAGCAACGGTGCGACCAAGTATGGCCGTGTGCCCCTGCGCGTAACAGTTAAAATAAAGAACCCCTTTTACCGCATGTAAAAGGGGCTTTTAGTAGCCGCGACGGGAATCGAACCCATATCAAGCGTTTAGGAAACGCCTATTCTATCCGTTGAACTACGCAGCCAGTAAACGTAACCCAAAGGTAAGGCGAAACCTGGACCGGCCCCAAACCCGCCGCGGCGTCAAACGCGTATAGGCGACAGGCTAGCCAACAGCCATTCTCCTCCTTTCCTTCCCGCATGGGCCTGCTCGACGACTTACGCACCTCGCGCCGCCGCACCGGCTACCGGGTGGCCGGGCAGGTTTCGCCCGATACTTCGGCGGCTACCGACGACACTCAGCCCGCGCTGCTCTTTATTCCCGATATCAGCGGCTTTACGCGCTTCATTGAAGAAGCCGAGCACCCGCAGGCCCCGCATTTGGTGGCCGATTTGTTGGAAATTCTGGTGGAGGCTAACATCATGGACCTGGAGGTAGCCGAAATTCAGGGCGACGCCGTGCTGTTTTACCGCTTGGGCGAGCCGCCGTCGGTGAAGGAGCTGGTGGAGCAATGCCGCCGCATCTTTCTCGATTTTCAGAACTACCTGCGCCTGGTAGCGCGCGACAGCGACTCGGAGCTGAGCGCGGCGCTGCTCGACTCGGGCATGACACTCAAGATTGTAACCCATTACGGCCGGGTAAGCGTGGCCCAGATTCGGCAGTTCACCCGCCTGCTGGGCCACGACGTGATTGTGGTGCACCGGCTGCTCAAAAACACCATTAGCGGCTCGGAGTACGTGCTCATGACCGAGGGGTACCTGCGTACCCAGGACCCCGCCGAAGTAACCAGCTGCTTCTCCTGGACGCGCCTGCAAGACAGCGTCGCCACCTACGAATACATCGGCGAAGTGCGCTACCGGTACGCCTACCTCACGCCCCTGCGCCTGCTGCTCGACGAAACCTCGGCCGCCGCCGACCAGAACGGCCTGGCTCGGCGTTGCGCCGTAAAGGTGCGGCGGATGCTGCCGGTATCGGCTGCCGCTGCCTTGCGCCTCATCAGCAATTTTCGGTTGCGGCCCCGCTGGATGCAGGGCGTAACGGCCGCGTATTACGACGTAACCAAGGCCGCCCGGCCCGGCACCAGCTACAAGCTGGACCTCTACAACGGGCAGATTGATTTGCAGGCCGTGCAAAGCATTGTGGCCCAAGACCACATCGAGCACGTGGAGAAAGTCTCGCACTTTCGCCTGTTCCCGAACGCCCTGCTTTTTTACTACCTGGAAGCCGTGGACACACAAAACTGCCTGATAACGGTAGAGTTTCGCTACGGACACATTGCCAGTCCTACCCGCCTGATTAGGCGGGGGCAGCTGCGCCGCGTACGTCGCTGGCTGGGCCACTCGTTGCGGAACCTCTCGCAGCTGGGGGCGCCGGTGCCGGAAGTTTAGTTGGCCGAAACCCGAAGCGGGCCTGTTCTAACCAGAAGAACAGGCCCGCTTCGGGTTTCGGCCAGCCGTAGGCACTAGGCTTTGTAGAGCAGCACAATGGCAAAGGAAATGGCTGTTAGAATCAGGCCCACCATGAAAATGGTGTAGCTGATGCGCAGCAGCCGGTACTTGCGCGAGAGTACTTCGCCCAGGTAGTAAATGTCGGTGACCATGTTGGTGTACAGCAGGTCTTTGTTGCGCATAAGCTCCGTCATGCCGTCCTGAAAGTGGTCGAGGCTAAGCTTGGTGAAGTTGCCAAAGAACAGCAGGTTCACGCGGCGGTTGGTGGCAATTTGGGGCGAGCGGCGCAGCCATTTAAAGCTGGTAACATCGGGCTGGGCCGAGAGGATGGCCGTAACCACCGACCCCAGCGACGTGGCCACCAACAAGCCCATGGGAATGGCCAGAACGGGGTTTTTGGTGAAGGCAGGCCCCAGCGTGGAGGTTTTAGCGCCTAAATACGTGATGATAATAGAGAGCAATACCGCGTTCAGGCTGATCATCATGTTGGCCTTTTGGTCGGCCATGCCCGAGAGCTGAATGTGCTGGCTGTAAGTGGCCCGAAACATGGTTTCCACGCCGCGCTTGCCCTCGGCGAAGGTTTCGTCTTTGGCGTTTTCGCGCTCCTTCTGCTTTTTCTCCAGCTTTTTGAGCTGCTTGCGCTGGTCCTTGATGTTTTCCTTCAGCTGATCCTTGTACCGCTCTTTGGCGGCATCGGAGCGAAACTTGTGCGTGAGCAGGAAATCGAGTTGGTACTCGGCCCAGTCGACGTTCGAAAACACCCGGCCGCCGGTAGCCTCCCACTCGGCGCGCAGCAGCTCGGCGTTGGCCATGAACTCTTCCTTGCCCAGGTTGCTCATGTCGGCATCCACCAGGAGTTCGGCCAAGGGCGTGTCGCGCTTGCCGTCGCGGTGGGTGGCTTCGATGAGTTGCTTCACCAGCGCAATGCGCTCGGGAGGGTAGTTGCGTTCCAGCAGCCATTGCTCGGCCAGCTCCGCCGACCGGAACTCGTGGCCTTCGGTGCGTTCGATAAAGCCCGCGTCGTGAAACCACGCGGCCAGCAGCAGCACCTCCTGGTCGGCGGGGGTCAGGCCGGAGGCTTCGGCCAGGGCAGCGGCTTCTTTGGCTACGCCGTTCGTGTGTTTGTAGCTGTGGTAAACCAGCTGCTTGGGCAACTGCTGATCGAAAAGCTGTTCAATGTGCGCTTTCGCCTGCTTAACGAGTTCAGACTTGGCGGGCTTGATGAGGGTGGTAGTCGGTTCCATTGAGAGAAGGATGCGGCGGAGAGAGGTGCGAAAACACCTGCCCCAATCGGCTTAACAACGCAAGTTCAGCCGCGGGGTTATCGGGAAGTTAACCACCTTGTGGCGCATTGCGTAGGCAACGCAGCCAACGCCAAGCCCGTCGGGCGCGTATTGGGTAGTAATCGAAGATACTTTTCCTAACTCCGCTCCTGGCTGGCCGTTTTCATGGCGCACGCTTTCCGCACCAATTTTCGTATGAACATTCGTATTCTGACCCGTTGGCTTCTGGTGCTAACGGGTAGTCTAGCTTTGCACGGGCCCGCCGCCGCGCAAGGTGAAAAGTCGCAAACTGCCCACCTAGAGCGTCCTAATTACCGAGGCGGAGGGGAAAACTGGGAGAAAAACACACCGCCCGATTCGTCTCAGCTCAATTATTCGGTGTTTCTGATTGGCGACGTGGGCAAGCCCGCGCCCGCCGACCAGGGCGGCGAACCGTCGCTGAATTTCTTGCGCCGCGAAATTCTGCGCATGCAGGACCGCAGCAGCACCATTTACCTCGGCGACAACATTTACGAGTACGGTCTGCCGCCCGAGGGCGCGTACGACCGCAAAGTATCGGAGCAGCGCCTCATCGACCAGATTGAAGTGCTGCGCGGCTACAAAGGCGAGAAGTACATGGTGCCCGGTAACCACGACTGGAAGCAGGGCCTGCCCGGCTCCCTGGAGCAGGTAGTGCGGGCGCAGAACTTCATTGAAGACTACATGGCCCGCGACTCGGCCAGCTTTAACCGCACCGGCGCGTTTTACGTGCCGGCCAACGGCTGCCCCGGACCCTACGAAATTCTGGTGCAGGACAACCTGGCCATCATTGCCATCAACTCGCAGTGGTTCCTGCAAACCTCGGAGCGGCCCTACGGCGCCGTGGGCGGCTGCGGCGTGGGCAACGAAGCCGATTTCTTCGCGCAGCTCGAAGACCTGATGGCCAAGCACCGCAACAAGAACGTGGTGGTCATTGGCCACCACCCCTTGTTTTCCGACGGCGTGCACGGCGGTTACTTCACCCTCGCCGACCACCTCTTTCCGGTCAGCATCGTGTATAAGTACGCGTTTATTCCGCTGCCCATCATCGGCTCTATTTACCCGTTTGCGCGCAAGTACGGCGGCATCTCCCAGGATATTCCGCACCCCTTGTACCAGCAGTACAAAAAGGGGCTGATGGAGATTTTTGCCAAGTACCCGAACACGATTTACGCCGCCGGCCACGAGCATAACCTGCAGTACCAGAAAATTGGCGACCTGCACCACATCGTGAGCGGCTCGGGCTGCAAAACCCAGCACGTGAAAACGGGCTCGGGCGGGGCCGCCATGTTCTCGGATAAAGAGAAAGGCTGGGCCCGCGTGAACTACTACCGCAACGGCGAAACCTGGGTAGAGTACTGGGTGCCGAACGACAAAGGCGACACCGGCCGCCTGGTGTTCCGCCAGCCGATGTACGCCAAGGTGGCCACCGCCGGCGACGCCCCCGCGGCCCCGGCACTGGGCCGGGAAATTCCCGGCCGGCCAAATTTCAAAGACAGCACCGTTACGCTGGCCGTAAATCCGCGTTACGCCGAGCGCGGTGGCTTCCACCGCGCTTTGTTCGGCGACCATTACCGCGCCGAGTGGGCCGCACCCGTGAAGTTTCAGGTGCTGGACATGGCCACCGAAAAAGGCGGGCTGGAGCCGTACAAAATTGGTGGCGGCAAGCAAACGGCTTCGCTGAAAGTGCGCAACGAGGCCGGCCAGAACTTTACCCTGCGCGGCATCAACAAAGACCCCTCGGCCGTGCTGCCCGAAGCCTTGCAGCAAACCGCGGCGAAAGACATCCTGCAGGACCAGATTTCGGCCCAGCACCCCTATAGTGCCATAGCCGTGGCCCCGCTGGCCGATGCCGCCAAAATCCTGCACACCAACCCCGTAACCCGCTTTATTCCGCGCGACCCATTGCTGGGCCAGTACCTGTCTACCTTTGCCGATAAGCCGGTGTTTTTGGAGGAAGATGCCAAAGACGACCAAAGCAACGTAGCCTCGCTCGGCAATGCCAAAAACCTGGTGGGCACCGAGAAGGTGCTGGAGCGCCTGCGCGACGACAACGACAACAAGATCAAGGCCAAGGCCTTTGCCCGCTCGCGCTTGTTCGATATGTGGATTGGCGACTGGGACCGGCACGAGGACCAGTGGCGCTGGGCCGAGTTCAAGGACGAAGACGGCGACCGGACGTTTGAGGCCGTGCCCGAAGACCGCGACATTGCCTTCTTCAAAGGCGACGGGTTCTTCCCCTGGATTGCCAGCCGCAAGTGGGCCATCCGCAACTTCCAGAACTTCGGCTACGACTACGCCGACTGGAAGGGCCTGAACCTAACCGCGCTGTCGAACGACCGCGTGTTCCTGGGGGAAGTATCGAAAGCCGATTGGGTGAAGCACGCCGAAGACCTGAAAGCTTCCCTCACCGACGAGGTAATTGACCGCGCCCTGCGTACGTGGCCCGAGAACATCTACAAGCTCAGCGGCCCCGAAATAGCCGCCAAGCTCAAAAGCCGCCGCGACCTGCTGCCGCAGCTAGCCGCCGACTACTACGAAGTGGTAAACCACAAAGTGGAGGTGAAAGGCAGCACCAAGCAGGAACGCTTCTTTGTGGAGCGCCTGCCCGACGACAAAACCCGCGTGACGGTGAAAAAGGTGAACAAGGAGGGCCAAACTACCAAAACCCTCTGGGAGCAAACCTACGACGGCAACGTAACCAAGGAAATTCGCCTCTACGGCTTTGCCGGCAACGACAGCTACCGCATAACCGGCGACGTGAGCAAGGGTACTATTGTGCGCATCATCGGCGGCATTAACCGCGACTCCATTACCGATTTGTCGCGGGTACGCGGCAGTTTGTTCCGCCACTACACCCAGGTGTACGACGCCGATTCGGGCAACGTGATTACGCCCGGCGACGAAACCCGCCTGCGGCTGCAGCCCGGCGCCGAGGTAAGCCGCTACGATTACCCTACCCGTACCAACAAGCTCGATTACAAGCTGCCCTACTTCGGCCCGGCTGTGTACTTCGGCTACAACATCGACGACGGCATTTTTGTGGGCGGCGGCGCCACGCTGCGCACCTTCGGGTTCCGGCGCGAGCCGTTTGCTACCGAGCAAAACCTGGTGGCCAATTACGCCCCCGGCCGCTCGGCTTATAACGTGCGCTACCGCGGCACCTTTACCGACGTGCTGGGTAAGTACGACCTGAACATCACCTCCCAGCTCTACGGCCCGCAGCTGCTCTACAACTATTTCGGCAACGGCAACGACACGCGCAACGTGCTGCTCGACCGGGAAGACCGCCCCACCAACCGCGACATTACCGACACGTACCGCATCCGCTTCTCGCGCTTCTCCTTTGCGCCGGCACTGGAAACGAACATCTTCAGCTTCCTGAAATTCGGTTTCGGCCCGCAATACGACCAATGGCGCATTAGCCGCGAAGACCTGGGCAGCGAAATCCTCGCCGGTCTTGATGCCAGCGGCAACGGCGTAAGCGGGGCCGCCACCGGCATTCGGGCTTCCGATTTTGGCGTGAACCGCTACATTGGTGGCCGCGCCTACCTGAACCTCGACGCCAGCTCGTCGCCCATTAACCCGCGCATTGGCCTGCGCTGGGCCAACTCCATCGAGCACAACCGCCAGATCAACGGCGAAGCCCTGAACTTCACCCGCCTGGCCTCGGAAGTGCGTTTCTACCTCTCGCCCAACTTCCCCTTCCAGCTCACCTGGGCCGGCCGCATCGGCGGTGCCCGTAACATTGGCGACTACCGCTTCTACCAAGCCAACACCCTGGGCGGCACCTCTAACCTGCGCGGTTACCGCCGCACGCGTTACTCGGGCCGCAGCATGGTGTACGCTAACGCCGAAGCCCGCCTGCAGCTGTTCACGTTTAATGCCTACATCGTGCCGGGCAAATTCGGTATTCTGGGCCTAGCCGACGCGGCGCGTGTGTACAGCTCGCAGGATGTGCGCACGGGCCTCAAAGCCTTCCACACGGGCGTAGGCGGCGGTGTTTGGGTTGACATTCTCAAGCAGGCCGTTATCAACGCCACGTACTCGGTGGGCGAAGAAAACCTAGTGAATGTCGGGTTCGACTTTTTGTTCTAACAGGTAGGGCTTGAGCAGGCCGACGAGCCACAACCACAACGGGGCCGGTAAGCAGTTGCTTGCCGGCCCCGTTGTGGTTGTGGCTTTACTAGTGCTGTACCGAAAACAGGCCGGAGATAGCCGCAACCAATAACCAGCCGTAGCGCCGCGGCACATAAACAATGGGCCTATTTTATGCTGTTCGCGGGTTAGGTGAGCAGCCGGAGCCCGCGAAATTGGGCCGGGCAGCCTACCCTTTTTTCAGCGGGGAACGTTACAGGCAAGCCGGCCGCGTGCTGGCAGCTTTTCTCACGTGTTTACGCCGCAGGCTGCATGACTGCTTTATTTGCTACGTTCTTCACCCCGTTGCGGCGCTTTGCGCTGGTAAACCTGCTGGCTTGGCCAACCCTGCTGGCGCACGCCCAGGTTACGCCACCCGGCCAGGTGTTTCCAGCGCCCGCCGCTACCCCCACCGATACTACCGCTGCCTCGGCCGACGAGCAGGAATTTGCCACTCCGTCGGTGATAGGCATGGGCCCTAGTAAAGGCTTGGTGTTGCACTACGAACGGATGCCGCGCTTCCGGGTAACATCAGAAGCGCAGGTTTCAGGAGTGCGCAACTACGCCTCCGACGCCGACAAGAATGCCCGCCTCATCATCAAGGGCTACGTGCCGCTGCTCAATAACCCCCACCTGAAACTGGTGATGGGCATCAACTACGAGCGGGAAGAATTTCAATTCCGGACGCGGCCCATCGATTACGAACTCTACGAAAACATCGAAGACAAGGGCCTGAAAACCCTGGGCGCACAGCTGGCCGTTATCCGGCCCGTTAACGAAGTGAACTGGTACATCTTCCGGGTGAAGGGCGAGCTAAGCGGCGACTACACCTCCTCGGCCCTCGGCCTGCGCGACTATGTGCGCGTATCGTCGGAGTTTTTGTACGGCTGGAAGCGCAGCCCGCAGTTTTCCTGGGGCTTGGGTTTGCAGCTGGGCTACACCTTCGGGCGGCAAAGCATATACCCGGCTTTGCTCTACAACCGCACCTTTAACTCGCGCTGGGGCGTGGAGGCCTTGTTTCCGGCGCGCGTAACCATGCGCTACAATGCCTCGCCCAAGTCGTTGTTTTACGTCGGCTACTCCGTCGACGGCTTTAACTACATCATCAAGCTGCGCCGGGAACTGATGCGGGTGGGGCAAAACGGCCAGCCCGAGCCGGGTACCGTGGCCCTGCGCACCCTGGAGCTACGCGAAACCGAAGTGAAGTTTCGGGGCCGCTGGGAGCGTGACCTGCTCGATTTCCTGTGGCTGGGCGCCGAAGTTGGCTACCGCTATAATTACGCCTTCGATGCATTCGACCGCACCAACGCCGACCGCGAGAAAATCATCGATTCCAAGTTTGCCGGCGCGCCCTATGCCAGCCTAGAGCTGTTCATCACCCCAGCCATTGTGAAGGCCTTTAAGCGCTAAACAGTCCGCGCCGTGCCCCAACACTGCCCCGGCCGATAAGCGCCAGGCGACATTGGGGGCACGGCGCGGACCGTTACGGCGTGGGGTTGTGGCCGGGCTAGTGCTGGCTGCGCTTTTTCTTGCGCAAGTACTCGTACGTGGCTTTTTGAGCGTGCACGGGCTTTTGCTCGGCGCCTTCGCGCAGGAATTGGTTTTGCCAGTCGCGCGACTTGGTGTTGTCCTCGCGCTGCAAATCCAGCAGGTGACGTACTTCGGCCCGCACGGCTTCGTCGTAAAGCGGAAAGGCCACTTCCACGCGGCGGTCGAGGTTGCGGGCCATCCAGTCCGACGACGCGATGTATACTTTCTCCTGGCCGCCGTTTGCAAAAACGTATACCCGGGCGTGCTCCAGGTAGCGGTCCACAATGCCGCGCTGGGTAATGGTTTCGCTTTGGCCTTTCTGGCCCGGCACCAGGCAGGAAATGCCGCGAATAAGCAGCTCTACGCGCACGCCGGCCCGGCTGGCTTCGTAGAGCTTGTGAATCATGCCGTCGTCCTGGAGCGCGTTCAGCTTAAGAATGATGTACGCCTCACGGCCGTTAATGGCGTTGTCGATTTCCGAATCGATGAGCGCGTTCAGGCGCTGGCGCAGCTCAAACGGCGCTACCATCAGGTGCTCGAAGGGCTTGGGCGGTTTGCGCGTCAGGAAGAACTCGAAGATGCGGGCTACTTCGCGGGTCAACCGCTCGTCGGCCGTAAACAAGCCGTGGTCGGCGTATACGGCCGAGGTCGATTCGTTGAAGTTGCCGGTGCTCAGGTAGGCGTAGCGCTGGGGCTGCTCCTCCAGGCCTTCGCGCCGGGTAACGAGCAGCAGCTTGGCGTGTACTTTCAGCTCGGGTACGCCATAAATAACGGTGGCACCGGCCTGCTCCAGTTTCTCGGCCCACTGAATGTTGGATTCTTCGTCGAAGCGGGCTTTCAGCTCCACCACCACCGTTACGTGCTTGCTGTTCTTCACGGCTTTCAGCAGGGCTTTGGCCACTTCGCTTTTAGAGCCCACCCGGTACAGCGTAATGTGAATATCCGTCACCTTGGGGTCTTTGCCGGCTTCCTTAATCAGGCGCGTCACGTACTCGAACGACTGATAGGGGAAGTGCACCAGGTGGTCGTGCTGCCCAATGGCGTCCAGCAGGCTTTCGGTTTTGGTGCGGGGCAGCGTGGGGTGGGGCAGGGCTGGCTGCGGCTCGTATTCCAGCTCTTTCAGGCCAAAGCCCGGGAACCCAAAAAAGTCGCGGAAGTTGTGGTAGCGGCTGCCCTCCACCAATTCTTCCTGCCCGATGCCGGTTTTCTGCATTACGGCCCGCAGCACGGCCTTGGGCATGGTGGGGTCGTAGAGAAGGCGGGCAGGGTAGCCGGTTTCGCGTTTCTGCAGGCTGCTCTTGATTTTGGCCAGCAGGTTGCCCGATACCTCCTCCTGAATATCCAGCTCCGCATCGCGCGACATTTTGATGCTGTTCACCTGCACGCTTTGGTACTTGGGAAACAGCTCGGCTGCGCAGCACCGGATTACGTCGTCGAGGAACATCACGTAGTGCTGGTCGCCTTGGGAGGGTAGCTCCACAAACCGACCACCGTGGCGCTTGGTGGGCAGTTCCAGCACCAGCACGCGTTCCTCGTCGGTGGCCTTTTTGCCCTTCACCGGGTCGGTTAGCAGTACCGTTAGGTACACCGTTTGGTCTTTCAGAAACAGGTGGTGCAGGTTATCGTCGAGCACCATGGGCGAGAGGTGGTCCTGCACCCGTTCGCGGAAATACTGCTGCACCCACTCGCGTTGCGCGTTGCTTAGGTCGCGGTCGGCCAGCAGGTGAATGCCGCGCTGCTGCAACTCGGGTAATAGCTGCTCCCGAAAGGTTTCGCCGAAGGCTTCCTGCTGCCGTTTGACCTCGGCCAGAATTTGCTCCAGCTGCACGCCGGGGTCGTCGCCGCCCAGCTTGGCGCGGGTTTTCTTTTTGAGGTTGCGCAGGCGCCGCAGCGTGGCCACGCGCACTTTAAAATACTCGTCGAGGTTCGAGGAGAAAATAGCCAGGAACTTCAGCCGTTCCAGCAGCGGTACGGTGGGCGTTTGCGCCTCCTGCAACACGCGGGCGTTAAACGCCAGCCAGCTTAGCTCGCGGTTCTGCAACAGGGGCGAGGAGGCGGGGGCAGTAATGGAGGTGTGCGGCATACGGCAAGGAAGGAGGAAGGGAAGGCGGCGAAAAAACGGGGCGGCCGGGACCACCCCAGGTACTCAGCCTTTCACTAGTCGTGGTTTTTGGGGCCATCAAAAAAGTAGAGCTCGGCGTTTTCGCGCTGAACCACGGCCCAACTAGCAGCCTGAAAGTGCAGGCATACCACCGCTGCCGTGGGCATATCGTTTACCGAGGAAGGCGAGAGAACATTCACGGCGTCGGTAATGGTGGGGTTGTGGCCCACCAGCAGCACCGACTGGGTAGAGTCGGGCAGGTCCCGGATGATTTGCACCAGCTGGTTTACATCGGCACCGTAAATGGCATCGATAACGTGGACGCGGTCGGCCGGGTAGTTTACTTCGTGGGCTACTAGGGCCGCCGTGCTCAGGGCCCGCACGGCCGAGCTGCTCACCAGCAAATCGGGACAAATGCCGCGCTGGGCCAGGGCCTGGCCCATGCGGGGCGCGTCGGTGCGGCCCCGGTCGTTAAGCGGCCGCTCTTTGTCTGACAAGTCATCGAAGCTCCAGCTTGATTTCGCGTGGCGCATTAAATACAAGGTTTTCATCGGCAACGGACAAATGGTGAAGAGGGCGCACTTCTTTACTCTGCCCACCGAAAATAGTTATCGGCTGGGTTACTAAACCAGAAGCCCGCCCCGCCGCTGGCGGAACGGGCTTCGGCCCTTGGAGTAATGGTGAACGGTGGTACGCCGGCGGGGCGGGCCCGCCGGTGCTGGGTTGTGGTTAGTTTTTCACGAAACGCTGGTGCACCACTTCGCCACCGTCGGTAACACGCAGGGTGTACAGACCGGGAGCCAGCGTGGACACGTTCAGCATGCCGCTGCCGTCGTAACGCACTTGCTTGAGTTCGGCGCCGCGGGCGTCAAACACCTGCACCTGTACGGCGCTTTGGTCGCGGTCGGCGGGCAGTACCAGGTTCAGCACGTCCGACGTGGGGTTCGGGAACAGCTTGTATTCAGCCAGGGCTGCTTTCTCGGAAGCGGAGGTACGCAGGCCGCCGGTAATGTTGACGGTGTAGTCCTCGGTTTCGCCGTAGGTGTAGCTGTTGCAGCTGGTGGTGGCCGAGTTGTCGCTCATCACCACGCGCAGGCGGGTGGCACCGCTCTTGGCCGTGGCCGGCACCGTAAACACGCTGCTTTGGGTGGCGGCAGTAGAGCCTGCGCGGCTGGCTACCAGCTCACCGGCGTCGATGAAGTCGCCGTCCTGGTTGTAGTCGATGTAGATCTTGAAGTACTCGGTGTAAGCCGTGCTGGCGAAAGCCGCCGAGTAGAAGATGGTCTGCGAGGAGCCGGCAGGCAGCGTGGTGCTCAGGGCCGTGCCGTTGAAGTAGCCGGCATCTTTGCCCGAGGCGCGGTTAATCGAACCCAGCTGAACGAGGTCAATCCACTCGTAGGTTACGTTCGTGCCTTTGCTGGCGCAGTAGGTAGGCGTGGTGGGCGTGGTGCCGCCGGGAGCCGTGCCACCGGTAGAGGTAACCAACGAAGCGCGAGCACCGCCTGCAGCGAACAGCGCGTTCATGCGGCTGCTTTGGCCGGTCGAGAACATGTACATGCAACGGTCATCGGTGTAGTCCATGTAGTTCATGAACATGTCGCCGCTGCTGGTGTTGCCGCAGGTGCGCTTGGGGAAGCTGGGGCAGCCGGTGTTGGAGGTTTGCTGGGTGGGGGTATCAGCTACGAAGTCGTTGCCGCAGGAGGCGTCGCCCCAAATGTGGCGCAGGTTCAGCCAGTGGCCCACCTCGTGCGTGGCCGTGCGGCCCAGGTTGAAGGGCGCCACGGCCGAGCCGCCTTTGCCGAAGCCCGTGGTCAGGATAACTACACCGTCGGTAGCGGCAGCGCCGCCGGGGAACTGAGCGTAGCCGAGCACACCGCCCGACAGGTTGCACACCCAAATGTTAAGGTACTGGTTGGTTGGCCACGCATCGGTGCCACCGGTAGAGGCGCGCTTCATGGCATCGTCGGTGCCCCAGGAGGTGCGGGTGGTGCTCTTACGCGTAATGCCGGTGGTAGCCGTGCCCGTGGGGCTGCGCTTGGCCAGCACAAACTGCACGTTCACATCGGCGCGCAAGCCCTGGAAAGCCGAAGGAACATTGGCGCCGTCGGCATTCAGGTTGCGGAAGTCCTCGTTGAGAACGGCAATCTGCGAATTGATTTGGGCGTCGGAGACGTTTTGGGCCGCCGTATTATAAATCACGTGCACCACTACCGGAATGGTAATCACGGCGCCGGTGCGCTGCTGATCGGGGTTGGTTTCGAAGGTCCGGGTCTGGGCTTCGATGCCGGCCATGCGCTGGGCCATGGCAGGGTCGGCAGCCAGTTGGGCGGCCAGGTTGTCCATGGTGGAGCACTGACGGCCACGCTGGAGCAATTCCTGCGCCTGGGTCGGCGAAACCAGCATGCTCAAGCCCATCAGGGCAATGGCGTAAAGCGTTTTTTTCATGAAAAGGGACGGTGTTGTGGTGGTGGAAAAGGGGATTGAGGCGGACAATTTTAAAAATCCATTTATCAAAACCAATTTTTATTGAAAACTTATCAAAAAAACCGGCCTGAAATGCGCCCGAACTTCGTTTTTGTAAAGCGGCAAAACGGCATGAAAACCACAGTAAAAAAGCCCGGCCGCATCGGCCGGGCTTTTTCTGATGCCGCAAGAGTTACTCCTTGATGAAGCTCTGCTGGGTTACCTGGTCACCGTTTTTGATGGTGAGGCGGTACATGCCCTTGGGCAGGTTGCGTACGTCGAGCTGGCCGGTGGCGGCGTCGTAACGAGCTCCTTTGAGCTGCAGGCCGTGAATGTCGTACACAGTCACGCTCAATTCAGCTGGCGTAGCTGCACCGTTGCGCAGGTTCAGCACGTCGGTAGCGGGGTTCGGGTACAGCGAGTAAGCCGGGGCAGCAGCCATGGCCGTGCGGGGCGCAATGCCACCGTTCGAGGTGATGAGGGAGGCGCGGGCGCCGCCGGTAGTGAACAGCGCATCCATGCGGGCCGACTGACCGTTGGTGAACATGTACATGCAGGCGTCGTAGGTGTAGTCCATGTAGTTCATGAACATGTCGCCGTCGGGGCCGTTCGAGCAGGTCACTTTCGGGTAGCTGGGGCAGCCGCCGTTAGAGGTTTGCTGAGTGGGGGTGTCGGCTACGAAGTCGTTGCCGCAGGTAGCATCGCCCCAAATGTGGCGCAGGTTCAGCCAGTGGCCCACTTCGTGCGTGGCTGTACGGCCTTTGTTGTAGTTGCTGGCCGTACCACCGGGTACCGAGGAGTACAAGCAAACAACGCCGTCGGTAGCGGCGGGGCCACCGGGAAACTGCGCGTAGCCCAGCAGGCCGTTGCCCAGGTTGCAGAGCCATAGGTTCAGGTACTTATCGGCGGGCCAGGCGTCGCTGCCGCCGCGGCTCGTGTACTTCACAAAATCGTTGCTGCTGAACGAGCGGGTTTTGGTTTGACGGCGGATTACACCGGTAGTAGCGGCACCCGTGGGGCTGCGCTTAGCCAGTACAAACTGCACGTTGGTAGAGCCGGCCTCGTCGAGGAAGCCCGCTGGCAGGTTGCTGATGTCGGCGTTGGTTTTGGCGAAGTCCTCGTTCAACACCCGAATCTGGGCATCAATTTGAGCCTGCGACACATTTTGAGCGGCGGTGTTGTACACCACGTGCACCACCACCGGAATGGTAATGGTTACCCCTGTGCCACGCTGGGCTACCGGCGTGGATTCAAAAGCACGAGTATGGGCCTCAATGTCGGCCATGCGCTTGGCCCGGGAAGGGTCGGCGGCTATCTGAGCTTCCAACACGTCCATGGCGGCACACTGGCGCTTGGCGGCCGCTTCTTTTTCCAGGAAGCTGGCGTTGTTCTGAGCGGCGGCAGGTAGCGCAACGGTCAAAAGACCGAGTGCAAGAGCGTAAAAATGTTGCTTCATACAGTGTGAGAAAGGTTTGGTGGTGGAAAAGAGAGTGAGGGGAACGAGGTTGGTTTGGTAAGATACTGATTTTGCGGCATTATCCCGCGTTTTCCTTGCGGGTTTTGCAACGTTTTCGGCTGTTACGTGCAGTAGTTGTAAAAAAGTTGGCCCCTAGAGCAGATATTTTTTTTATTTCTGAAATGGGAAAAACAAAAAGCCCCCGACCTAATTGAAAGCGAATCAATTAGGCCGGGGGTACGCCAAATAGCGCTATGTTGCTATAATTCAGTTGGCTCGCCGTTTGTGGCGTAGTCATTAGGGTCGCCAAAGCCGGCTTGACCGGGGTACTGTTTGGCGTATAGGTTGCGCACGTGGCGGGTGAGCATGGCGCGCAGCTCGTCGATATTCAGGCGTTCCTGCGCCGAAATGAAAATGACCGGGTCGTGGAGGCGGGCCATGTAGCTGGCTTCCAGCTGCTCAAGCGTGGGCCGGATCAATACTTCGTCGTCGTGAATCAGGTCTTCGTCGCGGTCGGGCTCTACGTTGTGCAAATGGGAGGCCGGGTCCACGTCAGTCTGGTACTGATCGATTTTGTTGAAGACCAGAATAACCGGCTTTTCCGCCGCGCCAATATCCTTTAGCGTGTCGTTCACCACCTGAATCTGGTCCTCGAACGAGGGGTGCGAAATGTCTACGACGTGCAGCAGCAGATCGGCCTCTCGAATTTCATCGAGCGTGGACTTGAAGCTTTCAATCAGACGAGTGGGCAGCTTACGGATAAACCCTACGGTATCGGAAAGCAGGAAGGGCATGGTTTCCAGCACCACCTTGCGCACCGTGGAGTCTACGGTGGCGAAAAGCTTGTTTTCGGCAAACACGTCGGCGCGGCTTAGCAAGTTCATGAGCGTGCTTTTGCCCACGTTGGTGTAACCTACCAGTGCCACCCGAATTAGGCCGGTACGCGACTTGCGCTGGGTGGCGCTTTGCTTGTCGAAGTCCTTGAGTTGTTCCTTGAGCAGCGAAATTCGGTCGCGTACCACGCGGCGGTCAGTTTCAATTTCCCGTTCACCCGGGCCGCGCATCCCCACGCCGCCGCGCTGCTTGTCTAAGTGAGTCCAGAGGCCGGTGAGGCGGGGCAGCAGGTATTGATACTGGGCCAGTTCCACCTGCGTACGGGCCGTAGCCGACTTGGCGCGCAAGGCAAAAATATCGAGGATGAGCAGCGTGCGGTCGAGGATTTTCACCTTCAGCTCCTTTTCCAGGTTGCGCAGCTGCGAAGGCGAGAGGTCGTCGTCGAAAATAACCGTGCTGGCGTCGTTGTGCTCTACCCAAGCTCGGATTTCCTCCAGCTTGCCCGAGCCCACGTAGGTGCGCAGGTCCGGCTTTTCGAGCTTTTGAATAAAGCGCTTCACGGGCACAGTGCCGGCGGTTTCGGTCAGAAACGCCAGCTCATCGAGGTACTCGGTGGTGAGGGCATCGTCCTGGCGTTTGTCGGGCACGGCCACCAGCACGGCGGTTTCCTGCTCGGCGGCGGTATCGTAGGCGCCGTTACGGGCAGCGCGGTTCAGGATGCGCCCGGCCCGACCTTTAACGCTGTCTACGGCGCCGGGGTGGCGGGTGCTGTTTGTTTGGGGGCGGCCTTTGGAGGCGGGTTTTTTGGCCATGAGAGAAGGAGAGCTGAAAAATCGGGGGAAGGAGCTTAGCGCAGCAGGCGTTTCAGAAGGCCGCGCCGCCCCAACTTACGTAACCCAGCCGTACCCCGATGCCAAAACGGCTTGGGCGACGCCAATAAAGTGGTTGGTAAACGGGGCCGCAGCGGTATCAGCAGGATGCCGGAACGTGCGCGCCGCCGTCAAATCCATTGGCCGGTAGTGGGTTTAGCGCAACGTGAGCGAATACGCCACTACCTCCTGAATCTGCTCGGGCGTGAGTTGGTCTTTAAACGACGGCATCTTCCCCAGCCCATTGGTTACGATGTACGTGCGGCCCATTTGGTTGAGGTTGCTCTTGGTCAGGTCGTGGGCGCCGTTTACGCCCAGTTTGCCGTTTGCACCGTGGCAAATGGCGCAGTTCTGGGTGTAAAGCGCCTTGCCGGGTAATTCCGTGGGTGCGGTTTCGGTAGTTGTAGGGGGTGCGGTTTCGGAGCCAGCGCTGTTGCAGCCAGCTAGCAAGGTCAGGTAAATGAGCCCTGCCGCAGCAGCAGCGCAGGACAAAAAGGAAGTTCCGTGCCGTCTGCGGTTGCGCGACGTGGTGGGTGTAATGTTCATGCTTTTGCAAAGGTAGGTAACGGCCCTAGGGCAGGTAATTAAAAACTAGATACGACCTACTTCAACCCCGCAGCTAAACACGCAGAATGAAGCGGCTCAACAGGCGCTTTCCGCGGAACCGCTTTGCCCAAGCGCATCCGTTATACCTTTGCCGCCCGGCGCTGCTTTACCCGCGCCGTTTTTTTATGCGCGTTGCTATCGTCATCAATACCAGCTGGAACATCTGGAACTTCCGCCGCAACCTGGTGCGTGCCCTGCAGGGCGCCGGCCACCAAGTACTGGCCATTGCCCCGCCCGATGCGTATTCCCAGCGGTTGGTAACCGAGTTGGGCTGCGAGTTTGTGCCCGTGGAAATGGAAAACAAAGGCACCAACCCCGTACAGGATGCCCTGCTGACCAAACGCTTTTACGACGCCTACCGCCGCCACCGGCCCGATGTAGTGCTGCAATACACCATCAAACCCAACATCTACGGTACGCTGGCCGCTAAACTCGCTGGTGTGCCCAGCGTGAACAACGTGTCGGGCCTGGGTACGGTGTTCATCGTGCAGAATTTTGTAAGCCGCGTGGCCCTGGCGCTGTACAAGTTCGCGTTCCAGTTTCCGTACCGGGTGTTTTTTCAGAACGACGACGACCGGCAGCTGTTTTTGCAGCACGGCCTCGTGCGCGAAGCCGTAACCGACCTCGTGCCCGGCTCTGGCATCGACACCGCCACGTACCGCCCGAACCCCGATGCCCCCGTGCGCCACGAGCCGTTTGTGTTCCTCATGATTGCCCGCGTGCTCTACGAAAAAGGAGTGCAGGAATACTTCGAAGCCGCCAAAGCCGTGCGTGCGCAGGTACCCGGCACGCGCTTTCAATTGCTGGGCGGCATCGACGAATCGGGTGGGGTGGGCGTGAAGCGCGCCGTGTTCGAGGAGTGGCTGAAGGAAGGCCACGTGGAGTACCTCGGCACCTCCGACGACGTGCCCGGCCACATTCACCAGGCCAACAGCGTGGTGCTGCCCTCGTACCGCGAAGGCACCCCCAAAACCCTGCTCGAAGCCGCTGCCTTGGGCAAGCCCCTGGTAACTACCGACGTGCCCGGCTGCCGCGAAACCGTGATTGACGGGCAGAACGGCTACCTCTGTCAGGTTCGCTCGGCCGATGACCTGGCGGCCAAGCTATTGCAAGTACTGCGCCTGCCCGAAGCAGATTTGCGCCGCATGGGCCAGGCCAGCCGCCAGTTAGCCGTGGAGAAATTCGACGAGCAACTGGTGCTACAAAAATACCTGCGTACGGTGGAAGAAATTGGCCGTAAGCAGGCAATACGCCGTTAACGCACTAACTTTTCCGCCGCTTCGCCGTAACGCAGCAGCTCCCTTATCACTCCTTCCGTCCCCGATGAATATCAAGCAACATGCCCTGGCCGGCGTGGTCGAGATGATTCCCCGCGTGTTTACTGATGCCCGCGGCGCTTTTTTTGAGTCATTTAATGCCCAGCGCTTCGCCGAACTCACTGGCATTGAAGAAAACTGGGTGCAGGACAACCATTCGATTTCGACCAAAGGCGTGCTGCGGGGACTGCACTTCCAGCTTCCTCCCCACGCGCAGGCCAAGCTGGTGCGCGTTGCCTTCGGCCGCTCCCTCGACGTGGTGGTGGACATTCGCCGCGACTCGCCCACCTACGGGCAGCACGTGAAGGTGATGCTCGATGCCGAAAACTACAACATGCTTTATGTGCCTCGTGGCTTCGCTCACGGCTTTCTAGCCCTCGAAGACAACAACGTGTTTCTCTACAAGTGCACCGACTACTACCATCCCGAGTCGGAAGGCGGGCTGTGCTGGAACGACCCGGCGCTAAACATCGACTGGGGTGTGGAAAACCCGAACGTGTCGCCGAAAGACGCCGTGCTGCCCCGGCTGGCCGATTTCAATTCTCCGTTTTAGGCAGGCAGATAACTCAAAAACAGCCCGGGAAAGTGGTGACGGCAAAACCGCACTTCACCACTTTCCCGGGCTGTTTTTCTTGTTACAGCAGCTGCATAAGGGTTTCCAAGCCCATGCCGCGGGAGCCTTTCACCAGCACCTGCTGATTTTGCAAGGGGTGCGCTTGGAGCCACGCGGCCGCCTCGTCTTTGGTGATGAAGTGCTGAAAGCCCGGTTGCACGGCGCGCTGCATTTCCGGGCCAATGAGCACCACGGTACCGAAACCCTGTTCCGCTATCAACTCGCCCAGGGCTTGGTGTTCGGCGGCGCTTTCCTCGCCTAGCTCAAACATATCGGCCAGCAGCACGGCTTTGCGGGCGTTGTCGCCGGGGCGGGCTGCTAAGCTGGTAACGGCCGCCGCCATCGACGACGGATTCGCATTGTAAGCATCCAGAATAACTTCGTTGCGGGACGTGCGCACCAGCTGCGAACGGTTGTTGGTGGGGTCGTAGCCGGCCAGGCCAGCGGCAATATCGGCCGTGGGTACCCCAAAGTGGGCGCCCACGGCGGCGGCGGCGGCCAGGTTCGGGAAATTGTACGCCCCGGTTATGCGGGCCTCCACCTGGGTACCGTCGAAGAGTTGCAGGCTGACGTGGGGGTCGGCGGCCAGCAGTGCCGCCGGGTAGGTATCGGTGGGGTTGGGGTAGCTCACGCGCTGGGCTACCGCCTCGGCAATGCCCGGAATGCGCGCGTCGGCGGTGTTTACGAAGGCCGTACCACCGCTGGCAGCCAGGTAGCGGAACATTTCGCCCTTGCCCTTGGCCACGCCCTCGGCGCCCCCAAACCCTTCCAGGTGCGCTTTGCCAATGTTGGTAATCAGGCCGTGCGAGGGCTCGGCCAGGCCGCAGAGGAAGGCAATTTCGCCCTGGTGGTTGGCGCCCATTTCCACCACCGCTATATCGTGCTGGGCGGCATCAATGGAGAGCAGGGTGAGCGGCACGCCGATGTGGTTGTTGAGGTTGCCACGGGTGTATTGCACGCGGAAGCGGCGGCTGAGTACGGCGTATACCAGCTCTTTGGTGGTGGTTTTGCCATTCGAGCCGGTTATGGCTACTACCGGCATCGTTAGCTGCCGTCGGTGGTGCAGCGCCAGCTGCTGCAGGGCCTCCAGGGTATCGGGCACCAGCACGTAGCGGGCGGGGTCTAGGGCGGCCACGGCGGCATCGTCTACCACGGCGTAGCGGGCGCCCTGGGCCAGGGCCTGCGGAGCAAAGGTGGCGCCGCGGAACGACGGACCGTTGAGGGCAAAAAAGAGGGTATTCGACTGCGGTTGGCGCGAATCGGTGCTTGCAGCACTGCACTGCCGGAACCGGGCGTAGAGGTCAGAGTAATCGGGTAGCGACATACCGGCGCGTTTGGCGTAACTTGGAATGCAAATCCGGCGGCGGGTTTGGGCCGAACCGCGGCGCAAATTCGGGGTTTTTCAGTCGCCACAAAACCGCCGCGTATTGTTATCCACCCACCACCTGTTTGCTTCATGCCCATGCGTACCCGTTTTCTGCTGTTAGCAGTACTGGGCCTGCCGTTTGCGGCCCCCGCCCAATCGTTGTTTGCCTTTGAAGCCCGCCCCCAGCTGGCTTCCGTGGTGGTGGGTACCGATACGCTACAGCACGCGTGGGCTGGTGGCCTAAACAGCCCCGAGTTTTCCAACATCGACCTCAACAGCGACGGGCAGCAGGACCTGATGGTGTTCGACCGCATCAGCTCCCGCGTAACCACGTACCTGAACGTGGCCGCGGCCGGCGGCGGACGTCGCTGGCACTACGCCCCCGACTACGAAAGCGCCTTCCCCACCGACCTCGAAGGGTGGGCCCTGCTGCGCGACTACGACTGCGACGGCCGCCCCGATTTGTTTACCCGTGCCGGTACCGGCAACGTGCGCGTGTACCGCAACGTGAGCGTGGCCGGCGCCAATAGTCGTCCCGCATTTCAGCTGGCCAGCAACGAACTGATCTACGCCCTTTCGCCTACTTTCTCCACGCCTATTTTCCTCAGCGCCTACAATTTACCGGCTATTCAGGACGTAGACGGCGACGGCGACCTGGACATCATTGCCTTCGACGGCGCGAGCGGAGCCAACATTGAATTCTACCGCAACGTGGGCGGCAGCTGCGGCAGCGGGCTGCAGTTCGACCGCCCCACCATTTTTTGGGGCGACATTACCTTCTGCGGTACCACCTGCACGTCGTATGCCTTTGCCGGGGATTTTTGCCGGAAACCAACCCACACCGGCGGTTTCGCGCTGCTGCTGCAAGACCTCGACGGCGACCAGGACCTGGACGTGCTGGCGGGCCGCGACGGGTGCTCCGAATGGGTTGGAATTCGCAATACCGGCACCCGCCAGTTAGCGGCTACCAGCAGCACCAGCTTGCTAAATCCGCTGCCCAACGGCATTGGGTCGGTTTCGGTGCCCAACTTCCCGGCCGGCTTCTCCGTCGATGTCACCTTCGATGGGCGCCCCGACCTGGTGGTGGCACCGGCCCTCGTCGATAACCTCGACCAAACAAGCATGCGGCAAACCACGCGGCTGTTCGAAAATACCAGTGCGGGCACCAGCCTTAGCTATACGCCCCGGGCCGGCGGGTTTTTGCAAGACCAGATGATTGACCGCAGCGAGGGGGCAAACCCAGCTTTCGGCGACCTGAACGGCGACGGACTGGTGGACATGCTGCTGGGCAACTTTGCCGACCAGAACGGAAACGCCGGCAGCCAAACTACCTATTACGCCACGCTGGCTTACTACCAGAACGTGGGAACCGCTACCCGTCCCGTTTTCCGGCTCGTTACCAACGATTACCTCGGCCTGTCGGCGCGGCGCTACTGGAACATTCACCCGGTGCTGACCGACCTGAACCGCGACGGTGCCGCCGATTTGGCCTACACGGCTGAGTATTCGCAGGCCACGCAGGTGTTTTACCACCTAAACACGGCCGCGGCGGGCCAGCCGGTAAGCTTTAACGCCAGCCAGTTCGACCACCTTGATCTGCAGTACAACTGGTCGGGCCGCGAAGACATTCCCTGCTTTACCGACGTGGACGGCGACGGGTTCGTGGACCTGCTCATGGGCACCCGCGACCCCAACCCCGGCGGGGCTTTGCGATACTACCGTCGCGTGCCGGGCCAGCCCTTTCGAACCGCATTTCAGCTGCTGAACCCCGATTACGGCATGATTCGGGACGGTAACAACCGCAAACCCGAGAACCTGGCGCCCGCCGTGGCCGACGTAGACGGCGACGGCACCCTCGATCTGGTAACGGTAGATGGCAGCGGTAGTGTGCGTCTGTACGCCAACTTCCGGGCGCAAACGGGCCCGTTCTCGGCCCGCACCGATGTGTTCTATAATTCGCTCACGGGCCAGAACGACGTGGCTCGGCTCGACCGTGGTTTCGTGCTGCGCCACGGTTTGGCCCTGGCCGACGTAAACGGCGACGCTGCCCCGGAAATGTTCATTGGTTTGCAAACCGGCGGTGTACAAGTATTCGGCACCCGCAACCGGGTGTTGCCTGTTCGCACGGCGGCTAAAGCTACCTGGCCGCTGCAAGTGTACCCAAATCCCGCTACCGCCGCGGCTACCGTGGAAACCGGCGTACCCACGCGCCTGGCGCTGCTCGATTTAACCGGCCGCTACGTTCGGAGCGTGGACCTGGCTCAGCGCCGGCACCAGCTTGATTTGCGCGGCCTGGCCGCGGGCGTTTACCTGTTGCGGGTAACCAGCGCCACCGACGGCAGCAGCAGCGTACAGCGTTTGGTGGTGCAGTAAAAGGCGGGAAAATCAGCTCTGCAATTCTCCCACGTTTATCTCAAACGAATCGGCGTCTTGCAGGGCTGCGAACCGCTTGCGGTACGCGGCGAGGTCGGCGCGGCGCAGGGTACGCGTAATGCCCGTTTCCTGGTTGCCCACCTCCACGAGGTACTCGCCTTTCATATCCAGCAAAGCCGAGTCGCCGTCGTAGGTGTGGCTGTTGCCGTCGATACCCACGCAGTTCACGCCTAAAGTGTAGGCCAGATTTTCCATGGCGCGGGCGCGCAGCAGGGTCATCCAGGCGGTGCGGCGCACGGCGGGCCAATTAGCTACGTACAGCAGCAGGTCGTAGGGGTTTTGGGCGTCGTTGCGGCTCCACACGGGAAAACGCAGGTCGTAACAGATAAGCGGGCAAATGCGCCAGCCGCGCCATTCTTCTACCAGCCGGTGTTGACCGGGCGTGTATACCTCATGCTCACCGGCCATGCGAAACAGGTGACGCTTGTCGTAGTGGCTATACGAGCCGTCGGGGCGGACCCAGAAAAGGCGGTTGTAGTAGTGGCCGTCCTCGGTTACCATTACGCTGCCGGTAACCACGGCGTCGCGGGCGGCGGCCAGCTTGCGCATCCAGTCCAGGGTGGGGCCGTCGGCCGGCTCGGCCTGGGCAGGGGCATCCATGCTGAAGCCGGTCGGGAACATTTCGGGCAGCACCACCAGGTCGGTGGCAATGGAAATTTCCCCTACATGGCGGGCTAGCATGGCGCGGTTAGCGTCGGGGTTGTGCCATTGCAGGCTGGCTTGCACGAACGAAACAGTGAGGTCAGACACAGAAGGGCAATCCGCGGTGAAGAGAAAGTTTTCCTGAATAAACCCAATTATCTAACAAAAGTCAATAAGAAACTGCCTCTGCAAGCGCTTTTCAGTAACGCGCAGGTCAGGAAAGTCAACAACCAGTTCAAGCTGTAGTTACGTTTCCCGAACGGGGCAGCCGGGCATACAGGCTTGGAGGTGAGCAAGTAAGCGTTACAGGTTGTGTAAACGCTGGGCGGCGGCGCGCAGGGTGCTGTCCTGTTTGGCAAAGCAGAAGCGCACCAGGCCGTGGTCGGTTTGATTGTGGTAGAACGCCGATACGGGAACTACCGCCACGCCATGCTCGGTGGTAAGGCGGCGCGCAAACGTTACATCGTCGACACCGGGGGCAATCCGGTCGTAGCGGGCGAGCTGGAAATAGGAGCCGGAGGTGGGCAGCAGCTCAAACCGCGTGTGCTGCATCAACTCGCCAAACAAGTCCCGCTTGGCCTGCATAAAGGCCGGCAGCTCCTGGTAGTGCGCGGAGTCCTCGATAACAGCGGTAATGGCCAGTTGGGCCAGCGTGCTTACGCTAAAGGTCACGAACTGGTGTACCCGGCGCACCTCGGCGCTCAGCTGCGGTGGCGCCACGCAGTAGCCCACTTTCCATCCGGTGGCGTGGTACGTTTTGCCGAACGACGACAGCACAAACGCCCGCTCGCGCAAGCTGGGGTACTGCAGCGCCGAGCGGTGCGGCTGCTCGTCGAAGGTCATGTGCTCGTACACCTCGTCGGAGAGCAGCAAGGCGTGCGTGGGGGCCAGAATGGCGGCCAGCTGCTGCCAGTCGTCGTCGGAGAAAACGGCGCCGCTGGGGTTATGGGGGGTGTTTGCCATAACCAGCCGGGTGCGCGGGGTAATGGCATCGGCCACGCGCTGCCAGTCGGGCCGGAACGTGGGCGCGGTGAGGGGCACGTATACCGGCACACCGCCCTGCAACCGGATGGCAGGCCCGTACAGGTCGTAAGCGGGTTCCAATACCAGCACTTCGTCGCCGGGCTGTACCACGGCGGCCAGCACGGCGTACAGCGCCTCGGTGGCCCCGCTCGTGATGGTTATGTCGGTGGCCGGATCGGGGGCGGGCACGTGGTACACCCGGGCAGTTTTGGCGGCTATTCGTTCGCGCAGCAGCGGCAGGCCGGGCATGGGCGCGTACTGGTGCTGGCTGCCGCGGGCAAATTCCACCAAGGCCTCGGTGAGGGCCGCGGGCGGGTTGAAATCGGGGAAGCCCTGGGCGAGGTTGATGGCGCCGTGCTCGGCAGCCAACTGCGACATGACGGCGAAAATGCTGGTGCCCACGTCGGGCAGTTTGGAGGTGAGCATGGCCAACGGGTGAGTTACAGCACGAAGATATTGCGGTGCGAAGTATTGCGGCCCGCGCTCCTGCCGATGGCGTGGCTGCGTACGTTTGCACACGAAAAAATAGCAATGCCCTGGTTGGTAAGCCGGAAATAAACTCTTTCTTTCTGCCCAAGCTCCACGCCCTTACGGCCCTACTGTCACACACTTTTTGTTATTGTACACGCTGTTAACCTGAATTTGCTGGCGCTTGGTCGAGCGTCTTCTTTACCTTTTTTATTTTTTATGGCATTGGAAATCCGCGAAACCGGCACCGTAGTGGTGGGCCGCAGCGCCGCCGGCCTGGCGGTGTTCCCCAACCCGGCTACCGACCAGCAGCTGCGCTTTGCGCTGGAACGCGTGCCCGCCGCCGAGGCCACCCGCTATACCTACCGCCTGCTTACGCCCTACGGCCGGGCCGTGCGCCAGGGCCAGGGCACGCAGGCGCCCGTTTCCCTGGCGGGCCTGCCGGCCGGAGCCTACCTGCTGGAACTCACCGGCCCCCAGGGCCAGCGCCTCACCCGCCGCGTGCAAATCAACCCTTAATCCTTCGGGTATGCGTTTTTTCTGTGTATGCATTTTGTGGCTGGCCGCCCTGCTGGGGCTGCCGGCCCAGGCGCAACTGCTGCGGCAGCACGTGTACGGCACCACTGGCGAGGAATCGTACGGCTTGCTGACGCCCGTGCGGGGCGGCGGCTACCTGCTGGTGGGCGACCATCAGCCACGACCTTCATCGAACTTCAATGAGCGCCTCTACCTGGTGCGCGTAAACTCACAAGGCGACACGCTCTGGACCCGGCGCCAAAGATTGGGCTTTAATGGTATTAATGTATCTGGCGTGTGCGAAAACGCGGCAGGCCAGATACTGGTAGCCATTAGCGGCGCGAATACAAATGCGGTGCCCATCGACGACGCGGCCATGCTGGTACTCTTTAACGCCCAGGGCGACACGCTCTGGACCCGCAAAACGGGCGGGCCCACCATCGACGGATACACAGGCCTGGTACTGGGCCACGACGGGAACTTTGTGCTGACGGGCTCTCTGGGCACGTTCCCGCAGTGGCTCAAAGTCAGCGCCGCCGGGCAGGTGCTGGCCCGCACCACCATCAACTACGACGCCGGCGACGTCGGCTACCTGAGCGGCCTGTTTAAGGACGCCTCCAGCCGGGGCGGGTACTGGGTGGAAAACGCCACCGGCGGAACTGCTGCCGGCGCCCGCAAGTTGCTGCACCTGACCGAGGCCGGCGTGGTAGATCAAACCAAGCCACTCTACGGCAGAAGCTACGACAACCTGCAAAGCGTAGCTTCGCTGCCCAATAACGGGGGCTATGTGGCCTGCGAAGGCAGCACGGGCCGGCTGGTGCGTTTCACGCCCGCCCTGGACACGCTCTGGACCCGGCAGTTGCGCTTCGACAACGGCACGGTGCGCGGCTTTGCCTCGGCCCGGCAGGTGCAGCCCCTACCCGACGGCACGCTGGTGGTGGCCGGCCAGTTCTTCTTCTCCGGCGGCGGGCGCGTGTACCTGGCCAAGCTCAGCGCGGCCGGGCAAACGTTGCGCGACACGGTGCTCTTCCGCGGTGCGGGCACGGAAACCGTGGCCGGGCTGGCCGTAGAGCCCGGCACCAACCGCTACGTGTTCAGCGGCTATACCACCAGCGGCCCGCGCGGCGGCGCCGACCTGTTCCTGGGCATCCACGCCGACTGGCGCGTGCTCTCCACCCGCCCGGCCCGGGAGCGGCCCGCCGCGCTGGCCGCCTGGCCCAACCCGCTGCCCGCCGGCCGCCACGAGCTGGTGCTGCGCCCCGGCCGTCCCCTGCGCGGCCATCTCGCCCTGCACGACGCGGCCGGCCGGCTGGTGCGCCAGTGGCCCGCCCCCCCCGCCGCCGAGCAACGCCTCTCGCTGGCCGGCGTGCCGCCCGGCTTGTACCTGCTCACCGCTACCGACGCCACCGGCCTGCGCTACGTGGCCCGCGTGCTTCGCGAGTAAGTGCCAACACCGTTTCGGGTTGATAGAAGCCCTGGTTGTGCGCTGCACGGCCGGGGCTTGTACTTTCTAACAGCGCAGCTTAATGCTGAACGTGGTGCCTTCGCCCACGCGGCTTTGCACCTCCAGCTGCCCGCCGTGGCCGTGCACGATGCGCTGCACCAGGTACAGGCCCATGCCCGAGCCCTCGATGTGGGGATGAAACCGACGGAACATCTGGAACAGTTGCGGGCCGTACCGTTCCATATCGATGCCGAGGCCGTTGTCCTGCACGTGCAGCGCCACCTGGCCCGGCGCACTCTCCGACCACACGCGAATGCGGGGCGGGCGCTGCGGGCTGGCATAGCGGATGGCGTTGCTGAGCAGGTTGAACAGCACGCTTTGCAGGTTTGGGCGCACGAACTGGACCGTGGGAGCCGCTTCAAAATTCAGCTCCACCAGCGCGCCCGCCGCCGTTAGCTGCTCACGCAAACTCACCAGAACCTCGGTGGTCAGCTTCTGTAAATGAACCGTTTCGGGCGCTACTTGCTGGCGGATTTTCTGCACCTGTACCAGCTCCGTGAGGTCCTCAATGGTGCCGTGAATCTGGTGCAGGGCGCGCTCGAACATGGCCGTGAGCTGGGCGGTATCGGGGTCATGGAGCTGGGCCGAGCGGGTGAGTTCCTGGAAGATGCCGGCCATGTTGTTGATGGGTTGCTTCAAGTCGTGCGAGGCCGTGTACACGAAGCCGTCGAGGTCCTGGTTGATGCGGCGCAGCTCGGTGTTTTGCTCGGCCAGAGTAGTAGTCAGTTCTTTCTGCTCGTGAATGTCGGTGCAGGTGCCAAACCATTGCACCACCTGGCCGGCAGCGTCGCGTAGGGGTACCGATTGCCCAATAAACCAACGGTAATTACCACTGCCTCGTTCGCGCAGGCGGTATTCCACGCGCGATGGTTCACCGGCTTGCCGCGCCGTTTGCAAGGCTTGCAAACAGTTCTCCAGGTCGTGGGGATGTACAATGTGGCGGTAGTCGGCTTCTTCCCGAAACTCGTTTAGCCCGAAGCCGGTGTACTCCACCCAGCGCTGGTTAAAATAGGTGGGGCGCGCGTGCGCATCTGCCACCCACACCAGCTGCGGAATGCTTTCGGCCAGCAGGCGAAACTCGGCCTCGCGGCGCCCCAGCAGCTCCTGCAGCTCCCGTTGCTCGTGGTGGTCGACGCTGGCGCCGTACCAGCGCACTATCTGCCCGTCGGCGTCGAAGGCGGGGACGGTGCGGGCCAGGTGCCAGCGCCATTGCCCGTCGTGGCGGCGCAGGCGTATTTCACCCGACCACGGCTGGCGCTGCGTTTGGGCATGCTGCCACAACGGCGTAATGGCGCGCAAGTCGTCGGGGTGCACGGCATCGGCCCAGCTTTCGGTAGGGTTGGCCGAGGGCGTGTGGCCCGTGTAGGCGTACCACTGGGGGCTCAGGTAAGCGGTGCTGCCATTGGGGTGCACAATGTATACGATGTTGGGCAGGGCTTCCACCATCACCCGAAACTCCTCGTCGCGGCGGTACACTTCCTCGGTCAGGGCCTCGTTGCGCTGCCGCGTGAGCACGCGCTCGGTCACGTCTACGGCAAAAAACAGCAGGCCCTGGGTGTGGCTTTGCTCATCGAGCAGGGCCTGAATGGTGAGGTCGAAATAAAAGTGGCGGGCGGGCCGGTTCGGGCCATCGAACACCGCCAGCGGGTATTCTTCCTCCAGGGCCGTAAAGCCGGTGTGAAACACGCGGTTGAACATGGTGAGCAGGCCCTGTTCGCGCACTTCGGTTAGGGTTTCGGCAATGGGCCAGCCCACGCGCAGCCGGCCGCCAAACAAATCGAGCAGGCCGGGCGTGGCAAACCCGCACACGTGCTCGGGCCCGAGCAGGGTGCAGAGGTGCGCCGGTACCTGCCCCAGAATTTGCTGCAGCTGCCGGTCTTTCTCTACCAATTGATGCTGGGCATGCTTGGAGTCGTCGATGTCGGTGCCGGTGCCAAACCACTTGGTAATGGTGCCGGCCGCGTTGCGCAGGGGCAAGGCCTGCCCCAGAAACCAGCGGTAGGTGCCGTGCCGCGACAACAGCCGAACTTCCATCGAAAAATACTCGCCGGTGTTCAACGATTGGGCCCAGCGCTGCTGCCAATTGGGCCAGTCGTCGGGGTGCACCACTTGCGCCCACACATCGGTGGCCGCGCTGGGGTAGCCGGTGTAGGTGGTCCAGCGCTGGTTAAAGTAGTCGAAGCGGCCGGTTTCATCGGCCGACCACACCAACTGGGGAATGAACTCGGTGAGGAAGTGAAATTGCTCCTGCTGCCGTTGGGTTTCGGCCATGGCAGCCGCGGCCGTGCGGCGGTTCTGCAACTGGTCGGTCACATCGAGGCCCGCCATAATTACCCCGCTGATGCGGCCTTCGTCGTCGAGCAGGGGTTGGAGCGACAGGTTTAGAATCCGGGTTTCGGAGGAGTCTGCGTGCAGTGGCAGCGCCGGTACGCCGTTCACGTAGCGAGTCTGGCCGGTGCGGTACACCTCCCCAAAACGGGCCAGCAGGGCCGGGCCAGGGCTGGGCTGCGCATCGCGGGCGGGCTTGCCAAGCGACTCGGCCGTCAAAAAAGCCCGCGCCTGCGACGAGGCATATTCCACCACGTGGTCGGGGCCCTGCAGCACTACCAGGTGCAGCGGAAGCTGGTCGAGCTGCTGCAGCAGGCGGCGGTCGTGCTGGCGTTGCTGCTCGGTGCGGGTGCGGCGGTCGTGCACGTCGGTGGTGGCCCCAATCCATTTCAGCAGGGTTCCGCTGTCGTCGTACAAGGCCGAGCCGCGGGCCGAAAACCAGCGGTACTCGCCGTCGTGGCGGCGCATGCGCAGGTCGGCTTCAAAAACGGCGCCGGTGCTCAGGCTTTGTTGCCAGCGCTGCCCCACGGTTTCCAGGTCGTCGGGGTGAATGGTGGCCAGCCAGTTTTCGTGCAATGCGTCGGTAATGGGCTGCCCCGTGTACGTCGACCAGTACGGCGTCACGTAGTCGAATACGCCATCGGGCCGGGCCGACCAGCCCATTTGCAACTGGGCGTCGGCCAGCAGGCGGAAACTGGCCTCGCTTTGCTGCAGGGCACGCTCGGCGGTGCGCTGCAGGGTTACGTCCTGCATGGCGCCAATCAGCCGCAGCGGTTCCCCGGCGGCGTTGCGCACAATGTAAGCGCAGTCGCGTACGTCGGCCCAGGAACCGTCGGCACGGCGCATTCTGTACTCGGCCCGCAGCGCCTCGGCGGTGCCGTATACGCACTCCTGAAAAAGCGAAACGAGGCGCTCGGCGTCGTCGGGGTGCAGGCTGTCGCGCCAGAAATCGGGGCCGCCCACTCCATCGGCGGGGGTATAGCCGAACTGCTGATAAAACGCCTGATTGTAGCGCACCTGGCCGGTAACTACGTCCATCTCCCACACCACGTCGTGGGTAGCGCGGGTCAGCAGCTGAAACGATTCGTGATTAAGGCTGCCTTGGTGCTCGGCCTGCAGGCGGCGGGTAACGTCTTCGGCCCGCACCAGCAGGTGCCGCAAGGTGCCGTCGGGGGCTAGCAAGGGCCGCACAGAGCCCTGCCAGTAGCGCACTTCGTAGCGGCCGTCGGGGCGCAGCACGTCGTAGCGTTGGGGCTCGATGGTATGCGGCCGCAGATGCTGCCGGGCGTGCTCCAGCCCGTGCAGCCAGGGCGCCATGCGCTGCCTCCCGCCGGGGTCGGGGTTGGGCGGAAAAGCATCGTATACCGAGCAACCGACGAGGCCTTGGGTAGCGCGGCCCATGGTACGGACCAGTGCATCGTTAGCCGCCAGAATCACCAGCTCGGGACTGACCACCGCGTGCGGAGTAACCAGCGCTTGAAAGACCAATTCAAAATCGGCCGGGGGCAGCGAATCGGACATCGGCGGGCAGGGGCCGGCGGAAGGTAACCGGCCGAACTCGATCAAATATAACCGCCCAGTCGAAGCGGCCGCTACCCGTTAAACGGAAAGGGCGAAAGCAGCTGAATTACCCTGAAAATCAGTTAAACAGTGGAGCTGTAACCCAACTCAACCCAGCGTCGTTAAAGGCAGATTGCCTTTTTTCGATACCACATGGCTCTGCGCCTCCTGCACGAAGATTTCGCTCTGTCTATTTCTTACGATTACCTGAACGAGTGGCTGTACGCCGATTGGCAGCCGGATCAGGACCTGGCGTCGGTGCAGACCGGGTGCGAAAAGATGCTGGAGCTGCTCGTTTCGGAGCGGTGCCGCAAGGTGCTCAACGATAATCGGCGGGTGCAAACCATTTGGTCGGAGGCGGCGGAGTGGGGCGGTACGGTGTGGTTTCCGGCCATGGCTGCCGGCGGGCTGGAGTATTTTGCCTGGGTGTACTCGCCCAACATCTACAGCCGCCTCAGCACCGATCTTACCCTGCAGCACACGACTAAGCCCGTGGTTGTAACGTTCGATAACCTCGAAACGGCGTCGTCCTGGCTGCGGCAGATGTAGCGAAACAAACGCGGCGCGCTGGCCGTGCAGCACGCCCGGTTAGGTAACCCGCTAGCCAATAAGCAGTATGCTATAGGATGTCGTTCATCTTAAAGCCTGTTGTTTATGAAACAGTACGTAAGCGCTGCCCTGCTTTGGGCGGCTACTTTGTGGCTCGTGGGCTGTTCGCCCGCCGTCAACGTAGAGCAACGCGCCGGCATCGATTTTAGCCAGTACCGCACCTTTGCCATGGCCGATACGGAAGTGCAAACCAAGGGCACCCAGCGGCAGGTGCTAACCAGCCCCATTACCCAAGCCACCATTCAGCAAGCCATTGAAAGCGAAATGGCCAAGCGCGGCATTACCCGCACCGACGGCCAGCCCGATTTTTTCGTTTCCACCCACTTGTATGTGGAAGATGCCGAACGCGTGGTGGCCAATCCGCCGGGGCCGTCCCAGCTGGTGAACTACCCGTACTTGGTGCGCTACCGCGGCGTACTGATTCCTGTGAACTACAGCTACTGGTACACGCCTGCCTACACCAGCACCCGCACTGAAACCTACCAAGAGGGTACCATGGTGCTCGACATCATCGACGCCAAAACCAACAACCTGGTGTGGCGCGGCACCATTATCGATCCGCTAAACGACCCTGCCCGGCTGGGCAAACAGTTTGCCGAAGCGGCCCGCGACATCCTCGATAAATTTCCGGTTGAGAAGCAGTAGCGCGTTCTGCCCGGCTTTGTAAACCTGGGCTGAAATTCTGTAAACAAGCTTTTTGGTGCTGTTACTGAGCTTCTCGAATAGGGGAGACAAGCACCTGGCTCCCGCTGCAAACGGGGCGCTACGGGTAGTGCGCAGGAACGGCGGCCTACTTTCGGCAGTAGTACCAGCCGCGGGCCAAACGGCCGGCAAAGCGAGCGAAGCGCATGGGCATTCGGTTCGGTGGAGGGCAACCCTAGAGGTAATCAACGGATTTCATGTGAGGAAGGCAAACGCCGCGCCGCCGCATAGCGCGTAGCGTACGGGTTTGACGCTGCTCTAAATGCTGTTTTGCTTAGGGTATCTGTTTTCTTTGCCTTGCTGGTCAATAGGTTGTGGGCAAAGAAATTGGAATACTTTTCTTCGGTCGGGCACTTATTATTTCCATCCGGAGTTTACTGCCCCGAAGGCCTTGGGGCCTTTAGTTTGAAATAGCGCAGAAAGCCGCAGTCCGTTGGGCAGCGGCTTTTTTCGTTTTATCCCCTCTCATTGCCCGGCAACGGCTTTCCGTTGCCCGTGGTAACCAATCCGGTAACCTACGCGGCCTGGGCGCTCGATTCGCGGGGCACCCCGTTGGGCCACATGGCCCGCACGCTGGTGAAGCCTTTGATCTCGTTGCGCGGCAGCGCGTCCGTTCCGGGGGCGTCTACTTGGTTACCGTCGGTCTTTCCCTGCAGGCGCAGTTCCGCCAGTTGGTTGTTCAACGATTCCACCAGCGTCATGAGCCGGTCGTTGTCTTTCTCCAGGCGGGCAATGAGGCGGGCGCTTTCCTGGGCCTGAATGCGCAGCGTCTGCTGGAGCTGGGCCACCGTGGCCCCGTGGCTGCGGGCGGGTTCGGCCCCGGCCACGTCCCGTTGCCCGAACAGCTCGGCCGGGTAGAGGCTTTCGAGTTCGGCCGGCGACACGGCGCGGGCGCTGAAGCCCGCTTTGGGTTCTTCCGCAACGGAGAGGTTGCGGCCGTCGCGTAGCATGTTGCCTTTGCCCAGCAGCAACCAATCGGGGTTGAGGTCGGGAAAGCCGCTAATGATCTTGGCGACGTTGCTCTGTTTGGGTTCGGTCCCCTGCTCCATCTGCGAGACGTTGCCCTGCGTTAGCTGGCACCGCTCGGCAAAGGCTTGCTGAGCCAACCCTTTGAACTCCCGAAACTGCTTCACGCGGGAAGCAAAGGTTGTGTCCATGGCTGTGTGGTGAAAAGGTTAAGCAAACTTTGTTTATTTAAGCAGAACTATTGTTATCTTTGAAGCGTAGTTTAAACGCTGCGGTGCTGCTTAACGCACCAAAACTACAAAAGTTCTGCTTAAATAAACAACACTCCTTTAAATCCACACCTCATGGCGTACACAATGGAGCAAAAGGCGGTCTTTGAATACCGTCTGAAACAGGCCAAAAAGGGCCTCAAGAAGAAAGGCATTAAGTATTACGTGCCGGCGGCCATGGCTCTGGATGAAACCGTAGATGCCCAGCAACTGCGCAACGTGATGAACGGCGGGGTCATGAACGAGAAGGCGCTGAACCTGATCGAACGGCTGGCCGGTACTGCGCAACTCCAAGCCGCATGATAGCCCAGCTAACCCCGTTCGAGCACCTGCAACGGCTGTGCTGGAACACCTCCATCTGGTTCGGTGAATGGTCTACTGCCTCGGTGGAACGGCGCCTGAAGATGTGCCGCGACATGACTTCCATGTACTTGGAGTTTAGGCAGCTGCACCGCGACCAAGCCGACCCGTGGGTATGGGAGGCTATCGACGGGCTGCATCCTGAATTGGCCGGCGTCATTGCCGAGAGCCTGCCGCCGGCCGCACATCAACACCTGATGCAGTGGATGCACAACAACATTCAAAGCACCCGCACCGAAACCGAACGCCTTCAACAGGAAATCCAAGACTTACCCTTTTAACCATGAAGACCAACGTAGTAATGCTTTCGCCGGACCGCGAGTTGTTCGGCATCAAAGTGCGTCAGGAATCGAAGACCGAACGCATGAGCCTGACCGATCTGCAATCAGCCTATGAGGTAGGCCGCACCCAGTACGGCTGGTCGGAGAAGCGGATCGACCACGTGCTGAACCAGAAAGAGAATGCCGAACGCATCTATTACCTGCTCATCAGCCAAGATTTCATAAAAGTAGACTTTCATACATTTATGGAAACGGCTGATAGCAAGGGCGTTGTCAAGGTGTTGAAAGGACTGGGTGTATACCAGACCAAAGGACGCGGCGGCAACAAAGCCACCTGGTGCGAGTCTTCTATTTGGATGCTGGTAGCTATGGAGCTGAACCCAATGCTTTACGCGAAGACGGTGCTGTGGCTGCGAGACCAGTTGTTGGTTAACCGCGTGGTGGCGGGCAATAACTACAAGATGTTTTCCGAGGCACTGAAGTCCATTGGTGTTTCCGACTTCAGCAAGTTTGCCCAGGCCTTGAACTGGGTCGTATTCGGCAGCCACCAGAACGGCATGCGGAATCTGGCCACAGCAGAGCAACTTAAGCAGCTGGCAGACCTAGAAGATAAAATGGCTTTCTCCATTCGAATGGGCTTCATCCAATCGGAAGACAATGCCCTAAATGCCTTGCGCAAGATGTGGTTCCAGCGGCCGGGCAACCCTTTCCAGTCGGCAGCCTAAATTTTTTTGTCTGCTTTCAACAGAACTCTATTAATAATACTTGCGTATTCAATAGAACTCTGTTACATTTGATTCACCAACAGCAACACCCCCACACCCTCACCTCCTACACGTCCAGCCATGAGCCAGATCCCACCTGAAGTTTTAAGTATCCTCCGAGCCAGCACCATTACCGACTGCCGCCTTGTGCTTCCGGTTGGTGACTTGAGCCGTGATCTATATACCGCCGTCAACAAGGTTATTGCCGCCGCCGGAGGCAAGTGGGACCGGAAGGCAAAGGCCCATGTGTTTCCCCGCGATCCGCGCCCGCAACTTGGCTTAGCGCTGGCAACCGGCAAGGTTGTCAGCACCAAGAAAGACACACAAGCCTTTTACACCCCGGCGGCTGTGGTGGCGAAAACGCTTGGCTACCTACCTGCTCTAAAGGGGATGGTGGTGCTGGAGCCGTCCGCTGGAGAGGGTGCCTTTGCCGATGCCATACGGGCCGAAGGGGCCGATGTGGTGTGTTGTGAAATAGACCCTGAGAGCGCTTCGGTATTGATCCGGAAAGGCCACACGGTAATTACCGGAGACTTTCTGGGGTGCAAAGTATCGCCTGCGGGCTACGATGCGATTGTGATGAACCCGCCCTTCGCGAAAGACCAAGATATGCAGCATGTGCTACATGCCTTCCGGTTTCTAAAGCCCGGCGGGGTGCTGCTGGCTATTACGGGCACGGGCTGGGAAAACGCCAGCAGCAAGCGCCGACAAGATTTCCAGGCCTTTGTAGCGGAGCACGGCGCCGTTGTGGAGCGCTTTCCCGCTGGCTCATTCAAGGAGAGCGGCACCCAAGTAAGCACGCTGCTTATCCGCCTGACTGCCTAACACCCCCAAACACACAGCGGCGCGCCCGCTCTTTTTTCTCACCTCCTACACGTCCAGCCATGCCACTTACCGAATCTGAAATCGAAGCGCTGCGCCTGACGCGGACCGCCAACGAAGAGTACATCCTGCACTTGGATGACATGGCGGACCGCGAATCGGCCAAGGTCCGCGCTAAGGGAAGCGTAAGCCCCGACTTCTCACTCCCTAATGCCCTGCGTGGCGTGGTCGAGCACATGCGCGAAGTCAACGAAGACATTGACGAACTGCTGGAGCACTACGCAGACCGCTAACACCCCCAAACACACAGCGGCGCCGGGCTCCTACACCCAGCGCCGCCCAATACAAATCACTTCAACCGCAAAGCTACCATGATTCAGCAACACCACTACATCGAAACGCCTTCACCCCTCTACCTCAACACCAGCGAAGAGGCCGCCTGCCCCGTGGAAACGGAGGAAGTGCGCCGCCGCTTCTCTTGGAAAGCGCTGGTGCGCATGCCGTGGCACACCGTGGAAGCCCTGTTCTGGGGCGTGGCAGCCGAAGACGACAAGTACGTCCAAGAGGTGCCCGTGGTGCTGGAAGAGGTGCGCAAGGCCCGCAAAAACCCCATGCAAGTCGCCTAAGCCCTTACCGCCATGCAGACCCCCGATAGCTTCGCCGCCGCCCGCGCCTACCACGACGGCGTGACCGCCGCCCTCAAAGCCGTGGAAGCCAACCCCGACCGCGCCAAAAGCGTGCTGCTGGCCTTGGAAGTGGAAGCCCACACCGCCATGTGGGACGCTTACAAAGTCGCTACGGCTGCCTTCGGGGGCCGCACGGAAGACCCGAAAGGCACCTACGCCGTGGCCTACGTGGCTCACCAACCCGAGTCGTGATGGAAAGCCCCGCCGAACACCAAGCCCGCGCCGCCTACCGGCAAGCGCAGGGCACGCCCTACGAACGCTGCGCCCTGCAGGCTTTGATCGACCAGCAGCAAGCCGAGCTGGAGCCCAGGCCCAAAGTGCCCACCGGCCGCTTCCAAGCCACCCTTTCGACCCTTCGCCACCAGTTCAAGCCCGCCGCCTAGCCATGATGGACGCCGAAACCCTGCTGCGCCTCGCCACACTCTTGAACAACCGCGCGCTGGTCACGCAAGAGGAGTGCGAGAAGATGATGGCCGCCCTCGCCGGCTTCGACAACGCCCGTGCTGAACAAGCCATGGCCAAGATTGAAGCCGCCCCGCGCACCCAGGCCCAATACAAGGAGCTGACCGACCTGCTCAACCACCCGCTGATCGACCGGCACTTCAAGACGAGCTACTTCCTCTCCGCCGGCCGCATGACGCGCCGCCAATGCGTGGAAGCCATTCGCAAGACGCAGGAATTCATCGCCATTCGGGAGCAGATGCGCGACCCGAAAGAACTCTACCACAACCAACAGGACGCCGCATAACATGAAGGTCCTAGTAGCCTGCGAGTACTCCGGCATTGTGCGCGATGCGTTCCTGGCGGCCGGGCATGATGCCATGAGCTGCGACCTGCTGCCCACGGAAAGCCCCGGCCCGCACTACCAGGGCGACGTGCGCGATATTCTGCACAACGGCTGGGACCTGCTCATTGCCCACCCGGAATGCACTTACCTGACCATAAGCGCAAACGGCTGGCTGAAAGAGCAGCCACCGCGCAAGTCGGGGGCACTGGTGGGGGCCGCCCGGCTGGCTGCCCAGGAAGAGGCCGCGGCGTTCTTCATGGAAATGATTAACGCCCCGGTTCCCCGCATTGCGGTGGAAAACCCGATAGGCATTATGAGCACCCTCTACCAGCCGCCCAGTCAGATTATTCAGCCCTGGCAGTTCGGCCACGGCGAAACGAAAGGCACCTGCCTGTGGCTGAAGAATCTTCCTGGATTACTGGCCACTGACATCGTGCCGGGCCGGGAGCCTAAAACACACTTTACAGGCCCTGGAAAAACCTTACAGGACCGTCGAAAAGCCCGCTCTAAGTTCTTCCCCGGCATTGCCGCCGCCATGGCTGCCCAATGGGGAGACCCCGAACGACTCGCCCGCCTGGGCATTCAACAACAACTCTTTGCCGCGTGAGATACCGCCCCAAACCCCGCCCCGGCATTGCCCGGCCCTGCATCCTCTCCCTTCACGAACAACGCTCTTAGCCATGGAACGCCACGCCTACGACAGTGAATTCTTCTACGACGCGACCCGGCCCACGCTGCCGCCCGCCGTCGATAACCGCTACCTGAGCCGCCCCAAACGCAGCAAGAAAGCCAAGCACCGCCGGGGTGTGCAAGCCAGCCTCTTAGCTCTCGGCATTGCCGCCCTGCTCTATTTGCTCGGCTACGTGGTGCCCGAGGGCAACCCCCACAGCCTGAGCCTCTCCCAAGTGGAAGCCCCGCACCCCCGGTAGCCATGAAGCGCTTCATTGCTTTCTCGCTCGGGGTCGAATCGACCACCATGTGCTTGCTCTACGGCAAGGGGGCCACGGCCATTTTCACCGACACGGGTTCCGAACACCAGGAACTCTACGCCCGGCTGCAGTTCGTGGAAGCCGCCCTGAAAGCCCACCACGGCGGCGACTTCGAGCTGCAAGTCCTTAAGCCGGCCAAGGTGGTGAACGGGGTGCTGTGCCACTCGCTCGGGGAGGCCATTGAAGCCAAGAAGTTCATGCCCTCGGGCCAGCAACGCTTCTGCACCGTCGAGTGGAAGATCAAGCCGATGGACGCCTTCCTCAAAAGCCAAGGGCCGTGCGAACTGCTCATCGGCTTCAACGCCGACGAAGAACCCGGCCAAGACCGCACGGGCAATCTGATGCGCTGCAAGAACGTGCAGTACCGCTACCCGCTCTACGAAGACGGCTACACCCGCGCCGACTGCAAAGCCTTGCTTGCCCAGCACGGGCTCGAACCCGACTACCCGGTCTACATGGCGCGGGGCGGGTGCAAGTGGTGCCCCTTCAAGAGCATCCGCGAATACAAGGCCATGTACTTTCTGGACCGCAACACCTTCAACGAAGGCCGGGCGATGGAAGAACGGATACAAGACCGCCGCGCCAAGTTCTTCGCCATCAGTTCCTCGGGCCGCTCCTTTCAAAGCATTGCCGAGGAATGCGAAAACAGCCTCTTCGACGCCGCCGAAATGGCCTTGGTCTACAAACAAGTCAAAGCCGCCCCGTCCTGCGGGGCCTTTTGCCACCGCTAACGATGAAAGCCCAGCTCCGCGCCGCCATCCGCGCCTGTGTGCCGGGTTGCCCCGACTGGATACACGCGGTCACCGCCTACGGGCGCCGCGCTCGACTGCAAACCGCCTTTCTCTCGCCCCGCCATGAACCTAGACGACCTCAAAGCCTACTTACCCGCCGCCAAACGACACCTGCTCGATAAAGCCTACGCGTTGGGCGAGAACGAAGCCGGCCTGAAGCTGCTCAGCAAGCCCAGCCCAGCTGTGATGAGCCCGGCCGCCTTGCCCGAACTGCAGCGCAACATCATGCTGCACGCCCTGCTGCTCAACACGCAGTACCTGCACGCGGAATGGTACCACCCCGACCTGCGGCACTCCGACAAGCTGCGCATCGGGCAAATCAAACAGAGCACGCTCAACCACTTCAACTACCTGGTGGATGTGCTGACCCCCATGCTGCGGATCAAAGACAGCCACGGGGAGCTAACCGACCAGGAAGCCACCAAACACTACCTGGAATCCTTTCGGGTGCTGATCTGGGAGCTGTGCGATACGCTGCTGGGCTCGGATGATCCGGTGCGCTTCGTCGCCATGATGAAGCTGATTGCAAGCGGGGTGGCCCGCATCGAAGAAGAAACCGAACCCTTAGCCGCTTAATCAGATGAGCACGCCCACTTACAGCCTGCGCAGCACCCTGCGCAATTACCACGACCGCAACCTGCAACTGATGGAAGCCGACGAGTTTCGGACCCTACAACAGAAAGTGCAGCGGTTTTCGCCCGACGCCACCGCTCCCTTGGCCGTGCGCCTGCTGCATACGCGGGTGCAGAACGAAGTAGAACGCCGCCAAACCCAACTCTTTTAATAGTACCACCATGCACGAATTTTTCAAAGGCGCTTACTACCTCGGTATCGGGGTGTTCTTCATCATGGAGTTGGCCATTGCCCGCAACGCCGGCAAGTACAACCGGGTCTTGAAAACCGAGATAACCAAGGATGCCGAGTGGGCAGACCGCCCCGAGGACGAGCGCAATAAGCTCATGCTCGGCTGTTTTGGCCTGGTGTATCTGGTGTGGGTGCTGTTGGGGCTTACCAGCTACAACTACATGGTGTTTACGGGCTTGGTCGCCATTATGGTGGGGGCCATGCTCATTCCCAAAGCCGTGCGCTTTACGTGGGGGTACCGCATCATCGACGGGCTGGTATCGGCCGCGCTGCTGCTGTTTGCCATCCTGAACACCTACCACCTGCACATAGAGGTTACGCCGGCCATGGTGCTGGCTTGGTTCAAGTAACAGCCCTGCTCTCCCCTCCTAGCCGCTACGGGGAAGGGGGGAGGGCGATGGGGCCGTGCTTGGCTTCGTGTTCATCGACCAAATCCAACATCGCACCCCGCAGAATAGCCGCTAGGTCAGTGCCTTTGCGGTCGGCCGCAATCATGGCTTTCTCCTTTAAGTCATAGTCTACCCGCAGCGGGTAGGTAACCTGGTTGACCAGTTTGGGACGGCGGGGCAAAGCTAGGGTTCGCATGGTGTAGGGCGCTAATGTATGCACAAGATACGCATAAAATAGATACGCGTATATCTTGCATACATACTGTATATACGTTATCTTTGAGAAAGACCTTCAGACATGAGCCAACAACAGACTGCCACCGCTTTTATGCGGATCAAGCACATCAAGTTCACGCACATCCTGTTGCCCCACATCCTTCAACTTATTCAACAGGACCACCCGCGCAAAAAGCACCCGGTGGCGTCCATCAAAGTCAAGTTCAGCGACAACGGCGAAGTCTACGGGGCCGATGTGCGGCTTGCTGGCGACACGTTGGCCTTCGTCTCCCTTCCCGAAGGCAAGCTGCACGAGAAGGTTATCCGGCTGAATGACGAGGTGAAACAATACCTCCTTCAAGCCTGCAAGGAAGCCGGGCGAATTGTCCAACCCATTGAAGTTCTGCACTAATCAACACGCACCGGTCAACTCATGAGCAAGCCCCTTGACCTGCGAAGCTTAGACACCCGATGCGGTGGCACGGGCTTTCTGACGTGCGAATGCGGTGGCGACTTCTGCTGCTGCGCCCTAAACGGCGGCTTGCAGTGCGGCGGTTGTCCGGACTGCGACGAAGACGAGGCTGATGCTTACTACGGGGCCAACTACATGCCCGATTGCGAACGGTGCGGAGAAGAACTAGCCCACAACATGCACTGCCACGCCTGCGGACTAAACAACAACCCATCATGATAACGGCCGGAACCCGCCTCTTCGTTGTGCAAAAAGCCGAATTGGCTACGCACTTACAACTCGTTGGAAAGCATATCACCAAAGCGCTATGCGGGGCGGACCCCGGTCTTTACCCTTCCTATTGCCTCATAGCCGTGGTGCGAAAGGGAGGCCGGCTGGAATACTGTCATGATCGGTTTGGCTGTCTGCACCATGTCGATTGCAAACGCTGCCAAGCCATTTACGCTAAGCAAACAGCCCGATGAACCGCCGCGCCCCTCTTCCCCGCCCCACCCAACGACTAGCCCGCACCACTCCCTTACGCCCCGTATCCGCCAAGCAGCGGGGGGCGAAGGGAAGACTGGGCAACGCCTACCGCGTGGTCGATGCCGGCCCGCGCGCCTGCTTTGCCTGTGGCAGCTCGTTTCAGCTGACCCACTCGCATACGCTGACCCAAAAGCAATTCCCTCGCCACGCCGCCAACCCGGCCAACGTGGTGCTGGAGTGTATCGGGTGCCATGCCCTGTATGAGCACAACAAGGCCGGGTATGCCCTGCGCTTCCCCGAAGCCCGCCGTCATTGCCCACAAGCGCAAGCCCTGCGGCAAAGAGAAGACCGCAGGCAGCCGCAAGCCGGTGGCGCCGGTAGCGACAGTAACGCCTTGGTACAAGGAACCGATGGGCAGCCCGGCCTACAAAGCCGGGGAGGCCCAATACTTCGCCGGCAAGCAACGCACCACCATCATCGACCAGTGCGGACGCCCCGCCACGGTCTATTCCAACCCCATCCGGTAATGATCCCCCGCACCATCTACACCGCCGTGCTCGACTACCAGCTGCGGCCCGACACGCTCACCGACTACCTGCGCCGCTCCGCCACGCCCGCCGAACGCGCCGCCTACAACGCCGCCACGGCACCGGGACAGCCCAAAGCGGGGTATCCGCGCACGGTGCAGGCCCTGAAATCCTTGGCTGCCGCTCTCCCCGCCTAGCCGCTACGGGGAAGGGGGGAGGGGTGGGAGGGTGATGGGGCCGTGGGCTGCCTCGTAGGACGCCACAAAGTCCTCCATGAAGCCCACTACCTGCTTCGTGGCGTCGGTGCGCTGCTTCTCACAGGCATAGGCAAACTTCTCCCGCAGCGTCTCCGACACGCGGTAATTGGCATTCACCTTCTTCTCGGCTGGCTTGGGGCGGGGCAATGTCTGGACGCACATGGTGAGGCGGGCAAAAGTAGGTTGTGTAACGCAAATATAGTCAGAAAGAAGATAGCGTAAAGCATTGTAATGTTAATGCGTTACGTTATCTTTGGCTTAAGCAATCAAGCTCCACTATGAGCACTCCAAGAGTCATATCAAATAGCGGCGGTCGCACCTCTGGCATGATGACGCTGCTGGAAATGGAGAAGGGGTTAGGGCCTGACGACTTCGTGATTTTCTGCAACACGGGCCTAGAGGACGAGGGAACGCTCAAGTTCCTTCACCAGCAGCAAACCATTCTGGGTGTCCCGCTGCGCTGGATAGAGTACTGCCGCTTTCACAAGTGGAAGGAAGTCACCTACGAAACAGCCAGCCGCAACGCGGAGCCCTTCATCATGATGATGCTAGCCAAGCAAGCCGTCCCTTCCGGGCACATGGGCCGCTTCTGCACCACCGAGCTGAAGATAAAGACCAAGATAGCCTTCATGCGCAGCCAGGGGCACCGCTACTTCGAAGCGGTAATCGGCATCCGAGCTGACGAGCCCACGCGGCACTTCACGGGCAAAGAGTCGGCAGACAAATGGCATCACGTTGCCCACCCGCTCTACCATGGAGGCATTACCAAACCCGATGTGCTGGACTTCTGGAAAGCACAGCCCTTTGACTTGGACATCCACCCGCTAGATGGCAACTGCGTCCTGTGCTTTCAAAAAGGAGCCGGCAAGAAGGTAGCCATCCTCCAACGCCGGCCCGAGTTGCGCACGGGCTTTTACCTCGACACGGAAGACGCAATGGGCCACCCGTGGAGCACCCGCTACGCCATGCAGGACTTGGTTGATCGCGCTCAGAGGGCCAACACCCAAACCTCCATTGAGTTCTGGGAGGCGCAAGACGAGCCCAGCATCAGTTGTTTTTGCACCGATTGACATGGAGAGCACCCTACATACCCAAGAGCCCGACGCGGCCGAGTGCGTCACGTGTGGCGACGAATTGGCACCCGATGGCTCCTGCTACCAATGCGATCCCGCTTGTAGCTACTGTTACACCCGGCCTTGCATTGGCATCTGCCCGACTTCTGAACCCGATGGAGAGCCCGCCTACGCCTCCGATGGAGAACCATACTAAAGCCATGAACCGCCGCACTCCCCTCTCTCGCACCACTCCCTTACGCCCCGTATCCGCCAAGCAGCGGGGGGCGAAGGGAAGACTGGGCAACGCCTACCGCGTGGTCGATGCCGGCCCGCGCGCCTGCTTTGCCTGTGGCAGCTCGTTTCAGCTGACCCACTCGCATACGCTGACCCAAAAGCAATTCCCTCGCCACGCCGCCAACCCGGCCAACGTGGTGCTGGAGTGTATCGGGTGCCATGCCCTGTATGAGCACAACAAGGCCGGGTATGCCCTGCGCTTCCCCGAAGCCTTCGCCGCCAAGTTGGCCACCATCCGACAACTGGAGCCGCAGTACTACGCGCTTCAGGCTTTGAAGCACCCTAACCTGTTCACGGTATGAAGGCCTACTCGTTTTACTTCAACGCGTCCGACTGGCTGGCTTCATCGGCGGTCAAGTTGATGAGCAAAGCGGAGCGCGGGGTGTACATCCAGCTGCTTGCCCTAGCGTGGGGCATGGAGCGCCCGGGCACATTGCCCGCCGTTGCGGATAAGGTTCGCCGGTTGGCGGAAATGAGCCTGGAAGAATGGGCCGAAAGCGGCGAAACCATCCTGGAGAAGTTTCCCCTTTCGGAGTGCGGCACCTATCGCTATAATCCGCGCCTGGTTGCCGAAGCATCCAAAGAACAAGCCCGCAGCGAGAAGGCTGCCGCTTCTGCCAACAAGCGCTGGCAGAACAAGCCGGATGCCAACGCAATGCCCGCGCAATCCGAACGCAATGCGAACGCATCGAATCCGAATGCGAACGCATCCCAAAACGCATGCGATGGCAATGCTATAGTAAAGGAAAGTAAAGAGAACAATACTTCTCTTGCCGGACCGGCTGCGCCGGCTCCGGCGGAGGTTGCCCTTCCCTTGGTGGAAGAACCCAAGCCCACTAAAAGCAAACCCAAAACCGATCAAGTGGCGGCGGCGCATCCCGAGCTGGCGTTTGCCGCCCTCTGGGACCAGTACCACAACGGGCCCGGCATTGAGAAGCGCGGCAGCAAGGCCACGGCCCAAGCCCGGTGGGAGGCCTTGCCCGAATCCACCCGCCGCCACATCCTCGCCGGCTTGGACGCCTACCGCGTCGATTGCACCCGCAACGGGCCGGAGTTCATGCCCTACTGCGAGAAGTTCCTGAACCTGAAAAAGCAGGTGTGGGCCACGGAAGGCTACGGCCGCACGGCCCGCGTCATTCAACTGGCACCCGAAGCCCGCCCCGTGCAAACGAGCAAAGAAGACCTCTGGGGCTTCAACGATGCCCGAACCCACGAACCACGCCCCGCTTACGCTTCCTCCGGTCAATTCAACGGCACCACGCCCCGCTAGCCATGCACATTACCCGTTCCTTGCCCGCCGCCCAACAAGAGCTGCACCGCGCCGCTGCCGTGGTACAGGCCCGCCTCGAAGCCGATTGGGCGTGGGTGCAGAAAGAGTTCGACGCGTTGGACTTGACCAACGAAGCCGCCCAGGGCCGGTTGCGGATGCTCGAAACCCGCCGCCTGCGCCTGCTGGAGTTGGCCGAACTGCTCGAAGCCTGCGAGAAAGTTGGGCCCGCAACCGACACGGCCATTGAGGACGCCAACGAACTCGCCCGCCATTGGCATGGTCAGTACGTGAAGGAGGTGGGACAAGCCGCCGATTTCGCCGGCATGGTGCTGGCCCAAAGCAGCAAGCAGCACCACCGCCCGGTGCCCACCGATGCCGAGATCGAAGCGGCCATGAATCTGCGCTACCCGTGGCTTGCGAAGACCCGCCGCTTCATCGACGCGCTCATCGAACGCCGCAACGCCGCCTAACGCATGGCCAGCCTCTCCACTCTCGATCAACTGCGCACCCCGTTGCCCGCATTGGCTACGGAAGCGCCTGTTAGCGCGGCCGCACCCTTGGTTAGTGCCGATCAGGTGCAGCGCGAAGCCTTGCACGCCTGGGACCACACCAACCCCAACGGCAGCCCCACGCACTACCCGACGCTCGACAAGCATTGGCTCTGGCAGCCCGGCGAAACCACGGCCGTTACCGGGTGGCCCGGCATGGGCAAGAGCTTGGCCGAACTCAACAAGATGGTGACCAAGGCCGTGTACGACGAATGGAAGTTCGCCCTGTTCGTGCCCGAAAACATGCCGCTGCGCAAGGCCGTGGGCATCCTGGTGCAGGCCTACGTCGGCCAATCGGTGAACCCCGACCACCCGTTTCGCATGAGCCGGGCCCAATACGAAGACGCCGTGAAGTGGGTAACGGGGCACTTTACCTTCATCGATCCGCGCCAAGCTCACAGCCTCAAAACCCTCTTGCCCGCCGTGAAAGCCGCCAAGCGGTTCGGCATCAAGGGCTGGCTATTGGACCCCTTCAACGATTTGGAAAGCAAGCTCGGAGACTTTAGCGGCATGATGAGCGAACAGCTGCGGGCCCAACTGAGCTTGATTCTGGACTTCACCAAGGACGAGCAGCTGTGTACCCTGATCTGCGTGCACCCGGCCGGCGAAGCCCGCAACGCCAAAACGATGGAACTCAAGATTCCCGATCAGTACAGCATGGAAGGCGGCCGGATGTGGCCGAACCGGATGGACTCGATTTGCGTGTGGCACCGCCCGATGGCCGACGAAGACCCCACCGATTCGAGCGTGGACTTCTACGTCAAGAAGATGCGCAACGAACCCGAATCCGGCTTCAAGACGCCCAAGCTCGGGGTGCGGCTGCACTACGAACGCCGCGCCTTCCGCTACATCGACCCGCTGCTGGGCATGTCGCCCCTCGATCCGAAGCTGGTGCAACGCTACCGCCAAACCGGCTCCAACCAACCGCCCGAAGGCCCGCGCATCATCACCCCCGCCCTCGATTTAATAGCCGCGCCTGGCTTTGGGCCCTTGCCTGCTTCGAAGTTCAACGAACCCGCTCCCTTCTAGCCATGTCCAACCTCTGCTCTGTCTGCCTCTGCCGCCTGTCCTATCCAGACAAAGAGGCCAAAGTAAAAGCGGCTATAATCCGTTGGTTGGCCCTTCAGGAGGGCAACGCCGCCCCCGCCCTCCAATGCGACGAAGCGGTCATTCGCAACCAGCCCCGCCTCGCCTTCCAAGCCGCCGCCCTGCTGGTGGTGCTGATGGAAGCCTCGAAAGAAGAAGCCGTGGAACCCCCTTTTTGACCGCCTGATCCGCGCCATACGAAACCAAGCCGCCTGAACGATGAAGAAGCGCCTCCGCAAAAAGCTCTACCGCAAAGAATACAGCGACCCGCGCGTTCGCAGCAAGCTGCATGTGATGTTGGCGCCAATGACCGAAGAACTGATGGCTCTCTTAGCCAGTCGCACCCAATCTGATTAGTCTCATGCCCCACTACGACAAACTACCTTGGTACCGCCGCCTGGTTGACGCCTGGCGCCTGCTGAACGCCCCGCGCTACGCCCTCGGCGTCTTCAGCGAAGAAGGACACTCTCTCACCTTCCAATGCACCGTGAACGAAGCGGCCTTTGTGCGGGACAAGCTACAAGCCGGGATCAGCGAAACGATTTTCATGGAATCCGCAGTGGAACAGGCCAAAACCATCCTTTCCTAACCCCTCCCTTCCCCTACACCGCGCCCCGCGCACCAGAGCCCTCCCCATGCCCAGAGACACCCGCACCGCCGCCACCCAGTTGGCCGCCGCCCACCGGAACCCGAACACGACCGAAGCCGAGCTAACGGCCGCCTCCCTGGCCTACAACATGGCCAACATTGCCCGGCTGCGGGAAGGGGAGGCGCCGATTCAGGAGGAAGCCGGCCCGATCAGCGCCGAACAGTTGAACCGGATGCAAGCCCTACGGGATGATGTGCGCCGGAAACACCAGGATGCAGTAGAATCCGGCCGAGTAATGTTCAACAACTTTTACCGCCTCGAATACCTGCTAGACGAAGGCGACGAACTGCAATCCGCCCTCGCCCGCCTCACCCAAGAGCGGGACGCCGCCGAAGAAGCCCTGAGCCGGCACCGGATGCAGACGGCCGATGCGCTGCGGGACATGTACGGTAAAGCCCTGGAAGCCGAAACGCGGTTTGACGGCTTGCCCAGCGAAGAAATAGAACGCGCCGCCCGCGCCCTTGATATCGACCTAACGCCATGATGAGCGCCGCCGAGTACCGCGCCCTTCACGGCAAGAAGCCCGCAAAGACCCCTGGCAAGCCATCCATTGCGCCCACGCCCCCAAAGCCGCCCACCGACACCCCCGAAGCCCAAGAAGCCCGCAGCGCCCCTGTATGGAAGCCGCTCAAGGTGGAAATATCCGGCTTCACCTTTGCCAACCAGACCAAGCGCGTGGTGACGCTCTGCCCAGAAGCTCACGCCGAAGACCTCCAAACCCACATCGAAGCCTTTCGCCCCAAGCCATGAATGTCCTGGTTGAATTAACCCCGAAGGAATACCGCAAGCTGCTGCGCCAGCGCGGCCGGCTTTGGCTCCGGCAAGCCGACCACCGTCCGGCAACCCCGCTATTCGTGTATTGGCACCAATGGGAGTGCATACAAGACGAGCGACGCTACCTGAATACCCAGTGCTGGCGCAGTCGGAATACGCGTTACGCCTACCGAAACCGCCTAAAGCACATGCGCTATTTGCGCCTGAACTCACCCACCCTCTGCCACGCCGCCGAAGCCGCGGGCATCCTTCCCCAGTCCTGACGCCATGATAGTCACCAACGAACGCATTGAAGTAACAACCCTCATGATGGAAAAGGCCGGCATGCGGCGCGGCCCCTTTGAGTTTGGGGTACCTGCTGACCCTGCTGACCTGAGCAAAGGACTGTCGTGGAAGTCGCTGGGCACCATTACAGACGCCGATTTTGACGCCATAGAAGCCTATTTCCTACGCCAAAACAAGCGCTGATGAACACCCCCAACGCCTTCCACGGCACCCCCTCCCTGCACCCCCACCGGGTAAGCGCCCAGCCGGCCCGCGTGGTGGAAGGGAGTTAGGCTCGTTTGGCCGGCCGCTTGCCCACGGAGCCGCCCACGAACATAGGCCCCGTGCCGTGCAACACCCACTCGGTACGCAGCCGCAGGACCGCACAGGTCTGCAGCAGCCGCTCCACCGTCATGCTTTGCTTGCCCCGCTCCACCTGCGAGACGTTCTGCAGCGAGACACCCAACGCCTCCGCCAAATCCTTCAGCGTCATGCCTGCTAGTTCCCGGCCCTTCGCCAGGCGGCTGCGGTAGTCGTTCACGGCTGGCTTTATTTCTGGCGGTGTATCGAGCTGAACCATAATGCAGTCGTATATTGGGGCCGCAATGATAGATAAAATATATCATCCATGCTGAAGAACCAAAAGCCCGTCATCATGTGGGTGCCGCAGGAAACCCGCAGCGCCTTGAAAGAAGTAGCCCGCGCCAACGGAGAACAGCTGTACCAAACGGTGCAACGATTGGCAACGGAAGCCAAAAGCAACACCGTACCTCCTAAGCTCCCGACGCCATGATTAAAGTGACCATCAAACGCACGGGCTCGATCAACCCGACCGATCTTGCCCAAAAGATGATGCGCCAGTTGGAAGACTCCCTGACACAGGATTACCGGCGGAAGTTGGCGGGCGTAAGATGCCCTGCTCACGGAACGCAGCCCCACTTGGAGTTGCAGCCCAGGCCCGGCGGGTACAACCTCAAGCTGCTCAATGAATGCTGCCCGGCCTTTGCCGACCTATGTGAGCAAAAGATCAAGTAAGCACAACATTCGCCCCGCCCAATCCGGTGGGGCTTTCTTTTGCACGGTTAATTAAAGTAATGCTTTAACTTCGGGGCTGTAATTAACCCGTTGTCAGCCATGCTTGACAGTCCCCAAGAAGAAGTAAAACCCAAGACCGGCCGCCCGTCGGACTACTCGCCTGAATTGGCGACGCTTATCTGTGAGAGAATAACCGAAGGGGAAAGCCTGCGTGCTATCTGCCGGGACGAGGAGATGCCGGACAAGACCACCGTGCTGCGTTGGCTTCGAGTTCACGAAGAGTTTCGCACCCAATACGCGCAGGCACGCGAAGACCAAGCCGAAACGCTGCTGGATGAAATCTTCGAAATCGCCGACGATACGACCCACGACACCATTCACGGCGAGTTCGGGCCGCGCCCCGATACCGAGTGGATCGGCCGCAGCAAACTGCGCGTAGACGCTCGCAAATGGGCCATGAGCAAGTTGGCGCCAAAGAAGTACGGAGAGAAGATTGCGGTCGACCACACCAACGACGGCGAACCCTTCAAGGTGTACGCCGGCTTCGACCCCGCCAAGGTATGAGCCAGCGCTTAACGCTGACGCCGGAGCTGCAGCTGAAGCATAAGCCTTACCAGCCGTTCGGCGCCGCCATTGGCTACCTCTACGACCAGTACGGAGAAGTCCTATTGGAAGGACCCGCGGGCACGGGCAAAAGCCGGGTAAACTTAGAGAAGGTGCACCTGATCTGTGAGAAATATCCAAATACGCGGGTGTTGATCGTGCGCAAGACCCGCGTCAGTTGCACCGAGTCGGTGTTGGTGACTTTCGAAGAGAAGGTTTTACCGGAAGGAAGTTACCTAACCGACGGCGCGCAACGGGAGAACCGCCGCAGCTACCAATACCGCAACGGCAGCAGCATCGTGGTGGGCGGCATGGACAAGGCTAGTCGCTTCATGTCCACCGAGTTCGACTTGATCTACATTCCCGAAGCCACCGAATTCACGGAAGCGGAATGGGAGTCGCTGGCCAGCCGCATCAACCGCCCCGGGCAGGTATCGGCCATTCCCTACAACCAAATACTAGCCGACTGTAACCCCGACGCGCCCACGCACTGGCTGAACCAGCGCTGCATCAGCGGCAAGACCCACCGGCACGTCAGCCGCCACGAAGACAACCCCGGCCTGTTCAACCACGCGACCGGGGAGTGGACCCAGGCCGGCCGCGCTTACATGGAAACCCTCGAACGCCTGTCGGGGGTTCGGTATGCCCGCTTGCGACAAGGCATTTGGGCCGCGGCCGACGGGCTGATCTACGAAACCTTTGACACGGCCGTGCACGTGATCGATGCCTTTCCGATCCCCCCGCAGTGGCGCCGCATCCGCTCGATTGACTTCGGCTACACCAACCCGTTCGTGTGCCAGTGGTGGGCCATCAGCCCCGATGACATTTGGTACCTGTACCGGGAAATCTACCACACGCAGCGGCTGGTGGAAGACCACGCGAAAGATATTCTGCGCCTCTCCCAAGGCGAACGGTTTGAGGCCACCTACGCCGACCACGACGCGGAAGACCGCGCTACCTTGGAGCGCTACGGCATTCGGACCATTGCCGCCAACAAGGCCGTGAGCAGCGGCATTCAGCAGGTGCAATCCATGCTCAACGTGCAGGCCAACGGCAAAGCCCGCCTCTACGTGATGCGTGGGGCGCTGCAGACGCGGGACCGGGCCCTAACGGAGGCGAAGAAACCCGCCTGCACCGAAGAAGAGTTTCCCGGCTATACGTGGGAGCAGCAGAAGGACGGACGCCCCAACAAAGAGGTGCCGGTGAAGCTGGACGACCACGGCATGGATACCATGCGTTACGCGGTTTACACCCCGGTCGCCAGCCCCCGCCGCCGCGGGTTGCTCGGCTGAAAAAGAAACCGCTTGGTGGTTGTTAAAGTATTGCTTTAATTTACGGCTGCAAAGTTGTTCAACTTCAACGCTTCAACCCTCCCGAATCATGGCTTGCAACGTTCCCCTGGTAGCCGTTTCCAACGACCCCTGCGCCAAAGTGGCGTACGGTCGGCAGATCGTCGCCATCCTCTACCAAGACAGCGCTGGCGATGCGCCCACGCTCACCACGGAATCAGCGGCCCAAGCAGCCATGACAGCCGTCGGTGCGGATAAGCTTTTTATCCTCAACAATGTGGCGGCCTCCGATGTGGCCGACCCCTCGGACCAGCTACTCTCGGGCAACGACGTGCCCTACGGTGCCTCGGAGCTGACCGACCGCACCCGCACCGTAACGGGGCGCCTGCAGTACCCCGCTGCCGCTACCCACACGGCGGTGAACGCCCTCAACAGCCGCGGCGGCACCCTGCGCACGTGGTTGCTGGACGACCAAGGCTACCTGCAGGGCCCGATTGAAAACGCTTCCCTGGTGTTCGGCGTCTTCAAGCGTCCCGGCATCGGCCAAGCTATTCCGGCGCACTACCCGCTTACGCTCACCTACAACAGTATTGCCGAGCCCGCCATCAGTGCCGCTGCCTTGCCGCACATCAAGAGCTTGGTTAACGCCGCTTAAGCCTGCCTGACGCCTCCCGCCGTGCTACTGACTCCCGATCAGGTACTTGCCCTGTGTGAAAAGCCCGCCCACCAGCAAGACCTGCTGGCGGGTCGGGCGTTGGAGCGTCAGCACCAGTTGCACGTCGACGGTGAACCAGCCTTGGTACTGGAGTTTCTGCGGGCCCAACGCGTGGCCATGTCCAGCGAAGAGTCGCAGCTGGTGTTGGAAAAGACCCGCGAGTCGGGTACGGCACCCATCTATGACGGCATTGCCAACATCCTGAGCAAGGTCTTCACGGCCGCAGGCACCACGGTCTACCACGAGTTCACCGACCCGCAACTGGCGCAGGACTTCGAAGCCTATCTGAAGGACACGGCCCGCACGGGCACGAGCTTCTACCGGGATTTCGAAGCGACGTGGTTCAAGGCCAGCCTGACTGGGTTTCAAGGTGTGATGTTGGTGGATCTTCCTGCTGAACCCAGCGACGAAGCAGGAGAGGGCTTGCCCCGTCCGTTCTTTCGCTACGTGGCCTCGGCCGAGATCCACGACGTGGCCGTAACAGGCAACAAGGTGGAGTACCTGATTCTGCAGGAGCGCTACGACACCTTTACCGACTTTTACGTCTGGGACGACCGCTATTGCTTCCGCGTGCGTCACGCCGACGGTAGCTACACCCGGTTGCCTGCGCTCGACAACGAGCACGCCCTAGGGTATGTGCCGGCCTGTCCGATCACCACGATCAAGCCGAACCTGCAGCGCCCGGTGCTGCGCTCGTCCGTGATTGCCAAGTCGCTGGGGTTGGCTAATGTTTACCTGCGGGACTTCTGCAACCACGAACTGGGTAAATCCCGCTTTGCCCACCCCAAGCCGTGGAGCTACGGGGTGGCATGTACTCACGAGGCTCCAGCCGTTGGCGATTCGCCCATCGCAGCCTGCAATGCCGGCTGGTTGTATTACCCAACCGGCAAGATTAGATGCCCGCGCTGCAAAGGCAAGGGCCGCTACATCCCCTACGACCGGGACGAGGGGTACATCGTGGAAGCACCTCAGCAAGGCGAACCGCAAATCACTCCGCCCGCTGGTTACGTTATACCCGACTTGGAGAGCCTCAAGTACCTCGGCGATGAGCTGAAGGTGAACGAGTCCAAGATTGAGCGGGCTGTACTGGGCAAGGACGGTATCCTGACCATGCAGACCAAGGTGGAAACCGCTGCGGGTAAAGAAATGGATCTGGGTCCGGTAGAAGACCGATTGGCCGTCGTGTCGGAGAATGCGGAGTTCTGCATGAAGTTCGTTATCGACGCCCACGCCCGCTACCGCTACCGCGCTTCCTACAAGCAATCCCAAGTCAACTTCGGCCGCCGCTACCACGTCCGCAACGCCTCCGCCCTGGAATACGCCTACGAGAAAGCGAAAGCGGCCGGGTTAGACGATTCGACGCTCTACAGCTACCTGGAAGACATCATCTACACCAAATACGCGGGCGACCCAATGGAGCTGCAGCGCAACCTGCTGAAGCTGGAGTTAACGCCGTTTCCCACGCAGACCGTCAAGGAAGCCAAAGACAACGGCATTGCCACGCCGCAGGATTTGCTGCTCAAGCAGTACCTGAACGACTTCGTGGCCCGGTTCGAGCGCGAAAACGGCTCCATCCTGGACTTCGCCAGCGCCTTGCCGCACGCCACCAAGATTGAGCGCATTCAAGATCAATTCACCGAGTACCTAACCGAAAAGCAAAATGGCAGACAACCCGAACCCCAACCAGTCGTCTGAGCAAAAGGCAGCGGACGCCGCTAAGGCCAAAGCGACACAGGATGCTGAACGCGAAAAGCTTAAGGCGGAACTGCGCAAGGAAATCGAAGCCGAACAGAAGGCTCAAGCCAAGGCCGGCCAAAGCGAAGACCTGAAGAAGGCCAAAGCCGAGTTCAAGATGCCGGAAGGCGAAGAAGGCTACACCCACGTGCGCATCACGCAACTCAACGGCCAAGTGCTGGAAGAGCCGCAGATCAAAGCCTTCGACCCGCACCAGTACGAAACCTCCATCAGCAAGCAGGCCGGCTTCAAAGCCGACGTGCTGCACAAAGGCAAGGTGAAGTAATGGCCACGGTAACGCTACGGGCAAAGGACTCTGACAAGGTGCAGAAGTTCGCCCCCGACCACGCCGAGCGCCTGCTGGCCTACCCCGGTAGCCAGTGGGAGAAGGTAACCGCCGATGGCGGGGCCGCCAAGGAAGAGAAAGCAGCCGGTGAAAAGCCCGCTAAAACCAAGTAAACCAGAGCCTCCTACATGGAACTCATTCAAGAAAACGTTTCCGCGCTGGCCACCAAATTGGGCGCCACGCCGGAAGTCATCACCAAGTTTCTGACCGACGCTGCGGCGGCGGAAGAAGTTAAACCATTCGCCACTTCACTGAGCGCCTTGCAGGTGTTCTCCGAAACCGACTTTAACACGCGCCTGACCAACGAGCGGCAGATTGCTGCCCAGGAGGCCACGCGCACGGCAACGGGCAACACCTACGGCGCCATTGATACGCGCATTCTGAAAGCCACCGGCATTGCAAAGACCGAGGGAGAGAGCACGGCAGACTACTCAGAACGCGCCTACAAAGAGAAGTTCGGCAAGCCTTCCGGCGACGAAAGCGAAGAGTTGAAGCGGTTGCGCTCCGACATTGCGGCCAAAGACCAACTGCTAACCCAGAAAACCACGGAACTGGACCAGTTGAACGTCAAGTACGCCACCGATGCCAAGCAAGCCCGCATCAACGCCGCGCTTGATGCCGCCATTAATGCCCTGCCCATCAACGTAGAAGACAAGTACCTGGACAGCCACCGAAAGCTCGTGAAGATGGAGCTGATGCAGGCCTACGACGTCGACGTGGTGGAGGGGAAAACCATTTTCAAGGAGAAAGCCACGGGCAAGGAAGTGCGCGACACCAAAACCGCGGACTACATCACCGAAAAGGCCCTCATTGAGCAGTTCGCCCCGCAAGTGGTGAGTCTCAAACAAGCGTCCACGACAACCGGAAGTGGGTACAAAGGATCCGGTAACAACTTCAACACCGACGGCGACGCCAGCGGCTTTGATTTCAGCAAGTACAGCAGCCTCAAAGAGTTTGCGGAAGACCTCAACAAGCAGGGCATTCCCTCCGGCTCCCCGAAAGGCGCAAAGCTCTACGGCGAATTCAAGAAGCAGCGCCCCGACCTCAAATAACCCACTCTTATGGCTTTTGACGCCACCACTCTGCTTGAAGCCCGCGCCGCCATTGAGGCCGCCAACACGGGCGCCATGGGCCGCAACGAATTGCGCATGCCCACCTTCGGCGCGTTTCGCGCCCACGTCGACAACGCGGGCCTGCTGATTCCCGGCCTCGACATCACGGACCTGCGCAAGTACACCGGCCAGCCCACCAGCATTCCGGTGCGCGTGAAAGGCAGCAACGGTTCGGGCACCACCCGCAAGTGCGCCGGCACCAGCACGGGCACCACGGCCCTCAAGCCGCTGACCTTCTCCACCATCGTGGAAGAGTTTGCCGTTTCGTACCTCTCCTCGGCCACCAACACGCTGGACTACCAGAACCAGTTCAACTTCCTGTTGACCGAGCGCCTGCGTTCGGCCTACAGCCGCTTGGACGTGCAGGCCGTGGCGCACTTGGAGACCATCAAGTCCACCATCAACAACGGCACGCGCTACAGCACCACGCTGGCCAACGCCAAACGGGTGCCCTTTGCCGACTACAACCGCCTCTTCGGTCGCCTGACCACGGAGATGATGGGCAACGACTTTGCCGGCCTGGCCGACATCGTGGCCTCGCCCAACCTGGCCGACGCGTGGAACTACGTGCAGCGCCAGGGGCAAGCCAACGGCGAAAACCTCGGCTTCCAAGTGGACGACTACCGCATGTACTTCGACCGCTTCATCGCTGACGGTGCGGGCGTGGATTCAACCGCGTACGTCTTTGCCCCCGGCACCATCGGCGTAATGCCGTGGATCAACCAACTGGCCCGCGACGGCAAGGACATCGGCACGGACGTGTGGACGACCTTCACCGACCCGGTAATGGGCATCACGTGGGAGTTGAAAGTGAAGAAAGGTTGCGCCGATTCCTCGGCTACCGTAACCGGCGGCGAAGCCGACTACGTGGAGAGCTTCGTGCTCTCGGCCGAATTCGCTTTCACCGAGGCGTACAGCTCCACCGGCGACACCGGCGTCTACAAGTACGAGGTGCTGGACGAGGTAGCCTAACGGCGTAGCCAGAAAGTAAAGCAATACTTTAACTTTCTGTGTAACTTACAGCCCACTACACCGCCCGGTGTGGTGGGCTGTTTTGCTACCGACCCTGCCCATGCTGCGCCTCAACGCCCTTGCGGAATCCCTCTACGGCCTCGTGGGCTGGCGCTTGCCGGCCGGAGATGCCTGCCTGCCCGAACTAACCACCGAGCTAACCGAGAGCCGCTCCGGCCTCTACGTCACGGACCTCAACGAACTCTGCGCCCTGGATGTGGTGGCGCAGCTCGTGCCCCGCGGCGAACTGCTGAACGCGTGGCTGGAGCGCATCACCAAAGACACGCTGAGCAAATTCGCCGTGCGCCTCGCGGCCGAACAAAGCCTGACGGGCCCGGTGCTGCTCAAGCCCACGGCCTTGCTCAACGGCCCCGGCCAAGCCGCCCACACGGTCAACCCGTTGGGGCGCTTCGTGGGGTTCCGGCTGGATTTGCGGGACCGGGACGGGGTCACGATGCTGCTGCAGCGCCTGAGCCTGCAACTCGACAGCGTCACCACCGAGCCGCTGAACCTGTACCTCTACCGCTCCGACGAGCCCGACCCCGTGCGCATCCTGCCGGTGCAGAACACGCGGGCCAACTTCCCGACCTGGGTAACGGTGGAAGGCGAACCGCTGGACGTGGACTTCGCCGCGCAAGCCGGGGTTACGGCCTACCTCGGGTATTACGAGGATGATCTGGGTACGGCCCGGGCCATTCGCAAAGACTTCACCGGCGGCACGTGCGGCTGCACGGACGACCCGTACCAGTCCTTCAAAGACCACCTGTGGCCCCGCGCCATATCCGTGCCCGCGAGTGCCTTGGAAGCCGACCGCACGCTGTTTGATACGGCCGCCGTGGTAACCGAGGGCAGCACCTTCGGGCTGAACGTGGAACTCACCAGCTACTGCGACATCGTTACCGCGCTGCAATCCGACGAGAACCAACGGCGCGTAGCCGAAGCCGTGCAGCTGGCCTTGGGTATTCGGGTGCTGACGGCCATCGTGGCGTCTCCGAGCCTGACGCAGCTCACGCAGCGGGCCGATGTGCAGGCCGATGCCTACGCCTTGCTGATGAACTACCAAGCCCGCCTGTACGGGGGCAAGGAACAAGGCACCGACAACTACCACCCCTCATTGCTCAAGAACCTGACGCTGGACTTATCCGGCTTGGATGTGCTGTGCCAGGCCCCGAAGCGGGACCGAGTGAGCGTGGGGTACTTAACCAAGTAACATGGTTGAAGAACTCGAAGCCCTCGCCGTGCGCCTCGAACGCCTCCCCGCCGCCGTGCGAGCGGAGCTATCGCGGTTGGTGGTGGATGCGTCGGGCCTGCTGCTGGATATTAACCGGGAGTACATCGAAAAGGCCGGGCAAACCGTCGACGCGCAAGCCATTCAGGCCAGCGGCTACAGCCCCGCCTACGCCAAGTACAAGGCCAAATACGGCACGTTCAAGAACACCGCGTACGTCGATTTGAAGCTAACCGGCGCCTTTCTGGCCTCGCTGCAGCTGGATCAGGTCGATACGTTGCAGTTCCTCGTGATTGCCACGGACGAGAAGTACGCCTTCCTGACCAAGTACGGCGAACTGCTGGGTATTCGGGAAGCCGACCTGAACGACTTCGTGGAAAGCATTCTCACACCTGAACTAGACGCCTTTGTGGGGCGGTACCTCAACGCATGAGCACCTATACAAACCAAGAAGGCAAGACCGTTGAACTGTCGGCCATCATTCGCCAAGATGTATTCAGCATTACCGATGCGGACGGAGAAACAGCGGCTGAATGCACGGTGGAAAAGCGAAACGGGGTGTACTGGGTGAAAAACCTGTGGGTAAAGAGCGCTTACCGGGGGCACCGCTTAGCGAGTGAGCTGCTCCGCGCTGTTGGTTTAGCCTACACCAACGAGGTGCTGTATTTATGGGTGCAAGCCTATGCGGGACAACCTAAAACAGACGAGGAACTGACCAAGATGTACGCCAACTTTGGCTACAAACCGACAGAAACACCCGGTGTTCTGCGCCGGTCTTATGTGAATCAAGCATGAGCGACGCCCCCGCCCAGTTCAAGGAACTCAACAACGGCACAATCTTCATGGCGCAACAGGTATGGCGCAACGAAGACTCGGGCCTGATTGAGTCCTGCGCCGGTGCGTGGGAGTGGGAACAGGCTTCGGGGGTGGTAACGGCCGTAGAGCCGCCGCAATTCCCCGAAGTAACCGGCCCGGTGTGCAGCGTCCTATGGGGCGGGCGGCACATGCACATCCGAGCTGACTTTCAAACCGTGCTTACCGCCTGGCGCCGCTACAAGCAGCGCTACGGCGGGCAATACATTCGTCTCATAGCCAACTAAGCCGATGGAGTGCCAACCCCAACCCCTGCTGATTCCTGACCCCATGCTGGCGCAAATGCCCGTGCACCAGTTGTTGGCTGCGTTTGCTACGGAATTGCCGTGGTTGTCCCATGCCTACGGGCTGGCGCAAACCGGGCAGCGAAAAGTCGAGAACCGTACCGAACGCTACGCCCAGATCTACCAGCAGGACGGCAGTGGCCGGCTCTTGGACATCCGCCCCGACGCGGGCATGCAAGCCCTGTGCTTCTTTGAGCGCAACGGCCCCTCCTCGTTTGAGTGGGACGAAGGCGCCATCGGCATCAGCGGCAGTTGGACGCACCCGCTGGCCTTGGTATTGTGGGCGAACCTGCCCGCCATCGACCACCGCGGCTACGACTACTCCGATGCGTTGGTATCGGACGCGGTGCGGGTGCTCACGCAAACCGCCCCCAACGCGGAAGTGGTGACGGACGAACGGCGCAGCGACGAAGTGTTCCGGCGCTACGGCTGGGACGTGGCCCAACACCAACTCATGACCTATCCGTACGCGGCGGCCCGGCTGGTGTTCTTCGCCCATTCGCCCGGGCTCGTCTCCTGCCAAGGCCCGTTTGCGGTGCTCAACGGCCCGCTGGACTGCGCCCCCAACCTGCGCGCATGATGGACGCCCTAACCGCCGTGCTGCTCATCAGCTGCTCCGTAGCCCTGTTGCTGGCCTGTGTGGTGCGCGCCGCCCGGCCGGGTCACCTGTTGGGCTTCCTGCTGCCTGCTTGGGAGTGGTGGCTGGTGTACCGCCCCGGTTGGCTGCCGGCCAAGCCCACGGGCGCGTGTGCCTACTGCACGGCCTTCTGGGTGCCCGGTCTGCCCGCGGCTGTAGCCACCGGGCTGCTGACGCCCGCGGGGTGGTGGGCCGTGTTGGTAGCGCCGTTCAGCGCCTACCTGTTTGAGTACCTTATCTCGCGGCATGCTCACGATTAACACCCCCGGCGGCGTAGTGGAAGCCTACGACTCGCTCCACACCGTGCCCGCCCACCGCTACACCGCCTTCAACGTGCGCAGCCTCGACCATTCGGCGGTCGGCTCCGACATGCACGCCGCCACCGAGCACTTGGGCCGGCTCAAGTTGTTCCTGGAAGGCGGCGAATTAGAGGCCAGCCGCACGGCCTTCAACAACTACCTGCTCTGCCTGAACCTGGAAGCCAACACGGGCACGCTGCTGCTGGCCACGGTGGTCAAGAGCATTAACGGGGTGGACGTAGCGGTGCCGCCCGACAACGACTACACCGGCATTGCCGCCCAATTGCACGCGGCCGGCATTACCCAAGCCCAGGTAGAGGAGGCCTGCGCCCACGTGCGGGGAAAGTTTCAGCGGCGCTCGTAGCCGCCTTCCCCCGCCTGTTCCCCCGCGAAGACCAGCCCGTAGCGGAACGCGTCCGCCAGCAGCTGCTCTACGAAGCCCTGGCGTTGGCCGACGACAGCCCGGCGTATGCCGACATGGCGCAGGAAGCCCACCGCGTGGTGCTGCAGATGCTGGCCCCGCCGAGCATGAACCCCGGCCCGGCGCACACCGGACAGGCCGTGTGGGCAGCGTTTGAGCGCACCTGCATTGCCCTGGAGCTGAAGGGCATTGCCCACCCATCGGAGCTAACCGCCTACCAGTTTTACAGCCGGGTCGATTACCTGGAGTCCCAACGGCCCCAGGCGGAGAGGGAGTAGGAAGGCGGCGCGGTTTTTGGTTACCTTGTCGGCATGAAAACACTATCTACCCTTCGCATTATCCTGTATCTGATGGCTGGCCTCTCGTTGGCGGGTTGCGGCAAGAAAGAAGAACCCAAGCCCGCGCCCAAATCGTACGCGGTCAGCCTGCGGGTAACCGGGCAAAACCTGCAGGGCCTCGGGGCCGACATCAGCTACGCCACCGCTAAAAACCACATCCGTGGGCCGTACGGCGCCGGACCAACCGGCACCGAGGCCTTCGCCGCCACCGCCAGCAAAACCTTCGACTTGGGCCGGTTGGGACCCGAAGACTTGGTAGAGGGCTACGTGAACTTTCGCAACGTGCGCGCCACCACCACGCCCCGCCCGCCCGCCACGGCCGTGCTGAAAATGGAGATTATCGTTGACGGACGCGTGCACAGCACCGGGCAGATTACCGGCGCCGGGCCCGCGCCCGGGTCGGGCTACAACCCGCACCTGCAGGGGTACGTAGCCCTGGAAACCGAGAACCTGTAGCCCGCGAAGCCCTGCCCGAACACGGCGGGGTTTTTGTTTATATTGGTCCCCATGAAAAAGATATACGCCTTGGTGTTGGCCTGTGGTCTGCTTGCGGCGAGTTGCAAAGGGAAGGTTGCGGTACCCGAAAACGAGCCGCAGCGTCAAGTGCTGGCGTACCTGCAGGCCCGCGGTGACTCGCAAGTGGTTGAACTAGGTAAGCCGATTGCCTTCAGTCGTACCGATTCGGCCCGGGAGGAAGATTGGCGTTATGGCATACGGTTAGATTCACTCAACCAGCGGTCCGAAGCCATATCAGCTATCAAAGACAGTATCATCAACGGATCAGGGCAAACGATGGCAAAAGTGCAACGCCTTAAGCAATGGGATGATAGTGCAGACCGGCTAGAGTCAGCTAAACAGCGGCTGCATGAACGCCGAATGGCAATGATAAAGCTGCAGGATTCGTCGGTTATAGGACAGTCGTTGAAGGCCAAATACTATCCCAAAGACGGTTCAGCTCCGCAACACGGAGCATTCGTTGTCTACCCTTCGGGTCTAGTACAACAAGAGCACAACTAATACGGCCCACGGCGTTGTTGTGCTTGCCGTGCATTCACGAGGTCGTCTAAGCTGCTGTTGCCCATTTTCAGGCGCCGACGCATAATTTCCTCCGCAGTGCGTTCGGCGTTACGGTCCAAACCGCGAAGTATCTGCGCAGTTTGGCTTTGCAGAGCCTTTTCAATATTTGACCCGCCTGCCACCCGCGTTGCGCTGGTACCGTTAATGGCTGCTGTTGAGGCGTTGAAGCTATGCTGGGTAGCTAATGCCCCGTGTTGCAGGGCATCGGCTTTCGCAGCAGCTTGAAGGATAGCGGTGGTTTTATCGGCCGTAAACACCTTATCCCCGGCTTCGAGGTAAGCAATGCCTTTTTCGGCCACGTACTCGTACCCACCGCGCTTACGGCCAATCAATTCCGGCCCGCGTTCTGCTACCCAAGCCGGGCCCTCGGGCGCGTTGTCGGTTCCTTTGAAGAATGCCGGCAAAGGGCGAGACGCCACCACGGCCGCCTGCGCGGCACCTTGAGCCAACACCAATGCGGTCAAAATCGCGGCCGAAATGCCGAAGTCGGCAAAGTAGGTGCCGCCGCCTGTGGAGTTAACAGCCAAAACAGCCTGCGCCGTGTTCAGTGCAATGCTAAAGAGGGCTTGTTGCTTTTCGGCTTTGGCTTGCTTGCGCCGGTTGGCAAGTTCCTTTTGCCGAAAGTTCTCCTGTACCTGCGCCTTCAGGGCTTCGTTGTCGCCTGCGCCCTCTAATTCCAAGTCGTACTGCCGACGGATAAGGCGCGATTCTTCCTGCAAACGGTCGGAACGGAGTTGAAAGAACGCCCCGCCGATGGTGTCAATCGCCGCAAAGCTTTCCTGAATGATGGCTTCGCGCTCCCGCGCTTTCTCCCGCTCCATCTCCAGGCTGCGGTTGTTGGCGTTGCGCTCTATTTCCAGCTCCAGTTCCCGCGCTTCTCGCACGCGTTCGGGGTCTTGCTGCAGGATGGCCAGCCGTTCTTTCAGCCGGTTCTGTTCCGAGTCGAACAACTCCTTTTGGTACTGCCGCTCGAAATCCAGCCCAAACACCCGGGCGGCCGTGCGCTTGCCCTCAATCTTGAGTTGTTCGTCTAAGTTGGCTTTGTCGGCATCGGAGAGTTTGAAGGCCGTGCCTTTGCCGGGCGCGTTGAGCACGGCGGCCCGCTTCACTTCGAGTTCCTTCTCAATGCGCAGCAGCTCGGCTGCATTGCCTTGGGCCGCACGGATTTTAGCCAGCCCTTCCAACTCGATAATCTCCAAGCGGCGGGCCGCGGCATCCAGCAGCGCCTGCTGTCGCACGGCCGCGCCGTTGTTCTCGTTGTCGGCAATACGATCAAGCGTCTCGATTTCACTTTCGAGCACCAGCTTATCTACCTCGCCCAACGCATTGAGCAGTTCGTTGTGCAGCGCAATTAACGCCTTGTCGGAGGTGCGTCCGATCTCCAGCTTCTTGCGCCCGAACTCCTCCGCCAACCGGGTGCGGGTTAGCGCCACCACCTGATCGCCACCGACCAGGTCTTTGTTGGCAGCGACAGCCTGCCGAATGGTTTCCGTGGTTTCCAGCTCGGCCAATGCGATGCGGTCGGCCGCGGCCTTTTGCAGGGCGCTGGTGCGCACGGCTTCGCTGTTGGCTACATTCCCCGCCTGCCGGTCGAAGTCGGCAATGCGGCCCTCCAACCGGGCTTTGTTCAGCTCGAATTGGGCCCGTGCCACATCCGCCAGCTTCTTTTTCTCGTCGTCCAACTCGTCTCCCAAGTCGCTGCTGGCTTTGGCCGCCTCCTTTTGCGCCCCGCTGAACAGCTTGGCTACGTCCGAGGCCTTGAACCCAAGCTCGTTCAACTGCTGCAGAATCAACCGCCGCTGCGCCTCGGTGTCAAACAACTTCTGTTGCTCTTGGGCCAACTCTCTTTGATTTTTGCCAAAGAGTGAAATGGACTCTATTTCCTTTGGGGAATAGCCAGGACCAATTCTTTTCCCTTCTAATTGCTGTTTAAGCAAGAACTCCGTATCCTGCTTCGTTCTTCCGATTACTGCAAGGGCGCGTTCGCGAATGGCTGTTTCCTCCCGCAGTCGAACAATGTTGTTCTCCTGTTTTTTCTTTTCAGCATCAAGATTGCTCAGCCGCAGGGCTAGGCCGCTCGCTTCTTGGTTGGAGAGCAGCAGGCGCTGCTTGATGGCTTCGCGCACGGCCTCGGCGTTGAGTTCGAACGCCCCGGTTTCGGCGTTGATCTTGCCGATGTTTTCCCCGAGCGCATCCCGCAACTTGAGCGTGACGGTTTGGAGCTGCTGCTTTTGGGCAATGGTGGGCTTCTGGCCACGGTCCTGCAGCTGCTCCATTTGCCCCGTTAACTCATCGTAGGTAGCCAACAGGTCTTTGGCCGAATTGGCCGTGCGTTGATTGGCCAGCGCCAATTCCCCCGACGAACGAATGCTGTTCAGGTTGGCCGCCTGTAGTTTGCCGTTGTCCCCGGCCCGAAGCAATTGGTTGGCCCCGTCGATGATGGACTTGAAGAAGTTGCCCACCGCCCCGCTGGTGACGCTGGCCAGAATCACGTTCTTGAGCTGCTCCCACGAGCCGGCTAGGTTCTGGTTCTTGATTTCGGCCTCCGCCGCCAAGGAAGTAGCGTTGGTCAGCTGTTGGTTGGCCACGGCCTGCCGCTCGGCAAACAAGTCCGTGTTCTGCGCCAAAGACAAAATGGTGCTTTTGGCTTCGCCGCTTTCCAACTTGAGCGTTTCGAGCAGGCTGTTCAGGCGCGTGGTGCTGGTGCCGCCGGCATTCAGGCCTTTTAGAAATGCCTGAATGGCCCCGTTGAAGTCGGTGTTCACCAGCTTGGTGAACTGCTTCAGCGTCAAGTTGGAGTCCCCAAGCGCAGCGATTTTAAACGAGGCCTCGGTTTTGCCGGCAATGGTGCTAAACAGCCGGTTCAAGGAGGAGCCGGCCACATCGGCCTGCGTACCCGACTCTTCGAGCACGGCCGCGTAGGCGAGCACGTTTTTCAGCCCCACGCCGTAAGCGGCGGAGGTTTGCCCCACTTTCAACGCGACGGTGGTCAGGAAGGGAGCGGTAGCGGCCCCTTCTGCCCCAATTTCATTGACCGCCGACCCGATGGCCAGCAGGTTTTGCGCCACGTCGGGGCCCAAATCTGCCTTGAAGACGTTGGAAATCTTGCCCAGCTCGGTGGCGATTTGTTCGGCTCCGCCTTGGAAATCATCACCGAGGGCTTGCACGGCCACGTCAACCGATTTTGTAAACCCTTCGATCTGGTCCTTGGCAATGCCGATCTGGCCGCCCACCTTGGCAATATCCAGCAAGCCGGTTAGGCTGGTGCGGGTCGGAATCTGCTTGAGGCTATCGGCCAGGCGCTCGGCTTCGTCAGCAGAAAGCCCGGTGGTCTTCCGAACGTCAGCCAGTTGGTCGCTGTACTGCACATTGGAGCGGAACACTTGTTCCCCGGCCTGTTTGAGTTGCATCAGCACCCCGTATAGCGCTAAGGCTTTGGCAGCGAAACTAGCGGTGTTCGCCCCGCCTTGGTCCGCTGATATGCCGTACCCCTTGAGTTGGCCGTTCACCTCGCCTAGGGCCCGGTCGGTCTGCTTGATTTCCTGCTGCAGCTTCTCCTGCGCCTCGGCACTTAGTCCGGTGGCGTTGGCCTGGGTGCGCAGGGCAGAAGAGGCCTGCAACAGCACGGCTTTTTCTTTTTCCAAAGCCTGTACCGCTTCGATAATTGAGGCGGTGTAATTGCCTACGTTTCGGTAGGTCTGCCCAATGATCTTGTCTTGAATGCGCAGTTCGGAGTCGAGCAACTGAATCTCCCGGCGCAACTCGGCGGCCTTGGGATTGGCCGCACCCAGGTTGTCACCTAACGCCCGGTATTCGGCCCTGAGTGACTGCAAGCGTTGATTGGCTTCGTTGTAGGAGCCGGTAGCGGCGCTGAACACCGAGGCGGAACCCCGCACGGCTTTGGTGAGTTGTTCGGCGTCCTGCTTGAGGGCCTGAATGTTCTTGGCCGCCGTTTTGATGCCTTCCACCGACCCCGAATCGTAGGCCGCTTTCAGCGCGTCCCGCTGGGCTTTGAGTTCCTTGGTGTAGAAGCCCGTGCTTTCGGCCAACTGTTTCTGCGTGCGGGCCCGGGCCTCTTCGTCTTTCTTCAGGTCTTGCCCCTGCTTTTTGAGCGCCTCCAACGACGACCCCAACGCCAGCAGGGCTTTGCGGTCGTCTTCGTTGGCGAACTGCAGCCGCGGCAGCTTCTCGCTGATTTCGCGGGCCGCGTCTTTCACCCGCTGCAACCCGGCCTCGATGCGCTTGCCGTCTTCTTCCACGCCCTTGGCCAGGGCCGAAACGCCGGTTTTCAGGGCACGCACGCTTTTGGCAGCCTCACTCACGGCCTCGTCGCCAACGAGGTACTTGCGGAAATCGATCGGGTTCATGGGCACACCTTTTTTGCTGCCCGAAGTTAAAGTATTACTTTAGTTTTCGTATCCTTGCAGGAAGTAAATCACTGCGTTGTCCCGCTGCCCGTGTTCGGCTTCTACCTCTCGTCCGACGTCCTTGCGCCCTACCTGCTGGAAACCGACCCCATCGGGTGGGAGGCGCTCAAGTACGCCCTCGTGCGAGACAGCAAGTACCACGGCGTGGCCTTCGAAGTGAGCCTGGATCTGACCTTTGTCAAGAAGGGGGCCGAGTACGTGCGCACCGTCTACGAAGCCCGCGGGGCCGAAGGACTGGTGCGCCTGACCGTGTTCGAGTACAACGACAACGAGCTGCGCTGGGACGAGGTCTACACCGGCCGGCTGGATCTAACGGCCTACCAGAGCTTGCCCGTGGGCGTATCGGCCCCGTTGCGAGAAGGCGGCATGGCGCAAAAGCTATTGTCACTAGACGACGTAGCCGTGGACGTGCTCAAAACCACCACGCTCGGAGGTAGCAATCTGTCGGCCACGCTTCCGTTGTCGGTGCTCATGCACTCGCAGCAACTGCTGCTGCGCTACCGCACCACCCAGCCGAGCCCCGCGCCCCCGGCGCTGCCCACCTTCATCACCAACCAAACGGACGAGCGCACGTCGGTCATCTACTTTGGCCTGACCGACCCGCAAGCCGTGGACGAGTTCAAGCTGGGGCAACTGCCCACGGGGGTTTTCATCGGCCAGCAACCCACCGCCGCCGTGCCGTTCTTCACCTCTCCCGGGTCGGGGCGCTACCGGTTTGAGGTGGATTTGGTGCACGATCTGGAAATCGCCCGCACCGGCAACGGCAACGGCGACTTTGATGCGGTAGACGTGGACTACTACTTCCGCGCCGAAGGCTACCCGCAGGTGCTGCTGGCCTCCGTGCGCGCCACCAACGTGGAAGGCGGCTACAACAACCGCTACGTGACCCTACAACACATCGAGTCTTACGACTTGGTGGAAGGCAGCAAGGTGTATTGCTACGCCCACTTGTTCGTGCACGACATCAACGGCGGCATTTTAGGCGTGCGCTTCGAGGTAAAAGACCAGATCCTGCCCGGCGGGGTGTTCAACTTCGAAGCGGCCACCAGCACCAGCCCCACCCCCGCCGCGGGCTTGCTCGTGCACGAAGCCTTTTCGCGGGTCGTCTCGCTCACCACCGACCAGCCCAACGCCTTTTACAGCGACTACTACGGCCGGCCCGACGCGGTTCCGGCGGCGTCCCAGGACGGACCCGGCGCGGCGCGGCTGGTGACCTGTGCCTACTGGTTGCGGGGCTTCCCGCTGCCCACCGACCCGGCTCCGGCCACCGGCGAAATGGATGCCCGCAAAAGCCTGTTCCTCTCGTTTCGAAGCCTCTACGACAGCTTGGACGCGGTGGATTGCATCGGGGTTGGCCTGGAAGAGCGCAACGGCCGCACCGTGGTTCGCGTGGAGCCCCGGGCGTATTTCTACCCGGCGTCCGTTTCCCTTGCCCTCGGGCCCGTAACGGAGCTGAAGAAAGTGGCGGCCCCCGAATACCTCTACAGCACCGTGCAACTCGGCTTTCAGCAGTGGAAGTCGGGCAGCCAGAACGGCTTGCGCGAATTCAACGCTCCGCGCACGTGGGTCTTGCCCCTGACGCAAAACAAAAACGCCTACACGGCCATTTCAACCCTTGCCGCCGCGGGGTACCTGATCGAAGAAACCCGCCGCGACCGGTATGCCCAAAGCCCGGACGCGGAAGGCAAAGACGACAGCCAGAACTTCCTGATCTGCCTGCGCCGCACGGCCGGGGGCGGGTGGGCCACGGAACGCAACGAAGCCTTTGCCCAGGCGCAAGGGGTGCTGAGCCCCGAAACCACCTACAACCTGCGCCTCTCGCCCGGCCGGAGTTTGCGGCGGCACGGGGCGTGGCTGCGGGCGGGCCTGCGCCGCGAACCCAACGCCGTGCTGCAACGCGGGGTGGTGGAAGCCAACGACCAGCTGCTGACCCGCCTGACAACGGAAACCCGTCCGATCAACGAAGCGCTGGACGTGCCGGCTGCCGAGTTGCCCGGGCCCTACTTCCACGCCGAAACCTACCGCTTTACCGCCCGCCTGCGCTTTGCCCAGGTGCAAGCGCTGCGCCGCGCCCCCTACGGCCGCATCTCCTTTCTCGACAACCAAGGCCAGCGCCTGAGCGGCTACCTGCTGCGCCTGGACTATTCCCCCGCTCAACGCTTGGCGGAATTCACCCTTTTACGGGCTTCGTAACTATGGCTCAAACCCTGCGCGAATTTCCGTACCCGGCCGGCAACATCGTCGGGGTGGTGTCCTACGACCCGGCCACCGGCGTGGTGGCCTTCGCCCTGCTGCCCATCGACGCGGGAGAGCCCACCGACCCCGGCCAGTTCAACGGCCCCAACGACGGCATCAACGACGGGGAGGCCTTGCTCGAAAGCTGCGCCTTGGGCGTGGACGGGGAGCGCACCGGGGAACTGCTGCAGGTGGTGGCCCGCGACGCCGACCCCTACGCCGAGCAGGTGCTGGTGCCCAATGCCCCGCAATGCACCGACCCGCCCGGCTGCGACTTGATTGCGACGCTGAGCTACGACACGGTCAACAGCTTCGCCGTGCTGAACGTCACCACCAGCAGCCCGCCGTGGGAGAGCAGCAGCGACAACGTCACCTTCACCGCCAACCAAACCACCTACCCGGTGGTGCCGGGCGTGTCCAAGCGGCTCTACGTGCGCGACGCGGCGGGCTGCCAAGTGCCGGTGGATGCGCTGCTGGCCGACCCCAACCCGCCCGGCGGGGAGATCATCGATACGTTTGAGACGGGCGGCGAAACCGTTACCGTGCGCTACACGGCTTCCGGCCGCACGCTGGCCTTCACGCAAAGCCCGAACCAGTTCCCGGTGCCTTCGCCCTTGGCCGAAGCGCAGCGCGGCCGGGCCGAAGACGAGTTGATTTCCGAGCGGTTCGAGGGCAGCCAGCGCGTGCGCTTCCGTGCCAGCTTCGCGGCCCCTTACGTCACGATAGACCTGAGCGCCGACCCCGAGCCGGCGCCCTGCACGGTGCGTCTGGTTTCCTCGCAGGCCACGCCCACGACGGCTCCGCTAACCGCCACGGGCAGCATTACGGCGGAAGCGGCCACGGACAACGCCGCCGGGTTGCAGGTGCGCTTGTTCCGCAGCTCCACCCCAGCGGTGTTGGTACAGGACTGGGTCAACACCGACGCGCAGGGGGCTTTCGTCTTCACCGGCCTCATTGCCGGGGAATACAACGTGCAGGCCCGCGACGACAACCCCCGCGGCTGTTTGGCCGACATGGACGTGACCGTAGGCGAATTCGCCAAGGTCGGCTGCCGCGACCCCGCGGCCCTCAACTACGACCCGCTGGCCAGCGTGGACGCGCCGTGCACCTACCCGGTAGCCCTTGCGCAAACGGCCGTGCTCTCGGTGCCGCCGTCCGGCTCGTTGCGGTTTTACCTGCCCGAATCGCGCAATCCGTTGGACCGGGTTGCGTTTGCCGACCGTAACCTAGTGGGCATCAACCCCAAAGCTTACTGCCAAAAGGTCAACAAGGCCGACAGCGTCACGATTCAGTTCAAAAGCAACTTCGCCAACCACACCGTGCAGCTGCGCCCGTGCAACGGCGGGCCAGCCCGCACGTTCCCGGTGCGGCGGCTGGTGCAGGGGCAGGGCAACACGGCCACGTTTGCTGGCTACTTGCGGGCCCACGACACGTCCGCCAGCCAGGCCCGTCTCTACTTTGCGTACGCCACCTTGCCCTATCCCTTTGTAGTAGGGCAGCGGCTGGGCCTCGGCGGCACCGGCACGGCCTTGGACGGCGAGTACCCCGTGGTGGCCGTGCGCGAAGACGTAGCGGCGGGTGCGCCCTACGTGCTGCTCAACGCCCCGTATGCCCAAGCCACCACCCAGCAGCGCCTCGACGCCTCGGTTACGCTCACCTACGACCTGCAGCGCTTCGACACTTACGAAGTGACGCTGAGCTTCGGGGCGGTGGCCAACGGCTGCTACGTGGCGACCATTGCGGCCACGGACCCCGAGCTGGGCACGGCCCGCGCCGTCTCCGAACCCTTGGACGTGCAACCGAGCCACCCCGATTCGGTGGAAATCACCTGGCGCAACTTCGACAACGCCTACGCCCTGAACTACACCGCCGGGTTGGTGAACCGGGTGCGCGTAACGGGACGCTTTCAGGATTGGGACGTGGACGGGGAAGACGAAACGCTGGACGAGAGCAACGGGCGCACGCTGCTGCTGCGCTCGACGGCCAAGCGGGTGCTGCAACTGGATGTGTTTGCCCTGCCCAACTACGTGCACGAAAAGCTCGGGCTGGCCTTCAAGCACGACTTGGTCACGGTCGACGGGCTGGAGGTGGTCAAGAACGGCAAGTACGAGCGCACCCCCGTGGAGCGCTACCCGCTCTGGAACGGGCGCGTGCTGCTCTGGCAAGCCGAGTGGCTGGGCGCGGGCAACAGCGACGATTTGGGCAACATCAACCAAGGACAAGGCTTCATCATTGTTAACGGCGGCTTCCTGCGCGTTTAAATTATGGCTGACGAAAACGGAAACTACCGCATTCCCGATCTGGATTCGCATACCACGGCCACCACGCCGCTGGCGCAGGATTGGAAAGTTCCGGTCTATAGCGAAACCGACGACAAAACCTACGAGGCGCCGGTCGGCGCGTTGCTGGATACCGCGTTTGCCAACCAGCTGCGCGGCGTGCCCAAAATCGTGGACTACCTGGAGGCTTTTACGGGCATGCCCGCGCAGGCCATTGCGTTGGATCAGCTCTACACCCTGTTCCCGAACGGGTTGTCCCTGGGGGTAACGGCCACTGTGCGCAACACGGCCGCCAAAGAGGATCTGCAAGCCAACCCCAATACCTTCAAGGCCGGTGGGCAGTACGTGCTGACGGCCTCCCGTTTCGGCTTGCTCAACGTGTGGCGCAACGGGGGCGGGGCCTCCAATGCAGGAACCAGCGCGAAAGCGAAGGCCACCTGGTTAGCCGTAGAGAGCCCCGCTGCCCAAGGGCCCGGCATTGAGGAATTCGACCCCATCAAACAAGGCGGCTACCCCATTGTGGGTACCTCCTTGAAGCTGTCCTCGTCGGGGTACCTGTACTTCTTCACGACCCGGGTACCGCTGCCCTACGACGGCATCACGCCCATTCCCGAGCCGACCATCGGCGGCGACGACAACTACACGGCTGAACCGCCGCCCGTTTCCTCTTACGAGAGCAACATCATCTTGCCTCAGGCCGCGGTTTCGGGGTTGTTTACCAGCAACTTGGGCAAGGGCTGGCGCGTGGGCCCGACCTACACCATTACCGACCGCTACCCCCAGAATCCTAACGACGTGGTGGACGGGCAGGATTACGCCGACGTGTACACGCGGTGGTTCCGGCCTAGTGACACCGGCACGCCCGACGCGTGGCTGTTCAGCAACGGGGTGTGGCAAATGGGCAGCTACGACGCGGCCAATAACCTATTCATGCCCGCTCCTGCGGGCGGCGGCCCGGGGGTAACCGTTGTGCAAACCACCGGGCAAAGCACCACGGCGGTGATGAGCCAGAAGGCGGTGAGCGAGAGGCTGCTGACGGCCGACCAACAAACCCGCGTGGCGGCCCTGACATCCCCGGCCTACTACCTCGGCAGCGCGGGCCTCGAAGGCTTTGCCACGCTCGATGACCTGTTGGCGGTGGCCGCCAACAACTCCGACGGCACGGTGGTGCTCAACCAACAGTTTCTGAGCGCCACCGTGCCGGGCTCCTTCGGGAGCAACACCGTTTACGGGCAAGGCGCCCTGCTCGACCCCGGCGAAGAAGTGGACTGCAGCAACGCCGCCGTTCACGAATTGGTGGCGGGCAGCACGCCCGTGCGGGCGGTGGGCGGGGCGTCGTACTTCAACAGCAGCCTCGGCCTGCTCACGTTGGACGCGGCCACGGTCTTCTTTTCCAACAGCACGGCGGCCACCTTCAGCGGCACGGGCACGGTCAACGTGCTCGGCCGGTGGGGCGTCGGGGCGGTCAACGCGGGCGTGACGCTGGTCTTCAAGCCCAGTGCGCTGATTCCGGCCGGCTATTTGGCCACGCTCACCAACAACAACGACGGCACCTACACCACGCCCGAAGGCGGCACGGTGGTGGACGAGCGGGAGAGCGGCGAAAGCAACGCCGAAACCGAAATCCAGTGCCTGACCACCTCGGCCCTGCGCGTGTCGGAAATCAAGCTCAACAAACCCCTGACGCTGGTGAGCGTGGAAGCCAAGGCCGCCTACAACGCCGGCGGGGCCACCTACCAGGTGAACACCTACACCGGCAGCGCGTGGGCGGGCGGGGCCGTGCGAACGACTGTGCCGGCTGCGCAAGCCGATTTGGCCGCCGTGACCGAGGCCCAGCGCACGGCCGGCGCCGAACTGCTCATCGCCACCGCCCCCGTGGCGCCCAACGACCCCGCCACCCTGATCGTGACCGTTCTTTATGGCTAACATCCAATTCCTGCCCGCCTCCCGTTCGCTGCTGCGGCCCACGGCCGGCACCGACACCCCCCCGCCGGGGTTCGCCGGCCCCGTGCCGGGCCAGAACATCACGGCCACCGACAGCCGGTGGAGCGTCACGGCGGGCGCGCTTGAAGCCGACCTCTACAACGGGCCGGAGTACCTCTCGCAACCCATCCGCTACTTCAACGCCTCGCCCGGCGGCGGGGTGCGGGAAATCCTGTGCTACATCGGCGCCAACGGGCTGGAAATCTTTTGCGGCGACACGGCCCCCATCGGGCTCGACTACCTCATCCGCTCCTCGCCCGACGACGTGCTGCTGGCCACCGTCACGGTGCTCGTCAACACCAACCAGTACGGCGGGGTGAACACGAAGGTGGGCACGCTGGCGCCCGGCGCCGTGCCGCCCGGCGTCTACCTGATCCGCGCCGTGCAACTGGCCGACAAGCTCGGCGTCTTCGACACCATCAAACTGCTGGCCTAGCCATGAACAACGAGCGTTTTGTGATCGAAAACACGCTGCGCGGCGACCCGTTGGTCGTGCGGCTGCTGGGCGGCGTTACCGAAACCGGCTACCTCTACCCCGACCGGGAATGGCCGGCCGGGTGCCTGTGCTACACCCGGCCGGACGGCAGCGTGCGCGTGGCCCACCTGAGCCGCGTGCGGCGGGCCGAGACGGTGCCGAGCGCCTCAAGCCTGCAGCAGCACGTCCTGTCGGTGGCCTCAAGCCTCAAGGGCGGGGCGCGGCGCCCGTACCGGGTTTTCAAAAGCGTGGGGGCCACGGCCAAGGCGCCCGACCCGGTGAGTTCCGGCCAACCCGAAATCCGCAACGTGGAGGGCGAAACGCTCAAGTACGCCATCCGCTCGATTTCCGTCACGGTGCTCACGGCCCCGACGCTGGCCACCACCGTCTCGATCGGCACCAACGCGGCGGCCAACAACATCTTTTCCCGCACGGTGGCGCTGGCCAACGTGCCCGCCGTGGGCAACACCATTGAGCTGCTCGGCCTCTCGGGGGTAACGCTGCCCGCCGACGTGGTGCTGCCCGCCACGATCCTGGCCAAATGCACCTCGGGCACCGTCGAAATCGTGATCGACGGCTTGCTGAAGTAACCCGCTTCTAGGGCCGCCACGCCCGCAACCCACACCGCATTCCACCACCGTCTGATGCCATGCCTTTGTGCTACCCCCAACCCTAATCGAATGGCTGCAAAAGCTCCCCGTCTGGCTCGGCTTGGGTATGCTGGTGCTCTGGATGGTCTTCCAACTGGTGCGCGAACCGCTGCAGAAAGCCGCCTCCCAATTCATCGAGCACCTGACCCGGCGCTTGTTGCAGGCCCGCAAGGAACCCAACACGCAGCAACTGGTCAACAACTCCCGCAAAGCCATCCTGCTGGAGCAAACGGCCGAACGCATGCGCATCGAACTCGACTGCGACCATGTGAGCGTGTACGCAGTGCAGAACGGGGAGTACCTGCGCACGGGCGACTCGGTGGAAAAGCTGGTGATGATTGCCGAGGCGTCGCGGCCGGGCGACCCGCGCTACATGGAAGTGGAGCGCATCATCTACGCCCAAAGCATTCCGCGCCTGCTGATGGTGGCCGTGATGGAGCCCTTCGTGCTGCTCTGGCAGGGCAAGTGCGACGATTGGAAGATGAACCAGCTGATGACCGAACGCGACTACGCCTCCTGTTTGGCGGTCTGCATCCGGCGCCCGAACGGGGTGATCGGCATGTTCAAGGCCAGCTGGCGCGACAAGGAAGTGTACCGCGCCGACCACGCCCCGCACACGGGCGACCGGCTGCTCGATGATGAAATGCGCCTGATGCTACACGATTTCGCCCTGGAGCTTAGCTACCAAATGTAATGAACCTGATACCCAAATGGTGGCGCGACATCACCGAGAACCCGCCCGGCCACACCGTCGCCAAAGACCTGTTTCGGGCGCAAGCCTTTTACGCGGGCCTCGCCTTGTGCTTCATCAAGGCCGGGGCGGACGTGGTCGCCAACCGGGACGTGAGTGCCGAGCCGGCCATTTTTCTACTGGGCTACGCCCTGGGGGTGCAGGGCCTGAAGATGTACGAGAAGTACCAGGACCGCAAGACCGCCGACGACAAGGGCAACCCGTTGGCCGTGCCGAACCCGCCCGGCTACACGCCGCCCATCATGGACCAAGTGCCCAACCCCAACGCACCCCACACCCCCGAATAGCATGGCTACCTGGAAAAAGATTCTCGTTGGCTTCCTGCTTGCCTGCGTGGTGAGCATCTGCTTTAGCTTCCTGACCGGCTGCCGCAGCACCCGGCCCGAACCCGAAGCGGCCACGGCGCAACCCGCCCCGCGCACCCGCACCGCGCCGGATGTCCCTGCAAATGTTACTGCAAATGTCCCCGAAGGACAGGCCGGTGTCAGAGTAAACCCGTTGCCGGTATTGCCCAGCAACCCCACCCGCCGCCAATACAAGGCCCACAAGCGGCAGCTAGACGCCTGGGAAGCGGCAGAGGTGGCCTACGCCAAATCGGTAGCCGGCCCCAGGAAGCTCGGCAAGGGCAGCCTCTACGCCCCCAACGCTTCCGCACCGGTGCAGAACACCTACAAGCCCGACGCCCCCACCACGCAAGCGGAAGCCGGCGCACAGGTGCAGGTGGCCGCCTCCAAAACCGGCATTGCCCAAGCCGGGGAAGGCAACACCGCCACCCAGACCAAGCCCAGCGCGTGGCCTTCGCCGTGGTGGTTGCTGCTGCTGCTCATCCCCGTGTACGTGTACCGCAAGCGCCTGCCGGTGGTGGGTGGCCTCTTCGCTTAGTCCCATGGCCGTCGACATCAACCAACTGCATCCGACGCTGAAGAAGGCGTACGAGAATGCCAAAGCCGAATACCTGCGCGACCACCCGACCCAGCCCCGGCCGCGCCTGACCTTCACCCACCGCAGCGCGGCCGTGCAAAACGCCTTCTTCGCGCAGGGCCGCATGACGCCCGCGCAAGTCAACCTGCTGCGCAAAGCCGCCGGCTTGCCCGCTATCGGGGCGGCTGAAGCGGGGCGGCGCATCACCAACGCCAAAGGAGGGCAGAGCCCGCACAACTACCTGCCGGCCCTCGCCTTGGATGTGGCGTTCGTGAAAGCCGACGGGAAGACACTGGACTGGAGCCTGATTCACTTCCAACGCTTCGCCCCCTACATGACCAAGCACGCGGGCATCGAATGGGGCGGCGCGTGGCCGAATTTTCCCGACGCCCCTCACTTTCAACTGCGGAACTGGCGTGTGTACGCCACCCCAGCCTAACCCATTCACCCTTTCACCCTACCGCAATGCCCAGACTCAATTGGCCCGGCCTGTTCAAATTCTTTTACCTGGTGGTGCTGCCGCTGGTGTTCGCCTACTTCCTCGTTTCGTCAGCCGTGAACGGCACGCTTGGCGAGGACTGGCTGGGGTACGTCATTGCCTTCGGGGCGGTGGCCGTGGTGACGTGGTTGGTGGTGCGCTTCAACCGCAACACGAAGTAATGAAGCCGCTCGACCGTGCGCACCTGGCCTACTGCGTGGGCTGGGGCGCGTTGGCGCTGGCGTGGGCGTTGGTCATGCTTTACGTGGTGGCGCCCATCGCCCTGTGCCGATGAACGCGCTGCTGATCGCCTACGCCCCGGCGCTGGCCTACTTCGCCGCCGTGTTCCTGTATGCTGGTGTAGCCGCTGGGAGCAACGAGTACCAGATTGCCCGTGGTTATGACGTGTCGCATTTATGGGAGACGCGGGAACGGTTGGCGGGCATCGGCCCCGCCGCCGTGCTGGCCTGCCTGTGTGATGCGCTACTCGGCAACTACTCGGCAGCCCTGCTGAGTAGCCCGCTGTACTTGATCGGGGGCGGGCTGCTGTTCTCCCTTCGATTCGACACCCGTTTGAACCTGCGGCGGGAACTCGGCAGGCATTACGTAGGCACCGACCCGAACACGGCCAAAGCCGACAAAGCCGTTGCCCGGTGGGGCCTATCAGGCCGGCAGTACGCGGCCCTCAAACTAGCGGGGCTGCTGCTCTGTGCGGCCGCGCTGCTCTTCCTTCGCAAGCCATGAAGAACAAACGTCGAACCCGGCCCGGTTGGTACCGCGTGAAGCAATGAGCCGCCGACTCCGCTTCCACGAAACCCGCGTGCGGCGCACCTCCTTTTGGCTGCGGAAGGTGTTGAAAAGTAGTAGTTTAATGTGGATAAATATAGGGTAAATAACTGTCTTTCACTGCTTTGATTGCGTAAATTGAAGCATGAAAGCAGTCGTATTCCGGCCCTTGCGCAGGGTCAAAAAGACGGGCAAAGTGGTGGTGGCATCTTACTCGCAGTGGAACCGCGTCCGTACCTCGGACTATTCGGCATTCTGCCTAACCGTCGATAACGAATACGCCAGCCTGCCCGCAGACGAGCACGTTTACAACCACGAAGGCAAGCCGCTGTTCTGGCGTGATTTCAACCCCGCTGATATTCCGGTCTTGGAGCATTCCCGGCTGGTTACAGATGAAGCTTTCCAGGCATTCCGAAAAGAGAACGCCGGCCGGTATGCGGTTCGTTGGTGCGGGGAAGAGCGCATCACTTACAGTTGTTGCGCGTGGGGCCTCGACTGCCAAGGCACCCCAGCGTTCAGTCACAACACGATTGACCGCGTAGCCGAGTACTACCGCAACTACAAAGAGTGGGAGCCGCTGACAGTAGGCATGGTGGTGAAGTGGTTCGGCTGGTTCCTTTACCAGCTTCAGAACTCCAGCTTGCAAGTAGGCCGCTAGTTATGGATAAGGTATATCACTGGGTCGGGTTCTTCTTCGTGTGGGTGTTCATCGGCGTGACCGTGGGCATAGCGGGCTACCTGCTGTGGCGTGCCCTGCCTGTCGCTCTCACGCGCAAGTTGGGCAACGCGTGGGTGTGGGTTCGGGTCTTTGTGTTCGGCATCAAGTGGCGCCTTCCCTACGAAGGGAGCCGGGTGCTGCTTACTATGTACTCGGGTAACCGTACCCTCGCCCGGTGGGAGCGCGACGTAATAGCCGCTGTTATCCGGCACAGCAAGCCCTTTTGGCGCATGGAAGAAGTGAGCCGCGAAACTGAAGCGTGGTTAGACGAAGAAATTGCCAAACTAAAGACGGAAACCGCCGAACTTCGCCGGCAACAATCCTAACCCCTTCCTCTCCCTATGGGCGGCATCCGGCCTAACTTCGGCAACAACCATCCCGACGAACCCCCGTTCTGGGCCAAAGCCGCCGCCTTCGCCGTGCTGGTGGGGCTGGTGGTCTTGGTGTTGTGGTGGAACGGGCAACTGTAATTCCCTTATGGTGTAGCAGTGTAGCACAAATGCAACGCAACAGGACTAGGAAGCAAACCCCCAATCGGCCGCCGTTTGGTTGAAGCCGTGGGCATCGGGGCCACGGGGTATCTGCCTGCTAAACAGCGGCCACCAGCGGCGCAGCATCATACGGGTACGGGAGGGCGTCATACGAACGGGAGGGACTGGTACCCCTCTATAAATAGCAAAATCCCGCCGAAGGGCAGGACGTGCGGTGTGGTCGACATCGGTGGCGGCAGTCGGAGGCGTAAGTGTTTCGGGTGGTTAGTGGTCGGAGAGCTTCATGCCGAGGATTTCGCGCACGATGCGGTCGGGGCTGACGCTGCTGTAATGCTTGTTCATGGTGGCTTCGTCGTGGCCCGCCATGCCCGCTACGATTTCGGCCGGCAGTCCCTTGTCGCGCATGTACTGCGAGAAGGTAGAGCGGGCGTCTTTCGTGCTCAACCCCTCCAAGGGCAGGCCCGCCGCTTCGCCCACGGTTTTGAGCCGCCCGTTCAGGTAGCGCAGCGTAAAGGACGGCGGGGCGTACCTCCACTCGTGCCAGAGCCGCAGGGCGTGATCGAGCAAGGGCACCCAGAAGGGGGCGGCGTCCGTGGCCAGCTTTTGCCGCACCATGCCGATGCCCAGCGTGTCGCCCACGCGTTTGAGAAACCGTTCGGGGGTTTGGGCAAAGCGGTGGTAGTCGCTGTACGACAAGCCCGTGTAGGCCATGAACACGAAGATGTCGGCAAAGGGCTGCAGCTTGGGCGGGAACGGGAACACGGCCAACCGCTCCAGGTCGAAGGCCGAGAGGTGGCGCTTTTGGGGCACGGGCAAATCCGTCAGGTAGCGGTAGCCCTGCACCCGGCTCGTTTTGATCAGCCCTTCGTCCTCGGCCAGCTGCATGGCGTTGCAGGCAAAGTGAATGCTGTGGCGAATGCCGCGCGGCCCTTGCCCCCGGCTGTCGGCCCACCGCTCGAAGCCGCGCAACCACACCCGGTCCACGCTCTCGGCCGGCAGGTCCAGTTGCTTGGTGTGGGCCATGTACATGAGCACCCACAACACCTTTTCCCGGTCGTGGCGGATGGTGCTGGCCCGGCGTTGGGAGGTGGGTTTGGCCCGGTCGCGGCGGTGCATCTCCAACGCGGCCGCGAACGAACGGTCGCGGCGGTCCTTGCTGTGCCCGCTCCGGAGCACGGCCAGCAGATCGGCCGGGGAGGGGTTGCCGGTCTGGCTTTTCAGGTTGTGGTAGGCCAGCTTGACGGCCTTCACCCAATCGGCCAGCTTGTCGTTGTCCATGTCGAGCAACGCCCGCTCCGCTTTGCTCATTGCGCGCGGCGCCGTTTTGCGCTGGGCCTCCTGGCTCCACTCCGCTTCGGTAGCCGTCACCCCCACGGCCAGCTCGGCCCGTTGCAGGGCGCCCGTGCGGGTGACGAAGCCTTCGATTTCGATGCGCAGGCTGATGGGTGCCTTGCCCGTTTCGGGGTGGGAGCGGCTGGCCCGGCGCCAGAGGTACGGGTGTTTCAAATAGTCGGTGTAGGTTACCATGCTAATAATGTTAGTAACACCAAAGGTGATGTATACCAACGATATTAGCAAAGGGTTTGGTATAGCGCGGGGCAAATAAGCCCGGCCGTAGCGCGTGGTAACCACGGGGGTAACCACGCCTGCGGCGCCGCAACAGGGCCAAAACCGGCCCCTGCGCGACGCAAAGGCCGGTGCCAGCGGCAAAGGGGGCAATGAGGGAGGGTGGGATGCGGCCCGTTGGGCAGCGGCTTTTTTCGCGTTTACTGGCAGCGGTTTTAGGGGCCCTCACAGGCAGCCAGGTAGCATCAGTCGGTTTCGATGCGGGAAGTGTGCTGGGTATCGGGCATGCGCCAGTACACCAGCAGGGAGCAGGCGGCGCACACCGTTACGTACCAGTAAAACGACGATTCCATGCCCCAGCTTTTGAGCTGCAACGCCACGTACTCGGCCGAGCCGCCGAAGACGGCCACCGTAAGTGCGTACGGTAGCCCCACACCCAAGGCCCGAATTTCGGTGGGGAACAGCTCGGCCTTCACCACGGCGTTAATGGCCGTGTAGCCGCTCATGATGAAAAACGCCAGCAGCAGCAAGCCAAACGCCACCGCCGGGCTGGGTGCGCGGGCCAGCAGCGTAAGCAGCGGCACCGTGCTCAGGGTGGCGCCTACCCCGAAGAACAGCAGCACCGGCCGGCGCCCCACGCGGTCGGACAGTGCGCCCATGAGCGGCTGCATTAGCAGGGCCACGGCCAGCGCCCCAAAGGAAATCAGCGTTGCCTGGTCTTTGCTGAAGCCGGTGGTGTTGACGAGGAATTTTTGGGTGTAGGTGGTGAACGTGTAGAAAACCAGCGTGCCGCCCAGCGTGAGGCCTACCACGGTCAGCACCTCGCGCGGGTGCTGCCACAGCAGCCGCAGCTTGCCGGGCGGCGGCATTTCCCCGGCAAATACGGCGTCGGCCGGTTCGGCGGATTGCTGCTGCGTAAAAGCTTCGGTTTCGGCCATGCTGCGGCGCAGGTACAGCGCCGACAGCGCCGCCGCGGCCCCAATGGCGAAGGGTATGCGCCAGCCCCAGGCATAGAGCTGGGCATCGGTAAGCACACGCTGCAGGCCCAGCTGCACCAGCAAGGCCAGCAACTGCCCGGCCAGCAGCGTAACGTACTGGAAGCTGGAGAAAAAGCCGCGGTTGCGCTGGTCGGCCATTTCGCTCAGGTAAGTGGCCGAGGTGCCGTACTCGCCGCCCACGCTCAGGCCCTGCAGCAGCCGCGCCAGTACCAGCAGCACCGGCGCCGCCACCCCAATTTCGGCGTAGCCGGGCGTAACGGCAATCAGCAGCGAGCCGGCGCACATGAGCAGCACGGAGGCCAGCAGCGCTGCTTTGCGGCCGTGGCGGTCGGCGTACACGCCCATCAGCCAGCCGCCTAAGGGCCGCATCAAAAAGCCCACCGCGAAAATGGCGGCCGAGTTCAGCAGCTGCGCCGTGAGGTTGCCTTTCGGGAAAAAAGCCGGCGCAAAATACAGGGCAAACGCCGAGTACACGTACCAGTCGTACCACTCCACGAGGTTGCCGATGGAGCCGCTGACGATGGAGCGAATGCGCGACGCCATGGGGCGCGCCGAAGGGAAGGCGGTGGGCATAAAGGAGCGAGAAAACAGCGCAAGATGCGACGCGAAACGGCAAGAACCGGAGGCCAACCAAGCGGCGTAATCAGGTACGCTGGTCGCTGAATGAACCAGGCAAAAGGGCCGCAAAAAAATCTACCTACGGTAGGGGGGAAACCGAGTAGGAAATATGGCGGCCGGTAAATCCGGGCAGCTAAACCCGGCCGTAAATGCCGCCAACTCTCCAACATCCTCTTCCAGTTCCCATGAAAAAGCATTTGCTTTCCCTCGCTTTCGTTGCCCTGTTAGGCGCCACTGCTACCACGTCGGTTTCGGCCCAGGCTAAAATGACGCCGGCCGGCACCGTGATGGTGGGCGGCGAGGCCATGTACGCCAACAAGAACATCGTGGAAAACGCGGTAAATTCGAAAGACCACACCACGCTGGTGGCCGCCGTAAAAGCTGCTGGTCTCGTGGAAACGCTGCAGGGCAAAGGCCCTTTCACGGTGTTTGCGCCTACCAACGCGGCTTTTAACGCCCTGCCCGCCGGCACGGTGGAAACCCTGGTGAAGCCCGAAAACAAGGCCACGCTCACCAAAATCCTGACCTACCACGTGGTAGCGGGCAACATGACCGCCGACAAAATCACGGCCGCCATTAAGGCCGGCAAAGGCACTGCTTCGCTAAAAACCGTAAGCGGCGGCACACTGAAGGCCACCATGAACGGCCCGAAAAACGTAGTGCTGACCGACGAGAAAGGCAACGTATCGACCATCTCGACCTACGACGTGCTTCAGAGCAACGGCGTGATTCACGTAATCGACAAAGTGGTAATGCCCAACTAGCCTCACGCTGCGCTTAGGCGCAGTTAAAAGGTCTGAAAAGCCAACGCCCGCCGGTTTCTGCCCAGAAGCCGGCGGGCGTTTTGGCGCGGGCCCCCTAGGGGCGGCAGGCCCGGCTGGTTGCTTACCGATTTTTTAGGCCGCGAAAATCGGTAAGCAAATCGGCGCCGCTTTTTTGCTCTACGTTTTTCAGTCTCTAAAAAAACGTAAAGCAAATTCACTCGCTTTTTTGCTCTACGTTTTCTGGGAGTTGAAAAAACGTAAAGCAAATGGCTGCTTCTTTCCGGTGGCTCTTGGTGCCCGACAGACGCCGTGCCAGCCGGGTTGCAAATGCGCCCGGCGCGGGCCAGCTTTACAGGTAATGCTCCGACTTTCCGCTTTCCTTTCCGTCGCCGCTTCCGTGCTGCTCGCCGCTTCGGCCGGCGCCCAGTCGCTGCCCGTGCTCGACCAAAACCGGCCCGCTCTGCGCTGGCAGCAAATCCGCACGCCGCACTTTCGGGTGATTTACCCCGCCGGCTTCGATTCGGCGGCCCAGCGCACGGCCCGGCGGCTGGAGCAGGTGCACGGCCCGGGTGGCGCGTCGTTGGGCGTGTCGGCGCACCGAGTGCCGGTGGTGCTGCAAAATCAAACCACCATCGGCAACGCCTTCGTTACGTTTCTGCCCTGGCATTCCGAGTTTTTTACCACGCCGCCCCAGCAACGCTCGGTGGGCACCGTGGATTGGCTCGATCAGCTGGTGGCCCACGAATTCCGCCACGTGGCCCAGTTCAGCAAGGCGCGGCAGGGCTTCGGGCGCGTGCTGCACCCGCTGCTCGGCGACGGCGCCCTGGGCGTCATGTCGGTGGGCATGCCGCCGTGGTTTTTCGAGGGCGACGCCGTGGGGGCCGAAACCGCCCTCACGCGCAGTGGCCGCGGCCGCATGCCCGATTTTGGGGTGGGCCTGCGCTCCAACCAGCTGGCCGGCCGCCGCTACAACTACCAGAAGGCCGTGAACGGCTCGTTCCGCGACCAGGTACCCGATTGGTACGAGCTGGGCTACTTCCTGACCTCGTACCTGAAAACCCACTACGGGCCCAACGTGTGGGACGCTGCGCTCGACCACTACTACAAATTTCCGTTCTACCCGTTCTCGTTTTCGGCCGGCATTAAGCACGCCACCGGCCTGCGGGTGGAAGAGCTGTACGCCCGCAGCATGGCCGAGCTGGACTCTACCTGGCGCAGGCAGCAGCAAGGGTTGCAAGTCACCGATGCGCGCGAGCTAAACGGGCAGGCCGGCACCAAGGTATACACCAACTACCAGTATCCGCAGTACCTGACCGACAGCACTGTGCTGGCCGTGAAAACCGGCCTCGGCGACATTCCGCAGTTTGTGCTCTTGAGCCGGCAGGGCGGCAAGGAACGCCGCGTGTTTGCACCGGGCCTGGCCAACTTCCCCGAAATGCTGTCGGTTGCCGCCGGCAAGCTGGTGTGGCCGGAGTTTCGGTACCACCCGCGCTGGCGGCAGCAAGTGTATTCCGAGCTGCGCGTGCTGGACGTAGCCACCGGCCAGCTCACGCGCCTGACCACCCGCAGCCGCTACACCGCCGCCGCTTTCTCGCCCGACGGGCAGCGCCTGGTAGCCACCACCACCGATACTGCCTACCACCACGCCCTGGTGCTGCTGGATGCCCAAACCGGCGCCGTGCAGCAAACCCTGCCCAACCCGCAAAACGACTTCTACCTGCAACCCCGCTGGACGCCCGACGGCCGGCAGCTGGTAACGGTAACCCTGAAGCGCGGCGGCAAAACCATTGAGGTAATCGACGCCGCTACCGGCACGGCCCGGGCGCTGCTGCCCGTGGCCAACGTGAACCTGACCAACCCGCAGCCCTGGGGCGAATACGTGCTCTACAACTCGCCGCAGTCGGGTATCGATAACGTGTTTGCGGTGCACCGCGAAACCGGCCAAACCTACCAGGTAACCAGCCGGCCGCTGGGCGCCTACCACGCCGCCGTGGCCCCCGACGGCCGCCACCTCGTCTTCCACGACCAACGCGCCCAGGGCAGCCGCATTGTGGAAATGCCGCTCGATGTAGCCGCTTGGAAGCCGGTAACGCCGCCTGCCGCCGATGCCCCGCAGCCTTACGCCGAATCCATGACGGCCCGCGACCCGGGCGCTCAGCAGGTGGGCGAGTTGCTGCCGGCCGGTGACTCGCTCGGGCGCCGTTCGTTTCCAGTAACCCGCTACTCACCGCTGCGCCATGCGTTCAACGTGTTCAGCTACGGCTTGGTGCAAAGCCCGGCCGGCAACGGCCTGAGCGTGGGCGTACGGTCGCAGGACTTGCTGAACACCACTCAGGCCATTGCCGGCGTGAGCTACGACCAAAACGAGCGTACCGCCGCACTCTTCACCGGCCTAAGCTACCAGGGTCGCTTCCCGGTGTTCGACTTCGACCTGACCCACGGCGGCCGCAACGCGGGTGTGCTCTACCAAGGTCAGATTTACCGCGACCAATGGCGCAGTACGCGTCTGAGCACCGGCCTGCGCCTGCCGCTCACCCTCACGCGTTCGAAATACCTGGAGGCCATGAGCCTGGGCGTGTACTACCTGCACGAACAAGTAAGCGGCTACGACCTGCCCGTGCGCTTCCTCGACGAAGTGGGCCCGAACCGCCCGCTGAACGCCGTGCAAACCACCTTCAGCTACGTGCGGCAGCTGCGGCAAAGCACCCGCGACGTGGGGCCGCGCGCCGGGCAAAGCCTGTTGCTTACCTGGCGTACCACGCCCTTCGGCCGCGGCCTCGATGCCACCCAGTACGCGGCGCTGGGCAGCGTGTTTTTGCCCGGCATCGGTAAGCACCATTCGGTGCGGGTGCGCGGTGGCTACCAGTGGCAGCAGCAGCGGCAGTACCTGTTTAGCGCGGGCGTGTTCTTTCCGCGCGGCTCCAGCTACGTGGGTTTCGACCGCCTGCAAACCGCCAGCGTCGATTACCGCCTGCCTTTAGCCGATACGCACTGGAGCCTCGGCCGTTGGCTGTACATACAGCGCTTTAAGGCCACCGGCTTTGCCGATGTTGCCCAAGGCCGCAACGTGGAGGGGCGTTTTGTTGGGCGTTACAACTACCGGAACGTGGGCGGCAGCGCCTCGGTGGTGTTCAACGTGCTGCGCCTGCGCACGCCCTTGGAAACCGGCGTGCGTGCCGTGTACGACACTTACCGCAAAACCTGGCAAATCGACCCGCTGGTGCTGGATATTGGTATTTAGCGCCTCAATGGCAGCTGAAAATGAGGCTGAAGTCAGGCCACTAACGGTAAACGCAGGGCCTGAAAACGCAACGCCCCGCTTGGGTAACCAAGCGGGGCGTTGCGTTGTGAAACAATCGGAAGTAGGCCTAGGCTTCGGGCTTGATGAGCTGCGGAAACTCCTTCGCGAACTTGTTGAAGCGCGGCGTGGAAACGTTGCGCACGTAGGGGTCGTTGGGGTTGTTTTTGAAGTAGTCCTGATGGTAGCGTTCGGCGGGGTAAAACACCTTGAAAGCCGTTACTTCGGTCACAATGGGGTTAGCATAGCGCTTGGCGGCCGTTACGCGCTTGATTTCGGCCTCGATCTGCTGCTTTTCCTGGGGCGTGCGGTAGAACGCGACGGAACGGTACTCGTCGCCCGAATCGGGACCCTGGCGGTTAAGGGTGGTGGGGTCGTGCTGCACGAAAAACACCCGCAGCAGGGTGGGGAAGCTAATAACCTTGGGGTCGTAGTACACCTGCACGGCCTCGGCGTGGCCGGTGCCGCCACGGTATACCTGCTCGTAAGTGGGGCTCACGGCCGTGCCGCCCGAGTGGCCCGATATTACGGTGCGTACTCCTTTCAGGCTTTCGAACACGTGCTCGGTGCACCAATAGCAGCCGCTGGCGAAGGTAGCTACAGCCTCGCCGGGCAGCTGCTTGGGCAGTTCGGCAAAGCGGTGGTCGCGGCCATCGGCCTGGGCTATAGCGGCGGTAACGGGGTTGCCGGAACCGGCGTCGCAACTGGCGGCGCCCACGGCAGCCAGCATCAGGAAAAGCAGGCGTTTCATCATCATAGCCAGAACATACGAGAAGCCAAATTGATTCGGATGGGACAGCGCGGAACTGGATTGCGCTTGTTCCGCTTTACAGCGCTATTTCCAAGGTCACGTCGCCGTTAACGGGGTAGCCGGTGCAGGTGAGAACGAGGCCGCGGCTGGTTTCGCGGTCGGTCAGCACCTCGTTGTAGCTCATCCATACCTGGCCGGCGGTGCAGCGCGCCACGCAGTTTCCGCAGCGGCCGGCTTCGCAGCTATAGGGCAGCATGAGGCCTTGGTCGCGGGCGGCCTGCAGAATGGTGCGCGGGTATTGCACCACAAAGCGGTGGAGTTGCCCGCGCAGCTGTACGGTTACAGTGCGGGCGGCGGTATCGGGCGGCACGGTGTGGGGCACGGTGGCGGCTTCGGTGTTGAACAGCTCACGCCGCAGGTTTTCGGGCGGAATGCCCAGCTCCCGCAGGCCGTACGTGCCCATGCGCATGTAATTCAGCGGGCCGCACAAAAATGCCAGTGTGGCGGTGGGCGCCGCCGGCGCGTGCTGGCGCACCAGGGTTTTCAGCAGCTCTTTGTGCAGGTGGGCGCGGTGCAGGTCGGGATTGGAGCTGTAAATCCACTCGATGTGCAGCCGGACGGGAAACTGGCGGGCCAGTTGGTGCAGGGCATCGTGAAAAATAGCCTCGGCGGGCGTGCGGTTGCTGTAAAGCAGCAACACGCGCAAGTGTGGGTGCAGCTGCAAAGCGGTTTTCAGCAGCGAAAACAACGGTGTGATGCCGCTGCCAGCGCCCAGCAGCACCAGTTGCTGGTAGGGCTCCAGGGTTTCGGGCAGGGTGAAAAAGCCGCCCACGCCGCTGCTCACCAGCAAGTCGCCGGCTTGGGCGTTGTCAATCAGGCGGCGCGAGAACAGGCCGTTGGGCACGCGCTTCACGGTTATGGCCAGCGGCTCGGCCAGCGCCGGCGAGGAGCTGATGGAATAAGAACGTCGCACGCTTTCGAGGCCGGGCTGCGAATGCACCAGCGTGAGGTACTGCCCGGCCTGGTAGGGCAGGGGCTGGCCGTCGGTAGGCGTTAAAACGAAGGTTTTGGCGTCGGGCGCTTCCGGGCGTACCTCGGTAATGCGGAGGGTGCGGAAGGGCGAATCGGGGGCAGGAACAGGGGCGGCGGGCATGCCGCAACATACGCTAGCGGGCCGTGGAAAGGCAACCTGCTCTCGGCATGTAACTCCTTACACCGTCGGTAGCGCTTGGAAGGGGCGCGCGTTTTCGGGTTAGGGTGACCGAGCAGCTGTGGAAAACAAAGTGGGTTTGTGGAGAAACGCTCAGCGCTGGTAAGGAAACGTCGGGCCCGCGGTCCGCATCAGGTCCTTCGCCAGGGAGGGTGCTGCCAGGCTGCCTTTGCCGGTGAGCTGGTGGTCGAACTGCCACACCCGGCGCCCGGTGCGGCCGTCGTAGAGCAGCAGGTGCGAGGTGGTTTCGCTCGGCGGCGTATCCACCTCGGGCATGTCCAGGCGCATCATCAGGGCAAGGGCCGCCGGCAGGGACTGCACCAGCTTGGTTTGGCCCATGAGCACGGCATCGACCTGCAAAATCCGCTGCAGCTCCTCGGTACTGCGGTAGTTCAGGCTGTCGAACGGAATGCCGGCGCGTTCCAGCCGCTGGTTGGTTTCGGCCACGGGCTGAAACTGCACCGTGTAGCCGGGGCGCTGGCGCTGCAGTCGCGCCAGTAGCTCGGTTTGCAGAGCATAGGCCAGCGCACGACATTCAGCAGCTTGGCGCTGGCGCAGTTCGGCGGGCGTTACGGCGTGGGCGGCCGCAAATTCTTCGACCCAAGGGCGCTCCAGCCGCACGTAAAACGGCAATACGGCCACGGTGCGGTGGGCCGCCAAGGCTGGTTTGTCTGGTTCGTGGGTGGAATACACGCGCTGCACGCAACCGCTCATCAACCCAACCAGGCCGCCAGCAGCAATCAAACCCACGAAACGGACCAGCAAATAAACCATGCGGCAAAGCTAGGGCGTAGCGGGAGCATTGGGCGGTGGTGGCGCAATTCGCCTCGGGCTATTCGGTCAGCTCGGTAGGTGGCTCGCTGGCTGAACGTGATGCAACCGCGGAATAGAGGCAGTGAAAAAGGCGTTTCGGTTGCCAAAACGCCAGCGGGAAAACGCCACCGTCTTCACCCAAAAGCAGGCTGAACCACCCCGGCTCCGGCCGCGTTTCAGAGCAATGCTACGTGCCAAAGCGGAGGCCGCACCCTGCGGCGCCGGTAAACCTTTCGGCCGTTAACGGGCTTATGCCCCAAATTCCGTAAAAATGAAAGTAGAAATCTGGTCCGATATCGTGTGCCCGTTCTGCTACATCGGCAAGCGCCGGTTCGAGCAGGCCCTGGCCCAATTCCCCCACCGCAACGCCGTGGAAATCGTGTGGCGCAGCTTCGAGCTCGACGCCCAAGCCCGCACCGAGCCCGGCGGCAACCTCTACGAAAAGCTGGCCGCCAAATACGGCCAGCCGCTGGCCTGGGCCAAGGAAATGAGCGCGAACATGACCCAGTCGGCCGCCGAGCTGGGCCTACGTTTTAACTTCGACCACGCCGTACCGGCCAACACGTTCCGGGCCCACCGCCTGGTGCACCTCGCGGCCCAGCACGGCCGGCAGGATGCCGCCAAGGAGCGTCTTTTCAAGGCTTACCTGGAAGAAGGCCTGAACATCGACGACCAAGCCACGCTGCAGCGCATAGGCGCCGAGCTGGGCCTGCCGGCCGAGGAGGTAACGCGCGTGCTGGAGTCCGACGAGTTTGCCCAGGACGTTCGCCACGACGAATACCAGGCCCGCCAGATTGGGGTGCGCGGCGTGCCCTACTTCGTGTTTGCCGACAAGTATGCCGTGTCGGGCGCGCAGCCTGCCGAGCTGTTCCAGGAAGTGCTGGAGAAGGTGTGGGACGAGTTTAACCCCAAGCCTGCGCTGCAGGAAATCAGCACCGCCGGCGGCTCGTGCTCCGTGGATGGTGTGTGCGACTAAGCCCCGGGCAGCGGTTAACTACAGCTCAGTTTAACAGCGGGCGCCTCATGCCGGGGCGCCCGTTTTTTATGGTGGAGGCAGGTTGAAAGAACGCCGTTGGACAAACTCGGCACTACAAACCCACCCCGTTAGCGGCCCGTAGCCAAGGGTGCTCAACCCCAACTCCTTACCGCTATGAACCACATCCAAAACCTTCACGATTTACTGTGCCATGAGGTGCAGGTGTTGTACAGCGCCGAACAGTTGATTATGCGCGGGTTACCGCGCATGATTCAAAAAGCCCAAAGTCCCGAGCTGCAACGGGCTTTCGAGAAACACCTCAACGAAACCGAGCGGCAGTGCGAGCGGCTTAAGGAGGCGGCCCGATTGCTCGATATTGCACCCGATGGCCGCATAAGCACCGGTATAGAGGGTATTATGGCCGAAGCCGAGAAGCTGATGCACGCTGATGCGTCTCCCGAAGCCCTGGATGCTGCCCTGATCGGCGACGCTCAGAAGATAGAGCATTACGAAATAGCGGGTTACGGCACGGCCGCGTACATGGCCCACGAGTTGGGACTCACGCAGGTGGCCCACATACTGGAAGGCACTCTGGAAGAGGAAAAAAGCACGAACTCCGCGCTCAGCTACATTGCCAAAAACCTGATAAACGTGAAGGCCGAATAGCAGCCTCAGCCGTTATAAACCAACACACCGGGGGCGGTGCGGCATCGGCCGCACCGCCCCCGGTGTGTTGGTTTATGGGCAACCCGACGCGCTACTTCTTGGCCGTAGGGGCCGCCTGTAATTGCGTGTTGGCGGGCATGGGAATTTCGCGCGCGGTTTGGAAGGTGCCGGGCTGGTCGGCGGTTTCGTCTACGCGGCGCTGCAGAATCTGGAGGCGGCCGCCCACGCCCTGTAGCACGGCTAGGTCGTCGCCGGTGCCGCTGTTGGGGTCGTAGCTGCGGAACCCGATAATCATGCCGCCGGGGAAACCGGCCCGCTGGGCTTTGGCTTCGTCCACCACATCGGGTTTGCCGGTTACGCGACCCAGGTCAATTTCCTTGTCTTGACCCCCTTTTAGCACCAAAAACACGTTGGTTTTGGGCATCATCGGGTCGGCGTCTTTCACGGGCTTGAAACGAAACGAAAGTTGCACGGGCTGGGCAGCCGGGGCTGCCGGAGCTGCCGCGGCGGGCGTTTCGGTGGTGGCGGTGCCGGGCGCGGGCGCGGTGGCCGCGCCTTGCTGCTCGGGCGTGGTTTCGGTGGGTGCGTTGGCCGGCTGTTCGGTAGGGGTTTGGTTGCAGCTGCTGGCGAGCAGTACGGCAGCCAGCAACAGTGGCGAGTAGGAAAGCTTCATGCGGTAAAGGGTTACAGGAGCGGAAGTAGTTTTTCGGCCAATAAGGATAAGCATAATTACGCGGGTGCGCATATTGCCGGGTAGCCCGGTGCCGGTGCCGCTCTCATTGCGGTGCGGCACCGGCCGTAAGTAGTTGCGCCGCTGAGCGAATCTTTTGGGCGTTGCGTTGTTGTAAGCCCACAAGCATTTTAAACCCTGCCCGTGCTACAACGAAAATTTTCCTTGCACCTGACGCGCTTCACCTTCCTGCTATGGGTGGGCTTCAGCTCGGCCATCAGCTTAAGCTGCACCAAAGAGGCCGCCGAGCCGCAAGTAGAAACGGCTCCTCAAACGGTACTGGTGAGCAGTACGCTGGTGGGCGAATACAGCCCCATCGTATTGGCCGGCCGGGTAGCTAATATCCCGCTGGCCGGGGCGCTGGTGAACTACCCCATTCGCGTATACAAGCTCACGTACACCACCCGTAATACCGACGGCCAAGCCGTAACGGCCTCGGGTGCGGTGCTGGTGCCCGTAACCAGCCAGGCGGTGCCGCTGCTTAGCTACCAGCACGGCACCATTCAGCCCGACGAGGAAAACCGGGCGCCATCGTACTACAGCCAGAGCAGCGAGATATGGTCGGCGGTGTCGGTGCTGGCGTCCACGGGTTATGTGGTGTCGGCGCCCGACTACATTGGCTACGGTGCTTCCAAGGCCCTGCCGCATCCCTACGAGCACGCCGCTTCGTTGGCCTCGGCCTCGGCCGATATGCTGCGGGCCACGCGTGAGTTCTGCGCCAAAGAAAACCGCGCCCTCAACAAGAAAACCTTCCTGCTGGGGTATTCCGAAGGCGGTTTCGCTACCATGGCCCTGCACAAGCTGCTGGAGGAAAAGCACGCCGCCGAGTTTACCGTAACGGCCAGCGCCCCCGGCGCGGGAGCCTACCACAAAACGGCCTTCGCTAACTACATCCTGAACTCCACGCAGCCCCTGAACTTCCTCAGTTCCTACGTATGGGTGCTCGATACCTACAACCGCGTACACGGCCTGAACCGGCCGTTGTCGTACTATTTCAATCAGCCGTACGCGACCCAGTTGCAGGCCAACCCCTTCGGCACGGTGCCGCAGCAGGCGCAGCAGTTGTTCACGCCCGGTTTCCGGCAGGCCGTGCTCGGCAGCACCGACCAGCAGCTGGCTACCGCATTCCGCGAAAACGACGTGCACGACTGGCAGCCCAGGGCGCCGCTGGCCCTGTTTCACGGCACCGCCGACGATTACGTGCCGTACTTTAACTCCGAAGACGCTTACCGCGCCATGCGTGCCCGCGGCGCCACCCAGGTAGAGCTGCGGCCCATTCAGGGCGGCAACCACTTCTCGTCGGCCCCTATGTACACGCTGCAGGCCTTTGCCTTCATTTCGCAGTACTAAGTACTACTAGCACGCTGAGCAAAGAAGCCATAACGGCTAGCATAAATTCGGGGCGGAAACGGATGGTATAGCACCATGCGTTTCCGCCCCGAAATGCTTTCCAGGGCTGTTCTCGCGGGGTTGCTGATCGATCCAGGAGCTTAAGGACCGGCACAATGTGGCTAAGCTCCTCGGTACCGAAAATTTCAGGTAACGGTGCTGCCTCCCGGAAAGACGTGTTTACACAGCCAGCTCGGCCGCCAGGGGCTGCTCGGCGGGAGCCCCAGCGGCACGATACGCGCGCAGCCGTTCCATTTTCTTCCAGAGCAGGTAGTTAACGGCCATAAAGGCCAGAAACAGCAGCGGAAATACCACGGCCATAGCCTCGCCAGTGGTGTCACCCCAGGCCACGGCGGCCCCAATAAGGTCGAAGGTGAACCCAGCGTAGGCCCATTCCTTCAGGGTGCGGAAGCGGGTTTGCAGCAGGGCCAGGGCCCCGAGTGTTTTGCCCAGCCCAATAACCCGCAGCACGTGCATGGGGTAGCCCAACTGCTTCATTACTTCCTGGCTTTCGGAGGTTTCTAGGAAATTTGTAACCCCCGACATCAGCATGAAGGCAGAAAACACGAGGGTGGTAATCCAGTACAAGGCGGTGGTGGGTTGGCTTTTCATGGGTCTTTTGCTAAAGAATTGTGGATGATTGACTGTGTGCCAAAATTATTAGCAATTATGCCCGATAACGGAGCTAAATGCGACGATTAAAGGGTAATTTGCGACATTCCACTGCTAACCCCCGCGCCATGAAGCACATTGCAATTCTGGTACCCCGAGGAGCCATTTTGGGCAGCATTGAGGGCCCCCGGCTGGTTTTCTCCGAAGTCAACGCGCTGCTGCAGCGCCTGGGCAAGCCGCCCTTGTTTCAGGTGCAGCTGGTAGGCCTCAGCCACGACACGCCGGTGTGCGGCGGCATGTACCAAGTGCATACCGACAAGCTGCTGCACGATGTGCCCCAAACCGACTTGGTGGTGATTCCGGCCATCGACGGCGACCTGCAAAAGGCGCTGGAGGCCAACCGCGACTTTCTGCCTTGGATTGTGCAACAGTACCGCGGGGGCGCCGAGGTGGCCAGCCTTTGCGTGGGCGCGTTTATTCTGGCGGCTACCGGCCTCATCGACGGGCGGCAGTGCACCACGCACTGGGCCGCGGCGCACTACTTCCGGGCCCTGTACCCGCAGGTGCAGCTGGTAGAAGACAAACTCATTACCGACGAACACGGCATTTACTCCAGCGGCGGCGCCTTTTCCTACCTGAACCTGGTACTGTACCTGATTGAGAAGTACGCCGGCCGCGAAATGGCCGTGACCTGCGCCAAGGTATTTCAGATTGACATTGAGCGCGTCAGCCAATCGGCATTCGTGGTGTTTAACGGGCAGAAAGAGCACGGCGACGAGCCCATTAAACGCGCGCAGACCTACATCGAGGACAACTACCAGCAAAAACTGACGGTGGATCAGCTGGCCGACATGCTGGCCCTGGGCCGCCGCAACCTGGAGCGGCGCTTTAAGAAAGCCACGGCTAACTCGGTGGTCGAATATATTCAGCGGGTGAAGATAGAAGCGGCCAAAAACAGCCTGGAATCCTCGCGCCAGAACGTAAACGAGGTGATGTACCACGTGGGCTACTCCGACCCCAAAGCCTTTCGCGTGGCGTTTAAGCGCATTACCGGCCTCTCGCCGAAACAGTACCGCGAGAAATTCAACCGGGAGCTGGCTTAAGTGCTGGCCTCGGCTCTTTTTCGAAGCAAGAGAGCAGAACGACCGGCTTCAGCGCTTGCCATACACCTATTCGTTTTATTTGTGCCGGTGTCCGGCGTTAATCTGCCGCACCCAGAACGAAAGCTTCCTAACCGCTTGCCTAGCGTTTGGGCAGTGCCGTCTGGGCTGGCGCCTTTGTATTCTTCCCTACCCATTTTTACCTCCCGATGAAACTAGCTGCCTTGCTGCTGCCCTTGAGCTTAACTACGTTCATGCCGGGTTCGGCCTGGCCGCCCGCGGCGGCTGTATCCGGCCGGCCAGTGCCCAGCCAGGTGCCCCGCACGCAAACCGCAGTAGGCAAAATAGATTCGCTCATGCGCCGCGCCAATGAGCTGGAACTGTTCAACGGCAACGTGCTGGTGGCAGACAACGGCAAGGTCATCTATTCCGCGGCGTTGGGCTTTGCCGATGCCTCGCGCAAAACCAAGCTCACCGCGCAGCACCGCTTCCACATCGGCTCCATTGCAAAGGAATTTAACGCCGTGGGCATTATGCTGCTGCAGGAGCAGGGCAAGCTGAAGCTAGACGACAAAGTGGCCAAATACCTGCCGCAGCTACCGGCCTGGGCAAACACCGTTAGCATCCGGCACCTGCTGCAATACACCAGCGGGCTGCCCGATGTGCGCTGGAAAACCGTGAAGAGCGACGAGGACAACCTGCGGGACCTGATGCAGCTGCAAAAGCTGGACTTCGAGCCCGGCAGCAATTACGCTTACAACAACAACAACGTGTTCTTGCAGCGTCGCATCATTGAGAAAGTAAGCGGCCTCACGTTTAAGCAATTCGTGGAACAGCGGCTGCTGAAACCTGCCGGGATCAAGCAGGCCGTAGTCGACCCAATGGAGCAGGATGCTTTTATGGCCAGGGCCTACAACCAAAGCCGCCAGCAAGACCCACTGACGTACCCCATTTCCGGCTGGACGAGCGTAACCCTCGCCGATTTCTACAAGTGGGAGCAGGCCATTACCGGCTGCAAGCTCATCGGGCCAGAGGCTACCCGCGCCATTCTGATTCCGGTGGAGCCCGGTAAGCAGGCCGGCCTTGGGCGCGGAAGCATGGTTGGTAACAAGGTAACCGAGCACATACACGACGGCACCAGCTCGAATTACCAAGCCCTGCTGGTGAGCAACGTAAGCAACGGCCGCACCGTGCTCTTACTTACCAACAACAAGAACAACAACCTCGGCAAGTACAACGCGGCCATTCAGGCCATTCTGGACGGCAAGCCCTACGTGCAGCCCAAAAAATCGGTACTCCGGACTTTCTCCACCAAGTTGGATAGCCTCGACGGACGCCAGCTTCTGACCTTTTACCAAACCCTGCGCGCCACCAAAAGCCAGGAATACGGTTTCGAGGAGGAGTCAACCCTGAACGAAATCGGCTACTACTACTTGGGCAAGAGCCGAACGGCGGATGCGGTGGTGGTATTTGAGCGCAACACCGAGTTGTTTCCGCAATCGGGCAATGTGTTCGACAGCTTGGGCGAGGCGTATTACAAGCAGGGCGACAAGCCGAAAGCTTTGCTCAGCTACAAACGCGCCCTGCAACTGGACCCCACCAACGGCACGGCGAAGCGAATTGTGGCCGAGCTGGACAAGTAAGCGGGCCGGGGGCTACATCAGCACGCGCACGAGGTTTTTGTCGTAGAGCTGTGCCCAGTCGCGGCGCAAAATGGCGTAAAGCAGTTCATCCTCGAACTCGCCCGCGTCGTTCACGCCCGACTCGCGCATCACCCCTTCGAACTGAAAGCCCGGGGTTTTCTCAATGGAGCGTTTTGAGGAGACGTTGGAAACGCGCATGCCCGTGGCCACCCGATTCAGGCCCAGCATTTCGAAAGCCAGGTAAAACAAATGCGGCTTGCTGCGCGGCGTAACGCCGCGCCCGCGCATGTGCTCGAACACATCGGCGCCGGTAGAGCCGCTCTTTTCCTCCCAGCTGTCCACCGTAAGCAGGGTCATGCCGGCCAGCTCGTCGCCTAACAAGGAGTAAAACCCGAAGTTGGTGCGTCGGCCTTTGTCGTACGCGGGCACGTAGCTGCGGAACAGCTCTTCCAGCATCGGCTGCGAATCGGGGAAACCCTGGAAAAGGGTGGCTATTTCGGCCAGGTTGTCTTCGTTAATGAGGTGCAGGGTGATGTTGTCGGAATACAGGGCCTTGAACATAGCGGAGCGGCTGGGAAACGAAGGATAAAAGAATGCGCGGATAATTTCGCAATAAGCTGAAAGACAAGCTTGGCAGTCGGGCTTCTGCGCTGAAATGAGGCGCGTGCCCGGCGGAGAATTAAAGCGGTTTCGTGAAGTTGGAATATTTAGCTGTTTGGCCCCCAAAACCAGCGGTGCGTAGGCCGCCCGACTGAACTCGTTTTTGGGAGTTGGGTAGCTGAGTAGGGGGTAGAAATGACGCCGAAACGGCATTATAGGAGTTAAACCGGACTGAAGGTTTTCAGAATATTACTACTATTGCTGCCGTCAACCACTATTGCCGGAGCTGGCGGGCACTTATATTAGCTTTTCCATCCCCCTTTCTCCTTCCCTTATGTTGCATTATTACCGCTCGGCCCTGCTACTGGGCCTGCTGGCCTTCGCCGCGTGTAGCTCGCCCTCTGAATCGGCTACGGCCGAGACCGACGCCACCGAAGAAACCACCGCCGAGGCCGAAGCCGCCGAAACCACGCCGGCCGAAACCCCAGCCGCACCGGCTGCCGCTGCCGCCGCCGATGGTGAGCCGCACCTAACGGCCGGCGCCAAGAAAGAGCTGTACGCCGTGGGCGACGTAGCCCTGGTAGATTCGCTGCTAGTGCGCGTGAACAGCGTGAAAACGGCTACCGAAGGCGACTTCGGCAACAAGCCCAAGGCCGGGCACGAGTATGTGGTAGTAAACATGACCTGGGAAAACGGCACAAGCAAACTGCGCGACCTGTCCACGCTCATGCACACCATGGTGCTCGATGCCAATGGCAAAGAAATTATGGCTACGGCGGGCACTAGCATGGAAACGGCTACGCAGCTGGACCGCAGCCGCGCCCCCGGAAAATCGGGCACCGGGCCTATCTACTACCAGGTGCCGGCTAACGCCAAAGGCCTCAAGTGGGTGTTCCGCAAAGTAGACGGTTCGGCTCTGGACCTGAAAGAAAGCGGACGGGCGGTGTACGACCTCGGACTCTAAAACCGCTGCCACCCCGCATACCACAACCGGCCGGATCAGGTGCAAAAGAGCGCACCGGGTCCGGCCGGTTGTGGTATGCGGGGTGGCACTGCTTTGCCGTACGCTTGCCCGGGCAAGAAAGCGCGTAAGTGGTATCCGCTTTCGGCAGCCCTTAACCACGCGGGAATTACCTGGCCGCAGCGGCGGAGAAAGGCCCTTCCACCACCCGTGGAATGGGCTAGGCCTGTGCTGTTGAGCTGGTCTGCCGCAGCGAATTTCTCGAAGCGTGGAGCTACTAAATGCAAGGCCTCCCGTATGACAAGGCTGCTTGTAGCATCGCAGAACAAGCACCTACTTGCTTACCAATTCATGGAGAATAGCGTGCAGTTAGTAGAAAGCGAACAGCGTTTCCGGTCGTTGTTCGAAAACAACCCCGATCTGATTCTATTTCAGAATGCAGCCGGCGTGATTCTGGACGCTAATTCGGCCTTTCTGGACTTGCTGCGGAAATCCAAAGCGGAGGTACTGAACCACCCGCTCACCGATTTTCTGCCCCCGCACTTGCACGCGCTGTTTAACGAAAAGTTGGCCGAGGCAATCCGCGGTACCAAGGTGCGTTTCGATGCCGAGGTGCAGTTTGCAGACGCCGAGCCCCGCGTTTTCGACATCACCAAAGTGCCCCTGATGGTAGACGGTTCCGTGCGGGCCGTGCACATGGTGGCCCGCGACATTTCCGACGATACCGCCGCCCGAAACATCATTCAGCAGCAGGCACGCAAGCTCAACACCATTTTTGAGAGCCTGACCGACGCCTTCTTTCTCATGGACCACAACTGGCGCTTTGCTTACGTGAACGGCGAGGTAGAGCGGCTGCTGCACACGGAACGCGAGAAGCTGCTGGGCCGTACCCTGTGGAGCGTGTTTCCGAAGGAACTGGGCGGCGTATTTCACCAGCAGTTCGAGCACGCCTTAACCCAGCGCCAGGCCGTGCATTTCGAGGCTTTTCTGGACGGCGTGCAGCGGTGGCTCGATGTTAAAGCCTTTCCTTCGGAGGAAGGCCTGTCGGTGTATTTCTCCGACGTGACCGACCGCGTGAAGGCGCACCAAGAGCTCTACCGGCAAAACAACGACCTGCAGCAGTTCACCTACATCGTGTCGCACAACCTGCGCGCGCCGCTGGCCAACCTCATGGGCCTCGTGGATCTGCTGTCGTCGATGGAGCCCGCCCGGCCCGAGTTCGGCCTGACGCTCGAGCACCTGCAAACCAACGTGCTGCAGCTCGACGGCGTGCTGCAGGACCTGAACACCATTCTGGCCATTCGCGACACCCCCGGCGTGGCGCCGCCCGAGCAGGTGCTGCTGGCCGATGTACTCACGCAGGCCATCGACACCCTGCAGGAACCCCTGGAACAATGTGGCGGCACGGTGCACCTGAGTTTAGCCGAAGGCTTGAGCGTACACGGCAACCGCGCCTACCTGTACAGCATATTCTTTAACCTGCTCTCCAACGCCATTAAGTACCGCTCCCACACGCGGCCCCTGCGCATAGCAGTACAAGGCACACGCCACCCCGAGCACGGCGTGCAGGTGTCGGTAGCCGACAACGGCTCGGGCTTCGATCTGGCCCGTGCCGGCTCCGATGTATTCAAGCTCTACAAACGGTTTCATACCCAGCAGCCGGGCCGCGGATTGGGTTTGTACCTCGTGAAAAACCATATCGAAACCATGGGCGGGCACATAGAGGTACAGAGCCAGGTAGACGAGGGAACCCGCTTCGTTATTTATTTACACTAAGCATCTTATGCATACGATACTGATTGACGACAACTCGACCAGCGTTTTTCTAACGGAGCTGCTGCTAAAGCGGGAAGGCTTCGCCCAGCATATTCACTCGTTTGGGGGCGCGCAGGAAGCCCTAGACTACCTCCACGAAACCCTGCCCACGCGGGTGCCCGATGTGATTTTTCTGGACCTGAACATGCCCCTGATGGACGGCTGGGAGTTTCTGGACGCCCTGGAGCCTTACCAGGAAAAGCTGGCCCAACGCTGCCGGATTTACATCCTGACTTCCTCCTTGGCGCCCACCGACGCGGTGCGGGCCAAAGACTACCCCTTGGTGTCGGGCCTGGTACACAAGCCCGTCGACAGCCAGATGCTGCGCAGCATTCGGGAGGAAATCAGCGGCCGCAACTAGGGGCCCAGCTACAGCTTACTGCGGTTTCGCAGTATGTGGGGTAGACTGCTTAAGCTGGCAGATGAGCAAGTCCAGAGTCTTGTCCGAACAACTTGCCAACCGTGCACTGATGATCCGGGTCCTGGGTGTTATCGGATCATCAGTGCACGGTTGGCAAGTTGTTCGCCAGCCTGAACGTGTAGCCGATACAAGCCGGCGGGTAGGGATGGCAACGGGACTTCAGCAGTACCCGCGAGTGAAAGCGGTAGCTGTTGCCGATAAACGGCACGACCTAGGCTATTGTAGAGCGTAATGGTGGCCTGCTGGACGCTAGGAGTATTCGGAATGTGTAAAGTGACGTTTTTGTGGGCCGGGTTGGGGTACAGTCCCACCCCTTGCAGCGCTAATAATGGCCTATGGGATAATGTAACGTCTGTAACAGAGGCTAAAAACCCAAGCACACTAACTGGTGGCCCCGTTAAAGTAATCGGGCCGAACTCGGCCGGTGGGGCAATTGATCCGCCTACGTACACATTGTTTCCATTAACAGCAATGGCATTTGAATAATCAAAAGATGGGCCACCAGCTCGTTGTGCCCAGCTGAAGGAGTTGGTGGCACCTATCGAAACAATTTTGGCCACAAAAACGTCGGTACCACCGGCGTTAACCAGCAAGGTGCTGCCGAAGTTAGCGGTTCCTTGAAAGAAGCCTGTGACGTACAGATTGGTGCCGTATGCCGCTAAGGCTAACCCTTGGTCACTACCCACACCGCCACCTCTTTCGGCCCAGCTGACGGTACCGGCGTCGTTGATCCGGGCCAGGAAAGCGTCGTAATTGCCTGCTGACGTAAGCGTGGTACTGCCGAAATTAGCAGATCCAAAAAAAAAGCCCGTTACGCATACATCCGTACCCAACATAGTCAGCGCCTTGGCTTCGTCAGAACTGCTCCCACCCAGTGCACGTGCCCAAGTGGGAGTAACGCCGATGCCGGTATCGGTAAGTTGCACAACGAAGGCGTCGAACCCATTAGAACCGGTGTTAACCAAGGTAGTGCTTCCGAAACTAGCTGTCGGGCTATAAAAACTACCAGCCAAATACACTTTTGCACCGCTCACACCCACCGCGTTAGCTGCATCCTCATTATCGCCTCCGCCCCGTAACGCCCATACATAATTGCCGGTATCGGTAAACTTGCCTATAAATGCGTCTGACAGACCCGCGTTGGCATTGGTTAACGTGATACCACCAAAGTTAAAATTGGGACTTGTAAAGCTACCGGTTACGTACACATTTGCGCCTTCAACAGCTACTCCATTGGCCACGTCCACGCCAGCGCCCCCCATCGCCCGGGCCCACACGAAGCTGCTACTGGTGCCGCTGTCCGTTAGCTTCGTGATGAAAGCGTCGGAGTATATGCTATTGTTTGATAGCACAGTAGTGCCAAAAACGGCAGGGCTTTGCCCAAAATACCCGCTTATATAAATGCCCGTGCTGTTTGCGGCCACGCCGGTAGCTTCGTCATAGCCCGTTCCACCGGCTCTCTGAGCCCACACGTAGCTGCCAGTACCTACACTCCATTTTGCCACGAACAAGTCATTGCCACCCGCACTAGTTAGGGATACGCTGCCTAAGGTAATAGTACCGCTGAAATTGCCGACCACGTACACATGGCCGCCAGCATCGGAAGCAGTAGCGCGCACCTCCGCGCGGCTTCCACTGGTTTGGCTAATTGCCGTTGCCATTTGCCAATTAGGAGCCTGAGCACTGGCATTTGGTGCGACCAACGCCATAAACAAAACCAGCCCTGCACATGCTTTCCGGTAAGTATCAAAATAAACAGCGGCGAAACTAAGCGGCAGCAACTCAAAAAGCATAAAAAGAAGTATTAATTGGTAGCCGTTGGTATGGGGACAAAAGCGGGGAAATGTACAAAACTATTACGTGGACTGGCTTTTGTGGCGCAGTAATTCATCTTTTAACAGAACCAGCAAACTGCTCAGTAGCCTCTCACGCATCCTCCCAGGTAGAGCAGGCAAAGCGTACTCGTGGGGCAGCTTAACGTCGCTCTTTTGGGTACAGAACTGCCAAGTACCGCCACCTTGTCGTTATTTGGCCCTGACTTGGCTGCTAAGACACCAGTAGCATAAATTCCGCATGACCCACTCTTCCCTCTCCACCGTTCGTGCCCATTTCCCGGCCCTGCAACCCACCGCCGACCGTCAGCCACTCATTTATTTCGACGGCCCCGGCGGCACCCAAATGGCGCGTCAGGCCCTCGACCGCATGACGGGCTACATTACCGGGGGCATGGCCAATTTGCACGGCACTTTTCCCACCAGCGTCGCCACCGATGCCCTCCTCGACGAAGCCCGCCAGGCCGTGGCCGATTGGCTGGGCTGCCAGGCCCGGGAAGTAGCTTTCGGAGCGAACATGACCACGCTGGCTTTTTCCATTGCCCGCGGCCTGGCCGGCTACCTGCAGCCCGGCGACGAAGTAGTGGTAACCGAGCTGGACCACCGCGCCAACGTAGACCCCTGGGTGACGCTGGCCCAGGACCGCGGCGCCACTGTGCGCTTTATTCCGGTAAACACCGAAACCTACACGCTGGAGTTGGAGAACCTCGCCCACATCATTACCGAGCGCACCAAGCTGGTGGCCGTGGGCATGTCCTCGAACGTAACGGGCACGGTAACGCCGGTAGAGCAGATTATCCGCCGGGCCCGGGAAGTGGGGGCCCTCACGGCACTGGACGCCGTGCACGCCGTGCCGCACCTGTCCATCGACTTCCGGCAGTTGGGCTGCGACGTGCTGCTGTGTTCGGCCTACAAGTTTTTTGGGCCGCACGTGGGGGTGGCGGTAGTAGCCGCCGACTTGTTCGAGAAGCTGGCCGTGTACAAGCTGGCCCCAGCCCCTGCCGACATTCCGCACAAGCTGGAAAGCGGCACCCAAAGCCACGAGGGCATTGCGGGTTTGCTCGGGGCGTTGGAGTTCATCGAAAGCATGGGCGCGGGCGCCACGCGGGCGGCACGGCTGCGCGCAGGCATCGAGGCCATTGATGCCCACGAGCTGAACCTGGCCCACGACCTGGAAGCGTTTCTGCGGGCCGAACCCCGCGTGCAGCTGTACCGGGCGCCGGCTGGCACCCGCAAAACCCCCACGCTGGCCTTCACCATTGCCGGGCAGAACTCCCGCGAAGTGGCGGCTTGGTTTGCCCGGCACCACCGCATGTGCATTGCCGACGGCCATTTTTACGCCACCACCCTGGTCGATAAAGTAGGGGTAGGCGCGCAGGGCGGCTGGGTGCGCATTGGCCTGGCGCCCTACAACACGGCCGAAGAAGTGCATCAGTTCAAAGCCGCTCTGCAGGCGTTCCTGCATACGCACGAATAGTCGGATTGCGCCGGTAGAGCTACATGATTGTCGGCTGGTAGAAGGCGGCCACTCAGTAGCGTGTAGCGGAAGTGAGAAGGGTAAAAGACTGGTGCTGCAACGGCCCTTTGGCGGGCCGTTGCGTAGTACTGATCAACTGCTGCCGAAAACCGGCGGTGCCGCTGCCGGCTGGAGCTCGGCAGGAGGGAGCTACCCACGTCTCACGTCATTTTATGGACTTGCACCACATTCGGCGCGGCAGCGGCAAGCCGTTGTTGCTTATTCACGGTATTGGCGGAAGCTGGTGTTCCTGGAGCCCCGTGCTCGACGCGCTGGCGGCGCACCGCGAAATTATTGCCGTGGACTTGCCCGGTCACGGCCAAACACCCCCGCTGCCCGGCGGAAACTCGTTCTATGCCCTTGCCGATGCCTTCGCAGCTTGGCTGCGCGAGCAAGACCTGGTGGGCATCGACTGCGTGGGCTCGTCGATGGGGGCGCGGCTGGTGCTGGAGCTGGCCCGCCGCGGCGTGGTAGGGGCGGCGGTGTCGCTGGACCCCGGTGGGTTCTGGGCAGGGTGGCAGGTGCCGTTTTTCTACTACTCAGTAGCGGGCTCGGTGCGTTTGGTGCGGGGCTTGCAACCTCTGCTGCCGGCCCTCACGGGCAACGCGGTAGGGCGTACGCTGCTGCTGGCGCAGTTTTCGGCGCGGCCGTGGCAAGTGCCGGCGGCGGTAGCCCTTACGGAGCTGCGCAGCTTCGCCAACACGCCAACTTTCGACGAGCTATTGCGCCACCTGGCGTACGGGCCGCGGCAAGAAGGGGCGCCGCGCGGCAGCTTGCGGCACCCGCTGGTGATTGGCTGGGGCCGGCAGGATCGGGTGTGTTTCCCGAGCCAGGCCCGACGGGCTACAGCGGCTTTTCCCGATGCGGCCCTGTACTGGTTTGACCGCTGCGGCCACTTTCCGCAATGGGACCAGCCCACCGAAACCGTAGCGCTGATTCTGTCGGTAACGGACCGGGAAAGCAGTCCGGTGATGGTGCGTCAGGACGCTTCAGTGACCAACTGACGCATGAAAGCGCTGTCCGCCGCGGAGGCGGGTTTGGTTGAGGTTGGCCAGCGGGTGTGATTCTGCGTAAACCCAGCTTCGACCTCAACCAAACCCACGCTACATGTTTCAACACGTCACCTTAATGGCCCGCTGGGCGGCGCCCGCCGCCGCGCTTTGCCTGCTGGCTGCCTGCTCGGGCAACAGCTCTAACGAATCGGCGGATGCGGCGGCCGACCAGGCCGCGAATACCGATACCCGGCGTACCGTGAAGCCCAGCGGCCCTAAGCCCGACTGGGCGCCGAGCATCATGCCCGAAATGCAAGCCGTTATCGAACAGCTTACCAGCATGAGCGGGCCCACGCCCCTAACCAAAATGACGGCGCAGGAAGCGCGTAAAGCTCCCAGCCCCACCGATGCCGTGATGGCGCTGATGCAAAAAAACAACATGCCCATGCCGCCTTCCGGCCTGGACACGATGAGCCGTGAAGTAGCCCCGGGCGTGAAAGCGCGGATTTATATGCCCAAGTCGGGCAACGGACCGTTCCCGGTGGTGGTGTATTACCACGGCGGCGGGTGGGTTATTGCCAATCTCGATACCTACGACCCGTCGGTGCGGGGGCTTGCCGAGCAAACCGGGGCGGTATTTGTGTCGGTAGCGTATCGGCAGGCTCCGGAAAACAAGTTCCCAACGGCTCACAACGACTCGTTTGCGGCCTACCAGTGGGTGCTGAAGAACGCAGCCAGCATTAAAGGCGACCCGCAGCGTGTGGCGGTGGCGGGCGAAAGCGCCGGTGGTAACCTGGCCTGCGCCGTGAGCATGATGGCCCGCGACAAAAAGGTGCAAATGCCCAAGCATCAGCTGCTGGTATACCCCATTGCCGGCTACAACCTGAACACGCCGTCGTATCAGAAATTCGCACAGGCCAAGCCGCTTAACAAGGACCTCATGGCGTGGTTCTTCGACAAGTACCTGCGCAGCCCCGCCGACGGCAAGAGCCCAATGATTGACTTGGTAAATGCGGACCTGAAAGGACTGCCCCCCACCACCATTATCACGGCCGAAATCGACCCGCTCATGAGCGAGGGCAAGATGCTGTCGGATAACCTGCTGAAAGCCGGTGGCAGCGTGCGGTACCAGAACTACGAGGGCGTGACCCACGAGTTCTTTGGCATGGCCGCGGTGGTGCCGCAGGCCAAAGAAGCCCAGGAGTTAGCTGCTAACGAGCTGCAAGCCGCCTTGGGTAAGTAAACAAGGCACACACAACCGCCCCCACAAACGAAGCCGTTAAGGCCGCGTTTTTGGGGGCGGTTGTGTGTGGTAGGTAGTCGCAACCAGCCAGCTGGCCAAGAGAATCAGCGCCGGGCTTGAAGACTGGTTTGGGCCTCCATAAGGGAACCTGCCACTGACATACCAAAATCACCTGCTTTGGTGTGCAGTCGCGGTCTGCAAATCAATAGCTGATCGGGATAGGTCGCGGCTGCATGAAATGCTGGCTGTGTTATAAAGTCGCTTTATTCTGCTTTTCCTTGGCGCGTTCTACCGCTTGCATCACTCGGAATAGGTTGCCGCTCCAGATTTTCTCAATGTCGGGGCGAGAATAGCCACGACGTACCAACTCCAGGGTTAAGTTCGGGTACTCGCCCACATCGTTCAGGCCGTTGAGCTCGGTGCCGCCGTCGAAGTCGCCGCCGATACCCACGTGGTTTATGCCAGCCACGCGCACAATGTGGTCAATTTGATTGGCGGCGTCCTGTACGGTGGCCAGGGGAACGGGGAATTGCTTGTCCAGTTTACCCATGTCGGCCAGGGCTTGGGCTTGCTGGGGCTGCGGCAGGCTGTACACGTTCAGGAAGTTTTTCACGTTCCACTTGGCGTTAAAGGTCTGCACGGCGGCGGCGCGGGCAGGATTTGCGGGTGGCGTTTTTACATAGGGGCTGTATAAGTTCAGCTGGATAACGCCGCCGTGCAGGGCCAAGGCGCGAAGCATGTCGTCGGAGAGGTTGCGGGGCACGTTGCTCAGAGCGCGGGCGGCGGAGTGCGAGGCTATAACAGGTGCTTTGGAAAGGCGCAGCACGTCGTAAAAGGTGGAGTCGGAGGTGTGCGATATATCGACCATCATGCCCAAGCGGTTCATCTCGGCCACGGCTTGCTCGCCAAGGGCGCTGAGACCTTGGTGCTCGGGGCCGTTAGGGTCGGTGGAGGAGTCGCAGAGGTCGTTGTTGTTACCGTGGCTGAGCGTCATGTAGCGGGCACCCAGGGTATAGTACTCCTGGAGCAGCGACAGGTCGCGGCCCACGGGGTAGCCGTTCTCGATGCCGATAAAAATGGCGCGGCGGCCGCTTTTACGAATGCGCTGGGCTTCCTCAGGGGTGGTGGCCAGCGCCATTTCGTTGGGGTGTGCTTTAAGTGCGGCGTGAATAGCCGCGAAGATTGTCAGCGCTTCTTGCTTGGCCGCTGCGTTACCCTCCGGGGTGCGGGGGCCTTGACCCATGTACACGGCCCAGAAGACGGCATCTAGGCCACCTCGCTTCATTTTAGGGAAGTCCAGCTTATAATCGGTGGGGGCGTTGTCGCGCGCCAGGTCGAACCCAGGCTTCCCGAGGTTCATGGGTGTATCGGCATGGGTATCCACTGTGAACACGCGCTCGTGAATCTTGCGTGCTTTGGCTTCCAGCCTGGGGTTGGGTTGAGCCAAGGCAGGTAAGCCAAAGGCAGATAGGGCAGCAAGGTATAGACCGAATTTCATGAGGCGCAACCAGAAAACAGAGGGTTACGCCAAAGTAGTAAATATGGGCTGGGGAAGGAGCGTAGGCAGATACAAGCATGTAGCTGCTGGATTTTTTGGCCTAGCAGCACGTGCTTTTTGTTGGCAAGAGCTTAGTCCCTCTTGCTGACTGTACACACGGTACTGGGTCGATGGAAATAGTGCGGCGGTATAGTAGTAGGAAGAGGTTGGCAACGCAAATGGCGTTGGAAACTGGTATCGGGAAAAACGGGAAGCACGTGTTGCTTACCCGTAAAACCGTCCTTTATCGGACGATGGTAGACGCAGTATTTTATAAATATTTTTTAATTCGATCAATAAAATATACAAATTGCCCAAGTGCGTTTAAAGCATTGACCTCCTATGATGAAACGTTTACTATTGTTCGCATTTTTCTGCGCTTGCCTCACTGCAAGCATCACGGGGGCGCAGGCGCAAACCTGCAATCTTGCTTTTAACACCCAAGCCCAAGTAAATGCCTACTTGGCTTCCGGAAACCGCTGTTCCACCGTGGACAACCTCTCCATCACTGGGGCCCAGCGACTATCCGACGGCACACTTACCCCTGGCGTCACAGATGTGAGCGGCTTGCTACACATTACCGCCGTGACCGGAATCGTGCAGCTCCAACTCAACGAACTGGCCAACCTCGGCGGCTTGGCCAACATCGAGCAAATCGGCGGGAATTTGATGATTGGCGGGGCTGCCTCCGCCACGGGGCTTAACATCTTCCCCAACCTGCGACGGGTAGGCGGGGAAATCCGTTTCATGTTTAACCCTGCTCTAACCAGTATTTCTGGGTTTGGCCAGCTGCAAAGCGCGAACATCCTGTACATCGCCCTCAATCAAAACCTGACCAGCGTGTCGGGGTTCGGGGCGCTGACTACCTTGGGATACTTCTACATTGCGCAAAACCCGGCCTTGCGCTCCATCAATGGGTTTCAGAGCCTGCGCACCGTCACGGGTGGGACTCAAGGCGGAATAGCGGTGAACAGTATGCTATGGATAACCAACAACCCGGTGTTGGAAACCATCCCGGACTTTGCTTCGCTGGCCTCCGTGGAGTACCTCAACATCATCGAAAACGGCCGGCTGCTGATGGTTGGGGCTTTAATCGGTTGCGCACGGTTTTGAATCTTAACATTTACGACAACCCGACGCTGAGTTCGATTTCTGGATTTAACGGCCGTTTGGTGGTGAGCGGCCCAAGCGGTACAGGTAGCGGCATTGGCATTTACCGGAATGCGGCGCTGGAAACCATTGCCGGCTTCGATACCTTGGATACCAAGGCCCTCAACATCAGCACCAACACCCGCCTGCGGGAAATTTCCGGTTTCAACAACACCAGGGTAGAAGTGTCGCTGTACATAACTGGCAACCCGGCCGGATTGCGCGGTGTAGCTCTGTTTCCCGGTAGAAATGGGCTGGAGCGGCAAGCCCGCGCCCATTGGGACTCGTTGGAACGGTCTCTTTGAGTTAGTATTTATATACGCTAATATTGCCGCTAAATATTTCCTATCCACTTGTCCTGCTGCACGATGAAACAGCTCTATCCCCTTGTTGCTGTCTTGTTTATCACCTCGGCCGCTACGGCCCAAACCACGCCCGGCGGGGTGCGCATCGGCACGGCTGGCAGCCCCCACGAAAAAGCTATTCTCGACCTGGACGCCACGGGCAAGGGCCTGCTGATTCCGCGCATGGACTCGGCCACCCGCGCCCAGATTGGCACCCCGCCCGACGGCCTGATGGTGTTCCAGACCAACGGCCGCAAGGGCTTTTGGTACGCCAGGGGCGGCGCCTGGCTCTTCATTCCCGACAAAGCCCGCTCCGGCGACAACCTGGGCAACCACACCGCCACCCAGGAATTCAACCTGAACAACAAGCGCTTGTCGGCGGTGGCAACCGCCGCGCTGGGCGACTCCGTTTCCCAGGTGGAAATCCGGTCCTTAGTGCCCAACAAAAGCGTGGCCCTGATGACGCGCAGCATCTACGGGCGCAACTACACCCGTGCCATGTTCTCGGGTTACGGCGCTGGCCCCACCGGCACCGATATCGACTATGCCGTGTGGGGCAACGCCTACCGCTCCGAGGGCTGGGCCGGTATTTTCACGGCCGGTCGGCCCGGCCAGCCGCTGCGCTGGGTGGGCCTGGCCGGGCACCCTGGCTACGTAAATGCCAACGCCGCTATCCGAATTGTGGACGGTACCCAGGGCGCGGGCCGGGTGCTGACTTCCGATGCCGTGGGCAACGGTAAGTGGCAGGCCATTACCGCCGCCGGGGGCAACTTTAACCTGGGCACGTTCAAGCTGGTGGGCAACGGCGGCAGCCAGGGCCTGAACATCAGCAACACCGGCGAAGTAAGGCTAGGCGACGTGGCCACGCCCTCCCTGCTGCTGCAGTCTAATACTAACAGCGACGCCAACGGGGCCGCGCTGCGGTTTCGGGAAAACGACCTCAACTACGGCTGGAACCTGCGCCACAACACCGGCGGCAGCGAGGGCGGCGTTACCGCCGACCGCCTGGTGCTCGACCGCCTCAACGGTGGCGGGGCCATAGCCGTGATGAGCTGGGACCAGGGCACGGGCAACGTGGGCGTGGGCACCACCAACCCGGCCTATAAGCTGGACGTGAACGGCGTGATTCGCGGCACCAACGTGTCGGCCTCCGATGCGCGCTTTAAGCAGGATGTGCGGCCGCTGGCCGGGGCCCTGGCCGCCGTACGGCAGCTGCGCGGCGTGCGCTACCACTGGAACGCGCTGGGCGTGCAGCACGGCGGCGTGGCCGGCGCCGAGCAGGTAGGGTTTCTGGCCCAGGAGCTGGAGCGCGTGTACCCCGAGCTGGTGAGCACCGATGCCCAGGGCTACAAAGCCGTGAATTACGCCCTGCTCACGCCCGTGCTGCTGGAAGCAATTAAGGAGCTGGAAGCCGCGCTGGCCGCCCAAACCCGCCGCGCCGAGCAGGCCCAGGCGGCCCAGCAGGCCGACCACGCCGCCCTGCTGACTTTGCAGGAGCAGGTGGCGGCCTTGCGCGCCGCCGTGGCCCCGGCCGCGCAGGCCCGGCGGTAAGCTGTGTTTCCGAAGGCCAGACCGGCAGTGTGAGGCCGGCAGTGCCGGGTGGCCGGAGCCTGCCACGCCGTGGTACTTCCCACCTTTAACTCAACCCCTTTATCTGCTTACTGAACTATGAAACAACTTGCTGTTCTCTGCTGTGCTGCTTTGCTCTTGCCAGGTCTGGGCCTAGCCCAGAACGTGGGTATTGGTACCACCGCGCCGGCCGAGCGGCTGGACGTTAACGGCAACATTCAGATTCCGAGTACCAACGAGTACAAGTACGACGGGGCCAAAACCGGCTACGTCTCGGTGCCGCCCGCGGCTTTCGGGTTTGCGCCGTTGTCCGCCACCGCGGCGTTTCTGAGTGGGGGCACCACGGGGGCTTTCCGCTACGTGCTCGGGGGCACTACCGGCAACGCGGCCTTCCTGCTGGCCCCGATTTACCTGCCCGACGGAGCCCGGATTACCCGCTACGTGCTGTACGTGTACGACAACGACGCCACGTACGATGTGTACGGCAACATTTACCGAATTAACCTAGCCACCAACACCATTAATAACCTCAGCTCCACGAACGTCACCAGCGGAACACCCCTGACCACGACGGTGTCGGCGGACTTGAGCTCAGTGGTGGATAATGCCGTGTACGCGTACTACGTGCGGTTCGTAACCTCCGAAAACAGCTCCAACCTGCGGCTGCATGGCGCCCGGGTTACTTACACGGTTACCAAGGTGGACTAGGCAGGGGGAGGCTGAGCCTCCCGTCAAGCTGGGCACGAGCTACAAGCTCGCGCCAGTTGGGACGGAGGAGGCCTACAGGGGGCCACCAGCACCGGGCCTCATATGCCGCCAAGTAGCAGTAGCCCAGCAGCATCGGCTTGTGCCGGTTGGGGAAAGTATAGGGTGTTTGCCATATTGCATGCGCTTGGACTGAAACCTGCTGCTTATGCGCTACTGGTACCGTTTCGTTTTTCTGGCTTTGGGGTTGCCGGCGCAGGCCGGGGCGCAAAGCGTGGGCATTGGCACGGCCAGCCCGGCCAGCTCGGCCGCTCTGGAGGTGAGCAGCACCAGCAAAGGCTTGCTGCTGCCGCGCCTTACCACCGCTCAGATGAACGCCGTTAGCCAGCCGGTGCCGGGGCTGCTGGTGTACAACACCACCGAGAACAAGTTCTACGGCTACGGCATCGGCTCGACGCCCGGCACCATTGCCCAAACAGGGCAGGGGGCCTCGTTTCCCATTACCAATGGCGGGCAGAGCTTCACGGTCGGGGGATTGGGGCTGGCCTCGGCCCTCACTTTTTACCTCTACAACGCGGCCACGACCACCGTTACCGAGGTGGTGACGGTAAACCTGTACGCCGGTGCGGGCATTAGCGGAACGCTCTTGTCCACGCAAACGCGCTCGGTTACGTTGGCCACGACCACCCTGCAAGCCGTGACGGTGTCGTTTCCGACCGGGCTTTGGCTGGCGGCGGGGCAGCAGTACACCTTCAGCGTGAATTATGGCAATACGGCCCTTTTCCCCGCCGGCAGCAGTACGGATACCTACGCGGGCGGCATCCTGTACAGCGGTACGGCGGCCTTCCCGAACTTTGATCTGGCCTTCCGCCTTGAATTTCTGCCGGGCCAGTGGGCGCCGCTGAATTAGGGCCGGCTGGGCAAGGGCGGCAAGCGCGCCAGCGGGGATAAACAATGCGCCCAGCTTCGGGGAAAAGCCGGGCGCTGGGGCTTGCGTAAGGGTATAGGTGGGCAGCGGATAGTGGGCAACGGGGGCCTCACGGCACCCCTTCAAGGCACGGCCCCGCTCCTGGAAGAGAGTAGGCGCCTGACGAATGCCAGAGAGCGGGGCTACGGGCTTTTTCTTACCCTCTGAAAACGTGCTTCCATTGCAGCCAAGGAGCTGAGTAATGCGACCCAAGCAGCAGGAAATAAGCCACTGCCCAGCCGCTTCCGTGACCAAAACGTTTGACACAACGTACCTTGACACAAATATTTTTGTGTCAAGGTACGTTGTGTCAAACGTGAAACCCCTTTCCTAGCGTATGCGAGTACCTGCTCCTCCTAGCCTGCCGCGCATGGTGCGCGATTATTTCGGGCTTTCCCAAACCGCGCTGGCCGGTTACCTGGATGTCTCGCGGGCCCAATTGGCTTCGGCCGAAACGGGGCGGCGGGAGCTGCCCACGGCCAGCTTGCTGCGGCTGGCCGTGCTGGCCCAGGCCGTTAAGGCCCCGGAGCCCGCCGCGCCGGCTGCCACCCCGGTAGCGCCGGAATTGCTGCCCGTTACGCTGTTTCCCGCCCTGCGTCCCCTGCTGGCCCGCCGCCAAGCCTGCCTGCTGGAGGCCGAGCGCCTGCGCCAGGCGATTGTTCCGCTGGCCCGAAAAGTGGAGCAGGCCCGCCGCCTGCAGGCGCTGCTGCCGGCCCTGGAAGCTGCCCTGGCCCCGCCGCCCGCCGACGAGCGGCCCCGCCGCTGGCTGGCCCTGCTCGCCGACACCACCGCCCACGCCCTCGGCCCCGCCGCCGATGTGCCCCGCGCCCGCCTGGCCGCCCGCGAAGCCGGCCTGCGCGCCGAAGCGGAGTGGATTCGGGCGTATTTCGAGAATATCTCGGCCGAGGACGTCCTGTTTTGAGAATCGGTTTTGTTTAATATATAATTCCGCTATTATTGACCCCGTTGGGCGATTTTCGTGTATTACATTCCTTTCTCTACTCTCAATGGCTTATTCCGTCAATCAACTTTCCACCGTCGCGCAGTGCGACGCCGTGCTGGCCCTCATTGCCGAGGAGCGCGCCAACCTCGACCTGCAACAGCGCATCCTCGACAAGCGCCGCGGCAACCTCAGCGACGACGTGCTCGAAATGAGCGCCGAGCTGAGCGTGAAGCAGGCCGAGCTGGCTTCGCTCACCACGCTGCTCACCACCCTGCCCGAGGGCGACACCAAAAGCGACTACGAGCGGCGCCGGCGCGCCCTGAACCGCCGCATCACCGAGCTGCAGGACCGCCAACTCGAGTTCAACCCCGTTTCCCTCATCGACCGCGAGTTCGACGTGGCCCGCCTCACCGCCAGCCTGGCCGAAGCCACCGCCCTCGAAGCGGCCGTTAACGCCCGCAAAGCAGCCCTCTAGCCCCGGTATTCGCCCAACCCGTAGGCTACAAACCGCAACGCCCCCGGCCAGCTGGCCGGGGGCGTTGTTTGTTTTGGGAGTATGCACCCGAGCGGGCGTGACATACCCCTAAACGACCGTGACACGAACCTCAACGCAGGTGACAAGTGCTTCGGTGGCGGCGACATGACGCTGACGGGGGGGGCAGCGGGTGCGGGAGGGATACGCAGCCTCGCGTTAGAATTGGCACGAGCTGCAAACTCGCGCCACTTGGGAATATTGCTTTATGTATTGGCTTTGAGAATCCGCGACCAGTTCTGCTTGATAAAGGCTACCGCGTTTTTGGTGCGAGGTACGCTGTCGAGTGCCAGGTAAGCATCCAGTACCTGATTCATTTCGTCCACGGAAGCGGGTTCCAGCAGGCGCGGAGGATTCTCCCGCAGCCTTGGAGCCCGGTTAAGTGTATCGGGCATGGTGCTGCACTTGACTAAAGCATCAAGCGCGATAAGACTTAGCGGGCGGCCGAGGTGTAACCAGCGTCGAATCCGGGGCCACGTCATGCCCAAGCTGGCGCATACAGTACCGTAGGTATCGGAGACAGTGTTGATGCGCCCCCTTTGCTCTTCTAGCCAATCCAGCGGTCCAGTGCCGGAGAGAAAACCCAGGCAATAGATACGCTCCCGCAATTCTCGCTCGCTGCCGTGGTTAAGGACCTCCAAAAGAATGGCCTCGGCCTCGGCGGCTGGCAGGCAAGAGGCCAGCGCCTGGGCAAAAAGGACTTTGTCGAGGTGGTCGTTTTGAACTAGCTGGTAGCGTACCCAGGCTTCCGCTTGCGGGCCCAATACTTTGGCCGCTATTTCCAAGCAGCTGATTAGCAAACGAGGATTGAGAACTAGTTTGTTGTCGAAGGCTTGCAGTACCTGAGCCGGGGCAAACGCTTGTAGGTAAGGAGTGATTTCCTGCGGGTACGACCATTTAACAAGGGCGTAATCTACCAACCGCTCTACATCCTGGCGCAGATCGTGGAGGACGGGAAAAGCAAGCGTCGGGTCGTATTCCACGTCCTCCTCAGCGGCGCAAGCTTCGCCGTCCTCGTCATAGAAGTCGTCGTGCAACTCGTACGCCAAGCCGTGAATGGCGACCAGGTTGAAATACTCCAACGGCCGCAAGGCGCGGGTGATTAACCGGTGGTGACACGCATGGCACAAGCGAAAAGGAATAGCCTCGTTGTCGTACTGATCAATGGTTTGTACGGGCCGGATGCGGCAGGCTTGGCAGAGGTCAGGCATACTATTGGGCAGCTATTCCAGAAGGTATGACGGCCCAGCTTGCGGGGGATAGTTGGCCAGTGGCGTGGCTGGGGAAGCGGGAGCAGCTTGGAGTGGCTTCGCAAAGTTACTTTACTGCTGGCGAAGTAGGGGAGAACAGTCTTCCGCTAGGTTGGGCACGAGCTTCAGGCTCGCAGTAGTAAGAGCCTGTTTGGGAATTAAGGAAACCGATTCAAGCAGAGCGTGACGTTGGCCCACAGAATCCAG
>NZ_BAABHA010000016.1:0-85893 GCF_039541855.1 Hymenobacter koreensis
GCACCAGTTCTTCCTGGTGCTGGGCCAGTACATCACCGGCGGCCGCTACGAGCGGGTGCTCAACGCCCAGCGCGACGTGGATTTGAGCGAGTACCGGCTCATCTGCTTTGACCTGGCCAAGGTGCAGGCCGACCCCGACCTCTACCCCGTGGTGGCCATGCTCATCACCGAGCTCTCGCTGGACCTGTTCCGCAAGTTTCCCGATGATATCAAGTACATCGCCCTGGACGAGGCCTGGACCATGCTCTCGGGGGTGCTCTCGGAGTTCATCGAGTCCATGTACCGCACCATCCGCAAAACCAATGGTTCGGTGACCATCATCACCCAGGGCATCACCGAAATTACCAGCAGCAAAATCGGGCCGGCCATCATCAACAACTCGGCCACCAAGATTATCCTGCGCCACGTCAACCCCGACTCGCTGGCCCAACTGCAGGCCCCGCTCGGCCTCACCGGCCACGAGATGGACCTGATTAAGTCGGTGCGCTCAACCGAGGCCCTGCGCGAAATCTTTATCAAGCAGGGCGCGAAGGGCAAGATATTCGGGGTGGAGGCCTCGCCGCAGTTGGATGCTATTCTGACTTCAAAGCCGGTGGAGCGCAACTACCTCAACAAGCTGGTGAAGTTCTACCAGCAGACCAACCTGAAGCCGGTGCTGGACCGAAACGGCCGGCCGAAGCTGGATGCGGACGGCAACCCGCAGTATGAGCCCGTGAAGGTGCAGCGGCTGGACTACGCCGTTGACCAGTTTGTGGAGGATAAACAGGCCCGCAAGGGCGTCCTGGCCCAATGAGTAGCCTGTACTTAATGGTCGCCTACGGGGCCGACCCGGGCTTTCTGAGCGCCTGCGACCAGACCCTGCAAATCGTGCTGCGCGCCTGCCGCTACATCACGCCCACCTTCATGCTCATTGCCCTGCTCTACACCATCGGGCGCGGCTTTATCTCGGGCAACGGGCTGGCCATGGATTGGGGCCCCATCATCAAGGCCTTATGGATATTCTTCCTGCTCTTCTTCTACAAAGAGCTGATTGATACGCTCAGCTCGGGCATTGCCGGATTCACCCGCATGTTTGCCACGCCCGACGGCTCCACGGCCGCTTCGGCGCTGGGCGCGACCATCAGCACCTCGGAAACGCTCTCCCAGAAAACGGTAGTGGAGCAAGGGGCGCAGGAAATAGCCAACCTACTTAAAACCATCACCTCGTTCAGCCTGACCAACATTCTGCTGCAACTGGTGACCGGGGAAGTCGTGCTGCTGATTCGGCAAATCATGCAGTTCATTCAGCAGTTCATTCTGGGCTTCCTGTTCGTGTGTGGTCCAATCTCCCTGTGCCTGTCGGTAGTGCCGGCCTTTGGCCAGCTGGCCATCAAGTGGCTGCAGAACTTCCTGGCCGTACAGTTCTGGGGCCTGTCGTTTGCCCTACTGGATTTGCTCTACACCTTCTACACGGCTTCCAACACCACTTTCGGCGGGGTCTTCTCCGCCCCGGTGGCGGCAGAATCAGATACCCGCCAGTTGATTGTCTCGGTCGCCTTCATCATGCTCTACCTCATGGTACCCTACCTGACGAGCCTGTTTATCGGCTCCTCGGCCGCGCAAGGATTCGTGGGCTCCGTGGTTGGCATGGCTACTTCGGCGGCAGCGGCGGCGGCCGGTGTTTCGGCCGGCATGGCCGGCGGCGGCCACGGCGTGTCCGGGGCCATCGGCCGGGCTATGAGCAGCGGCGGCACCTCGGGCGGGGGCGGCTCCGGCGGGAGCACGGGCGGCGGCTTAGCCGACCCCAGCCCGGCCCCAAGCGGCGGCAGCTCGGCCTCGGCGGGCCTGCCCTCCATTACCATGTCCGATGCCCTCAATCCTTCCTACCGGCAACGGCCTTCCGGGCTGTGGACGGCTTAACCAATCCCCTCCTTTCCGATGAACTATCCCACCCGTTACCTAGCCCTGCTGACCCTGGGCTTGGCTACTGCCTGTCAATCCAAAGAAGAAAAAGCCAACGCGGCCCTCGTCGACGCACTGGAAGCACAAGCAGAAAGCCCCGCTGAGCAGGCTCGTATGGCGGCGCAAAAAGCGGCTTACGCGCTGCCCCCAGCCCGGCCGGCCTCGGCAGTGGTTGTGCGGGCCGGCGTGGAGCAGCTGCTGCCAGCCGAAGGCTACTTGGAGCTGGTGTCGGTGAAGGGGCAGGCCCTGCAGCCCATCACTATCAGCCTGCCGCCCATGTGGCGCATCGGGGTGAAGCCGGGCTACCCCAAAGTAGGCCCCGGCTACAAGATTCCGTTCGAAGCGGTGCTGCGCTGGAAGCCCACGGGCTACGTGGAGACCAAGCCCAAATCGGCGCTGCTGGTGCTGCAGACGCCAAAAGATTCGCTGATGCGCTTCTATATCTCGGAGATGAGCGTGGGCAGCAAGGTCGTGCAGGTGCGGCCCGGGGAGCCCGTCACGGTGCAAGGGGTGCTCTACACCTACCTCGACCGGGATAATGCGCAGCGGCTGCTAGTGTACCCCTACCAGGACAAGCAAGTGTACCTGCCCCTGGCCAACTAGGGGCAGTGGGGAAGAAAGCCCCGGCCTCGCCAATCATCTCCCGTTGACTTAATCAGCCTTTTTAATGGACTCCGCTAAAAACCTAAGTACCTCATTCTCCATCATGCGCAACCTAGCGATGGGGAGCGTCCTGGCCCTGCTGCTCGTGTCGCTGGCGGCAGGCTTTCTGGTGTACCGCGCCTACGAGAACAGCGGCCGGCGCGTGTACGTGGTAGGCCAGACCGGCTCGGTGGCCGCCCTCTCCGCGCCCACCACCGAAACCCACACGCCCTACGAGGCCCGCAACCTGGTGCGCAACTTCATGCAGACCATGTTCGGCCATGACCAATACACCTACAAAATCAACTTGGACGCGGCCCTGCCCCTGATTGAGGGGCGCGGCGGCCGGCGCATCTACGACGGCTTCACGCGGGGCCAGGTGCTGCAGAACTACGAGCGGTACGCCGCTCGCAACGTGGTAACGGTAGATAGCGTGAGCATCGACATGAACCACCGCCCCTGGTCGGGCCGGGTGTACATCAAGCAGCGCATCTTCATCGGGGGCGAGCAGAAAGAGCCCCTGCCGCTGGCCGCCAAGTTCAACCTGACGGAAACCAACCGCTCTGATGCCAACCCTTACGGGATGCTCATCACCAACTTCGACTACATCCCCTACAATCCGCAGGTGTCACGGGAAGAGCTACAGGCCCTGAAGGAGCAAGAGGCCGACCGGCAGCGGGCCCTGCTGGAAGCCCAGCGCAGCGCCGGGGCCCTGGCTCCGGCAGCCGGCGACGCGCCTGCCCCGGCAGCAGCTCCGGCTGCGCCCGCCGCCCCCGCAGCGGGCAACTAATACTATCCTTTCTCCAAGCGCATCGCACTATGTTTTCCAAGCTTTTGCTGGCCTTGAGCCTGCCCCTGCTGCTGGCGTCGGCCACGTCAGCCCAATCCTCCACGGCCGTGCTGCGGCCCGCCGCGGCACCACCGGCAGCCCCGGCGCTGCTGGACGTGGCCGTGTCCGACAGCTCCACTACCTACCTCGTTTTCGGCGGCCCCGTGTCGCTGGTCGACGTGGGTATGGCCAACAACTACCTGGTGAAAATCGAAGCCAACGCGGTGTTCGTGCGCGCCCGCCGCAAGTCCGCGCCGCCCACGCCCATCCTCATCCGCTACGGCTCCAAGTACTGGATGGGCCGCCTCGTGTACGTGAACCGGCCGGTGCTACAGCTGTACGACTTTCAGAAGGACGGCGCGCTGAGCGTGAGCAGCGGTACCAGCGAGGGCACGGCAGCCGGCGCGGCCCCGGAGAATGAGCTGGCCCTGGACAAGGAGCGGGAGAAGAAAGCGGCCGTTGAGGGCAAGCTTAGCCAGCTGCGCAAAACGCGGGAAGAGCACCAGGCCGTGGCCGTCGTCGACAACGACCTGGTACTGTCGCTGGCCAACGTGCGCAACGACAAGGATTTTACCTACCTGCGCTTCAAGGTCATCAACCACTCGGCCATTGACTACAATGTCGATTTCACCGACTTCCAGCTGGTGGAAAACGCCCATAAGAGGTTTCTGGCCCGCAAGAAGAACGAAGCGCGCCGGCCGCTGGCTCCCTCGGGCGGCTTAGCCAACCAAGTGGTTACGGGCCGCACCACCGGCTACCTGACCTACGCCATTCCGCTCTACGCGGCCACCGACCGGGGCTACCTAGAAGTGACCCTGCGGGAGCTGAACGGGGCGCGGGTTCTGGTGCTGCCGGTGCCTTCGCGGGTCATCAATCGAGCCTCTACCATCTAACACCGCTGCTATGGAACCCGCAAACCCCCACACCCACCCCCCAGTCATGGGCTCCGCGGCGCACGACGACGCGGAGCACTTCGGCCCGCAGCGGCCCGCCCCCGCCGGCCAGTCCAAAGCCACACCGCTGGAAACGCTGCGCAACAACTGGCTACTCTTAACCGGCCTGCTGGTGCTGCTGGTCGGCATGGGCTTGTTTCTCTGGCTGCGCTCCGCCACTCAGGCCGCGCAGCAGAAGAAGGAAGTCGTTGCGGCGGCCTCGGAAAACATCGAGCCCGAGATTAAGGCGGCCCCCACGGCGGCGGCGGAGCCGGTTTCGCCCTCCGCGCAGATAGAGCAGCAGCGCCGGCTGGAGCAGGAGGCGCAAAGCACGCCCAGCCGCCTCAATACCGACGAGGTCGCGGAAGCCTTCGTGGCCGATACGATGGGGCAGGCCCAGCGGCGGAAGCAGCGGGCGGCGGCCCTCACGGCGTCAGCGCGCCGCCGGCAGGAGGAAGCCCGCCTCGCTGCGGCCGACGTGGACACCATTGAAGCCACGGTGCAGGACCCCGCAACGGGCTCATATCACGCCCAGACGCTGGTGGTGCCCCGGCGGCGGCCTGGCCAGGTAGTCGGCAGCGTGGCCCGCTGGACCAGCTCCGGCGCGGCGCGCCGGGCGCGGGCCGCGCTGCTGCCGGCGACTGATACCGACGGCACCCCGTTTGAAACCGACCCAGACGTGCTAGCCATGCTGAGCACGTCTCCGCCCGAAACCCGCGCCGCCTACGAGCACATGACCGGCAAGCGCTACCGCGACCCCAAAGCCGTCGCGCAGACTCTGGCCAGTCGCGCCAGCGCGCCCGGTATGGATGGCTTTAATACCGTCAAGGTCGCGGGCTCTGCCCGGATGATGGCCCAGAGCAGCCAGGCGGAACTGGTGCCCGACGTCTTTTTCAAGTGCGTCATCAACGGCGAGCAAAAGGTGCGAACCGGCTCCGTGGTACTGCTGCGGCTGCAGGAAGACGCCGTGGTGTCGGGCGTAACCTTCCCGAAGAATACTGTCTTTGCTGCCATTGCCACCGTGGGTACCAACAACGTGATGCTGGAAGTCAACCGCCTCGGGCCTAACCGGGTCGCGGCCGGCATCTATGACTACAACTACATGCCCGGCATTATGATTGACCCCGTGAAGCGGGTAGCCAAAGATGCCAGCCTCGCCGGCCAGGACTTGCAGCAGCAGTCCATGCAAGAGGTCAGCACCGCCATCGACCGCTCCGCCTCGGCGGCCAACTCGGTGGTGGGCGTGGGCGGGCGCGTGGCCATGAGCGTGCTCAGCCGGCCCAAAACCCGCACCAAGCTGCGGGACGTGCTGCTCCCCGATGGCTACCCCATCCTGATTACCACGGCTGCCGCCGGCCAGATGGGGCCGGCCACGGCGTCGGGACGCTAATCCTTTCACCAATTCCACGACAATGAAAAAGACTCTTTTTCCGGCCCTGGCGGCCGTTGCGCTGCTGCTGGCCCCGGCCGGTCAGGCCCGGGCGCAGATGGTGGTTAATGACCCGCTGCACATGGGCGTGCAGATTGGCGAGTTCGCCAAGCGCCTACAGCAGTGGTCCTCCACGGTGCAGAACTACCAGGTAGTAAAGGACGCCCGTCAGATTGCCGGCGTCACCAAGGACATCACCAGCGAGGTTCGCAGCCTCACCCAGGAGGGGCTCGACCTGCAAAAGCAGGTGCAGGCCGACCTGCGGAAGGTGCAGAGCATTCAGGACTTGCGACTCTCCAACCCGCAGGAGCTATTTGCGCGGGCCCTGGCCATGTCCGGCCGCAGCCAGACCAACCAGATGATGCCCGTCTACGCCAAGGCCCAGCGCCTGCGGCAGGCCCTGCAGCTGACCAACCCCATGCAGGACGTGAATACGATGTACGACGTGTTCTCGCGCTTCGGCACCAGCTCGGCCGACCCCAACGGCAACATGACCAGCGACCAGTACCAGGCCAAGCGCGAGGAATCTACGGTTTCCCTGTTTGCGGCCGAAGAGATGATGGCCAAGCGCAAGCTGGCTATGGCCGTGAACTACTACAAGATTGCCGACGAGATGACCGCGCAAAGCGTGGAAATGCAGGCTACGCTGAAGAATCCGGGCCGCTACGCCATGACCGAGGGCGAGCGGATAGCCGCCCTTAACTCCTCGAACGACAACCTGATTAAGGCCATGCAACTGCGCGAGCAGGGCGACCGGCTGTTCATGGAAGCCTCGCAGGCCGGCCCTGCCCACCAGGCCGCCGAAGCAGTGTACGCCTCGACCCTCAGCCGAAACGCGCTGATTAAAATGGACCGTGCACGGCCGCGCTAGCGTCCTATGAAAAAGCTCTTGTTAGTGGTGCTCCTGCTCGCGGGGGTCGGCATTATGCCGGCCTCTGCCCAGCGGCACGTCAAGCACCTGGCCTCCTGGGGGGCACACCTCGGCCGCTCCGAAACCGGCGACTACTACGAGTTGAGCTACACGCCCATGCTCACCAACCACCTGGCCCTGCGCCTGAGCGGAGGCTATGAGCAAGGTACCCTGACTACTCGCGGCGAATACTCGGTGTACCAGGGACGGGTTTTGCTCTCGCCCCAGCTGTTCCGCCTCGGGGAGGTGGCCTACGTACACCTGCTGGTGGGGGCTGGCGCGGGCTACGAGTGGACCAACCAGAACGGCACCGGAGAGATGATGACCGGTGCGAAAGAGCCGCAGCGCTTCACTTACGGCCCCCAGGTAGGAGCCGAAGCGGATTTCTTCCTCGGCAACCGGCTCTCGCTCGTGGCCACGGGCACCAAAGGCTACCTGTTCAATAATCCGCTAATCGACCAATGGCCAGGCCTGGCCAACATTGGCCTGCGGTATCACTTTCGCTAATCACTCCTTCTGACCTATGAAACGACTTGCCTATCTACTGCTGAGCTGCGCAGCTTTGGTCACGAGCTGCTCGAAAGACAACGATGCCACGCCCTCCGGCCCGAAAGAGTATCAGGTAGAATACAAGGTTACCTCCAATGCTCCAACCTCGGACTACCTGAGCTACACCAACGAAAGCGGCGGCAATACGACGCTCAGCAACACACCGCTGCCGGTGAGCTACAAATTTAAGCGGACCATGAAGCAGGGCGACAACCTGACCATTCTGGCTAGCATCGACGGCGGCACGGCAGCCTCGGAAATCACCTGCGCTATCCTGCTGGATGGCAGAGAGGTCAAGAAGGAAACCGGCCGGGGCGTTGACGCGCAGGCTGTGCCGGTGTATGTCATCGGTGAGTAGATTTTCAGATTCGTTCCTGATAACGACAAAGCCTAACCAGTGACTGGTTAGGCTTTGTCGTTATCAGAGTCTTGCTATATTTTCAAAATCAGCTCTCATCACGGGCACTAGCTTCATGCTTAGTTGCAACTAGAAAACCGAGTGTCAGCTTGTTGTAGCAACTGCTTGAACATTAATGCGAGCTTGAAAAAAACCGCTGTCAAACAGCTCTTCTTTAATATTTTGAACATATTCAGCTGCCTCTTCGGCGCTGGAGACACTTTTGTACACGTAGGGTTTACGTATCAACCAGTCATCATTCTGCTCCGCCTCCGAGACAAGTTCATTGGCTGTTACTGCCAGCCCGTCAGACCTGAGCACTCCTATGTACAAGGTTTGAAACACATTGAAGAGGACCGTAATCGTCCAATCGCCTTCATCTCGAATCAAGGTTACTGCGTCGCCCCAGAAGCAATTACTGGTACCGCAGCGTTGCCCAGTGGCAAACCCTAACTGGGTTATCAAGCCGTTAGCTAACTCGTTGCGATATGTATCTAGTCTAACCCGCGTATAGTCGCGCCCATAGTATTTGTGGGCAAAAACGTGTTCGTATCGCTCCCTGAGGACCGTAGCATCCACATTTGAATTTTGCATCCAGTTTTGCAAGTCAGCTTCGAGATAAAGATGCTCATGTATATGACGGTGCTCACGACTTGAACCGAAAGTAGAACGCCGGGTCGTCAGATTCTTCAGCTCATCTTTTATAGCCTCTTCACTCTCTAAATCCAATAATCCTGCAACAAAAGCCTGGATATACCATGGCTTCCTGAGCAACATCCGCCAGTTATCAGCATCGTCGCGCATTTCAAGGAAACGTAAATGGTTCCATTTGGGCGCGGCACTAATGGTAGCTCGGAGCAATAAGTGGCTCTCCCTATAAAATCCTTGCGTACCTCTTGCGGAAAACAACTGCTCAGCTAACACCACCCGGTGCTGGAACCGGTCAATTGTCAGTTCCCCGAGCAACAAAAACTGGATGCTTCCCTGGAAAAGCGAATGCTTCTCACTTGCTACCAGTATAGCTTCCCAAGCGGCATCATCCTGTATTAGCTGTGCTTTTGTGCGCTCTTCCGTCAGACGAGCCTTGATGAAGCGAGAGCCTTCGGCGTTGATTATGTTAGCGCATTCGTCAGACAGAAGAAATTCATAAATGCTGCCGGCTCCTGATGTTAACTTTCCTACTACACGCATGACGGCGACCATTGCCTCGATGCTACGCATTTCTGGGTCGACGCTGATGTTCCAAATCACGCGCAACCACTGCCGTAGCGTTTGATGGTCAAATAATTCGGCCTCTAGGTAACGCATCACTGCGTAGAATAAGATGCGTTGCTGCTGGGTAATGGAAGCGGCCAGTAAGTGCCAGCTATTGGATTGTTCACCCCAAGATTCTTTGATAACCACGCCAATCGCATCGTAGTTGTCAACTAGTTTATCTAAAAGCCAAGCTGCTGCTTTTACACGACCAGGTTTCGCAAGAAGTGCACCATATAGCGCAAATCCTTTATATGTGTCGCTATTCGAACTATTATCCAGGATTTCAGCTAATGAGTTGCCTTTTTGTTCTGGGTCCACATAATGCATAGTCAGCAAAAAGCGCTGCCAAAAGCGCATATATGCTGCATCGACTGTGTTGTCGACCCTGGCGTTTCGCCAGAAAAGGTCGGTCCAGGTAGTATCCAGCTTGATGGTGAAGGCATCAACGAAAGGAATACTGCGACCATCCAAAGCAACAGGTTCAGCAAACTCCTCGTGCTCCGGATTTGTATCGGCTCGCAACCAGTCGATGAAATCCGCTTTAAAGTTTTCGAAGCCTGTGAGTTGCTTGCCTCGGGCGTTCATTTTGATGTACAGCTCATCCGAAAGCCCAAACCCATCAAGTGGCAGTACATAGAACGACAATTGCTTTAGCGCAAGGAACAGGTCTGCTGCACCTGCCTCAGTGTATTTCTTGTGTATGGCATCCAGCATTTCCAACATGGCTTGGATGGTTGGGTCCTGCTGGTAGCTGCTGTAAAACCAGGCAAGGTTGCGAATCGTCTGGCTGGGTTTGGTAGCAGGGTCTATGTCTACGCTTGTGAGTTTATCGCAAAAGTCACGGGCAGTGCTGCGGGTTGCGTAGCTAAACTTGCCCAGCCAGGCATTAAGCTTCGTCTTGTCCTCACCGGTCAGTTCACGGTTTCCAATGTACCAGTAGAGCAAAAACAGCGTTGTCAGGCGCTGCTGCCCATCAAGTGGTACGAAATATGGCTTCTTGTCCAGAAGTTGGACAGAGCCATATACAAAGTCGAGTGTTAGTTGATTGTTTCCCCCCAACGCTCCGAACAGAGCAGACAGAAACCGGCTTCGCACAGCTTCCTCCGACTTTCGCCCTTGCGCGTAGTCGCGCTGAATCATGGGCACCTGCACGCCGGCAAAGCGGATAGGCTCCTGCGCCGCCATGCCAATTTCATCGGCCAGCAGCTCTTCCAAGTTATACTTTCTCATCTTGCTTATTGGTCGGCTTGGTGGGCAAAAAATCGTGTAATTCGGTGGCTATCTGATTGCGGTGAGCACGAATGTCGTCGATGCCCCAACTGGTTCGGTGGATACCTTTCTTGTCGTGATACTTCAGGAAGGCATTTTTAGTAGCAGGCGGGATAAAATTCCCTGCCCCATCATTTTCAATGATTATTCTCCGCTTGGTTACAAAAAGGGCGTTTCCATAGGAGCGGTTAGTACTCGCGTCCAGCAGGGTCAAATTACCAATGTTGTTTTTCGTCAGCTCGTCATTGGCTTCTTCCCCCGCCAGTTTGATGATATCCTGCTGAATATCCTGGAACTCCTCCCGGTCCTCACTCTTTTGTGCTGCCCGGAAGTCCTCAATGCGTTGAACCAAGTCAGCATCATTACTGAGTTGGGGCAAATCGTGCACTGCCGCTTCTAGCCAGCTAAGTTGGTCTTGCAGCACGATAAGCGGATTTTCCGAGGATGAATCAATGTGTTCGATGTCCCACTTTTCAAGCTTGAAGGCCTTAAAAGGGAATCGTGTGAAGCCTAGAGAAGAGTGGCGCTGCCGGATTACTTCCTGCAGGTTGAAGAGCAGCAGCACCCGGCGAACTAACTCACGGTTGTCATAGCTTACATTCAGGTAGGCTTCACCGTCATTAGCATCTTGGGCCCATTCCACTACACCGACTGATTTATCGACCAGCTTAGCCGCAATCTTAGTTTTTAAGCGCTTAGTAATGTCACTCTTGGTAGGTGCATCGTAAAGAGCCAATAAGTCTTCTACGCGCTCCCCGCAATGAATCAGAAATCCTATATAATGGTACCACTCAGGATGCAGGTACCACTCCAGCATCTGATTGAAGCGCGTGACCACCGTTCCCCATTCCTGCTTGATAAACTCATGCGAGGGGTCAGCATTAGCTCGCAAGTAGTAAAAGCGGAAGGTAGCATGGCCATCCGTACCCGTCTTCTTATCTAGTTCAGGGTCCTTCTGCCGCTCCTGTTGACGAATAACCTCGAAAATGAACTCAATACGGGCGCTGGCATTGTTTGCTCCTTTGTTCAGGAACCACCACAGGTCATCGTTTTGCAACGCATTTTCTATGCGGTCCCATTCACCGGCAATTTCGAGTTGTTGCAACTTTCCTAACTCATTGGCATCCTGACCAAAGTTTCGGGTCTGCAGAAACAAGGCTTTGATTAGCTCAGCGTTCGTTAAAGGTATCTTACCCAGATTGATGCGGGTGAAGCTTTCAATGGGATTTTCGTCTTTGGCCAGCTCATACCAGATGACCTTTACCATGCCCTGTACATTGGGATGCTCGGGAGTTCCTACCAGCGTCCCGATTATCGTATCACGGGCTGGTCGCTGTGGTCCTCTGCTTTCAAACCACTCCCGGATATAGCTATAAGCCTGGGAGATGTAATGAGAATCAATACTATCCTCATTGCCTTCGCTGATGTGCTCCAGGAAGCGGTTGGTATCGTTCCGCGTCTCGTACCGTAGCGTGAATACATCATTGCCATAGGCACTTGCAAAGGACTCATCTTGCGGCAGATGCACCCGCGTTAGGTACACAAACAGGATTTTCAGGGTTGTGAGCCGTTGCTGCCCATCAACAATTTCCCAGCTTTGCTTTGGGTCACCTGGCTCAGTTGCAGTAGCAACTTCAAGGCAGGGCCGAACTACGATAGGCTGCAAGCAATAGAACTCCCCGGGGTTCTTGTTCTTTTTGTTAGCAAATTCAGATATGTCATTTAACAGGTCAACTACTTGTTGTTTATCCCAGCGGTAACCGCGTTGATAAGACGGGATAAAGAAATCTTTCCCAAGCAGTTCGCCTATGGAATAGAGTCGTACAGCGTTTTCCATGAAGCACAAGGCAGTTGCGTGAAGTTGATTAGGAAGTGTTTGGGTTTGGACGGTTATTGGCTTAAGACTCTGCTGGGCCACTATGTGGTACAGCCTGAAACTGCAGCAGCATGAATCTGCCTGACCTGTATCTTTAATGACGCAGGGGCTAGCACTTGCACCTGGTCACCGAGAGACAGCAACTCCATCAGCAGGTCATGGGTGTTGTAGACAGTCAACTGAATCAGTAGCTCCTCATCCGTATCCACCAACACACGCTGTGAGCTGTGTAGTGGGAATGACTTGAGGTATTGGCCCTGCGTTGGTTTCAGTGCCAGAACAATTTCCGCCGGTGGCTCATGGTCCGGGCGAATAATGCCGAAGCTGTGAGCGTAGTACGCCTCGGGCTGAAAGTCCGCAGGAGGCTCAAATGAATTAGCAGTTGATTCCAGCGCCTGGATGCGGTCTAGTCCGAAGCACCGGAGGACGTCCCTAGCTGGGTCGTGTGCCAACAGATACCATCGACCTTTGAATTCTTTGAGTAACAGCGGGGAGACGGTCCGGGTCGAGGGCTCATCGTCCCAGAACTTGTGGTACTGAAAAGCTACTTGGCGACGCTGCTGTACGGCGCGCAGCAGCGGCTGCAGCCATTCCGTGCCCAGGGGCCGCCGGGATTCCCACTGCACAAACGGGCTCAGTGCCGTTGGCAGCCGCAGGAATTCCTGTAGCTCAAATGCATCAAGCATCCGCTGGTAGCCTTCCGGCAGCGGGTCCGTCGAGGTAATCACGTAGCCGCCTGCTCGCCGGTCATGCGCAATGGTAACGCCGAAGCGCTCCGCGATTTTGGGTAAATCCCGCTGGAAGGTGCGCTGCGAATAGTTAGCAGCCAAGTCCTGCAGCGAAGTCTGCTCTAGCAGGTAGTCGCGCAACTCTTCGAAGGGGACAGCGCGCCGGAGGCTCTGCAGGCGCAGAACCAGCAGTAGCTGGCGAAGAAAGTGGGCGTGGGTGGTCACGAAAAGGATAGGAGCTACTGTGCGATAGATGAAGTAAGCAGGCTATTCGTTTGGCGTAGTCGACAGATTAAAGAATAGCATAGCGTTATCAGAGGGCCATAAATCCGCATAAGGCAGGGTGCAAGATAAGGATTGGTAATGAAGGGCAAACAGGCATTTATGCAGTGCCTTCCTCATTGGGCACCATAGTTTCCAGCACTTGTAGAATCCTTTCTTTGACCCACCAGGCACCCCACCGGTCCAGCTGCTCAGAGGCAGCCCCGTAATGTTGCTGTGCCTGCTGCCATCCTTCTTCACCGGCCGCTACCAACTCAGCTAGGCTGAGCCCTTGATTCTGATATCGACTGGCCACGGAAGCCACGTAGAGCTCTACCGTAGCGGGAACGGCATGGATGGGCGCAGGTAGCTTGTGCATCTCGCTACTAGGCTTTGTGATTCGAATGGCGCGTAACATGATGGGCTGTAGCTAAGTCAGGATGATTCACCGGCTTATGAGTAGTAGCAGCCGGACGCCTTCGCCAAGCGCAGGCTCAAGCCCATGTCCAAACACAACTTCAGCTTGGCGGCCGGTCTGGTCCATCAGATACTCCAGAATCTGCGTTAGCTCATCCATCTCCAACTCAGCAGACATCCCGCTTTGGATGGCCAGCAACATCCGGTGGGCAGGCAGCGAGCCATCACCCAGCATCGTGGAACTGGTCAACAGCTGCTGGCAGGTCACCTCAGCGCGGCTGTGGCCTTCCCCGGTTGCCATCCCAAACTGCAGAGCAGTTGCTCCGCTCAACACTTCCCACACATCTTGGTGGCCCACGTTGATTTCGCCGGTATCCGTCAGAATATGCTGCAGTACCGTCAGCAGACTGTTTTCTGTGGCGGGCGTCAGCGCCTGCACAGCGGACAGGTCAACTCCCTCCTGCTTCCAATACGTCATTAGCGCCGCTGCTTGGGTTGGAAGCTCAGGATGAGACAGAATGGGATAATCTTGCATAAGGAGCCGGGCTGATTCCTCACGAAGTTGCGAGCACACAGCGACAAAACCTGTCGTTCTCATTCAGCTTGAAATTTTAGGCCGTTTACGAGCTAAATGTTCGGGATATCTTCGATTTGCATCGACGCATTCTTTGGCCCTTATTAGACTGGAATACTAACTAGAAGGCGCTAATCCGATGACCGACCAATCCTCTGTAGAGCACGAAAGCGAACTGACTGCTTTGCTCAATGATTACCACCAGCGGTATCCGGAAGCTGAAAGTCCCGCCTCGTATATGATGGGCTTTGGCCCGGAGCAGTTGTGCGCCATTCTGCGGAATGCCGATGGCCGGGAGATTGTCTTCAGTTATCCTGACCTAGAACAAGGGGTACTGGATGTCTGCGCCTATCGGTGTAACGAAACCCTGAAAGAAGGCACATCCGGCAACCCCATCACCCTACAGGAATTACTATATGCCCGCGGCCTGCCCCGCCAGGACAAGACGGTGAAGCTCGTCCGGCACCGGGATGCCAGCGGCGAGCTTGACCTGCACGACCTGTACCGCAACCACCGCTCCGCTTTTCTTGATTACCAGCGCCAGCAGGGAAATCCTGTTTTTGACAAATGCGAATTCATTGTGGCCTGCCTGGGTGAGGCAGGCAGCCGGTCCCGCTTTGTGGGTGTTTTCCAGGTGCTGGGTATTGAGCGGAGAACGGAAGAGCATCTGTACTACAACCTGGTTGAAGTACCTGGCTTTGACGACCTGAAAGAGCGGGTCATCTTCGATTGGGGCCGTGCTGCGCTCAGCTGGCATCAATGGCTGCGGCCGGAAGCGGGTAAGACGGTGCTGGAAATTCAGCCCAAGCCATTCAGCCAGCCCTTCACCGACTATCTGGATTTCACCCTCTCGTTCGCGGAACTGGCGCAACTCGTCACGAGCCAGTCGCCCCGCGACGAGTGGTACCGGATGCTCTCGGCCACGGCCGGGGTCTACCTGATTCTGGACCAGTCCAGCGGCCGGCAATACGTCGGCTCCGCCTCAGGTACGGAAGGCATCTGGGGACGGTGGCGGGACTACGTCACCACAGGGGGCCACGGCGGCAACGTGGAATTGGTCAAGCTCCTAGCTGCTGATACGCAGCATAGCCGGCATTTCCAGTTCACGGTTCTGATGACCTTGCCCAAAACTATGACTCAGCGCGAAGTAGTCAAGCGCGAACAGCTTTACATGAAAAAGCTCGGCTCCCGCGCCCACGGCCTTAATTAGAAAGCTTTCCATGAAAAACAAATCAACCGTCACCTCACACGCGGGCCTGACTCTCGACTTGGCCCAAATTAAGTGCTTCAAACTTTCTCCGTTTCTTACAGATGGCAACGACACCCGGCTACTGCTGGTGGAGTACAAAACCCGGCCGGTATATGTGCTGCACCCGGGCACGAAGCAGTGGGAGAAGGAATACCTGGCCGACGTCATTGCTTACGACTTCCCAAGCTATGAATCCGCGCAGGCGCATTTAAGTGAGTGGGAAGAAATCTGGCAAGACTACTTGGACGGTCAGTCTTAAAAAGAGCCGGGCAATTCCCGAAGATTAGGGATGATAAACATTAATTATCATCCCTAATATTTTCGTACTTTTACTCGGCCAATTTTTACCGAACCCGCCGCGCATGGGAGTGTATAGTTACTATGTTGTGACGAAGGGCCGGCTTCCCGGCGTCTTCACCAGTTGGGAAGAATGCAACGCGCAGGTGAAAGGATTTCCCGGGGGCAAGTTCATGGGCTTCTTCACCCGGGAAGAAGCGGATGCAGCGTGGGCGGCGGCTGGCGAATCGGCCGAACCAATACCGGAAGCTCCGTTACAGAATAGCCTCGTCACCAAAGCAACCTGGCACCCGGTGACCAAGGCCGTAGAATACCAGGGCGCGTATTACCCAAGCCGGGAAGTCGTGTTCCGGGTAGGCCCGTACCAGCACGGCACCAATTACCTGGCGGAATTCCTAGCCATCGTGCACGCCCTCGCTTACTGTAAGCAGCAGGGGTTGGCGCTGCCGGTCTACTCCGAAAGTCAGCCGGCCCTGGATTGGGTCCGGCAAGGCGCGGTCCGCACCTCGTACCAACGCACCCTGGACAACCAACCACTGTTCGCCCTCGTGGACCGGGCCGAAGCCTGGCTGAAGGGCAATACCTACCCCAATCCGCTCCTGCGGTGGTACAGCCGCCAATGGGGTGAGAATCCGGCCGACTTTGGCCGGTAACGCACACCTGCACCCATGAAAGAACAAAAGGGAAAAAGAGAGCAAGTGGCCGTCGTGCCGGCCTCGTCGCTGGCCGAGATGGGCGAAGCCCTGGCCGCACACGTCGGCCGTTACTTTGTCGAGGGGCTGCACGGCGCGGACAACACGCGCTTGGCGTACTCGGCCGACTTGAAAAGCTTCGAAGCATACTGCGAGGCCAACGCCCTGACGCCGTACCCGGCCGACGGGGCCACCCTGGCAGCCTACATTGCCCACTTGGCTGACCTACCCCGCAAACTGGCCACCATCCGTCGGCACCTGTCCGCCATCCAAAAGAAGCACGAGTTGCACGGCTACCCGTCGGCCGTAGGCTCCAAGCCGGTTGAAACCGTGCTGCGTGGCATCGGCCGCGTCGTGGGCAAAAAGCAGAAGCAAGCCCCGGCCTTCACCATCGAGGCGCTGAAGCAGGCCATCCGCGGACTGGACCTGACTACGCCCGTTGGCCTGCGGGACCGGGCCATTTTGTTGCTCGGCTTCGCGGGGGCTTTCCGGCGCTCGGAGCTGGTAGCCCTCAACATTGAGGCGCTGGAATACAAAGACGGGGCCTTGGTGATGCACCTGGATAAAAGTAAAACCAACCAACAGGGTGAAACCGAAGACAAAGCGGTGTTCTACGCGCCCTCTCCACTGTTTTGTCCGATTCGCGCCTACGAGGAATGGCTGGCGGTACTGGGCCGCACGTCTGGGCCCCTGTTCGTGTCGATGGTGCGCGGCAAGCCCGGACAGCCGGGCCGACCGGGCACCCGCCGCTTGACCGATGGCCGGCTAAACACCGTGGTAAAAACCCATTTGGGCGACAAGTACTCGGCCCACTCGCTACGGGCTTCCTTCATTACCATTGCCGTGCTCAACGGCCAGTCCAATAACTTCATCAAGAACCAGACAAAGCAGAAAACCGACGAAATGATTAGCCGCTATACCCGTCTCACGGATGTAATTACTTACAATGCGGCACAAGCGCTAGGGTTATAAGCCAAGGCTATCTCTGACTGAATACTTCGGCAGTGGCTCAATGCGGGTGTTTAGTGGCGTTGTAGTCGTGTAGGAACAGCTTGATGCAGGCATCGAGTAGCTTCTGGGAACGGGAGAAGGAAAGGGATTTGCGCACGAGCCGACCGATGCGGGCGCGCAGCGTGGCGTTGAACCGCTCGATATGGTTGGTGGTGCCGCGCCCGTAGCCGGCCAGGTGTTGGCGGCGGGGCACCACGCCGGTGTAGGCTTCCCACAAGTCGGTGTAGCACCAGGCCCGGCGGTACTACGACGGCAGGCGCCGCCACAGCTTGCGGGCGGTGCGCCGGCCGCGGCAGCCCAGCGCGTAGGCCACCACCTGGCGCGTGCGCCGGCACAGGGCCAGCCAGAGCCACACCTTGCGCTGTTTGCGGCCGATAAACGTGCACAACTCGTCCAGTTCCAGCCCGTCAACCGGTCGCGGCGGGGCCAGCGTCTGGCTGAGCGGGGGCAACTGCTGGGCTTTTTTTTAACCAAGCCGTGACCGTCTGCCGCGACACGCCGAAGATGCGCGTGAGGCCGCGCAAGCTGGTGCGTTCCTGGTAAGCACGCAGAATTTCGGCCTTGCGCGCCTCGTCGTAGGCGTTCGTGCCCGGTGCCGGCCGGCTGGTGCGCCGGCAATCCGGGCAGAAATAGCGTTGCTTGTCGTTGCGGGCCAAGCCGTGTTTGCGCAACTTCGCCGAGTTGCAATGCGGGCAGGTGTCCATACCCGCTTATACGCCTAACACCCTACTTGGGCCACTACCATCCCTTGAATGCTAAGCCAGTTGTAAAAGAGAAAAGCATACTTTTGACCACCTTCCATTTATTGACTGTCACTAAGGTCTGGCAGAACGCTAGCAGCTTCACTTGCCCGCGTTCCAGTGAATGAAAAGCGGTCACAGGTAATGATTAAGCACTATAGTTAGCGCTATTACATTTGCCTACCACATACATACTCCACCCCCCCGCACAACATGGCAAGTTTTGTACAACAGCAATACGATAAGAGCATTGAGCATCTGGCCGAATGGCGGGGACGCTATACTAAAAATGAGCTTTGCGATAAAATCGTCTTGAACACCTTCTATCGTCAGCAGTCGATGCTGAACGCATTCCCTAAAATGCTTGAGGGCTTTGAAAAAAGGGCATCATTCCAAAACATCAACGATGCATACACAAAAGTATACATTACGTATTCTGAAGAATCTAAAAAGCTAGCTACTATTGATTTTCAGCGACTTCTTGATACCACACCGAATAATCCGGCCCTTGGAATTAAGTACAGCGATTTTAAAGCTATCGCTCAAAAGTCAAAAGGCGGTAATTCACTTACTTTTAATGATGCTTACGAGGAAATAGCGACTGGCTATATCGCAAACTTTATATCAAATCATCAGGTAATGCTTTGGGCAGCTCTGGGCTATACAGGCAGTACTAAAACAGCGGCTATAGCTCAAGCAATGGGCGTTGGGATTGAGGATATAGATAAAATGAACCTGCCCTACGCACCCATCCACCAGATAGCTGAACAGCATGGCGCTTTAGCATACTTAAGAACAGTTGATTACCAAAAATTTGCGAAGGACATAGGCATCTAACCTCTAATAGAGGTCGGCACCTTAACGGGTTGCGCAAGAGTAAGAACAGAAATTCCCGTTAGGACAGTTGGGCGAGTTGTTCTTCCCAACTGGCGGGATTGCGCAGCGGGTGTAGCTGTCCGGCGGCGATGCCCTCCGGCAAGGTGAAGTCTAGCGGCCGAGCATGTTGATGTGCTCATGCAGCATGGGCGAGAGCCGGGCCACATCGCCGGGCTCCGGCGGTTCAGCCACGGCTTGGTGGTGTTTCAGCGCTTGCTGTAGATAGGGTATTGTTAAACAAATGGAGTAAAACCACCGACTCGATGCTTTGCCCTCCGGCTAACAGGTGAAGAGAAACGAAAAGGTCCCAGAAAAGCACGTTCGCTCTCGCTCCAAGCGTTTGACGTCCCCGCCAGCGACTAGGCATAATAGATGGAGTGTCGCTTCGGTCCGCCAACATAACCTGTTGTTAAACAAAGCCATATACAAAAAATGATAGTACACCTGCTTTGGAGCCGGAGGGTTTCCCCTATTTGTTTAACAACACTCAAAAATTACCTGAGTCATTCTTATGTGCGCGCGTTGAGAGCAGATCTTACCTGCTTTGCAGCGTCCAGAAAGGAGTTATACATTGCTGCGGCAAGCCCTCGCGAGTGTGTAACACAGCATAGTGAGGCCCAGAGCAAGGCAACCCATTTCAACTTACAGGCTCGTTCTGTTTACTCTTGTGTAGCCTCTATGCATATATAAGTCATATAAGCAAGGTTTGTCAACCCACTGCCCATATACAATAACAGCCATAATGCAATCACCTAATACAGACGCCAACGCGGGAGTTCAAGCCGGTGTTGGCTTTGATTTTCAAAGGAACACGTGCGTTTACATATTACTAGACCAGTATAATCTATTAAAGAATCAGAACTACTTTGTAATGCTCGAGCATTATGATGACATCGTGTTCGCATTCAACAATGACGAAGGAGAGATATCTGAGGTTAAAATCTACCAAGCGAAGAAATCTGCCACCGTCTGGACAGTAGGCCAGCTATACGAGATCTTGACTAAAATGTGTGATGCAGGGATAGGAGTGATGAATGACAAACTAAGCAAAGCATCAGATTATTGCCAACACAGCTATTTTATAACAAACAATACAATAACCATTGAATATAAATGCTCAAAATCCAATAAAAAGTTAAAAGCATATGTCAACGAAACAAATGATACCGTAAGTTATAAATCTTTGCACCCAGATTGCCAAACTGTGCTAAAGAAAGGAAACAAAGACTTCAAATTCAACTCGAATCAGTTGATTCATTTAACAAATATTAATTTTAATTACATTGATTTCGGCAGAAATACAAAAAGCCAATTACAACATTTAACTGGAAAATTTCAAGAAGTATTTGGCAATAAGATATCTGATCATAGTGCTGCAAGAGACACATTGATCAAGGAGTTAAAAAAGATTGAAACGACCTATAACCAAGGTCACCAACCAAAGTTGTCTGATGCGAGTAAAAAAATCACATCGAACAAGATAAATGAAATAATAAACGTCATAACTACAAAAAATTTAGCAATTGAGTTTTGTCGTAAAAAAGCAGAAGATATTTGCTCCAAGCTATTAATCAATGTAATCGACGCCATGAGCTTTGAACTTGATTTTGAAAACAGCCTAGACAACTTCAAAGATCTTAACCAAGGAGAACATCAAAAAATAATACATTTCATAAGAGGAAAAAAGGATAATTTCGTAAATTTCACTGATTCGGTTGCTTGCATAAAATCGTTACATGACGATTTTATATCTGAGCAAAATTCTGCTTTAAGTCCCACACAGCTAAAAGCGGCAATCGCATCCGGGTACTTTTTGACGCTTACACAGAAATGAGAGCTAATCTAACGGTCAACAAGCTGTTCATTCACAGCGAAACGAACAACAAGAGCTTCTACACAGACTTTGGAGATCGCTTGAATGTTATTTATGGCGCCAACACTTCAGGCAAGAGCACGCTTATACAACTTATATTATTTGCTTTTGGCATAAATGACAATAAGGACAAATTAGTAAACATTTTGTCAGAGAATATATTCGTAAGATTAGATTTTAAAGTCACAAAGAATGATGAGCAACTTTTATATACTTTCATAAGAAAAGATGAAACTATATATATAAAGGATCAAAAATCCCTTAAGGTGACTGTATTCAGTGGAATAAGTGGCAATACCTCTGCTGAACATATAAAGCTTAAAGCCTTCTTCAATAAGCTTCTTGACTTCAACTTGATGCTTGAGACAAAAGCTGGGATCAATACTGCTCCCATAGAAGTCATATTTTTGCCTTATTACGTTTCTCAAGATGTAGGTTGGGTATACCTGAGAAAATCCTTCACTGGTCTAGACTTTTATAAAAACTTCAAAGAGGACTTTTTGGACTACTATTTAGGAGTATTGACTTTAGAAGATAGAGCAAAGAGAAAAGAGATCGAGAACGAGCTTAGCGAGTGCAAACAGAAACAGCATTTCTATCAAAATTTTGAAAGCACAAGTTCAGAGATTGAATCAGCAAAGCTTCTTGATGATTCTTTCAAAGGAAAAGGTAATGAATTCATTGATCATCTTACCAGCAAGAAAGCTTCTCTTCTAAATGAGGAAAATAAATTTGTAAAGCTAACTAACCAACTTGCTTATAATAAGCAGCGCCTTTCTGTACTTTCTAAGGTAAGCAGGAATCACAAACATCAGATTCCTGGCGAAGGAAACTGTCCAATTTGCCGACAGGTGTTACCCTCAAGCACAGAAAGCTTGTTCGAGTATTATCAGAATGAAAATGATTCTTTGACAACAAAACAAAAGATGTTGGAAGAGAATAAAAAGGTTCAATCTGAATTAAATTCATTGAGCAAAAAGATAGAAATACTGAGAAATGAGCTAACCAATGATTACAAGAAGTTGATTGTTTATTCATCCAACGATATCACTCTTGATGACTGGATAAAGACACAAGCCAACATAAAACTTGAAAACTCTATAATTGAAAATATTGGGAAACTGGCAATTAGGATTACCGAACTAAAAAAATCATTACAGCAGTTCAAAGACGACGACGATATTGAAGCTGAAAGGCTTGATAAAAACAGGACTTTTAAAAAATATTATAACCAAAATAACATCCAGTTAGGAGTTCAAAGACTTGAGGACAATCGATTTAATTATGTTTATGAATTATCTAGCTTCCCGTTCCAAGGTGTTCAGCTTCATTTGGCTGTACTAAGCTACCACTTTGCATTCAATAGAATTGTTGATTCTACTCCTAACGTACACAGATTGCCATTGATACTTGACAGCATTTTCAAGGAAGACTTAGACTCGGTTAACAAAGAAAACATCCTAAAATTTATATGTAACAACAAGCCCACTGATACGCAAACAATCGTTTCTGTTGCTGACAATAAGCTAAAGGATCCTAAAATTGATTACTACAACAACAAATTCTTTGACTCAACAACTAAACTTATTTGTGTTGGGAACTCAATCGACAAAGAATCTATACTAAGCCAGCATCATAGCGACTTAGATCCACTACTGAACGACAGTTACTCAATAATGGAATATGTATAGGAGAGCATCAAAAAGTGTGGGGCACCTCAACAATTTGGTCGGCCTGACCGGAAACAACCCGGCTAGTTGCTCAACCCAACACGGAGGTGCCCCACACTTTTTGATGCTCTCCGCTAAGGAAAGCTTGTTAAACAAATAGGGGAAAACCTCCGACTCAACTTCGGGCCGGTTTGGCTCCTACTTGGGGGAGAGCAGCCAGCACATACCTTACACTGGTCTTTCCTTTTCCTGCATCTATTATGTCCAAGAAAGTACGGCGTCGTCACTCGCCCAAGCGCCAGCAAGAGGGCGATGGAGCAGAACAGCAGCGGGCGTTTGCAGCGCTGCTTTACGGCCACCGGCTCACACATTTGTCCATCGTGAAGAAGCCTAGCAACCCGGACGCACTGGATGTCTATGAGGAAGAAATGGACACGTTCGACGTGGACTTAACCTTTGACAACGGGTTGGTATGCCGGGTGCGCAGCTACTGGCTGCCCGATACGATGATCAGTTGGGGTGTGAATATCTGGCAGCCGGAAGAATAGCGAGCCACCACTCAACGCCTTGCAAAGGATTACCTTTTCTATAGGCAACTCGCACCTGCCGTACGGCTTAGAATTAGCCTTTTCCAGGCTGTTTTTTCACACCCCTTTTTGATGTTCTCTCCTTAGAGTGTAAATCCGCCCCGTTGGAAAAGCCCCCCACTACAGCGGCGCATAGCCACTGCGGTGAAGGGAACAGTTGTTAAGGCAAACTTTGTCTAGGCTATAAGAGATGAAGTCGTTGAGGCTCTAGTTTCCTTGCAGCAAGGTATACAGCCCTAACTCAGCCGTACTTTACGAAAAGTGAGCGAAACACGACGCTGACGCGCATTACGCTTCCCGTCTATAATATCCGCCTTCACTGGTTTAATGCCGTGTCGCCATTGAAACCGAGCTTCATCTTGGAGTATTATAGCACTCCCTGGCATGAGCACTTGGTCAAAGGTTATGGATGGGTCGTCAGCTCGGGACAGGTTCATTGTGCAAGAAGAACCTAAGCTGATAGAAATGACTGTATCATCAAAACATGGCGTACAGTCAATATGTGGCGCTATTCCTTGACCAGGCTCATATTCATTTACAATCACCTGGTCCGGCGGCGCGTCAACAAAGTATCCAGCAGCATGGAACTGCTGAGCGTAGTATTCGCACCACGACGGCAAAGGTCCTAGGTACTGAGCGCGGTCAACACGGCGACTTTTATAATCATACCGATAGCCATAATGCTGCACCCGACGCTTTAAATCATCCATCCAAGGGCTGCCATCAATCAATTCAAGCAGACGCGCTTGCAAGCGTGGAGCTATGAAGTCAGGCAAATACTGCAATCCCTTCACAGCAGAACCAATACTATTCTGCTGTCCGATGGAAACGCCTCGCTGCGACGCGGCAGCGAATTCCTGGTCGTGATTATTGAAAAGCGAGTAATTCATAGTAAACCTCCTCAACGCTAGGGGCTGCTCCTGACTTCGCATTATTCTTATAGTACACTTGGGCTACAGATTGCTCCAAGGTGTGAATGAATGGCAACCTGCTTCTCCACTCAATGTACTTTCGATTGCGGTCAGCCCTGTTTGGATTCTGAAACACAAAAAACATTTTTGCATCCCGGCACCTCTGGCGTAGTGTACTCACAAACAACGCAAGGTCATCAACGTTCAATGAGGAGCTAGCAAAAAGATACGATGCATTTATGATAATGGGGTTTGTCACCTGTACTAGTTGGGTGATAATCGGCTCCAGAGCCTCCGTCCAGCTCTCATGGTACTGCATTTTACTGTCGGCCGCAAACAGTGGTGAAGCAGAAAAATCTCTGGCCTTCAACAGCATAGCTGGGGCAATGTCAATGCCAGCGTATCGAATGGTAAGCGGCTTTCCAAACCGCTCGTGGTATAAGTCTGCAAATGCCAAACCGGAGGTCATCGGTCCGCACCCCAAGTCCACGAATACTGGCTCAGTAGCGGATGAAGACAGCAGCACTTGTAAAGAGTCGATGACCTTAGCCAATACGTAGCGCGTGGTAAAGAAATGCTTACGCATGTTGTAGTAGCAATACAACAGTACCCGGTCAGCGGGGCTAGCCTCCGGTATTACCTGCCGGCACGGCTCTCTAAAGTCAGCTCGACCATACTCAAGTATACGTTCACGAGATGCATCGTTTGTATACCCTAGGGGCAGCTGGTATCCCCTCGTTCTATCGTCACGCAGAATAGCCTGGAGAATGTGTTGCTGAAAAATGGATTCAATGAGTGCCGTTGGGTAAAGTAAAGTAGGCTTTGGAACGGCTGGCTGAATATGTAAAGCCCCTCCTGTTTCGCCTCGTAGAAGGGAATGTACTGCTGGATGGTCAAGAAAAGCGAATTGGGCTACCTGCTCTGGCTGAGAGAATAACGCAAGGAATGCTTCTTTTTCCCGTTTTAAGCCCAAATCTGTTAACCTGGCCACTCCATATTGGATGTACTCCCGGACTATCAAAATGATGTACGAAGTATACTCCGAGTCTTGTTCAAACTGTGCTTCGTGCAACAAGCGCATCACTTGCTCAAAGGCTCTGGTGAAGCCAGTTCGAGCATCGGATACTAGATGAATCAGTTCTTGGGCACGAAGTCGCTTTTTCACCGATGACTCCGGCAACAAAGCACGTATTGGTTTAATCATCGCCCGGCTACCACTCCGCTCGAAGGCTGTCGCAAAAAGTATCAGAACCTGCTGTACGATAGCAGAAAAATCCTCCGTCTGCTCAAGCTCCCGGAAGCCAGGACTACGCTTCAACATATAGAAGCTTTGCTCTAGCTCTTGCAAACCTGCAGGCGTTGTTACGTCTGCGGTGAGTAGGGCCAAGCTCAAGGTTTGGATTTGACTTTCTAAAGCCTGCTCAAGTTCATGCGGAGTAGCGCAATCCGCTACCAGCTCGCCAACTTCAAGGATTGTCATATAACGGAGGCCAGGCGTATGAATATGGAGCTAGTTTTATAACTAGGCTATTTGCCCATTAAAAAGGCTAATTCTTGCAATGCCGTGCGCTGCGAAGCAGGTAACTCTTCTAACAGAGCTTCTATCTCGGCTACTGATTTGATAAAGCTTTCAGGTCGTAGCTTCATCAGAGCAATATAAAGCACTGAATCAGGCCCTACTCCCTCAGGGTAAGCAGCCTGCCAAGAAAGCTTATCCACTACCGCTGAGGCTGCAGTCGTTAGAGGCTCTACTGCTTTGACTTCAATCGGTGCTGGCTCGAAAAGTGGCACCTGTGGCTGCTGTATAGTTTGACTACCAGCAGCATGAATAACAAGGCCTTTGTAATTGCTGATATCAAAGTCCAAGTAGTTTAGTCCATCATGGATAGGGCTACCATCAGATTTTGAAAATCGGAACACACTCTCCACCAGCCGTCTATCGTCAGGCTTCTCCATTCGGAAGCGTAGACGGTTCGTATCCTCATTCAGAGATGCTAATTCAGGCTGTTCAGTGAAAGGATTTTCCATCTCCCTGACCAAAGACTGATAACCATAGTAAAGCCCCATAATGGCCAGATACTGTATCAAGTCCGTTTTCTGAATAGCTGCATTCGTTCTAGCGAAGTAATTAAGCGCAGCTTGTTTATCCGATTTGTCTCGTTTTCGGTCAGAGAATTTACCTAACAGCACTAGCGCAGAGAGAGGCAGATTAGATGAAGCATGTTCATTTTGTGGCCCTTCAAAGTGCTTCAGTACACTCTGAAACGGTATGAGGCCTGGCGTCGAAAGCTTGTTAAACTCCTCTGCAGCCACCCGCAATTCCTGCAGCTGCGATTCTTGCGATTCTGCTTCTTTACCAACTAGGTTGCTGCGCTTGAAGGCGCCACCAACCTGGTTTATGAGTTTGATTGCAGTAGCATAGCTAATCTGCTCGCCGGAGTAAATGGTATTAATTAATGCAAAGAAGAGAGCCCGCTTAGCGCGAACAACCCCTTGCCCTTGGTCAATATCCAGCCGTAACAAGCTTTTGAATACGGGTGTCTTGGCCCGCTCAGGCTTTTCAATAGCAGTATTGATTTCATGCCAAGCACCTAGGAATTCATCAGGGTAATCTACAAGAGGCCCCTCAACATTAGCCCTGAGTACGGAAGCAATTTTCATGTACCCGAACATGCCCAGCACCCGGTCAAAGCGCTCCAGCACCTCAGTCCATTTTGCCACATTAGTTGCTGGCAGCCTCGGCTGTCGGCTTAGTTCCCCCTCCACCGTTGGAATATCATCCCTGATAGCTCGACTCAGCGACTTTGGGAAGAAGTAATCACGAAAGGATTCAACATTGTTATAGAAGCTACTCTGAGCTGACTCCGTAGCAAATGAGATGCTTTTGATTCGAGATATAGGTAATGGCGTGTTGAGAAAGCACAACTCATCCACTACCTCTGAGTTGATAGCATCCTCTTCGCGCAACTGCAGTTCGATGAGCAGTTGGTTTTCCTCAAAATCGCCGACAATACCAGGTGCTAGGACCAAGTAGCCAGGAAACTGGCTCAGAATGTCTTCAGCTCGATTTTCTTTGTACTGCTGATTCAATTCTAGCGCGTTGGGATAAAACGCACCGCGAATGAAATACTGCCCTACGTTATCACGATGCAACTGGAGATAGTGAGCCTGACCTAGCTTCACACGTTCACCTATCAGAACCTGTTCGTCAGCTTCCTCTGCTGCTGGAACAGATGAGGGTGAGGGCGCCACTGGTGCCTCCGCTTCCACGTCTACTTCACGAGCCGTGCCTGTCATGGGCAGTTCAGCTTGACTACCAGTAGGCTCACCAGATGCCAATGACTCAACAGGAGGCACTGATTCAGGCTTTTCCAGCAAGGATTCTGACGCGTCAGACTGTGGTGCGCCTATCTGTTCATTGTCGGGTTCGGCATGTGGAGCTACTTCAGTGAATAACCCCTTTTGCTTTTGCAGGTCCTTTTGCCTTTGATGGTGCTCATCAAGCCTGGCCCTCAATTCGTGGGCTTCGCCGCTTGCGTCCAATCCCCAAGCAATGCATAAGCTTTGAAGCTTGGGCAATTGCGTTCTTTTATCATATCCTTTTGAAGCCATGAGGTTACTAGAATGAAGTAGCCTGCACGGTGCCGGCTGTTGGTGAATTTGGTATGTGTACGTATGAGTCGGCCCGGAATGACTTTGCCCAGGCAGGTAGCGCTGGCGTTCCGTAGAGCAAGTATAGCTTCTCCGTTGCACGGGTACAGCCTACGTAATAGTGCTCCGGCGTCATAAACTTCGGGTCGCCCATCGCGAACTGCATTTCAGGCATGATGACTACTTGAAACTCCAGTCCTTTTGCTGATTTGAATGTCGTAACGACAATATTTTCCATGCGAGCGGCATGAAGCTCTCGCTCGTACTCGCTCATTTTGCTATGAAACTTGGTACTGGCAAAGCCGCGGTCCTTGATTCGCTTGTGCCACCGGTCAACCTGGTCTGTAAAGTAGAGCAGGACAGCTACGTTGACGTTTTCGTTATCAAGCAGCAGGTTTGACAGCTTTTCCAACGTATCATCTTCATCCCTGGCCTGAATCATCACCGGCAAACTGCTTGTGCCGCCCTTCCCACGGGGCATGTTGTCAAGTATTGCCGATTGGTGCACCGAGGGAGCGTGCTCCATGAATTGGCGGCCAAAATCATACACTTCGAAGTAGTTGCGGTAGTTGTACTGAAGCTCTATCGGCATGATTTGCTTCTGTGATTCCAGTACTTCTTCTATCTGCTCCGCACTAACTCCGCCGCTGTGTAACATTTGGCCGGTGTCAGCCCCTACTGACAACCGCTTGGCGATACCTGGTAGTGCCTGATAGACACACAACGGTAAGTCCTGTCCCTCGTCAATCAGTATCTCGTCGAATCGGTCAGTCTTCTTCTCTATCTTCTCGCGAAGTGCCGGTCCGCTCGTTTTCTCATCTAACCAATGGGAGTAGTTATGCAGCAGCCATGAATGCATGGTGCTGATACAACCGCTCAATGTCGCATCAGCAATGTTTTGAAGACTGATGCGCAGCAAGTTTTGGTACGTCAGGATGCGAACCGATTTACCCATTTTACTTAATCGGGTAGCTCGCATCAGCGTTACCGTGGTCTTGCCACTACCTGGTCTTCCGGTCACCAATAAGTTCCGGGGGCCATCGTATAGAATAGCATCCATCATCACATTCCCACCCCGCGAGCTGCGTATATCCGCTTCGCTCACTGTGTTGAATCGAAAAGCCATAAAGAGGGAATGGGATTAAAGAGCAGAATTCTTACTCGAAACTTACCGTTGGCAGGCTTTCTACAATCTCAACAGTCTGCACGCTTAGGGCAATGACGCTCAAGAGCAGGTCGAGGATATAGCGGGGCTGGTTGTGCTCGGTGGCCCAGTCGTTGGGGTTATTGGTGATGCCGCTGTCTTTGTGGGTGGTACGCTGGTACCGCTCCATAATCCACTCAATGGCGGATTTGCCGTTGACGGTGTAGTCATAGGCAGTGGCGGGAATGTTGCTGACAGTGATGTATGAATTGTAGTGGATGGTGTCGCGCTGGCCCTTCTTGGGGAAGCGCATTTTGTCGACTTCGTAATGGTCAGGCTTAGTGTAGGTGACCGTTACCTCAGGGAGTGGGGCTACCTTCTCGTAGTCGAGGTGAAGGGCAGCAAGCTGACGGCCGGCTTTGCTGAACGCCCAGAACTGGCGTACGTCTTCGAGCAGAGGCAGACGCGGCAACATCTTCTTGAGGTCGTCGGCGAAGGTTTCGCGGTAAGTAGGGCTATGAAGCAGGCCATAGACATAGTAAAAGATGTCTTCTTTAGTAACGTTCTTGCCGTACTGCTGCTTGGCGCGAGTCAGGATAAAGTCACTGATGCCGTCGCGGCGAATGAATTCGGTATCGCCGCCTTCATCAAATAAACTCCGGGTTTGCTTCTGACGTTCTTCATAATAATATAGTGGGAAGCAGAGATTTTTGCCTACCATTTCCAAGTCTGGAAGCACATCTGTGATAACACAAGAAAAATCTTTCTTTACCCCTACCCCAGATACACAGATTAATAAGTTATTGTGGGCACTGGTTGGGAAAATGGCGGGTAGTTGATATACACGGTTGATAAGCTGACGTTGGAAGTATGACCATTGCTTAAAGTATGGGCGATAGATTGAAGTACGAACCGATGTAGGTTGGTATTCGTATCGTTTTCCTCTCGGCAAATCATCTTTTTGAGCTTGGTCCCAACTCAGTTTTGTGGAATCAAATTCAATGAAATCCAAAGCTGCTAAATCTGGATTAGTTTTTTTAGCTGCCTGAAATAGGCCAACCTGTTCGTTATAATAGTCAATAGACTTTGATGCGTTATCTTCAACGACATGCTTAGATGAGTTGTAAGTCCACGCGTCTCGGTTGGTTTTAAGACCTGAACTGAAAATGGGATTAAAAAAGCTAAGAATCTTCTTATCCTCTTTGCTGCCTAATGGTATCAGGTCAGCGAATCCTGAACTACGCTGGCTTAACCAATCGCCGTGCATGTCAGGATGGAGCGTTTGCCAAGCGAGTTCAGGGCTGCTAACAGAACGGTATTTTTTGATGAGCTGAAGCTTCTCGTCGCGGTTCAGGTAGTCACCGATGTCGTGGTAACGAATTGTAGCTAGTCCATCAACTGCATTTGGCTGTTTTACCAGTACAATAATTGTGATTGAGGAACGGGACCCAGACCCAAAGATTTTACCACCTTCCTTGCGCGAAAGCTCGCCACTAGTGCGTTGGTCGCCCCGTAGGTTGAACACATAAATTGAGGAGAACTCGCGCTCAATAATTTTCCGGAAGCCGTTCGCACTATTGTCATTTAACCAACCTCCGCTGGTAACAAAGCCAACTATACCACCTTCATTGCCTATACGGTCTGTGCTCCAACGGAAAGCACGATAGTAAGAATTATACAATGAGTTCTTGAGGGTTGCATCAGTTAAAGCTGCATAGGTATCAGCAATCCGTTTGTCTAGCGAATCATACTTCTGGTTTTGGGCATTGTCATTAGCTTTTTTTTGACCTACTGAGTATGGAGGATTGCCGATGATAACGCGCAGAGGTGCTTTTCTTTGATTGGTTACACGAGCTGAGTTTTGGGGAAATGACTCTTTAAATAACTCATTGCGCCCATCGGGTTCACCTAATTGGAAAGTATCGGTGAGACAGATACCATCGAACGAATCATAGGAAGTCACTTTAGCAGCATCGTGAAACGCATTCTCGATGTTAACGGCCGCTATATAGTAGGCCAGCAGGACTATCTCATTGGCGTGCAGCTCGTGTTGGTATTTACGGGCAAGGTCCTGAGGCTTGATGAGGCCGCTTTGTAGCAAACGGGTCATAAACGTACCCGTACCGGTGAAGGGGTCGAGGATGTGAATGTTCTCTTCGGTGAGACGGCGGCCGAACTCCTGCTGCAGCACATCGTCCACGGAGCGGAGAATGAAGTCAACCACTTCGACCGGGGTATAGACAATACCCAACTGTTCCACCATTTTGGGGAAAGCAGTTTTGAAGAACTTGTCGTACAACTCAATGATGATGCGCTGCTTGCCCTCGGCGTTGTCGATGCCGCTGGCCCGGACCTTGACGGACTCGTAGAACTTCTGCAGTAGGGCCGTTTCTTCAGCCACATTGGTTTCCTGCAGCAGGTCAAGCATCTGTTGCATGCTGACCGAAATCGGGTTGCTTTTAACGAAGGAGTACCCCTCGAAAAGAGCCTCAAACACAGGCTTGGTAATGATATGCTGCGAGAGCATCTCAATGGCCTGCTGCTGGCTGATGCTGGGGTTGATGTTGTTGCGCAGGCCACCTAAGAATTTGTCAAAGGCTTTCTGGAGGCTGGGCTGGCTCGCCAGTAGGTCAGTGATACGGATGACCTGGCGCTCTGCGATGCCCGCAATACTTTTGGCCCACTGCTCCCAGTATCGGCGGTCGCCGACTTTATTGACCATGCGGGCAAAGACGACGTGCTGCAGCTGCTCGAACTGGATGGCCAGCTGCTCATTGATGGCGTTGGCTGCCTGGGTCGTTGTCACATCGTGGCCAACGTTGACGGGGTCGCCGTCGGGGAAGCTGGTATCGGGGCGGCCGACGAGGATTTGGGCAGGCCGCTTCTTGTTCAGCTCGATTTTGTTGACAGTAGCGTTGAACCGGTCATCGTGGGCGCGCAGGGCGTTGAGGACGGTCCACACAACGCGGTAACGGTCATTGTCGTCGAGGGCCTGGGCTGCATCAATGGTGGAGGGTACAACAATGGGAATGACGATGTAGCCGTACTTCTTGCCGGGGGCGCGGCGCATAACGCGGCCAACGGACTGTACTACATCGACCTGTGAGTTACGGGCAGAGAGAAACAGTACGGCATCGAGTGAAGGCACGTCAACGCCCTCAGAGAGACAGCGCACGTTGGTAAGGATGCGGCACTCTTGCTCTGGCGTTTCGGCTTTGAGCCAGGCTAGTAGCTCATCGCGGCGAGGCGCGTTCATGCTACCATCGATGTGCTGAGCCTGGACGGATACCATGCTCTCGCGCTTCTCTTCGGGGAGAGCATCGATATACGTATCGGTAGCAGAGTTGAAAGTGCCGGTGATTTTCTTCGATGCCGCGATATTGGAGCAGAAAGCAACGGCCCGGCGCATCGGTTCGGGGTCGGTTTCTTTAATGATGCCTTCGTCCCCGAGTATTTGCTTAGATAAAGCGTTGACGCACCCAATGAGACGCGAGGCATCATCCGCGTCGATTTCGCTGTCTTCGCCGGCAATCATCTTCTGAATGGCGGGAGGCACATCCTGGTCGCTGAGGGTTAGGATGAGGACTTTGTAGTCCGTCAATAGCCCTTTCTCGACAGCTTCGCCAAAGCCAATGCGGTAGATTTCGGAGCCATAGAGCGCCTCATCGTCCATGGAGCAGAGGAGAGCTTCGTTCTGGGCAGCTTTGCTTTTTGTCTCGTCGTTGTACAGGCGGGGGGTGGCCGTCATGTACAGCCGCTTTTTAGCGCGGAGGAAGTCGTTGTTGTGTACTTTGGTGAAGTTGGATTCGTCTTCGCCAGCTATAGAAACGCCCGTGGTGCGGTGAGCTTCGTCGCAAATGATGAGGTCGAATTCACCGAACTGGGGCAGAGTTTTTTGCAGCTCCTGCTGGGCCTCGGCAATAACATTGATGGATTGGTATGTAGAAAATACCACCGTCATGCCTTTGGAAGGAGCGGCCACCAGGTCTTTGAACTGCTTGATGATTGCGGTTCGATTAGTAGAGGCTGGGACGGCCAAGTCTTCGACACTAAAGCTGTCGGTGTCACCGAGCTTTTTACGCTGGCGGGTAATTTCAGCATCGGAGCAAATGCAGATGGCTGATATAGGCATCTGGGCGTGGTTGGTCCACTCGCGCAGTGTCTGGCCCAGCAAAGCGATGGATGGCACCATGAATAGCACCAACCCCTTATTGTGGGTTTCATTTTCTGCGATGCGTAAGGCAGTAAAAGTCTTTCCGGTGCCGCACGCCATGATGAGTTTGCCGCGGTTTTTGGTTTTAAACTCTTCCCGCGTTTTGGTTAGGGCATCTTGCTGATGCTGGCGCAGTTCGAATTGTTCGGTAGTGCGAGCAGCGTGGCCACTGAGGCCGGCATCAAGTTTGTCCCAGTCGATGGCGGCCTGACTAATGGTGGCTAGGTCGAGGCGAGCGAAAGGTGGGCTCTGATTCTTAATGGCCTCTTCTGCATTGAGCCCCCACTTGTTAGTGGTGGATATCCAAAGGCGCTGAGCGAAATGAACCGTTTGAAGTTGGTCGTTTCGGAAGCTACGGCTAGAGGTAGATAGAAACGAGTCGAGGGCCGCTTTATCTACTACCGTGCCCTCCTGAACGCATTTGCACTGAATGGCCCAATAGTCGCCAGCAGGCGTCTGGGCTACCAAGTCAATACCCGTGTCTTTGCCACCAAAGTCTTTTTTACTAGGGAAGTCGTTCCACAACCAGACTTTGCTGAAGCGGTCGGCATAAAGTGGGTCGGTCTGCAAGTAACCTTGCATCAGACGCTCGAAACGGTCTCCCTTGTCACGCTCAGAGAATGATAATTTGCGGTATTTGTCGAGTAACTGAGGAAAGGTCATAAGAAGGAGGCTGCAGGTGAATGCAAGCAGGGCAGTATTGCCAAGAAAACCAAATCAGGGCTCTGCGAACAAATGCATCGGAGAACCAACAGGCAAACCTACGGTAAAAGCATATAAGGCCTAAACTGAAAAGTACTGGCCATGCTGAGTGCGGTTCAGCCTTAGATTAAATAAGCTATGAAGTGCTTGAAAGCTAGGCAGGGGGTTGATACATGCTGTCGCTACGTTGTGGCTAAAGCACTTACGGTCTGATGTCAGTTACACCGTATCATGGGCAATTGTGAAAAAGGCCCCTCAACCATCACATTTCGTAGATTTACGGCGCTCATAAGAGCGTTTTGGAGGCCCGACGTATCGTAATGGTGCGGCGGGTTTTCTTCAGGTTCTACATGCTCTGCACTACTCTATTGATATGTTCGATAACAACTCCGAAGACGAATCTGAAGTCGATTTTCCCTCGTTCGATGCCTCATTTGCCGTGACGTATGAAGACGCGCTACGCTTGGTGCGAGGGTATCTGCGCTCCTACGCGCCGGCGACCCTACCGGAGCTATTAGACCGCTGTGCGGACCTGAACTTGGCCGTTGATAGAGAACAGTTGCACAGAGTGTACTATGGTCCCCTCGTCAAGCAAGAGCCTAAACTGATACAGAATCTGCTGGGCGTATTCGGCTATCAGGCTATGTTGCTGGGCTTCGATGTCGGGCCGATGCGAGGTAAGATGCGCTACATGCTCTTCCTGAAGACAAAGGGGCGTCTGGACCGCTTTCAACAAGAACTGGCCGCCTTTGACGCGGAAATGTAGAGGGAATTTAACTGGTAAATAACTGGTAAATCTGCTCATCTTCCAATCGTACGTATTGGCATGGTAAGCATATTGGCACCGTGTCGTTCAGCTTTGGACTAAGCTTTCTAACCAAGCTAAAATTTGCTCTGTGTGCTGCCGGTATGAGCTGCAGGCATGCGAGCTAAGCCTGAGTTGAGTTCGGACCGTGAGCGGGCTGTATCACGGTAAAAAGAAGGGCTTATGCGGGCAGTCATACCGTACGCATGCAATTTGCCAGGTCTGAGGGTGGTAGGAAGTGGATGAATACGGGCTTGGTATAGGGCACAGCAAGCCTATAAAAATAATAGCATTAAATAGTAAAAAAGTGCAATCCCATAATTTGCGGTTTGTGCTTTTTTAGACTGTTTTGTTTGGCGTGATTCTTCGGTTTTATACCCTAAATGCTTTTTTGATATTCGCGGACTAAATAGTCGTTTTTTAACTGATTAGTAAACTTTCTACAAGATAGTTTTACTATAAGGAGTAAACCGCCAAAAGGTAAGTTCTGGACAGGTGAAAAGTAAGCTTTGGACAGCTCCTGAACATCTAAAAGGTAAGCTTTGGACAGATATACTGACCTGAAAGGTAAGTTCTGGACAGGTAAAAGGTAAGCTTTGGACAGGTACTTATCCACACGTGGGCTTAATCAAAAGGTAAGTTTTAGACAGGTGCTTGGGAACAGGGTCAGCTGTTGCTAGAGTTGCTCATGAGCTAAAAAGGTAAGTTCTGGACAGGTGTAGAAGCCTTATTTTATCTGAGTCAGCATCCTGTCGATAGGGTTGCAGAGTGCAAGACCGGAGTAAAAAAGTAAGTTCTGGATAGGGCTTTATGCTCCTGGCTTGGCAAAGGGTAAGTTTTTGACAGGTGCAACGACGACTAGAAAGGTAAGTTTGCTTCCTCAATCAAGTTGCTACTTTCTTTTTTGCCGCTATCTTGCATTACCGGATAACACTACCAACGATACTCTTATGGCCGACAAGCGTGTAACGCGTTCCTCCTCCGTTCCTATGCTGGAGCTGGACCTCAAGTACGAGCCGGAGTACCGCGGTGAGGTCAAGCAGCACTGGAACGTCACGTTTGCTCACCAGAAGAAAATCTCCGTGTACAGCAAGCGCATCCTAGCCCGGGTAATCGACCAGATTCGGGACAATGACTACCAGTTGCGTGAGTTCTACCAGATACACGTTTCCTCCATTCTGGAGGGCACAGACATCGAGATTGACACGGCGTACTCGAAAATCAAAGGGGCCCTCTACGAGTTGGCCGATGTGAAGTGGGAGTTTGAGAGCATCGACCGTTCGGAATGGTACTTCCGCCACCTTCTGGATACGACCAAGGAACGGCGGGTAGGTTATAAGGATGGAATCATCACCATCCTGCTCAATCCGCAGCTGGCCCCTTACTTGGTGAAGGCAGCTCACTACAGCAAGTTTCCGCTTCACGGCTACATGAATCTGAAAAGCTGGTACAGCATGCGGTTCTTCGAGATTCTGTCAGCCTTTCAGGATAAAGGATTCTGGGAGGTGCCAGTTGAGGAATACCGGCAGTACATGGATTGCTGGTACGAGTACGACAAGCGTGGGCAAGTCAAAAAGGACAAGGATGGTAACCCCTTGCTGAAGTATCCCAAGACCAAGCTTCTGATTGATTACACCATGAAGGAGCCGCTCAAAGAACTGGCGGGCACCGACTATGAATTTACCTTCACCCCCATATACGAAGTCACGCGGGCGGTAAAAGGCCGGAAAAAGATTATCCGCCTACGCTTCGACCTGAAGAAAGGTCCGGCGCTCAAGGATATTCCCGAGTCCTGGCTGCAACACACCGAAACTGGCAGCATCGTCCAGCGCCTGCGTGAGTGGAAGGTAACGGACCGGAATATTGTGCAGTATGCTCCCATTCTTAAACAGGCCGGAGTGTTGGAGTTGCTGCGCGCCTGGGAGTTGAAGAACCGCTCAAACCGGCACATAGACGATAAGCTCCGCTACTGCAACGCGGCGTTCGTTCGCGCCGGTAAGCAAGCACTGGAGGATGCTAAACAGGCCAAGGCCGAGGAGAAGAAAGAATCAGTTGAAGCAAAGAAGCTGGTACAGCAGGCTCTTAATCTGTAGCCACATACCATTCTCCTTTTCTGCCTTCATGAGCACTACGCCGTCTTCGAGTAACCTTGGCCTCACCCTCATGGATGAGGTTGCTTCCGACCATATCACCGACCTAACCGCCGATGCGGCCGAGGCACTACTGGATTCTATGACAGATGCGGCCGAGGTGCTGGAAGCCTTTCCCGTGTTTGGTGGCGCCGTCAAGCTTATTCGAGCCGGCTTTAGCATCCATGACCGCCTGTTTCTGCGCAAGCTCAGCAAATTTCTGCTGGAGCTGCATACAGTCTCAGTCGATGAGCGCTTTGAGTTTGTACGAGAATTTGACGGTGACCCTGGCTTTAAAAAGCGGGTGGGAGAACAACTCGTCCTGCTGCTTGACCGGTTTGATGACTTAGAGAAGGCCACTGTGCTGGGCAAGCTATTTCGGGCGTTCATGGTGGGTCGCGCCGATTACCACTTGTTCGGTCGCCTTTCCGGCATCGTAGACCGGGCTTATCTACCCGATTTGTCACGGCTGAAACACTTCGAGCGGGACACGCCCGGCGATGACGCAATACGCGCCTTGGAAGCGCTGGGCTTGGTGTACCAATCCGTGCTGGATGGGGGAAATGCCGCCGGCGTGAGCGTACACCGTTACTCTATCTCATCATTGGGACAACAGCTGGCTAGGCTGCTTTTCTAAGCGCTTTCCCTCTTTACCTATCAGCCCGAGCAGCTAGCTATGTCCCTCTTCGATATCAAATGTTACTGAAGAGGGACACAATCAGATGATTATAACCATTAGGTTCCGGAAATTACCTGCTTAAAGGTGTGAATGCGCTCAATGAGCAGTTCCCGCTGGTGCGCTTTGTCGGGGCTGGTATCAGCAGGCAATGTGGTTGTCGCGAGCCATAACTGTGCGATGCTACCTGCTTCCACATCCACGTACAGGAAGCCTGCACTATACTCCTCATAGGTGTCTCCAGCACGGGTAATTTCTCCTTTAGCTGAAGGTATCCAGTCCTTTTTATGGGCGTTCCAACCTCCTTTCTTAGCGAAAATGGCGTATCCGAGCTTTTCAAATGCAGTAAGCACCTGCTGTTGCGTAACACCAAAGCCGAAATACTTCTGCAGCACCCGATGCAGGGTTAAGTGAACGCGCTGCAATTCATTGCGGGTGGTTTTCCGCCTGTTGCCGCGCGGTGGGAGAAAGGCTCTAATAAAGCTGTCCAAGATATGCTGGTGGGCAGTGGGGAGAGAATTCATCATGAAGACGCGTTAAGCGGTCATTACTCTTGGTAATTTTACCAAGAGTTTACCTAAAGCTTGTGATTGCAGTTTTATAGCTTACATTTGGGTTAGGTAATTTTACCTAACTCTTCAAAATGCAGGACTACAACAATAAGTACCAAGATATCGACAAGCTCCTCGAAACAGTACTGAAGAAGTCGAACATGGACTTACGAAAGCTCTTTGACGCCCGCTTGAAGGAGGAGAACCTTTCTTTTAGCGCGGCCATGGCCCTGCTGAAAGTGGAGCACCGGGCGTTGAATGGCGTACTCGACGCGACCCAGAAACGGCACGACCTGCTCATGCTCACCCGCCTGGCGGACTTCCTGCAGGTGCCGTTTAATGAGTTGATTACCGAACTGGTTGAAAATCTGGAAATCAATTTCGCATACGAGGTGAGTACCTCTAAGAAAGAGGAATTTATCCGACGAAGCTTCAACCTCTCCTATCTCAAGCAGATTGGGCTGATTGACGACCCCAAGGACCTGCATCACGTTGAGCAGCGCATCGTAGAGCACTTCGGCTACACCAGCATTTTCGACTACGAGAAGGAGGCCGTTGGCATCGCCTACAGCAGCGGCAAGCCCAAGTCCAAAACCACGTTTGAGAAGGATTTTTGGGCTGCCCGCTCCGCGAAGGTCCTGAGCGGCATCAACAACTTTTTTCCGTACGACCGCGACAAGCTCAAAGCCTACATCCCCCACATCCGCTGGCATTCGATGAATGTCAAGAAGGGCCTGTTCCAAGTAATTCGGGACTTGTTTAAGCTCGGGGTGACCGTTATCATGCGGCCTTACGATGCAAAGCTTTATGCCCGTGGGGCCACGTTGGCGGTCAAGGACAAGCCGGGGATTGTCCTGACACCCTACAGCAATTACTATCCCACTCTCTGGTTCGCGCTGCTACACGAGCTTCACCACATTCTCTTCGACTGGGATGAAATCCAGAGCCTCACCTACCACATTACGGGAGAGCTGGACCTGTTTTCCATGAAGGAAACCCAGGCGGATGAATTTGCCGCGAACATGCTGCTGCAAAACGCCAAGATGGAGCAGGTGAAGCCCCATATCAACAACAAGACCTTTGTCGAGGAGTTTGCACGGGTAAACCAAATCCACCCGAGCATCATTTACATCCGCTATTGCTGGGAAATGCAGGATAGCGACAAGGATGTCTGGGCGAAATACACCCCCCTCATCCCCAAGCAAAGCGAGGCCATGTTAGCCCTGCCCGGCAATCCGTGGCAGAGCAAAGTAGCACTCAAGGAAATCGCTCAACAAACGCAAGAAGCATATTTCAAAGGCATCTAACATGGCCAAGCAAAAACAACTAGCCCCCACGACCCAACTCCAAGAAACCACGCGGCCCACGATTAGCCGTGAGGAGGAGCTAAACGAAATGTATGCCGCCGCGGCCGCGCTGGTGGAAAGCGCGGGGCTGGACGAGACCCTGGACAAAGAGAATGAAAAGCGGTTCCTAGCCGAGTTCAAGCTTAACAACCCACGGCTGGCCCGCTACATCGGCGAATTGCAGCCCTATGTCGTCACCTTTCCGATGGAGTTTTACGAGCAAATTTACCGCTTGCACGGCTGGTCCACGGACCCCGAGAACCTGCGCAAACGACCAGGAATCGTGGGCGCCTGGACCATCAAGCTCATCTACGACCGCTTCCCGACGGGCATGGTCGACGAGCTGCGGTCCAGGAACCCGCGCACGTTGAGCGGCGACTTGTTGCATAAGTACTTCCAACTCCTGACGGCAGAGGGCTCCTCGCTGCTCAAGGAGTTTATCCAAGAAGCCATCGACCTGATGAAGCAATGCGGCAGCTGGGCGCATTTCGAGAGCGCATTTGCCCGCAAGTGCGGTAAATCCTGGCAGACGTTCCTGTTCGACAACCCCGTCGATTAGGCTGCTTTACTCTTCTGGTTATGATTGTTACGCCTGCCCAACGAAAGGTCATCCACGACATCCTAGCCCAGATGCTGGTCGGCATCAACGGGAATCCCGGCATTATTTTCCTCTATGACGGCAACAAAGAACTCGGCATTTCGAAAGAGGACGGCCGGTTTCTGCGAGACGTCATGCAGGCGGAAGGCCTGGTCCGAAATGCGGACGGCCCGAATCAAAATCGTCTTTCCGAACTGACCACGAAAGGGCAAAGCATCGCCCAGAGCCCGGGCGGCTACTGGGCCTATGTCCAGCAACAAGCGGCCCAACAGCAGCAGCAACGCCAGCGGGAAGACGAGCAGCTTGAACTAAACCGGCAAGGCGTTGCCGCTACCATAGGCAGCACCCGAATCGCAAAGATTAGTGCCTGGGTCGCGGGCTTCAGCTTGGCCGTTACGATGATAGCCACCTACATCGCCTACCAAGCGAATGCCGGCTCTAATGAGGTAAATGCCCGCCTGCAGAAGCTCGAGGCGCAGATGCAGCAGTTACAGCCCAAGCAAGCAGCGCCGCTACCCAGCCGTAAATAAATCCTAGCAATACCCTTAGAAGAGAATGAAGAGACACAAGCCTTACCCTGTGTCTGGTGTCGCTTTCAGGGCGTGGACTTAGGTAGAACTATGCGAGAAGCCCGTCACCCCTTCCTCCCATTCCAACTCGGCCACAATTAGCCTTACCAGGACCGTATTATCAGCCCTGTACTCTGTTAAGCGCTTTTTGACAGCATAAATCCCGGCCCACCTTCTATCCTCTTCCGCACCAGCCGTGACGATAAACTCGTCGCTTGGCAGTGGAAGGTGCCCGCTAACTGCGTAATAGCGTTGAACCAAGGCCTCCAGCTTCTCGGTCAGATAACTCCTCATGCCATTTAGTGCCCATCTCATCCGCGTGCGTTCGTCCGGGTTGGCGCCGGTGCTGTGGGGATAGGGACGGGCAGGGCTTGCCCGCTGAAACAGGTCTGCCGCCTCGTGCGGCCAGCTTTCGACCTCTACGACCAATCTAAAGGGTAGCGTCGGTCTTGGCTCTGGGTGCAGCCCGGTAAGGTAATCTTCCCAATCTTCTAGGATGAGCGGGGCTGGTAATTGCATTGGGCGTACCGGAAAAAGTAAATGTGGAGGAGCCTTTAAAGTACCGGGTAAAATTACCTCGCGGCACCGGCATCTACAGCCACCTTGTCTCATCCGTTCATAACCTCGCCTTCGATTCCTCAACCAAGATGCAATCCAAAATAAGCTAGTTATGATTTTCATTTGTAGACAGCCGTTTATGAAGATAAACGCAAAGTTTTTAATCAAAAAAACTTTGCGTTTCGGGTGATGATGTATCTTCACTTTTCGTTTACTCCTCATGAGCCGTTCCCGCATCTCTCCTACCCAGCAGCGCTTGCTGCGGCGTTTGCAGCAGCTGACACCGGGGCAGATTGTGCGCTTCGCGGATTTCGAGCAGCTGGGGTTGAGCGCGCCGGCCGTGGCCTCGGCGTTGAACCGCCTGACGCGCACGGGGCAGGTTCAGCGCGTGGCCAAGGGCCGCTACCGGGTCGCGCCCACCGGCCGCTTTGGGCCGGTGCCGCCCAGCGAGCAGCAGGTACTGGAATCCTTGTTGCAGCCGGCGGCGACCGGGGGGCTGGAATACCCCACCGGCGCGGCCATCTTTAACCGGCTCGGGCTCACGACTCAGGTGCCGCGGGAAATCGAAATAGCCACGCCCCGACCCAAGCCGGCCAAGCAAATCGGCACGGTGCGGGTGCGCTACGTGCGCAACGCCGGGGCTACGCGCCCGGAAGAGGTGGAATTGCGGCAGCTGCTCGATGCCCTGCGCCGCATCAAGCGCGTGCCCGACGCCAGGCCGGCTAAATTGATTATCCAGCTACGGGAGAAGGTGCGGCGCTTGCCTGCGGCCGACAAGCGCCGCCTGGCCACCCTGGCCCTGTCCTACAACCCCGCTACCCGCGCCTTGCTCGGGGCCCTGTTGGAAGACATCGGCGAGAAAGCCCTCATCCCCGCACTGCGCGCCAGCCTGAATCCCTTAACCGTTTACCGCCTCGGCTTGTCCGCGGCCGACTTACCCAACCGCGACCTGTGGCGAATCCTATGACCCTGCACCGCCAGCCCGACGTATTTCGGGAGGCCATTCTTCTGACGGCCACCGAAACCGGGCTGAGCCAGGCTCTGGTGGAAAAGGACTATTGGGTAACCTGGGTGCTGCGCAACTTGGCCGAGTCGCCTGTGGCCGGGGAAGTTGTATTCAAAGGCGGCACGTCGCTGTCGAAAGCGTACCACCTCATCGAACGGTTCTCGGAAGACGTGGACCTGGCCGTGTTGCTGGGCGGCCGCACCGGGGCGGCCGTGAAGGCCCTTATTCGACAGGTGCACCATGCGGCGGTAGCGGCCGGAACCGCCGAGGAGTTGCCCGAGGTGCCGGGCAACAACAAGCTGGGGCAAATTCGGCGGGTATACCACCGATACCCCCGCACGTTCCCGCACATCTCCACGGTGGCCGGGGAAGATATTCTGCTGGAAATAACGGCCTTCGGCGAGCCGCATCCGGTGGTGCAGCTACCCCTCAATTCCTACATCGCTGACGTATTCGCGGCGCGGGGCCTGGAAGCGGAACTGGACGAGTTCGGGCTGAGGCCGTTTGCGTTCAACGTGCTCAGCCTAGGGCGCACGTTCGCCGAGAAAATCATGGCCCTAGTGCGGGCCTCGTACGAGCCGGACCCGGCCGTGGACGTGAGCAGCAAGGTGCGGCATCTTTATGACCTGCACCAGCTCGCCGGCCACCCCGACGTGCAGGCGCTGCTGCCGGGTGAAGACCTGTTTGCGCTACTGCGCGCCGTGCAGGCCGACGACGTAACAGCTGGCGTGAAGGGCCCCACCCACGAGTGGAAAGGTCGGCCGCTGAGCGATTGCTGGGCCTATGCGCAGGAAGCGGTAAACCTCCAGTTGGCCCGCCGCGCCTACGAGCGCGAGCTGCCGGAGCTGTTGCACCGGCCCGCGCCCAACTTTGAGGAGGTGATGCACACCATGCGCCACATTGCGGCACGCCTCACGGTGTTTGACCAACTCTAAGCACAGAATTGAAAGGATGCGCCAACTATTTCCAAAGAGTTGGCGCGAGCAAAAGCGGCAGTTTTTATTATTGCTATTACAGCAATAATAAATTTTATAATTGCTACTAAAACAGATACTTAACTCGTTTTTAAAATGCTCGCAATTCGCTAGGAGCGGATGTATTCGCGCTGTAATGTTGTGGCATCTATTACAATTCAGCCCAGTGTTACGCATGCTCTCTTCCCATCAAATCGAGACTTTAAAAGCCGGCAAAGCGGCCCATCTACCGGCCAGCCGTGTCATCACCGAGGCTGATTTGCCTTCATCGACTTATACCTACTTTCTGTATGACGAGTGCTGGCTCACGGACCAAGCCTCGTTGCCCGAGCTGCTAGAAGGCCTACGCGTAGCGGGGTCACCTGAACTGGGAGGCTTCATCTGCCACTACTATCACACTGCGCTGGCAGGACGGCTACCGCAAACTCGCTACCTCATTGAGCAGCGGGTGCCATTTGCCGCTGAATTCAGCAAGTACCTATTGGCCGCCGACCGCCGCAACTACAGCCGGCCGAAGGATTGGCTTAAGTACCTGACGCAGCAGATTCACGAGGCTCAGCCCGAAGACATTGACTACTTCTTCACGGAGATAGCCGCCACGCTTCAGCATCACCTGGTGGTGCGGACAGAAACCAAAATATTCCGCATCACGGAGCTGGAGTTTTACTATCACAGCCGAAACCACCCCGACCCCTACGTACACAGAGACGCGGAACAGCTAAAGCCTTTGCACTGGTATTTCAACAAGGCTACCAGTCTAGACCTTACGTTTGGCGACCGAGACAGCAACAGCTTTGGTGGCATTCTGCTGCGGGGGCTTCAATTGCTGAGCACTGCCCCTACCGACGAGGTAACGCCGTCCTACCCCTATATCATGGGCCCGCAGCTCCTGACCAGAGCGCTGGTAGCCAGCTGGGGCAGCGCGCTGAACGGCGCGACGTACCTTTCCCTGGAGGAGAATCCTACCCCGACGGAAGCACCGCCTGCGGCCTGGCGCACGGCCCGCGTAGGGCTAACCTTTCGGCCTGACGAAGAAGACACAGTGCTTCCCTACGTGACGCGGCCTTACCGCTTTCTGGCCGATGAAGGCTACTTATCTCGCCTCAAGAACAAGGAAAGCATCTGCAAGCAGCAGCGTATGGATGCTGACACGGTGCGTCGCATCCTGGGCTATAAGCCAAGCTGGCTATGATTGCGGCCAACTCGGTTGCCCGCTTCTACTTGGCCGATACCCTCGTCCAGCGGCACCCCGCCACTGCGACGTCCCTCACTGATGCGCTGCTTAAAAGTGGGACGACAGTCGCTACCCTGCCTGAAACCCGGGATATCTGGGCTCGAGATTTTATGCCCGTGCTTACCGCCCGCGGCCACCTGATGCAGTTTCGCTACTTCCCAGACTACTTGCGCCCTGAGCGGTGGCATACGACCATCACCGACGGCGCTGCAGTAGCAAACCAGTTGGGCCTGCCGCTCCGGCGCAGCCCGCTTATAGTCGACGGTGGCAACGTGGTCAGCCGGTTCGGCCGGGTACTTATGTCTGATAAGGTGCTGCGCGAAAATCCCACGGTGCCTCGCTCTCAGTTGTTGCGCATGCTGGCCGATGCCTTGGAAGTAGACCGGATTGACTTGATACCGGCTCACCCCGACGACTTCACCGGGCATGCTGACGGGTTAGTGCAGCTGCTCGATGAGCGAACGGCCCTGGTAAATGACTACCGCCGGCACGAGCCCGTCATCTGGCAACGACTGCTGAAGGCCCTACGACGCGCTGGCTTCGACTGTGTACCCTTACCCTACAACCCCTACCAGAATAGGGATTACACATCGGCAGTGGGCGAATACATCAACTATCTGAGTGTAGGAAAGACGTTGATTATTCCTGTCTACCACCAAGCAGAGGATGAGCTAGTCATGCGCCGCTTACAGGAACTCTACCCCGACTTTGGCATAATCCCACTCGATGGTAGGGCAGTGGCTAGGCAAGGCGGCGTATTTCACTGCGTGACGTGGGAGACGAATTGAGGACTATTCTACATTCAAAGTCGCATTTGGCGAGACGGGAATGCTCAATCGGTCTCATCATGGGCATGGTGCTAACTGGAAAAGAAAACGACTTAGATTTACGCGTTGCGGTAATTTTCTATTAAGCAAGCGAAGATTCTCTATTGAGTTGCCTCTGGCATAAGTTCTATCATTTATGAGTTCTATCATTACCACTGAAGCTTTTTTTTCTGAGATAAAGGCCAAGATTTTAGCAGAAATCAACTCAGCCAAGCACACTATCTATGCTGCTGTGGCGTGGTTTACTGACCGGGAACTACTAGCTGCTCTAGAGGCAAAGCAGCAAGAAGGTGTACAAGTGGGCCTGGCTGTTGCGCGGGACGCTATTAATCAACGTCTTGATTTTGGGCCGTTGAAAGCCTGTGGGGGATGCTTCTATTGGATAGAGGGAAACCTGATGCACAATAAATTCTGTGTTATTGACAGCCGAGATGTAATTACTGGGTCTTATAACTGGACATACCGTGCAGCTACCGATAATTATGAGAATATCGTGGTTACAGCGGGAGACTACGACCTCGCCTTTCGCTACTTAAGTGAATTCAAGCGCATTACAGGCTCCGAAAATCAGCCATCGGTTGCATTAGCATTTGACTTAGGCAAAGTAGTGCGGCGCATGCAGGTTATTGGAAACCTTGTACAACTGCAGGAACAGGAAGACGCATTGCGTCAGACGCTCCGGCTGTCAGCTGAGTGGTCGGACCCATTAGCTGAACAGCTACATAGGCACCTAATGGCAAATGAGTTTGCCGCTGCCTTGACCTTGGTACATGAGTTTATTCGCGTGCAGTCACAAGTTGTGCGCTATGAAGACCCGCTGATAGCAGCCCTGAAGCTTGAGATTAGAGACTTTGAGTACCGGTTGGTAGCAGTTGAAACAGAAATTGCTGATGCTGAGCACAGGCTTAGACAGTACAACCATACTTTCACCATTAAACTGGGAAGTATCAGTGAGGAAATCCTGCGCCTTAAACAAGAATATGCGCGGCGACATCGGCAGGAGAGCCCATTTTCCGAACGAGAATACGCCGAGTCGAAGCGACGTTACGAGGACTTTAAGCAAGAGCGACAGGCCGAGGCACAACGACCGTTTCAAGAACTTGACGCTTTAGGCTTGGAGCAACTCAAAAAGCTGCATAGGCGCTGTGTATTGCTCTGTCACCCTGATAAAGTTCCGGAAGCACAGCAGGCTGAGGCTACACTGCTTTTTCAGCGGGTGCAAGAAAGCTATGAGCGGCAAGACTTGGAGCAGTTAGCAATTTACGCAGCTCAACTAGCCAACGGCATATTCCGGCCCAGTACCGATAGCACTGATTCCCTGGAATATTTGCGGTTGCGACGTGACCGGTTGGCTGAGCAATTGGCAGCGGCAGTCCAGCACTTGGAAAGCACTGTGCAGAGCGAAGTATATCAACAGGTCTGTAGCATTACTAATTGGGAGCAGCATTTTCAAGAATTAGCCGAACAACTTGCCCAAGAACTAGCACGCTGGGAGTCTTATGTCAACTAAGCAAAACCTACCTATCCGGAGCGGAGCCGACGCAGTCCTAAGTTCGGTTGAGAATAAATTGCTGACGCTGCAAACTCTACAACTGGAAGCTTCGGTTGACTACTGGTATCAGCGTGGTGTAGGCTACAAGGAAACTTTCGACTGGCCAGGTGCGCGGCACTGTTTTCGACAGGCCTGCCTGTTAGAAAAAAAGCATTGGAAGGCGTGGCTAATGACAACCTACGTGGCCGCTCACACCGGCCCCGCTGAGGATTTGCAGGCTAGCTTGTTAATGGCTTGGCTAACAAAGGACATTGAGGACAACCGACGTTTTGAAGAACTGCTCTCAAATGCGGAGTGGCTGCTGTTGCACGATGCACTACTGGCAGAATTAGAGCGTGTTTTTAATGATGATGTGCGCGAGCAGATGGCCGTTATTCACAGTAATAGCAAATCAAGCAGGCTGTGGATACCTCCGTGGCAGACCCCAAACACTTGGCACTTCGTGGATGCCTGCACTTTAAAGCAGGTATGTCAATTTACGCAGTTGTCGCTTGAGCAACTGACTGTCACTGCCCTATCGTACGCGTTGGCTGATAAGCTATCCGGTTACAAGGAGTATGAGGAACACCGCGTGGATGCTTATCACTTATGTCATAAAATCTGTGTCAGACTGATTAACACCGGGCACAAGCTGCTGGCACAAACAAAACGCATCAGTCCGCTTCTTGACTTGCTCCGAGATAAATATAAGTTGTTCTATTATGCGCTTGGACACGTCACAGACTTCCAGGACCGTAGGACAGCTTGGCAGGACGTACTGCGCTTTAACCCCAAAGACCCCATCGCACACTACCATTTAGGTTCTATTCACCCAAATTGGATTGGGGCACTTGATTCTGCTAATGCATATAGTTGGCTGTACGCAGCAGCACAGCTTGAACCCCGCTATGAACAACAGGCTTACTATCTTGAATCCAGAGGGGACGCCGTGTTTTCGCAGCACAACAGGGACTGGAATGTTGTAAATATCATGGGTGAACAGATAGGAGACAAATGGTATAATAAGCGGATAATTGACAGAGATTATACATCAAGTATTCCGCCATACTACTTCGATGACAGCCGGCCTCTACTTATCCGTAGCTATCAGCTTGCATTGACAGATTACTATAAAGTATTAACAATTGAGCCTGAAAATGTGAATGTTAAAACAAATATTGCTAGAATAGAAGCTTGGTTTAACTTGAATTTTGATAAAGCAATACTGCTTCTAACACAGGTGGTGGACCACTATCTGCACATATATAATGTTGCTCCTACTAGAAATAGGGAGGAATACAAGCTAGAGATTCATGAATTACAAGAAATCAGCCGGTTAGGACCTCTATACCAAGCTTTATTTTATCGTGGGCTGGTCAGGATGAATAAAGCTGATTATACGGGTGCTGTTGAGGATTTCAACCGCTCTCACAATGTGCGCCAAGGTGTATACATGAGAGGCTTAGGCACAGAATTACTTTATCACCGGGCTGAAGCTAATTTCTTACTATCAAACCTAGCGGATAGCTTAAGTGATTTGAACGCACTTGCTGACAGATTCAGATATGATGATGACCGGTTTTATTACCGGCGTAGTCAGGTAAAAGCCGCGCTAGGCGATGCGGCTGGCGCTGAAGCCGACAGTATATTATCGTATTCAGCGCGGAACAGTGAAGTCAGGCAGCAACAGTTGAAACGTTTTGCCGACCAAACTCCTAAATTCTTATACCGTCTTCAATAGTCAGAGCAGGAACTGTCAAACAAGAAAGTAGATGGCTTGCATGTATTTTCTTTTGAACTGGCGGTAGCTGACGCGGCTTCATTATCTCATGAAAGAGACCGGTACTTTTGCGCACCAACGCCACCGATTAACTATCTAAATAATAACAATTTGCGCTTTTAATGGTCTTTACTAGGCCTATATGGTTGGCTTGTGAAAAAAAGCCAACTAGACTCTCTAAATGCCATTTTTAGCAGGCAGGATGCCCCCTGTCTTTAACTCATCTCGGGTATAGTTTATTGGTCCTATGGTTGGCTTTGCCGGGCGCGTATGCGGGGGCAGCGTATCGTCTTCCTCGGTAGCCAGGAAATAGAATACCTGCGGCTCGTGGTACGTGTAAGGCTTAATCCGCTCAGCCCGGATACCGTTCTCTATCCCATTTAGATAGTTTCTCAGGCGGATAGCTTGGTCTTCAGCCAGCCCAAATGAGTTGGGAAAGACAACTTGATTGAGTTGCTGTAGCGTGAGTACCGGGTCCACGTTATATAAAACGTGCACAATGCTATAGATTCTCTGCATTTCGCTGTTACCCGCCCGAAAGCAGTAGTATCGGTCGCGGCTAAGCAGGCTTTCCTTGGCTGGCCTGGAGTGGATAAGCTGCCTTTCGATTAAATGCGCCGTTTCACTGGCGGGAAGTGTAATCACGGATGGCTCGTAGCTTGGCATAGCTTGTTTCTGCGACTGGCTGAATCAGGACTTTGGCGCTTTTTTGGATGGCTTTTTCTTTGCTACAGTAGATTGTGGGGGTTCCTCGCTTGCGTCCGCACTCGGCTCCGCCGGCCGGTTCTGATACTCGTCACGGATGAGGTCAATAAGCTGCTGCTCGGGCACTCTTAGCAGCGCAGCCAGCGCCAGCAGCTCCCTTATGGTCAGGGTCTCGGGTTCCTTGATTCGGCGCTGGGCCGTGCGGTGGTTGATATCCAAGCCCTCCGTGAGTTGCATAATCTTGGTACCGGTCTGCTGCAGCAGCTCGGCGAGGGTGCTGGCCGTGACGGTGGTAGCCTGCGCCTGGATGGAGATGAGGTGACGTGTCATGGGTAAGGCTACTTTCTGCTGGCAAGGGGGAGCAAAGGATTTTTTATGGCGCGGAATGAGCGTTGGGGCGGCTCGCCGGCCCGCACCTGAGTTAGCAACTCTTCTACCTGCTCCGGTTCGAGTAGCTCGCGCATGGGGCCGATAAAGGTGAACCCTCCGAATATGCTCTCGTCGCCGTGCACGAATCGCAGCAGGTAGTAACGGGCGTCATACGGGGCAGCGTAGCGCACCAGCATTACCAGCGCCGGCGGAGCAATGGCGTACTGCTCACAGAGCTTGCCGGCTAGGTCCACGACGCCTAACCCAATACGGTCCCAGAAGAATTGGGGCAGGTCAAGGGCAATGGCCCACCCGTGGGCCGGATGAACCAGCACTTCACTCCGGGCGGACTGGGCTTGGTCATCCAAGAAATAGAAGGGCTCGGCTTGTTGAATACCGGGGATGCGAAGCAGGCTTTCCAATAGCAAGGGGTCAGGAATGGTAACTCAAGTACTAGGTCCGGCTTACGTACAGACGCGCCGTTAGTGGCAGCAGCGCGGGAAACTTGAACGGCCGCCCTGCGACGCTTCCTCACGGAGCAGCATCGCATCCTCCCACCGCTCACTTTCCGCTAGCGCCAGCGCGGCCCACCGGCAGACCTGCCGGGCATCCGACGTGGCGGCCATCAACTGGTCCGCCTTCTGCCGGCGCTCGGCAGAAAAAGCCGGGTGGTTGAGAACGAGCGCCAGCCAGGCCCTGGCTTTTTCCAACGGTAGCGGGTCAGCAGTGAAGTGGTCGATAGGAACGGAAACAGTCATAGCTATTCTATGCACAATATACAAAGTATAATTGCACTTACTGCGAAGCCAGTGGAAAGGGCCTATTTGCAAAACATCCCGGCCGGCCACTGGCCAACCGGGATGCTGCGGGCATTACCTCATCATCTCAGACCGCATGAGTAGTACCGGGCCGGCCACCACATCCACGGGGGAGTACTGGTCAAGCGGATAGGTTTCGTACCACAGAGCCGTGGCCAGCGGGTTAATGGGGCGCTCCTTGAATTTGCCCTCGTCGTCAAAGACCAGAATCCAGTCCTGGTAAGCCCCGTGCTGGGGATGGTGCACGTCGATGTAGTCGCATTCCAAGGCCGCATACAGCTGCGCCAGCTTGAACGTCCGGCCCTTCACGGGTCGCACTTCCTGGATACTGCCGTCGACTCCCAGCAGCATGGCCGCCCCCTCGGCCGGGAGCATGGCGCGGTGCTGGCGGGCGAAGTAGTCGCCCAAGGCCTTTACGCTGGCCAGCCGCTGCCCGTCCGCAAGCTGAAAAGAGCCGTGCTCGTAGGCATGGGTTAGAAACCGTTTGCCGGTAGTACCACACAGCGCCACGATGCACGATTGGTCAAGCTGCCCGGCCTGGACCTGCACAAACAGGCGCGGCGGTAAGGGCTTCCAGAACGGCTGCTCCTGTTCGTCGCCGGCCAATATCTGGCTGCTGTGCAGGCTGAATAAAAGCGGTTCAGCCGCCATGGCTGCTGCCGCTGGTGGGGTAGGCTCGTCGTCCACCCCAAACAGCAATGCCTCCGCCACTGGCCCGGAATCATCCTTGAACTGGTAGTGCCAAGCTCCCTGCACAAAGTCGCGGGCCGATACCGTCAGCGGCTGCTCTACCCCAAAAAGGCGCACGGTCTGCCCGGGATTAAAGCGCGCTGGCGCGGTTCCGGCTGGCACCGGGTAGGTCAGACCTTTCACCCAGCGCAGACCCTGTGGGCCACGAAACCGCACCTGCTGGCCTGCCGCCACTGAAGCCGCTTCGGCCCTATCGTCGGTACGGTTGAGGTAGCCGCTCAACTCTGCGCGGCAATAAGCTGCTGCCTCAGCTATGGTAGCGAACAGCGCCGCCGGGAAGCTGTCCCCGTACTGGCGGAGAACTTCAAACTGGTAGCTGGCAAGATGAGTGTTTTCCATGCTCTAAAGGGTATTTGGGGTGGTTGTTGATTCTAAATGGTCAACATTCGCCCTCTTCCCTTAGTTGCATTTTATACAAATTTTAATAGTACTTTGTGCAATATCTTATTGTCTTCTGGTGTCTTTGATTGCCACGCAAAAACTCAAAAGCCTTTCCGGCCGCGTGACCGAAAAGGCTTTTAATAGTTTTGTGCTACAGGGAGGGCTTCTACTAGGCTAAGACGTAGCTGGGGCTAGGATGCTAATAAGACGTTCAATAGGAATTCTGGGGGTGAAGGGATGTGTGCCTCCCCACGTGTGAGCTTTGATACGGCGCACATCTTCGTCAGAGAGACTTACATGGCCAAGCTCGGTTTGCCCCCTGAATATATGGCAATGATTGCCGAAAATATTTAGGGTGAAAGTAACGGGAACGTGTTCGTCGAGTAGGTGTAAAAGCGGGTAGTATGCGGTTGACATGGGAACAGAGTGAAAGGGTTCACCAAGAATTTACGACATAAATGCCATATTTCCTCTGCCTCACTTAATTCTCCTGGCCTTTCGGCTTGGTCGGCGTCCAGTCCATCCACTTCCGTTCGGTTTGGCAGCGGGTGCATTGCATCAGCAGCTCCGTTCCTACAGGGTAAACTTCCAGCACTTCCAAATGGGCGTGCAGCGTATCCTCTCCGCACGTCACGCAAGCCAGTAGCTCGGTGCCGGCCAGCTGCTCTTCCAGAAAGCGTAGTTCGTCGTCCTGCATAGCAGCAAAGTACGAGGCTTAGCGTTCGATACCACCGCTGCTACGGCCGGCACTGGGGCTACTACGCTCCTGCACCGGGGCAGTGGCCAGCACCTTGGCTGAGCCACGCAATTCATCCAAGTGCTTGCTGCTGCCAAGCCCCGGCATCTTCTCGGCCGCGTCGAGTGACCGACGGAAACTCTCCGCGTTGGGTCCGACAATTACTGGGTTACGCGCCACGTCCTTCGCTACCTCGCGCAGGCTGGCCCCGGCGGCGGCCTGGCCATGGGCATCCAGCACCTTGGCCACCTCGCGGGCGGCAGCGGCAAATACGGGCTGGGCCTCGGCGTGCGTTCTGATGGCTACGGGAGCCGGCTGGCCGGTGCTCCTTGCCGCCGAAGCCGCGGGCTGCCGCTGTATTGGCGGGGCCACCAGTTCGGCCTTGGTTAAAAGTTTGGTACAAAGGTTAAACGAGCGGGCCCGCTGGGGCGCCCGATTGTCAGGAGCAGATTATGGGCACCATATGGCTCACTGAACAAGATTCCACCCGTTGATTAACCTGTCCGTCGATTTTTCCTCGTAATTTTTTTCTCTAAAAGTTTTAGCCTGACAAAATAAACAGTATGTTAGCGGCGGTCCAATCACACGCATGTGGGCCACAAATAGGTTATCCAGCTTACCGCGTAGTTTAAAACCGAGTTCACGCTAGTTTGTGCTTTTACAGGGATGTGCAACCCTGCGTGGAACAAAGCTTGTATTATAACAGCCCTCCAAGTTAATTGGGACAACTGTTAAGGCCACTTACGATTACTTGTAATTCATAGAAGGCTGGTTAAAACCAGTTGCACAGTTGTGTCCTGTGTTTTTTGAATTGCCGGCCCAACTTTACACTGATATATGAACGCGGACAGCTCATCCGAATGCCTTGTTACGTTGGTTAAACAGCTGGGAATTCCCGTGACAAAACGCGGCATTTTCGAGGAATTAGGTAAGCATCCAGACCATCCCAGTTTATTGGCTATCAGTGATGTGTTGCATACTTGGGGCGCGACAAATAATGCGTACAAAGTAAGTGTTGAGCAATTAAGGGATATTCCTGCTCCTTTTATTGCCCATACTCTAATCAAAGGCGCTGATTTTCTTTTAATAAAGAAGATAGACGGTAAAAAAATTACATGTAATCATGGCTTAAAGCGGAAGTATGAGTTCTATTTAAGTGACTTTAAAAAAATTTTTACAGGAAATATATTAGTAATAGATAATAAAAGAGCAATTGGAGAGCTAGATTATAGTTTGAATAAAAGGAAGGAGTTAATAGAAAATTTACGACATCCAATAATTACAGGTATTTGTGCATTGCTGATTATAATAATCTTTGTAAATTTAAGTTATCGAGTGAACACCGATTGGCGGATCATAAACCTGTTTGTTGCCAAAAGCCTGGGATTAGCCTTAACAGTCCTACTGCTGATTCAAAGTGTGGGAGCCAGTAATTCGCTCCTGCAGCGTTTATGTGACGGAAAAAAAACTAGCAATTGTAATAGCATACTCCAATCGAAAGAGGCCAAGCTCACTGAAGAAGTAAGTTGGGCTGAAGTGGGTTTCTTATACTTCGTTGGCAGTTGGTTAGCACTGATTACCCTGAGTAACTCAGCAAACATTCTGTATCTGTTAGCTTTGATTTCTATGCTTTGTTTGCCTTTTACGGCTTACTCGCTGTACTATCAGGCTCGCGTTGCGCGACAATGGTGCATCTTATGTAGTGCGGTTCAAGCTTTGTTGTGGATTGAGTTCCTACTATTGTCTTCGTACCTCACCAGTTCATTTGCTCTGCCATCTTTTGCAGATATGGCTACTTTAATAGGGTGCATGCTCACTCCTTTTGCAGGGTGGTTATTCATCAAACCATACATTCAACAGGCGCAACAAACAACAGAATTACAGCAACAACTGCAGGTGTTTAAGCAAAATCGGCAATTATTTAATAAAACCTTGGCCGAACAGCCTTGCCACGAGTTACTTCCAAATACCCAAGCCATTCATTTTGGTAACCCAAAGGCTAAAAATATTATTACGGTCGTCTCTAATCCTAGCTGTTCTCCTTGTGCGCAAACTCATCAGTTGCTTGAACACTGGCTAACACGTCGCGACGATTTTCAAGTACAAATTCTATTTGCAGTGCCCAGCAATCCGCATGATCAAAGAGCACAAGTCGCTTCGCATTTAATGTCTTTGAATATACATAACCAGCAGCTAGTGCGGGCAGCTCTGCATAATTGGTATATCGATAAGCCAAAAGAATACAAAGCATGGGCCCGGCTTTATCCTGTCGAACATGGACTCGACGGGGGCAACGAATGCCTACAGAAGCAGTTTGATTGGTGTCAAAAAATCGCGGTGGTGAGTACACCCACCGTGTTGCTGAATGGCCGGAAGCTCCCTAAACCTTACCTACTGAAAGACATCCAGTACTTTCTCTAAGTATTATACAAGCATTGTTGGCCGACAATGGAGTTGCTTGGCTCCTTCAACCAAGATAAGGAAAGCCGTAACCTGATAAAAGAGGCCCAAATTTTTAGAGTTTTACCCATGAGTTCAACAGCATTTATGTTTGGCGTGGACGCTTGTGCCGCGCTCTCGAGAGATGAAATGAGATTAGTAACGGGAGGCGATATATTTTCGCCTGCACCCGGAGAAGATGTGCCGACCGAAGGCGAAAGTGGTGGACGACGCTACTGCAGTGTCAGTGCAAACTTTGGTGCTGGGGCTATCGACAATAGTGGCTGGTGTGCCAGCGACAACAAAGCGACTTGCGAGGCAGCAGTATTGTCTTGGTGTACAACGGTAGGCGCAACAGGTTGTCATGCAACTTGTTAGAAAGTGATTTTCTTTCGGGGTGCTGATTTCCATAATCAGCACCCCGAATTATCGCCATTTATTATTATTTGTTTTAAGTATTCTGCCATTAATTATTCAATCCATTATTATACACATAATTTAACACAGTCTAAATTTAAAGTAGCTATTTAAATTTTTTAAGAAAAGTTCATGGTAAAGCTCGCTAAAGAATGTCTCTCCACATTGATGTTTGTGTTGCTCGCGTGCTGGTGCAACGCCCAAGGTAAGGCCCTACCCACTGTGCTAATTGGGTCTGGGGACGACATCTTCTTCAGTTACCTCAACGATTACAACGACCGGGTGCGCTTCCTAATGGAGCGAGACAGCGCCACGAACACTACGCCCCCGGTTACTCTGTACCTAACGGAGCCGACCCTGTTGGAATTCAATGCAAATTTTCGGCAATACCGGGTGTATGCGGCACCTGGCGACACGATCCATGTCATAGCAAACCGCAAAAGCAACCTGTATTATCACTTTGCTGGACGAAAACAAAAGCAAGTCGCCTTTTTCAACGACCTAGAAGCAGCCGGCTTAGGGTTGGGGTACCCGGATGTGGTCAGCCTAAAATTCAACCCAACGCGTTACACCAGTTACGAGGGGAACCTACGGGGTAACCGGGAGAAACGCTTGGCCATATTGCACAACTACCAGGCGCTCGGTTACTTAGATCCTTCGTTCTTCGCGTTCGCGCTTTCGCTGATCCATCAGCAGTATGTATTTGCCTTGCTATACCCTTATTACGACACACCTGCCATAAAACAGTACCCCGCCGCGTATGTTACCATGATACACCAGAGCCCGGTGCGGTCATTGGTGCAGGAGAACCAGTTCCTGAACACGTCCCAGCATTACCGTAACGTCGTGCGGGGCTATAACAACTTCCTAAGCCGGAACGCGACGGGCACTCCAATGGCGTTTGCCACCCTGTACAGAAACGCGCTAGATTCATTGCGCGGGCCGGCACGAGACTATGAGCTATTTAGTTTGCTGAAGGATAACATCAACGGCGGGTTAGACGATTACCGTGGCGTCTACACGGGCTTCCGTACGGCATGTACCTCGCGCTCCTACGTTGCCTACATCGATAGCTTGGTTGGCCGGCACCAAGGACTGGTGACACTGCCGAAACTGCTGAATACTCAGCTTGAAGACCCGTCGGGGGCCGCCCTGACGTGGCAGAAAATCCTTGCGAAGAATAAAGGGAAAGTGCTCTACATTGACTTATGGGCCAGTTGGTGTGGACCGTGCCTAGCCCAAGTACCTGCTTCGCATAAACTGATGCAGGCGCTGGCTGATAAGCCTGTTGCGTTCATCTACCTGTCCGTTGATGCGGACAAGCAGAAATGGCGCAAAGCCTTGCAAAGCACTGGAATCGACGCGCCCGGCTCCCAACAATACCTACTGAATGCAGAATCAGATTTGGCAAAGTATTTAAATGCTCCGCCTATCCCGCGTTACGTTTTGATCAATCAAAATGGAATTCCTGTAGGCTTAGATGCTCCCCGTCCAAGTGACATGAATGCACTTAAAATGGTGCTTAATATAGTTAGATAGGATGAAGGTGCAGTGAAGGTTGCACGCCGATCTGCCTGAATACGTAAGCAAAGTTCTAAGCCTATATAACTACCCGTTATTGTAAAATAAATTCAATTATTTGTTTTTTTGGATAAATTATAAATTCTTCTAATAAAATTAGTTGTGTCTATTTTTATTGGTTAACATAATTGGAATAGAAGTCACTGTTTAATGAGTACTAATTCTTTGAAATAGTGTTGTCATTCTCAAGTATAAATGAAAAAAAATGCATATTATAAGCAGCTCGACCAAATGGATTGCGGTCCTACTTGCCTGCGGATGGTGGCAAAGCACTATGGACGTCATTTTTCCGCGCAGACGCTGCGAGAACAAGCTCAAATTGGTAAAAATGGCGTTTCGCTGCTCGGGATTGCGGATGCAGCAGAAGCGATTGGGTTCCGTTCACTAGGTGTTCAGGTATCTTTCGAGAAATTAGCACAGGAAGCCCAATTTCCCTGTATTGTACACTGGCAGCAGAACCACTTTGTAGTCGTTTACAACATACACGTAAGGGACAAGAAGTGGATGCGTAAAATTTTCGGGGGAAGTAGCGCTTTAACAAGCACCGAAGCAAGCATTCGTTCCCACGTCGATTCCGACGTCTTCGGCCCATCTAAAGCAAAGGATAGGCATGTACCTATTGAAACCCGTCCTGATGCAATACCTCAAGGCACTGTTCAAGTTGCCGACCCTGGCCGAGGGTTGATTACCTATACTATCAAAGAATTTTGCGATGGCTGGCTGGCTTCACGCTCTACAGTGCAAAGTGTGGGCATAGCCTTGCTGTTGCAGCCTACGCCAGCTTTTTTCGAGCACCAGGACGAACATTCCAGCACTTACGGTTTTGAACGAGTCCTAAGTTATGTGCTTCAGTACAAAGGACTACTGATGCAAATAATGCTTGGGCTAGCCGTGGGCAGTGGATTGCAGTTACTTATACCGTTTCTGACTCAATCCGTGATTGATATCGGAGTTGATACCCAAAACGTGTCATTTGTGTACTTGGTTCTGGGCGCTCAATTGATGCTCATGGCTGGGCGTCTAACCGTTGAGTTTATCCAAAGCCGGCTTCTGCTGCATGTGAGTACACGGGTTAACATCAGCATCCTGTCCGATTTTCTAATTAAGCTCATGCGCCTTCCGTTGTCGTTTTTCGACACAAAACGGTTTGGAGACCTTATGCAGCGCGTCGGCGATCACCACCGAATTGAGGCCTTTTTAACGGGGCAAGCTGTGTCGTTGCCTTTCGCAATAATTAATATTATACTACTCAGCTCAGTCGTTGCCTTATACAGTCTTCCAATTTTTGGAGTATATATAGTATCAAATATACTGTACGCTTGCTGGATAGTCGTTTTTTTAAAATATCGCCGTCAGCTCGATACCAAGCGGTTTGATCTTTCCGCTAAAAGTCAAAGCTCCTTGATCCAGCTGATACAGGGAATGCAAGAAATAAAATTAGCCGGAGCCGAGAAACACAACCGCTGGGCCTGGGAGCGGTTACAAGCCGGCCTGTTTCGGTTGCAGCTAAAGAGCTTGAATTTAGGCCAGTACCAACAAGCTGGGGTCTTCCTACTTAACGACGGCAAAAATATTCTAATAACTTGCCTAGCAGCCCAAGCGGTCATCAAAGGGCAGATGACCCTTGGGGCAATGCTGGCCATGCAACAAATCATCGGGCAGCTAAATGGTCCGGTAACCCAATTGATCGGTTTATCTCAGGGGCTTCAAGAAGCTAAAATAAGTTTGGAGCGTCTCAACGAGATACACACCCTCGCAGACGAAGAATCATCGGAGCGAGCTATCCTTGAACTCCCAACTGCTGCAGGCCTGCGCCTACACCACGTTTCATTTCGCTACCCCGGGGCTGGAAACGAGCCCGTGCTGCATGGTATAGACTTGCATATTCCTGTGGGCAAAACAACAGCCATTGTAGGCATGAGCGGCAGTGGCAAAACAACCTTGCTTAAATTGTTGCTTAAGTTTTACGAACCGTCCACAGGCGAAATACGGTTAGGAAAAACTGCACTTGGCAACGTTAGTCATGCTGCTTGGCGGGCACAGTGCGGGGTAGTGATGCAAGATGGGTTTGTATTCTCCGATACGATAGCCCGCAACATTGCAGTGGGAGTTGATCGAATCGATGCGCAGAAGTTGGACCATGCGGTGCAACTCGCCAACCTGCGCGAATTCGTCGATGAACTGCCTTCTGGGCTGCATACTATGATTGGAGCAGAAGGAATTGGCATCAGCCAAGGCCAAAGGCAGCGAATTCTTATTGCGCGCGCCGTGTACAAAGACCCTCAATTTATTTTTTTCGACGAAGCAACGAACGCCCTTGACGCGACAAACGAAGCCGTTATTATAAAAAATCTAAATGAGTTTTTCTGTGGTCGAACCGTGGTAGTGGTGGCCCACCGGCTTAGCACCGTTTGCCATGCCGACCAGATCGTCGTACTAGAAAAAGGTTCTCTAACCGAAGTAGGCACGCATGCTGAACTGGTAGCCCAACGAGGGGCTTATTGGAAATTAGTAAAAAATCAATTGGAATTAGGGGCGTAATGTAACTCAGACTGCCTTGCCATCAATTATTGCTACGTCCGGTCATGTTAAATCAAGCCACGACATTTATTGAATTGCGAGCCGAAGAGGTACAGGAATTGATGGCACGGCCTCCCCGATGGCTTTTGCGGTGGGGGATACCAATACTGTTGCTAGTTCTGCTATTGATATTTACAGGAGCGTGGCTTATCCATTATCCTGATTATGTGCGTTCGCCTTTTACGCTCACTGCTACCATCTCTCCAAAGGCAGTGATGACGCGTACAGATGGCAAAATCGTACGATTATTTGTTCAAGAAAAGCAAATGGTACGAGCCGGTGCCTGCCTCGCTTATTTAGAAAGCACCGCTGATCATGACAAAATACTTCGGCTAATACGTCAGTTGCGTACCGCCTGGAAAGTGGCACAAGGCGGCAATCTGGAAGGCTTAGAGCAGATCAATCTATCTGGTTATAACCAGTTGGGCGAGTTGCAAAGCACTTATCAAGTTTTTGAGCAAGCACACATACAAATGAGGGCTTACCTCAATGGTGGTTTCTATTCGCAGAAAAAAGTCATACTGCAGCAGGAAATAGGCGATTTACGCGCACTAGCGCAGCAATTGACCCAGCAACGAGTATTGCAAACCAGGGACGCCTTATTGGCGCAAGAAGAGTATGCCGTTCATAAGCAGTTGGCTGAAAATAAAGTGATTGCAGCTCTTGAACTTAAACGAGAGGAAAGCAAAAATATAGGTCGGCAACTCGCCTACCAACAGGTAGCAATGGCGATCATAAACAATAAGACGTCCCAGCGGGCAAAAAAGAAAGAAATTTTAGAAATTGATAAAGAAGTAGCTGAGGGCCGTGATCAGTTTTTGCAAGCGTTAAATACCTTGCTAAGCGCTGCCGAAGCATGGCAATCTAAGTACATACTTATAGCGCCTGTGAGTGGCTGTGTGCATTTTACTGGCATTTTGCAGGAGAACCAAGTTGTCGCCGCTGGCAAAGAAATTTTCTATGTAGCCCCTCCCAACACGGGTTACATTGGCCAGTTGCGGATACCGCAGCACAACGCTGGCAAAGTACAAGTAGGACAAGAGGTGTTAGTAAGGTTCAGTGGGTTTCCATACCAAGAATTCGGTATTGTGCGGGGGCGCATTGTTACCATTGCTGATATTTCTTCCAGCGATAGCGCATTTTTAGCTAAGGTAGAACTGCCTGCAGGTCTTAAAACTTCGTATGGTAGATCGCTTACTTACAAAACCGGCATGACTGCCTCAGCAGATATTATTACGGCCGATGAACCCCTGCTGATGAAACTCTTCTATCAATTTCGCAAAATACAGAAAGCCGGATAATCGCACTGGCTTATAAAACTGTATCCCGAAGCTTTTCTTGGTCTGATGAAAATGGCTGTAAGTGATATAAGTGAAGTACTAGTTTAAAAACCCAGAAGACGGTGAATAGATAGGGGCTTAGGAAGCAAACTCAGTGAGAAGGTGGCGTAACTTTCTGTTATGCAGCTGGGTAACCGCTATTATAATCGCGCAAAAATTTCGGAGGCCAAATTTCGGTACGTGCTACGCTTGTTTTCGCTGGATTTGACGGCTTCGGACGCAGCCCGGCTCAGTGGCCTGAGCGTGCGTACGGTTAACGCGTTGTACCTGCGCTTGCGCCGCCGCCTGCAGTCGTGGTGCCCGGTGCCGGCCGGGCTGGACGGGGCCGTCGAACTCGACGAAAGCTACTTCGGCCCGCGGCGCGTACGCGGCAAACGCGGACGCGGGGCCAGCGGCAAGACCATCGTCTTCGGCCTGTTTAAGCGGGGCGGACAAGTGTGGCCTTGGTTAAAATTTTGGTACAAAAGTTAATCGGCGGCCTTGGCCGCGGCCGTCTTGCGGTGGGCGTGGATGACCACCTGTCGGTGTCGTAAGTACTTATAAAGGGTAACCTTGGAGATGTTCAGGCGCTGGGCAATCTCGTTGACGCCGAGTTGCTGCTCGCGGTAGAGCGTTTCGGCGATGATGGCCGTGCGTTCGGCCTGCTCCGAGAGGCCCCGCTGGCGGCCGCCCATCCGGCCCCGGGCGCGGGCCGCGGCCAGCCCGGCGTGGGTGCGCTCACGAATCAGTTCCCGCTCAAACTCGGCGAGGGAGGCAAACAGGTTGAACACAAGCCGTCCCTGGGCGGAGGTCGTGTTGATGGCATCGGTGAGGGAAACCAGGCCCACGCCCAGCTGCTGGAAGTCGCCCACCACTTGCAGCAGGTGTTTGAGCGAGCGCCCTAACCGGTCGAGTTTGTAGATGTAGACCGTGTCGCCGGTGCGCAGCTGCGTCAGCAGCCGCTCCAATTTGGGGCGGCTGGTACTGGCGCCCGAGACCTTCTCCTGGTAGATGACTTCGCAGCCGGCTTTGGTCAGGGCATCGAGTTGCAGTTCGAGGTTCTGGTCACGGGTCGAGACACGGGCATAGCCGATTTTCATGGGGCAAAGTACAGGTTAAGCGTTGTGAAGGTATGGTTAATTGTACTTTGATTACTGAACAAGTTTTCTGTACCGAATTAACTGGTTTTGTCTTTGGTTTACCCCAGCGGGCGTCGCTGGATAACTTGTACAGAAATACGTTCGTTTCACTGTACAAGCCGGCCGGCTACTTTTAGGATTTACTTCCTTCAAATGGCCCGTCACCTTCCCTTACTTGATGCGACCCAGCGCCGCGCCTTCGACCAGCCCCCGGTCTTCAATCCGCCGCAACGGCAACTCTTTTTCGCCCTGCCCGACTGGGCCGCCCAGTTTCTGGCTACGCTGCTGGCGCCGCACAGCCGGGGCGGCTTCGTGCTGCAGGTCGGCTACTTCAAGGCCACCGGGCGCTTCTTTCCCGCGGACCGATTTCTGCCAGCCGACCAGGCGTACGTGCAGCAGCGTTATCGCTTGGGAGCGGTCGAGTGGGCGCGCTACGACAAGATCACCCGCTTCTACCACCGGGAGCAGATTCTGCAGCAATTCGGGGTGCCGCCCTTCGAGCAAGTCGAAGCCGCCGTGCGCCTGCAGGTGACGCATTTTGCCCGCCAGCAAATGAACCCGGTGGCCGTGTTTCACTCCGCCGCCGATTACATCCGCGCCCATCGTTGGGAAGTGCCGACCTACGCCGCGCTGGCCGGCCTCGTCACCGAGGCCTTCCGCACAGTGGAACAACAGCTCACCACCCAGTTGGGCCACCACCTGACGCCTGCCGTGCGCCAGCAGCTGGACGCCTTGTTCACCACGCCCGAAGAAGCCCCGGCCCATTCGCACCGGCCTTATCGCCTGACCACGCTCAAGCGCAGCCTGGAGCTGATGCGCCCGATGGCTACCCGCGCCAATGTGCAGGACTACGCCGTGCTCCAAACGCTGTTCGCCCAGGTGTACCCCGTGGTGCAGGCCCTGGACTTATCGGAGGAAGTGGTGCGCTACTACGCCCGCTACGTGGAGCGGACGCAGGTTTTTCAGGTGCAGCAGCAGGCCGACAAGAAGTACCTGATGGTGCTCTGCTTCGTGGTCTACCAGTACTACCAGGTGGGCGACCTGCTCACCGAAACGCTGTTGCAGGCCGTGCAGACCCACCGCAACGCCGCCCAGCGCGAAACGCAGGAACGCGTCTACCGCCAGCAGCAGGACTCGGCCGAGCAGCTGCGCCAGGTGCTGGAAGGCGTGGTCAGCCACGGCATGGCCCTGACGCAACTCGAAGCAGTCGCGTTTTCATTTGCCCGCACCAACGAGGAAAAGGTAACGGCCCTGCTGGCTTGGCTGCAAACCCCGGCCGTGGCGGCTTTTGCGCAATTGGGCCAAACGGCGGCGCAATTGCGCAAAGGGGGCGGGGGCAGTTCCAGTGGCCCCTACTACCGGGTGATCGAAGCGCGCTCCCGGACGCTCCAGCGGCGGCTGGGCGAGATTTTGCGCACCGTGGCCTACGAAGGCGCGGCCGACAGCCCGCTGGCCCAGGCCCTTGCCCAGTACCGGGCGCGGGACGGGCAGGTGAGCCCGCAGCCGCCGACCACCTTTCTGAGAGCCGCGGAACGGGCCGCCCTGGCGCAGGCCGAAAGCCCGGTTTCCCTGTACAAGGCCCTGCTGGCCGGCCATGTGGCCGACCATTTGAAAGCGGGGAAATTGAATCTGGTCCATTCGCTGCGCTACCGCCCGTTCGACACCTACCTGCTGGAGGCCGCTACTTGGGAGCGGCAGCGGGACGCGTTGCTGGCGCAAACGGACCTCGTGCACTTACGCGAGCCGGAGTCTTGGTTGAGCGAGTGGCAAGCCAAGCTGGCCACCGCCTTCGCCCGCACCTGTGAACGACTCGACGCCGGCACCAACCCCGGCGTAAAGACGCGCGCCAACGGGCGCCCCCGCTTCCTGACGCCGGCCCGGCCCCTGGACGAGGACGCCCCCCCGCCGCGGACGTTGTTTCCGGGGCCGGGCCTGATTTCGCTGCACGAAGTGCTGCACACCGTGAATGCCGAATGTCGCTTCATCGACTGCCTCACCCACTGGAGCCCGCGCAATCGGCCGGCCCGGCCGGCCGAGCGGGTATTTTTCGCCGGTACCATGGCCTACGGCTGCAATCTGGGCCTGACGCGCATGGCGCATGCCACCAAGCACGTGGCACTCGCCACGCTGGAAAACACGGTCAACTGGTATTTCTCGCTCGAGAACCTGCGCCGGGCCAACGACGCCGTGGTGGCCCTGACCGGCAAGCTGCCCGTTAGCCGCCTCTTTCAGCGGCACCCCGAGGCGGTCCACACCTCCTCCGACGGCCAGAAGTACTACGTGGCCGTGGATTCGATTCACGCCACCTACTCCTATAAATACTTTGGGCAGGAAAAAGGGATTGTCTCGTATGGCTTCCTCGACGACCGCCACCGGCTCTTTTACTCGACCACGTTCAGCTCGTCCGAACGGGAGGCCCCGTACCTGGTCGACGGCCTGCTGCACAACGACGTGGTCGAGTCCACCTTCCACAGCACCGACACCCACGGCTTCACCGAAGTCAACTTCGCCCTCACCGCTTTTTTGGGCATCGAATTCGCGCCCCGCATCCAGTCCTTTCAGGACCAGCAGTTCTACGCCTTCGCCGGCATGGACGTGCCCGACCTGACGGCCTACGGCCTGGCCCCGGTCAAGTACATCGACCGCGCGCTTATCGAGGCCCAGTGGGACACCCTCTTGCGACTGGTCGTCAGCCTCAAGCAAAAGCACGTGACGGCTTCCACGCTGCTGCGCCGGCTCAATTCCTACTTGCAGCAGCATCCCGTGTACCTGGCCTTGCGCGAGTTGGGTCGGGTGGTGCGCACCGAATTCCTGCTCCGGTACATGGACGACCAGGCCCTGCGCAAGCGCATCGACGACCAGCTGGACAAGCTCGAAAGCACGCATACCTTCGCCCGGGCCGTGTTTTACGGCCAAAACGGCCAGATTCCCTACGCCGGCAAGGAAGAACAGCAAGTCGCCGATGCCTGCAAACGACTCGTGCAAAACACGATTGTGTGCTGGAATTGCCTCTATTTAAACCAGTACCTATTTCAGGCGCCAGCGGCCGAGCGCCAGGCGGTGGCCGATGCCATCGCGGCTAGTTCACCCGTGAGCTGGCAGCATATCAACCTGCACGGCGAGTTTGACTTCTCGGATGATGCCCTCAAGGACTCGCTCCGCTTCGATGTAGAGGCCCTGTTGGCGTTCAACTGGGGGTACGCCGCTAACCCTCCCGATTAACTTTTGGACCAAACTTTTAACCAAGGCCCAGTTCCTTGCCTTCCGCAAGCTGCAGTACCTGCACCGAAGCGGATTTCAGGCGCTGGGCGTCGGCCAGGTCGAGCGGGGTATCCTTCATGGCCGGGTGCCTGAGGATCTTATCCGCTGCCTGCTGAAACTCGGTAATGCTTTTGCCCTGGATAGCCTTGGGGTCCAGGTTCACGGCTTCCACCTGCTGCCCCAGCCGGATGCCCTGCTCCCGGTTGCCGGGTCCAGGCATGTTGGCCACCACGCTGGCCACGTGGTAGCCGGTCACCTCCAGCTCCCGGCGGGCATCCATTGCCTTCATGGCCGGGCTTAGCTCCGGGGTGGGCGTTACCGCCTGGCTGGGGTTGCGTAGCCCCTCCCCTATCGCCCCGGCCGTGGGCGTAATGATTTGCTGAAACATCTCCTTTAGCGGCTGCAGGTTCCTGGCCGCCTCGTCGGGCGGATACTGGCGCACGATGGCCAGGTCGCGGCTGCGGTTCAGAATCTCCGGGCTGGCCCGGTTGAAGTCCACATCGTAGCCGGCTTCCTTGCCCAGCTGGGTGAAGGTGGCCTGGATGGTCCGGCCGTTACCGTGCCGGAAGGCATGGGCATGGTTGTACTGGTCGAGGTAGTAGGCCGCCCGCTCGGCAAACTTCTCGGCCGACAGGCCTTTCAGGTTGTTCTCGCGGTTGAGCTGCGCCCCGATAGCATCCAGCCGCTCAGGGATATCCTTATGAGGCGCGTACGTCATGGTTTCACGGAAGCCGGTGACGCGGGTGTCCTTATGGCCCTGAAACTCACGGTCAGCCCGGGTTTCGCCGGCCCACTGGTACACGCCGCTGAACAGCCGCTCGTGCACCTGCTTCAGGTGGGCGTGGTCGTAGCGCCCACCCTGGATGCCGCCCTGATTATTGAGCAGCTTCAATCGTGGAATGGAGGAATCTGACTCAGCCTGCGCCAAATCCTCCTTATTGGTAATGCCGAGCTTGTTCAGCCGCACGCCATTCTCGTCGCTGAACCGGTCATTGAGCACCGCCATTACTGCGCTTCGCTGGTGGGCGTGCCGGCTCCCGATTTGGCCGCGTAGCGGGCCCTGAGCATCTCGTCGGTAAGCTCGATGACCTGCTCAATCGTCAGCTCGCCGTCGACGTGGCGCTGCATCAGGGCCAGGGCCTCCGGGCTGGGCGCGGGGCCGTTGCTCATCATCGTGGCAATGGCGTTGTTGCTGTCGTGCTCGCGCTGCTGGCGGGCGGCTAGCTCTTCGGCAGTTAGGCCGGCCGGGGCGGGCGCAAAGAAGGTCTTGCTCATGGCTTTTCGGAAATAGAAGGTGGTACTAGTAGAACGCTAAATCGGCCGTATTTGTCGCTTTTGGGTGGTTTTAGGCCTCAGTTTTTGTCCCTGCTGCTAAGGTGTTTACATGCTTGGCCAAGGTTTCTTTCACCTCCTGGCGCACCCGCAAAAAGTTCTCCTGCACTGTGCGCGAAAGGGCGCTGGCCGGGTCCTCACCGGGGCCGCCAAAGCTCACCATCTGGTGCAGGGGGAACATCTCTTCTGTGGCATCGGCCCGGGAGATGACACCCTGGAAAAAGGTGCGCTCGGTTTCCACGGTCTGGCCGACAAACTCGCCCTGGTGCAGGCCGATGGCGTCCTGCACCCGTACCAGGCTGCGCTCCTGGTAGCTGGTGCTCAGGTTGGTGGAGTTATTGCGCCGACTGGAACTCACCTGGCTCGTGCCGACGCTCGTGCTTACTATTTTCTTTTCCTCCCGGCCCACCAGCTCGGAAATAAACTTGGCCGTTTCCAGCGAGTTCACCTTGCCGAAGAACTGGTTGTTGAGGTTGCTCACCATCACCTGCATCTTCTCCTTGCCGTAGGCGTCCGTCATCTGGCTCAGGTCCTGGGTCATGTACACCATCGCCACCTTGTTGCTGCGGGCCGTGGCCGGAATCACCTCCAGACCCGGCACGTAGAGCGTCGCGGCCTCATCGAGGAACACGTAGCTGCGGTGCTTATTCTGCTGGTTCATCAGCTTCAGCGCTACCGTAATCACGCAGCTGACGACCGGCGAAAACGTGTCCTTCAGCGTTGGGTCGTTGCCGATACACAGCAGCTTGGGACTTTGCTTGCAATTCAGGTCCAGCGAAAAGCCCTCGCCGTTTGCCTCGTCCGGGGTCAGTACCCACACCACCTCGGGGCTGTTAATCTTGGTCAGGTTCACCTGCAGGGTGCCCAGCACCGCGCCCACCTGCTTGTCGGCGCGGGTCTGTACCGCTGAGATAAGGCTCCGGGCCTGGTCGCCGCACTCCAAATCGGTTTCCAGCATGCTCAGGACGTGGGTGTAGTCCTTGTACATGGCCGTGGCCACGACGTGCGGAATGGTGCAGTACTGCGGGTAATGCTTCTTGTAAAACCAGATGATGCCGGTCAGGTAGGCTACCGAGCTGGTGTCGAAGAACTCCATCTTGCGGATGCTCGACGGGTTCAGGTTGTTGATAATAGCCTTGCTGTACTCCTCGGCGAAGGCTACCACCGGCATATCGGCTGGCCGCAACGGGTTCACCCGCTCACTGCGCGTCAGGTCCCGGAAGTTGATAATGTGCAGCTGCACGGGCGGCTCTGCCGCCGGTTGAGGCTCGGGCTTGGTGAGTAGGGCCGTTAGTCGGGCCTGCAGCTTGCCCTGGACGCTAGCCGCGTAGCTGGCGGCCTGCTGCTGCTCGCGCTCCTTGCGGCGCTCGGCCAGTACCAGGGCTTTCTGCATCGCCTCGGCCAGCACCGGAAACTTGAAGTCGTACACCAGCCCGGCGAAGTTCTTGTAGGCAAACTGCTCAATCAGCGGCTCCCCTATCGAGTAGGTCTTACCCGCGCCCGCCCCGCCCAGCACCAGGGTGCCCCGGTACGGGTTGGCAACGGTAATCCAGCCCCCATCCGCCGTGGGGAAGTACACGGCATCCGGGCTTTCCACTTTCCGGCGCTCGGTGCTCAGCCCAAAGGCCGGCTTTTTAGTCGTTGCCCACAATAGGCCTACCAATCCCCCACTGCCCAGCACGGCTACGGCCGCTCCCGGATAGCCAAACTCGATAAAGCCCGGCGAGTAGTGGTGCATGTTCAGCAGCACGTAGCCAGCTACCAGGAATAAGGCGCCGCACAGGCCCGCCACGACGCGCAGGGCCTGCCGGTTGATGACGTTGCGCCTCGCCTGACCGGGCTTCGCTTGAGGGGCTTTCTGCAAGAATACGAGTACCAGCCCGGCCAGCAGCAGCAGCGCCCGTAGGTACACCCCGGCCGGGCCGTAGAACCGGGCAGCTTTTACCAGCAGCTTGCCCCCCATACCGCTGCCGGCTTTTGCCAGCGCGTCGGTCCCGCCTTTGGTTTTGGCAATCGCCTGGTCGGTGGAGTGCGTCCTAGCCACGGCGCCGCTCGCTGCCCCCTCCCCTATCACCGAGCGGGCGGCAGCTTCGGCCTTGGCAATGCGCGCCGTGGTAGCCGCCAGCCGCTCTTTTGGCGTCAGGCTGTCTGCTGGTATGCCGGCCGCCTGGATGAGCTGCGCCCGGCGGGCCTCGGCAATCTCGGGGCCATGCAGGAGCACATAGTAGTCGCCACCGATAATGGCCAGCAGCAGCAGGACAACAAAGAGGCCCGCGCCCTGGGTACCGGCCGCCGGCCGGGGTGCTTGACTGGTCATAGGCTTGAAAGCTGAGTTAGGTGGGTAGGATGATGACGGGGCGAGAGGGCACGCTACATTTCAATGTCCAGCTCCGCGCTGTTGCGGCCTCTTTTCTCGCTCAGATGCTCGGTCTTTTCCTCGCGGCCCGTGTTGGAGCGCACCGCCTGCTGCACGGCGTGGAGCATGGTGCTGGCCGCGTGCTGCGGCGCCGGCCGCTCGCGGCCCGTGCTCAGCAGGTGGTAGGCATTATCAATGGGCTGGCCCTGCTGCGCCCGCCGCTCGACGGTAGCCAGGGAGCGGTAAAACGTTTTGTCATACTCGCGGCCTTGGGCAATCTGCTGGACCCGCTGCGGGTCCAGTCGCTCTTCCTTCAGCACGCGCAGGTTGAGGGCAGCCACCCGCTCCCCAATTCTAACTGCCCGGCCGGCATCCCGGCTACCATCGCGCTGCTTGGGTCGTAGCTTTTCGTGCGCCTGGGCCGTGTAGCCAAACTGCTTTTCAAACTGTCGCCCGGCCGCCGCCTGCCACTGCATCAGGTCGAAGCGGCTGCGGCGTCCGCCGGGGTTGAGCGTGATTCTCTGCTGCGCGTCGCGGGCACTCACGATGACGTGAATGTGCGTCTGCAGGCCCGGTCGCTGCTCACCTATCTTGGCCTGGCCAGTACTCACCTCCGGGTCGGTGCCCCGGTAGCTGCGCTGCTGGTGCAGCGTGGCTCCCCACACTAGGTCCTGGCTGCCTAGCTCCCGCCCATCCTTCAGCTTGAAGTTGGCGGCGTACTGCGCCATCACCTGCCGGGTATAGTCTTTCAGCTTGGCCTCGTCGTTGCCAATATGCGTCAGCTCGGCCTCGCTGGGGCTAATTACCAGGGAGTAGAATTTGGCCTCGCCGGCCCGCAGTCCCTTCACGTTGGAATCGATGTTCTGCCCCACCTCGGCCGCGCTGAGGTCGTCGCGGTCAGCCCCGAAAAACGTGGCTTCCTCTCCATCGCGTCCGGCTTCCTGCTTCAGATAATTGAGCGTTTGCGCGCTGCTTCCACTGTTATTATAGGCTGCTTTTCCGTGCGTCGCGGGGTTGATTAGCTTGATATACATCGGTGGCTACGCGCTTAACTCTTGACTGCTTTTGCCACCGTATCGCCATCATTTATTCTGCCTGCGCCCGCCTGTTGAGCGGCAGCTATTGCCTCTTTCGCCTGCCGCTCAATCATGTTTTCGTTCTGCGCCCGCAGTTGCTTCAGGCCCTCCCGCTGCTCGTTTAGCTGCGCCTCGTTAAGGCCGCTTAGCTGCTGGGTCAGGTTATTTACCAGGATTTCATTCATGCGCAGCACGCGCTCCAGAGTCACCCGGCTACGAAGCATTTCCTCCAGCATTGGTAGCAGCAGACTACGCTCCTGTTCCTGCAGATACCCAAATACCCGGTCCCCGAGCTTCTTTACCTGCTGCATAATCAACTGGCCTTCGCGGGCCACATCCTCCATCGGGTGTAGCCCGCGCTCCGCGAAGTAGCGCACGGCCGCGCTGGTGTAATCAGCCTGGCTTATCTGCAGCCGCTTAGCCTCTTTGCTCAGCAGAAAATGAGTGGCCGCAGGTACGTTGACGCTCTTCGTAGCGGGGTTAGTTGGCATAGGTAGAATCAATCTTCTGCCCGCCCTCTTTAGGTTATTTTTAACCTGCAAATCAGCTAGTTATCTTAACAAACCTATAAATTTAAGCTCTGCTTAAATACAAGTATCACGCTTACAGGTGCTTAGCACCCTGTATGTGATACTCTTCTTGCTAAGACTACCTACACTACATCCAAGAGGACCTTCAGAATTATTTGAGAACTATTTCAGAACTACGAGTACGTATTACGAGCGGCATTAGGTTAGCCTTTATCTATCGCTACCCCAACCTGCTGCTGTATCCTTACCTGTTCCTACCGCAACTCCTCTCCTGTTCTTACCGCACTGCGTCGTCCTGGCTGCTGTGTATCTGGGCACCAGATGTAGCTGCTATCCTTTCCCGCGCTCATTAACCCGAAAGAGCTTTTTGATATCTATTACTACTTTACGACATTACTACTTTACAACCTTGACTAACATAGGACAGCTGTCATTGTCATTAAGCTCAACATTGCCTGCCAGAGCTTATCTTACTACTTTACGACATTGCTACTTTACTACATTGGTAAGCTGACTCAGTCGACGGGTTACTACTTTACTACAATGCGACTTTACTACACGCATAATGTATGAGAGTGCTAATATAGCATCCTTGTCATTCTACGACATTACTACTTTACTACAATGCATTTTTACTACTTGTAGCAAATACTACTTTACAATTTATTGCTTTTACTACTTAGTTACTTCACGACTACACAACTTTGCGACAATGCGACTTTACTACTTTGCGACATTTCCGCTTACATTTGCTTTCCCCGGGCCTGACCATCTGGGGCATCAGCGCTAGCTTACTTTAACCAGTAACCCCATGTCAAAAGTCATCAGCTTTGCTACCCAAAAGGGGGGCTCGGGCAAGTCAACCCTGGCCCTCGTCCTCGCGGCTCCTCTGGCTATCGAGTACGGACTGAAAATCGCCATCTTGGATTGTGACTACCAGCAGAGCATCGTCAAAACCCGCAAGCAGCTGGACGAGCCCAGCCTGGCTATCCTGCGTGAGTCAGACCCTGCAGCGGATTATCCCTACGACGTGTTTCCCATGTCGCTGAAGAGCATCTTTGATTTCATCGACAATCCGGAAAACGACTACGACCTTATCATCATCGACATTCCCGGCCGGGCCGACGGGGAAGACGTTTTCAACGCCCTCACGGGCTGCGACGCAGTAATAGTGCCCCTGGTATCAGATTACCTGGACCGCGCCTCCACGGCCGAGTTTATGGGCATCCTCGAAGCGCTGAAGAAAGCAGCTGACAAGGCCGAGGTAGATTTTCAGTATTTCGGCCTCGCCACGAAGCGCATCAGCGGCCGACGGGAGGAAAAGGAGATGGACGACTACATTGACGAGCTGGGCCTCTCGCGCTTCCAGTCCTACCTGAGCCACCGCATGGTATACAGCCGCGCCTCCACGCTGCACAGCCTGCTTACCCCGGCCTACCGCAACTACGCTGGGGGCACCAAGGATAGCTCAGAGGAAATCCGGCGCGTATGCGACGAGCTGATAGAAAAGCTGGACCTGCCCCGCCGCAAAGCCGACGTCGCCGTTGAGCTGGAAGAAACGACCGATACCACCCCAACCGAAATCAAGTAATGGCAAAGTCTCCCTTTGTAAAAGCGAAAATTGAAGGCCCCCGGAAGCGTATTCCGGTTGACGAGACCTTGCGCGCCGAAGCCCGCGCCGGGATGGGAGGGGAGCAAACCCGCCTGGAAGCCGAAGGCAAGGCAACTAACCCAGCGGCGGCGGCTCCTGCAGAAGCGGTAGCGGCCCCAGTAGCGCCCGCCGTGCCCGAGCCTGCGCCAACGCCCGAGCCGGTAGCAGCAGCTGAGCCAGCACCAGAGCCCGCGCCGTCTGCTGAGCAGCCGGCAGCGGATGCCGCTGCGGCGTCCGCGCCTGCAGTCCCAGTTGAGCGCCGTCCCCGTGGCCGCAAGCCGGCAGCAGCGGGCCCGGAGCCAACGGGCGAGTTGAAAGGGGTAAGGATTGCGGAATCTGTGTGGTCGGAGATTCGCAAGATTATCGTCCAGCTTCCTAAAGGACCGGATATGCCGACAAATATCATTGGCTACCTGCACGCGGCCCACCGGCACTACGAGGCACACCTGCGCAAGCAGGGCAAGCTTCCGCCAGTCAATTAGCGCGCTTGGCAGGACTGGTTAAGGATGACTAGCTGGCTTGGTCGCCGGACCTCGCATTTTCTAACAATGCCGCAGCACGTTTGCCGCTGATACGCCAACCAAGGGCAGCTCCTAGCAGGGCTGCCCTTGGTTTTTTGGGCAGTGGGGAAGAAACAGTTAGCGTGAACTAGCCTTTTTCCTGCTGGGAAGTGCTAAGCTGCCGTTTCCTTCTTTACTGCGGCCGGGTACTGACGCGGGGTTCATTCCAGTCGTGTAAAGTCGTTGTGAGTCGGTCAGCCACGATGGCTAGCCGTTCGGGAGTTGCTGGCATATCGCTGCCAGCCAGCGGCAGAATCCAGATGTGGGAGCTTCCACAGCCAATCTGGTAGCCTAGCTCCATCAATTCCCGCACAGCCGGGGCGAGGTCACGCAAATCCGCCTGGTGCGTGTGGTGCTGGACGTACTGGCGAAGCTTTGCCAGCCGGCTTCTTTCGGCTTTGTCACGCGGCTTTTGCTCAATGACCAGGTACGCTTCCTGCGCGGGGAAACCTGTGGTACTCGGGTAGGATTGGGGAGAAGGATTCATAAAGCAAGGGGCAAGGCGAGAAGTTGGCCGACTGCGGACGGTCCGGTGGGGTAGGGGAGGGGATTACTGTTGAAAAAGCAGGTCGGCCGGTGCTACCAGGTACCACTCTCCGGTCTGCAGGTAGCGAACCTGAAACTGGCCCCGCCGGGTCCGGGCCTGGCTCACGCGGTACGCCGCCGGCGCCGGCGCTGGCGCTGGCGCGGCCTCGGTGGCGGCGGCCCGGTGAAATACCGACCAGCAATTGTTGGCAAGGGCCTGCTGCACGTCACGGGTAGCGTGCCTGATGGTGATTAGGGGACTGCTCATCGTTAGGGGTTATAGTGCTAGCTGGAACTGCCCGCCGTGCTGCTCGCTGGTGCGGCGCAGGCCTTCGCAGGCAATGGGCCGAACTGCCCGCACCAGCTTCAAAAGGGACTCGTAGGCGGCTGACGTGTCAATCTCCAGCCCAAGGCGCTCGGCAACCTCCTCGGCGAGCACCTCGCTGTTAATGCCTTTATCCAGCTGCCGCATCAGGTTTTCTACGTCGGCAACGGCGGCAATCACCCGGCTGCGGTACTCGTTCCAAGCTGGGCTCTGGATAGTGGGGGCTTCACTGGCTTTCATAAGCAGACTAGAATTAGAGCTAGGGCTAGGATTAAGGCTAGGGCTAGCCGCTCGCAAGCGGCCAGCCCCGCCCGGCGGGCTATGCGAGCTGCAGCCAGCTTAGCTCGGCGGCCATAAACTCGCGGTCGAAGTCGTCGAGCACCGCGGCCGGCTCGCTGGCTACTGGTACGGCTACCTGGGCCTGCACCTCGTCGGCTTCGCCCTCCGGCTCCGCCGTCGTCCCTAGTATCAACTCAGCGGCGCGCTGGGCTTTGCTGGCGGCCTGTACCACAAGCTTCTTATCATTTTTCAACCGTTCCAGCCAGTTCTGAATGTAGGCCACGGCGTTTTCTTCGGTCTGCTCGGTCGCAATGCCGGCCGCCGCGCTCAGAAAGGACGCTCCCATTTCAGCGGTCAACTCCTCGCGGGCGTAGCTGCTGCTTTGCTTGCCCTCGCCGGCGGTCAGGTCGGCGCGGTCAAGGCGGCTCTGGTGGCCGGTGCTGTGCGTCAGCTCGTGAAACAGGGTCTGATAGTAGCCTTCCGACGTGGTAAAGGTTTCCGGCTTGGGCATGTTCACAAAGTCCAGCGCCGGCGAATAGTATGCCCGCTGGTGCAGGTGCTGAATGGCGGGCTTGCCGTCCCACGCCTCCACGATGCCTTCGGCCACTTCGCTAGGGGTAAACTCCTGCTTGGGTACTTCGGGCAGATTGAACTCGATACCCTCAATATCTTCCACCGAAAACACGGTGTAGTACTTCAGGAAGGGCATTTTCTCTTCCTTGCCGGTCTCCTTATTCTCGCGCTTGCTGATGTTGTAATACACTACCTGATGGCCTTTGGCCCCTTTTCTAACGTTGCCGCCCAGCGCCAGCGCCTGCTTGAACGTCATGAAGAAGGGGAGGGCTCCGCTGAAATGCAGCAGAAACAGGTTGATTCCGCTGTACACGCGGCCGGTGGCGTAGTTGCGGGGGAGGCCATACACCGCGTTCCACGGCTTGCGCCACGGAATGATGCCGCCTTCCAGCGCCGAAATAATCCGGTCCGTCACAATCTGGTACACGTCGGGCCGGGTTGCGGCGGCTTTGGTGGCTTTCTTGGCGGCGGGCTTGCTGGTCTTTTTCATGGCTAAAAGGCTGTTGTTGCGTTCGTTTGTTATACTTATTAAACGGTAGCGACACACATTTAGTTGCACTTTATACAATAATAATTCGTACTTTATACAAATTATTTTTCTTCTTATAGTCCCTCACCTCCCCCCTTTTTTCCCCACCGCCCCTAATTCCGCTTGGCCACGAAATGGCGGGAGACTTATCATTGCTTTGCTGGGAGCGGGGCGGCTTTTTTAGCCGTCTGGCTCCCAGCTTCGAATCTCTTTTCAATGCGAGAGGCCATCAGGCGGAGCCGCCGGCCTGCGGTCGATGGAGCACAGCGCAGTCGTCGGCAGGCCGGCGGCTCCGCCTGATGGCCTGTGCGACGGCCTTTTGCGTGAGGGATGGCAGGGGTTTAGTCCGCAGGACCGTAGGCGCAGCCGCAGCCCCGAACAGCCCGGCCCGAAGGGACACGCCCAAATTTCTGTATTGTGTAAATTTTTTTACCTTATCCAGAAATTCTACGTATCTTTACTTAAGACCTGTAACCCGTGCCCTCGCGCCGCTTTTTGCTAGACACTATGCTTATTGACTATGGAGATACTTACTAAAAAAACATTGAGAGACTATGGAAATACCCAACACCCTGATGTGGCCCAGGCCCTGCTGGAGTGGTTTGAGATGGCCGAGGCGGCTGAGTGGCAGACAGCCGCTGATGTTCCCGCTCGCTACGTCGGCAACAACCGCTACGTGTTCAATATTCTGGGCAACCGCTTCCGCCTGATTGTCCGCATCTTTTTCCCGGCTTACCAGGTGTACGTCCGCTTCGTGGGCACCCACGCTGAGTACGACCGCATCCCCGACACTTCAACGGTCTGAGCCACCTTCTTCTATCCCAATCATTCACCCCACACGCACAATGGCACTCATCCTGCACACTGAAAAGGAGTATCAGGCCGCTATGACGCGGCTTGAATACCTCATCGACAACGAGCCCGGCAACCTGGACGAAATCAAGTCCCTCGGTCACGCCGCGAACGAATACGAAAACGACCATGGCCACCGGCCCATCTCGCCCACCTCGCTGGTTGGCATGCTGGAGCGGGAGATGGTAGCGCGCCGCCTGAAAAAGCAGGATATGGCTGCCCTGCTCGGCATTGCCAACAGCCGGCTGAGCGAAGTTCTCAACGGTAAGCGCGCCATCAACCTGGACCTAGCTAAGCGCCTTTACCAAAAGCTGGGTATCTCTGCCGAACTTATCCTGGAATATGCGTAGCTGCCCCGCGGGCTTTAGGTGTGTTTCAACAGGTAAAACTATACCAAGTCCGGCAGGGCGTTAGCCGCTGGCCGGCGGAAATAATTCGTGATGAATCTTACGGCTGAGCAGTCTGCCATCCTGGCCTCCCGGGGCCATTTGAAAATCAACGCCGTTGCCGGGAGTGGTAAAACCACCACGATGGTCGAATATGCCCGCGCCCAACCGGCAACGGCCCGTATCCTGTACCTCGCCTTCAACAAGACGGTGCGGCAAGAGGCCATTCGCAAGTTTCAGGCAGCTGGCTTACCGAACGTGGTGGTAGAAACAGCGCATTCCTTGGCCTACCGCTACGTGGTGCGCGGCAGCCGCTACCAACTCAACAACAAAGGGTATCGGGCGCACGAGCTGGTAGAAATGCTCAAGCTGCCCCGGGGCACCGGGCAGGAGCGCCACCAGGAGTATGTGCTGGCCAACCACATTGCCAAGTTCGTGACCTATTTCTGCAACAGCGACCAGGCGCAGGTGCAACGGCTCGATTACATGGCCACGCTAACCGACCCGAAGGCTCGGGAATTTGTCGGCAAGCACTACGCTACTATCGAGCGAAGCTGCCGGGAATTGCTGGCCCGCATGGACCGCGGTGAAATTGCTATTACCCATGACTTCTACCTGAAGAAATTTCAGCTGAGCCACACCCTGCTGCCGGCTGATGTTATCCTGTTCGATGAGGGCCAGGACGCCTCCGGGGCCATGCTGGATATCTTCTTCCGTCAACCCGCTACTAAGGTGATTGTCGGGGATACCCATCAGCAGATTTACGGCTGGCGGCACGCGGTCAACTCGCTGGAAAGAACGGATTATCCCAGCCTGCAGCTAAGTACCAGCTTCCGGTTTGGACCTCCCATCGCCAAACTGGCCTCACACGTTCTGAGCTGGAAAACGCAGCTGGGCGCGGGTCCCCAACTCGTGGTGACGGGTGCCGCGCAGGAAGCGCCAAGCGAGGGAACTACTCGCGCCGTAATTGGCCGCACCAACCTGGGGTTGCTGCTCAAGGCTATTGAGTACGTTAAGGAGCACCGGCAGCAGCTGCGCCGGGTGTACTTCGAGGGCAACATTAACTCCTACACCTACGCGGGGGAGGGAGCGAGCTTAACGGATGTACTGGCCCTCTATAACGGCCGTAGCGAGGCCATTAAAGACCCGTTGATTCGCAAAATGGCCAATCTGGATGAATTGGCCGACTACGCCGAGCAGACCGAGGATGGGCAGCTGCAGATGCTCATCACCATCGTGGAGGATTACGGCAACGACGTTATCGACCTTATCAAAGAGTTGAAGCGCCTGCACGTTGCTGATGGTGCCCGCGACCAGGCGCAACTCTACTTCTCCACGGTGCACCGCTGCAAGGGCTTGGAGTACGACCAGGTGCAGCTCACCCCAGATTTTATCACGCAGGCCACCGTTGACAAGCTGGAAGAGGAATTTGCAGCCAAGCCCCCGGAGGCGGGCGTCAGGGCCCGTGTATTCGAGGAAATCAACCTGCTTTACGTCGCCCTGACGCGGGCCAAGGCCCGGGTACATGTACCGTCTGATTGCCTTCCCGATGGATTTGAGCCCCACGCGGCCGTGCAGGGCTTCCACGGTACCGGCGGCACGGTCCTGCTCGCAGCGCCCGCGGCGGTTCCTACTCATCGAAGAGAATGGGTGGAATACACTCCCGCCCAGGTTACCTTGGACCCTCGATTTGCTTCACTTCAACAGAAGCTGGATGCGAGTAGCAAGTCACCAAACGGCTAATTGGCTTACCTCAGAGCTTAAACAAACCTGTGCCTTTGCGCAGGGGATGCGGCGGTAGACTTTCTCTGATTCACGGACGCCGCGTCTTAATATGAATGTGACGCGTCTTTTCTTCGCTGTACTATGAATGGCAACGACCTGCTCAAAGCCCACATTACCCCGCTTCTGCAACTTGTAGCCTCTACTTCACTCTGGGTGCATCCCACCGTTATTGAAGCTCTGCGCCAAGAAGAAGGAAACGATACTGCCCGGTGGTTTCGCAACGTGCGCCGGGCCCGGACGAAAAGCGAAGATGTGCGCGCTTACGTTGATGGCAATTATCTAGACAACAACTCCAAAGCGAACATTGCCATCAAAACCGCTCTCGGCTATCGTACAGAAGCCGATAAAATCAAGCAGTTTCATACCTGCCACATCTACGACGAGCAGGGCGAAGCATATGACCCGCTGTATTACTGTTCACTGCCAAACTTGGTGCTCATTCCCAGTGCCATTCACAGTCTCGCGGACCATTTCCCAGAGTGTAAACAGATACTGAAGTATCGGGCTTACCAGCTGTACGGGTTCTACCGGGATGCAATACCACCCAAGCCCGCTGACTACGACCAGCTGGAATGGCATCCATTTGTAGGTAGCACTGAGCGGGCATTAAAGTCTGTTAAAAAGCGAAGAAGTTCTTTACAACCGAAATCCGCGCTTGCCTAAGCCTTGTTTCCGCAAAGTCTAATAAAACCATCACCCCTGCTATCCATGCCGCGCATCATCTTTTTCAATACCGGCTGGATGGATTCCTACGCAGGCAACCACCGGAACCTCGACCCCATCACGGGAGGCGGGGCCCATACCAGGGAGCAGGGGTGGGGAGGCGAGATTTTCAACTTTAAGCCCTATCGGGGCAGGTATTACGGCTACGTGCGAACCACCCACGGTGGTGCTATCAGGCTTGAGCGACTTGGAGCAGCCAGGGCAGACGACCGAATTGAGGGAGTAACCGTCGTCTGGACAGCCCCCCGACCAGCTAAGGAGGGTGGTGGCAGCTACATCGTAGGCTGGTATAAGAATGCAACGCTTTTCCGCACGGAACAGCCGCGCCCAGCTAATTCCCGTCACCTGTGGCAGGACCACCTGATGGAGTTCTATGCTACGGCAGCAGCGGCTGATGTCGTGCTTCTGTCCCGGGATTCCCGACTGTTTTCTGTTCCCAGAAGCAAGTCCAAAAGCATGGGTCAAAGCAACGTCTGGTACGCCGACGATGAAGCCAACGTGGACTTCGTGCAGCAGGTGCAAGCCTACATTGCCAGGGGCGGGATACTTTCCCCTCCGGCTACCCAAAAGAAAGGCCAGTCGCCCAGGCAGCCCGACGTACTCAAACGGATAGCCATTGAGCAAAAGGCTATTGAAACAACGTGGGACTACTATCAAAAGCAGGGGTACGACATAGAGTCCGTAGAAGCCGCGAAGGTCGGGTGGGACCTGACCGCTACCAACGGACGTGTCAGACTGAAGCTGGAGGTGAAGGGGCTATCCGGAACCGCCATTGCCGCCGAGTTGACGGCCAACGAGTACAGCTGTCTGTTGGCAGATAGCCCCAACTACCGGGTGTGCATTGTCACGAATGCGCTTACCAAGCCCCTGCTGCACATTTTCTCTTATTCCAGAACCATTGACCTCTGGATAAGTGAGGAAGGTCTTGAGTTGTCGTTTGAAAAAGTCACCAGCGCCCGGGTGTTTGCGGGGTAGTCGGCCGAAACCGCCGCACTCACCGCGTGATTTCCGTATTCCGCGCCGGCGTGGCCACCTCCTGACTTTTGCTTAGCTCGCGCCGCTCGGCCCGGTCGCTGCTGTGCTCCACAACGTGGCTACCGGGCTGCTCTGCTACTGCGTCCAGCGTATGGCTAATCCGGCTAAGCTCCGGCTGGTCGGTTCGGTAAGTGACTTTCATCTCCGAGTGGCGGATACCATCGGTAGCGGTGGTGCTCTGAATGTCGCCGGCTTTGGCTCCGCTACCGATAACGGCGGCCTGCACGGCCTCGGCCTGGCCCCGCTCGCCTGGGGTAATGGCGGGCTCATCCACTTTGATGATTACTTGCTTTTCGCTGCCTGGCGCATTGGCCGTAGATTCCAGCGGCGGTTTATCAGCCACATCCAGGCTACGGTCCCGGTTGTGGGGCTGGATAGGGGCGACTTCGGCCGCCGCCTGACGCGCTGCTTGGTCGGCTTCGCTCTCCGCTACCCGCACGTCGGCGTACTGCTCTCTTCCGGCTTCGGCGCGAGCGTTAGTATTGGTCACGATGGCGTGAATGATGGCAATATCGGGCTGGTCGTTGCGGTAAGTCATGTCGAACTCCGCCCGCCGGATGCCCTGCTCATCCACCGTGCTGCGAATCTCACTCGTCCGCATCGAGTAGCCGGAGTTATCCAGAATTTCCTTCCAGGCCTCGGCGCGGCCGGTGGTGTTAGGCTCCAGCTCATCGATTTGCCAGGTTGCCACCTTCACCTCCGCCGGGGCGGCCGGCAGGTCGGCTGCCGCCGGGCGCGCCGCGAAGCGGGCCTGGTCACGTAGCTCAGCCTGCTCGGCCTCATCGACTTTGCGGCCGGTAGGAGGGGGATTATCGTTGATGTATTCCTTTAGCAGCACCAAGCCTGCGTCCCGGGCGTGCACGAACTGCGCAGTATGCGCTGCCGCTTCCTGCGCAGTTCGGTACGAGCGGAACGATTTCTCCTCATCCTGGCGGCCGGCGTCAGCGACTGCCGCGCCCATCATCGCCTGATTGAAGCGACGGTCCTCCGCCAGCCGCTCGGCCTGGCTTTCGGGGCTGTTGTCGTCTGCACGCTGCTGCCGCTGCCGTTCGTCGTACTGGCGGCGGGTTTCCTGCTCGGCGCGCTCCATCGCGGCGGAGCGGGCGTATTCCGCCTGCCGCTGCTGCTCGCGCTGGTCCCGTTCGGCGGCGCGCTGCTGCTCGTCCAGCTGCGCCTGGGCGCGGATTTGCTCAGCGCTCAGGCCTTGCGCTGTTAGCTCCAGTTCCCGGTTCCAGTCTTTGGCCTGCGGATAATCGACCCGGATGAAAGCCTCCTGGCCGCGCTCCTGCTCAGGCCGCAGCTGCTCCCGCTGGCGGTACAGCTCCTGGCTGATTACTTCGAGCTGGGCGGTATCGGCCTTGGCCACCGACAGGCGCAGAACAGTTTCCCGCTCGGTGCTGCGCTGCACTTCCAGCTCAATGGTAGGGCCGGCTTCCTGGGTGCCGTTCATCCGGGCCACCCGCTCGGTCAGCTGCTGCACATGGGCCAACCCGCTCTCGGCGCTGTCGTGGCGGTAGCTCACTTTCAGGGCCGTGTGGTATTTATCCGACGTGGCGTGCCACTCCACCGGGCGGCTGGCTTCCTTGTAGGCTTCCTGGTCGGCCACGGGAACCAGCGGGCGGGCCGGGTGCAGCTCGTTCATGTAGTTCATGTTGAACTGTCGCCCGCCGGCGTCGCGGTCATTGGCCAGCACGATTTCCTTGGGCTCCTGCTTGTCAATCACCCGCTGAATCAGAGCCACCTGCGCTTCGGTGGGCGTGCCGCTGGTAGCCACGTAAAGGGTGTTCCGGGGGTCCTGCGCGTGCTTCAGCTGGTAGTGAGAGAGGGAGTCAATGGCCGATTCGGATACGACCACCCGCTCAACCGGCGTATCCTTACCCTGGGTGGGGTGCGACACCCAGATGCCGTTTTTGGGTAGCGGCAGCAGGTTTTTGTAGTGCTCGTTCTTCTGCTCGACGCTGGCCAGGCCCTGCTCGTTGTAAAGCGGGAAAGCGGTATTCTTGTGCTCGTTCTGCTGCGCGGTGAAGATGCGCCCCTGAAAAGCCGGGCTGTCAATCGTGCTATCGGTAATACCCCGGCCGTGCAGGTAGCTGCGGTCGGTTAGCTCCTTGTTCACGCCCAGCACCTCGGCAATGAGGCGCGTTTTGCGGTCTTCCTGCTGCTGGCGCTCCTGGTCAGGGTCGCCCACGGGCAGGGCATTGAGCCGGCTCACCTCCACCGGGGCGGCGTAGACGCGAACTGGGGCAGGCCCGTCATGCAGATACTCGCGTAGCTGCTGGCGAACCTGCCCCAAATTCAATCCGTGGCCGTTGCCGCCCCGGGTTTTCGCAAAATCAATAACGCTGCCCTTGTCCCGGTCGTCGCCGGTGTTCAGGTACACCTGGTGGTCGGCCTTGCGGGTGACGATGAGCACCTCCCCGTCTTTTTCGAGCTGGTGCCAGTCGCCGCGCTTGCCTTCCTTCCTGACTTGGTAGCCCTGCCGCTCGGCGTAGTCTACCAGGTCAATATCACGCTTGAACCGGTCAAGCTCGGTGGGGTCGTTTTCTCGGATAGGGGCATTCATCGCGGGGAGCTTACAAGTGGTCGTTGATGACCAGTAGCTCCGGGCGAGGAAGGGGCGGCGGGGGTGAGTCCGCCTGGCTACCCAGAAAACTATCCGGTCGAGGTTACGGGGCTGGGGCTGCCGATGCGCCGGCGGCGTGCTCAGTGCCGGGCAGGGGAGGGGTGCCGCTGTCGAAGCACTTCAGTTGCTTCTGGAAAGTGTTCAGGGCCTCCTGGCTGGGAAATAGAAAGCGCGGGCTCTCGCTGTTGGGCGGAATCCTGATTAGCTCAGTGGCTACGTCGAGGTTGCGGAGCAAGCGCTGCAACAGGCGGGGCTCTTCGCGCTTCAGGGAGTTGTTTTTCAGTCCTACAATACTGGTGTAGGGCAGCTCATGCTGTTCGCAGAACGATTTCAGCTCCCCTTTAGGAAGCATCAGCAGGCGGAATTGGGCATAGCGTAAAACGTCGGCATAAGGGACAGTGAGATTTAGGTCGGGAAAGCCCAGGGGGGCCGAAATGTGTGCAGATGGTACCATGCAAGAGGTGGCTTTGTGAGGGTGAACAGGTGTGCTAGTAGACCTAACGAGAGGCATAATCTACAAAGACACGAATTCAAGCCATTCGCTGCAAATGGCTAATACAAAACCCGCAATGGTACCCCGCGCTCCGGTAGCAGCTCAACAGCAGTTGGCTCGGCCTAAACGCGGTTGCCCATCCCTAACGAAGAAACTTATCAGAAGTTTTACAGAATATTAAAAGAATTATTTTAGAAATCTTTCAGAACTCTTTCAGAACACAAGCCGTAAGCAGGGCTCATATGAAAATGGCCTTTATCGTTGTGTTCACCCTGTTTTTACTGTTTGCCCTGTCCGGCCTGGCCTGGCGGCGCATCAAGAGTAAGAGCAAGCCGGCTGACCTCGTGGCCAAGAGCAACCACCGCTCGGTGTGGTCTTTTCATTATGGCCCCGCAACTATTCTACCGTCCCGGGAGGTAGTCGCGCCAAGTCCGCCGTCGGCTACCGGCAATGCGCTGGCCCGTCTCATGCCCGACGAGGACCAGCGGGTACAGGAAGAGCAGGCCCGGGCCGCAGCGGCAGCTGACAGCGAAGCGGCCAAAAACCCCACCGCTGAACAGGCGCAACAGCCAGACACGCCGGGACCGGCTGCTGGCAAAGATGCCGGAACGACCCCGCTGCAGTCCTCACGCCACGCGCCCGGCGCAAAGGTGAATGTGCTGGAGTTGCTCGGCACTGATAAGCCTGCGCCCGCGGTAGCACCGGCCACGGCCGAAGCGGCGACAGTTGCCGACAGCGAACCGACCGAACCAGAAGCGGCCGGGGAAGCCACCGTGCCCCAGGCCCTCTACAGCAACCCGCTCACGGAAGCCACGCGCACCAAGAATGATGAGGCCAACCGCAAAGCCGCCGCAGAGCTGAGAAAAAGCAACCGGGCGGCCCTCCGCACCGGCACCGATAGCCAGAAAGCCGCCCTGACCGCCCTCATCAAGGAAGGCTCCGCCTAGCCATGCATCCCTCCGGCACTACCCCTTATTTCCGCGCTCTTCCCGCCCAGCTTTTCGGGCGATAAGCGCCCTACTTCCTTCCCCTTTTTTTCTTACTCCTATGCTCAACAAACCCCTCAATCTGGCGGCAAACCTGGTAGTTGCCGGCAAAGCCTACCAACCTTCCAAGCTGGAGCAGCGCGGCTACGCGCTACTGACGGTGCTGGCCCTCTCCACCGGCGCGGCGCGGGCGCAAAGCGCCGAAGCGGCCCTCACCCAGGTCAAGGAAAAGGTGATTGGCATCGTGCAGGTCATCTTCGCCATCATCCTGATTATCGGCCTGATTCGGGTGGTAATGAAGTTTATTCAGGGCTCCCCCGACGCGCTGGGCTCCCTGGGCTGGCTGGTGGGCGGGGTGCTGCTCTGGTTTGGCTTCCAGCTCTTCAAGGACGATTTAGTCAGCGCCGTGGGTGGCAGCGACGGGGGTGGCATTACCGACTAAGCCGCTGCCATGCGTTCCTACAAATCCATTGAGCGCCCCGCGCAGGTGCTGGGCATGAACCTGCAGGACTTGGGCCTGCTGGTAGGCCTGTTCATCGGCTCCGTGCTGCTGCTGGGCTTCCTGGGCATGGCCGTCAAGATTCCGCGCATGGTCTATCTGGTAGTCATCCTCACGGAAGTGGGCCTGATTCTGAGCCTGCGCTACCTCACCCGCACGCAAGCTCCCGGCTTCCTGATGAGCTGGCTCTCCTACACCTTCATCCAGCCCCGCCGCCTGGCGGTGGGCTCCCTTCCAATTCCCACTCTTCATGGCAAAAAAACCAAAAACGGCCGCGTTTGACGCCGTGATGCCCGTGCACAGCTTCGAGGGCGACAAGGTGGTCTTCAAGGATGGTCGCGTCGCGGTGGGCTTCGCTATTGAGCCGGCCGAGATGGAAAGCTGGACGGTGGACGACTACGAGGCCTTCCAGACCGCGCTGGTGGGCGTGCTGCGGCCCCTGCCGGTGGGCACCATCGTGCAGAAAACCGACATCTACTACGACCGGCCCTACCGCGAGGACAAAACCCAGCAGACCTACTTCGAGGGCAAGATGAACAAGCACTTCTTCGAGCGGCTGGTGCTGTTTCAGAAGTCCTACCTGTTTCTCTCCTTCGCGCCGGTGGCGGTAAAAGCGCCCCGCACCAACGCCGTGAATGCCCTGGTGGCCCGCGCCGGCGAAGCGCTGATGAAAAACCCCTTCGCGCAGCTCGTCCAGACCCTGGAATTGGCCGAGGCCAGCGCCGTGGAATTTGTTCAGGGCATCAAGAACCTGGGCGGCGTTGCGTTTGAGCGCCTGAGCGGGCGGGAGATGCACCAGCTCTACTTGCAGTATTTCAACCTCAGCTTCGATGGCCAGCCCACCCGGCAGGAGCGCGAGATTGGCAACGACATGGGCGCGCTCAGCGTGGGCGAGCACCGGGTAAATATTCTCTCCATGGTGGGTCAGGGCAGCGAGGCCCACCCGGCGGTGAAGAACAGCTACGGCGTCACCGCGCCGATGCTATACCCGCTCACCCACGTCCTGCAGTGCCCGCACATCCTGACGCAGGCCCTGCTGGTTCAGGATACCCGCGCTGAGCTTAGCTCGCTGGATACTGACCGCAAGCTCAATGCCTCCCTCTCGTTTCTCTCCACGCAGGACAATGCGCTGCGGGCGGCAGAGGTCGAGGAATTTACCGCCGAGGTGCGGGCCGAGAACAAGCAGATTGTGGGCCTACACCTTTCCCTGCTGCTGTGGGATACCAACGATAACAGCCGCCGCGAAAACGTGGAGCGGGCCACGGCGGCCTTTCGCTACATGTTCGGTACGGAGAGCGTGGTGGAAAGCTACCTGGCCCTGCCCGTGTTCTTCGGCCTGCTGCCCGGCAACGCCTACCAGGTACCGGACCGCTGGCTGACCTGCTCGTCGGACCGGGGCGCGTGCTACACCCACTGGACGGCCACCTACAAAACGGACCCGGTAGGGGAATACCTGACCGACCGGTTCCGCAATCTGGTGCAGGTAAACCTTTTCAACACGGCCCTGGATAATCAGAACGCCATTGTCATCGGCCCCTCGGGTTCGGGCAAAAGCTACACCTTCGGCAACCTGATTGTGCAGCGCTTCGAGAAGGGCGCCCGCCAGATTATCATGGACGTGGGCGGCACCTACCGCAACGTGCTGCAGTCGCTCAACGGCGAGGACTTCGACAACACCTACTTCGAGTACGACCCGCAGCGGCCCATCGAGTTCAACCCCTTCGTGGTGCCCCGCGACGCTTCGGGCAAGTGGCTCTACAACGACGAGAAAACCAACTTCCACCTGGCCCTGCTGGCCGCGCTCTGGAAGGGCGGCAAGGATACCGGGCTGGACAAGTCAGAGCGCACGATTCTCTCGCGCTTTCTGATTGAATACTACGCCTGCCTCAATGAGAGTGACCGACTGAACCAGAAGGACGAGGAGTTTCCCGGCATGGAAAGCTTCTACCGCTTCGTGGAGCAGTACGACCACGAGATGCAGAAGCCCGTGGCCGTGCCCGGCGACGGGGTGGAGCCCGACCCGCTGGACGGGGCCCGCCGGCAGTACCAGAAAAACCTGAAGTACATCG
>NZ_BAABHA010000017.1:0-518 GCF_039541855.1 Hymenobacter koreensis
GGTGGCGGCCGGGGTAGACGAGGGCCAGGCGGCGGCGGGTGTTGGCCAGCCCGATGCCGGTGCTCTGCTCCTTCGGGCCGTGCCGGAGCTGGTTGCGGGTCTGGAACTCGAGCCGGTTCTGCTCCACGCTCAGGCGGATCTGCACCGGCCGGTCCGGCTCGTGCAGTTCGCCGTGCTTGAAGCAGTTCTCGACGAAGGTGATGAGCACCAGCGGCAGGATCAGGCGGTACTCGAGCTGGCCGCTGACGCGGAAGTCGACCTGCAGCTGCTGGTTGAAGCGCAGCTGGTTCAGGGCGATGTAGTTGCGCACGTGCTGCACCTCCTGGCCCAGCGGCACCTTGCCGTCGGGGTCCTCGTGCAGGGCGTAGCGCATGATGTCGGAGAGCAGCAGGATGCCCTTGGCCGCGCCCTCGGAGTGGGGGTAGACCTGGGCGTAGAAAAAGTTGAGCGCGTTGAAGAGGAAGTGCGGGTTGATCTGGCTCTTCAGGAAAGCCAGGTTCGCCTCCACCAGGCTCTGC
>NZ_BAABHA010000018.1:0-3140 GCF_039541855.1 Hymenobacter koreensis
GTGCGCATCCACACACGAGCAAACAGCTCTTGCTTCGGCGAGGGCCGTTACTTTGACAGAAGTAACGAAGGGCGCACGGGGGATGCCTAGGCTCTCAGAGGCGAGGAAGGACGTGATAAGCTGCGATAAGCGGTGGGGAGGGGCACATACCCGTTGATCCATCGATTTCCGAATGGGGCAACCCCCCTATGTGAAGCATAGGGATTCGAGGCGTTTAGTCGCCCGAAGGCAAACCCGGGGAACTGAAACATCTAAGTACCCGGAGGAACAGAAAACAACATGTGATTCCCCAAGTAGTGGCGAGCGAACGGGGATTAGCCCAAACCGGGTTGGTTACGGCCAGTCCGGGGTTGTAGGACCGCGACATCTGATTGTTGGATTATAGCCGAACGACGTGGGAAAGTCGATCGTAGAGGGTGAGAATCCCGTAGGCGAATGTATCCAGCACGGTAGCGGACTCCTGAGTAAGGCGGGACCAGCGAAATCCCGTCTGAATCCGGCGGTACCATCCGCCAAGGCTACATACTCCTGAGAGACCGATAGTGAACCAGTACCGTGAGGGAAAGGTGAAAAGAACCCTGAATAAGGGAGTGAAAAGAACCTGAAACCGTGCGCTTACAAGCGGTCGGAGCCCCTTGGTGGGGTGACGGCGTGCCTTTTGCATAATGAGCCTACGAGTTACTCCTCTCTGGCAAGGTTAAGTGTCTGAAGACACGGAGCCGCAGCGAAAGCGAGTCTGAACAGGGCGCAGAGTCAGAGGGGGTAGACGCGAAACTTTGTGATCTACCCATGGGCAGGGTGAAGGTTGGGTAAAACCAACTGGAGGCCCGAACCAGTTTCCGTTGAAAAGGATTTGGATGACCTGTGGGTAGGGGTGAAAGGCCAATCAAACTGAGAAATAGCTCGTACTCCCCGAAATGTATTGAGGTACAGCGTCGTGGTTGAGTCCGCCGGAGGTAGAGCTACCGATAGGACTAGGGGGTGTCACAGCCTACCGAATCCTGACGAACTCCGAATGCCGGCGCGATGTACACGGCAGTGAGGCGTGGGGTGCTAAGGTCCCACGCCGAGAGGGAAAGAACCCAGACCATCCGCTAAGGTCCCTAAATCCGGGCTAAGTTGAACAAAGGAGGTCCAGTTGCTTTGACAGCCAGGATGTTGGCTTGGAAGCAGCCATTCATTTAAAGAGTGCGTAACAGCTCACTGGTCGAGCGACAGGGCATCGATAATACGCGGGCATCAAGTCCGGTACCGAAGCGATGGATTTGCACTATGTGCAAGTGGTAGGGGAGCATTCCAGCAGCGGTGAAGGTATGACCGGGAGGCGTACTGGAGCGGCTGGAAAAGCAAATGTAGGCATGAGTAACGATAATGGGGGTGCGAAACCCCCACGCCGATAGACTAAGGTTTCCTGCTCAACGCTAATCGGAGCAGGGTTAGTCGGGACCTAAGGCTACGCCGAGAGGCTACGTCGATGGCCAGCTGGTTGATATTCCAGCACTTGCTTAATTGAGTGATGCGGTGACGGAGAAGTGAAAGACGCGCGGGCGGACGGAAGTGCCCGTTGAAGGCCGTAGGTATTGCCGGGGTAGTTAAGTACGCCCTGGTAGCTGAAAGCTGATAGTAGTCCAAGCCCCTCGGGGCGCGGACATAGTCGTCCTAATCAGACTCCCAAGAAAACCCGCTAAGCGTTTACGATTGAGCAACCCGTACCGCAAACCGACACAGGTAGTCAAGGAGAGCATCCTGAGGCGCTCGAGTGAATCACGGCCAAGGAACTCGGCAAAATGGTCCTGTAACTTCGGGAGAAGGGACGCTTCCTCCAGCGATGGAGAAGCCGCAGTGAAAAGGCCCAGGCGACTGTTTAACAAAAACACATGGCTTTGCCAACTCGCAAGAGGACGTATAAGGCCTGACACCTGCCCGGTGCCGGAAGGTTAAGAGGGGAACTTAGGGGCAACCCGAAGGTTTGAATCGAAGCCCCGGTAAACGGCGGCCGTAACTATAACGGTCCTAAGGTAGCGAAATTCCTTGTCGGGTAAGTTCCGACCTGCACGAATGGTGTAACGATCTGGGCGCTGTCTCAGCCGTGAGCTCGGTGAAATTGAAGTCTCGGTGAAGATGCCGAGTACCCGCCACGGGACGGAAAGACCCCGTGCACCTTTACTATAGGTTGACATTGACGCTGGACAACGCATGTGTAGCATAGGTGGGAGGCTGTGAGCCGGGGCCGCTAGGTCTCGGGGAGCCGACGTTGAAATACCACCCTTGCGTTGTTTGGCGCCTAATCCGGCAACGGAAACAGTGTCTGCTGGGTAGTTTGACTGGGGTGGTCGCCTCCAAAAGAGTATCGGAGGCTTTCAAAGGTCCGCTCAGACCGCTTGGTAACCGGTTGCAGAGCGCAATAGCAGAAGCGGGCTTGACTGTGAGGCTGACACGCCGAGCAGGGTCGAAAGACGGATATAGTGATCCGGTGGTTCCGCATGGAAGGGCCATCGCTCAAAGGATAAAAGGTACGCCGGGGATAACAGGCTGATCTCCCCCAAGAGCTCATATCGACGGGGAGGTTTGGCACCTCGATGTCGGCTCGTCACGTCCTGGGGCTGGAGAAGGTCCCAAGGGTTCGGCTGTTCGCCGATTAAAGTGGCACGCGAGCTGGGTTCAGAACGTCGTGAGACAGTTCGGTCCCTATCTGTGGCGGGCGTTGGAAGTTTGAGAGGACCTGTCCTTAGTACGAGAGGACCGGGATGGACCAGCCGCTGGTGTACCAGTTGTGCCGCCAGGTGCAGCGCTGGGTAGCTACGCTGGGACGAGATAAGCGCTGAAAGCATCTAAGTGCGAAACTCACCTCAAGATGAGACTTCCGTTAATAAGGTCCGTGGAAGACCACCACGTTGATAGGCCGCAGGTCGAAGCGTTGAAAGACGCGAGCCGAGCGGTACTAATGAACCGAACGCTTCTGTCAACCCCGCTCCGTGTGCGGATTTGCTCTCCCCTTGTTGTTTGCTGGCCGTGCGTCAACGCTTCACGGCCGCCCCGATTCCGGGGCGGGCCGCATCAGAAATGGTGGCTTTAGCCCGGGTGTTCACCTCTTCCCATTCCGAACAGAGTCGTTAAGCCCCGGTGCGCCTATGGTACTG
>NZ_BAABHA010000019.1:0-874 GCF_039541855.1 Hymenobacter koreensis
GCTGCAGCTTGGCCAGGTAGTTTTTCAGGGAGAGGTACTTGCCGTACTTCAGGTGCACGGCCACGATGGTGGCCAGCGGCACGCCCAGTGCGTGCAGGTGCAGAATCCGCTCGCGGTCGGCGTCGTACATCGACGGCTGCACCACACCCTTGGGCTTGCCCAGCGCGATGCCCTGCTCGCGCCGCGCCCGCAAGCCTTCCTTCGTGCGCTCGGAAACGAAGTCCCGCTCCAGCTCGGCCAGCATGGCGAAGATGGTGAGCAGGATTTTGTGGGTCATGTCGCGGTGATTCTGCGGGTCCAGGTCCAGGCCCTGCTTGACCAGGATCAGCCGGCACCGCTTCTGGTGAATCAACTCTTCAATCAGGCCCAGCACTTCGCGCAACGAGCGGCCCAGCCGCGAGAGCTCGGAGACGATGACCGTGTCGCCGGCAGCAACCTTGGCCAGCAGCTCGGGCAGGCGGCGCTGCCCGGCGGTGCGGCGGGAAGACATTTCTACTTCAATCCACTCGTCGAGGGTCCAGCGGTGCTCGACCAGGTAGCGGGCGATGAGGCTCTTCTGGCTCTCGGCCGATTGGGCGCTCGTGGAGACGCGGACGTAGCCAAAAATCATGGGCAAAACGGGCAGGTTAGCGATAAGGTAAAAGCGCGCCGTAAAGGTACCGGTTTTCGATACCTTTACACGCACGTTAACGCTATCACTGGCGGGTAGGGATAACGGTCGTTAAGTCCATCGGTTTTTGCCCTCCTCTATGGCCACGCACCTGCGGATTCACCTGGGCAAGGAGCGCGAGCTCTACGAGCAGCCCCCGCTGGTGCCGGCGGCCGAGCAGACGCGGGTCTTTGCCGTACCGGATTGGGCGGATACGCACTTGGC
>NZ_BAABHA010000020.1:0-1391 GCF_039541855.1 Hymenobacter koreensis
AACGGGCGGTAGCAATACCGCTAGTGGCGCACGGGTGCGTAACGCGTAGGCAATCTGCCTATCTCTGGGGGATAGCCCGCCGAAAGGTGGATTAATACCGCATGACACTTCTGAACGGCATCGTTTGGTAGTTAAAGAATTTCGGAGATAGATGAGCCTGCGTGCCATTAGCTAGTTGGCGGGGTAACGGCCCACCAAGGCGACGATGGCTAGGGGAGCTGAGAGGCCGATCCCCCACACTGGCACTGAGATACGGGCCAGACTCCTACGGGAGGCAGCAGTAGGGAATATTGGGCAATGGGCGCGAGCCTGACCCAGCCATGCCGCGTGCCGGATGAAGGCCTTCTGGGTTGTAAACGGCTTTTGACCGGGAAGAAAAAACTCTTGCGAGAGGAATCGACGGTACCGGTTGAATAAGCACCGGCTAACTCCGTGCCAGCAGCCGCGGTAATACGGAGGGTGCAAGCGTTGTCCGGATTTATTGGGTTTAAAGGGTGCGTAGGTGGCCCCGCAAGTCCGTGGTGAAAGCCTCTTGCTTAACAAGAGAACTGCCATGGATACTACGGGGCTTGAGTCCAGACGAGGTTGGCGGAATAGAAGGTGTAGCGGTGAAATGCATAGATACCTTCTAGAACCCCGATTGCGTAGGCAGCTGACTAGGCTGGTACTGACACTGAGGCACGAAAGCGTGGGGAGCAAACAGGATTAGATACCCTGGTAGTCCACGCCGTAAACGATGGATACTCGCTGTGGGCGACATACGGTCCGCGGCTTAGCGAAAGCGTTAAGTATCCCACCTGGGGAGTACGCCGGCAACGGTGAAACTCAAAGGAATTGACGGGGGCCCGCACAAGTGGTGGAGCATGTGGTTTAATTCGATGATACGCGAGGAACCTTACCTAGGCTAGAATGCGCGTGACCGGCTCAGAGATGAGCCTTTCCTTCGGGACACAAAGCAAGGTGCTGCATGGCCGTCGTCAGCTCGTGCCGTGAGGTGTTGGGTTAAGTCCCGCAACGAGCGCAACCCCTATGTTTAGTTGCCAGCGGATTATGCCGGGGACTCTAGACAGACTGCCTGCGCAAGCAGTGAGGAAGGCGGGGACGACGTCAGGTCATCATGGCCCTTACGCCTAGGGCTACACACGTGCTACAATGGGCGGTACAGCGGGTTGCTACTTAGCGATAAGATGCCAATCTCCCAAAGCCGCTCTCAGTTCGGATCGAAGTCTGCAACTCGACTTCGTGAAGCTGGAATCACTAGTAATCGCGTATCAGCAATGACGCGGTGAATACGTTCCCGGGCCTTGTACACACCGCCCGTCAAGCCATGGAAGTCTGGTAGACCTGAAGCTGGTGCCCCGCAACGGAGCCAGTTAGGGTAGAACAGGTAA
>NZ_BAABHA010000021.1:0-547 GCF_039541855.1 Hymenobacter koreensis
GCCCGAGCGGTTCGGCCCTTGGAACTCGGTCTACCGCCGGTTTCGGCGCTGGGCGCAAAAAGGCGTCTGGCAACGTGTGTTTGAGGCCGTCCAGGACCCGGACCTGGACTGGGCCCTGCTCGACTCGACCAGCGTGCGGGCCCACCAACACGCGGCCGGGCAAAAAAAAGCAGTGCCCCGGCCGAAGCCCTCGGCCGTTCCCGCGGCGGCTTCACCAGCAAGCTCCACGCCGTCGTAGACGCGCTGGGCAACCCGCTGCGCTTAGCGCTGACGCCGGGCCAGCAAGCCGATTGCACAGTGGCCGCCGAGTTATTGGCGGGCTTGGCCGTCGGTGCCGTGCTTGCCGACAAGGCCTACGACACCAACGCCTTGGTGGCCCAAATCAGCCAGGCCGGGGCCGCGGTCGTCGTGCCCAGCAAACGCAGCCGACGCACCGTGCGCGAACTGGACCGCAACCTGTACGCCGACCGCAACAAGGTCGAACGCTTCTTTAACCGCCTCAAACAGTACCGCCGCTTGGCCACCCGCTACGACAAAACCGCAGCCT